>JBBRPR010000017.1:0-153190 GCA_038227875.1 Planctomycetota bacterium
AATTTTCAACAATCAGTGGGACGCTTCCTTGGATTTTTGCGTATGGTAATGCGACTAATGTTGGACTTCCAAATGTATGGGTAAATTCAACAGCTAATCAACCGGTTGTTACCGCGAACCAGTCACCATCATTGATGTTAACTACTGGTGCGACTTTTCAGCTTGCTGGTGTGAAACTTGAGCCGGGAGTGATTACGACACCGCTCCCAGTGGCAAATTATCAACAAGAATTAGCGAAGTGCCAGCGGTATTTCATAAGGTGGGGTAATTCGAGCGTTGAACCGCAAGGATAATGATTCCCATAAGTAATCGAGAAACTGGTGGGTCCGATAGCGTCAATGACCAACGTAAATCCGTCGGGTTGACAGAATATCAGGTAAAGGGAAAGTTCACCTTCAAAAAGGAAGACTCGATTACTCTGACCGGGATCATTGAATTGCCTGCGGGACTGGCGCTGAATAAATCCTTCCAGGTCTCTATTGGCGTCGGTAACGTTGTTACGGACGGCGTGGCAGACTCACATGGTAAGGTTTCGGCCTTAACGAACCATAAGATAAAAAGATGTCAATTACAGTATCCAAAGTTGAACAAGGACACTGGGTTGACGAAGACCGGGGACAAAGCCAAGTTCACCGTCTCGTTGTCGAGCGCAAGCCTCGTAAACGACGGGTTTGACACCGAGGGAATAACGCAAAGCGTTCCATCCAAACAGGCGCTTCAAAGAAAGATTCAAGTGGCAATCGTACTTGCCGGCATAGCCTATTATGATCAAGCATCAGTCACGTATACTTTTACCAACGACACCGGCCAGATTTCAGGCCGCTCTTCGCGGTCCAGCCAATGAAGCCAGTTACGGGTCTGTGTACCCGTGGTCTATTCCTACTGTAGTCCGGCCGCTTCCGCTCGTTCGGCGGCAGGATCTTCAACGACAACCCTGCCGCACTGATCGAGGCACTTAAGAAGCCATAGTGTAAGGCAGCGGCTTCGAGGTAGCCTGTACCGGGTAAGGGCACAGGGACCGGGTGGTTCGGCGAACTGAATCCCAAACCGTTTGGGGTTCGCGGTGCGCGCCCTTCTTTAGCTTTCACGCACCGCCATGACTGCCAGGTAACCCATTGCGAGCCACCAACCCCGTCTCCACGGAGTTCTTATTCCACCAGATCTGGGGGAATTACGATCTGTTGTCGCGCCATAAAGAACGGTGCGTCTGAATTCTTGTGACTTTCGTGTAGGTTCGTGATTGCCGGAGGGGGAGGTACAGCCGTCAAACTAGAACGGCCCTATGATGGTGGTATCCATCCGAGCGCAAATTTGCGCTCCTCGGCGTCCAAGTCGAAACGCCTCCTGTCCTGGGGTATCGACTCGCGTTTGAAAAATGAGTAAACTGCGACCATGGACTACACGGAATTGCTGAAACTTGCTGCGGAGCACGGTGTCGCGGCAGAGCGATTGGCGCAGTGGCGGCCCCATCTCGCACAGGCCGTTCAGCAAAAACGATCAAACACGGACCGACGTCGGCGCAATGTGACGTTTACGCCCAGTATGATCGCACTGCTAGGCCAACGCCCTGACAAGAAGCTGGTACGCAGCTTCATGATGACGGCGTAGTAGATCGTCAAGAAGCGCAGGGAACTGGGTATTCCGTCGCAATGGGAACTTCGGATCCATCACTGGACGCCTGCCGAAATCGCGTTGCTGAGGACGATGACAGACCGCGCCCTCGCCAAAAAGCTAGGGCTATCTGTTTGTCTGGTATACGCATCCCGCAGGAAGTTTGGCATCCCGTCGTTTAAATCGAAGCCGCCAGAGACTTGGACAAAGAAAGCCCTTTCGCTGCTGGGCACGGACCGAGATTGCGAAGTGGCCAAGAAGATCGGCCTTACCAAGCAATCGATCTATTTGATGCGTAAGAAACTGGGCATCCCGTCCTTCCGACGTGGGTGGTGGACAAAGGAACGGAACGCGCTGCTGGGGAAGGAGTCCGACTCTATTCTCGGAAAGAAGTGGTGCATAAACTACAAGGCCGTGAAATACCAACGGATCAAATTAGGCATAGCACAATTTCGGCTGCGGCACCGCTGGACAGCCGCGGAGCTCAAGCTTTTGGATAGCATGTCAGATGCAGATGTGGCGCGGAAAGTCGGCGTGACGGAACTCGCGGTTCGATCTCTCAGGAGCCGACGTCGGGTTCCCATGTTCAAGTGATGGCAATTATTCGACGTGTTACCAGGTATCTGGTTCTGTTCGCCGCATTGACGTGCGTCTTCGCTTTGTCGGCGAGAGAAGAGGCTGAATCGTATCAATTGTGGAACGGAGAGAAGATCGATGAATACGCCAAGGCTCACAATCTGCCTGAAAAGCTAACAGTTAGTCTCGGTAACGGTATGCAGATGGAACTTCGCCTGGTCCCGTCAGCGCGATATATAATGGGAACGCGCCTTCCCGAACCGCCATACGATACGGTGTTGCAAGAAAAATGGCTTACAGCCGTGGGCGTCCTCTTTCTGATGCTATTCGCCGTCCCCGTTTTAGTGACGGCGATCGGCAAGCGGAGGCGGCCTCAGATTTCGCTGGCCCGGTTTCTTGCCGCGACGATCGCGTGCTCGGTCATTCTGTTGGGCGTTGTTCGCTGGCGGGCGGCGAATGAACAGTTGGCTCGCTACCAGGTGGAACTGAACCGATTCAATGCCGCCACCGTAGACGAACGGCCGGCCCACGAGGTAACGTTGGCCCATCCGTTTTATCTTGGAACCTATTTAGTGACGCAGGAGCAATATGCCGCGGTGACGGGTAAGAGTCCCAGCAAGTTCAACGGCAAGAGGCTGCCTGTAGAAAGTATCACATTCCACGACGCTTGCGATTTCTGCAAACAACTAAGCATAGCGACCGGAAAGAATGTGCGGTTGCCCACGGAGGTAGAGTGGGAATTTGCATGCCGCGCCGGCAGTGATTCCGCGTACTACTCCGGCGAATCGGAATCCGACTTGGGAAGAGTGGGGTGGTACAGGGACAACAGCGGTGGAAAGTCACACGACGTCGGCCTGTTGGAGCCGAATGCTTTTGGGCTCTACGACATGCACGGCAATGTGCTGGAGTGGTGCGAGGATCGGTATTTACCCTACCGGACAGACGGGGTTCTCGATGAGCCGGTGGATTCGAATGGAATGGCGCAATGGCGTGTGATGCGTGGCGGGTGCTGGTACACATCGGCGATAACGTGCAGATCCCGCAATCGTTGCGCGATGGAAGACAAGATGGCTCTAGAATATACAGGAATGAGAATTGTGATCGAGCCGGACAAGTAGAAGCGAGAACTGCCCCGTACGCACGTTATGGTAGTGAAAATAATCGTCGCGTCGCAAGAATTACCGTAGACATTTACACGTCACCCGCTAGAAATTAATTTTCGTAAACAATTGAGTAGTTATTGGTTGTTATACTAGGCGTCGGCTCAGCCACGGGTTGAAATTACCGGCCACGATCTGAACCATTTCCCAGCTTTGTATAACCATCTCTATATTGGCAACTCGGCAGTGTGCCTCTGCCTTGGGCCTTATCGTGTCATCTGGAGGAAGGTCAATGCGCTGGATCAGCTGTGTTCTGCTCGGACTCTCACTCTTCGTTGGAATTGCAGCGCCAAGAGCTTTTGCGGAAGGTTGGGTCGAGCCTGACACAAGTGTGGATGTTGAGAGTGTATGGGCGTCCCCATCACTAGGGTACGACGGCAATACTAGCACCTATGCCAGCGACACCTCCAACCGTGCTGGTTACGGCGGGTATCTCGAACTCGATTTCAACAACGCTATAACCTGTGGGCGATTAAGGATAAATGCTGATTTTGGATATAATATTGTCGATTCAGTACAAATTGATGTGTTTAAAGATGGGAGCTGGTCTAATGTTTTGGATGGTTCAATTTCAGATGCAGCCTATTCTGAAATCACGTTCACTCCCGGACAAGTAACCAAGGCGCGGTTTCGCTACCACTATTTATCCGCGGGGTATTATTTCTGGTTATACAATATATCATTTTATGCTTCGCCTGAATTCATCATTGATCCCTCGGTACTTACCAAGAATCCGACCGATGTAGAGCAGACCACCGTTGGCCTGCATGGCAAGATTGTTGACGATGGCGGCGCACCCTGCGAAACGCGGTTTCAATATGGAATTGATACTAATTACGGAACCAATACGGCCTGGACGAGCAGCTTCATCACGGATCAGACATTTGGTAAGATCGTCACCGGACTAACGAACGGGCAGACCTACCATTATCGAGTACAAGCCCGAAACAGCACCGGCAATATCGTGAATGGCGCCGATGTTTCGTTTACGGCGGCGCCTCCGCAGATCGACAGTTGGGTTTCCCCGACTGGGTTCAGCGATCCCGATGATGTTTGGAGCGATGCTGAGAATGCGTTTGACGACGAGGACGCTTCGTATGCGCGTTCCTACCATAACATCTATGCCAATAACTGGGGCAGCTATCTTTATCTAACGCATTCCGCGCTGAATTCTGATTGGATTCGGTTTAAAGCTCGTCAAGCCGGCAGTATTGACGCCGCAGAAGTCAGCGTGCTTTCAGGAGCGACCTGGACCGTCGTGTATCAAGGCAGCTTCACCGATGCGGAATGGATGGAAGTGAATTTTCCGCAAGTCCAGGTAAGCCAGGCTCGCATTCGCTTCCACGTGGCCAATAGCAACGAAGGGCTGTACTGGCAGCTCTACGAATTTGACTTTCACACAGCAGGATTACCGCGCGCGGCCGGATGGGTGCCGCCGACCTCGAATCAGAATCCGGAAGGCCAGTGGGTCAATATCCCCAGCGCTTACGACGGCAACTTGGGTACGTATGCGTCAGATCAGTCCAACCGCGCGGGGTACGGCGCTTACGTTTACTTCGGTTTGGATAATCCCATCCACTGCGGGCGGGTGCGCGTCGCAGCTGATTTTGGATATGGCGTGGTCGACTCCGTGCAGATTGATGTGCGGCGGGGTGGTGTGTGGACCTCAGTGCTCGACGGAACAATCAATGACGCGCAATACACGGAAGTAGCGTTTTCACCTGGAGACGTGGACGAGGCTCGATTCCGCTTCCACTACACCCAAGCAGGCTATTTTTTCTGGTGCTACGAATTCGCATTCTACGAATCGCCCGAAATCATCGTTCCTCCGATGCTCAGTACGTTGAACGCCTCGTCCGTGAGCGCTACCTCTGCAATTCTTCACGGCAAGATCTTGGACGATGGCGGCGCGCCGGTTCAATACCGGTTCGAATACGGAACCGACACGACCTACGGCACCGATACTGCATGGACGGGCAGCTTGCAGAGCGGACGGATCTTCGGTCGCGCAGTATCCGGGTTGACCAATGGGCTCACGTATCACTTCCGCGTCCAGGCGCAGAATAGCGAAGGCACGATTGTCAACGGCAATGATCTGACGTTTACCACGGCGCCCGCTTCGCCCAACGCCTGGCTCCCGCCAACAGGTTTTGTAAACCCGACTGGATGGCAGGATATACCCAATGCCTTCGACGACGAACTAGACACTTTCGCCCGTGAAAACCATGCGCTCTACACAGATCAGTGGAGTGACTACATTTATTACACAACGGATTCACTGAGTGTCGCCGGAATCCGCTTTATGGCGAAAGCAGATTCCTACATCGACCAAGCTGAAGTCGGACTTTCCAGCGACGGCACAAATTGGACGACGGTTTTCAGTGGATCGTTTAATGATCAGCAGTGGCAGACTATTGGATTTGGCGCAGTCACGGCCAGTCAGTTCAGAATACGTTTTCACGTAAACACAACTGCTGTAGGCGAATACTGGCAAATTTATGAATTTAATTACACGGGCAATGCAGTGCTTGCTGGATCAAACATTCAGTCCATCGTCGTGACTCCCTATCCGGTCGTGCAGCCCGCTTCTCCGATCATCGTCAATCCGTCTGGAATCCAACAATTTACCGCAGCGGCTTTCGATGGACTTGGCAATGCGATTGCGCCCCCTCCTACTTTCGACTGGACCGTAAGCGGTGGCGGAACCATCGATGTCACCGGACGATTTACTGCTGCCCCAATATCGAGTGCGGGACCATACGTTGTATCCGCAAGTTCAGGTGGCGTCTCTGGAACCGCCGTGATCAGTCGAATCAACGCGCCGCCCGTAATAACTGTAAATCCCACTGGGCAGTGGGACTCGCTGGATGGTGTTAATTTGGGTGTAACAGCTTCTGACGACGGTGGGGATTCGAATCTAATCTATGTTTGGAGCGTGGTCGGGTCGTCGCCCGGTGGCGCGAACTTTACCTCAAACAATTCAAATCAAGCCAAGAATTCCAAAGCATTACTGACTCAGGCGGGAACCTACCAATTCAGAATCACAATTTCTGACGCGCAAGGCTTAAGTACCTTTGCGGATGTTACGGTGGATGTGCCTCAACGCGTTACCGGTGCAATCGCTTCGCCTTCAACGGTGATTCTGAATCCCAATCAAATGCAGACCTTCATCGCGCTTCCGGCAGATCAATTCGGCAATCCGATTCCTGGCGATCCGCTAACAAGTGTTTTCTGGAGCGTGAGCGGGGGAGGACAAATTGATTCGAATACGGGTGTCTTTACCGCTTCAGCAACGGCTCCTGTACCTAATGGTCCCTTTACGATCACAGGTTTAGTGGGTGAATTGCTTGCGACGGCCACTATTATTCGAATCAACAAGTCGCCTACGGTTTCTAATATAAGTCCGGCAAATGGTGCATTTGTGAGTACCACACAGCCAGTCGTGTCTGCCAGCTATTTCGACCAGAATGGGATACTGACTGGATCCGTCCATTTGAAAATCGACAATGCCGTTGTCGGAGCAACCGTATCTACTACTGGCGTGACCTACTCCCCGACTTTGGATTTGGCCGAGGGAACGCACACGGTGGATTTGCACGTAGCTAGCCTCGACGGATTAACTACGGATAGGAACTGGTCGTTTGTAATAGACTCTATTGCGCCCACGGTGAGCGCTTTCGTCCCAGCGAACGGGAGTTTTGTTGGTACGTCGCAACCGATGATTACCGCGTCGATCTCCGATTTGCCGGGATCGGGCGTCGATGTTCAGGGCATTCGGGCTACGTTGGACGGACAGGATATTACCCAACAAAGCGTCATTACTGCACAGAGCTTCGCCTACCCGACACTTCCACTGGGCGACGGCAATCACGTCGTAACGTTGAGCGTTCCGGATCTGGCTGGAAATATCGGTTACGGGACCACAGCGTTTACAATTCAGACCCAAGTTCCGCCAGCACCCGCAATTGAATTCACGCAGCAGACCGCGGGGCAGGTAGTTGTTTCGGGGCATGTTCCGCCGGGATTTAACATCAACGGCCTAGTTGCGATAGTGACTTCGTCCTCCCCCGGAACCGTTGCGGATGTGCAACCGCAAACAACGGTGCAGGGCGATCAATTTCAGGCCACTTTCGACCCTCTGAACGGCGCAACGAATTTCAATGCTTCACTTGCATTCAGCTACGCATCCAATCTAACGGGCCCTTCGACTCCAACGGGTAAATTGAATTTCACAGCCAGTCCGCCTGGCGATCCGACTAACCTGTTGCCGACAGTTCCGATTGTCTCCGTCACAATTAGTTCAGAAAGTCTAACTGGAGACAAGACTGGCACGAACAATGGCGAGCAGGTCTCCTTTACAAAGAACACTTCTGTCGACGTCAAGGTTAGCGCTAATGCGTCCATCGGGACGATTAGCACAATTATCGTTTACGGTGGCACGAACGCAGTCGTCCAACCGTGGAGTTCGACCGGTCCGATGACAGTGACACTTCCCTTTCCTGTGGAGGGCCGGTTTGAAATTACGGCCGTAGCCATTGCAGGCAATGCCGGACAAACGACGGAGGGCGTTTCTAAGCCCGCCGTGCTCGTTGTCGACCGTACACCCCCGGCAGTAACATTTTCGAATCCGACTGCGTTGGTGACGGCGCCATATGGCTATTTGATCTTGAACGGCCGTTCGGAGGGGGCGAATCAGGCGATTCGCGGTGATGCTGTGCTGCCGCGCAATGTCTACAGCCGAGACGGCATGGAATTAAAGGGTGACGCCAGCGATACGCTTTCCGATGTCAGCGTCATGAACGCCGATATATACCAGACTGACGCAGCCCCCGGAGACGACGCTACCGGCTTTGACTACAACGTTGCAGAGGCGGCAAACGTTCCGGGCCTCATCAATCAGGGCGCGCTACGCGACGGTATCGAAGTAGCCATCACGCAGGCGGCAACCGCAGCACAACCACATCATGTCACGTTTGACAAGATTGGCGCAACAGCCGATTTGGCGGATTCGGTAGTGTATGACACTCAGACAGGCCAAATAACCAGCAACAAAGTCTATTTGCTCACGGTTACGGCGACAGATAAAGCTGGAAATCAAGGTGTGCAGAACATCTGGACTAAGGTTCTAACCCAAGTGCCCAAAGGCAAGGTCACGGCAATTGGTAATCATTGGAATGATGATAACACTCCAACTCCGCCGTCAGTAGGTGGAAACGGAACCATGGACGCTTGGGCCTGTCGCTCATCGCCGGCATTGTACTCGCCTAAACGTCCCTCTGGCCATTTTTTCCGGCCATCGCCTACATCCGCCGCGTCTGAGCCAGCACCATTCTATCCGCTTTGGGACGGCGTGGAGTCCGTGGGCGACTACGCCAAGAAAGTGAATCTCCCGCCGACGAAAACGCTCGATCTCGGCAACGGCGTGAAACTTGACTGGTGTTGATTCCGGCTGGGAAGTTTGTCATGGGGACGCCGGAATGCGAAAGGCCTTTAGTCACGGGAAGTCTTACATTACACACTGCGCTTGATAACCGCGTCGCCCCCAGATGGACTACGCCTGAATCGCACAATCAACATCGAATGTGTGCCCGCAAGCCGCATCGAACGATATCCGTCAGCCTTCAACTGCCGCAATGAGCGGGTTCGTCCAGCTTCTTACACATTTCTGGATTCTTGGACATAATCACACAGCTTTATCGAAATTGTCGATGTGTTTCCGAAGGAAACTATTGGCCTCAAGATTGCCTACATACGAGCAATTGCTTGTTGTGCCGGCAAACAGCGGCATCCCGGTTCATTTGCGCCAATAGCGCGGCGTGCCGCGCTTTTTATCTCTCAGGGGTGGTATATATGGAATTGGATGCAAAATTGGCTGTCACAGAGCGGAGCACGTTCGCGGTTCTTGGACGTTTGTTCTCTGTGCTGCTGGCGGTGTCGGCGGCCTGTACAACGGCGCGGGCGGCAACCAGCTTCGTCGATACCGCGGAGGCCGACTTCGAGGCGGGAACCCTTAACGGGATAGACACCACCACCTCGCCCGGCGACGTGACTCTCGCGCCGAAACTGGATCAGTCGAACACGGCGGGTACGACGACCGGTACGGGTTTTGGCACCCCGGCTTGGACTGGACAGACGTTCATTCCAGCCGTCAGTGGAAACCTCAAAAAAGTGGATGTCCAACTGTTTGCAAACGGCGCCGGATCCAATCCTCCCAACCTGACGGTTTCCATTCGCGCCACGAGCGCCGGTCTGCCCACAGGCGCCGATCTCGCCACCGGGACCATCGCAGGCTCGATTTTTGGAGACGCTGCAACCCATTGGGTCACCGTTACCTTCGCTTCGCCGGCAACCGTGACCGCAGGAACAAAATACGCTGTGATTCTGCGTCCTGTGTCAGTGCCGGCTGGCTCTGGCTATTTCTGGATTCGCTCCAGTCCCAGCACCTATGCCAACGGCTCGCGAGTTCTTTCGGCCGACAGTGGCTCGACATGGTCGGCCGATACAACCAGAGACTACAATTTCAGGACGTACGTGGACACAGGATCCGGCGCCCTGATTTCTTCGACGAAAGACGCGAATCCGACCGGCGGCGCCACACCAAAGTGGCAGTTGTTGAGTTGGACGGCCTCGACGCCCGCCAATACGGCTGTGAGCTTTCAGTTGGCAGCCAGCAACAATGCGGCGGGGCCGTTCAACTTTGTCGGCCCTGACGGTACCGCCACGACCTTCTTCACCACCAGCAGCACGTCGCTAAGCCAGTTCGACGGCAATCGCTATCTGCGCTACGAAGCTTTTCTGGCCACCAGCATCTCCAACCTCACGCCGGTCCTCCAGGACGTGACGATCACGGTCGTAGCCGCCCCCACCATCTCCGTAACCACCAACCCAACCAATCAGACGGTCAACGCGAGCCAGCAGGCCACCTTTACGGCGGCGGCCAACGCCAACCCTGGGGCTATGGTCCAGTGGCAACTCAGCACCGATAGCGGCGTTAATTTCAACGATATCTCCAGCGCGACCAGCACCACCATGACCTTTACGACCACCGTCGCCGACGACGGCAACCAGTACCGAGCCGTCTTCACCAACACGGGCGATAATAGCGTCACAGCCACCACCACAGCGGCGACTCTCGCCGTACGCTTCGTCACGGTAATCAGCCCAAACAATCAGACGGTCAACGCCGGCCAGCAGGCAACCTTTACCGCAGTGGCCAACGCCAACCCGGGCGCCACAGTCCAGTGGCAATTCAGCACCGATGGAGGCGTGAATTTCAACGATATCCTTGGCGCGACCAGCACCACACTGTCGTTCACGGCCGCGGCCAGCAACAATAGCAATCAGTACCGCGCTGTTTTCACCAACACGGGCGACAACAGCGTCACAGCCACGACCACAGCGGCGACTCTCGCCGTACGCTTCGTCACGGTGACCAACCCAACCAATCAGACGGTCAACGCCACACAGCAGGCAACCTTTACGGCGTCTGCCAACGCCAACCCTGGGGCCACGGTCCAGTGGCAACTCAGCACCGACGGAGGCGTGAATTTCAACGATATCTTCGGCGCGACCAGCACCTCACTGTCGTTCACGGCCGCGGCCAGCAACAATGGCAATCAGTACCGCGCTGTTTTCACCAACGCGGGCGACAACAGCGTCACAGCCACCACCACAGCGGCGACTCTCGCCGTACGCTTCGTCACGGTAATCAGCCCAAACAATCAGACGGTCAATGCCGGCCAGCAGGCAACCTTTATCGCGGCGGCCAACGCCAACCCTGGAGCCACGGTCCAGTGGCAACTCAGCACTGATGGCGGCGTGAATTACAACGATATCCCAGGCGCGACCAGCACTACACTGTCGTTCACGGCCGTGGCTAGCAACAATGGCAATCAGTACCGCGCTGTTTTCACCAACGCGGGCGACAACAGCGTCACAAGCACCACTACTGCGGCCACCCTGACTGTAGTGAGTTCCCATGCCCCGCTGCCTGTCGTCTCGCTCCAGCCATCCAGTAGCAGTATCTTTGCCGGCCAGATGGTTACGTTGAATGTAAGCGCCAGCGGCACGGGATTGTCATACCAATGGTATCAAGGCAACAGCGACGACACGTCGGCGTCGGTGGCCGGAGCGACCTCGGCCAGTTTCACGACTCCGCCGCTGACTGCTTCAACAAACTACTGGGTGATGGTTTCTAATTCCGCCGGACGCGTCAACAGCAATACCGCTGTCGTAACAGTCTTTTCGCAGCCGGTTTTTAATGGTGGCTCCGGCAATACGCTGGTCAACGCAACCATGCAGTTATCGGTAAACGTACTGGCTTCCAGCGGTACGTCGGTGAATTGGAGTTTTGGAGATGGCTCAACAGCAACTGGAGTAAAGGTATCGCATCAATATACCATGCCTGGGGCGTACTCCGTCATTGTAACGGTCACCGATGCCAGTGGTCAGAATTCTTCGGTCACGCAAACCGTAACCGTGGCGCCAACGCCATTCCGCCTGAAGAAAGCCTTATTCAACCTCAAAAGCGGAAACGATAGCGCAACCATCAGCGGCATCATTCACATCCCGGCAGGATTAACGTTGGCTCAGACTCCGTTCATCGTCACGGTGGGCGGCAACGTGGTGACTTTCAATTTCTCTCACGGTAAGCGCGCCACGAGCGGAGCCAGTTCATTTGCACTGGCAGCCAGGACGACGAATGGAGTCACAGTCTCAAGCGAATCGAAATTCTCATTGAACCTCACCGGTAATTTGGGTGCGAACTTCAAGGCCAATGCGCCGCTGGATGCGAATGGACTGCCAACCCAGATCGGAATACAGATTCAATTCAGCGATGTCTATATTGGGCTAATGCAGAGCACCGTCTTTACGACCGAGAAAAAAGGCCAAACCGCATCGGGCAAGCTGGTGCAGTGAAGACTAAGGAGGAACAGATCCAGATCCCGCACTTTCCCTCGGCAGGAGCCGAGCGTTTGAGAATTCTTGAGGCGGAGTGTTTTCTTGACCGCCCGATCTACACAACCGCAGCCGATCGCGTGAAGGGGCAGCCCCATCGCGGTTTTGGCGTCGCTGTTTCACGGCTGCATTCTAATTCCGCATAAAGCACAAGAAAGAATGCTAAGCACAACCCGATTGCATTCGTCTTCGTCCGCCGCTATACAAAATTGACTCTTGGGAGCCCCTCATAGAATGAGTGAGTCGAATCTTCGGTTCATCAACGAGCCATACCACGCCAACGGCATCGGACAAATTCTGCTTCAATTTCAGGAACAGGGTTACGCCGTGCTGCACGACGTTTTCGAACGCGACAGCATCGACGAATACGTCGCTCAGGTAAACGCATCATTGGTTCCCGGTCAGCACGGTCGGTTGGAACTTCCACCCAGCCCCCTGCGAATCGCGCCGACCCGTGCGCCGCGCATTCGCGACATCGTGAAGGCCGCGTTCTGTCCGGCGGTCATGCGTCCGAATATCTCGATCTTCGAAGTCGCCTGGCTCATCGCACCCGCCGAAAAGCCGGGGGCCATCGTCGGGACGTGGCACAAAGATCGTGATCACAACTGTTACACCTGCGCGCAAGGTTACAGCTATCCCAACGACATCCATGTCGGAATGTATTTCTCCGACATGACTCCGGAACATGGCCCAACGCAGGTGATCGCACGTTCGCATCGCGACATTAAGCGCACACCCTTCACCGGCACCGAACCGGATTCATTCATCTGCCGCAAGCAGGACGCAGTGATGTGGGATCAGCGGTTGTGGCACCGCGCGACCCAATGCACGACCGGGAGCCACCGCATCTTCGCCCTCTTCGGCTTCTATCCGATACCCAGCTACGCCGAGAACGCGCACAAAATGGACCCATCGCAGCGTCAGGCGTGGTTAGCGGCGCAGGATGATATGGAGGCGATGTTGTACGGCGGACTCTATCCGCAGCGGGAAAATTAATGTAAAGGAAATTGGTCCGGCTGAGAAAACAATGGCTGGGGATCTCCTTATTGTCCAGGGAAGAGGGTTCGTTATCGGTTGCTTCTTTCAGGAATGTTGGCGATGCCGGCGCGGCTGAATCCTATTACCGGCGTGGCAGGCATTGGCACGCGCGAATGGGATTTTTAGGATAGTACATTGGTCGTGGGGGAAACGCGTATGTCACGCAAAATCGACTTTGTCGGGTAATTCATTCACATCGGTGTCCGCATCGACTGGAAAATGAAGTGCGAGTTGCGCGCCAACGTGCTCAATGCCCAGAACGATGCCGCCCGTGAAATCGACTTTACTAAAACGCTCGGCCATGACGTGTACGACCCCGCTCCAGAAATGCGGTCCCACCTTTTCGTTAATACCTCTGTCGCCCAAGATCACAAACTTTCTCCGCGCGGGCACGACGAAGAACAGTACTCCATTGCGTTGAGTCGTCTTGGCGACGAGTAGGCGGGAAAAGGCTTTCTCAGCCACTGACCGCACGTCGCCCCAGAAAAAACGCGAGACCGAAACACAAATCTCGCCAGACGTGCGATGCTCCGCCTGTTTCATGGCCGCCTCAATGCTCGCGGTGTCGATCAACTGCATCAGTTTGCCGCGTGTCATCACCATGATCCACTTGCCCCTCCACCGCCCGATCTGCCTCCGCCGCCGCCTCCGAACCCGCCGCTGCCACCGCCCAGTCCACCAAATCCGCCGCCTGAATTCCCGTTGCCATAACGCCTTTGTCCTCCGGACAGAATGCTGGTCAGGAGGTAAAGCGCGAGCGAAGGATGCGTAGCAAGCAGCCCGAGAAAGGCGATACCCAATAGTCCGTACAGCACCAGTTGCAAGTTGCTCAGAGGAATTTGCTGCTGCGTTGATGCCGGAGGACTGGTGCCGGATGCCGCGCCTGGCAGGGCCTTGCCGTCCAGCACCTTCACAATCTCTTCCGCGCCGGAAGTGACCGCGCCGTCCGGGTCGTTGGCGACGAGCTTGGGCTGAATGACGTCGTGAATGATGCGTGAAGCGAGCGCATCGGTGAGCTGCCCTTCGAGTCCGTACCCGACTTCAATTCGCATGCGCCGATCATCGACCATGAGGAACAATGCGACGCCGTCGTCCAGTCCCTTGCGTCCTACTTTCCACGTCTTAAATGCCTTGACAGCCCAGTCTTCAATGGGCACACCGCCGGTGGTCTTACCGATGTAAATAAACAACTGATGCCCACTCGAACGCTCGTAGGCCTCCAAACGTGAGTTCAAATTCTGGACGGCGAGCGGCGACATGTAACCGGCTGCATCGGTCACATAGTTGGATGGCGATGCCGGGATTGGCGTCTCGGCACCAGCGGACAAGAGGGGCAGAATGCCGCAGAGAAGTGGAAGCAGCAGACGCATTAGAATTTGACTTGCGGCGCTTTCTCTGCGCCAGCTTGTGCGGTGAAATAAGCCTTATGCTGAAAGCGTGATCCGAAGAATCCGGCGATCATCACGGTTGGGAAGCTGTCGCGCTTGGTGTTAAACGCTTGCGCTGTCTCGTTGAAACGCATCCGCTCAACTGAGATACGGTTCTCGGTGCCCTCGAGCTGCGACTGAAGATCGCGAAAATTTTGCGTGGCTTTCAAATCCGGATATTTTTCAACGACCACCATCATGCGCGAAAGCGCTGTCGAAAGCTGGTCCTGAGCAGCCTGGAATTTCTTCAGCGCCTCGGGATCGTTCGCGGGATTGGTTCCGGCCGTGGGCGCGACCTGGCCGACTTTGGCGCGCGCTTCGGTTACTTCGACCATTGTGTCGTGCTCGAACTTCGCCGCACCCTTAACAGATTCGACGAGATTGGGTATTAGATCGGCCCGGCGCTGATACGAACTTTCAACCTGCGCCCACTGTGCCTGCGTACCCTGATCGAGACTGACTAAAGAATTGTACCCGCCCATTGCCCACAGCCCGATGACGACAACAAAGAACACTATCACTCCAACAACGATCCACTTCTTGCTTACCATGGCGACAATCCTTTTTTTACGTTTAACGGTTTGAAAAACACATCAAGAAGGAATATCGAATCTCCTCGCAGCGAATTTATTGAGATGGAACTCAAGCTTGTCGCGACCGCCGATGATCGGACTGAACAGGTTGGTTTGGGCCCGGGTCTTATGGCGTAGTGAGGTCCTAATCAGAAAGGATCAAAAACCGCAACCTATCCCTGCCAACTCTGTTCGTAACCGCATTCCGCGTGCCGAATGAAAAATAGACGTATGCATGCGAGCTGGATCGCTTAGCGCTATCGAAAATTGACTTTCACTGACTGAGAATCGTTCGACTTTTCCGCCAAGGTTTTACACGGGCTGCTAGTGCGCGCCGATGCAATACAGGGTTGCTTCCGAGCGGTAGAACATCCGGTCTCCCTCAAAGACCGGGCTGCTTATCGATGTTTCCTGGTGCTCGTACCATTGGCCGATACCGGTCGAATTCTCCAGGCGATTCTTGGCCACCTGCTTGAAAGTCCGTCCAGTCTCCAACACCACCGCTGAGCCCTGATTGCCAAACACGTACAGGTACTTTCCGGCGATCACCGGACTGGAACCCAGGCCGCGCGCGGCTTTCATGTTGTGATGATTGAGCACGCTGACGTCGAGCATCTTCTGATAGAGCACCTGCCCTGCCGCCAGATCCACCACGCTCAGCACGCCGTCGATGTTAACGGAGTAGAGCAGACCGTCGTTGATCAGTAACGAAGCAGTGGTCACTGCGTAGTAAAATAAAGGGAACTGAAGAGTGTTGATCGGCACTGGCGGCTTGATATCCGCCTTGAACGGTTCCGCGGCCTTGGCCGGCAACGTGTAGGAGCCTCCGGCAAAATAGACCGCGCCATCCTTGATGACTGGTGTCTGGATCGCCATCTGGCCCTTCTGTTCAAAGAGCATCTTGCCGTTAGCCGCCTGGCGGATTGTGCCGTTGGGTTCAAGGAACAACGCCTCGCTGCCGATCGTCAGCCCCGTTAGCGATGCCTGGTACGCTTCGCGCGGCAGACGCCAGAGCACCGTGCCGGTGGCGGCGTCCAGACCCAGCGTTTCGTTCATGTGGACGATCAGCTTGCCGCCAACCAGGACCGGCGTCGTAGCGACACCGTGCTCGCGAATCGGAGCATCGTTGTCGAGGTGAATCCATTTGCGATTGCCGTTCAGGTCGTAGCAGACAGTGATGCCCGTGGCATACCAAACATAAACGTTCTTTCCGTCGCTGACGGGCGTGATGCCTGCATATCCCAGGTCTTGTCCATCCAGCAGCTTGTATTTCTTCCGGTCCACCTTGAGCATCAGTTCGTAAATCTTTTTCTCGAGCGCGTGTTTCTCCTCCACCATTTTTCCATCCGGCGGAGTTTCCGTTGAGTAGGCCTTGTTGATCTCGGCGATCCGCTTGGCCCACGGGGCGGCCTCCTGCAGCGCCGGAGCGGCTTTCAATTCCTCGTCGGTCAGCGTGTCGAAATAATTGGCGGAGTTCACCCACAGGATCTTGCCGTCGGCCTTGTTGAGGCAGACCAGGTCGTAGGTTTCGGCCGGAGAGAATACCTTATCGCCAACAATAATCGGCGAGGCGTTGCTGGTGCCGGGCATCGCCGTCGACCACACAACATTCTTGTTTTCGTACACGTACGGCGCTCGACCGAACAACTGAGGGCTGAAATACCATTGCACGGCCGGACTGTTATCCCCGAGCACGGCGTCGGGCACGAGTTTGAACAGCAGGCGATTCCACCCGGGCGTCAGCGCCAGCACCGCGCTTGCGCTCCAGGCCTTTTCCCCGGTGAAGACATCCTTGCCGTTGAGCCAGCAGCGGACGCCGCCGTGGTAGGTGCCCCCAAGCACGATGGTGTTAGCGGTCTTGGAGTAGATGTAGGTGTGCGCGTACGCGGCCGTCTTGGGATGTTTGCCCATGATCGTATTGAAATCCATGCAGTTGGATTCTGCCTTGAACGCCTTCCAGGTCAGATCTCCGTTTTTTTCGTTCTCGTCGGGCTGCAGTTGAGCCTCGTTTGGAATGAAGTCCGTGCCCAATTTCGCGCCGTCGGGCACGGGCACCGGACCCAGCAGCAGCCAGTCGCGAATGACGCCATCGGCCGCGCTCGATCCGCCCGGTGCGTCGCCCTTGGGCTTTTGAGCCTGCACGGTCAGGTCTTTCAGTGCCTTGGAGGTTCGTCCCCATTCTATCGGCGGCGTGGCTTTGGGATAACAGCCAGTGCCGTCGTTACGCCAGCCGACCGGGTGTTCAGGTGTAGGCTTAAAGTCCGCGGAGCCGAGTCCGGCTTCCGCGCCCATCGCGTTGAACATCCGTAACAGTAGACAAACGATTCCAAACGCGTGTTTCATGTTTCGCCCCCAGTCTTGACTAATTCTATAGTGTTATCCGAATTTTTATGGGCAACGCCGGCAGAATCTTTGTATGCACACCGCTAAAGGATTGAAGGTCGGCCGATCGACACTGTATCAACGTATGGCAATTCTGGGCATAAAGCGATTCGAAGGGTAGTCAGGACTCTCTACACGAACGTCAGTTCAAAGATGTGCTGATCGCCGGGTAGAAAGGCACGCCATTAGCGCCAAAGCAAGGCATCCAAAAACAATTCATCCGCAGATACAACAAATCTCCGGATCGGGCCCAATCGGAGCACGAGGGACGCTATGGGCAGCGTCTGCTCAATTAACTTCAGCAGACCGCGCGTTGCGCGCTGTCCGGGGCTTTTGTCGAGGAGCCACCATTGAATTATGGCCAGATGAACAAGGTAGAGCAGCCGACCCAGCGCCGCACCAACTTCGGTGCCCGGAGCGTCTGTCGCCTCGGTGATGGCACGCGCAAAGGCCTCCTGTACGCGTCGGCGCGAAAACGCGGTTTCCGGCGAAAACAAACCTTCGCTGGCCGTGCTGATGATGATTGGAAAGAGCGCCGATAGCATCCGACGATTTGGCCACAGGACGTCGAGGCTCGTCCGCAATGCAAAAATAAAGCGGTCGCGCCACTTGCCGGGCTTCATCTCTCCGGCTTTGATGGCATATTTCGCGGACAAATCGTCGTACACTTTCAGGACAACGGCGCGTTTGCTTGGGAAATACTTATAAAGTAGCGCGGGGCTTACTCCGGCCTTCTGGGCGACATCGCGCAGGGTCGTCGCTTCGTATCCCCGCTCCGCAATCAGCTCCACCGCCGTCTGGTAAAGCCGCTCCCGCGAAGCCTCGCCCTGAGCGGTCCGGCCGACAGGCCGGCCACGTTTTCTTGGCGCGTTCTGTTCTGCATTTGGCATAAACACTCCTTGACTTTATTTAGGTAAACATGTTTACTGAATATCAGAACGTCAGGCATGGCGCAAATGTAGGAGCAATAAATTATGAAAATCGTCATCCCCGGTGGGTCTGGGCAAGTCGGCGCGGTGCTAAAACGCGCGTTTGAGCAGAAAGGCCACGACGTTCTCATTCTCAGTCGCTCGAAAGAGGATCATTCGTCGACGCTTCTGTGGGATGGCCGAACGCTGGGCGATTGGACCCGCGCAATCGACGGAGCCGATGTCGTCATCAACCTCGCCGGCCGCACCGTCAACTGCCGTTACACGGCGGAGAACCTGAAACAGATGCTCGATTCGCGTGTTGACTCCACCCGTGTGGTGGGCCAGGCAATCGCACAGTCCAAGCGACCGCCTCCGCTCTGGTTGCAGATGAGCACCGCGACCATCTACGCTCATCGCTTTGACGCTCCAAACGACGAATCCGGGCCGCTCGGAGGCCGCGAACCCGGCGTACCCGACTATTGGAAGCGCAGTATCGACATCGCGCTGGCGTGGGAACGGGAGCTCAACGACGCATCCACGCCGCACACCCGCAAAATTGCCCTTCGCACGGCCATGGTCATGTGCCCCAGTCCTGGTGGTGTTTTCGATGTGCTGTTGCGGCTGGTCCGATTTCGGCTGGGTGGAAACATCGCCGGGGGCGCGCAATACATGTCGTGGATTCACGACCAGGATTTCGTGCGCGCGGTGGAATTTCTGATCCAGCGCAAAGATCTCAGCGGTGCGATCAACATTTGCGCTCCGAATCCGCTGCCGCAACGGGATTTCATGCAGGAAATGCGCAAAGCCTGGGGTACGAGCATTGGATTGCCGGCTTCAAAATGGATGATCGAAATCGGCGCATTCGTGCTGCGCACCGACACTGAATTGCTACTCAAAAGCCGCCGTGTCATTCCCGGCTGCTTGAGCGCCGCTGGATTTTCCTTTAACTTTCCCACTTGGTCGATGGCTGCTGCCGATCTGACGTCGCGCTGGCGTTAGAGCACCGCATCGTGGGGAATCAGGATTAGGCTGAAAACAACCCGACCGCGCAGATGTTGCGTCCCGGGTGTTGCCTGTGCAGGCCGTGGTCCTCCAATCAGTGTATCATTGGGCCGGTCCACGCTGCGCATCTTGATCCGCACTGGGGATTCTGGCCTAGTTAAGGTGACTTGCTCATGCGACCAGCACTTTTTCGTATCTGCATCTTGGTCGCACTCGTTTCGGTTCAAACAAGGCTCTTTGCATTCGGTGTCGAATCCCATGCAGGTTTGCGTTCCGCCGAGCGTGAAAGTCCTACGAAGATCATACTGATCTGCGGTCCGGGGATGAGCGCGTCCGAAGTCGAGAAACGGGCGCGTGTTTTTCAAATCGCCAGTTCGACCGATCGTGATTTTCAACTCGGTGTTTCCGCTGAATCCGTTCGAGTCATCAGGACTGAAGACGACGTGGTCTATCCAGACGGGTGGGGTGGGCCGAAATTTCAGCGCTATACGCTGGAAGTCAATCTACCCGCCGCATCGCCGATGAAGACAGAACACAAGTACTGGATTCGCATCAATTCGCCGAGGATCATGGCCAAGAATCGTCAAGCCTGCTACGTCGTCGAAAAAGGAGGGACGCCCGCCGACGACCTCGATCCGCGCATCGGAATTCGCGAACTGCACATTCTTACGCCGCGCATTCTGCACGTCATCACCGGCCCGGGGCTCGATACGGCAAAGCTCTCCGATCCAGGCGTCGTTTCACTGACCTCGAGCGACGACGACGATTTCGCCGTCGGAGTTCATCCAATCAAGATCGGCCGGCGTTCTAATCTCGACGCGTACATCTCCAACGCGTGGCCTTGGAATTTCATGCAACGCCACGAATTGTTTTTATTATTCAATAAGGAGTTAAAGAACGGGAAGACCTACAGCGTCGATTTCACCGCCAAAGCCGGCTCGCCGGCGATCTGCGGGTTGCCGAAGGCGACGCTCCAGCTCGATGACAAGCAGACGATTAGCCTCGGTATCAAGGTCAATCAGTGCGGTTACCTCGCGAACGCCGAAGAAAAATTCGCCTACGCCGGCATGTGGATGGGTGATTTGAATGCGTGCGATTTCGAACCATACACGAAGACGTTTGAAGTTCGCGATGCCCAGTCGCATGAAGTGGTGCTCCGCGGCGCCGGCACCCTGCGAGGCAAGGCCACGTACAAGCTCGAATCTGGAAAGCTCACGCCCGATCCGAAACAAATGCCTGGGCCGGAGACCGTCCACAAGCAGGACCTCTCGTACGAGGACGTCTACGAATTCGATCTGTCCTCTTTGAAAAAAGAAGGCCAATACTACATCGCCCTCCCAAGAATCGGCCGGAGCTTCGCGTTTCGAATCTCAAACGACGTCTATAAAGTTCCGTTTGAAACGCTGATGAACGGACTCTTTCATCAGCGTAGCGGCATCGAGCTCAGAGAGCCCTACTCGAAAAATTACAGCCCGGCCGGTCATCGCAACACCACTGAATACTCGACCTTTCGCGTCGGAATCGATCAGGATCCCTTCAAGAACTTGCCGTCGAAAGCGACCGATGGCGTCAAGCACGATCTTTTCGGTGGCCATCACGACGCTGGCGACTGGAATCCGCGGTCGCACCTGGAAGTCGCCGAGGTACTTTTCCTGCTCTACGAAATGAACAAGCCCGCGTTCACGGACGGGCAGTTGAATATTCCCGAATCGAATAATGGCATCCCAGACATTCTCGACGAAGCATTCTGGGCCTTGGATCTCTGGACGCGCTTGCAGGATGACGACGGTGGCGTGCACAACGGCATTGAAAGCAATGGCGATCCGGATGAGTTCGATACAGCCGCCACCGACCATCTGCGCGAGTTCGCTTTTGCAAAAGATCCCGCTGCCTCGTACCGGTATGCCGCCGTTGCCGCGCAGGCGTCGATCATCTGGAAGGAACTCGATCGAGGCAGGGAGGCCACGAGTTTCCTGGAACATGCGGTGCGTGCGTGGAACTGGGCGGAGAAAAATGGCGGCGCCGCCGAACACGACCTCCACGTTTTTGCAGCAGCCATGCTCTTTCGCGCCACGAACGACACGATTTACGATGTGTCGTTCCATGCGCATTCCGTCTACGCAAAGAATCCCGCTTCGACGCCCGATGTGTATGAAAAATATGATCAGGTTTACGGCTCGTACTATTATGCGATACTCCCAACCGCCGACGCCAAACTGAAAGCCGCGATCGTGGCCTCATTCGAAAGCGAATTCAAAGTCTGGGCCGAAGCCGCGGCGACAACGCACTACCGCTACCTGCGCAATCCCTGGGCGCCAAATACGTGGGGAACCGGCGGGCTTCCGCTGTGGCTGATCAAACCGGCGATGACGCGACAGCTCACTGGAAACGTGGAGCTCAAACGCGCCTGCCGCAACTGGATTGTTTTGACCAACGACTTCTCACTCGGTTGCGATCCACTCAATCTCGTATTCACCGTGGGCCTCGGACAGCGCTTCGCAACCAGCGCCTGGCATCTCTTGATGCTCAATTCGCCCAACGGAATCATTCCGGGACTGCAATCTGAAGGGCCCGGAGGACACTTTACTGCTGGGTCGGCGCCGAAGGCCGGTGGTATGGGCGAGTGGCCCGGAATGAGCCTGTACCCACCAGGTCCCTGGCCCGACCTCTATAAATATTCCGAAGATGCGTCGCCGGGGATGAACGAAGGCTTGTGTACGAATATGGTCAAAACCGCGTTTGCCTATGGGCTTCTGCTGCCTCCGGCCCAACGCAAGGACTGATTACATTGACCACGGCCGTGCCCGATTTGCCAATGCGATACGCCCGGGTTGCGAAGACAGCGCAGAGTCGGCGGCGATATATTCGGCGCCATGAAAACCAACGAGCTCAACCCCGCTTCCGTGCAAGATCCTGTCGTCCGCGTCTCCGAATTCGGAGGACTGGACATCGCCTCGTCCGTGCAGCGGTTGCGCAACTACCATTGCGTCGAACGGCGCTGCATCAAGGTGCTCGCCGGATGGTTCCTCCGCGCGCCGGCCTACGAGACAAAGTACGCGCTCGGCTACCATCTCTGGGACCACGCTGAACACGTGACGTGGATTCGTTCGCGACTGGTGGAAATGCGTGGCGGACAGCCAGACGCGTCCGTCGCACCAGGCTTGCGCGCGGTGCTCGACGAAGCGCTGCACGCGCCCGACACCGACGCAATGCTGCGCGGCGTTTACGGCGTGATCAAGCGCGCGTTGCTGGCGGCATATCAGGAGCATCTTACACTCGCAGACGCTTCCGCCAACGCGGCCGAAGTGCGCCTGCTGCGGCGCATCGTGCCGGAAATTGAGGCGCAGTTGAAATGGTACGACGGGTTGAAACTGGAGACTCAGCCTTGTGCCTGGCAAGAGTACATTCGTGCTCAACTGGCGGCCGCGGGTGGAATTTGCGGCAATGCAACGACGGACTCCGCGCCCCAGGCGAACGCGCCGCGCACACTGTTCGCGCGACCGAAGACGATCCTTTTCGACCAGCGTATTCGCATCGGCGATTTGACGCCCTATGAAGTCCGCAAAACCATGGACGCGCGCGGCGCGACCGTCGAGCAGTTCAAAGTCTTCTTTAATGAACTTTATGCGGCCGCGCTGCTGGCGAGCATTCTGTTCGACGCGTTCGACGATGGCTACCCGTGGGAATTCTACAGCGACTTCTCGCACCATTTCTGGGACGAAGTCCGCCATTCCGAATTCGGCGCGCTGCGCCTGACGGAACTCGGTGACAAGCCGTCGGTTTGCAATCCGACGCTTTTTGAAACATCCGAGAGTCTGCCTGTGTTGCATCGCATCTGCTATCTGACGCTGGGGCTGGAAGTTTACTTTATGCCGCGCAAACAACCCCGCGTGCGCGAGTACGCCGCCAACGGCGACGCGCGCAGCCAGCTCTTCGCCGATCAGGACTGGTCCGACGAGACCACGCATGTCTGGTACGGAAAGAAGTGGATCGATTTTCTGCTGAAAGACGACCAGCGTGGCGTGGACGATTTGCAGCTCGAGATTCGCGAGCATTTGGAGCGCGTCACCGGACGCAAACACGACGCGATCTCGGCGCCGTATTGACGGCGAGGACTGAGCTTACGGCGCCTCGCTTCGCTCAATAGGTCCGCGTGTGAAAATTTACGCGCTGGTTAAAATCCAACACCCTGTAACGAATTCGTTACAGGGTTACCGAAATAAAACTCGCCGCTAAAAGCGGCGAGTTTGTTTTATTCGACATTCGTTCCATTCATCATTCATAGTTCATCGCTTCAAATGTCCGTTGCCATCCCGAACGCTTGCGCACTGGCTTCCTTGACGGCTTCGGCCAGCGTTGGATGCGCGTGGACCGTGGCGAGGATCTCTTCGTAAGTACATTCCAGACGCAACGCGAGTCCCAGTTCGGCGATCAGGTCACTGGCTCGACCATGGAGAATGTGGCCGCCGAGCAGCTCGCCGTGCTTCTTCCCGTAGATCAGTTTCACCATGCCCTCTTCGTCACCAGCCGCGACAGCCATGCCGCTGGCCAGGAAGGGAAACTTGCCGACGACATAATCGACCTTCTTGGCCTTGCACTGCTCTTCGGTCAGGCCGATCGACGCGTACTGTGGATGGCAATAGGTGCATCCGGGGATCTGGTTCTTGTCGATGCCTGCGAAAGCATGGCCTGCGGCGAGTTCCGCGACGCCATGGCCTTCGGCGCTGGCCTTGTGCGCCAGCAGGGGAGGTCCGGCGACGTCGCCGATCGCGAAGATATTCTTGATGCTCGAGCGGTTCAGCGCATCGACGACGACAAAGCCGCGGTCGGTTTTCACGCCCACTTTTTCCAGGCCGATCTCTTCGATGTTGCCGGTCATGCCGACGGCCGATAAGCAGAGTTCGGCTTCAATCGCCGTGCCCGCGGAGCCGGACGCAGCAGCGGCCGGAATGATCGTCGCCTTGATGCCCGTGGCGCTCACGCTGACTTTGTCCAGCTTGCTGCCGGTCGCGATCGTGATGCCGCGCTTGGCCAGCGATTTGGCGAGCAGGCCGCTGAGTTCGCGATCATTGAGCGGCAGGATGGTGTCTTGGAATTCGACCACGGTAACTTTCGTGCCCATTACCGCGTAAAAGTACGCGAACTCAATTCCAATCGCACCGGCGCCGACGATCAACATCGTGGCTGGCGCTTTGGGTTGGACCATCGCTTCGCGGGCAGTGATCACAATTTTGCCGTCGGGTTTCAGGTCGGGAAGATTCTTTGGGCGCGCGCCGGTGGCCAGGACGACGGTCTTGGCAGTGATCTTCTGCACGCCGTCCTTGGTCGCGACGTCGATGGTGGTCGGGCTGGTCAGCGTGGCTTTGCCGATAAGGCTGTCGACTTTGTACTTCTTGAAGAGACCGCCGATACCTTTATTGAATTTGCCCGCGATATCGCGGCTCCGGCCGACGATCTTGGTGAAATCGTAGCTGACGTTATCGACCTTGATGCCGAACTTGTCGGCGTGCTTGATTTCGTCGAGGAGTTCGGCGGAACGGATCAGCGCCTTGGTGGGAATGCAGCCCCAGTTGAGACAGACGCCGCCGAGCAGGTCCTTTTCAATGCAGAGCGTCTTTTGACCCAGCTGCGCGGCGCGGATGGCGGAGACGTAACCGCCGGGGCCGCCGCCGATGACGACGAAATCGTACGTAGAAGTGGAACCCTGAGCCATGAAAACACGACCTCCCCGAACTGGAATGCGGTACTGTTAATGGGTGAACACGTGCACGTGAGGATAGAGGAGGGGGACTTCCGCAGAAAGCGTAGTTTCGAGGGACGGCGAACTGCGCTGGCAGGCCCTGCCCGCGCGGCTATTTTTAGACGGTCGCGCGAAACATTTCCGTTCCGATTTCCGAGGTGTCGTCATGCGCAGTTTGATCGTGCCGTTGCTCCTCACCGCCTCGCTGGCCGGCGCCGCCGACTGGCCGCAATTCAACGGGCCCAGCGCCAACTGTTCGTCGCCGGAAACGGGGATCAACAAAGAGTGGCGGCGCGCGCTGCCCAAAGAAGTTTGGCGCATCACGCTCGGCGACCACGGTTACGGCGGGCCTTCGGTAGCGGACGGCAAGCTTTTTATCGTCGATCACAAGGAGAACACGGACATTCTCCGCGCTGTCGACATCAATATCGGCAAAGACGCGTGGACGTTCGAATATCCCAACGCCGGGCCCGAAGAAGAGTACGGGTACACGCGCTCGACGCCGGTGATTTCCGAAAACAAGGTGTATGTGCTCTCGCGCCACGGACTGCTGCAGTGCGTCGATTCCAAGGGGCAGAAAGTCTGGAGCAAGGATCTGGTCGCGGATTTCCAGGGTAAGCGGCCCTTCTTCTATTATTCGCATTCGCCGCTGGTGGATTCCAATCATCTCGTGGTCTGTCCGGGTGGCGCGAATGCGGCGATGGTCTGTCTCGATAAGAATTCCGGGAAGGAAATCTGGCGCGGCGGCGGAAGCGAACCCGGCGGCTACTGCACGCCGGTGCTGGCGGTGCTCAATGGCAAGAAGCAATACGTGGTCTTCACCGGCGTCAGCGTGATCGGCGTCGACGCGGAGAACGGTAAGCTGGTCTGGCGTCACCCCTGGCGCACGCAGTTCGATCTGAACATTGCCACGCCAGTGATCAGCGGCGACACGGTTTTCATTTCCAGCGACTACGATCACGGCTGCGCACTGCTGTCAATCGCCGGCGAGAAGGTGAACGTGGTCTGGGAAAACAAGCTGATGGCGACGCATTTCAATTCGCCGCTGCTGACCGATGGCTGTTATTACGGCAACAGCGGCAATGCTACCAAAGCAGGAGAAATGGTCTGCCTCGACGCAAAGACGGGCAACGCGTGCTGGGCGCAACAAGGCTTCGAAGCTGGCGGAATCATCAGCGTCGACGGCGTCTTTTTCGCACTCAACGGGCGCACGGGCGAGCTCTTGATGATCAAGCCGGACCGGCAGAGATACACCGAGATCGGTCACATGCGCGGCCTCGGCGGGCAGAGCTGGACGGCCCCGATCTTCGCAGACGGAAAGCTGTTCATTCGCAACCGGGACGGGCTCGGCTGTTATAATTTGAAGCAGTAAGTCCCGGATAGTTTTGAGTGTTGAGTTTCTTGTTTTGAGTTACGAAATCGCGGCGGCCGATCTTGCCATGTATTGCTTGTCTTTTGCTGTGAAATGGGGTTAGAATTCCGCCATGAGCGAAATGCGAGCTCCCGCCGGATCGGCACCGGCATCGTTCTCTGAGCGCTTCTTCTGGCTCATCGCCGCGCTGGCATCCTTGGCGCTCGGCGGGTTCGTCTATGTTGCGTCGCTGATGTTTTCGTCGCCGTACAAAAATCTTCCTGCAACGCCCGCGGTCGCAGTGTCGAAAGCGCCTGCGTCCGAAGCTTCAAAAGAAGTGAAAGTCGCCGACGCTCCCGTTGCCAGGGAAGTGAAACCCGAAGCACCGAAAGCTGCTGAGCCAGCACCGGCACCAGCACCTGCAGTGGCTGCGCCTGCCGCACCCGACAGTGACGCGCCTGCCTCGGATTCCGAACTGAGCGTGCCGAAGAAGCCGGATGCGCCCGACGTGAATCCGTACATGGTTCCGGAAAACAAGCCCTTCCTCTCGCACGACATGTTTGGAAGAAACCGCAACCCGGTGCCGCCAAGCCCGCTGTCGCGGCCGCCGCTCCGGCCAAGCCGAAAGTTCCCGGCAAGCCTGACGAGAAGCCCAAGACCACGCTGGCCTCCCGCACGATCGAATCAACTCCCGTAAGCTCCTCGACATCGGTGCCGGCGTTTCGCGGCAAGATTTACGTTCTGCGCGACGGCCGCCGCATTCCCACGGTCTCCACAGTGGATCTCGGCGATTCGTACGGCGTGAAGGACCTCAACAGTTCGTACATCACGATTCCGAAAGCGGATGTCTCCGAAGTCGTCAATCGCTGACACGTACGTTTCTGAATTTCTTACGCGTCGACGAGCAAATGCTTGCGCAGCATCTTGCCGCTGTCGGCGCTCACAATATCCGCCAGCGTGTGAGTATCGAGCACGCCGACGAACGCCTCGCCGGCATCGTGCAGGATCCCTTTGAGTTTGCAGACGGGCGTGATCGGGCAGGTGTTGTTCGTCCGGTCGAAGCACTCGACCAGATTCATGCTCGGTTCGATCGCGCGCAGGACTTCACCCAAGCGAATCTGTTCGGGATCGCGCGCGAGTTCCAACCCGCCCGTCCGGCCATGGCTGATCTTCACGTAGCCGTGCTTTTCGAGACTCTGGACCACGCGTACGAGATGGTTCTTGGAAATACCGTACGCGTTGCTGATCTGCTGCGTGGTGACACGCCTTCCCCGGTGAGCAGCGAGGAAGATCAGGGTCCGCAACGCGTAGTCAAAATGCAGCGTCAGATGCATATGGATTTCATACCTCTGGTGCGACGCCACACAAGTTTCAACGGTTCAAAACATCGTCGCGAACGCTGTTGGCAATGCGCGCGACTTCCGTGATGTCGTCGTCGCCGACCCCGAGTTCCTTCAAAGTCGCGCCGAGCAGTTCGATCACCGCGTCGACGTGGCTGTCGTTAAGTCCTCGCTTGAGCAGATGAACATGGCCCAGGCGCATGTCCTTGCCGGAGTAATGCGCCGGTCCACCGAAGACCATGGTCAGGAAGCCTTTCTGCTTGGCGGCCTGCTGGGTCATGTCGATGTCGTTGAAAAAATAATTGATGCGCGGATCGGCGAGGACCTTTTTGTAGAAAATGCCAACCGCGGCATCCATAGCCGGTTCGCCGCCCAGACGTTCGTACAGTGAGCTCATGAATCCCTCCTCCATAAAGTTGCATACGATATACAACTTAAAGTTGGCACGCGCCAGCGGAATCCATTCCCAAACGTATATTTATGTAAACAGGTTCGTCCTTGCCTTTTCTCATTCGTGGGGTTTATTGAATGCGTATGAATAGGCGCCGCACCACAAATCTCGCCGCCATCTGCCCCTCGGAGGGTTGCCGGTCGCGCATGCCTGGTTTTCTGGCCAGAATCCTGCGCGACCGCGCGGTTCGACAGTCCATCTAATAAGACTCTTCGCTCTTCCAATCACAACTTTTAAACGTTCAGGAATTTGTTCTGTCTGAAGCTCCGTTTCGGCGCTTTCGTCGCAAATTTCAAAAGGACCATTACACTAGGGGAATCTTAATCCCGGACTGAGGCTAACCATGTCAGACGCAGCACCCGCAAACGCAGCAGAGTCGTTCTCAACGCAGTACGATCCGAAGGCGGTGGAAGACCGCATTTACGCGCAGTGGGAAAAGGCCGATGCGTTCCACGCCGCGCCCAATTCCGCGCGCAAGCCCTACGCGATCATGATTCCGCCGCCGAATGTCACCGGCGTCCTGCACATCGGACACGCGTTGAACAATTCCTTGCAGGACACGCTCATCCGTTACCAGCGCATGCGCGGCCGTGAGACTCTCTGGATGCCCGGCACCGACCACGCCGGCATCGCCACGCAAAACGTGGTGGAGAAGCAGATCGCCAAGGCCGAAAAGAAAAGCCGCTACCAGATCGGCCGTGCGGAGCTGATCAAGCGCATCTGGGGCTGGAAGGAAGAATACGGCGGCACGATTTTGAAGCAGTTGCGCAAGCTCGGTTCGTCCTGCGACTGGGCGCGCACGCGCTTCACCATGGACGACGGGCTGTCGCGCGCGGTGCGCCACGCCTTCGTGCGTCTCCACAACGACGGGCTGATCTACCGCGGCAAGTACCTCGTGAATTGGTGCCCGCGCTGCTGCACGACGCTCAGCGACGACGAGGTGGAACACGCCGACGTGAAAGGCAAGCTCTACGAGCTGCATTACCCGCTCAGCGACGGCACCGGCCGCCTGACCGTGGCGACGACGCGTCCTGAAACGATGCTCGGCGATACCGCCGTGGCCGTGCACCCGAAGGACGAACGCTACACGCAGTACGTGGGCAAGTTCATCGATCTGCCGCTGACCGGGCGCAAGATTCCAGTGATCGCCGACGACGCGCTGGAACTGGGCTTCGGCACAGGCTGTTTGAAAGTGACGCCCGCTCACGATCCGGTGGACTACCAGATCGGGCAGCGCCACAAGCTGCCGATGATCAATATCCTCACCGAGCGCGGGACCCTCAACAACAACGTGCCGGAAGCCTACCGCGGCCTCGACCGCAACAAAGCGCGCGCGAAAGTGATGGACGACCTCAAGGCGCTGGAGTTGGTGGGCGAGGTGAAGGATCACATGCAGAGCGTGGGTCATTGTTACCGCTGCGCGACAATAGTGGAGCCGTTCCTGACGCCGCAATGGTACGTGAAGATGAAGCCGCTGGCCGAGCAGGCCATCGCTGCGACGAATGACGGTCGCGTGAAGTTCCATCCGGAACGCTGGACGAAAGTGTATCTGCGCTGGCTGGAAGACGTGCGCGACTGGGCGATCTCGCGGCAGATCTGGTGGGGGCATCAGCTCCCGGTGTGGTACGACCTGGATGAAAACAAAGACCACATCACCGTGGTGCCCGCCGGCGAGAACGACCAGTTCGACATCGAAAAAGACGGCAAGCGCTACCGCTACATCATCGGAGAGAACGCCAAGCCGATCGTGACGCTGGAAGATCCGGAGACGCTGCCGCAATACAAGGGCAAGACGCTGCTGCGCGATCCCGACGTGCTCGACACATGGTTTTCGAGCGCGCTGTGGCCAATGAGCACGCTGGGCTGGCCGGACAAAACGCCGGAGCTCGATTACTTCTACCCGACCAGCACGCTGGTGACCGACCGCGGCATTATCTATTTGTGGGTGGCGCGCATGGTGATGATGGGGATGAAGAACACCGGCCGCGAGCCATTCAAGGATGTGTACATTCATGGCACGGTGCTGGACGACCAGGGCCGGCGCATGAGCAAATCGCTGGGCAACGGCATCGATCCGCTGGTGGTGATCGATCAGTACGGTGCTGACGCGCTGCGCTTTACGCTGGTGAGCATGACCACGGAAGGCCAGGACCTGAAGATCAACATGAAGCGCTTCGAAATGGGGCGCAACTTCGCGAACAAAATCTGGAACGCGGCGCGTTTCGCGTTGACGACCATCTCGCCGTCCAGCGGCGCCACGCACGCGGAGATCGAAAAGAATCTGCGCGACGAGGATCGCTGGATTCTGTCGCGCTTGAATTCCACCGTGCGCGACATGACCGCGGCGCTCGACGGTTTCAACTACAGCAAAGCCGCCGGAGCGATCTACCAGTTCTTCTGGGACGAATTCTGCAACTGGTACATCGAACTGAGCAAGGCGCGCCTGCAACCGACCGCCGAAGCGGGTGAGCGCGAATCCGCGCGCGCCGTGTTGCTGTACGTGCTCGACCGTTCGTTGCGGTTGCTCCACCCGATCTGCCCGTTCATCAGTGAAGCGCTGTGGGCGGAACTGGGCAAGGTGGCCGGCAAACCTGGCGAGCGGAATCTCGGCCGGGCGGAGACGCTGGCGGCCGGCGCGCCAGAAAATCCGAACGGACTGCTGATGCGCACGCCATGGCCGGAACCGGAAGCCGCGTGGATCGATGCCGAACGCGAGGCCCAGTTCGCCAGTCTCTTCGAAACGGTGATCGCAACCCGCGCCGTGCGGCAGAAGCTGATCGACTATTCGCCGAAGGACAAGAAGAAGGAAGTGTCGGCGACGCTGGCCGAACCGCTGAAGGTGACCATCCGCGCATCCGATGCGGCATTGGCATCCCGCTTGAAGTCGCAAGCGCACGTGCTGATGCAGATGGCCAACGTGCTGAGTCCCGAAATCGGTACCGACGCCGCCATCCCGAAGCCCTCCTCGGCGACCGCAATTAAGGGAGGAACGATCTACGTGGCGCTCGGCGCCGACCTGTTGCCGGTGGAGAAGTTGCGGCTGGCAGGTGAAATTCAGCAGATCGAGCAGTACATTCCCAAGGTCGAAGGCAAGCTGAAGAACGAGAATTTCGTGAAGAACGCGCCGCCCGAAGTCGTCCTTGACGAGCGCCAGCGCCTCGCCGAGGCGCAGGAAAAGCTCGCGACGTTGAAGGCCGCGCTCACGGAGTTGGGCTGAGGTTCTTAATCTCACGCAAAGCCGCTAAGACGCACAGAACAGCAGTGAATGAGTAGGAGAGACGCACGATTCCAGAACCTTAGCAGTTTGCAGTTCTTTGCGTCTTTGCGTCTTTGCGTCTTGGCGGCTTTGCGTGAGATTTAAAAGTACGTTTGAAGCAAGGGAGTGTTTCATGAAGCAGTGGTTCGTCCTGGCTCTAACGATTTTCACGGTGAGCTCGGCTGTCTTCGCCGCCGACACATCGGTCCGGCAGCCGGTGTTTCTGATCTGTCCGGCGGAGCACGGTTACAGCGCGTGGTCGGTGGATCTGGATTGCGACGCGACGGATCGAAGCAAGATTCTTTCGATCAGCATTGAAAAGTTGAAGCGGAAGAACGCCAAGGATTCGACGTTCGCCGAAGTGGTGAAGGCGCAGTTCGATCCCAAGACCGAACGCGAACAGATTGCCATGCTGGACGTCAAGGATTTCGGAACCGGGACCTTGTCGGTGAAGAAAGACGAGGCGCTGTCCATTCAATTGAAGCCCGCGACAGAGGGCGATTACCACCTGCAGATCAATCTGCGTGTTGGCGTCGCCGCGGCCGACCACTTTTACATCGGCGGCAAAGAACAGTCGAAACGCGATGTTGTGCTGCATTTCGATAAAGCCAAGAATAAGTGGAGCGCGTACGCGGCTGTGCTGGAAGACACGGCTGGCAAAAACGCGATCGCCGGTGCCAAAAAACCGATGGCCGGCATCGTCTTTCCGGTCAATCAGGCTTCCGGAATCAGCAAGGTCGTCGGGGTGCTCAATACCGACGACGCCATTGATCTCTTTGAAAAGCCGGATACCGCGCCCAAGCCTTCGGAATAATCGGCGCCAGAATTCAGAACGCACCCGATCTCGCATTAAAGGAAACCATGTCGCGCATCGCAGAAACGTTCAAACGGCTCAAGTCTGAGAAGAAGGCCGCCTTCATTCCGTTCTTCGTCACTGGCGACCCGGATATTCAGACCACGATCGACCTGGTCCGTGCGGCGGAAGCCAGCGGCGCGGACATCGTGGAGCTCGGAGTGCCCTTCTCGGATCCCATCGCCGACGGTCCGGTGATCCAGGCGTCGTACTACCGCGCGCTTGATAAGGGATTCCGCGTCAGCCAGTTGTTTGAAATGGCCAGCGCGCTTCGCGCCGGCGGCTTGAAAATTCCGCTGGTCTGCATGGTCAGCCAGACGCTGGTCTTCAAGCGCACGCTGCCGGTCTTTCTGGAGTCCTGCAAGAAGGCGGGCTTCGACGGCCTGATCATCCCCGACCTGCCCGCTGGTTACGAAGGCGATTCCGCTGAACAGACCGCCGCGGCCGGGCTCGACCTGATTTTCCTGATCGCTCCCACGACCCTGACCGAACGCCGCTCAGTGATCGCCACGCGGTCGCGCGGATTCATTTACTACATTTCCACCACCGGCATCACCGGCGCGCGCACCACGCTGCCGCCGGATCTGGCGGAGAACATCAAGGACATCCAATCGCGCACGCAGACGCCGGTCTGTGTGGGCTTTGGCATCTCGCGGCCGGATCAGGCCTCCGCGGTTGCCGTCGCCGCCGACGGCGTGATTATTGGCAGCGCTTTGGTGAAGAAAGTCGAGGAAGCGCAGTCTCTTCAATTGGCCGGAGCGGCGCTGGTCAATCACGTCACGGCTCTGGTAAAAGAGCTGGCGGAGGCGGCGCATCAGGTGAAACGATAACAGGAGTCGTTCGATGTCCAAACATCCGCTCGGACTGGTCACCTTTGACATCGACGACACGCTGTACTCCAGCACCGAATTTGCACACCTCGCGCGCGAGAATTCCGTCAAGGCGATGATCCAGGCCGGGCTCAAAGTCGACCTGAAAACGGGGATGACCGAACTGCTCGAAGTCGTCGCCGAATTCTCCTCCAACGACGAACGCCACTTCGACCGGTTGCTGCAGCGCCTTCCCGTGAGCTGCCTGCAGGGCATCAATCCCGCCATCCTGATCGCCACCGGCGTCGCCGCGTACCACGACACCGTCCACGACAACCTTCAGCCTTACGAAGACGCGCTCGAAGCCTTCAAGCGGCTTTTCGCACAGCAGTACAAACTCGGCATTGTCTCTCAGGGCTACACCGTCAAGCAGGCGGAGAAAATGGTGCGGCTGCGCATCCTTCCGTATGTGGACAAGCGCGCGATTTTCTTCTCCGACCAGTTCGGCATGAGTAAGTCGAATCCCAAATTCTACGCGCGCGCCGCTGAAGCGCTCGGCGTGAAGCCGGCCCACTGCATGCACATCGGCGACCGCCCCGATCGCGACATCGACCCCGCCAACCAGGCCGGCTGGCTGACGGTCCTCAACCGCCGCACGGGCCGCTATCACGAACGTCCCGGCCAGACGCCGCCAGCCCACGTCATCCACAATTTCTGGGACCTGATCGAGATCTTCGACAAGAGCTACGAACCGGCGACGTAAGCGCACAGTCAAGCGCTGGCGTGTCCGGAAATGAATTGACACAAGCGAGTATTACCTTATCATACCGCACGCTCTCAAGGATGGTCCATGCGTCACTCCAAGCTTGCTCCGCTTCTCGTTTGTGCTCTCGCCCACGCGCTGTGGGTCGGGTCGGCGTGGCATGCAGCACACCATCAGCATGAACTCGAGCAGCTCGCCGCGGCCGTGCAGCAGCACGAGCACGCACAGCCGCATCTCGACCTCGGCGCGGACAACGACGGACCGTGTCCGATCTGTCACGTCGGAGCACTGCACTCCGTTGCCGCCCTGCCCACGGTGCCTGTGTGGCCGCCGCTGCATGCTCAGTTTGCTCCACCGGCAGATCCTCAAACGATTCTTGCCGCGGAGCGGGTACCGCTGCCGCCCGGACGCGGACCTCCGGCGAACACCTTCGCTTAAGCCGCACTTCCTCTCCTGACTTTTTTGCGCTGCTGACGCGCTGTCGCGTCGCGCGTTCGCCATAGTGCCGCTCCATGTGGAGCGCGGCGCGGCGGAATTCCGCAGGCCGGACGCCTGCATCACACTATTTGGTTCTGACACAGAAAGTGAGGCACCCTCATGCGCTTTCGCGGCGTGTTTTGGGTTGTAATCGGAGCATTGGCGCTGACCGGAAGGGTCAGCGCGGAAGAGCTTGGACCGCAGCTTCATGTATTGCAGACGCGGGTTGATGCACTTTTGAAAACGGTGGCCAGCCAGGCGAATAAAATTGACGAACAGCGCGCGCGCATCGATCAGCAGGACCAGGCGCTCCAGCGCATGGTCCAATCGGCGCCAATCGCTCCAGATGCGGTGCTGGCGCGGATTGAACGCGCGGACGCACAATCGGCGCAGGCAATCAAGATCGCCAGCCGCAAGAAGCCCAACGAACTGAACATGTCGATCGGCGCGGCCATCGACACGAGCTACAGCTTTTTCGACGGACCGAAGTCCGACGCCAACGGCCGCGCGGCGGGCAGCGACTTTGCCGTGCGCGGAGCGGAGTTGGTTTTCTATACCGATGTCGATCCGTATTTCAAAACGTACATGGTTCTGAACGCCACGCCGGACCCGAAGAATAACGACGAGGCCGTGCCGTCGCTGGAAGAGGCGGCGATCATGACGACGTCGCTTTCGTACGCGCAGGTCAAGGGCGGGCGCTTTTTTCTGCCGTTCGGGCGCCTGTCGATGATCCACGATCACGATCTGCCATTCACCACGCGTCCGCCGTCGCTCGACCATTATGTCGGCGGCGAGAGCTCCGGGGATGGCGTCCAGGTTCAGGCGCTGCTGCCGATCAGTCATTTCCTGCAGATCACCGGCGGCGCGTTTAACAAAGTCGGCGCGGAAACGCCGCTCACGAACACCGTCGGCAACCGCCGCGATGGCAATGAGCTTTCGTATTTCGCCAAGGCGCTAACAAGCTTCGATATTGGCACCGACCATACGATCGAGTGGGGTGTTTCGAGCGTTCAAAATCCGGCGACGGAAACGCGGCGCGATCTGCTCGACATGGAGCTCACTTACAAGTGGCATCCATCCGGTTCGCCACTGCGCGAGCGGCTGGTGTGGGGCACGGAAATTCTCCGCGAAGACTTGCGCACTCAATTTCATGCGGCACCCGCTGGGGATCCTCTGGACGACTCGATTGCACAGGGCGCTGCACGCCGTGGCTACGGCGGGTACACGTACGCCGAATATTTTCTGAATCGCAACTGGTCGCTCGGCCCGCGCGTCGACCTGTTCGAAAACGTCGATCCACAAATCGTCAGCAAGCGCACGTACGACCAGACCTACACGGCGTTTCTCTCCTACAAATTCAGCGAGTTCAGCCGGCTCCGGTTTGAGTACGACCGGCAGTATCTTTTCGACGGGCGCTCCGCAAATCAATTCTACCTGCAGTGGACCGTATTCTGGGGAGCCCACACCCACAGTTTTGAGCAGCGCTGATGGTGTCACGAACGTCACCCACAACCCCGTGAAAGGAATTTGAATCATGAAACTCAATTGTTCGTTGATCGCAATTTTGATCTGGTGTTCGACCCTGCATGCCGCCGATCCGCTGAATGTCATCGCGTCGATCCCCGACTTCGCCGAGATCGCACGCGAGATCGGAGGCGCTCACGTTTCAGTTGAGAGCATCGCGCGCGGCGTTGAAGATCCACACGGTGTGCCCGTGCGCGCCAGTATCGCGGCGAAACTCGCGCGTGCCGATGCGCTGATCGAAATGGGATTGGGCATGGAACACGCATGGCTGCCGGCGCTGATTGACGCGTCGAACAATCCGAAACTGCGCGGCGATGGCGACATCCAGGCCAGCGAAGGCATTACCCCCAAGGATGTCCCGCTGGTCGTCGGCCGCACCGAAGGCGAACAACACGCCGAGGGCAACCCGCACTTCAATGTGGGACCGGATTGCGGCCGGACCTTTGCGAAAAATATCGCGTCGGGTTTTAAAAAATTATCTCCGAAATACGCATCGGACTTCGAAGCGAATTTGAATAAGTATCTGGAGAAACTCGCGAAGAAGGAAATCGAATGGCAGGCCGCCGCCAAAAAACTGAAGGGTGTGAAATTCATTTCCTACCATCCTGACATGGTTTACTTCGCGGATTTCCTGGGCATGGAGCAGCTCGGCACGCTGGAGCCCAAGCCCGGCATCCCGCCCTCGGCCAGCCACACGGCCGATCTGATCGCCCTGATGAAAGCCCAGCACGCGCAGTTGATTCTGCGCGAGCCGCAATATTCCGACGACCTGCCGCGTGAAATTGCCGCCCAGACCGGCGCCAAAGTCGTCACCATCGCGATCATGGTCAACGGCGGGCCCGGCGCGAAAACGTGGATCGACATGATCGACACAAATATCAAGTCGCTCATGGGGGCGCTCGACGCGAAACCATGAACAAACTCCTCGAGATGCTCAGCCCTGCGTTTGTGCTCCGCAATTCGCTCTATGGCAGCGTGCTGCTGGGTGCCTGCGTGCCGCTGGTCGGCGTGTTTCTCCTGATCGGCCGGCGCACGATCCTGGCGCTCGCGCTGCCGCAGGTCAGCACATTGGGTGTTGCCGCGGCGGTGTGGCTGCTGACGTTCTGCGGCGTGCGTTTGCATCGCGGCGATTCACCGTTGCCCATCGTGGCGATGTTCGGCGGCGCCATTGCCGCAATGGCGGCCGTGCTGCTCTGGCAGTTCGTGCTGGAGAAACGCGTGACTCGGTCCGAAGACGCGGACCTCGGCGCGACGTATGCGGTCGCGTCGGGGCTCACGCTGGCGCTGGCGGCAAGCAATTTCGTGCCAGAACTTGGACTGCTCGACACGCTTCGCGGTGAAGTTCTGGCGCTGCCGTCGCTGCTGCTCTGGGTGGAATGCGCCGGATTCGCATGCATCGGTGTGGTGCTGCTGGCGTTCGCGTGTCCGCTGCAGTCGGTACTCTACGACCGCACGCAGGCCTGGGCTTCCGGGTTGCCGGTGGATTTTCTCGCGGGGCTGACCACGGCGGTGATCGCGGTCACCATCGCGCTGGGTGGATTGTGCGCGGGACCCTTAACCGTCTTTGCGTTTCTCGTGCTGCCGTCGGTCGCAATGCTGCCGCACGTCCGTCATTTAAAAACGCTGTACGTCTGCTCTGCGTTGACGGGAATCGTCTGCGCGTTTGGCGGGTTCTGGATCTCGTACGCGATTGAGGATTGGACGCTGCCGATCCCCGCCGCGCAGATTGCGCTGCTGGGACTGGTCTGGCTGGTCAGCCGATTACTGTCGCTGGCACGCGGATGAAGGAGTCGGCAATTCCGTCTGCATGTCTGAAATTCCAATCAACTGTCCTGATCCGCTCTCAAATCCCGCTGGAACAAATCGATATAGAAAGTGTAGTACGGTTCGTACAAGTGAATGGAATCCGGACACGCGCCATGGATGGCGCAAGGAGCGGCAAGATGTATCTCGACGAATTGGTTATCGAAAAGAATCACAAGTGTTCCACCGACGGCGTGCAGTTCCGCCTGAACGGTTGCGTGAACGCGAACACCTATCACAAACTCGAAGGCGCGATCTTCGATGCATTCGACAAGGGCCGCTACAACGTCGAACTGCATCTCGGCGGCGTTCAGTACATGACCTCGGCCGGAGCCGGAGTGCTGATCAACGCGCGCTGCGAAGCGACCAAGAACCACGGCGAAGTCGTGCTCGTCAGCGCCTCCAGCCACGTCCACGAAGTGCTCGACCTGCTCGGACTGACGGATCTGTTTCCGATTGACCGGACGCGCTAAATCGACTGTGACGCGTCGCCTCGCATCGCTACGATGCAGTCATGAACGACGCTCGCGATCCGCGCCTGCTTCCGCAGGCGCTGTATGTCCACCTCCCATTCTGCACCGCCATTTGCACGTACTGCGACTTCGCGGTGGAACGTTACGCGGCCGCGCGGGCGGTCCGGTACCTCGATGCGCTCGAACGTGAGCTGCACACCCGCACCGCGGCGCTGGGCTTGAGTGAACGCTTCGCACCCCGCACCATTTTTCTCGGCGGCGGAACTCCTACGGCGTTCAACATTCCCGAACTGCAACGCTTCTTCGAGATTCTCGAACGGGACGTGGACACGAGCCGCACGGTCGAATTCACCATCGAAGCCAACCCCGGCACCGTCGACGACGCGAAGCTTCGCTTTCTGCTCGAACATGGCGTGACGCGCCTGAGTCTCGGCGTGCAATCGTTCCAGCCGCATCTCCTGCAACTGCTCGGGCGTGTCCACGGCGCCGACCAGGGTCCGGAAGCGATCTCCTCGGCGCGCGCGGCGGGCTTCAAAAATGTCTCCATCGACTTGATGCACGGCCTGCCGCAGCAGACGCCGGAGAAACTGCGCAACGATTTGCAACGCGCCATCGCGCTCGGCACCGATCACATCTCCGCCTACAGCATCATGTACGAAGACGGCACGCCACTGGCGAACGCGGTGACGCGCGGTCTGGTCACGCCGCTCACGCCCGAAGAGGAAGCGGCCCATTTTCAGACGGTGATGGAGACGATCGAGAGCGCCGGGTGGACGCAGTACGAAGTCAGCAACTTCGCGCGGCCGGGGTTTGAATCGGAACACAACTTGATCTACTGGCGCAACGAAGCATATCTCGGGGTCGGCGTCGGATCGGCCAGTTCGATCGGCGGAGAACGGAACGTGAATCATGATTCCGTGGACGACTACATTCGCGACGCGATGAGCTCGGGGCTCGCCATTGCTTCGCGGGAGCGCTTGGATCCGGTCGCGCGCGCGGGCGAGGCACTGATGCTGGAGTGGCGGCTGCGGCGCGGCGTAAACCTCGCGGAGTTTGCGGCGCGGTGGGGTGTGGATCTGTTTGACGGCGCGGACAAATCCCGTTCCGAATCGCTGGAGCGGTATCTGCGCGAGGGACTGATGGAGCGCTTGCCGGACGGGCGAATTCGGATCAGCCGGCGCGGCTTGCCAGTTTCTGACGGCATTCTCGCGGATTTCGTGTAATATAAGGGGGAATTGCGCGTCTTTTTGAGCACCAACCCGGGAGTTCGATGCCTTTGACGGGCCCGATTCCTCGCTTCGTTTCGAAATCGCCGCAGCGCATGCTGCTCGTGCTGGTTCACGTCGTTCTCGCATGCGCTTGCGCGAGCTTGGCGCGGGCTTCCGATGCTGAAATTCCAGTTACGACCGCCGGCGAAGGCGTGCCGATCGTCCAACCCGTACCTGAAAATCCACCGTCGAAAACGCCACTCCATTCCAACGATCCACTGCTCTCCATTGTCGATCGTTTACACGAAACGAAAAAGGACGATGCGGAATCGGCGGACGTCGTGGAACTCGGCGACGGCCCCGATGTGCTGCCAACGCTGACGACGGGCAAGTGGGATGTCGCCAGCGAAGAAGCGGCTCCGCCGGGCGTCACCCGCGATGCGGAGACCCCCGCGCCGCATCACACCGCGAACGATCCGGAATTCGTGCGCGCGCCTCTGGCCGACGACGGCGAACCGGTGGAAGAACCGCACGCAGCGAAGGCCAAAACGTTCTCGCCCGCGCCCAACGATCCTGAAGTTCCCTGGCGCCTGTTGCCGGTGCCTCACGACGAACCCGACGAGAGCGTGGCCGAAGCGCCGCACGTGCATGGCGAACGCGCGGCAGTGACGCTCGACCGCCCACGATTCCGCAGCGGAGAGGGACTCGACAGCAACGCAGCGGAGATTGTCTCCGAGATGGCCTTGCGCGCGCGACAGAAGGAAGAAGCGGCGAAGGCCGAAGGCTCGCCCGACGCGCCGGTTTCGGCGCTGGAGCGCGCGCAGCAGGAAGTCGCGGCCGCGGAGAACAAGCCGGCGGCTCCGGTGGCACCGCCCACGGACGGCGAAAAGCCCGGTGCGAAAAAGAAGAACGAAAAGAATGACAAAAATGGGAAGAAGGGCGAGAAGAAACTCGATCCCGAACAGGAATACAACGAGCTGATCAAAAAGATCGACGAAGACAAACCGCGTCAGGAAAAGCTGATGGAAGCGGCGCGCAAGGAAGCCGACGAGCGGATGTCCAAGTTCGGCGACTTCCGCAAACGCGACGAACGCGCGGCGATGGTGCTGGACGTGCTCAGCCGCAAGGCGGAACTCAGCCGCCTCTCCGGCCGGATCATCGACGCGTTTACCAAGCTGCCGGTCTGCGCGCGGGTTCGCCTCACTGACATGACCGATCTTTCTGTCGACGCCGTGCTGCCCGAAGGATTCTGGACCACGGGCGAATTCACCGCGCAGCCGCTGACGGGGTTGTCAAAAATTGAAATCACGCGCGGGCGCTTCCGGCCGACGTACGTCGAACGCGTCGAAACGAAAAAAGCCGTGATCACGCCCTTCGAAAAAGCGGTCGCCTGCCCACCCGGCTACGATTTCGCGGCGAAGGGCTGGTACCTCGCCGATCTGAATCTGGGCGTGCAATGCCAGCGCCGCGAGAGCCCGGTCTGGCTGGGTGCCAAGCCAGCGCTGGTCGATCTCGTCCGCATGGCCCAGGCCGAAAATGTGCAGATCGTAGGTGTGCCCGCGCCGTGGGGCGACGGCAACGACGCCAACGATCCGGCGGTGCTGAAAAGCTTCCCCAACGCCAACGTGCTCCTGTTGCCGGTCTTCCGGGGTCCAGAGCATCCGTTCCACGGCACGGCGATGGGGCTGGGCATGCGCACGAGCAAGGGTCTGCCCTCGGAACTCAGCGATCCGGAAATTCCGCTGCGTGAAACGTTCGAAGAAATCCGCGCGCGGGGCGGCTTGAGCGTCTATTCGAATCTCGGCGGCACCCGTGTGGCCAACATCCGCAGCGAAATCTTCCCACTCTTCCCGCGCCTGGAAGCCTCAAACTACTTCGGCACCAACGACGGGTTGGCGCACCTTTACGCGGCCAACGAACTGCCCTTCGACACCGTCGCCGGACCGGCGTACGACCTTTTGGAATTCGACGGCTCCGAGCAGGCCGAGCGCCTCTGGTACAATCTGCTCGATCATGGGTATTCAGTCTCCATCATTGGGGCGGGCGGGGGGAGCATCCAGGGCGGACGGATTCCGTTTGGTCAGACTCTGATCAAGCTGCCCTCCAAGCCGACCATTCCGAACGTGCTCGACGCGATCAAGGCGGGGCGCACGGTGGTCTCGTTTGGGCCGGCGGTCTTCTGCAAAATTGCCGAACGCGACATGGGACCCGGCTCGATTCTGCCCGCCGACGGCCGCGCGCTGACGCTTCAAGTGCAGGCCTTCGCGTCGCTCGCGCGCGACATGCAGCTCGACAAGATCGAAGTCATCCGCAACGGCGTCATCGTCCACACGCACTCGGCCAACGATGGCGAAACGGAAATCCACCAGATGTCTCTGCCCGTCCGCGAAACGTCGTCGGCATGGTACGTCGTGCGGGTCACGGAGCGGACGACCAAGCGCGAACCCGACCAGAAAGTCACGACCGCTTGGACCAGCCCGATCTTCTTCCGCGGCGCCGCCTACTCGCCGCCCGCGCCGGCGCGTTCGAAGATCTCCGGCGTGCTGCGCATTGGCCAGACTCCGGTTGCCGGAACCGTGAAGGCGGTGGTGCCGGGCCAGCCCGACAAAACTGTCGCGACGGACGCCAACGGCCGCTTCACCATCGAACTGGCTTCGGCCGGCACGCTGATTTTCGAAGCACCGCACGCCGAGCCCCTGGCCAAGCGTGTTTTCGAGCACCCGAAAGTTCAACGCGCCATCGGCGCGCTGCAGAGCGACCGAGACGGCAAGCTCAGCGCCCAATTCGCGCGTCCGGCTCTGTTCGGTGCGTGGAGTTTGCTGCTCTCGGAGCTCGATTGGGACGTGTCGTTGCAGCCGAAAGACTGAGAAGGGCAATTCAAAATTAAAAATTCAAAATTCAAAAACGCACGCGCTGGGAAACAGTTCGTGGGCTGAGTATCGTTCCACAGGTACTACACCACTATTAGTTGTGCTTCAGGCCAATTGGCCTGAAGGTTTAGGCCGTATTCGTTACCGGTCAAATTTGACCGCTGGTTAATTTCCAACATGGGGAAAATTTTTCCTATGCTGTCCGACCTTGTCGACCATGGTCGACAGGGTTGCCTCGCGTCGTACAGGCGACACGGCACGGATGAGCGAAGTCTTCGCTACGCTCAGACTTTTGCACATCCATGGCATAGTGTCTTCCGCGTGCGTTTTTGAATTTTGAATTGCTTTCACGCCATTTCGTCGATAAACGGCTCGACCTGCTTGCGCCAGACCGCGTAGCCCGCGGGTGAGAGATGCAGCAGGTCTTCGGCGAAAAATTCATCTCGCGGGATGCCCTGCGCGTCCAGCATCGCTTCGAAAATGCTGATGTAGCGCGCGTTGGGCCAGTTCTTGAGCTCGGCCTGAACCATCGCGTTGACCTGTTCGATTTCCTTCCGCAGATGCGCGCGGTTCTTGCTCGGCTTGATCGACATGAACGCCACCGGCCGTCCCGGAAATGCGCGGGTGAAACGCGCCATGAAATCGCGGTAGGACGTGATTACGTCGTTGACCGACCGGCCGAGGCCGAGATCGTTGTCGCCGGCGTAGAGCACCACGGCGCGCGGCGCGTAGCGCAGGACCAGCCGGTCCATCAGTTCGACGCATTCGTTAAGCATTGAGCCGCCGAAGGCTCGGTTGATGATCGGCACGCCCGGAAAATCACGGTGGAGCGTCGTCCACATGCGGATTGACGAACTGCCGTAGAAGAGAATGGGGTGGGTGGGCGGTGGATCCTTGCGGTCTTCTTCGTCGTAGGCCTTCACTTCATTGTCGTACATGTTTGGCGCGAAACTCCTGAACGGGTGAATGCCACCACGTTACGGCGGAGCGAAGAAACGTCGAGCGCAGGCGCGGATTCAAGAAATTGGCGCGGTGGCCGGGCCGTCCTGCGTGCGCAGCACGCGCTCGAGCACGGCTACCATTACGACACCCACAGGAAAGCACGCCAGTGTCATGCGGTGCAGCATCAGATAAGGCCGCTCGGGGTCGTCGACATAGCCGATGTCCAGCATCACTTTTCTGAACCAGTAAAACGGAACGTTGAAACAGATTCCATCCATGAGAATCACCGCCACACAAGCTCCAGCCGCGACGAGTCCCACCAACCGCGTGCCATACGCGAACGCAAAGAGCAGCTTTCGCAGGCGCTGAGTGTGCCCGCTGCGTTGCGCTGCGAGACAGCCGACGACCAACCCAATCGCCTGGCACGCGGAAAACACAATCCCAACGAGAGGAAACCAGGAATCCAGCAGCGGCTTGAGAATCGCGAGCAGCAAGCCAAAATAGAGTCCCGCGAAGATCAGGTCCTCCAGCCGCAGATGCCAGAAGCCGCGCAGGTCGCTGGGCTCGCGTCGGTAACAACGTACCAGCGCGAGCGCGGAGATCAGTGTCAGTGGCGGCCAGATCCACCAGATGGGTGGAGCAATAGCCTGAGCCACGATGCTGAGCACAAGCAGTGTCAGTGTTCCGCCGGAACTCATGAACAACAGTGCCGTCCAGATATTTTTCTGCCAGCGGACAGGCATGATCAGAATTCGTCCTTCTGGGGTTTCACGTCCGCGTTGTCCTGCGCCTTGGGAGCGTGCAGGTAGCGGATCATGCCGGCCGCCATTTCCTGGGTAAACGGATTGGAACTGGTGCTCCGTTTGGTCCAGCGCTCCTCCGCCATTTTCAAGGCCTCGGGTGCGGGTTGTTGTTCAGAGAGCAGTTTCGCCTGATCTTCGTCGAGCAGCGTGTCGTCCACTGTAAACCGCACGCCCAGGACCAGGTCACTTCCCGCCATTTTGCGAATGGCGTCGGGCATGGTTTCGGGCAAATCCAATTTGTAACCCAGCTTCGCCGTGACGATGCGTTTGTGATGGATCACGACGCCGCGTTCCACGTCGACACTCACTTCCTCATCGCTCTGCCCGGTCAGCGATTTTGGCGCCAGCGTCAGCATCGTGGCTCCGATGTTCACGGATTCCTCAGGCAAAAGTTCGGGATTCAGCGTGATGGGCGTCGGCCGCGATTTTAAAGTTGCGATCAGCCGGCCTTTCACGATCTCCAGATTTTCCAGCGTGTACTGAATGGGAAAATGGTATTTCTGCTGCAGCGATACGTCTGTTTGCCACGAATCGTTCACTGCGCGGGGCATGCCGCCGGTTGAACTGAACGGTGCCAGGCCGATATCGTTGAGCAGCAGAAAGCCGAGACCCACCTGGCCGAGCGTGAGCGTCGCGTTATCGAGTCCGGGAGACAAGACTTTGAATTGATGCGTGTCCGCGTCTTTCGTCGAGGCTACGCGGGTTGAACCGTCCGGGCGCCAGGTAATCCGGCATCCTGGCATCTTCGATTGGTCGTCGATCGAGTACGCGAAGAGATTCATCGGCGCGCGCGGCGCTTTGTCGACTTGGACGTTGTAATGGTTTGCGTTAAAGGCCTTGATACACGCGAATTTGAACGTCAGCTCGCCCTTGACCTTCGGCATCTCAGCCGGCGCTGCCGTGGTCACTTCATAAATCTGGCAGTCCGACATGTCGGGGATCAGGCCATCGATCACCGCCATAATTGGCGGCCGATCCGTGGTCGTTGTCTCTGTCAGGCGCTCATAGAGCAGCCGCCCTTTCAAAACCTGCGGACCAAAGCTGACGGTTTTCGGAATGACGAGCGGCAACGGTGCCGGCGCGGCCCCATTCGGCCCGTCCTTGTCTCCGTGCGTGACCGGAGCGCTTTCACCCGCGGCCAACTTCATCGTGACAGGCACTCCAATCAGTGCTGAAATGAGAAGTACGGCTGCGACGACTTTGATTTTCATCCAGAACAAGGCCTTCATCGTTCCCTCCGCAAGAGTTTTTGCACCCAACGTCGCTGTCGCGCCCGCCGTTCCGAGGCAGGCCGCGTGGAGGGAGGCGACAAAGTGCGGCGGCGCCGCGTGCGTGGCGTGATGTTCCAGCGCCAGTGCCAGAATCGCCGCCGGAACGGACGTTCCGGTCCCGGCGAAGCGCTGACGCAAGCGGTTGATCGCGCGCGACACGCGCGCCGAAAGAGTTCCGACCGGGCAGCCGAGCTCCTTGGCCGCTTCCGGTTCGGTCTTGCCCGCAAGGTAGCGCAGCACCACCGCGTCCCGCTCGGCTGATGGCAGAGCGTTAAGCAAGGTGTCGAGCTGCGGCTTCAACGTCTGCCAGACTTCGCTTTCGCCAGCCGCCTCTTGAATTTTCGCCCGCATCGCTGCTGCCTCCTGCTCATGCCTGGTACGCGTCCGACGCTCCCGGTTGGCGCGTTGCGCCACGTACACAGCCGTCCGGTAAAACCACGCGGAAAGCGGGGTATCCGGCCGGAGCGACGCGGCTTTCTGCGTGAAGACCAGGAACACGGCTTGTCCCGCGTCGTCGGCCAGATGCGGATCGCCGACGATGCGCAGGCACGTGGCGTAGACCAGATCCGCGTGGCGCTGGATGATCTCCTGCAGCGCCTGCGGATCACGGTTCTTCGCATACTGTGCCAGCAGACTCGACATGTACGGCTCCCGACGCGAACTGACACGATTGGGCGGTTGAGCAGTTGTTGCGAGCACGTTGATCGCCTCCATCCTACCCTCATATCCCTGCTCGCGGCAGCACCCCTGCGGGAAAAGCGCGGAAAAATGAAAAAGCACGGATTTGATCCGTGCTAAGCGAAGGGCCATAAGTGGTGAATCTGCGGGCGTTACCAGATGATCGGAATGGCGCCACCGTCGTCGACGGAGTAATTCCAGCGTTTCAAATACGTTTCCGCTGGCTGGAAGTCATCGTTGAAGCGCGCCAATTCCTGCTTCAATCGCGCGTCCAATTGAGCTTGAAGCGCGGCGCAATCCGGGCGGCCGATGAGATTCGTGAGTTGGTACGGATCGCGTTCGTTGTCGTAGAGCAGCCAGGGACCGTCCAAATTTCGTGCGTACGTATGCCGGTGCGTGCGCAGTGTCCGCCACGGCAAGCCACGGTACTCGGCAAACGGAGCGATTGCTGCGGCGAGCGTGGCGTCAGGACCCACAAAGTCGCGGTTCAACACCGCGGCGGAAAGATCCAGACCGTCCACCGTCGACGGCACGGGTACGCCCAGCAGAGACAGCAGCGTGGGCATCAGGTCCCAGACATTCAAGAGCGTGTTGACTCGGCTTCCCTTGGTGAATTGCTTCGGTGCACGGATCACAAATGGAACGTTGATGCTCTCTTCCCACGGATGTTGTTTGCGTTGAACGCCGTGACTGCGCAGCATGTCGCCGTGATCGCTGGTAAAAACAAAAATTGTCTTCTCCAGCTGACCGTTCTCAGTCAGTCCGCGCACCAGGCGGCCAATCTGTTCGTCCAGCGCTGTGACATGAGCGTAGTAGCCGCGCAACTCGTCCCGGTTGGGATTCGGGCAATTGGGTCGCACCGGCACGTCGGGCGGGTACAGGTCGAGAAATTCCTTGGGCACCTGATCGTAGGGATTGTGTGGCGGACCCCAGGACAGAAACAGCGCAAAAGGATCCGCGCCGCTTCGCTTTAAAAAGTCCAGAGCAACATCGGTCTGCGCGCGCGCGTCGTAGCCGTTCCAATGTTTCTTTTCAGTGGAGTCGCCGGAATAGTAATGCGACTGCATGTAATTGTGATCGCAGTTGGCGACGGCCCAGAAATCGAATCCCTGGCGCCGCGGTCCGGGCGGCGTATAGGCCGAACGTTCATTGCCATCCAAATGCCATTTGCCAATGTAGCCGGTGCGGTATCCCGCTTCTTTCAATACGGTGCCGAATGTGGGGCGATCTGTTGGCAGGCGCAAATCGTTGATGAACAACCCGTGCCGCAGCGGGTATTGGCCAGTCAGCATGCTCGCACGCCAGGGCGTGCAGACCGGCATGCCCGAAATGCAGTTCACGAATTCCAGTCCTTCGGCCGCGAGCTTGTCCAAGTTCGGTGAAATCACCGCGCGATTGCCGGAGTATCCCGTGGCTTCCGCGCGCATTTGATCGGCAAAAACAAAGACCAGATTGTATTCGGGTCGACTCATCGTGGGCACCTTTCAACAGTAAACGGCAGTCACGCTCTAATCACTCCACGCGTTGCGCGCAAGTCGCAGTTCCGCGTTCTTAAAGAACGTTTCACGGAAAATTTGACAGTTTGCTGTTCGTGAGGTTGAATGCCCTGGTCCGAATGGAGATCAACATGCTACGCGCGTTTTACGGCTACGGATATCGATTCAACTCCCCCGTGGCGTAGCGCGACTGTTTTGAATTTAGGCGAGCCATGGGTATGATCATCCCATGGCTTTTTTGTTGGCGTAAATAAAGGGGCCATGGGATGCGCGGAAGCGTCTCATGGCCTTTTTAATTGAACGGAGGATGCAATGCTGGGCGATGTCGTTCAGGAATTACGGTGGCGCGGGTTGTTGCAGCAGATGACCGACGAGACGCTCGAGAAGCGTCTGCTCCAGAATCCATTTACGCTCTACGCCGGTTTCGACCCGACGGCCGACAGCCTCGCGGCGCATCACATGATTCCGCTGCTCAATCTCGCCCGCTTCCAGCGCGCCGGGCACAAGCCCATCGCGGTGGTCGGCGGCGGCACGGGGTTCATCGGCGATCCGTCGGGCAAAACTGAAGAGCGCCAGTTGCTCACCGCGGAGCAGCTTGAGGCCAACGTCGCCGGTCAGCGCAAGCAGATGGAGCGCTTCCTGGATTTCACGCCCGGTACGGCGCAGGCCTCCGTGCTGAACAACGCCGATTGGCTCTGCGGCATGAACCTGATCACGTACCTGCGCGACGTCGGCAAGCATTTCACGGTCAACTCGATGCTGGAGAAAGATTCCGTCCGCCGGCGCCTGGAAGATCGCGCACAGGGCATCAGCTACACGGAATTCAGCTACATGCTGCTGCAGGCGTACGATTTTTATCACCTCTTCAAGCACCACGGGTGCCGGCTGCAGATTGGCGGCAGCGATCAATTCGGCAACATCACCGCCGGCTGCGAATTGATCCGCCGCCGTCGTCCCGAAACCGAGGCGCATGAGACGTGGGGCGCATACGGTTTGACCACGACCCTGATTACCGATTCCAACGGCGAGAAAATCGGCAAGACCACGAAAGGCGCGCTGTGGCTGGATCCGAACAAGACGACGCCGTTCGATTTCTACCAGTACTGGATCAACACCAGCGACGCCGACGCCATCAAGTACGTCCGTTACTTCACCGACGTGAACGAAGCCGACGCGCAAGCCGGCGAGGCCGATCACGCCAAGGACCCGGGCAAGCGTTTGCTGCAGAAGAAGCTCGCCCGCTTCATGACGGAGCTGGTTCACGGCGTGACGGAACGGGAGAACGCACAGAAGATGACCGACGATCTTTTTACCAAGTCGGTAAAAGACCTCGACGAAGCTGCGCTCTTGAACCTTGTGAAAGATGCTTCGAGTTCGACACTCTCGCGATCGCGGTTGGAAGGCGAAGGGATGCCAATTATCGAGTTGCTTGCAGAAGCTACCAAACTGTGGGCATCAAAGGGCGAGGCGAAGAAGTCGATTCAAGGCAACGGAGCGAATCTCAACGACGTTCGAGTGACTGATCTTCAGAAAAAAGTGACGACGGCTGAGCTGCTCCATGGCAAGTACTTGGTGCTGCGGAAGGGGAAGAAAGACAATCATCTGGTGAAGGTGGAATGAACGATTAGCTGGTCATATCAAGCCGACGGGACTTCGTCGGGAGCGACGCCAATCACGGCTCCCGACGAAGTTTAAAATAATTCATAATCTTCCGTCACATTTCGATCCCACTGCATCTTGAGTCTGAGTGAATGAGAGAGGTGTGGAGGAAAAATGTCGCTCAACGAATGGCTGGAGTCGGCTCGCGGCGGAAATCTCGACGCCTTTGAACGGCTCATGGATGCGACGCAAGGCATGGTCTATGCCGTCGTGCGCCGCATTCTGATCGACCGTGAAGACGCGGCGGATGCCGTTCAGGAGACCTACGTCCGGGCGTTTGGAAAGCTGTCGGAGATTCGGAATCCAGACTCCTTTCCGGGATGGCTCAGGCGTATCGCGGTGACGACTGCGATGGGTCTCCAGCGTTCTCGCCGTAACCACTTTGTTGAGTTCGACGACGATCTGCACATTCCCATTCTGGACGATCAGGAAACACGCTGGAGCGAATTTCAGCACGCGGCGATGGCAGAAGCCATCGTCAAGCTCGGCGAGAGCGACCGGCTGCTGTGTGAACGCTTTTATCACGGCGGCTGGCCCCTGGCGCGACTGGCGGAAGATCTGGAAATTTCGGAAAGCGCCGTGCGCAAACGCCTCCAGCGCATCCGCGAACACTTGCGAAAGGATATTGAAATGAACGAACAACGAACACTGGCCGGCGAACACCTGCCAGGAAATCTGCCGCGGAAAGTGATTGAGCTGCTGGCCCGTCCCCGGCTCACCACCATTCCGGAAAATCCGGTGGGCCGCATCTGGCATCTAATCCAATCGCACCTGCCCAAGTCCGTGGACATGGACGTTTCGGAAACGGTGACCGACGAGCAAGTGCGGGAGATGCTCGGCGACTTATATGACGCCGGTTCTGACATCGGAGGGGGGCAGGGCATTCATCGCGTCGACGACGCGCAACACCTCCGCGCCGAAATCACGCTGCCGTTGCTGCTGGCGTGCCGCGGGCGCAGCGGGCCTCAGTCGATCGTGAGCGCTGGGAAAGTCTACCGGATTGCGAAAGTCGGACCCGCTCACATGGAATCCTTTCATCAAGGCGAATGGCTGAACGTTAGCGAGTCGGCCTCGCTCTGGGACTCGATGGGCCTGATCAGCGGAATGATCAAGGGGCTCTATCCCGACAAGGCGATCCGCTGGGAGAAAGTTCAGCTTCCTCTGTGCGAGGAAGCGTGGGAACTCTTTGTGGACTGGAACGGCAAGTACGTCGCGGTGCTGGGGTGCGGCCGCTACAAGGATCGGATCGTGGAGTACCTCGGCAACGATCCCCGTCGATTTACCGCTATCGGCGCGGGCTTCGGTTTGGAGCGCATGGCCTGCGCTCACTTCGGGATCGATGACATTCGCAAGGTGGAGGGAATCCGGCTGAGTTGAAGCACGAACTTGGGGATCGTGAAATGCGGTCCCCAGGTTCGACTCTCATCCCGCCAACTTCGTGCGAAATTCCTTCGGCGTGTAGAACTGGTGCGACTTCTCGTCGAGCAGCGTGGCACCAAACTGCTCAAATATCTGCACGTACAGCCGGTAAAAAATGCGCTGTTCCGCGCCGCTGCGGGCGTTGATGGTGATGACTTCGCCGGGCTTCGGCGGTCCTTGCTCGAGATGCACTTTCAGGACCACGCCGCCTTCGACTTCCCAGAGCAGTTTGACGTTGCTGTCGGTGGCCGCCTGATCCCATGGCGCAGCCGGGATTTTGGTCATGTGCGGAACTTCCATCAGCTTCTCGGTAACGGAGTTCAGTGAGCCGAGCGAATGAAGTTCGATGGGCAGAATGGTGGTGTCTTTGGGTGGTATGGGATCGGGTTTCCAGAACGAAAACTGCGCGATCTCTGAATTGTGACTGGAATGATTGTCTGACACGAGAAGCCTCCTTCGCCCGCCAAGTCCGCTCCCCCTCCAAAGCCCTCACGCAACACGTACCCTATCCCTAAGCAAAATATACACCATAGTTATCGACGTGGATGCAGACCAAGTGGGCAGAATTGGACAATAAAATGAGGCACGTGTGCAACGGCCGGACGGATGGCATCGGGGATCAGGTAACAGGCATCGGTTAATGGGCGTGCTTACCGTGTCGATCTATTTTATTGCGAGTTGAGGACGTCCATCAAATCTTGAAGAGTGCCTTCAACTCGCAGCAGCATTGGATTCAACAGCCGTGCACGCCCATTAACCGATGCCCGAGGCCCGATGCCCGACCCCCGATCCCATCTGTTCTGTTCGTTCTAGTACTCCACCTGCGCCACTCCGTAGAGCTTCGGCGTGCTGACACTAAAGGTCAGCGTTCCATTGCGGACGGCGCTCTTGATCTCCTTAGCGACCGGATGATCCTGATGCGGGTCGGTGAGGGTGACGCGCGCTTTTTTGCAGCCAGCGGGAAGTGCGACGGTGGCCGTCATCCGCGGTTTGACGTTCGCGGCGTTGTAGTTGATGAAATGCAGATCGACACCGCGGCTGGCACGGATGGCTTCGACGAAGACATGGTCGTTGCCGGTGACGTGGTGTGACAGCGGCTGTTCGCCGGCAGCATCGGCGATGGCTTTCAGGAAAACCTTCCGGTTCTTCACCGGCGCCAGCGCTTCGCCGCTGATCGCAAACCAATCGGAGATATTCCAGGCGGTGAGCACGTCCCAGGTCGGGACGTAGACGAGGCAACCGTTCCCCACCGGAGACTTCACGTACTTATCCGAGGGCTCTTTCATCCACTTGCCCAGTCCGCGCGACCATTCGCGCGGGCGATACCACTCGTTAAATTGCACGGCCTTGCCGGAGACAATCACGCCACCGCCGGCGCGCATAAATGCATCCAGCGCGTCGATCCACGCGTCGGGGATCGCTTGAATTTCGGGCAGCGCGACGATGCGGTACTTCGACAACTGATCGATCTGCTTGTTGAAGATGATGCCCCACGGCAGCTTCTCGACGGCCAGCGTCTGCTCGAAGGCGATCAGTTGTTCGTGAACCTTGGCGCAATTGTAATTCGTCGACGGTTCGCTGCGGAAGACGGCGATGTCGTGAAGGTGTTCGCGTTCGTGGTAGAGCGCCTGGTTGGCGCGCAGAAACTGCGTGACCGGCGTGAACGCCATGCAGTCGCCAATGCCGCCGATCCAGCCGTGGCCTTCGATCTTCTTGCGGTAACCGTAGACCTGGCTTTCGACAGCAGCCATCTCGTCGTGCGGTTCGTCCACGACGCCAATATGCGTGACGTGCGACGACTTCCACAACCGCACTTCGCTGACGACCTGCCCGCCTTTGACGCCGGGGCTGTAGCCGTCGATGCAGGTGAAATCGAGAATGTCGGTGAACGCGCCGTGGCAGATGCCGTTGTCGAAGGCGCGGTTGTTACCGTGAATGCCCTTGATGTTCATGCCCACGGCCGTCGTCGGCGACTGCTTCTTCACGTAGTTGGCCATCTCCGCGTAGAATTCCACCACGGACGTGATGCGGTGATCGATCCAATCCTGCATTTGCGGCAGGACAATCCGGTCCATGCGCCAGGGTTTGTTGGCCTGGCTCCAGACGGGAGGCATCACGTCCGGATGCTCCGCGAAGCCGTAGCGAATGAGGCATTGTTCGGGCGTGTACTTCGCGCGCACCATCTCACGCAGATGCGCGACGCAATGTTTGCAGCGGCACGAACGCGGTTCGTGGCGCAGGATCTGGTTGTCGAAGAAAATCTCGTCGGCCTTGACTTCCTGAACCGCGACGTCCAGCACACGTTTCACATACGCGCGGTAGCCGGGGTTGCGCAGGCACGGAAACCAGCGCTGCAATTGGTAGCCGCTGTACGTGACGGGTTGTCCGTCCTGATCTTTGCGCGCCCACTCGATGGCCTCCGGAACTTCCTTGAAGAAGTAATCCGTGAACATCGTCCCACCTACATAGACCGAGACGAGTAGCCCGTGAGCTCGGGCTCGTTCGGCATACTGAATTGTCTTTTCGATCGACGAGCGTTCGTAGGTCAGCCCGGCACCTTTAAAGAAGTGCGCGCGATCGGGAATTTGAATCCCCGTCGCCGCCATGCGTTCCACATTTTCCTCGGATTGATAACCTTCACTGCGGCGGATGTCCCGTTCGCTGGCCGTGCCGCGGTTGCGGTAAAACCAGGTGGGTTCGTGCGTGGGCCAGAGGACCGACTTGGCGGTCTCCTGAATCGCTGAAAGATCAGTGGGGAAAGGACGTGCAGGATCATTGCGCAACCATTTTTTAGACATGGAATCTCCTGAAGAAGTGACGGCGGCTTTTGGCGAGTCGTGCCGCTAAGTCAAAGGATCCCCGCCCAACCGACGAGGACTCCCAATAACCAAGAGCCAATAGCTTAGAGCCAATCTGTTCTGAATACAGCACACCTGTGGCGTAGTTAGTACAATAATACGAAACTTTTTGTTCTGTGCTTGAGGAAAACCCCCAATCTCCTTACCGTGCTTGCCCACAATGCGTGAAATCGCGGAAAAAGTCGGCAAGGTCTGATAGTCACATTCGTTAGTGTACCGGCAAATAGTCTCTCAGCCGGGCTCTGGAGGTCGATTCAACGATGATTCGCGGCAGCAAATCCCCCTTCGTAAATTACTGTAAGTGGATTCCGGTCACCGCCTTAAGCTGCTTTCTCGGCGGCACCATCGCCACCTCCGTTCATGCCGAACAGGACTTTGAATACGCCAAGCTGCTCGTTGAGCGTGACGAACAAAGTTTCCCGACCGACGACATCATCGGACGGCTGATCACCAAGCTGCTGGAAACGCCGAGCACGCAGTTGGAAGGCAAGCTGATCAAGGCCACCTTCCTGCGCCATCAGGCCGCGACCTCCAGCTCTGAAAAGAAGAACAAGCTGCTGACGGAAGCCAACGACCTCTATAAAGAGGTGCTTGCCGGCGACAAGAAGTTCCGCCTGATGTCCGTCGCCGAACGCGATGCGGCGAGCATGACGTCGGAAATGATCCGCGCCCAGATCGACCTGGCCGGCAACGACAAGGTTAAGGCCCGCGAACTCCGCGCCCAGGCGGCGAGCAACCAGGAAATCATCGCCAACGCGCAGAAGACGAACATCGACGCGGCCGAACCGAAATTCGTCGCCGAATTCACCAAGTACACTGAATACGTCAAGACGCACACGGATCAGGAATCCGGCGAAGTCAAGCCGCCGTATCCCAACGGGCAGATGGACGCCCTGATGAAGACGTTCGACGAATGGATCATCGCCGACAAACGCTACGTCGCCGCGAAGGTCGAACAGATCAACTGCTACGACGACTCCGATCCCGCGAAGAAAGCCGCGGCCGAAGTGATGGCCAAGTACTGCGACGAAAAGATCAACAACGAAAAGCTCGCCGACTTCCCCGTGATCACGTCGTGGTACTCGTTCATGCAGGGCCGCATTTACGGGCTCGTCGGCGATGACGAAAAAGCCAGCGCATCGTGGGGCACGGCGCTCGGGCTGGAAATGCAGCATCTCAATGACGACCAGCGCAAGCAGATGTTCCAGCTCAAGAAGTTCATCATTCACGATTTGATCAAGATGAACATGAAGGGCAAGAAGTACGCCGCGGTCGAAGAATACATTGCCACCTCGCTGATCGATCCCGTGCTGCGCACGCTCTTCGACGACGATTCCGGCAAGGACCTGCTGATCGACTACTCCAAGGCGCTGACGTTCAAGGATGGCGCCGACCAGTCGGACGTCGAAAAGGCGATCAAGAAGCTGCGCGAGCAGATCGAAAAGGAAAAGGGCGTCAACTCCGTCTGGGCGGCGCGCTTCTCCCGCGCGATGGCCGAAGTCCTCGACTACGCCCGCAGCCACAAGGGCATGATGCCCCGCCTCAGCGGCCAGGAATGGTACGACGCCGCGCGCGGCTTCTTCGTGATGGGCCAGACCGAACATCAGAAGTACGTCGAAATGGAACGCGACGCCAAGGGCGATCCGAAGAACAAGGAGCAGTTCGAAAAGGCGTACACGGAATTCCAGAACGCCGTCGACTTCTACCGCCGCGCCGTCACCGCTGCGCGGTCGGCCGATCTCCTTACCCGCGTCACCGTCGAACCGAAGGCCTGGTTCGAAATGGGACTGTGTTACCTGAAGATGCGCCATTACTACGAAGCGATCGTGGTCTACCAGGCGATGCGCAATACGTTCCTGCCGGAATTCCGCGGCAAGTTGCTCCCTGAGCCCACCAGCGCCGACTACAAGAAGTTCGTCACCAAGGCCGTCAAAGACGCCATTGAAGAATTGGACAAGCCCAAGGACGGCCTGATCGCCAAGTCCGGCTCGAACGTGCTTTACGCGTTCGAAGAAAACAAGAAGCTCCACAATGGCGCCGGCGACATGTGGAACAAGGCGCTGCAGGGCAAGGTGCTCTCGACCGACACCAGCCTGATCAAGGACAGCGGCATCTCCGACATCGCCTACACCCAGGCGCGCACGACGATGGACGAAGCCAAGAGCTTCTCGGACAACGGCAAGTTCAATGCCAAGGACGCGAAGCTCTCCGAGGACGCGTACGGCCAGGCGCTGACCAAGTACACTGCCGCTGCCGAGAAATTCCTGAAGGTGGCGCCGACTTCCGACGCCTACGAAATCGCACTCTTCCAGGCTGGCTGCTGCTACAACTACGCGCAGGGCATCTGGTCCGACAAACTTCCCAGCCGCCGTGCCGACGCGGAAGCCGCGATCAAGGATCTCGGCGCCAAGGGCGTGGCCGCGTTCGACAAGTACATGGAGTACGTCGCCAAGAACGCCGCCAAAAAGGACGAAGACAAGGACCGCCGCAAGAAACTCGAAGGCGAAGTGTTGCTGGTCCGCAATGCGTTGAGCTTCGGCATGCAGGACTGGCCGATGACGCTGAAGACCGCCGACGAATACCTGAACTGGGAAAAGGATAATCCCACCAACAGCAAGAAGGACGCGGCGATGCTGAATAAGTTCGTCGCGCTGATCTCGCTGGCCGCGCAGAACTTCGCGCCGAAGTCCGATCAGTTCCTGAAGGACGCCGAAGCGGTGATGCGCGACGTCCGCGTCATGAAGCCCAAGGACAACAAGCTCTTCCGCACCATGCTCGACCAGCTCGGCCGGCGCTACAACATCGCCGCCTTCCAGGTCGACAAATTCCTGAAGGAAAATCACACCGACGTCACCACCGACATGCAGGACCTGTACGAAGACAAGGTCGCTGAAATCCAGCTGGAACGCGTCACGGTGGTGGAAGAAGAAGCCAACCCCAACGAAGAAGTCTCGCTGGAAGATTACAGCCGCCTGGTCTACCTCTTCGACAAAGCCAGCCACCGCGTGAAGGACCGCGAGAAGGCCACGTCGATGCAGGAGAAGTCGGCCGAAATGGCCAAGAAGCTGCTCGACAAGTACGACCCGACGAAGAAGAACCTGCGCATTCCGGAAGACAAGGACGCCTGGCAGCCGCTGCTGAACAGAATGATCGGTGACAACCAGACCGTACGCGGCCTGCTGCGCATCCAGGAAGACTTCAAGGGCGACGTCAACCGCCGCGATCAGTGCAAACGCGACCACTCCACGCTGATCGACTACATGTACGACACCGTGCCGCAGGACACGCCGGCCGACAAGCGCCCGGACTACGACAAGCAGAAGACCGATTTGGAAAAGGCACGCCAGCAGCTCAAGACGATCCGCGATAATTACCCGAACATCCCGACGCTGGCCGATAAGGCCGGCAATGTCAGCGCCGCCGCGGCTGCGGTCGTCACCGACTGGATCGATGCGGTAAAAGAAAAGTATCCGGATCTCGAGCAGCTCAAGCCGAAGAAGGGCGAACCGGCCAAGGCGCCGCTGCAGATCATTGAAGAAGAAATCGATTTCCGCCGCAAGATCGAAGCCACCCGCGACCTGCTCTCGCGCCAGTCGCTGGAACTGGCCGAAAAGTACGCCAAGGGCGGCAACAACGACAGCGCCAAGAAGTTCCGCGAAATCGCCAGCGAGCAGATCAAGATCCTCGGCGACCTGCGCGGCGATACCCCGGTCATGATGGAACAGACCGCCGAACTGGACATGGCCGACGGCAAGTACAAGGAAGCCGAAGAGACGCTGTGGAAGATTGCCGACAACGCCGACAAGGATTCGGATACATACTTCCGCGCCAAGCGCAAGCTCTCCGAAATCTTCGCCAACCAGAAGAAGTGGCGCGAAGCGGCGGAGTTCCCGGAATACATCGCGCTGGTCGTCGGCGTCAAGGGCAACCGCCCCAAGCGCCTGTGGCCGGACATGGCCTCGTTCCTGGAAGAATGCTACAAGAACGGCGCACCGCGTCCCGCCGCGCTGAAACTCGATGGGTCCGACGACGTCAAGGACGTGAAGAAGGACGACGTGAAGAAAGACGACGTCAAGAAGGATGAACCCAAGGCCGACGCGCCGAAGGCGGACGCACCGAAGACCGACGAGAAGAAAGCCGACGAACCCAAGGCCGAAGAGAAAAAGGCCGACGAGAAGAAACCGGAAGAGAAGAAAGCTGACGAACCGAAGACGGACAAGTAAGCGCAGCGCGGGCGCACCGCCCGCCTTTTTTTCGGCCGGGCGGCCTGACGGTCACATCTGAATACTTGAGCAAAGGTACGACAAGGAGTTCCATCATGCGCAAGATTGCACTGATTCTGTTGTCACTCGTGCTGGCCGTAACTTCAGCCACCGTCGTGATGGGTGCTGAAGACCCGCAGCCGGAAGACGGACTCGATTCGCTGATCCCCGTGGCCGCCAACGGTCGCGTCGATCAGACCAAGATCATCAAGGAAGACTACCTCTACATCGTCGGCAAGCACAAGATCGACATCAAACGCAAGAGCTGCGATGTCAAGGAAGTGACCTACGGCGACCAGGATTCGGAATTCCAGTCCGGCATCACCGCCCGCGACGACGGCAAATTCACGGTGGCCGCCTATCACTTCGTCAAGTCGCTGGAAAACCTGAAAGGCAAGACGCGCATTCCCTGGCCGGCCGAGTACTGCAACTACCAGATCGCCAACGCGCTCTACCTGAACGGTTCGTTCAAAGGCTACACCGGCCGCACCGGCACCGTGTACGCGCCGCCGTCGGAATACTACAAGCTGGCGCTCGCCGCCAACCCGCGCTCCCGCTTCCTCCCGGACATCGTCTCCAAGCTGCCCTACTGCCTCAGCGAAGAGGACAAGCTTGACGATGCCGAAGCCGCCGTGAAGGACGGCGCGGCGAAGATCAAGACGTTCCGCGAAGAAGGCGTCGCCATCGCGCCGGCCTACGCCGACGTGGCCGAAAAAGCCTCCGCTCAACTGGCGCTGGCCGACGCGAAGATCGTCGAAAAGCGCACAGACAAAGCCGGTGCCGCCGCCAATCTTCAGGACGTCGTCGACCGCTGGCATCTGGCGCGCACCAAGTCCGACAAGTTTCCGGACATTCAGGCCGAAGCCGTCGACGGTGAACTCCAGGCGATGGTGCGCATGAAGAACTACGACGGTGTGATCGCCGAAGCGCAGACGCTGATCGACAAATACAAGCAGACCGGCGACAGCAAAGTGTTGCCGCTGCTCCCGGGCGCGTACACCGCGCTGGGCAAGTCGTACCTCGGCAAGGCCGCCGATTACGAGACCCGCAAAAATCTGCCGCAGGCGCTCAACAGCTATGCCGAAGCGCGCTGGCAGTTCATCAACGTCGTCGCCCAGTTCTTCGACAAGGACGAATACGTCGCCAACGCCCATTACCTCGCCGGATTCTGCTACAACAAGCTCAAGGACATCGAACCCGACGCCGCCGAGAAAGCGCAGCGCCACTGGAAACTGGTAGTCACCAATTTCCCCAAGAGCGCCTTCAACGATCTCGCCGCCAAGGCCCTCGCCGACGCGACGCCGGCCGCGGCCCCCGACGAGAAGAAGGATCCCAAAGACGCTCCCAAGGACGCGCCGAAAGACGCGCCGAAGGATGCGCCTAAAGACGCTCCGAAGGACGCCCCCAAAGCCGCGCCAAAGGACACCCCAAAGAAGGGCGTTTAACGGCGAGGACTGAGGACTGAAAAAATCCCCCGCACACAGCGGGGGATTTTTATTAATTAAGACGCTATGGATCTTCGAGTGGAAATCTTCTACGTCGTTAGTAAGTCCAAGCTTCCAAAGGGTATGTCATTTCCCTTGAAGCGAAGTGAATTCGATTCAGCAATGTCCACGATTGCATACGATGGCATTCGCTTCGTCTACTTCAATCTCGGTCAGCGCAGTTCAGGAAAATCAATCCTCATGCACTGCGACGCAAAATGCATAATCCTTTATGCAGTGCCGTCAGCCGAACGGCAACGTATCGGCGAGGCATTGCTGAACGAGGGCTTTCCCAAGTTAAGGCGTTGGCTGGAGAATATTGGCAAGACCGAAACCGCGCGCATGATGAAGCACTATTTTGGCATGAGGTGGGTTGATGGGCGGCTGGTCGTTCACGCAGAATAAATTTTAAACGCAGTACTCTGAAAGCTGAAAACCGAACCCGCTATAATAGCGGAACGTTTTATTTCGAAAGCCCGATGACTGTCTGTCATTTTTCCCTTGCATTCCACCCCTACATTAGGGTAATCTTCACCCACCTGCGAACGTCCGTCCTTATCGCTGAAACGCGGTCCGGCGCTCGCCAACTTTCTCCCACACAACCCAGCACACCGATCAAAGCGCGTAGCGCCTTCGTGTCGCTCTGTGGGTAAAGAAAGGAATCTCGCCATGAAGCTCGAACCGACCCACGACCGTGCCATCGACCTGCTCGTCTCCGGACACCGCCAGTACGAAATCGCCGCGGAGCTGAAAATCAGCGACCGTACTCTGCGCCGCTGGATCAAGAACCCCGACTTCCGCGAAGAGCTGGAAACCCAGCGCGACGGCGCCCGCACCATGGCCCAGACCGTGATGGCCATCGCCGCCGCCGACCAGGCCGCTTACGCCCATAACGCCATCAATTTAGCCTACGATATGCTCAACTCCCACGACCCAAAGACGCACGAACGAGCGATCGTTCTGGGCATGAAGCTGATCGCTCAGCAAGAACGTCAGGCGAGCAACGAAAAGTGGCGCGAGTTCGTCTACTTCGACAAACTCAAACGCAAAGAAGCCGAAGCCGCCAAGAAGGCCCAGTCCGAGAGCGAAGCCGTCCCATCCGTCCCATCCGTCCCACCCGTCCCGCAAGATCCTGCGACAGCCGAATCCGGCCAAGATCGGACAAAAGCGGACACCACCGGCGAAGCAACTCCCGAAAACGGCCAAAACCGGACAAATCCGGACACCGCCGAGCCGCTCATCGTCATCAAAGAGGCCAAATTCACTAGCGCATCGACAAAACCGAACGTAAAGGTGCCGAACAAAGCCCCCTTCTACGCTGGAGTCGCCGGCCGACGGTAATCGAAGTGGCTTTACTTGGCTTCTGGAGATACGGCGCCGTACAGCCCGTGCTTGCGGATGTACTCCTCGACGTCCTTGCGCAGGTAGCCGGGGATGCGCTCGCCCTTCTTCAGCAGCTGACGGATCAGCGTTGAACTGATGTCCACGCGCTGAACTTCGACCACGCCGCTGCGCAGCTTTGCGGTGGCTTCATCGCCCAGTGCTGTGCGGACGCGTTCCCAGAGCGCGGGAAGAATGGGAACTTCGCGCCGTTCGGCGATGCCGAAGTGGATCAGCTTCACCAGTTCGCCGATCTCGCGCCAGATCGGTAGATCGGCGAGACTGTCGGAGCCGATCAGGAAGTAGATCTCCGCGTCCGGTCCGTAGGCCTTGCGGACAATGCGCGCGGTGTCGACGGTGTAGCTGATCCCGCCTTTGCGGATCTCGAAGTCGCTGACGGAAAGCCCGCGCATGTTGTGGACGGCCAACTTGCACATTTCCAGCCGGTCGGCCGCGGACGCCTGCTCGCGGCCGTCCTGCTTGTGCGGCGGCGCGGCGGCGGGGAGCAGCACGACTTGCTCGAGCTTCAAGCCGTTCAACAATTGCTGCGCGATGGAAAGGTGGCCAATGTGGACCGGATCGAATGAACCGCCCATGATGCCAAAGCGCTTCAACGGTCCGAACAAATCAGTGGGAGTCGGTTCGCTCATAGCCACATATCATACACGTGTTGCCGCACTGGAAAAGCAGACGGGTCCTTCCATACTTAAACCATGAGCGAACGGAAGCGAACAAAGAAACAAGTCGAACGCGATTTGCGCGCCGAAGAAGCCAACCGCCTGGCCTACATCGGCACGCTGGCTTCCGGACTGGCCCACGAAATCCGCAGCCCCCTCAACGCAATGAAGCTGAACCTGGACCTGCTGCGCGAGGACCTCGATTCGGTCGCGGAGGCCAAGCGCTCCGATTTCAAACAGCGCCTGGAGATGATCTCGCGCGAAGCCGATGGCCTCCAGACGCTGCTGACGGAATTTCTCTCGTTCGCCAAACCGCCGAGCATGGAGTTGCTGCCGACGGACCTCAACCAGTTGCTCAAGGAGATGATGCAGTTCCTCGATCCGGCCTGCAAGCAGCGCCACATTCAGATCCAGACCGATTTTCAGAAGGACCTCTATCCCGTCCCGCTCGACCAGAACCAGTTCGGCCGTGGCGTGATTCTCAACCTGCTGACCAACGCGATGGAACAGATCGGTGAACAAGGCACGATTAACCTGCGCACGCGCGAAACGCCCGACTACCTGGAAGTCCAGATCGAAGACAACGGCGGCGGCGTGAAGCCCGAGAACGAAGCGCACATTTTCGAGCTGTTCTTTTCCACAAAAGCCCACGGCACCGGCCTGGGACTGGCGATCGCGCGGCGCATCGTCCAGGAACACGGCGGCGAACTCACACTGCAGAATCGCGCGAATCAAGGCGCGACGTTCGTCATCCGGCTGCCGAAGAGCAAGATTCTGGAGTTGAGCCCGCGCGCTCAGTGAATATGTGCCATGGATGTGCGGACATCTGAGCGAAGCGAAAATGTCCGCTCATCCGTGCGTTACGCATAGACCTCGCTCGCGACGTCATGGTGACAACACACGGATGAGCGAATTTCTTCGCTACGCTCAGAAATTCGCACATCCATGGCACACTACGTGTGCTTGTACTGAAACAACTTCAGCGTCTCAAACGAGTAATTGATCTCGCAGAGGAAGTTGGCCAGATCGCGCGTCACCAGCGGCTGCGCCATCACGGTCGCTTCGCCCATCAGCACGGGATTTTCTTTGAGCCGGCCACTGGTGAAAAGCTTATGGATGCCGCGGCGCAGACGGATTTCGCTCAGGTTCAAATCCAGATGCATCTGCGCGCCCGGCGCTGTCGCCGACCCATTTTCCCGGAAGCAGCGCGGATCAAAGATCGTGTGCTGCCGTGCGTACAAGTGCTGCGACAGGTGCGAGAGCTCTTCAACGCGAGCCGCAAAATGCTCGTCGGTCACCCAGCCGTACTTGCGTTCCTTCTCGACCAGCCGCTTGATTGCTTCGATGCGCTGCTCTTCGTCGGAGCGGCCCTGGTAGTAGTCCTTCACTTCCTTCTGGTACTGATCGTTGTAGCGCAGGTGCTCGATCACTTCCGTCAGCACGCGCGGAATTTTGCACTGCCACGCGCACTCCGTGATCGGCCGGTTGTGCGCACCGGGCTCCACTATGCGACTGTAGCGGCGGCGGTCTTCGGAACTGATCGACGACGGATGCGAAATCGACGGCATCCCCGGCATCTTGTTGGCCTGCTGCAGGGCGTTGGCAAACTGCGGCGCGACGACTTCTTCGAAGACGCGCTCCGGCGAGGTCCCCGCACGGAAGGTCTGCGCTTCCATCTTCAGCAGCTTGACCGGAGTGCCCGAAATTCCCGGCCCGAACGCTTCGATCAACAAATTGCGCGCGCCGGGAACTTTGACGTTTTCCAGCGGTAGCTCGTAAGCTTCCACGCGCACTTCGACGGCACCCTTGGTCGGGACGAGCAGCGGATAAGTAAACGTGGTCGTGATGCTCGCCGTCAGTTCCGTCGGCGGCACGAAGCGCTCGAAGCAGATCGCCGCCAGCACGATGCCCGGCATGACCACCACGTCCTGGCGGTCGAGCAGCTTGGCGCCGAGCGTGTAGGTCCGTTCAACCGGTCCGGCGTGCTCGAGCGACTCCTCGGTTCCGCCGACACCCTGCGACGCGAGCAGACCCAGCATCCATTGAATCGCATGATCGGGCCGGTGATGAACGGGATTGGCGTCGTGATTGTAGAGCAGGCTGACGATCACCTGTTCGCCGAACTGCACCGGCACAATGGCGCGGCCGATCGGTGTGCGATTTTCTGTGTCGTTGGGATTGCCATTCCGCGGCATCGAGCGCATCCTTTTTGTGGGCGTTCAAGGTAACTTTTGAGGCGTCGAAGTTCAATCTCGTTTGCGGATAGTCGCCTGCGAAAATCCCATAAACAGGCAGAAGGAGGGGTCGTGGGCGCCGTCCTTTGATTACTCCGGAAGCTAAGCCTTATGTCCGACTAATGCCGCTCGACTATCGCTACGATACAAATTCATTATCTTTAACATCATTATATATTATCGATATAAGCCTACATACAGATTGTTTTTAAGTACACTTGTCTTGTTTTCGTTTACCATTACTGAAATTTCAAAAACTTTAAAGTATTTGAATATCGATACTTGCGGGTTTCTATTCATAAAGTATTATGATCGCAACTGAAGCGGATGGGCTCGTCACCTTGTTTTAAAAGGGAGGAATGCAGTGGGAAAGCGTATCATTTCTGAACCCATGGTCGGCGCTCGTCTGTTGTTGGAATGCCTTAACCACGAGGGCGTCGAGTACATCTTCGGCTACCCCGGTGGCGCTCTGATTCCGATTTACGACGCGCTCTACAGCTTCCCCCAGATCAAGCACATCCTCGTCCGCCACGAACAAGGCGGAGCTCACGCTGCCGACGCGCTCTCCCGCGCGACGGGCAAGGTGGGCGTCTGCATGGGCACCTCCGGCCCCGGCGCGACGAACCTGGTGACCGGCATCGCCACGGCGTTTGCCGATTCCATTCCGATGGTCGCGATCACCGGACAAGTCCGGCGTTCACTGATCGGCAGCGACGCGTTCCAGGAAGCCGACATCACCGGCATCTGCCGACCGATCACCAAGCACGCGTACCTGGTCAAAGATGTGAACGACATTCCGCGCATCGTCAAAGAAGCATTCTACATCGCCCGCACCGGCCGCCCAGGCCCGGTGCTCATCGACGTGCCGCGCGACGTCCAGACCGACAAGTACACGGGGCCCATCGACGTCGAGATGGATCTGCCCGGCTACAACCCGCAGGTCGATCCGATTCCGGGACAGTTGGAAGCCGCTGCCGAAGCGATCAACAAAGCCGAACGTCCGTTGCTGTACGTGGGTGGCGGCTGCGTGATCTCCGGCGCCTACCGTGAACTCCGCGCGGCGGCCGAACGCGCCGGCGTTCCCGTGACCACGACCCTGATGGCGCTGGGTGCTTTCCCCGGTAACCATCCGCTCAGCGTCGGCATGGCCGGCATGCACGGCACCGCCACCGCCAACTACGCGATGGACAACTGCGATCTGATGATCAGCGTCGGCGCGCGCTTCGACGACCGCATCACCGGCAACCTGAACCGCTTCTCCGTCGGCTCGAAGAAAGTCCACTTCGACGTCGACCCGACTTGCATCGGCAAGAACGTGAAGACCGAATACCCCGTCGTCGGCGATGTCCGCGAGAGTCTCAAGCGCATCTTCAAGCACTTGAAGTTCAAAGACCGCAAGCCGTGGCTGGACACACTTAAGGATCAGCGCACGCAGCACCCGCTCCAGTACCCGGCTAACGGCATGCGCGGCCAGCACGTGATCGACCGCATCTGCCAGCAGACGAAGGGCAAGGCGATCGTCACGACCGACGTCGGCCAGCATCAGATGTGGGCGGCGCAGTATTACACGTTCGTGGAGCCCCGCCATTTCCTCACGTCGGGCGGCCTGGGCACGATGGGCTATGGTCTGCCCGCGGCCATCGGCGCGGCGGTCAGTCGGCCGGGCGAAGACGTCTGGTGCATCACCGGCGACGGTTCGATTGTGATGAACATTCAGGAGCTGGTCACGGCCAAGCGCCTGAAGTTGCCGATTAAGATCGCGCTGATCAACAACAATCATCTCGGCATGGTGCGCCAATGGCAGGAGATGTTCTGGGACCGCCACTACTCGGAAGTCGATCTCTCCGACAATCCCGATTTCGTCGAAGTGGCGAAAGCGTTTGGCTGTCACGGCATCCGCTGCGAAAAGCGCGAAGACGTCGATGAGACGATTCGCCAGTCGTACAAGTTCAAGGACGCCCCGGTGATGCTCGACTTCCGCGTCGCCCTGGAAGAAAACGTCTACCCGATGATCCCTGCCGGCGGCGCGCTCGACGAAATCGTCTACGATCCGCTGGAGAAGGTGGAGGCGGAGGTTACGGCGAAGTAAGATCCGCGCTTCATTTCGATTTCTTTTTTGGGAATCTGACCCCTTGCCGCTTTGCCGGCGAAACGAAGGCTATTGAGCCTTGAAAAACACGGAGGACACAACGCAGTGAAAACTTTTACCGTCGGTGGCGTCAAGGAAACTGTCATTGAGCGTTCGGATGTGACGCCGAAGAAACTGAAAGACACCCTGGGCAAGGAAACCGTCGCCGTGATCGGTTACGGCGTGCAGGGCCGCGGCCAGTCGCTCAACATGCGCGACAACAAGGTCAAAGTCATCATCGGCTCGCGCCCGGGCAAAAGCTGGGACCTCGCGGTCTCCGACGGCTGGGTTCCCGGCAAGACGCTCTTCGACGTTCCCGAAGCCGTCCGCCGCGGCACCGTCATCCAGTACCTGCTCTCCGATGCCGGTCAGAAGGCCAGCTGGCAGGAGATCAAGGCCAACCTGCAGCCTGGCTCGGCGCTCTACTTTTCGCACGGCTTCTCGATCGTCTTCAAAGACCAGACCGGCGTGATTCCGCCCAAGAACGTCGACGTGATTCTCGTCGCGCCCAAGGGTTCGGGCACCACCGTTCGCCGCCTGTTCCTTGAAGGACGTGGCATCAACAGTTCCATCGCCATCTACCAGGATTACACCGGCCGCGCCAAGGAACGCGCCGTCGCGCTGGGCATTGCGATCGGCTCCGGCTACCTCTTCGAAACCACGTTCGACAAGGAAGTGCTCTCCGACCTGACCGGCGAACGCGGCGTGTTGATGGGCGCGATCTACGGCATCTGGAAGGCGCAGTACGAAGTGCTCCGCTCGAAGGGCCACTCGCCGTCGGAAGCGTTTAACGAAACCGTCGAAGAAGCGACTCAGTCGCTCTACCCGCTGATCGCGCAGAACGGCATGGATTGGATGTACGCCAACTGCAGCACCACCGCGCAGCGCGGTGCGCTCGATTGGTTCCAGCCTTTCTGCGACGCCAACAAGCCGGTCTTTGAGAAACTCTACGAAAGCGTCCGCTCCGGCAAGGAAACGGAAATCACGCTGGCCGCCAACAGCCGCGCCGATTACCGCGAACGCCTGAAGAAGGAACTCGACGAAGTCGCCGACGACGAAATCTGGCGCATCGGCAAGATCGTGCGGCAGCTCCGCCCGGAGAACAAGAGCGCCAAGGCGCTGCAGGGTGCGGCAGCCGGCGTAGGCATCGCGGGTACCGCCGGTCCGAAGAAGAGCAAGGCTGTCAAGAAGGCCGTCAAGAAGGCCGGGAAGATCGTGAAGAAGAAGGCCAAGGCCGGAGCGCGTTAACAGAAGGACTGAGGACTGAGGGCCGAGGACTGAGGTATGGAACGCTCCGTACCTCAGTTCCGGCTACATAGGAGAAAGTCATTGATCATGTCGAAGACCGCCGATGCAACTCTTCCCGCCGCGCCGCCTGAAGTGGCGGCCCAACCGGCGCCGCGCTTGAAGCGCCACGTCATCTCGACGCTGGTAAAAAACGTGCCGGGATTGCTGGCGCAGGTGGCGAACCTGTTTGCGGCGCGCGGGTACAACATTGAATCGCTGACCGTCGGCGAAACCGAGACGTCGAACTTCTCGCGCATGACGATCACCGTCCGCGGCGAAGAAGCGACGATCGACGCGCTCAAGAAGGGGCTCTCAAAGTTCGTCAACGTCATCAAGGTGCTCGATTTCACCGGCATCGACCACGTCGAACGCGATCTGGCGCTGGTCAAGATCACCACGCCCGCCGGCGCGCGTCAGGAAATTCTGGAACTGGTCCAGGTCTTCGAAGGCAAGATCGTCGACATCGGCTTGAAAGACATCATGGTCGAAATTGTCGGGCCCGAGCAGAAGATCGACGCATTCCTCAACATCGTCCGCCCGTTCGGCATCAAGGAGATGGCCCGCACCGGCCGCCTCGCGCTGGCCCGCGGTTCGGCGATGGAAGGCCGCGAACGCGAGTAAGCTTGTAGTTCAATCAGAATGTTTAGCACGCCGCATTTCCAACCCGGGAATGCGGCGTGTTGCTTTTCAGGCTGGAGTACTCTGCGACCGCCGCTGCGCGCGGAACTCGCGCGGGCTTACCGCGTTGGCGCGGCGGAACTGGCGCGCAAAATAAAACGGTGATTGAAAGCCCGACTCCGCCGCGATCTCTTTCACGCTCTGCTCCGTGAATTCCAGCAGCCGCGCGGCGTGTTGCAGACGCAGACGCAGCAGGCACGCGATTACCGATTCGCCGGTCTCGTCCTTAAACCGATGCACCAGCCGCGACGGCGAGACATGCGCCAGTTGCGCGAGGCTCTCGAGCGAATGGTCTTCGGCGAGATTGTTGGTGAGATGCTCCAGCACCGCGCGGATCGGCGCGGTGATGCGCTGCGTGCCGCTGTTGAGCGCCACTTCGCGCGCCAGCAGCCAGACGACTTCCTCCAGCGCGTTGAGCGCCAGCTCGCCGCTCAGCGCCGCGGGCGCGGATTGCGCGTACTTGATGGTCCGGAAGAACGCGGCGCGAATCAGTCCGCGCGTCGATACATCTGAAATGGGGTAGCGAAAAAGCCCCTCGCCAGTTGCGTGTGTCCGGAGCACCGGCAACCACGCGGGGCGGGGGAGAACATGCGCCCACAGGCTGTCCCAGCCACCCGGCTCGACGGGCGCGTAGTGGTGGTAGGAGCCCGGTTCCAGCGCGACCAGGTCGCCGGCTCCCACTTCGAATTCGCCGCAGGGCTGCTGGTAAAGCCCCTTGCCGGCCAGCGTGTACGTGATCAACCAATCGTTCGTGCCGTGCGGCCGCATGACTGTTTTTCGGTAGCAGCGGGTCATGTGTCCGGCGCAGAGCAGTGTTGGCCGCAGAGCTTCTTTGTGCTTGTCTTTGGCTGGATAGTGCATGTTTCGTTCTCGCCGCGCGGGGTATGTGTGACTGGCACTGACGCGTTTGTACAGCATTCGCGACGGCGGGGCAATACGGCAGGGATGGAGCTCAAAAGAATTGTTTGCGTCAATACGTTCAAAATTTACCACTGCTCAAGATAGCAACATAGACTCCCGAATGACAGGTGTACCAACTGACGGGAAGTGGTCCCCGTGGAGATGTCGCGATGGCTGAAAATTACGAAGAGCTCCAGAGACACCTGAACCGCGTCCGCCGCGCATGGCGTCGCGCCAAAGCGCTGCAGGGACTCTCGGCGGTGGTGATCGAAGGCGTGGGCATGTTCCTGGTCTTCGCGCTGATCGATCACGCCTACGCGATGCCGCAGACCGCGCGCATCCTGGTCCTGGCGGGCATCGGCGCGGTGCTCGCCGTGCTGTTTGCGCTCCATGTCGGCCGGCCGCTGACGAAGAAAATCTCCGACGACCAGATCGCCCTCTACATCGAAGAACACCAGCACGCCGACGGCGCGCTGCTCACCGCGACCACGTTCGGCCGTGAGAAATCCAGCGGCAACGCCGTCTCCCGTTTCATCGTCGAACGCGTGATGAATTCGGCAGTGAGCACCGCGGGAAGTCTGAAGCTCGCCGAACTGCTCGATCTCTCCAAGCTCCGCAAGTACGGCATTGCCGTGCTGCTCCTGATCGGCGTGCTGGGGATCAGCGCGGTCCGGTTTTCGAATCTATTCGGACGGAGCGTCAACCGGCTGCTGCTGCCGTGGGAAGTCAGTGAAGAAGACCGCAGATCGCAGAACAGCATGACAGGCGAACCGGCGATTCAGTTCGAGCTCTCCACCGACACCGGCGATCGCGTGCTGCGGGGCACGGCGGTCACGGTAAAAGCGAAGTTGAGCCTTCGGCCGGCCAACGGCGCGCCGGTGGAATTAAAATACCGCGCGGGCGGCGACCAGTTCCGCAGCATCAAGCTCGAGGAAATCGACGAACTCAATACCTTCGCCGTTCGACTGCCGGACATCAACGACGACCTCCATTTCTTCGCGCAAGTGGGCGCTGACAAGTCCGACGAGCGCACCGTCAATGTGTACGACCGCGTGGAGTTGAAAGGCCTGCAGATCACGCAGACGCCGCCGGCGTACACGCATCTGGAAGCGACGACGCAGGATACCGACAGCGGAGACATCACCGCGCTGACCGGCACACGCGTAGCAATCCGCGCGATGGCCAACGGCCCGCTCTTCAGCGGCACACTGAAGTTTGACGACGGCCGGACCATCGATCTGAAAGCCGACGAAAAGTCGGGTGCCGTCTCCGGTGAATTCGTGCTCGAGAAAGATGCGACCTACACGGTCAGCGCGACGACGCTCGACGGCCAGCACGTCGGGCCGACCTCAAGCTTCGTGCTGAAAACGATCAACGATGAGCCGCCGTCGGTGGCCGTCGACGCGCCGGGCTCCGATCTGGAAGTCCACGCCTTCGCCGAAGTCGACTTCCTCGTCAAAGCAAACGACGACGTGGGGCTCGACAGCGTTGCGCTGGTTTACACACTGTCCAGTGACGAATCCCATTCCGTGACGGTGCCCTTCAAGCTGGACGGCAAACAAGGTCCCGGCGAGCACATTGGCACGCTGACGCTCGCGCTGGGTGATCTGGGCAAGAGTGTTCAGGCCGGCGATTCGCTGATGTACTACGTCTCGGCGAAGGACTTGAAGGGGCAGGAGACGCTCACGGATCTGTTCTCGATCCAGGTTCGTCCGTTCGAGGTACTCGTCGCGCTGCCAAAGAAGGGCGGGCACGCGCCGGATCACGAATCATTTGCGTCGCTGCTCCAGTTCATCGCGACGGCGTGGAATATCCACACGCAGAAGCCGCACACACCGGAGGCCGAATACAACCAGCGCTGCGACGCGCTGGCCGGGCAGATCATGAAAGTCGACAGCGCTCACATCTTCGGACCCGGTGGTGGCGCGGAGACGCCGGAATCGAAAAAGCAGGTCGGCGATGCATTCAAGTCGGTGCTCGCCGGCGTCGACGCGCTGAAACATCACGATGCGCTGAAGGCCGTCACGCTGCTGCGGCAGGGCATGATGATGTACAAGCGTGCCACGGTCAGCAGCAGCGCCATCGCGGGCGCGCTGGGTGGGAAGCAGTATTCGAGCTTCGCGGGCGGCGACCCGATGCGCCAGTCGCTGGGCAGCGTCGAGATCGCTCCTCCGCCGATCCACGAGGACGATCCGCCGTTCTTCAGCAATCCCGTCAAGCCCGACTACCTGCGCCAGATCAACATCCAGGACGAGAAGAACGCCAAGGAACTGGCCGTGAAATTGAAGAAGCAACAACAGGACATCAACAAAGAAGCCCGCAAGCTCGCCGACCAGAATCAAAAAGGCGGCGGCGGAGGAGACGAGGAGCAGGAGCAACAGCAGCAGAACAACGCCAACCCGGAGAAGGCCGCTGCGTTGCAGAAGGAGCAGGAAAAGCTGGCGAAAGATGTCGCGAAGATGGCGCAGCAGCTGGGTGAGAAAAATCCCAACGGCGACAAGGAGATGAAAGCCGCCACCGACGAACTGCGCAAGACGGCTGACGAGATGCAGAACGCCGCCGCCGATATGAAGGCCGGAAACATGCAGCGCGCCGCAGCGCACGGCGATCAGGCCGTCAAGGATCTGAACCTCGCCGAACAGCGCCTGAACGCCGGCCAGTTCGATCAGCTCGAACAAGCCGTGGCCGCCGCGGAGGACCGTGCGATGCAGGTCGCCGACAACCAGAAGAAGATCCGCGAAGCGACGCAGCGTGTTCTCGACGAGGCGAAGAAACGCAATCCCAACAACACTCCACATGCCGGCGAACCCGGCGATGCGAATCCCGCCAAACCCGAGGGTGCGAATCCGGGCAAGCCGGAACTGAACGCGCAGGACCTGCAGAAATTGAAAGGCATCGCGCGCTGGCAGGCTGAAAATCAGAAGAACGAGGAGAACCTGGAAGAGTACGTCGGCGAACTGGGCCAGTGGGCGGAAAAAGCCAATAAGAAGGAAACCGCCGACGCCCTGCGCAAGGCCGGCCGCGCGATGAAGCTCGAAAAAGTCGGCGATAACATGCTCAACATCGCCGTCGACCTGGGCATGAACGACCTCGAGGGCGTGGCGGAAGCCCAGGCGAAGCTCGACAAGGCATTGAACAAAGTTGAGGCGCATCTGCAGGACGCCAACGGCGGGCTGGCGCAGACCAGCGAACAGAAAATGCAGCGCGCGCTGGGAGACGCCAAGCGGCTGCTCGACAAGGCGCAGGAACTGGCCGACGCGAACACCGAGCACAAAGGTGGCGAGGCTCCGGGCCATGAGAACAAGGACGGCGAGAAGCCGGGCAACGACAAGGCCGGAAACGTGAAGCACGGCGACGACAAAGCCGGCGGCGAGCAGAACAAGAAGCCGGGCGAGGGCGGCGCTCAAGCCAAAGCCGATGAGAAAAAGGGCGAAGTCAAAGGCGGCGACGCCAACAACAAACCCGGCGAAGCCAACGCTCAAGCCAAGGCAGACGCGCACGGCGATCCCGGCAAACCGGGCAAGGGCGAGCAAAACGGCGAGCCGAACAAAGACGCCGACAAGCAGGCCGCCAACGCGCCCGGGCAAGGGAAGGGCAAGGCCGCTCCCGGCGAGAACGCACCGAAGAAACCGGCGCTCACGGCCGAAGAAAAACGCGAAGCGGCGGCAGAGCTCTTCCGCGGCACGGTGCGTTTGGCCAAGCGCCTGGAGCAGGACAAGCTCGCGCTGAACGCTCAGCCGCAGCTCGGCGATGCGGCGCGCGACGAGAAGAGTTTCGCGGAGATGTTCAAGGAGGGGCGCAAGACGAAGCTCGACGCCTACCTCGCCACGGTGAAGAGCGTTTCGACGACGCTGGAAGGCAAGCTGGAGATGACGCTGAAAGCGCGGCGCCTCACGGCCGGCCAGCGCGAAGAGACGCCGACGCAATACCGCGAGATGGTCAACTCGTACTATCAGCGGTTGGCGAACCAATAGATGTTGGACTATATTACTCCGGTGTTGGCAATTCCGACTCTGGAGGCCATGCCCATGGCAGAAGACGCGCAAGTCGTGCCCGCAATCTTCGAAGCCAACGATCGCGTCTACAAGGCCGACACCTGCGATCCGGTGAAAGTCGCCGTCGAACGCGGGCAGATGCGCAACGTCGCGCTGGTTCATGGCGCGTATCCGGGCCTGCAACTTCCTGCCAAGTGTCTTCCGGAGCTCTGCTGCGTCGGCTATTGGGACATCACCAAGGATCAGTCGTGGGGTCTGGGCGATCATCGCAACGAAGGGCTTGAGCTCTCGTATATCTCCAGAGGCAAATTGGCGGCGGGAATCGCGGGGCAGGAGACGGAACTGCGCTCCGGATCGCTGGCGGTGATCCGGCCGTGGCAGGTTCACAATTGGGGCAAGCCGAACATTACGGCCTGCCGGCAGGTGTATTTCATTCTCGATGTCGGCGTGCGCCGTCCCGATCAGGAATGGAACTGGCCGGATTGGCTGGTGCTCTCACCCGAGGACGTTCGCCGCCTGACGCAACTCCTGCGGCACAACGAACAGTCCACGTGGAAAGCCCTGGCGCTGGGCGATGCGTTTGAGAAGCTGCGCAAAACCGTCGACGCTTGGAGCTCCGCACCGAACGAATCGCGGCTGCGGCTGTGCATCAACGAACTGCTGATCTCGTTTCTGGAGATGCTGGAAGCGCACAACATTCCGCTGGATGAGTCGCTCTCCAGCGCGCAGCGAACCGTGGAAATGTTCCTCGCCGCGCTGCCGCAGCATGTCGCGCATCCCTGGGATCTGGATCTGATGGCCGAGCAGTGCGGTTTGGCGCGGAGTCGGTTCGCGCATTACTGCAAGCTCTCGGTCAATCTGACGCCGATGGAATTCCTGGTGCGCTGCCGCGTCAACGCGGCTCAGAAAATGCTCCGCGAACAGCCCGAACGCAGCGTCATCGACATCGCTGCCGCGTGCGGCTTTCAATCGGCGCAGTATTTCTCGACGGTCTTCAAAGCGCGCACGGGACGTTCGCCGCGCGACTTTGCCAGCACGAAATAGTTCTTACAGCACCTTCTGAATCTGTTCGACGCGCGTCGACGTGCGGCAGATCGCCTGCTCGACGTCTTTTCGCTTCAGCGGCCAGCGTTCGACCACCTTGTTGGAGATGCGGTAGCGCAGCCCATCGCCGGCGCCAAATTGCCCGCCGAGCAGCGACAGATGCGTGGAAAGATGGACGAGGTCGAGCGTCGTCGACGGGTGCGGCGCGGATTCCGGCGCATGGTGCCAGCGCACAATTTCGACGAGTTCCGAAGGCAGCTTCCAGCGTTCCAGCAGCGCGGCGCCGACTTCGGCGTGATCGGTGCCGAGCACTTCCATTTCAGCGACATCGAACGAGACGTTGTTGCGCTGCGCGAAACTTAAGATCGGCGTGGCGTCGACGTTGACGTACGTACCCAGCACGATTTTGCCGATGTCGGCGAGCAATCCGGCGGTGTAGGCCTGCGGCGGCTGCGGAATGCGCAGCACTTTCGCCAGTTCTTCAATGCCGAAAGCGGAGGTCAGCGACGCGGCCAGCAGCCGGCCGGGGGGCATGTCGTAGCCTTTGATTTCACCCCGCACGGCCGAGGGCAGACTGGCGGTGAGGATCAGTTGTCCCAGCAGCGCGGCGCCGAGGCGCATCGCGGCTTCATTGAGCGACGAGAGTTTGCGCGCGGCGCTGAATGCGGCGGAATTGGCGAGGCGCAGAATGTTGGCGGTGAGTCCCGGGTCGGTCTTCAGGGAATCGGCGATGGCGTTGAGATTCGCGTTTTCGTCGCGCAGTTTGTGGATCGCATTTACCGCAGACGCGGGAAGGGACTGCACTTTGTAAATCTGATTGAGGATCTCTTCACGCTGGTTAGCCATATCCGCCCCCACTAAAAGGTAAGGAATTGCAAAATTTGCCGAAACCGTCCGCTGAAACGGAAGCTCCGCTGGGTACTACGCAACGGTGAGACCAAACAGACCTTTGTGCCTTTGGGCACAAAGGTCTGTTAACACGCTGCACATGCGTTGAAAAAGCGTGGTGATCGGCTCTTCCCATGGATACCGGCGCACAGTATCGTAACGGGTCCAATCCTGTGGGGGGATTCAGATGACCGTTCTCGTGACGTGCGCTGGTTGCGGCAAGAAGTACAAGGGTTCGCCGGGATCTAAAAAATTCAAATGTGGGTGCGGCAATCGCTTCACCTATCCCGACATGGCCAAAGCGCCGGCGCTGGGCCACGTGCTCTGTTCCAATTGCTGGACGGAAGTTCCCAGTACTGAAGATTTGAAAGCCTGCCCAGCCTGCTCGCAGAAAATGTCCTCCCGCTTCAGCGGCCGCGCGATTTTGGAAGGCGCGGAGAGCGCCTCCACGGAACCCGACGCGCCGAAGGCTCCCGAACCTGCCGCCACGCCGCCGTCGACCGGGCCGGGTGTGCTGCCCGACGAGCCCCCCGAGAAACCGAAGACGAGCGAATCGCAGCGCGTCGAAGTCTTCCGCATGGATGCCGATCCGACGCCTCCTTCCGCGCACACGGATTCCGGCGACACGCTGGCTTCCGAAGGCCGCCAGGAACTGGAAGCGACCATCGCCGACATGGCGCAGATGTTGAAGGTGACGCGCGACGCCAAGGACGCGGCGGTGAAGGAACGCGATGCGCAGCGCGATGCGCGGCGTGAACTGGAAGCGAAGATCGCGGAACTGCAGGCGCGGCTGGCGTCCGATGAGGCTGCCGAGAAGACCGCATCGAGTGCGCGCACCAAGCTCGCCGACGAGCGCCGTGAACTGGAAGTGAAAGTCGCCGACCTGGAAGCGCGACTGGCCACCGATATCAAGGCCCGCGAAGCGGCGCTGCTGGAACGCGATGAAGTGGCGGAGATCCGCCGGCAGCTCGACGCCAAGGTCGCCGATCTGACCGCGCGCATCGAAGCCGACCGCCGCGCCGCGTCCGCCACGCCGGCGGCCCGCGACGAACTGCTCGAAGCCCGCCGCGATCTGGAAGCGAAAGTCGCCGAGCTGTCCACGCTGCTGAGTTCCGACAAGAAAGCGAAGGAGCAGCTGGTCAAGGAACGGACCGAACTGCTCGACCTGCGGCGTGAATTGGAAGCGCGGGTCGCGGAACTGTCGACGCGGCTCTCGTCGGGACTCACGGAACGGGAGACGGTTCAGAAGGAACGCGACAGCCTGTTCGATGCCCGGCGCGAGCTGGAAGCGCGCATGGCCGATCTGGAAGCGCGGTTGAAGAACGAACGGGAATCGAAGGACACGCTGGTCGGTGAGAAGACGGAACTGACGGAAGCGCGCAAGGAACTGGAAGCGAAGCTCGCCGAAATGGCGACGCGCCTGGCCTCCGACCGCGGCGCGAAGGAAGCGGCGAACAAGAAGCGCAACGAGCTGACGCAACTCCGCCAGGAACTCGAAGCAAAAGTCGCGGACCTCGACGCGCGCCTGGCGTCCGACCGCAAGGCCAAAGAATCTCTGGTGCGCGAGCGCGACGGCCTGACCGACGCGCGCCGGGAACTGGAAGCGAAAGTCGCCGACCTGGAGACGCGCTTGAAGTCGGAGCGCGAATCGAAGGAGACGGCCTTCAAGCGGCGCGAAGAGTTGGTGGAGATCAAGAACGAACTGGAAGCGAAGACCGCCGATCTCGAATCGCGGCTGGCTTCGGAGACGGAAGCAAAGAACACCGCGCTGCATGACAAGGAGAAGCTCGCCGAGACCCGCAAGGAGCTCGACGCGAAGATCGCCGATTTGACGCGGCGGCTGGCCTCCGAGCGTGAATCCCGTGAAGCGGTCGTCACCGAGCGCGATGGACTGGCCGATGCGCGGCGCGAACTGGAAGCGAAAGTCGCGGACCTGCGCACGCGGCTGAAATCCGAGACCGATGCGCGCGAAGCCGTGCGCCGCGAGCGCGATGAAGCCGTCGAGCGAGCGGATGCTTCGGACAGCAAGGCCGATCGTTTCGAAGCGGAGATGGGACGATTCCGCAAGGCGACGACCGACGCGCTGGAAACCCTGGCCGCCGATTACGACGCGGCGATCGAGCAGCTCACGGGCAGCGTGGTGGAATTGACCAGCCAGGTGCGCACCGCCAAGAAGCGGTTGGAAGAAGAGCACGCTCACGCCGGAAAGATCGAAACCGCGGCCGGCGACGTGCGCGCGAAGCTGGAGAAGCAGGGCAAGGAACTCTCCGAGCGGATGACGCAACTGGTGGAAGCCGCCGCGGAAAAACCCGCAGAAGCGCCGCCGGAACCGAAGAAGGCTCCCGCAGCCGCCAAACCTGAAGCGCATGCGACCGCCAACGGCGCCGAAGTCGAGACGGCCGACGCAGCAGATGTAACTGAAAAGACTGAAGAAACGGAAGAGGTCGAGGAGGCAGAGGCTCCGAAGGAGCCCGTTGAGGCCGCTGCCGTGGAAAAAGTGGAGATGGACGCGTCCCACGCAGCCGCTTCCAGCCATGCCGAAACGGAAGATGCGGACGACGACGATTCAGGCGAGGAAAAAACCGAAGCGCAGAAAGCCGATCGCGAGGCCGTGCGGCGCCTGCCGTTACGTGAGCAGCAGAAGCTTCGTTCGGACAAGGCCCCGGCGCATCCGCCGGGTGCGCAGACTCCCGGCGGCAAGGGCGTCTGGTCCCGGTTCTTTGGCGGACCGAAGAAGAAGTAACTCTTTCTCCTGCCGATGCGATCCGCAGTCGCGGATCGCTGCTGGCATAAAACGTGCAATCTCCAAGCTATCCAGAGGAGCACCGGGCAAGGTCTGGCGCGGCTGCGTTGTATTTGGACAGAACGTTGGACAGCGTGTGTACAGGAGGCGAGATGAGGTACTTTCTAGCACTGATGGCAGTGGTCCTTTCCGTGCGTTGCGTAGTGGCGGCGGAGGTAGCCTCTCTGGTTGACGATCTGGCCGACGACAAAAAGCGCGCGGTGGCGATTGCTGAAATTCTGAAGATGGGCCCGGCGGCGGAATCGGCTCTCGAACAGATCGATCTGGCGGGGAAGGTGAACGAGCGACAGTTGACGATTGTGCGGCGGCTGCTCGGTGAGATTCAGATCAATCGCTCCGAATTGAAACCGGTGGATACAAGCCATTTGAAGCCGTTCGGGATCAAAAAGGACAATCCTGGCGACCCGACGATCCTGCTCGATCCCGATGAGGCCGCACGCGCCAGGCATCGGACCATTGTACTGAGCGCCGAAATCGCGCACGAACACGGGGTGCTCGAGTATGCCGTCGTCTGCAAGGATTCGCCGAAAGGGCAGGACTCGCCCAAATTGCATGAAGCGATCATCGCCATTGACGCGGTGCCGCAGGACGTCTTCGTGGCGTTGCTGGTCTGCGGATACGCGGATGCAGGAGCGATCAGTGAAGAAGGCGTGGTGCCGCTGGCGAAGGATTCCGGCGTGATGATGTCGGTGGAATTCGAATGGGAAACGCCCGATGCTCAAACCGGCGAGGCCGCTGATGACAACTTGCCGAAGCCGAATGACAAACCTGTCCCCATCAAGAGGCTGGTGCGGGTGCCCATCGAGTATTTTGCGTTCAACCGGCAGACTGGAAAATGCATGAAGCGTGTCCCCTTTGCTTTCACCGGTTCGAAGACGGAGAAGAATCCCAAGAACGGGCGTCAGTATTTCCTGGCCGATCTGGAGAAAACGATTGCCGCCCTGCGTGTCGACGAGATCGCGGTGCTCAACTCGCCCTTGAACACCAGCACGGTCAATCCGAGGCACGCGAAGGGATACCAGATTAACGAGCGCTGCATTCCGCCCCAGCACTCACCGTGCAAGCTGGTCTTTGAACCGTACGACGGACCGGAACTCTCCGCGGCGGACCTTTCGGACACCGGCGAGGTCAAAAGCAAGTAACCCCGCCAGCGCTCCGCTTATCTAACTAAAGTGAGAACCATCGGCGCGATGAAAAGCCCCTATTTGTCGCGGGGTATATTCATCGTGACACGATTTTATAAAATTCATGTAAACAGTTGCAGGACAAGACTCCCAGATTAAAACGGAGCGCCACAACTGAACCCAAGGAATCCGATCCGATGAACCGCATTTTTGTGATTCTGATTACCGCATTTGCAGTGTCCACCGTCCAAGCGGCAAATCTGGACACGGTGGCCGATCGGGTACTGGGGCAGGCGAATTTCACGACGACTGCCGTCGGTGCTTCCGCCACGCAGATCAGCACGGCATACGGATTGGGCGTCGACCGGCGCACGGGCCGCATCTATGTGGCAGACACGACCAACAACCGCGTTTTGAGCTGGCTGAACGCGGCGACATTCACCAACGGCCAGGCGGCCGACAAGGTCTTCGGGCAGCCGAATTTTACCGCGGTTGCGAGCAACAATGGCGGCGTCAGCGCGTCGTCGCTGAGCGGCCCGCGCGGCGTGGCGGTGGACGACAATAGCAATCTCTATGTCGCCGACACGAACAACAATCGCATTCTCGTTTACCGCAATCCCAATACACAGGACAACGTCGCCGATTTTGTGATCGGGCAGACCTTGTTCACCACGGTCACGTCCGGAACTTCGAGCACGAAACTTTTCGGACCGCGCGGAATCGCCATCGATTCCTCGAACAACCTTTACGTGGCGGATACCCAGAACAACCGCGTGCTGGAGTTCGACACGCCGCTGGGCACCGATGCGGTCGCCAACCGCGTGTTTGGCCAGCTGAACAGCTTTACGTCGAACTTCACGAATAACATCGGCGGCGCCAATGGCACGCCGACCAGCACCAATCTGAACAGTCCGTTCGGCGTGGGCGTTGATTCGCAGTCCAATGTCTACATTGCCGATACCTCCAACAACCGCGTGCTGGTCTACACCACGCCGTTGACGACCGATGTCACGGCGGACTTTGTTCTCGGCCAGACGGTTTTCACGGCGGCGGGGACAGGCATCACCTCGACGACCTTGAATGGACCCTACCGCCTGGTCGTCGACAGCGCGGACAACCTGTACGTTTGCGACGTGAACAACAACCGCGTGCTGGAATACAATACGCCGATCTTCACGAACGGCCAGGCCGCCAACAAGGTCTTCGGCCAAACTAACTTCACCAACAATCTGGCTAACCAGGGTGGCACGCCCACGGCGAGCACCGTCAGCTCGCCGTACGACGTGGCCGTCGATAGCGCTAACAACGTCTACATCATGGATACGGGCAACTTCCGCATCCTGGGTTACGACCTTCCCGTGGCCAATACGTTTCCGACACAGAATTCGCTCTTTCCTTCGGTGATTGCGGCGGGGAGTGCTTCGTTTCTGCTGCGCGTGGACGGGGCGGGATTTGTGCAGAGCTCTTTCGTGCTGGTCAACGGTTCGGCGCGTCCCACTTCCTTTATCAACCCCACCCGGATCGAGGCCGCCTTAACCGCAGCGGACATTGCCACGGGCAGCACGGCCACCATTACGGTGTCGACGCCAGTGCCGGGCGGCGGCACGTCGCAGTTGCAGAACCTGCAGATCTACACGCGCGCGAATCTCGATACGACCGCCGACCGCATCGTGGGCCAGCCAGACTTCAATACCAAAACCGCCAACACCGGAGGCATCACCGCGCGCAGTCTGAACGGCATCGTGGACATGGCCGTCGATCCGAAGAGCGGGCGATTCTGGGCCGCCGACTCCTTGAATAACCGCGTGCTGAGTTGGCCGAGTGCCGCGGCCATTACAAACGGCCAGCCGGCCGATATCGTGCTCGGTCAACCGGATTTCAGTTCGAAGATTCCCAATTTCGGCGGCGCGGGAAGCACGCCGACGGCCAGCAATCTCAATGCGCCCAGCGGGATTGTGGTGGACAGCGTGGGTAATCTTTATGTGTCGGATACGGGCAATCACCGCGTGCTGCTGTACTCCACCCCGATTGTCTCCGGGCAGGCCGCGTCGAAGGTTTTCGGTCAGACTAATTTTACGTCCGGATCGGCGAACGCGGGCGGCACCGTCGCGGCCAACTCGCTGTTTTCGCCCTTTGGCGTGGCGCTGGATTCCGTCGGGAATCTGTACGTTTCAGATTACCAGAACAATCGCGTGGTGGTTTACTTCGCTCCATTGACCGGCGACACGACCGCTGATTTCGTCTTCGGGCAGGGCGGTTCGTTTATCACGAACACGGCGAACAAGGGAACTCTGGCTACCAACGGCGCGTCGTGTTTGAACGGTCCGGTCTCCGTGGCGCTGGACAGCCAGGACAATGTCTACATCAGCGACTTCGGAAACAGCCGCGTGCTGGAATACAACACGCCGTTGACCACCGACTCCGTGGCCGACCGGGTCATCGGACAGAACAACGATTTCACCAGCGCCGTTTCCAATCTGGGCGGAGTGAGTGCCTCGTCGCTGGGCGGTCCGTATGGCGTGGCGGTGACCTTCGCTGGTGACCTGTACGTGGCCGATTACAACAACAACCGCGTACTGGAATACGATACGCCACTGACCACCGACCTGGTCGCCGACCGTGTCTTTGGCCAGGGCGGTTCCTTCTCAAACGCGTTTATAAACAACGGTGGAGTGAGCAAGAACAGCCTTAACCATCCGCGCGCCGCGTCCCTGGATTCCAGCGGCAACCTGTACCTCAGCGACAACTTTAACAACCGCATCTTGATGTACGACAAACCGACGAACAAGACGCCCGTGGTGGTCTCGGCAGCGATGGCCACGCCGGCGGCGCAGTTTGTGGGACTGCCGGTGATGTTCACGACGTTCAACACCGATCCCGACGGCGATCCGCTGACGTATACGTGGAGCTTCGGCGATGGCGGGTCGGGGACCGGAGCGGCGCTGTCTCACATTTACGCGGCGCCCGGCACGTTCATGGCCACGGTAACGGTCAGCGATGGATTTGGCGGTCAGACGACCGGGAATGTGCAAGTGGTCATCACCGCGCCGGATTTCCCGGCCTTCACCAGTCTGGCCGTTGCATCGGGACCCGTCGGGGTCGCGTTCAACTTTCAAATTTCTGCCACGGGCACGACGCCGATCACCTATGGAATTTCCGCGCTGCCACCGGGTCTGACGAGCAGCGGGACCACGATCAGCGGTACGCCGACGGTGGCGGGAAGTTATCCGATCAACGTCACGGCGACGAACGTGGCCGGCACGGCTTCGCAGACGCTGACGATCGTGATCACCGGCGACGGGGTCAGCAATTCCAGTGTCGACAGCGATGGCGACGGATTTTCGGATGAAGTGGAGACGGCGCTGGGACTCGACCCGAAGAATCCCAGCGATACACCATTTGGAGGCGCGCCCGCGGGCACGCCGGAATCGCTGTTCGTCACCAACCTGATCATCGGCGTCAACTTCGCCAAGGCCGGTAGCGACAGTCTTCAACTGGCCGGTGTACTGAACGTCCCGGCGGGATTTACACTTTCCGGAGCCAAGGTTGTCGTGGATGTCGGCGGAGTAGTGCGCAACTTCACGCTGGATTCTAAGGGCTCTACGCCGAAGGGAAATGACACATTAAAGCTGAGCGTAAAGTCCGTCAAAGGCGTCGTCGCGGGCCAGGCGTCGAAGTTCACGATTCGCTTCACGAAGGGCAGTTGGCAGGGGCTGTTGACCGATGAAGGCCTGACCAACGACAACGCCACGGGCGTACCGAAGACCGTTCCCGTTGTGATCCTGTTCAACAAGAAAGTCTTCAAAGCCGACGTCGCGCAGCTGTACACGGCCAAGAAAGGCGCATCGGGAAAGACGAAGCTGCCAGCGACCGGCGCAGCGATTCCGGGGCGCTAGGCGTGTGCGGGGCGTTTTGTGAGAGCGGCGCGTTTAGTTTCGCCCACTCAGTCCGGCTAAAAGTGGTCGGTGAATGTCAATCAACCCGCATGCTGTTACCGACCACTTTTCGCCGGATTGAGAATGAACTCGAATGGAATGTCCAAGCCCAACTGAGGCTTCACACGGGGTAGAACTGCTAATGCTTTGCATTGCAAAGTTTTTCCGTTGACTTCGTTCTTTTGGACGTTAATTTCTTCGCCATGAGTTCAATCAAGATGACTCCCAAACTGGCCGCGGCGGTCGCCAAGGCGCTGCGCTGGCCGGTGATTTCGAAGCCGACCGACGACGCGCGCATGCCCCGGCACGTCGCGATCATCATGGACGGCAACGGACGCTGGGCGACGCGGCGCGGCATGGTGCGCATCAACGGGCATCAGGCCGGCGTCGACGCGGTGCGCGCGGTGACGCGCTACTGCGGACAGGTTCACGTCACGGCGCTGACGCTCTATGCGTTCAGTACCGAAAACTGGAAACGGCCGAGCGCCGAAATCCGATTTCTCTTCCGCCTGCTCAAGAAGTACCTCGTGGATGAACGTCCGGAACTGATCGCCAACGGCGTGCGGCTGACGACGATCGGCAACATCGCCGGCTTGCCTGAAGATGTGCAGGCGGAACTGGCGATCACCCGGGAACTCACCGCGCAGAACACCGGATTGAATCTCTGCCTGGCGCTCAATTATGGCGCGCAGGACGAACTGGCCGCCACGGCGCTGGCGCTGGCCCAGCGTGCGGCAGCGGGAGAAATTGAAGCGGGCGCGATCACCGACGCGGCGTTTCAGGACAATCTTTTCACCTCGGGAATGCCGCCGCTGGATCTGCTGATCCGCACGGCCGGCGAGCGGCGGCTGAGCAACTTTCTGCTCTGGCAGGCGTGCGGCGCGGAATTCTATTCGACGCCCGTGTGCTGGCCGGAATTCCGGCACGGCGATCTGGAAGCAGCGATGATCGATTTCTCGCGGCGCGCGCGGTTCTCGGCATTCGGCGCGCTGACGCGCGAGAGCCAGGGGTCAGAGATGGGTGTGGGCAAGGTGGGGTAGAATGCCAGGCGCGGTCGTTTAGCTCTTCTTCTTTGGCGTCGCTTTTTCGGACTTCAACACCGTCGTTCCATCCTGACTGACTTTCACCACAATATCGTTATCGCGCGCTTTCACGCCGACCACGTAAACGGTCTGGCCGCCGCGGGTGCTCAACCATGCGTCGATTAAACGGGCGCTGGGGTAGGTGTCCTTGATCGTGTCTTTCACGGTCTTGGGCAGGTCGGGCAACTTCACTTCCTGCTGCTCGGCGACCACTTCGCCCAGGTCGGTGATCTCAATTTCAAAGCGGGTGCCTTTGGCGTCTTCGAATTCGACGGTGAAGTTGCTCTCCTGCGCCTTGGCCTTCGACACGCGCATCGTTTTGTGCACGCAGTCTTTGTATTTCTCGTTGAAGACCCGTTGCGCGGCGGCCGGGAGGTCCACGTCATCGGCGCGCAGCGTGGGCGCCAGGCAGAGTAACATCACAAAAACAACCAACGTGGTGCGCATAGGGCCCTCCATCCGCTACGGCTCTGAGTAGAGTGTGCTCTATATACGCGTCCGTGAGACATGGTTTGGTGGAAAAATATTCAAATATTCGCCGGCGCAGCGCGATCTGAGCCTCAAACGCCCCAAGCAATAGCATTGGTCATTTTTCATCAAGATGACCGATAACTCAGTCTCAGTCCGCGGTGCGGACGATGACGTGGCTGAGCGCGCAGGCGGCTTCGCGGGTGCGGAAGGTGAGCGTGCCTTTCAGCGCTGAAAGGCCGGCGACCTGGAGCGTCTGGGTTTTGCCGCCGACGGTGACGTTCAGTGTGTCGCCTTGGATCGCCACGTCGACGTGCGTCGCGGCGGGCTTCCACGCTTTGTCTTGGACGTTGGCCGCGTCGCCGATGTTGCTGTGCAGGGTCAATCCGCCGGCGTTGAAAATGGCGCTGACGGCGTGCTGCTCGTCGGGTCCGAATTCCACGGCGAAGAGAAAATTGTTCTGGGGCGCGGTCAGTTCGAAATCGAAACCGATGCGCAGATTCTTGCCGAGGATCGGGCCGCCCACGGCGTCGGCGCGGAGCGCAGTGTCGCCGCCTTCGGGGCTTTCCTGAACGTACTTGCCGTTCTGGATCGACCAGCTTCCCGAGAGCGCGTCCCAGTCGCTCTGATGCTGCCACTTGCTGAAGTCCCAGGCGTGGAGATTGCGCATTTCAAAAACGCTGCCGGCGATCGCGGCGGCGGCGGTCGCCTGGCCGGGGTCCTGCAGCGCGGCGTCGAGTTCCTTGCGCGCGGCGTCCTTGCGGTCCAGCGCCAGCCAGAGGTAGGCCTGGTCGAGATGCCGGCCGCCGAGGTCGAGGCTGTCGAGCAGCTTGGCGAAATCGGTGGGGTCGATGTTCTTCAGCGAAACCATCAGTACGCCGCTGCTCATTTTCAGGTCCAGCGTCACGCCGCGGACTTTGGCGAGCACGCCTTCGAGCTTCTTGGAGACCATATTGAAGACCGGCTCTTTGCCGCTGTCGGCGCGCTTCTGGCGCACGGCTTCCATCTTCTCCAGCAGCGTGTCGGCCATGATCGCTTCCAGCTGCATCGAGGCGATGACGGCGGCCCACTTGGTGCCGCCGAGTTCATCCAGGGCGCGGCCGAGCGTATCGGCGGCTTCGCGGAGCTTGCCGGCGTGCATTTCGCTCTGCGCCTGCGTCTGGTATTCGGAGAACTTCGGCTCGGTTTCAATGTCGATGTTGGAGAGGATCTCGCGCGCCTGCTGGCCGTACTTTCCGGACGGATCGGCGGCGATCAAGCGCGTGCAGCGCTGGGTGGCGACGTTGTATTTCTTGTCCGACGCGGCGCGTTTGGCGCCATCGAGAATGGGCTGCAGCGCGGCGTCGATCAGCGCCAGCGTGTCCTTCCATTCCTGACGCGCTTTCTTGCCGACTTCGCCTTCCGGATGGGCGGCGGCGAAGGACTGAATTCCCGAGCGCGCGCCAGGATAGTTACCGGCGGCCAGAGCCTTGTCCCGGTCGGCGAGCGCTTTGGTGAGCAGATCCTGGACGGCCGGATCGGGGGTTTTGGGCGTTGTCTGCGTCTGCGTGGCCGGAACTGTGGGCACGTCCGGCGGCAAACTCGGTGGAGTGGGCGGAATGTTTGTCTGTTGCGTGTTCGTCTGTTGCGTGTTCGCTGGCGCGATGGGCGGTAGCACGGCCGGTCCAGGATCGCTGGTCTGAGTGCCGGGTAATGGCGGGGGCATGTCCGTTGGATTTTTTGAGGAATCGCCGGGACTTACCAATCCTACTTTGTGGGCCAGTTTCCAATCGCGTTCATACGAGACGACGGCGTACACCGTGATGATGAAGATGACGAGCGCCGCGATGCGGATGCCGGTGCCGATCATCTTGTTGAACTGGCGCTGCTCGGCGGCTTCGCGGCGGAGGCGGGCGGTCTTGTTGGCCTCCGTCTCGACTTCGCCATCCTCGTGTTCTTCGTGATCTTCCTCGTGCTGTTCGTCGTGCGCGTCTTCATGAGCCTCTTCGTCGTGCTCGGGTTCCGGTTCGGCGGCGACAGCGGCCTTGCGCTTGGAGACGCGCGGTTCTTCAGCGACCGCGGCCGGCGAAGCGGCGCGGCGCTTGGATTCGGTGGACTTCTCCAGGCGCGCGGACTTGGCGGGCTTTTCCGCCTTCTCCACCTTTTCGAGCGTCTCCGGTGTATCGGCTCTCTTCTTCTTCTCGATGCGTATGGTATTCGGCGAGGCTGGAGCCGGTTCGTCGGGGAGGACGATCTCCTCGTCGTCCTCGTCTTCGTCATCGACGGCCGGCAATTCCATGGTCCGGTCGAGGTGTTTCTCCTCGTCCTGGAAAACGATTTTGGTTTTGCCAATCTTGATCGTGTCGCCGTCCCTCAGGACGTAGAGCGCTTTGATCCTGTGGCCGTTGACTCGGGTGCCGTTGGAACTGCCCAAGTCTTCGAGCGTGACGCGGCCTTTTTCGGGTTTGACTTTGCAGTGTGTGCGGGAGGCTTTGTCTTCGTTGACGCGGATGTCGTTTTCTTTGTTGCGGCCAATGACCATTTCTTTCGTAATCGGGAATTCCGCCTGGACGCCATCAGCAGAGGTGACTACGAATTTGACCATGGTGAAAGGGAGCCCTTTTGTGAATGTCAGACATGACTGTAAAAGAGGATGAGGAATTTGCAATTTTGAATTTGCTTCATTGGTGCGATCCCATGCGAGCTGTGCCATTTAAGTTGCGCAGGTGCACGGCTGCGCATAACGTTTGTAACAGTGAGGTGACGTTGCCCGCGGGGAGAACTCAGTTGAAATTGCGTCTATTTTGTCTTTTACCGCTATTCGTTTCATTGGTGCTGAGCGCGGCTGACACTGCGCCGGGTCAGGATGCTCCGAAAACGGAGACGGCCGCGACGACTTCCAGCGAGACGCAGGCCGTTCCGGCGGACGCGGCCAGCGCACTCAAGCCGACTGAATTCAAGGACACTGACGCGGGTTACGTGGTGACGATTCCGGCGGGATACTCCCGGCTGTCCGACGATCGCGTGCGCATGGCGTTCAAAGGCGCCAGCAGTTACCTGGGCAAGGATGTCAGCGAGCGGGCGCTGGTGAAGCCGCCGGCTTGCTTTCAGGGTCCGGTCGATCCACTTCATCCAAAAACATTGCCGCCAGGATTGGCGATTGGTTTTTCGGCGCTCTCGGCACCCGTCGACCCGGCGCAGATGAGCAAATACAAAGAAGACTACGAACAGGAATTGAAGAAGTCCGGCGAAAGCGCGGGCGATGTTTTCGTGGACGTGGTGAGCGTTAATGGCATTCCCTCGCTGCGCATCGAACACGATATTTTCAGCCCGATCGACAACACGCGCAGCAGGATGATTAAGTTGTCCGTGCCGGGACAGCAGCGACGCTACGACATTGTGTTCAGCTTTTTCAATGACCAGGCGCCGCAGGTAAAGGACGCGATGGACGTGGTGATGAAATCGTTCGCCACCACAGAGATCGCCGATCCCAACGCGGGCCGTTGGATGCGCGTGGCGCTGTGGACCGTGGGAGGACTGGTGGCCGGCGTGTTGCTCGGCGCCTTGCTGGGCGCATTGGCCGGAAAAAAGACGACGCCCGCCAACGCGTGAGCAAAGCAACCATGCCGACTTTGCCGCGGATGATGATGCCGGAACTCTCGCATCCCACCGGATTCGGAATGGCGGTGTACCCCGCCGGCGCGGAATTCGGCCCGCGCGTGATGCGTGATTACGAATTCGTCTGGCTGATCGAAGGCGACGCCGAATACCGTTGGGGCAGCACGACCGTCGCCGCGCCGGAAGGCTCAATCGTGCTCTGCCGCCCGGGCGCGACCGATGCCTTCCGCTGGGATCCGGTGAAGCGGACCCGGCATGGCTTCTATCATTTTCAAATCACAGCGCTGCCCCCGGATTTCCCACCGGAAAACACGTGGCCGCTGGTGCGCGTCCCGGAAGAAGGCGACACCTTGCGCCCGCTCTTCAGTCATCTGCTGGCCTGGGTGGGGCAGGGAAACGCGTTGCTGACGCGTCTGACGATGGCGCACATGCTCACGGCCTTTGTCTCCGGCGAAACGAGCACCGGCGAAATTCCGCGGGACGCGCTGCATCAGGCGGTGCAGCGCGCCTGGACGTTCATCGATGAAACGCTGGAAGAGGACCCCGGCGCGCGGATCACGCTGGGCGACATGGCCAAGGCGGCGTGCGTGACGCCGGAACATCTCTGCCGCTTGTTCAAAGCGGCTACAGGGCGATCACCGGTGGAGACGCTGCGGCTGGCGCGGCTGGACCGCGCGGCGCTGCTATTGGCGAGGAGCAACTACGGCGTGGGCGAGATCGCGCATCAATGCGGCTTCGCCAACCCGTTCCATTTTTCGCGGCAGTTCAAAAGCGCGTACGGACAGTCGCCGCGACAGATGCGCGACGCGATCAAAGCCGGCGCAGTGCCGCCGATCTCGAGGTTAGTGCAGCTGTTTCAGAACCGGGAAGGCGCGCGGAAACTGGGACGGGTGCGGTAACAGGAATTCGCGCATCCGTGGCACCACGGCTCAATTGCTATTTCTTCTTCGGCGGATTTTGTTTGGCTTTGTTCAGGCGATCGATCGTCCGCTTGCGGCGCTGCATGGCGGAGATCTTGGATTGCTTGGCGTGTTCGCTCTCACCTGAAAACAACATCAGCAATAATCGGATCAGCATTCTGTATCCCTTTATAGCTCGTGTACAAATAGCCAATGATGTAAACGAGGGCCGATGATACTTGGCAGTGGCCGTCAATCAATATATGTCTTTGCTCTTTTATCCAGCGCTCCCGTTTCTTGCACCGCCGCCATTCGCCTGCGGAATGGAAAATGGGAAATCGAAAATGGAAACTGGAAAATGGCAGTCCCACTTTTCTACTTCACAGCGTAGCACAAATCATCATACTGTGACGCCATCATGCTTCAACAACGGTTGCTCGCCGGATCCATCATGATCGCGGCACTTATCGGTGTACTCTGCCTCGACTACTACGTCTTGCACGACAGCCAACTACTGCACGTCCTGTTTCTAGGCGGGGTGTGCATGAGCATGCTCGAGTTCTGGAAAATGTGCCGCGCCACAGGGCATCAGACCTTCTCGGTCTGGGGGACGTTCTGCGGCTGCGCTCTGGTGGCGGTTCATTACGTCTGTGTGCATCAACCTCAAGACAATGCACAAGCGCAGCAGTTCTCGGCGAATCTTTTCAACGGCTCGATCGCACTGGCGATTCTTGGCGCGTTCATTCTCGCGGCCAAGCGGCATCAGTTCGAAGCTTCGCTCGGCGCGCTGGCGGTGACCTGCCTGGGGCTGCTCTATATCTTTTTCTTACCATCTTTCGTCCTGACGCTCCGCCATTTAAGCCCATCGGGGCTGGTGGGCGGGGAAGGCTGGCGGGAATTCGGTCATAAGATGGTTGTAGCGACGATAGTTCTGGCCAAAGGATGCGACGTTTGGGCGTTTCTTATTGGGAAAATGTTAGGGAAACACAAAGCATTTCCTCAACTCTCCCCCGGAAAAACCATTGAGGGCCTTGCGGCAGGCCTGATCGGCAGTGTCCTCACGGCACTGTTCTTACATTGGGCACCGATCGGAATTCTGACTCACTTCAGTATTACAAAGACTTGCGTGATCGGATTTTGCATCGGTTTTGCGGGCATCATGGGCGACCTGTCCGAGAGTCTCCTGAAACGAAGTGCAGGGGCCAAGGACGCAGGCATGGTGATCCCCGGTTTCGGGGGTGCCATGGACGTCGTCGACAGCTTAATGGTAGCCGGACCCGTTGCCTATTTCCTAATTCAGGCTATGCTATAGGGGTCGTTTTCAGCTGTTGGCTGTGGGCTCTTCAGGAGCGTAGCCAATGTGTTGCGCTCCTCTTGCTATTGGAAGCCCAGAGTCAGGACTGATGCGAAAGACCATTGAACTCGAAGATCAGGAGACGACTCGCACTCTGCTGGGCGTCGGCGACTGCAACCTCCGGCGCGTCAAAGAAGCCTTGGGCGTCGATATCTTCGCACGCAACGAGATGCTCCATCTTGAGGGCACCGACGACTCGGTGGACCGCGGTGTCCGGGCGTTTTTAGGGATGCTCCGCATCATCCGCAAGAGCCAGCATTTGGAATCCCGCGATGTGGACCGCATTCTTGATTCGGTCACCGGGGAGGACGATACGCCCGATCCCAGCCACATGAACCACAATCAGCACCACAACCAGAATCGACACGGCCGCCATGCGCGTTCGCACGGTCCGCAGGATCCCCATTACGGAACTCAAGGGCAGAACGTGACGCAGGAAGCGCATGCGCCGTCGGGCAATCAGGAAGAACGCGCCCTGGCCGGCCGCGTTCGCGCGATGACGACCGGGCAGGAGAAGTACCTCGCGGCGATCAAGAAGCACGACATTGTCTTCGCCATCGGTCCGGCGGGCTCGGGCAAGACTTATCTGGCCGTGGCCAGTGCGATTGAAGCTCTGTCGCGCAATGAAGTGAACCGCATCGTCCTCGTCCGCCCGGCCGTCGAAGCCGGCGAGCGCCTGGGCTTTCTGCCGGGCGATCTGGCGGAGAAGGTCAATCCCTACCTGCGCCCGCTGTATGATGCGCTTCACGACATGCTCAACCCGAATCAGGTCGCGCGCTACATCGAGCGGGGCGTGATCGAAATCGCGCCGCTGGCGTTCATGCGCGGCCGAACCTTGAACAATGCTTTTGTGATCCTCGACGAAGCACAGAACACCACGCCCAAGCAGATGAAGATGTTCCTGACGCGCCTGGGCCGCGACGCGCGCGCGGTGGTGACTGGCGACGTGACACAGGTCGACTTGCCCGATGGCGATCTCTCCGGGCTGGCGCACGCGCGGGAAGTGCTGCGCGCGGTGGACGGCGTGGAGTTTGTGAAGCTCGACCGGCAGGACATTGTCCGCCACCCGCTGGTACAGCGCATCGTCGACGCCTATGACGAAAGTGAAGGCTTGAATTGAAACGCGGTACGGCCAAGAAGCTGCGCGACCGCGACGATCACAATCGCAGCGCGGCGTTCACCGAAGAGAGCATCGGCCCGCTGGGCGTGATCTTCTCGTTGATCCTGATCGCAATGACTGTGGCGATCCTGGACTACGGCGTGCCGCCGCCGCCCCACGCGCTGAATTCCCGCGCTGATAACGATGTCAAAGCGCGCCTGGATTTCCGCTACAACGATCCCGACGAGCTCAACCGACTGCGTGACGAAGCCATTCAGCGCGCGCCGCGTGTTTATGTGGAAGACCCGGCGTGGGTTGATAACACGCTGCACCCCTTAAGTGAGTTGATGTCGATCGTCGATGTTGCCAGCAGCGCCGCCGACGCGCGCGAACGCGCCAACCGCTTTCCGTCCGATCTCGCACTGATCGAAGAACTTTACAAGTACAACGAAGAGCACGGCGCGCACCGCAAGAGCTTCCTGGCCAGTACCCTTCTGGAGTACATCCGCTCGCGCTTGAAATCGATCTCCGAAACCGGCGTGCTGACTGACGAGAATCTGAAATTCGAACGCAACAAGCAGGGCGAACTGCGCGAGATCATTCGTCTGACGCCGTCCGCGGCAAAAGCCGGTCCCGCGCCTTTGCCGCGCGCCAATGAGCCGCGCCCGCGCATCCTCGTGGAGCAGCTCCGCGACATTCAATCCGCGCGCGAAACGCTGGAAAACGGCGCCTGGCGCAGCGGCTTGCCTGGCGATTTGAAATTCCAGCTCTCGAATTATTTCTCCAGCAAGCTCACCGCCAACCTGCAGCTCGATGAAACGCAGACCGACTTTGAACGTGAACGGGCGCGCGATTCGGTGGGCAGCGGCGAGATTCTCGTCCACCGCAACGATTCGATTTTGGTCAAAGGCCAGACAATCACCAAGTCGAAGTTCGACAAGCTTCATGAAGAGTACCGCGCGTACAAACAGAGTCTGCCGTTGAGCGACCGGATCCGTCACATCACGGGTTTGGCGACGCTGGCGTTTGGCGTGTTGATGTGCTTCCTCTTCGCCGCCAGCCGCTTGCAGGAGTACGTTTTCAAGCGGCGCCAGGCGCTGGTGATGCTGGGCCTGCTCTCGATGTCGATCCTGCTCATCACCAAGCTTTACCTGCTGGCGGGCTTGAGCATTGCCCTCGCGCCGCTGGTGTTTCTGGGCATGGTCGCGTCGATTGCTTTCGGCCAATCCATTGCAGTATTGACGCTCTTTGGCGTCACCGTGCTTATTATGTTCTCGGGCATCGTGTGGGAAGCGTCGCCGATTGAAGTGGGCGTGCCGGCGCTGCCGCTGGCGATGCTCGTCGGCGCCATCGCGGCCGCGCTGCCCGCGCAGAGCTTGCAGGACCGCTGGGATCTGTTGCGCTACGGCGCGGTCGGCGGCGTGGTGCAGTTTGTGCTCACCGCCGGACTTTCGCTGCTGGGCACCGGCGTGGGCGTTCCGTCCCTTCCCGATGCGGCCATTGTGGGCATCAATGGTCCGATCTGCGGACTGCTCGTGCTGGGTTCACTGCCGCTGATCGAATCTCTCGTCGGCATCCTCACCAACATCCGCCTCTTTGAACTCTCCGACATGAATCAGCCCGCGCTGCGCCGCTTGCAGCTCGAAGCCCCCGGCACATTCGCGCACACGCTGCAGGTGCGCTTCCTGGCCGAGCCGGCGTCCGATGCCATCGGCGCCAATACGCGACTGGTCAGTGCCGGCGTGCTCTATCACGACCTGGGCAAGACGCTTAAGCCGGAGTACTTCGTCGAGAACCAGATGGACGCGGAAAATCTGCACCGCCGGTTGCGTCCGTCCGTGAGCGCGCTGTTGATCACCGCGCACGTCAAGGATGGCATCGATCTGGCCAAGGAATACAAGCTCCCGCAGCAGATCATCGATTTCATTCCCGAACACCACGGCACGACGCTGGTGAGCTACTTCTTCCACACAGCCAAGAAGAGCGCCGAAGCGGAAGCCGTGGCGACCGGCCACGACAACGGTGCGGCCCAGGCGGTGGAAGAATCGTTCTTCCGCTATCCCGGCCCGCGTCCGCGCAGCCGCGAAACGGGCATCGTCATGCTCGCCGACACCGTCGAAGCCGCGTCACGCACGCTCTCAAGCCCCAGCGCCGCGCGTCTGCAGACGTTCGTTCACGAACTGATCATGGACAAGATGCTCGACAACCAGCTCGACGAATGCGAACTGACGTTCGCCGATCTCTCCGCGATCGAAGACGCCTTCGTGCGCGTGCTGGTGACGCGCTTCCACAGCCGCATCCGCTACCCGGGCCAGCTGCCGGAAGAGGGCGTGCCGCAGGAAGCGACAGGCAAGACGACGATTATCGAATCCCCGCCGCCCGGCACGATTACGCCCAAGCCGTCGGTTGTGGAGTCGAGCACACGGAACAAGGCATTGACGGAGACGCGCTTCATGGCGCGAAAAGAAACGGGTAAAGGTTCAGGACGAGAAGCTTAAAGCAGACCGATGATTTTAGTTGAGAGTTTTTAGTTCTATCCGCTCAATACCGGCGTAGAACTGGAGCTTGAGACTGAGATCTGTTGTTACGAAGGAAGATCGTCATGCGAAAAAAGACGACACACCACGCTCTGCCCGGCGACCTGCCGGTGTTCGATGTGATGCTCGTGCGGCGCACCGGCTCGCCGGCGCGGCCGGGCAAGGACAAACTCGTGGCGCTGTTCGAGCGCACGTGGAAGCTGCTCCCCGCCAGCCGCCGGCCGGATCGCCAGGGCCTCAAGCGCGTGGCCGTCGACGTCCTCGTGGTCGACGACGCCGAAATCGAAAAGCTCAACGCCGCGCATTTGAAGGAACGCGGACCGACGGACGTGCTTTCGTTTCCGATGGGCGAGACGGATTTTGAACGCGACGCGTTCCACCTCGGCGAGATTGTGGTCAGCTACGATACCGCCGCCCGCGAAGCGAAATCCCGCAGCCTGACGCTGGAGAACGAACTGGCGCGCTACTGCGTCCACGGCTTTTTGCATCTCCTCGGCTACGAAGACGCGACGTCGACGCAGCAGAAGGAGATGTTTGAGATTCAGGAAAAGAGCTTGGCCGCGGAGTAATGGCGGCATCGCGATGTCGCCCCTGCCGGGGCTTATAAATTTCTAAATCTGCTACTACCCACGGCTCACGCCGTGGGCTACTTTATTTCGCCACTCCGTGGCTTACGGACTACGCCACAGTACGAAATAATGCTGAGAACTCGATGTATCCATGCCAACGCTCAAAGACAACGTCCAAGTTCTCTCCGTGATCGAGCAAGGCAACACCAGTCTCGTGCTGGTGATGCTGGGCGAACACGTCGGGCAGATTCATGTTCATGCCAAAGGCGGGCGGCGCTGGCCGAAAAAAGGGTTTGAAGGCGGCATGGATCTGCTGACCCGCGGCGAGATCGTCGTCTATCCCCGCCCCGGCGAGATGCTCTGGCTGCTCAAGGAATGGAACGAGCAGTCGCGCCCGCGCTTGGGGCGCACCGTGCCGATGCTTTACGCTGCCAGTTTCCTAAGCGAGCTCACGCAAGCGCTGACGCGGTCGACGACGGGGCAGTCGCCGGAACATGCGCACGCTCACGGCCACGGCGCGAACGGCGCGGCCAAGCTCTACCATTTGCTGGCCGCTACTACAGACGCCATCGCCGCCGGAGCGTCGCCGGGGCCGGTGATCCTCGCCTTCACGCTGCGCGCGCTGGAAAGCGAAGGCTTTCTGCCCTCGCTGAAATCCTGCGACGAATGCGGTCGCGATCTTGCCAAATTGTCCACGCCTGCCTGGCTGACGCGCGCCGGACTGATCTGCGCGACCTGCGCTCTGGAAGCGACGCGCGCGATGGGCAAGAGCGGCAATCCCGGCAACGACATCGGCCTGCGGCTCACCCCCGACGTGCTGCGCGCGCTGATCCACATTCACGCCACCGGACTTCCCGTAAGTTTAAGCCCCACCGGTGCCGACCAACTCGCCCGCGCGCTGGTCGTGCTGATTCACAGCGCGCTGGAACATGACCTGCGCACGCTGCCGGCCGCCGTGCGAATGGTGCGCAGCATGGGCGGGCGGGCGAAGAAGAAACCGTGACTTTCCATTTTCCATTGCACGGCCGTCGCGAAGTCATTGTGCATCGGCCGAGCGGACCGTTCCGATGGAAAATGGGAAATGGAAAATGACCGATGGAAAATGCTTTTGAAGCCCGTCTTCCGGACACGGTCTATTCCCTAATACCCGGTCCGACTTCGGCCGATACACCTGGGGCAGCCCTCGAAAGGATTTTTGGCCGACGCCGTGATACGCCTCTACAGCCAGGCGTTTCACGGACCCTCAGGCGGAAAGACGCTTTTAACGGGCTGCCAGGGGCTTAATTCGATTGCGTTCACACGTCACTAAGTTAAAGATATTGCCTATGTTAACACGGGTGGGCCTGGTTTTGGTGCTCTGCGCGGCGGTGCTGCGTTGCGGCGTCGCGTTTGCCGCGGCGGCGGGCGCGGATGACGATTTGGCCGATTGGGCCAACGAAGGCAAGTGGCCGCGCGGACCTCAGGCCGTCGAACCCACGCCCGAAAAGCAGGAAGTCAAAGCCAAGCGGCTGCAAGGCATCGGCGACAGCCGCCAGGCGGCTGATCAGTTCAGGCGACTGGCCGACGTCTACAGCGAATCGACAGAAGCCGAAGAAGGCCTGATTCTGTCCGCCAAGAATTACCTCGCGGCCGGCGATTTCACGCACTGCCGCGAAGAAATCAATGAACTGCGCCGCCGCTACGCCAACCCCACGTTCCTCGACGCCATCGGCGAAGTCGAAATCGCGCTGGGCCGCGGGTTCCTCGAAGGCAAGGGCGAAGGCGGTACATACACGCTCAAGAGCCGCCTGCGCAAAGCCAACGCGATCTTCCAGCGGCAGCTCGACAGCGACCCGCAAGGCCGCTGGGCTGCCGATGCGCTCTTCGGCCTGGGCCAGTGCGCTCAGGTGATCCACGACTACACGCTTGCAATCAAGAATTACAAGCTGCTGCTGGAGAAGTACCCGCGCTCCGAACTGCGCGCCGAAGCGGAAGGCAACATCGCCATCTGTATCAGCCGCCGCGACCCGACGCCGGAAAAGACCGAGTCGGACACCGAAGAAGCGCAGCGCCGCATCAAGCAGGCCTTCGATGAAGCTGCCAGCGAAGACGTGGACCTGGACATTGAAGCGCTGAAGGAAAACGAAACGATCCTGAAAGAACGCCAGGCCCGCAAGCGCTACGAACAAGCCTTGTTCTATGAGAAGAACGCGCATTTCCACGCCGCAGAAGTCTACCTGGAACTCGTCCGCGACCGCTTCCCCGACACGCCGTGGGCGGAGAAGGCGAAGGCGGAGTTGGAGAAGATTCGAAAGCGGTAGACGGGTAGTTTTGAATTTTGAATTTTTAGTTTTGAGTTGTGTTAGATCAGGTAATTCGTGTGGGTCTGGAGAAAAGGTTTTGAGTTGCCGCAACGTAACTAAGACCTAAAAACTCAAAACTGTTTGTAAAAACGCTGTCCGTCATGGAGCTGAAATCAATGTCCGTCCGGTTTACTGCACTCTGTCTCGCGCTCGCTATCCTCATCTCCGGCTGCGCTTACACCACCAAAAACGGCCTGCCGCCGCACCTGAAGTCGATCGCGGTGCCGGTCTTCAACAACAAGACGTACGTGGAAGATTACACGCGCAAGCTGGAAGTCGAAATCACCGACGCGACGCGCAAGGTGTTCGTCCAGTCCGGCGAACTGAAGCTGGCGGGGCGCGAAGACGCGGATTTGATCCTGGAGGCGGACGTCGAAAAGCTTGACCGCGAAATTCTGCGTACCGACCGGTACGGCGATCCGGCGGAAATCCGTATCGTAATCCGCTGCCGCATGAGCCTCTACGACGTCAAGGAAGCCAAGTACCTGCTCAAGAATCTGCTGGTGACCAACGGTGACCGGTCCAGCGAGTCGGGAGTGTACAGTCTGCGACGCGGTGAAACCGAAGACCTGGTCCGCGTCAAGGCCGTGGAAGACATGGGTCGTGTTATTGCGCACCGGGTCGTTGAAAAATGGTAGGATAGGAACAGGTGCAAAGACGTTCCGATTTTTGGACGGCAGCGCATTCGTTGTGAGTTTACTGCAACACTTCGACAGCCAAGATTTTATGAATAAAAGCACATGTTTGTGCATTGAATTGATGTGGGAAAAGCTTCCAGCCGGACCCCCTGAAATCAATGGACATGTGCTGGCGTAGAAGCTAACATTTCCGAGTGGTGAGATTCCTCCTCGAACACTGGAGTACATCAGATGTTAGATGAAGATAAAGACACTAATAAAAAGAAGCGCCGCGACGACGACGGCAGCGAAGGCGGAGACGGCGGCGACCCCAACGGCAACAAGCCCAAGGGCGTCGACTTCAAATCCACGCGCTATCTTTTTGCCATCATTCTGCTGGGCTTCGTGCTGGTGATCATTTACGGGATGAAAACCACGTTCCCGAACACCGACCGTTTGCCATGGTCTGAATTCCGCGAAAAGGCCGCCGCGGGAGCGTTCAAAGAAATTGACATCAACCGTGCGACCGGCGAAGTTGTCGGGCACTACCAGGTCGGCACCAACACCGATCCCAAAGCCGTCAACAAATCAGAAGTTCACGTCCTTGCGCCTGATCCGTTTCCAGAGCAGGAATTTGCTTTCCTGATGGCGCAGTCGCAGAACCCGGAACACAAGTTCACCGTCAAGATCGAAGCGCCCAGCCCGTTCCTCGGCATGCTGATTTCCTTCGCGCCGTGGGGCCTGATGCTGTTGATTTTCTACTTCGTCGTGCTGCGCCAGTTGCGCGGACCCGGCGGACCCGGCGGTGTGCTCTCGTTCGGCAAATCGCGCGCAACACTGATCACCAAGGAAAAGTGTAAGAAGACGTTCAAGGACGTCGCGGGCGTCGACGAAGCCAAGCAGGAAGTCGAAGAAATCGTCGGCTTCTTGAAGAACCCCAAGAAGTTCCAGCGCCTCGGCGGCCGCATCCCCAAGGGCGTGCTGCTGATCGGTACGCCGGGCACCGGCAAGACATTGCTGGCCAAGTCCATCGCTGGCGAAGCGGACGTGCCGTTCTTCAGCATCTCCGGTTCGGACTTCGTGGAAATGTTCGTCGGCGTGGGCGCATCCCGCGTGCGCGATCTCTTCCAGCAGGCGCGCGAAAGCAGCCCCTGCATCATCTTCCTCGACGAAATCGACGCTGTTGGCCGGCGCCGCGGTACGGGCATCGGCGGCGGTCACGACGAACGCGAACAGACGCTCAATGAAATCCTGGTGCAGATGGACGGCATGGAATCCGACGACAAGATCATCGTCATGGCCGCGACCAATCGGCCGGACGTGCTGGATCCCGCGCTGCTGCGCCCCGGCCGCTTCGACCGCCACGTCTACGTCGATCTGCCGGACGTGAAGGGCCGCGAAGAAATCCTGCGCGTCCACGCCAAGCGTGTGAAGCTCGCGCCGGACGTCGATCTGTCTCTGCTGGCCAAGTCCACGCCCGGTTCCAGCGGCGCGGATCTGGAAAACATCATCAACGAAGCGGCGCTGATTGCCGTGAGCAAGGACAAGGACGGCATCGAACTTTCCGACCTCGACGAAGCTCGCGACAAGGTGGCGTGGGGCCGCGAAAAGAAGAGCCGCGTGATGGACGAAGCCGAACGCTGGGTCACGTCCTACCACGAAGCCGGACACGCGCTGCTCAGCTACCTGCTGCCGGAATGCGACAAGCCGACGAAAGTCAGCGTCATTCCCCGCGGCCGCGCGCTGGGCATGACCGTTTCGCCGCCGGCCAAGGATGTCTATAGCTTCAGCAAGAAGCAGCTGCTGGGGCGCATCAAGATGACCTACGGCGGCCGCATCGCCGAACAGATGTTCACCGGCGACATCACCACCGGCGCTCAGAACGACATCGAACAGGCGTCGTCGATGATCCGTCGTATGGTCTGCGAGTGGGGCATGAGCGACCGCGTCGGGCCGATCAAGTACTCCGAAGACGGCGAAGACGTGTTCCTGGGCCGCGACATGGCCAGCCGCCAGGCGCACAGCGAAGCCACCGCGGTGGCGATCGACGAAGAAATCCGGCGCATGATCAGCGAGTGCTACAAAGACGCTGAAGAGCTCTTGTCCAACCGCCGTGACCAGATCGAACTGATCGCCAAAGCCCTGATGGAACACGAAGTCATCAACGGCGACGAACTGGATACCCTGCTCAAGACGGGCAAGCTGGAACGCAAGGTGCCGGTCAAGAACATCGTCCACAGGCCGCTGCCGAAGGTGCAACCGAAGGCGACGCGTCCGGAACTGGACTCGCCGCTGGGACCCTCGGCGACACCGCAACCGGCATAAATTTCAACCTGTGCGCGAAGCCACCCGAGTGTGGCTTCGCGCATAGTGCTGTTTTTGGGACATTTACGGCTTGACTTATTTTTAGAACGGACTAAGACGGCGTCTTCAGACAACAAACGAAACTCCGGAAAAAGGCGCTTATGGGTCTGTTTGACGTATTCAAAACCTGGCGCTCGACGACCCGCATCAAATCGCTGGAGTCGTCTATGCAGGGCCGGCCGACACCGGGCCTGTATCTGCAGCTGGCGGACGCCCACAAAGAAGCCGGGAACTCGCAGAAAGCTGCACAGGTGCTTAAGTTAGGCGCCGCGCGCTTTCCCAGTGCCCCGGAGATCATCCGCCGCCAGGCTGAAGCTGAAAAAATTGAACGCGAGAACGAAAAGAAGCGCCTGATCGAAAAGATCCAGACGCACCCCAATCCCATTCTGTACGCGCGCCTGGCCGAACTGTTCAAGGCGGACAACGAACTCGAAAAGACCATCGACACGTGCCAGAAGGGCATCCGGGCGTTCCCCAAGTATGGTGGCACGTATTTGGTGCTCGGTCAGATCTACGTCGAGAAGAAGCAGTGGCAGGAAGCCGTCACCCAGCTTGAAAAATCAGTCGAGCTCGACAAGTACAACTACCTCGCGTTGAAGCTGCTGGCTCAGGTCTACATGGAACTGACCCGCCCGGCCGACGCGGCGCAGCGCCTGGAAGACATCCTCTACTTCGCGCCCGGCGACGAAGCGATCCTCGAACTGCTCAAGAAGGCCAAGGAAAAAGCCGGCCAGCCGTTTGAAACGCGCAAGGCCAGCATGAGCGGCCAGCATGCGGCGACGTCGGCCAACAAGAGCGGCGAACAGTCCGGCGTCCGCAAGACCATCCGCATCGGCAAGCTTCAGAACCAGCAGCGTGGCGGCGGCACCAGCGAACGCGATAAGGCGCTCAACGATGGCGTGATCGCGCTGCGCACCGTGGCGGGCGTCACCGGCGCGATTCTCGTCGATCAGTACGGCCTCGTGGTCGCCGCCGATCTGGATTCTTCGATTGATGAAGGCCTGGCTGGCGCGCTGATCACCAATGTCTACCGCACCGCCAGCGGCAACGCCGTGAAGCTCAATGTCGGCACCTTTGAAGAAGGCTTGATCGAAGGCGACAAGGGCAACATTCACATCGTTCAGCTGGACGAAATGATTCTCGCCGTCTTCGCCAAGTCCGACGTGAAGATGGGGCTGCTCGAAAAGAGCATCCGCGATTTCGCCTCGAACCTGATGCAGCAGAAGTAAGCCCGGGGATCTGAATCAGTGAAAGACATTCTCGCCAAGCTCAACAAGACCAATGGCGTCCGCGGCTCCATGGTCGTCAACCGCGACGGCATCGTGGTCCACAGCGATTTTTCTGTTGAGATTCAAGAGAAGAGCGTCGGTGCTGTTTCCTCGTCGATCCTGGCCGCGCTGGAAGGCGCGCTGAAGCGCATCGACATGGGCAAGTTCACCCGCTTCGTGATCACCGGCAGCGAAGGCAAGGTCGCGATGGTCAACGCCGGCCAGACCATCCTGCTGGTGCTGCTGCAGCCGGACATCAACGTCGGCATGGTTAACGTGGATATCAAAGAAGCCGCCGCGGCCGTGCTCGAACGTTCGAAGATGTAGCCGTTGCTGCGAATCAAGCCCTCTCTGCATCAAGTCAACACCCTTCCTGATCGATACTCTAGTTCATGACCATCGTTGATATCACCATTCTGGCGCTCGTTCAGGGCGCGGCCGAATTGCTTCCGGTCTCCAGCTCCGCCCACGTCATCCTCGCCGGGCGGCAATTGGGCGTCGATCTGAAATCGCCGGCATTCCATTTCCTGATGGCGATGCTCCACACCGGCACGATGGGCGCCGTGATCGTCTTCTTCTTCAAGCGCTGGAAGGCGCTGCTGACCGGTGAGAAAAGCCGCCGCAACGCGTTCATCGTCAACGTCATCATCGCCACTGCGGCGACCGGAATCGTCGGCTTCGGCCTGAAGCACGTGATCGAACACGACATGCTTGACGGGCGACCGATCGAAGACCTCTTCGCGAATCTGAAATTGATCGCCACCGCGCTGGCCCTCGTCGGGGTTTTTATTCTCTTCTCCGCGCGCCAGGAACGCCTCACGCCAAACAAGACGCCCCTTTCGTACTCCGGATCCTTCATCATCGGCTTCGTGCAGGGAATCTGCATTCCCTTCCGCGGCTTCTCACGTTCGGGCGCGACGATTTCGATGGGGATGATTCTCGGCCACACCAAGGACCTCGCCGAGGAATTCAGCTTTGCTCTGGCCGTCGTGATCACGCCGGCCGTGATCGTGCGCGAAGCCTGGCGACTCCACAAGGATCAAGTCAATCCTGCAGTCGAACACCTGACGCTCAACCTCTCCGTCTTCGGTCCCGGCTTGCTCGGCATGGTGTTGAGCTTCGTGAGCGGCATGATCGCGCTGCGCTTCCTGGCCAGCTGGCTCGAGAAAGGCCGCTGGAGCTATTTCGGCTACTACTGCATTGCGCTGGCCGGCGTATTTTTATATCTGAGCCGAAACTGAGCATTTTCCATTTTCCATTTCTCATTTTCCATCGAACAGCAACGTGACCAATCACGTGTCGCTTCCGCAACGCTGTTCAATGGAAAATGGAAAATGATCCGTTTCTCACCATTCCGCGTTGGCCAGCGACCGCACAAACTGCAGCGCTTCGTCGAGCGTACAAACCTGCGCGCCGGGCACGCGGCCGCCGCTGTCGCACTCCTCGAGTAGCTGCAGGTCTTCGAAGTCCTCCGACTCCGCCAGCCGCACGCTGGCGCGGTGGCCCAGCGTGCCGTTGCGATAGGCGTGCGCGTCCATGTGATGAGCGATCAAGAACTCCGTGCGCGGCGTGATCGCGCCCTCCAGCGCTTCCAGCGCCGCGTTGACATGGTCATGGCGGTCGATCGCCTTGCCGACGTCGTGAAGCAGCGCCGCGAGCAGAAATTCCTCATCCCACGGCTTGGCGCGCCGCGCCAGTTCAAAGACCTGGAGCGTGTGATAGAGCGCGTCGCCTTCCGGATGATAGGCGGAGTTCTGTTTGACGTTCTCCAACGGCGCGAGGAGCAGGCGAAAGAGATCGAACGCGTCGATCTGCGCATCCAGCGATTCTTCAACCTCGTCGAGCTGGAGGTCTGGATACTCCGCGGCCATGAATTGTTCGAGCTGCTCCAGCGTCGCGCGTTCGATCGCCTTGCCGGTGATCGAACTCTTGAACGTGTAGGTCGCCTTGTCTTCCGTGTAGACGGTCAGCTCCATGTTGAAGCGCCCGTCGACGTGAACATGGGTAAAGATGCGCTCCTCGTCGTGCTTGACGATGCGCTTGTGTTCGATGTCGTAGGTGAGATTCAGATCGTCAAGCACCATCGTGATTGCGGCGGTCTGGTCGGCGAAGACGTGGATGTCGATGTCGGAGCCCTTCCGCACATGACCGGTCCACGTGCTGCCGATCAGCGCGGGGCGGAAACGCTTGAGCTTGCGCATCAACTTCAGCGCATCGGCGCGCATTTCGCGCAGGTTTTCGGTGCGCTGTTCGCCTTCGTGGAGACAGGCGAGCATCTGAATGTGATCGCGGATCTCGCGGTTGGAAGGCAGGTCCTTGGGATGGTAGCGCGAATCAATCCCGACCTGCTTGGCGGCCTTTCGTTTGGCGGTGAAGTATTCCGTCTCCAGCCGCTCGTACATAAGTTGTGCTGCAAGGCGAGCAATATGCCCGCGAACGCGTGGGTCTGCCATGTGTGGGTTGTGCGCCGATATGAAGCCCATTCGTGCGGCGCGAGGGCTGAACTACGATTGTGTCGCTGCTCGAAGCGTTTCAGCAGGACGGTCAAATTATGGCAGAGGTTGTCGACAATCGCAACGGCTACTTTCGGCAAACTAGCCGATCGTCACTTTGGTAATTTCAGGATCGGGCTCGTAGGCTTCGTACACAACAAACTGAGTTGTGCCATGGGTCAAGTGTTCGATGAACAGTGGTCTCACGTCCTGCTCCCAAGACAATTTCCCAAGGCCCGCGCCAATTTTCGGAAGTGCGACGGTGTCAATTTGATGGTTCTGCGCCCACTTTGCGAGTTTGCGTACTGATTTGCGAACAAAGGGCAATGTCGCGTGGTACATGTCGGGTTGGGTGGCCAGATAAATTACGCCGGGATGGTTTTCGCCAGGATCGCATACCCAAATCTCGCCACCTTTAAATCGGCCGCTACGAGCATGCCGTTTGAACGCTGTTTGCACTGCCGGCCATAATTTGGAAATCTTGAGCGCAAGCCCAGTTCCCAAACCTTCCTGATTGCCTTCCGCAACTCCTTGAGCGATGTACCGCGCATCTGCCCTCAGTAGATCACCGTGTATAAATTTTAACATGAGTTGTCTCGCTGGTTCTGGCGATTAGCGCGGTCAAAATATGGCAGAGGTTGTCGACAATCGCAACGGTTCAAATTTGAAAATAGTACAACGCCGAAATGACGCTGAAATATTTTCTGATCGAACTCCCGACAGCGACTCACCTGCACTAGTGCGACGAGTTCAAAGTCTTTGTTAGCGCTAATAATGGACTAATGTTTGCAACACACCGTGCGTCAATCGGCACTGCTCTCTTTTGCGTCTAGGCAACACATAGAAGTGGAGGCGAACCATGAAATCAGACCCGCACTGCGATGTACTCCGTATTGATTCTGACGTGATTGAGAAAGCTGCGGTGACCGTCGTCAAGATCACCGGCGCCATTGACGCGCACTCGTATGAAGAGATCGAGGAATATCTCGACAACGTTTTCTCCACCGGCGCGGCGCGTCTGGTCTTCGATTTGAGCGGCGTCCGCTACATGTCATCGGCCGGAATCGGCGTCTTCGTCGGCGCGCTGGCCAAAGCCCGCCAGGCCAGCGGCGATCTGCTGCTGATGAACCTCTGCGACACCGTCCGCGGTACGCTGGAACTGCTGGGCCTGATGCCCATGTTCTTCGTCGCCCCCGACCGCAACACCGCCATCGCCTACTTCGAACGACAAGCGAACGGAAAGCGATGAGTTTTGAATTTTATTGGTGCCACGGATGCGCGAAATTTTGAGCGCGAGCGAAGAATTTCGTTCATCCGTGCGTTGTGTTCCGCCTTCCTCATAGTGCTGAATTCATAGTCGCTCGGCACGGATGAACGTCCGCTTTCGCTACGCTCAAGCGCCCGCGCATCCGTGGCACCAAGTCGATATTCTGCGTTTACATCCCGATCCGAACCTGCGAACATAGTCGTTGAAGTTCCGCCTCGCAGGAGCGGCTGTGTATAGTTACATCGATCCCAACACGGTTCAGAACGTATTCGGCGGACTCGGGCCGCTGATCTTCGGCTTCTTCGCGCTCATCCTCGGGTTTCTTTTTCGGCCGCTGCGCTTCGTTTATCGGAGCATCAAGGATTTTTATTTTCGGGGCTCCGGGATTAGAAAAGCAGGGGTACTGCTGGCACTGGCGCTGGCTTTGACCGCCACCGGCAGTGCGGCGGCGTTGTTATTTCTCGGAAAGGGAGAATCACCACCCATGCGAGCGGCGAAAAATCCGAATCCCGCCGCGCCGTTCGCGCGCACGATTGTGTTGGGCATGGATGGTCTCGATCCCAACATTGTCGAAGCGATGATGTCCAAGGGCGAGCTTCCCAACTTTTCCAGGCTCGCGGCGCTGGGCGGATATTCGCGGCTGGCGACGAGCACCCCGCCGGAAAGTCCGGTCGCCTGGTCGACCATCGCGACGGGTTGCCAGCCCGGCGAGCACGGCATCTTCGATTTCCTCCACCGCGATCCGAAGACCTACCTCCCGTTCTTGTCGCTGCGCAAACCGGTGCAGGGCATCATGGGCACGCGCTACGAAAAAGCGCGCAAGCGCGACGGCTTCTGGGCGTTCACGTCGAAGGCCGGCGTGCCGACGACGGTGATCCGCTGGCCGGTCGCTTTTCCCGCCGAGCAGGTGACGGGAAACTTCCTCTCCGGATTCGGCACGCCCGATCTGCTCGGCAACGAAGGGAAGTACGTCTACTACTCCAGCGCGATCGCCAAGGACGATCCCAGCCCCCGCAACACCGTGGAGGTAAAGTGGGACGGCCAATCCGCGCTGACGCAGATTCAAGGTCCCGCCAAGGGGAAGGATGTCTACGCGACGCTCGAGCTGAAAATCACGCGCGCCGGATCGGACGCGGTGAAGCTCGAAGTCGCCGGCGCGCCGTCCATCGTCGCGAAAGTGGGCGAATGGTCCGCGTGGGCGCCGCTGAAATTTAAAATCAACTTCTCGGAAATCTGTGGGCAGGTCAAATTCATGCTGACGGAAGTCGAGCCGGCGTTGAAGCTCACTGCCTCGCCGATCCAGATGGATCCCGCCAAGGAAGCGTTCTCGTTCACCTGCCCGGATTGCTACGGCAAGGAACTGCAGGACACCATCGGCGCCTTCCATACACTCGGTATGCCCGAGCAGGTCCATCCGCTCAGTCACGAACGCTACGACTACGACGCGTTCCTCGCCGAATGCAAAGCCGTCACCGCCGAGCGGCGCAAGATGCTCGCGCTGGAACTCGGCCGCTTCAACTCCGGCGTGCTGGCGTTCGTCTTCGATTCCAGCGACCGCATCCAGCATGCGTTCTGGAGCATGCGCGATCCGCAGCATCCGGCTTACGACGCGAAGCTCGCCGCGAAGTACGCCGACGTGATTCCGGCTGTCTATCGCGAGATGGACGAGGTTCTCGGCGATGTGCTGGCGAAAACCGATGCGCAGACGGCGCTGATCGTGCTCTCCGATCACGGCTTCAACTCCTTCCGCCGCGCCGCCCACGTCAACCGCTGGCTGATCGAAAATGGCTACATGACACTGAGCGACGGCAACGAGAAGGAAGGCCAGGAGCTCTTCCGCAATGTGGACTGGTCAAAGACGCAGGCGTACGCGCTGGGCTTCGCCAGCGTCTACATGAATGTGAAGGGCCGTGAAGGGCAGGGGAGTATCGATGCCGCCGGCGCCAAAGCGCTCGCCGCGGAGATCGCCGCAAAGCTGCGCAGCTGGAAAGACCCGGCCACAGGCGAGCCGATGGTGAAGAACGTTTACATCGCCTCCGAAATCTATTCCGGTAAGGCCGCGCCGACGGGGCCGGACCTGGTGCTCGGCCTCAATCCCGGTTACCGCGCGTCATGGCAGACGGCGCTCGGCGCCGCGCCGCTGGCGCTGGTCGAAGACAACAAGAAGCGCTGGTCCGGTGATCACCTGATCGACCCGAGTTGCGTGCCCGGCATCCTCTTCACCAACCGCAAGCTAGAGGTGCTCAACCCGGGTCTGACCAACATCGCGCCGACCGTGCTGAAATCGCTCGGCGTGCCCGTGCCGGACGAGATGAAGGACAAGCCGCTGTTCTAGTTCCAGCCGGCTGATTTGCGATGTCGCGTGGCCAGCGTGACGAGACCGCCGGCGGCGGCCAGAATCGCCACGCCCACGCCCACGTTGCTCAGTAGCGCGGTGAAAATAAATTCGCTCGGCCCGACTCTGTTGACGGCGTAGGTGTAAAAACACCACGGCCAGCCAATCCCCATCTGCACCGGCAGACCACCGGTGTGCAAGCGCACCAGCACCCAACTGATACAGTTGATGATCACCAGCGCGCTGGTCAGCGGCACGAGGACTAAAATGTGTGTGCTGTTAAACACGCGAGCAGTATGAAGCGAGCGCACCGGGATTACAACGAGTCGTACCTTTAGGACTCGGGTCCTGAAGGTCTGCGGCATAAATTTATACTAAGCTAATATATGTATTTGTAATACGTGTGGCACACCTTGGCACAAATTTGTACCAGGGTTCCGATTCCCTCTGGATTCATCATTCATCATTTCGTTTTTATCTTCACCGCCATGTTGTTGGCGAAGTCGGGGAAATGGAGCGTGGCGGTTTCGCCGCCAGCGAGGTTGATGTTCTCGGACTTCGCGATTTTGCCGTCGTAGCAGTCCCAGTATTCTACCGTGTAATCGCCCGCGTCCAAGCCCGGGATCTGCACGTCGACTTTCGTGTACTTCGTGCGCTTGTCGGCCGGTGGCATCTGGCGCATTGCGGCGTCGTCGTAAACCCACGCGTACGCGCCCTTCTTCCAGATAAAGGCGTGGCCAGCCAGAAGGTTGGTCGTGTTGCCGCCGGTGATCGAAACCTGCGCGGAAATGCCGTCGATGCCGCGGCGGTCTTCGCCTTTGGCATAGTTCGCGAAGGCGCGCGCGTATGAGTAGAGATTGTTGCGGTCGATGAAATCGTACCACCAGAACATCGGCGTTCCCGCGCCCTCCGTCATCCACGTGGCCCACGGGCCGCAGTGGAGATCGGCTTCCAGCGCCGTCGGCGTCGTCGCGTTCCAGTCGCCGCCGTACTCGGTGATCCAGAAGGGCTTGGGCGTGCCGGAATTCAGCAGCGTGGACTTGGCCCACGCCTCCATGCGCAACGCGGCGCCGGTGTAATTCTGGTCGGGGCGATAGGCGTCGGTGACGACGTAATCAAAGGCCGATGACTTGGCCAGCACCACGTCGACGAATTTGTAGTCGGTGGCGTAGTGAACCGTGATCGGGTGCTTGTACGGATCGCTGGCGCGCACGTAATCGATCATTTCCTTCGCCCAGTTCTGCAGCGTCGGGGAGCGATGGAAGGTGTTGCGCGCGCCCATGTCGTTGCGATTGGTGCCGCCGACGAGGTCGAATTCGCTGACCATCTCCCAGCCCAGGATCGTCGGGTCGGAACCCCAGCGCGCGACGATGTAGCGCAGCTTGTTGCGGTGCCATTTGCGCGCGGTTTCGTTGGTGAAAAATTCCTGCGCCGAATGCACGCAGCCGCCGCCTTCGGTGTTGGCGTTGTAGGGATTCTGGTCCCACTCCCAGTCGCAGTACTCACTGAACTTGCCGTGATTGTCGATGACCAGGTGGATGTTCAGGCCGTGTTCGTGCGCCATTTTCAGGACGGTGTCGAGCTTCCAGGCGTTCTGCAGCGAGTAACGCCCGTGGCCGAAGAAGTCGCGCCAACTCGCCGTCCATTCAATCCCCACCCACCACGACGCCATCCAGACTTCCGCGGTGTTCTCGCCGGCCTTCTGCATCTTCTCGAAGAAATCGGCATACATGTTCAAGCCGCGGCCGGCGGGCGGTTCCTGCTTGAAGATTTCCTTCCAGCAGCGGATGTCGACGGGTGAATGCAGGTTGTGGCCGATCGGGTAGAAGAACTCGCCGTTCTCAAATTCAAAGTAGCGCGGATCTTTTTTCGAGACCGCGATGAAGCCCTTTTCATCCGATGGTGTGCTGACAAACGTCGCGGGTTTCGTGGCGACGCTGTCGCTGCCGAGCTTCGCCGTGACCACGTAAGTGTAGAGCCCCGGTTCGCGCGGCGTGATGCGCACGCGCCATTCCGGGCGGCCCATCGCGTTCAGCTCATCGCCGGAGAAACTGTCGACGCGGTCGTAATCCTGGTACCAGAAGCCGATGTACTCCGCGACCTGCCCGCTGGGCGCGGTGACTTTGCAGGTGATGTCTGCCTTTTCGGGATCGAACGGGTTGTCGGCCTGGCGATTGAGTTCGAAGCGCACCGTCAGCGTCTCGAATTTTTTGACCGCCGGCAGCGCCGGGGATTCACCTGGCTTGACCGGCGGGGCCGCGGGTTCGGTGCGCAGGTTGATGATCTTGAGCGGATCGGGCGTGATCTTCGCCGCCAGTTCCTTCATCGCTTTTAACTTGGCGGCGCAATCGGGTGGGACGGGTTCGGATTCCAGCCGCGCAAGCAGGCTTTCAAAGCGCTGCGGCCGCATCCAGCCGCGAATGTTGTCGACGAGCACTTCGCCGTGAAATTCACGCTCGCCGTAGAGCGTGATGCCGATGGCGCTGACGCGCGAGGCCTGGTTCTCGTCCCACTGGCCCTGGTGGCCGAGCGGAATGACGTCTGGCGAATCGCCGCGGATGTCGGCGGTAACGGTCGTCCAGCGTCCCGGCAGCAGCGCCGTGCGCGAACGGGCCTGGTACCAGAGGCCGTCCTTGTCCTTCAAAAACAGGAGCGAGCCGACGTAGCCGTGACATTCCTTCGGGACCAGCACGTCGTAGGAGACGTAGCGGACGCCCTGCATCTTGTAAAGGTCGCCGGGAATCGTGGTTTCGCGGTAGATCGACGCAGGATCGGGAAAGTTCACAGGCACGGCCAGCGCGTGGAGTCCCTCGCTGCCTTCGTTGCCGAGTTTCAGCGTCTCCGATTTCTTGCTGGCATCGTTTTCGAGCGTCCAACCCTGGGCATCGTTTTCGAAATTGAAAATCGGATCGCGTTGCGAAGGGAACCAGCCGGCCTTGCGGGTTTCGTCGTCGACCTGAGCCAGCGCCTTGGCGGCGAGGGTCTTGGCTTCCGGTTCGGGGATTTCCTGCTTCCACGTGTGGACCGCGTCGCGGTACAGCATGATCCCTGCCAGCACCCAGAACAGGGTCGCTGCGAAGAGAATCAAGACATTGGTACCGCGCCCCGTGCCCTGCATTCAGGCCCTCAAAAAAGTGTACGTCCTATAAAGGTGGATACATCGACCCAGTGGGAAGCGTCACGGGAACGCCGAACTTTCAATCGCACTCTCAATTAAATCACTTGCCGATGCAGAATGTAGCAAAAATCCGGTCGAGCATCGACTCCGTAATCGCATCGTGGCGCACCCGGACGCCTTCCGTCTGCCAGAACGCGTGAAGCGCCTCGCGGAGTTCCACCGCAACGATGTCCTCGCCGTGTCCCGCCGCCAGGCCTGAGTGCGCGCGTTCGAGCGCCGCGGCGGCGGTGCGCACGGCAGCCATGCCCGAGGCGCCGGCCGTCAGCACCGCATCGGCGTGCCGCGAGCCGAGTTTCTCCAGCGCGGCGGAGAGGAAGTCGTTCAGCGCGGGCAAGCCGGCTCCGGTTTGGGCGGAGACTTTGAGTTGCGCGATCGATTCAAGCCTCAGCAGCTCACTGGCAAGCGCGAGAATTTCGAACCGCACGGGTGAATCGTTTTCCGGCAGATCGGCCTTGGTCCAGATGAGTGCGGCGTGAGCGGGATGCGATCCGGAAAGTGCCGCGCGGACGGTCGCCAGTGTCTGTTCGTCCGGCGGCCGGGACCCGTCGAGCACCACCAGCACGACATGGGCACGCGCGAGCGCCTGGCGGCTGGCCTCGCAGCCTGCGCGCTGCAGATCGCTGCTGCTTTCCGAAAGGAGTTGATCGAAGCCGGCGGTGTCGCTGAGCACGCACGAACCGCTGGGCAGGGCTAGCCTCGCTTCCACGGCATCGCGCGTGGTATGCGCGGCGGCGTTGACGATGGCGGCATCGCGGTGGAGCAGAGTGTTGAAGAGGCTGCTCTTGCCCGCGTTGACGGGTCCGGCGAGGACCACGCGCGGCAGCGCGGTGTTGAGCTCGGCGGAATTGAGCGACGGGTTCCCGGCGGTGTTCTCATCTTTCGAAGATGTGGCGAGAGCGATGGCGCGGTCGCGCAGGCGTGCGAGGCGCTGGAGCATTTCCTCCGGCGAGAGCACGCCGACGTCTTCCTGCGAGAAATCGAGACCGAGTTCGACCAGCGAGAGCAGGTCTTCGATGTCCGTGCGCAGTCGCGTGAGCTGCGTCTGCGGCGTCGCCTGCACTTTCGCGGCGTAGGCGAGGGCCTCGTCGGCGGTCTGCGCCTGGATCAGCGCGCCGATGGCCTGAGCCTGATCAAGCGTGATGCGCCCGTTCTCGAACGCGCGGCGCGTGAACTCACCGGGCTGGGCGAGCCGCGCTCCGGCGGCGAGCAGTTTTTCAAGCACCGCGCTGACCAGCCAGGGGAGGGCGGGGAGGTGGAGTTCGATTACGTTCTCGCGCGTATAACTGTGTGGCGAGGGCATCATGTACGCATGCGCTGGAAGTGTGTGGGTCAGCCACGACACGCGTCCGGGGACGCGGCGCCAGCGCGTGCCGGATTGGAGTTTCGTCGCGTCGGCATCGATCTGAAAAACAGTGGCGGCGTACGTAAATGCCTGAGGGCCGGAAAGTCGGACGATCGCGCGGCTCAGATCGCCGGCCCGTGCGTCGCTGGAAATGAGGGGTTGAGCGCTGGAGCAGGCGACGATGGTCATGGGGGAAATTTCGAATGTCGAGTGACGAATGTCGAGTGACGAATGCTGGAATGTCGAGTGAATAAATTGGTGCCACGGATGCGCGAATTCCTGAGCGTAGCGAAGGAAGTCGTTCATCCGTGCGTTGCGCGTTCCAATTGCAGCGCGCCTCGCACGGACGAACGGATGTTTGAGCTGACGCTCAAACATCCGCGCATCCGTGGCACCAAGGTCAGTTATTCACGTTCCCATGGGCGGGTCGAACGTTCGCCCGACGGGGCGCTGGAGCTGCGTTCTCGGCTGGGGGCGCGGTCGCTGCTCGGGCGCGACGGACGGTCGCCGCGAGGAGCTCGCTTTTCCCACGGCTTGCTGCCGCCACCACTGCCGCCGCTGGGTGCGCCGCGGTAACCACCCCGATCACCTCCACGATCCGCACGCGGGCCGCTGCTGGTGCGGTCGCGCCGGTCTTCCCACGGACGCGAATTGCCGCGTTCGCCACCACGGCTTTCGCGCGGACGGTCGTCCCCGCTGCCTTCGCGTTTCTGGTACGGCTTGCGGTCTCCACCCCCCGCGTAACCGCCGCTGCCTTCACGTTTCTGCCACGGCTTGCGATCTCCGCCGCCGGCATAGCTGCTGCTGCCGCCTTCGCGCTTCTGCCACGGCTTGCGATCTCCGCCGCCGGCGTAGCTGCTGCCGCCGCCTTCACGCTTCTGGTACGGCTTGCGATCTCCGCCGCCGGCGTAGCTGCTGCTGCCGCCTTCGCGTTTCTGGTACGGCTTGCGATCTCCGCCGCCAGCGTAGCTGCTGCTGCCGCCTTCACGCTTTTGCCACGGCTTGCGATCTCCGCCGCCCGCGTAGCTGCTGCTGCCGCCTTCACGCTTCTGCCACGGCTTGCGATCTCCGCCGCCGGAGTAGCTGCTGCCGCCTTCACGCTTCTGATACGGCTTGCGATCTCCGCCTCCGGCGTAGCTGCTGCCGCCGCCTTCGCGCTTCTGCCACGGCTTGCGATCTCCGCCGCCCGCGTAGCTGCTGCTGCCGTCTTCGCGCTTCTGCCACGGCTTGCGATCTCCGCCGCCGGAGTAGCTGCTGCCGCCTTCACGCTTCTGATACGGCTTGCGATCTCCGCCACCGGCGTAGCTGCTGCCGCCGCCCTCACGCTTCTGCCACGGCTTGCGGTCTCCACCACCGGATCCTGAGTACGGCCGGCTGCCGCCTTCGCGTTTCTGATACGGCTTGCGATCGCCGCCGCTGCTGCGTCCACCGCGGTCGTCGCGCTTCTGCCAGGGCTTGCTTTCCCGGCTGGCTGAGCGGGAGCGTTCGGTGCCGGTCTCGTCCAACGGTTGCGCGGCGTTCGGGCCGCGGTCGCGGACGTGGTGATCGGTCACGCGGCGCGGACGCACGGCCGCGGGCTTCTTCTTCTCTTCACCTTCCTTGGCTTCTTCAACATCTTCCTCTTCGCCGTCGCCTTCTTCGTCCTCGTCGCTCAACGACGTCTCTTCAGCGGATTCTTCTTCGCCTTCCTCTTCTTCCTCTTCTTCCTCATCGTCGTCGAGGTCTTCGTCGTCCTCGTCTTCCTCATCTTCGTCGTCGTCGGCATCCAACTCGGCGTCGAGGGCTTCGAGTTCCTTCTCGTCGATCTCTTCTTCGGCGTCGGCGCCACGGTCGCGGGTTTCAGCGGCTTTCACGGCCGGCGCGAGCACGATGGCTTCTTCATCGAGTTCCTCGACGTCTTCCGACATGTCCAGCTTGGCTGATTCGGCCAGTTCGTCGATTTCCTTGGCGTGTTCGGCCGGCATGGTCTGCGTCTGGGCGGCGGCGACGTGCGAGACATCCTTTTCGTCGTCGTCATCATCGTCGTCGGAGTGCTTCGGACCGGCGAACTTCACGGCCGCGGTATCCCAATCGTCTTCGACGATCGAGCGCGGGCTCTTTTCCTTCTCTTCGCGTTCCTTGCGGTCCTTGCGCTTTTCCTTCTTCGCCGGTCGTTCGGAGGTGCCCGACTGCCCGGTGCTCACGGGACGTGCCGGCTTGGGCGCGGGCTTCTGCCAGCGGTCTTCGCCTTCTTCCTGAGCGTCTTCGTATTCGGCGACTTCCTGCGGGCGGCCTTCGGAGGCGCGGCGCGCGACTTCGATCGCCGATTTCAGGCGGCGGATTTCATCGGGCGTCAGGCGGCGGGAAGCGCCGAGCGGCAGTTCTTCCAGGCGGATCGGTCCGATGGCGACGCGGCGCAACAGGCGGCAGCGCAGATCGACGCGGGCGAGCATGCGGCGGATCTGGCGGTTCATGCCTTCGGAGATCGTCATTTCAACGCTGCTGTGGTGATCGCCGGCGCGGCGGACGCGCACGCGGGCGCCCTGCGTGCGGCCTTCGGACAGGAACACGCCGGATTCAAGTTTCTGAACCTGGCCCTGCGCGACATGGCCATCGCACTTGGCGATGTAGGTCTTCTCCACGCCGTAGCGCGGATGGGTGAGCTGGTTGGTCAATTCGCCATCGTTGGTGAGAAGGATCAGGCCTTCAGTGTCGATGTCGAGGCGGCCGACGCAATAGATGCGGCGCTTTTCGGGCACGAGCTGGATGGCGAGCGGGCGGCCGGACGGGTCTTCGTTGGTGCAGAGGACGCCGCGGGGCTTGTTGAGAATGTAGTAGACCTTCTCTTCCGCATCGCGAACGGACTTCGAGAGCTTGCCGGGTCCGCACACGCGCTGGCCGTCGAATTCGACGCTCTGCGTTTCCGGATCGGCCTTGGAGCCCAACTGGCGGACGACGGCGCCGTCGACGGTGACGCGGCCATCGGTAATGAATTCCTCACAGGACCGGCGGGAACCAAAGCCTGCCTGGGCCAGGAGTTTTTGTAAACGTACGGGTTCGGACATGTTGACGTGCCTTTCTGAAGAATTTCCAGTTTCGGAAGCAAGCCGTAGAAAAGGGTCGCGGTCAGCGCGCAACAACACTTCACCGTGTGAAGGTTTGAGCGGGATCTCTGCGCTGGCGGTTTTTGTACGAACTCCTCGTAACGACACCCCATGCCTCACGGCATTGTTCAGGTTCGTTCGAAATCAGGAAATCATGAATGTAACCACTGAGTACTTCTGTCAGGCGCGGGCGTCCTCGCGACGACCGCTGAAAACCGGACTGAAAGATGATCTCATAAAAGGGAGGATTGTAAAGAGAAATGTTCTGAGAAATTCAGGGCGCAAACTTCGCGCGCATCCTCAGTACGTATATTACACTTGAATACAATCTCTCTCTAAGTGATGCTTTTTCGACGCTCGCAGCAACGAATTTTGAAGATCAACATGGCCTATGACGTCACGTGGTATCCCTTTAAGGACAAGCCCGACGCCGATTCCTGCTGGGCGCTGCATACGGGCCCGGATGGGCGCGTCTATGTCGCGGCCTGCGCCGAGAGCGCGCCGGGAGGCGTGGTCGCGCTGACGCGCTACAAACGCGAAACGGATTCGGTGGAGTACCTTTTCGATCTCGACACCAAGGTCGACGACCCACGCGACAACGGACGCGCGACGCAGTGCAAGATTCATTACAGCTTTGCGCCGTCGGCGTCGGACGGGATCATGTACATGGCGACGCATCTCTCCGGTCCTCCGATCGATCTGCCGGCGTATTCGCCGTGGAATTTCTGGCACAACAAGGAGCGCTGCTTTCGCGGCGCGGCGCTGCTGGCGTTCGATACGAAAAACGACCAGGTGCTCTGGTCGGACACGTTGATCCCCAAAGAAGGCTGCCGCTGTCTGCTGTTGGATGAAGAACGAAGCCTGCTGTATGCGCTGAGTTACCCGCGCGATCATTTCATCATCTACGATTTGAAAAAGCGCACGAGCCGCGATGTCGGACGCATCGGTTCGGTGAATTCGCAGGCGCTATTCTCGGACAAGAAACACCGCATCTGGACGACCGACGACTACGGCCACTTGGTTCGCTACGATCCCGAACGCGGTCGGCTGGACCGTTCTCCGTTCGTGCTGCCGCATACCGGGCCGGTGCAGAATGGCTGGCACAGCGTGTTTTACGACGTCGTCGCGTCGCCGGAACGCGACTGTGTCTACGCGGTGACGTGGAATGGCGGCGCGCACTTGATGCGCATCTGGCCGAACGAAGGCGAGTGGGGGCGCGTCGAAGATCTGGGAACGGTGACGCCGCCGCATGATCTGACGGTGCCTGAGAATTTCTACGTCGACCACTGCGGCGGGCTGACCTTCGCCGCCGACGGGATGCTCTATTTTGCCGCGTCGCACTGGGAGGGCGAATTTCCATCCAACAGCGACGCGATCAACCACGTCGACGGTCCGGACAGTCCGCGCCGCGTCGAAGGCGTCGTTTATCGGATGGACCCGCGCACGCTGAAGCGCGAGAAGATCGCGCAGTTGCGCCGGCCCGACGCGAGTTCTCACTACGTTTCGCGCGGGGCGGTGGACAAGCACGGCGATCTGTTCTTCGGCCACGTCGGAAGGACGCCGGTCGGTTTCTTCAAAGTCGCGATGCCGGACGACCGGCGAAAAAAAGACGCGCACCTGCCGCTGCGAACCTGGGGTTAAGGAATGACTGCGATGCAAAAACGGAAGTTCTACGATCCCAACCAGCCCGGGGCCAAAGCGCTGCGCGATTCCATTGTCCACGGCGCGGCAATCACGGAAGGCACGATGGTCGCGTTTCCGACCTGCTTTCCCAACGTGACTGAAGCGGTGCGCGCGGACGAAAGTTTCATTCGCGCCATGGACATCACGGCCGACGGCATCGTCTACGCCGGGACCAGCGGCTACGCCTCACACATTCTCGTCGGCATGTTTCATGGCATCACCGGAATGGTCTTCGACCTGGGCGTCGCCGAAGGCGCGACGGAGTGCGCGGCCGTCTGCTGCGGCCAGCAGAGCATCGTGGCTGCGGTCAACGGTCCGTCGGGCGCGCGCTTGGTGCGCCGTCCGCTGCAGCCGCTGCCGTTCGACTTGATTCAGGAATGGCATATGTGGCGCGTGCCGTTCCAGTACACCGACTTGGGCCTCAGCGCCGGACGCGTGCTCCATGCCGTGACGGATTTAGGACGCGCGACGGTGATCGGCGTGACCGAATCGTCGCTCTTCACCTTCGAGATTGAAACGGGGACGTTGCGGACCGTGAGTGAAATTCCCTGCTCCGGACGGCTTGCGCGCGGCTCCGGCGGGAACATTTTCGGACGCGATGGCGCGGAGCACCTCTGGAAATTCGATCCGCGTTCGCAGCAGCTCACGCGAAAGGCAGTGCCGCTGCCCAAGGGAGAGTGGAGTTCCGCGCCGCTGCTATGGGCGCGCGACGAAGCGGACGGGCAGGGCGCGCTATATCTCGCCGATGCGCGCGGAACGCTCTTTCGCTTTCACGAAAAAACAGGCTTCGGCAGTGCGCTGGCGACCATTCCACTGTCACCTATCGGCGCGATGGCCGTGACGTTTGACGGCCGCATTTTCGCGAGCGCCGGCGACGGCATCGCGCGCATGTTCTGCGTGCAACCCAGCACTGGCAAGATTTCGGATCTCGGCGTCGCCGTCTCCGTGATCGAGCGCCGGCGCTACGGCTACTGCTTCGGCGACGCCGTGGTGGGCCGCGATGGCGAGATCATTTTTGGCGAGAACGATGACCTCGGGCATCTATGGCTGTATTTTCCCAAGATCATCCGGCCAGCGGTGTGATGTACTCGCAAATCACTGGAATCAATGCGTCGGCGGTTGCAGGCGTGTACCGCGGCGATTGCGTCAGGTAGACGTAATCGAATGGACGCGGGGCTTGGAAATTTTCCCAAGCGACGATGGTTAGCGGGACTTCGGGTTCGAGGCCGAGAATCTCGCGGGGATCAAGATTGGCGTCGTGTGTTGCTTGCATGCCTGGGCGGAGTTTTTTGAGCTGCAGCGCCTGGGTGCCGGGATTAAAATTCTTCAGCGCCAGGCGCGGAACGTCGCCGAGATCGAGATGGAAGAGGCGTTCGCGGTGATGGACGTAGCTCAGCGCGCCGAGCCAGCGGCAAGCGACGGCGATGGCAAGGAAATTGCCTTCGTGGAGCCCTTCGCGCCCGTCGAGCAAATTGGGGCGGTCCGGAACGGCTTGGTGGAGCAACTCACCGCCGATGAACGGCCAGCTCGCGTCATCCTCCCCGAGATCGGCATGCGCGTCGACGTGTACGACATCGAACGGCGCGGCGAGCGAACCGGTTGCAATTTGCGTGCGCCAGAGTTTAAAGACCTCGTGATGTGCTTCGACAAACGCGCCGGGCACCGGGCGCTGGCGATTCAGTCCGCAGCGCGTTTCCAGAAACTCACGCACGGCATCTGCGGACCACGGTTCCAGCGCATCAGTCTGTCGCTGTCCCCTCGACGCACGGCGGGTAGCGACGCCGTTGAGGAAGAAGTCGAGATCGAGGTCGAGGATGATGGTGTTCATCGCGCGTATCTTAATGGACGACGACTGAATATCTCACGCAAAGCCGCTAAGTCGCAAAGAACAACGAACGGCGGGAATGGGGATTCGGGAATCGGGAATCGTCGCGCATCTGTCTTGGCGAATCCCGAATCCCGCCGCTGCTGTTCTTTGCGGCTTTGCGGCTTCGCGGCTTTGCGTGAGATAAGAAGCGACTCAATGTGCGAAGAGATTGAACAACCAGAAAAGCCCGCCCGCCACGATCGCGCCGGTGAGCGTGCAGGCGAAATTTACCACGCCTTTTCCGAGGCCGGGATAGCGGTCCTCCACCGTTGCCCCGAGGAGGCTGTCGACAACTGTTCCGAGCAGGCCGGCGACGACGAGGATGAGACTTAAGACGCCGCGGTAGTGCCAAGGCGTGGGCGAGTTGGATAAGAGGTGCTGGTAGAAGTCGGTGTACGCCGCGAGCGTGGCGAGGATCACGCAAGCGCCAGTGGCGGCGACGAAGCCGAGGAGACTGACCGCACCGTTGGTGCCGTGCGGGACGGGCTTGAAGGTGGTGATCAGGACCGGTTCGCGGCGCGCGAAGGTGCCGATTTCGGAGCTGGCGGTGTCGGCAAACGCGGCGCAGAGCGCACCAGCGAATGCCAGCAGCATCGCACCGTGGCCGCCGGACATGGGATAGGCCAGGCAGCACAATCCGGGCACGAGCAGATTGGCGGCGACGTTCGACGCGCCGCGTTTGCCCTCGTCGGCTTCGGCGACGCCGAGTTTTGCTTTGTACTTCAAGCCAATTTTGCTGAGCACGCTGCCGCCGAACGCGAACGTCAGGAACAGCAGATAGCCCTGCCACTGCGCGAAGAAGAAGACGATCACGCCGAGCACCGCGCCCAACACCGCGCCGGCAACGTTCGAGAACTTGAGGAGCAGCGCGGCCCCGCCGATTACGGCGTTGAGGGCCAGCGCCTTGAGCAGGTTTTCCGGTTGGACCGGCGTGTCCTTCGGCAACGGATGCGTCGCCCAGCTTAAGAAGAGCGCGGCGATCCAGAGCACGCCGCCGGTGACAATCGGCACGCGGACGTTGTCGTCGAGTTTCGCGGGCAGACTTTCGACGATCGCGCCGGTGACCGCCGCGAGCACGGCGAGGGTCCAGACGTAGGGTAATTCGGGCCAGCCATCGACTTTCAGAAACAGCTTACATGGCACGAGGTAGAGCGCGGCGTAGCACACAGGAATGGAGACGGCGATGAAGCCAAACAACCCCGCCCAGCTCTTTTGCGGATTCCACGGCAGCTTGGGAATTGGAACGTGGCGGCCGGCGAAACTGGCGGCGGCGTCGCCGGCGGCCATCGCCGCCCACGCGCCGACGACGGCGAACGGCGGGTAGATCAGGAAGCAGAGGCTTAACGTCAACGGGTAGAGCCACAGGCCGTTGATTTTACTTTCGTCCGGCCGCGCGAGACGCTTTCCGGTTTCCAAGTGCGGGAGGACGACGATGTTGAAGACGGCGATGCAGAACAGGATCGCGGCCGAATACAGATGGCCGCGCCCGCCGAGTCGCGCGTCCTGCGCCAGAACGCCGAGCGGAAAGGCGAGCAGCACGAAGACCAGCACGTGAATTCCGTTGCGCAGCAGCGGCGAGTGCATCGAATCGGCTGTGGAAGAAGTCATGGGAGCGGGCGGCTGCTGCTGCGGCGGCGGCGAAGCCGGAGTTGCTTCGTCGCGCGCGCTGCGTCCCGGCTCGGAGGTCATGGCGTGCGGCCGCCGACCCAGGAGATGCGCACGATTTCGTTGGCGTCGAACTGCAGTTCTTTGGCGATCTTCAAATCGAAGGGAACCAGGAACTGGCAGTCGGGCACCGGCCATTGCTTTTCAATATTTACGCGCTGAAAAACCACGATGGAGTAAAGCCCGCGATTGTATTCGGAGATGATCTCGCCGTAGTTGCGATTGGCGTATTTGAAATCAACGGAACCGTAGCCGAGCGCGACGAAGTCCACGGAGCGTTCGGAGATGACCAGGATGTGCTTGTCTTTGATCTTGCTGAGGAAATCGTATTCGGCTTCCGTCTCGCGGATCAGCGTGGCGGTGTTGGTGAAACGGTTTTCGATCGAGATCGGGTGGTACATGATCGCGGAGAGCAGCGCGATGGCCAGCAGCACATTGCGGCTCAGAATGTTCGGATAGAAGAAATGAAAGGCGACGGGCATCAGCGCGGCGAGGACCGTGAAGTACACGAAGAAACGCGCTGAAGCGGGATGGATGCCCGTGCCAAAATAATACGACATGTACAAGACGAGCAGCGCGCAGGTGGCGACCAGCGCGATCGCGAAAAAGGGACGCTGCCAGCTCGCCTTGATATTCTTGAAGACGCCGATGACCACGCCGACGAAGCTGACGATCGCCACGTAGTTCAACAGCGTCGCGTAGGGCACGGTATGGCCGAAGTCGATCAGCGTGCCCAGCATTTCCTTGGTGTGATCCCAGAAATGTCCGAAGCTGAAGTTGGGCGTGCCGGTGGTGTTTTCAAATTGTTCGCCGAGCAGCTGCCGCTGCAGAATCAGCGGCATGACCAGCCAGGGCGTCAGCGCGAAGTGGTACCAATACGGTTTGAAGTACTCCGCTTCGACAAAACCCAGCACGGCCAGCGCGAGGATGACAACGAAGAACACCAGCGCTGATTCGTAGCGCGTGTGCGCGAAGAGCACGGCGGTGATCCAGACCAGCGCGAATGTGTCGGCCGAGGGCTTGTGGAGGAACACCGCAGTGGTCACGAGCACGCCGCAGAGCACAAACGCCGCGAAGAGATCGAAGCCCGCAGACGTCGCGCACAGACAGACCAGCGGGTACGTGGCCACCAGCAGCATCGCGGAGAAGCCCACCATTCGCCCGATGAAGCGCTGCGCGATCACGCCGATCATCGCCAGCAGCGCAAACAAGGCAAACGCGTTGGCCAGGAACGCGTTCGAGACGTCGTAGCCGCGGACGATATGAAGCAGGTGCACGAAGAACGGAAAGAGGAACGGCCGCTTTTCGAGGTGTTGCTCGCTAACGATGGGCTGCAGGTTGCCGTAGTAGAATTTCGACATGACGTTGTTGAGTACGGTTTTTTCATAGAGCATGTTTTGAGAAACGGAGACGAGATTGGCCTCGTCGCTTAAGACACGGAAGCGCGGCGGCACGGTCCAGAAGCACATCACCGTGATCAGAAGCGCCGCGAGAAATTCCGGCCAATGGCGCGTGACGAAGGCTTTGAGCGAGAACTCCCGCGCGCGCATCACGACGATCAACTGCGTCAGCCAGAGCAGCACCAGCACGATTAAGACGTAATACGTGCCGCGTTCGAAGAAGATGCTGCTGTAGACGCGCGGGTCGGGGAGCGCCACGCCGCCTTTTATCTGATCATCGTAGAGCTGCTGGGTGTTCACCGCATAGCCGAGAAATCCGACGGAGCCCACGACGGAGACCAGCGTAGCGATGACCGGCCATATCTTCTTCAAACCAGAATCCTCCCCTGACGCAGACGTTCGTCGGGGCAACATGCGGCCATGAGAATGAGCAATTTTCACCTATGAAATGATGGGGCTTGAGCTTAGTGAGCGGGCGGGGTTTGTCCACGCCGGTTTATTTGCGGACCGACCCGCTCTTGCCCGCGTGGCCCGTATAGAGGGCAGTGACGATCGCTTCATACGTCTGATTTAAGAACGCGATATCCACGGTCAGCGGCATCTTCTGGTTCTTCGCATCCGTCGTCGGATCGAGTCCGAGTGGCGCCCACGCGGCGCTGAAGTTCCCGTTCTTCAGGCGCGCGGAAAATTTGACGTTGCCGCCGAGGTAGGACGTGATTTTGGTTTTTGGATCGCGCTTGCGCTTGAGCTGCAGCGCAAACGTGCCTTGCGCGGATTTCGCGTGGCCCTTCGCGTCGAGCGTAAACGCGGCGCTCACGCCACTGACGTTGAGCGTCAACGCGACGCCGCTTGGATTCAGGCCCGCGGCCAGATTGGGCAGCATGCCGGTGAACGAGAGCGTGTCGTGATTCTTCGTGGTGTATTTCATGTTCGCCTGCAGATGGCTGAGCGTCATCGGAAGCGCGGCTGTTCCGCCGCCACCGCCGCTGCTCGCGCTGAACGTCGTTGCGAGCACGGACGTCGACGCGGCGCTGTCGCCGCTGGGAACCAGGCTGCGCACGCGGAAGTAGTAATTCGTCGCCGGCGACAATCCGGTATCGGTGGCGCTGGCCTGGCTTCCGGGGACGGTCACTCCGGCGGTCCAGGTGGTTCCGTCAAGACTGTGTTCAATCTGGAAGCCGGATTCGTTGTCGCCCATCGCCGTCCAGGTGAGATTCGCGGTCGTGTCGGAAGCTCCGGCGGCGGTCACGTTCAGCGGCGTGGCGGCGAGGCCTTCGATCCAGGCGGAGATCACGGAGACGGCGTTAGTGTCGATGGTGTTGCGCGCCAGCGGGGGCATCTGGATCGTGCCGACGGTGTTGATGCGAATACGCCCGATCGAGCGCGCGAGGTTGCCGCGCGCCATCTCGACGGCGCCGGGGATGCTTAAGTTTGAATTGACCAGTCCGTCGAGAATATTCTGGCTGGCGATCGGCGTGTCGAAGCGTGCGTCGAAATTCGCGGGAGCGCCCAGCGGCCGGTGGCACTGCGAGCAGTTGGCATCGAGGTACGAACGCGCGCGAGTTTCCAGCGAGGCGGTGGTGTCGTTCAAGTTCGCGAGCTTCGCGTAGCCGGGGATCTGCGTTTCGTCGAGCGTCGTGGAAAAGAGGCTGACGTGATTGAACGAGCGGATCTGGTTGTCGGTCACACCGGTGGCGGCATACGTGAAGGGCCCGTTGAGCTGCCGGGTTTTTACGCCGAGGATGTAGTTGGCGTTGGTGTTGTGGCAGGTCAGGCAGTCGCCGCGGCTGGGGTAGGACCAGGTCTGGTTGCGCGAACCGGTCGACGTCGCGATTACTTCGTTTTCCGTCAGGCCGCTGGCGAGCAGGTCGGCATCGGTCTGCGCGGCGTTCCATTTGTAAGTGACGCCGTAAACACTGCCGCTGGGACCGACGACAATCAGGCGCGTCTCCAGACGATTGCGGATCGACGGATTGGTGTCGTCGGTGCCGAGTTCGAAATGCTTGACGAAAACCGTGCCGGAGGGAAAGGTCCATTCTCCCGTCGGCGCGAAGGTGATGCTCTGGCCGTTGGGCACGGAGATCCAGCGCGTCTTGACCGCGCCGTCAGACCAGAGCGGCGTGTTGACATTATAAGGGAGCAGCGCGGCGCTGGGCGTCAGCGTGGCGGTGTTCGAGAACGCGCCGGTGGCGGAGAGCGTGGCGGGAATCGCGCCGGTGCTGGTCGTCGGCATGTTGAGGTACGGCGGCGAATTCGGGCGCGCGACCAGGCCGTAATCGTTGATGGTGAGCGCGAATGTCTGCGTCGCGTTGGGAAGCACGCCGTTGGTGGCTTGCACGGTGATGGAGAACACACCCGCGGCGGTGGGCGTCCACGTGATCGCGCCGGACGTCGCGTTGATCGACAATCCCGCGGGCGGAGAGGCGATCGAGAACGTCGGCGCCGGATTTCCGCCGGACTGCACGGTGTACGCGTACGCGACGCCGATGTTGCCGGTGGTGACGGGCGTGGAAAAAATGGACGGCGCGTTGCTGATCACGAGCGCGAGCGCTTTGCTGGCGGTGGCCCCGGCGCCATCGGTCAGCAGCGCGGTAAAGTTGAACGTCCCCGATGCCGTCGGCGTGCCGCCGACCACGCCGCTGGTTGAAAGCGTCACGCCCGCGGGCAGCGCTCCGGCGGAGACCGTCCACGTCAGCGGACTCGTGCCGCCGGTCGCCGTGAGCGTCTGGGAATACGGCGCGTTGATATTTCCGCCGGGAAGCGAGGTCGTCTGAATGGAAGGCGCGGCGTTGATGGTCAACGCGAAGGTCTTGCTTGCGGTTGCGGCGATGGAATCGGTAACCGTGGCGGTGAAATTGAACGTGCCGGTCGCGGAGGTTGTGCCGGAGACGACGCCGCCGCTGGAAAGCGTGATTCCCGCCGGCAGCGCGCCGGACGTTAGCGACCACGTGTAGGAAGGCGTGCCGCCAACGGCGGTGAGCGTTTGCGAGTAGGACTTTGTGGCGGTGCCTTGCGCAAGCGGCGATGTTGAGGAGATCGCCAGTGCGTTGTTGATCGTCAGCGCGAATGCTTTGGTGACGGTCGAGCCGTTGGCGTCGACGACCTGGATCGTAAAGTTGAACGTGCCTGTTGCCGTCGGCGTGCCGGAGAGCAGACCACCGGACGTCAGCGTCAGTCCGCCTGGCAGCGTGCCGAGGGTCTTCGACCACGTCAGCGGCAGCGTCCCGCCGGTCGCGGTGAATTGCTGCGAGTAGGCCGTGCCGATATTTCCCTGCGGCGTCAGCGGTGACGACTGCTGAATCACCGGCGTCGCGTTGATCGTGACGGCGTACGCCTGCGTCGCGGTCGCGGTCGTCGCGTCTTGAACCTGGACGGTGAAGTTGAATGTGCCGTTTGCGGTCGGCGTACCGCTGAGGACACCGGCGGTGCTTAACGTCAAACCCGTCGGCAGCGTTCCGGTGATCACCGTCCACGTGTACGCGGGAGAACCGCCAGAGGCGGCGAGCGTTTTCGAATAGGCCGTGCCTACGGTTCCGGCGGGGAGCGATGCCGTCGTGATTTTCAGCGAGCTGACGATCTTCCAGATTTCGCCGCCGCCGTAGTTCGTGTAGTAAATTTCCCCCGCGCCGTCTTCGCCGAACGCCGTCACGCCATTCAGCGCGCCGGACGGATTGAGACTCGACGTCACTTCCTGCTGGCTGCTCAGCGCCGTCCCATTATAGACCAGCGCCCAGAAGCGCGACGAACCGTAATCGGCGTGGATGTACGTTCCTTGCAGGCCGGGAATCGCGCTGCCGCGGTAGACGTAACCGCCGATGATCGCGTTGACGCCGATGCTGTGCGCGTAGTCGACAACCGGATCAATCGCTGTGGTCACGGGCGTTTCGCTGGTATGCGCCGGCTCTTGGATGAAACCTTCGCGCGCGCGCCAGCCGTAGTTGCGTCCGCCCACGCCGGCGGGATTGAAGTCGATCTCTTCGCGCGTGTTCTGGCCCACGTCGCCGATCCACAGGTCTCCCGTGGAACGGTCGAAGCTGCAGCGCCACGGATTGCGGACGCCGAACGCCCAGATCTCATGCTTGAATGTTGGATCGGTCGCGTACGGGTTGCTCGGAGGAATGGTGTAGGGGAGGGCGCTGACGTCGATCCTCAGAATTTTTCCGAGCAGCACTGTGCGGTCCTGACCGTTGCCGATCGTGCCGTGCTGATCGTCGCCGCCGCCGCCGTCTCCGGTGCTGATATAAAAGTAACCGTCGGGGCCGAAGCCAATCCAGCCGCCGTTGTGGTTGTACTCGGGTTTGTTGATGCTGAGGATGACGATCTTGCTGGTCAGATCCACCGTCGTGGCCGTGGACGGCGTGCCGATGACTTTGAAGCGCGAGATTTCCGTATGCCCGCTCGCTCCGCCGCCGGTCTGGCTGTACGACACATAGACGAAACCGTTCGATGCGTAGTTGGGATCAAATGCCAGGCCCAGCAGTCCCTGTTCGCTGTTGGAGAGCAACGGGCTGATGGTCATGAACGGCGTTGCGTTGACGCTGCCGTCGGAGAGATTGACGATGCGAATCTTTCCAGAGAACTGTTCGCAGACAAACAGCCGCGTGGTATCGCCCGGCGCCGTGGCGATGCAGACGGGATTGGAGAGACCGGTGGAGATGCGCCGCGACGCGATGCCCGGAGTCGCCGCTGACGCGCTGGAAATGAACAGCACGACCGCGCTGAGGATGACGCGGCGACTCAGTGATTTTAGCATGTCGAGTTCTCCTTGCTAAAAACGAGTCTTTGGGATTCGAAGCCAAGCGTGCAGACTGATGACGGGTGTGGCGGATACGTTACTCGGAAGAATCTACCATCTTTTTGTGTGCGTCGGCGCGGAAAAAGGTTACGCACGAGTGCCGCGGCTGGCCCATCAGCGGGGAAATGAGTTGCATACGTGCGTGGGTGCGAGTAACTTACTCGACTCGCTATGCCCGGTGCCGTGCACGGGGTGGAACCGATTCTCCAGCAGCCCGCTGATCAACTTTGGGCGGTGCCGTGAAACGCCTCAACAGCCAGTCGTTTCACGGGAGAATTTGGCGAAGTCGACTTTTAACGGGCTGCTTGGGGTTGAAGGACTGACATGGGCCATTCATTAAGTGCAGACAAACGTGAACGTCAGAACGTCAAGCGCAACAGCCGCAACCGTGGCAACATGATCACGCTGCGCAAGGCGATGAAGAAGGTAACGGCAGAGATTGAGACCGGCAAGGCCGATCCGAAAGCCACGCTGGCCGAAGCGTTCAAGGCTCTCGACCGCGCCGCGCGCAAGAACGCGATCCCGAAGAAGCGCGCCGACCGCAAGAAGTCGCGCCTCGCGCTGGCCGTGGCTCGCGCCAAGGCTGCTGCGACGAAGGCTTAAGAACTACTTCGATCGTATTCGTCAATTAAGCTCCACTGAAAATTGCACGCGAGTTGGATGGCAACTGCCGTCCAACTCGCGTGTCTATGTCGGCACATATTCGAAAAGGGCGATCTATGAAGCGGGAATTTCTCACACTGTCTGTATTGCTCTTTCTCCTCGGTTGCGGTGACGCGCCACCGGCCCGCGTCCAGGTTCCCACTCCGCCACCCACTCCTGCGCTAACTCCCGCTCCAACTGTGCAGCCGCCGGTCGCTCCGGCGCCCGTGGCCGCGCAGGACTCGCCATTGCGCGCGGCGCGGAGAGCGTTCAAGACCACGTTAGTACCAAAGGAAGAGAAGAAGGAAAAGGCCAGTGTTCCGCCGCCGGCTATTTTCTCGCTCGTGAAATACGATGCTGCGCCTGGAGCGCTCTCGGCCTATCTGACGCCGGATCCCAAAGACGGCAAGAAACATCCGGCGATCATCTGGATCACGGGCGGCGATTGTAATTCCATTGATGAAGTCTGGCATCCCGCTCCACCCAAAAACGACCAGACGGCAGCGGCGTACCGCAAGGCGGGAATCATCATGATGTTTCCGTCGCTGCGCGGCGGCAATGACAACCCTGGCACCAAAGAAAGCTTTCTCGGTGAAGTGGATGATGTACTGGATGCGGCTGAGTTTCTTTCCAAACAACCGTACGTCGACCCTGCTCGCATCTATTTGGGTGGTCATAGCACGGGCGGTACGCTGGCGCTGTTGGTCGCCGAAGTCTCCACGCGTTTTCGCGTTGTGTTTTCTTTTGGTCCGGTCAGCAATGTGGGCCATTACGGTGCGGATTATCTCCCTTTTAATTACCGCGACGCGCAGGAATTATTGCTGCGCGCACCGGGGAAGTGGCTGAGTTCCATTAAGAGTCCGGTGTATGTGATCGAAGGCACGCTGCCTCCAGCCAATGCAGACGATCTAATTAAGATGAGGAAAGATTCCACCAACCCGCAGATCCATTTTCTGTCGCTACCCGGAGCCACGCATTTCAATACGCTCGCACCGATGAACAAATTGATCGCAGAAAAGATTTTGAAAGATGACGGTCCGACCGTGGATCTGGCAATTACGTCGTCGGAGTTGCCGAAGACGTTTGATAAGTAGGTTGAGACTGCCGCCCCCTAAACTTCAAGCAGCGAGTCATCAAACCAGACATCTTCATAACCCGGCGCAATTATGAACCGCCAGCCAGGTGGAAGCTGAAGAAACGGTATTGCGTCTGGGCGCCAACCGTCCATGTGTGCAACGTGGATTGGCACAAAGAAGTCGGGTGACTTTGACAGCTCTTCTCCAGCCCAAAGGTACCAGCCGCAGGTACCGCCTGCTGCGGGATGTCGCAACCCATTCAGCGGTTGCAGATCGGTTCGCACATTCAGAGCGATGCCCAGCTTTTGATCATCAGAAATCGGGTATGGCTCCGTGTGATATTTCTGACACTTCGCCAATTGCAGCGCAGACCAAGTTTCATTCATAAATTACCATCGGTCAACCGTAGCGGGAATGCTGCCTGAGCGCGCCCCATTCCAATCCGCAATCCGCAATCCGAAATCCGCAATGCCGTTAGAGCCTCACGATCCAGCTCTTCGCTCCCGTCACTACCTGCTCCTTGGCGTGCGGGAAGACCACGGTCGCTTTGATGCCCGGCGGCAGCGTCAGTGTCACGTTGACGACCGGGCCGTTGCGGGTCCATTTGCTGATGATCGGGCCGCTGGCCGTCGGGACCGTCGCGCCGCCGTTGTTGCCGATGAACTCCGGCTTGAAGCGGATCGTCTTCCAGCCGGCCCCGGTCTGCGTGATGCCGCCGATCGTGTTCATTAAATGGAAGAGCGGATGGGCCGACCACGCGTGCGAGAAACTTTCGTTGCCGCGCGCGGGCTTGAAATTTTCGAACGTCGTGCCGTGCTCGCTCATCGCCGCCCAATGCTTGCGGATGAAGGTGATCACGTCGGCGGCGTAGCCCTGGTTGATCAACTCGGTGAAGACGTACGTGATCCAGTACGCGGATGGGTAGGCCTTCGGCGTCTCCGTTTCGCGGATGAACGGGAGGAGCGACGTGTCCAGCATCGTCTTCACATTCGTGGGATTCAGATTCGCCATTAGCGCCAGCGTTTGCGAATGGACGCAGGTGCTTTCGACGACTTTGCGTTCATGCGTGTAGCCGTCGCGCAGCAGGCCCTTCTTGTTGATCAGTTTCTTCAGCGCGGCGCGCACCGACTGCGCCCACGTCTCCAGGGATTTGGCTTTCTTGACGTTTCCGGCGAGGCGGTAGAGCTCCGCGAGTTTCTCCAGCGCGACGACCAGCCAGACGTTCAGCACGGTCGGGTAGCCGTCCTTGAAGATGTCGGTCCAGTCGAGGAAGAGCCAGTAGCGGTTGTCGTACTTGACCAGGCCGAGTTTCTTGTCGGTCATCTGCCGGAAGTATTCCAGTGCGCCGTCGATGGTTTTCTCATGCGCGAAGAGCGGTTCGACCGAACCGGTCTGCCAGTAGTAATCCCAGATCGTGATCATCCAGATCAGCGTGAAGTCGGGCAGGATACAGCTGTGCGCCATCGTCGGGGCGTGGCCGTAGGTCAGCCCTGTCGGTGTGGTCTGCGAGGCGATGCAATGGATGCCGCGGCGGAAAAGCCGAGCGTCGCCGTTGAGATGGAACGTGTTCCAGCCCTGCACGCGCGCGTCGCCCCACCACTGCGCCTGCTCGCGCCACGGCGTGTCGACGTAGGCGTCCAAGCTGCAGCACTGCTGCGTCCATTCGCAGGTTTCCCAAATCTTCTCCAGCACCGCGTCGGAACTGTGGAAGCCGCCGTTGCGGTGGAGCGGGTAGCCGATCCAGTTGAGCGTCGATTCGATCTTCAACTTCGCCGACGTATCGCGAACGGTGACAACCAGGTAGCGGAAACCGTACGGATGGTGGAAATCGTACGTCGTCTCGTTCTTGCGGCAGACGAGGCGGTAGCCGAAGCGCATGCGGCACCACGCCCACGGCACGAGATCGGGCTGGAGCTTTTCCGCGTTGATCGTTTCGACGTGGAGAGTATCGATGATCTCGCCGCCTTTGCAGCCGGTGATCTTCAGCGAAAGCGAACCGACGACCGTATGGCCGTAGTCGATCAGATAGCTGCGGAATTTCTTCTCTCCGGTCGGCGGAACTTCCAGGTGCCGTCCGGTCTCGTCGCTTTTCATGGCGCTGTGTGAAAGTTCTTCGGCTGAACGCGTGAGCACCACGCAGCGCGTGTGTTCGTAGCCGGGCGCGCAATCACCCTGCTGCGTACCCAGTAGCTTGTGCGGGTAGACCTTCTTTTCGTCGAGCATCGGCGTGCCGCGGGGTTCGAGCGTGTTCCACGGCATGCAGTTCCAGCGGCCGGCGACAGACGGGCCGGTCCACTTTGCGTCGTCGAAATCGATCTCCGTCCAGCCCTGCGGCGAAACGCGCGCGTCGACCTGTTCCTGAGCGAACAACTGCAGACTCACTGGCACCGTGTCCTGCGAAACGCCAGCGTCGCGCAAACATTTCCACGATCCGTCGGTGACAATCTTCTCGCTGCCCCACTTGGCGGCCATCAGGAAGCCGGAGTTCCCTTGCGTCAGGTATTGAAAATTGCTGAAGCCGGGATTGTGTCCGCGCACGGCGATGATGTTCTTGCCCTTGCGGAGGTACTTTGCCACGTCGACTTCGTCGTAAGGCCAGTGCGATTGAAACCCGCGCGCCGGTCCCCGGCAGACGAAAGTACCGTTGATCCAGAGCTGATACGACTGATCGGCGGTGATCACCAACGGCGCTTTTTTCGGCACGGCTTTCAGTGTGAAGGGTTTTCGAAACAGGCCGTACGCGTTGTGGTTGTCCCACGTGTAGTGGCCGGGCCAGATCCAGTAGGCGTCATGGACAACGGCCGGGGTGGGTTGAGCGAAGACGTTGGCGGGCGTTTGCATGCTCATGTGTGCGGCGATCCTCAATGAAGATGTAGTAAAGGGGCAAAGTAACCCGCGCAGGGTCAACGCGCCATGTCTCATGCGTGAAAGTTGACGAAATGTTCGATTGTAACCACTTGAAATATCGCAATTTGCAAGATTCACAGAAAATCTTCGAATTTCCTCCTTCCAAATCAGACACAAACAAATATTATCAAAGAAAAACAAAGACAAAGACAGATTAACGGGTTAATTAAAACAGACAACCAGACAGCCAAACCAAGGAGAGTTGAAGATGCCTAAGAACCTGTGGGAAGCCAATAAAGGTGGGAAGCTCGAAGGAATCGACACCCTCGTCTACCGCTCGAACCTGCTCGGCACGGACCGCAGCGTCTGTAATTGGGGCGGCGGCAATACGTCGACCAAGACGGTGGAGAAAGATTTCCGCGGCCGCGACGTGACGGTGATGTGGGTCAAGGGCAGCGGTTCGGACCTGGCGACGGCCAAGGCCAAGAATTTTACCGCGCTACGCATGGACGACATCGCGCCGCTCTTCGAACGCGAATCGATGACCGACGAAGAGATGGTCGCCTACCTCGCCAACTGCATGACCGACGCCAAGCACCCGCGCGCGTCGATCGAAACGCTGCTCCACGCGTTCCTCCCCTTCAAGCACGTTGACCATACGCATCCCGACGCGGCGATCAGCATCTGCTGCGCGGACAATGGCAAGGAAATCGCCAAGCAGATCTACGGTGACCGCATGGCGTGGGTGCCGTTCATCCGCCCCGGCTTCACGCTGTCGAAGATGATCGCGCAGGCCGTGCGCGACAACCCCAAGGCCGACCTGGTGCTGATGGAAAAGCACGGTCTGGTCACGTGGGGCGAAACGTCCGACGCGTCGTACCAGAAGACGCTGGCCGTCATTCAGGAAGCCGAAGACTTCATCGCCAAGCGCGTGAAGGCCGCCGGCAAGAACCTGTTCGGTGGCGAGAAGTACGCGACTCTCCCGAAGGAACAGCGCCGCGCCATCGCGGCCAAGATCATGCCGGGCATCCGCGGCGCGGCCAGCAAGCTTAAGAAGACGCTGCTGAGCTACGACGACGGCGACGATCTCCTCCAGTTCATCAACAGCGTCGACGCCCCGAAGCTTAGCCAAGTCGGCGCGGCCTGCCCCGATCATCTCGTTCACACCAAGCGTGTTCCGCTTTATGTCGAATGGAATCCCGCGTCCGGCAACGTCGATGAACTCAACGAAAAGCTGAAGGCTGGCATCGCGCAGTACGCCGAAGAATACAAGGCCTACTTCACCCGCTGCAGCGCCAAGGGCGATGTGCTCGGCGATCCGTACCCGCGCGTGATCCTGATTCCGGGCGTCGGTCTGATCTCGACGGGCAAGTCCAAAGTAGTCGCCGACATCAGCGCGGCCCTTTACCGCCGCGCGGTCTCGGTCATGTCCGGCTCCACAGTGCTGGGCAAGTTCGTCTCGCTCGACGAAAAGGAATCGTTCGGCATCGAATACTGGCCGCTGGAACTTTACAAGATGACTCTTTCGCCGCCCGAGGCTGAATTCTCGCGGCAGGTCGCGCTGATCACCGGCGGAGCCGGCGGCATCGGCAGCGCGACGGCGCGGCGTCTGATCAAGGAAGGCGCTCACGTCGTCCTCGCGGATTTGAACATCGAACAGGGCGAGAAAGTCGCCGCTGAAATCAATGCCTCGGCCGGCGAAGGCCGCGCCTACGCGGTGCGCGTGGACGTCACCAAAGAAGAGCTGGTCGCGGCGGCATTCGACGCGGCGATCCTGAACTACGGCGGCGTCGACATCGTCGTCAACAACGCCGGTCTGGCCACCTCCTGCGCGTTTGAAGACACGTCGCTGAAGGAATGGAATCTGAACATGGACGTGCTGAACACCGGTTACTTCCTGGTGGCGCGCGATGCGTACAAGATCATGAAGAAGCAGGGCATCGGCGGTTCGTTTGTCTTCATCACCTCCAAGAACGCCGTCTACGCCGGCAAGAACGCCGCCGCGTATAGCGCCGCGAAAGCAGCCGAAGCGCACCTGGCCCGCTGCATCGCGGCCGAAGGCGGCGAAGTCGGAATCCGCGTCAACTCCGTGATGCCCGACGCCGTCCTGCAAGGCTCCGCGATCTGGAATTCCGGCTGGCGCAACGCCCGCGCCGCCGCGTACGGCATTAAGCCGGAGCAGCTCGAAGAGTACTACCGCAAGCGCACGATCCTGCTGGTCAACGTCTATCCCGATGACATCGCCGAAGCTGTCTCGTTCCTGTCCTCGTCGAAGGCGTCGAAGACCACCGGCTGCATGATCACCGTCGATGGTGGCGTGCCGGCGGCGTTCACCCGGTAGTTTGTAGTCCGGGCGTCCCGCCCGGTCCCTCCGGAGCGACAGGCATTGAAATAGTTTGAAGCGTTCTTGGCAAGTCGTGCGTGCAAACCAACGCCGGCCCCCTTCCCCGAGAGGGAAGGGGAGACGTGGTGGGTGGGAGCAGGGCAGTGAGGATGTTTTTTTTCGAGGTCGGATTTCGGGGCTTGTGTTAAACACTTCAGACCGGGCCAGGAAAGCCCGGGACTACGCGGGGAGGACGGTAGACCATGGCAGATATCGCATACCAGGCGTTTGAAAAAATCCAGAAAGACCGCGGCATTGATGTCAACGCGGCCAAGAAAGCTGTCAAAGAATTGAAAGTCGAAACCCCGTCGTGGGGCTACGGCGATTCGGGTACGCGCTTCAAAGTCTTCAAGAAGGCCGGGGTGCCGCGCAGTCCGTTCGAGAAATTCGAAGACGCGGCAATCGTTCACAAACTCACCGGCACCTGCCCTTCGGTCGCGATCCACATTCCGTGGGACAAGGTCTCCGACTACAACAAGCTCCGCCAGCACGCGGAATCGTTGAATGTCAAAATCGGCGCGATCAATCCCAATGTCTTCCAGGACGACGTCTACATGTTCGGCAGCGTCTGTAACGCCAACGCCGACGTACGTAAGAAAGCCACCGACCATCTGCTCGAATGCGTGGAAATCATGCGCGCGACGAAGTCGGACATTTTAAGCCTCTGGTTCGCCGACGGCACCAACTACGCCGGCCAGGCCAGCATCCGCCAGCGCAAGCACTGGATGGAAGAGGCCCTCGCCACGACCTACAAGGCGATGGACCCGGGCATGCGCATGCTGATCGAGTACAAATTCTTCGAACCGGCGTTCTACCACACCGACCTGGCCGACTGGGGCATGGCCTTCAACACCGCCAGCAAGCTCGGACCGCAGGCTGAAGTGCTCGTCGACACCGGGCATCACGCGCCGGGCACGAACGTCGAACACATCGTCGCTTACCTCCTCGACGAAGGGAAGCTCGGTGGCTTCCACTTCAATTCGCGCAAATATGCCGACGACGATTTGATTGTCGGGTCGACCAATCCCTACGAACTGTTCCTGATCTTCCAGGAAATCGTGGGCGCGCAGCGCGACAAGTCGGCGCCGAAGGCTCAGCGCACGGCCGACAAGATCGCGTACATGATCGACCAGAGCCACAACATCGAACCGAAGATTCCGGCGATGATCCGTTCGGTGCTGAACGTTCAGACGCAGTACGCCAAGGCGCAGCTGATCAATTGGGGCGAACTGGCGGAAGCGCAGGCCAAGCAGGACGTGCTCCGCGCGGAAGCCGCGGTGCGCGACGCGTTCGAACAGGACGTCACCGCGTTCCTGCAGGTGACCCGCGAAGAGCTCGGCGCGGCCGCCGATCCCATGAAGGCCTTTGCGCAGAGCGGCTACGGCGAAAAAATCCTCGCCCGCGGTGTCGGTGGAGCGAGCTGGTAAACGCTGAGTGATGAACGATGAATGATGAATGCGCAAGCGTTCATCATTCGTCGTTCTTGCGGATTCATAACTCAACATTCATAGTTCATCGTTACTTTTTTTGGAGGGACAGATGAAAGCTATTGGTCAAACAACGTGGTTGATCCCGGACGGTTACTGGCCGCAGTTCAGCACGGGAAAGTTTCCGAGCCACGAGGCCGTGTGCATTCTCAACACGGGCGACAAGGACGCGACCGTCGAGATCACGCTTTTCTTTGAAGACCGCGCTCCGCTCACCGGTTTCACCGTGACCTGCCCCGCCCAGCGCACCAACCACGCGCGCATGGACAAGCTCAAGGACAAAGCCGGCAAGCCGATTCCGCAGGGCGTGCCGTACGCGATCCTGGCCGAATCCAATGTGCCGATCGTCGTCCAGTATTCGCGCATGGACACAACGCAGCCGGAGATGGCGTTGATGACATGCGTGGGCTACGCCGGTTGATTTGCCTGGTGCCACGGATGCGCGAACGCTTGAGCGTAGCAAAAGCGGTCGTTCATCCGTGCTGGGAGCACGGCGAAGGCGGAGCACCAACGCACGGATGAGTGCATTTCTTCGCTGCGCTCTGAAATTCACGCATCCGTGGCACCAGGTCATCCTCTTCCGCGTGCGTTTTTGAATTTCTAATTTTGAAGTTTTAATTCGAGGTACGTATGCCACACAAATGGACCGGTCTGGCCGTCGATCTCGGTGCTTCCAGCGGCCGCGTGATGTCCGGGCACTTTGACGGCTCGAAGCTGGAGATCGCGGAGCTGCATCGGTTCGAGAACGAGCCGGTGCAACTTCCGCAGACGCTCCATTGGGACGTCCTCCGGCTCTACCGCGACATCAAGCTCGGCATCCGCAAGGGCGCGGTCGCGGCGCGCGACAATGGGACGACTCTCAGTTCCATGGGCATCGATTCCTGGGCGATCGACTTCGGCCTGCTCGACAAGAGCGGCAACCTGCTCGGCAATCCCGTGCATTACCGCGACCATCGCACCGACGACATGATGGAGAAAGTCTTCGGCATCATTCCGAAGAAAGACATCTTCGGCATCACCGGCATCCAGTTCCTGCAGTTCAACACGATCTTCCAGCTCGCCGCGATGCGCATGGCCGACAGTCCGCTTCTGCCGATCGCCGATGCGTTTCTGTTGATGCCCGACCTCCTCGCGTTTTTCCTGACTGGAGTCAAGGCCAACGAATTCACCAACGCGACGACCACGCAGATGCTCGACGCCGTCTCCGGAGAGTGGTCGTCAGCGCTGATCGAAAAACTCAAGCTGCCGCGCCACATTTTCAGGGAGGTCGTCCAGCCGGGAAAGATTCTGGCCAAGCTTTCGCCGGCCGTCGGCGAGGAACTCGGCGCACCGGGACTGCCGCTGGTCGCCGTCGCCACGCACGATACCGGATCGGCCGTCGCGGGCACGCCGGCGCGTTCGGAACGTTTCGCGTATTTGTCCTGCGGCACGTGGTCGCTGCTCGGCACCGAAGTGAAAGCGCCGGTCCTCAACGCTAAGGCGCTCGAACTGAATTTCACGAACGAAGGCGGCATCAACGGCACCTACCGCCTGCTCAAAAACATCATGGGTCTGTGGCTGCTGCAGGAGACGCGGACCGAGTGGCAGCGGCAGGGCAAGAACGTGAGCTGGCACGAGATCACGGCGCTGACGGCGCAGGCTCCCGCGTTCCGTTCGTTCATCGATCCCGACGACAACCGTTTCTTCTCGACCGGCGACATGCCCAAACGCGTGCGCGAATTCTGCAAGGAGACCGGTCAGGAAGTTCCGGAAAACGACGCCGCGCTGCTGCGTTGCATCACCGAAAGTCTCGCCTTCAAATACCGCTGGGTGCTCACGCGCCTGGAGGAACTTTGCGGCGCGAAGATGGCCGAGCTTCACATGGTTGGCGGCGGCATTCAGAACACGCTGCTCTGCCGCTGGACGGCCGCCGCGTGCGGGCGCCCGGTGCTCGCCGGACCGGCGGAAGCCACGGCGCTCGGCAACATCTCAGCGCAGTTGCTGGCGCTGGGCGAAGTTGCGTCGCTCGCTCAATCCCGTGAGCTGATCGCAAAATCGTTTGCACCGGCGCTCTACGAACCGCAGGATACGCGCGCGTGGGACGACGCGTACGGACGGTTTGAGAAGGTGTTGAAGTAAACCCTGACGGGAAATCACATGCTTGCGGTCGAACGATTGCGCGAAATTGAGAAGCGTGTGAAGCGGTCTGGAAGTGCGCGCGTGTCCGACCTGGCGCGCGAGCTGCTCGTCACCGAAGAGACCATCCGCCGCGATCTCGAGAAACTAGAAATTGAAGGCAAGCTGCTGCGCAGCCACGGTGGAGCGGTGGCGGCGCAGTCGGCCATGCAGGAGACGCCGCACTCGGAGCGCGAACTGCGACAGGCCACGGAAAAAGCCGCGATCGCGCGCGAAGCGGTGACGCGAATCGGTGCGGGTGACACGCTCTTTATCGATGCCAGCAGCACGGCGCTGGAACTGGCGCGCATCCTGCCAGACATACCGCTCACGGTGCTGACCAATGCGATCAAGGTGGCCGTCGAACTGGCGAAGAAGCCGCACATCCGCGTGATCTGCACCGGCGGCGCGCTCGCGCCGGACTCGCTTTCGTTCTACGGACCCTCGGCGCAGAAAGTGCTCGACGAATTTCACGTCGGCAAACTGTTTCTCTCGTGCAAGGGCATCGATTTCAAACGCGGTGTCAGCGAAGCCAACGAACTGCTGGCGGAGCTCAAGCGCCGCGCGATGGAGCGGGCCAGCTGGAAATGCCTGCTGGCCGACAGTTCGAAATTCGGCGTCAACGGTTTCGCGGTCTTCGCGATGCCGGCCGATTTCAACGAAGTCATTACCGATTCCGCAGCCAGCGACGACGCCGTGAAGTTGTTCAAGCAGGCTGGCGTCGCGGTTACACTCGCGTAGCAGCCCGTTGATAAGGCTATTCCGCCAGGTTTCTCCGTGGAAACGCTGGCAGTAAAGGCGTTTCACGGCGCAGGCCATGGGTTTATCAACGGGCTGTTAGTCCCGAATTATTTCTTCCGCAACAATTTCAAAGTGACTCGGTTCGCGATGACCAGTTCACAGTAGTTGGTCAGCGCCGCGCTGTCGGAATCGAAGACCATGTATTCGAATGGGAAGTTGGCGAAGCTGTCATCGATCAGCGGCGCCTCGATGCCGTAGGTGCGGAGCTTCTTCGCGACGGCCGGATCCAGCAGCGCTTCCGCCCCGGCAATGAACATCAGGTGCGAAGCCTCGGTGGAATCCAGCCCGGCGTCGGTTGCAGCGTCGTACTCGGTCGTCATCAGCGCTACCGCTTCGACCAGCGGCTGCGAGAGCGACTGTAGCGATGTCGCGAACTCGAAATAGTTCCACTCGGCGGGGCTGTAGCGGTGCTGGTTGTGCGTCTTTTCTGTGTTGCGCAGCGAGAGCGCGAAGTACTCGTTCCATGGATAGATATCCAGCGAGATGCCGGTGACGCTAAGGATCTTGCCGCCCATTTTAGGGATCGCGTCGAACGTGATTTTGCTGCTGTCGAGCAGCTCGAGAATGGCAGCGAGAAACTTTTTCTTCATGGCTTCGATGTCGGTCATCACAGGAGCATAACTTTATGAAAGTTAATCGCAATTTTCTTCTCTGTAGCCCGTTGCCATAGTGCCGTCTGAAACTCCGTCTGTATGGAGACTGTGCCTATGAACCGCCAGCGCTGGACCATCGCTCTCCTGATCGTCACGATTATGTTATTGCTCATTTCCAACGTCAGTCGCACGGCCGAGCCAGTGAGCGAAGCGCAGGCCGACGCCGATGCGGCCGCCAAAGAGCAAGTCTACGCCTCCATGACGCCGGATGACGAAAAAGGCTTCGAGCGCATGGGCAAGCCGAAGTCCGGCGAGTGGCTGGCGACTTTTCACGAAATTCCGCAGACGATGGAGCGCTACCGCCTGGCGACCAGTGTCCGGCCGACGGAAAAACGGAAAGTGATCGTGCTGCAGCCGCTGGGGAAGGTGACCGATGAGCAGCAGAAAACCATGGAGGCGCTCTGCGCGTACACGGAAGCATTTTTCCAGATGCCCGCGCGCGTCGAAAAGCCGATTGAACTCACGCCAAAAGATCCCGCGATTCAAATGGTTCGCAACATCCCCATGGGTCACCGTCACGGCACGTACGACAAGCAGTACGACGCCGGCGCGATTTTACAGCAGGTGCTGATTCCGCATCTGCCCGACGATGCGGTCGTGTACCTCGGCATCACCATGGAAGACCTCTGGGATGGCGATCTCAACTATGTCTTCGGCGTCGGCAGCATGGTTCAGCGCGTCGGCGTCTACAGCCTCTGCCGCTACTACCCGGAATTCTGGGGCAAGAAGCGCGTTGAGGGCGACGAGCAGCTCGGCTTGCTGCGCGCCTGCAAAGTGTTGAACCACGAAGCCGGCCACATGTTCGGTCTCGGTCATTGCGTTTTTTACCACTGCTCGATGAACGGCTCGATGAACCTGCCCGAAACCGACGCCGCGCCGGTTCACTTCTGTCCGCTCTGCGACAAGAAGCTGGCGTGGAACATCGGCTTCGAACCGATGAAGCGCTTTGTGGCGATGAAGGATTTCTACGCGAAGTACGGCATGACCGAGGAAGCCGACTGGACCGCCAAGCGCATCAAGCAGTGGGAAATTATCACCGCGAAGAAGAAGCAGCCGAAGGACGAGTAGGACTCGGGCCACGTGGCCCGAGTCGGTCATTTTGACCTTCGTGCCAGCTGGCACGAAGGTCGGAGATTGGACAGCAGTCCGTAGTCCGACCCTGGTACAAATTTGTACCAGGGTACCCCTGTGGCAATTGCTAAAAGGGTCCCCCCTCTACTACCATAAGGAAAATTTTCCTTATGCAAAAAGTACAACATTCATTCAATTCTTCTGAATCGCGAGATCGCAACGCTTGAGTTGCGCTTTCGACCCAATCCCATAACTTGTCACCCATGACTGCCCCCCGACTTTCCCGACCCGGACTCTGGCCCGGACGCTCCAACGTGCTCGCGCGCGGCGGCATGGTCTGCACCAGCCAGCCGCTGGCTAGCGCGGCGGCGTTGGATGTGCTGCGGCGTGGCGGCAACGCCATCGATGCGGCGATCACGGCCAGCGCGACGCTCGCGTCGGTTGAGCCGCTGATGACCGGCGTCGGCGGCGACATGTTCGCGCTCTACTGGTCGGCCAAGGACAAGAAGCTCAAAGCGCTGAATGGCTCCGGCCGCTGTCCGAAAAATCTCTCGTGGCGCACGTTCGCGCGAAAAGGTGCGACGCACATTCCGAATTTCGGCTGGCCGTCGGTCACGGTGCCCGGCTGTGTTGACGGCTGGTGGCAACTCCATCAAGCCGACGGCAAGCTGCCGTGGAAGAATCTCTTCGACGCCACGATCCATTACGCCCGCGACGGCGCGCCGATCAGCGAAGTCGTCTACAGCGAGATGGAAAATGTCGGCCCGCGCTTGCAGAACGACGAAGCGCGCAAAATATTTCTGCCCAACGACGGCAAGACACCGTACTACGGTCACATTTTCAAGCAGACCGATCTGGCGCGCACGTTTGAAGCGATCGCGGCCGGCGGAGCCGACGCGTTCTACCGCGGCGAGATCGCGCAGCGGATCGTGCGCTTCAGCGAAGCGACCGGTGGATTTTTTTCGCTCGAAGACTTTACGAATCACACCTCGACCTGGGTCCAGCCGCTGAAGGCCACGTTCCGCGGCGTCGACATTTACGAGATGCCTCCGAACACGCAGGGCGTCGCGGCCTTGTTGGCGCTCAATATTCTCTCCAGCCTGGATCTCGGCGCACTGCAGCAGGACTGGGCGGGCCTAACGCACGCGACGATCGAAGCGATGAAATTGGCCTACGCGGAACGCGACGCCAACGTCGGCGATCCGGAAGAATCGAAGGCGGCGATCGAGAAAATGCTGACGCTTACCTTCGCGACGCACATCGGCATGACCGTCGACCCGAAGCTCGCCATCGCGCGCAAAGGTTCGATGACGCAGAGTTCCGGCGACACGGTCTACCTCTGCACGGCCGACGCCGAAGGCAACATGGTCTCGCTGATCAGCAGCCTGTATCAAGGCTCCGGAGTCGTCGCGGGTGACACGGGCGTGCATCTGCACAACCGCGGCGCGCTTTTCAATCTCGACGACGGCCATCCCAATTGCATGCAGCCGGGCAAGCGGCCTTTCCATACGATCATTCCCGGATTCGCGATGCGCGATGGCCAGCCGTACATGGCCTTCGGCGTGATGGGCGGGCACCATCAGGCTCAGGGTCACGTGCAGTTTTTGTTGAACTTCCTGCTCCATGAAATGACGCTCCAGGAATCGATCAGCGCGCCGCGCTTCGACTACCGCACGGAAAATTTCGTCGCCTTCGAAGCTGATTTCCCTGAAGCGATCCGCGAAGATCTGGCGGCGCGCGGACACCGCGTGGTCGGCAACGACACGGGACCGTTCGGCGGAGCTCAAGCGCTGCGGCGCCTGGATAACGGCGTGCTGGAAGGCGCCAGCGATCCGCGGAAAGACGGCTGCGCGCTTGGCTTCTGACCACGGACGCGCGTGGCATGAAAAACCGGCGGTGGCCGGAGTGCTGCTGGCACTGATGACAGCGTTGGTGCTCAGTGGAAGCTGGAGCGCTCCCTTTTACGCCTTCGACGATCGTGCGCACATTTATCTTGCGGTCGAAGAAAACTGGAATCCGTCCGCGCCGCGGCAGTCGAACGCCTACGATCCGTGGCACGCGCTGATGTACCTCGAATTTGTCGCGACGGTTTCGTATCGCGTCGACTACGCGCTCTTCGGCGTGCCGCGCGAGACGTCGAACACGCCGGCGAATGGCGACGCGGCCGAGGAAGTCGTGCGGACATTTCCCCCGCCGTCGAATGCCTGGGCGCCTGGCGTGCGCTTGATGAACGGCCTCTACCATGCGCTCGCCGGGTTTGTGCTGTGGATGCTCCTGCGCCGACTCGGCGCGTCGGGCGGCGTGGCGCTGTTCACGGCGCTGGTGTGGACCGGGCATCCAATGGCCTGCGAATCAGTCTGCTGGATTGCCGAGCGAAAAAACGTGCTGTCGGCGCTCTTTGGATTCGGTGCGCTGCTGGCATGGACGGCTCCAGTTGAGAAACGCTGGCGCTGGCCGCTGGTGAATGTGCTGTATCTGCTGGCGCTGTTCAGCAAGCCGACAGCGCTCGGGTTTCTGCCGCTCCTTGCGATTCTGGAAATTGCCGATCCGATTCGGCGTTCGTTTGCGCTGAAGGAAGTGTCCGCGTGGTTGCGCGTCGCGTTGCGGTTGGCGATTCCGGGATTCTTGAGCTTCGCGGTCGTAGCGCTGAGCGTCTACGGCATCCAGCACGACATCGTGCTGCCACCGGGCGGCAGCGCGTGGACGGCGGCGCTGACCGACGCGGAGATTGCGCTTCGCTACATCTCTCACCTGGTTTTCCCGGCGCGTTTAAGTTTCTTCTACGCGGTCGATCCGATTGTTTCACTGGGCGATGCGCGACTGTGGATCTGTGGAATTTCCGTGCTGCTGATTTTCGCCGCGCTGATTGTTCTCGCGGGCGCGCAGCGGCGGTTGGCCGTGGTGGGCGTGTTGTGGTTCGTCGCGGTTCTCGGCCCGAGCTGGAATCTGATCGCGATTCCCTACTTCATGCAGGACCGCTACGCGTACCTGGCATCGGCGGGATTTTTTCTGGCGCTGGCGCTGGCCGCTGAAGGCGTGTTGACGCGGTTTCATGCGACGAAGTTCGGCGCGGTGCCGGCGGTGCTCGCGCTGGCGCTGCTGGGATACGCGACTGTCGCCCGGTCTGTGACGTACAAAGACGAATCGGTGTTGTTTCTCGACGCGGTTGAGAAGCAGCCCAAGTCGGCGATGGCGCGGCAGTGTGCGGCGAGCGTGATCCGCCCGGAGTACGAAAAACACAGCGCGTTTGGCGCGGAGCCGGATCCGAAGCTGGAAGCGCTGTTCGGCGGTGCGTTGCTGGCACAGTACGAGGGCGCGCTGGAGTGTCCGGACGTCGAGAATTTTTTCGAAGTCTTCTTTCTGCGCGTGAAAATCGCCGACCTGCTGATGCGCCAGAACCGTTTCGACGACGCGCGCGCGAAGCTGGACGGCTGGTTGCCGCCAAAAGAGATGATGCTGCTGCCGGAAACCGGCGTCGCCGGCCGCGGCACGCGCCGCGGTTACATGCCGCAGACGCTGGCGTTTGGCTGGCTGGTGATGGCCGAGACGAGTTTGCGCGAATCGTTTCTGACTACTCTCACACCGGAACAACGCGTCGAAAAATGCAAGCAGGCGATCGCCGAGGCAGAGAAATCGCGTACGGCGCATCTGTTTGATTACAAGGGTGTCGTGGTGAAAGCGCGCGCGCTGATCCGCCTGGCGGAGCTCGATAAGTTGAGTCCCGAACTGGCGGCGCGGGACATTGCCGAAGCGCGTGCGCTGCTGGAGAGCGTGCCGGCGTCTTCAGAGCGCGCCGGCGTGGCCAGGTTTCATCTCGAGCATTTGCCGAAGTAGCGGCGACTTCAGCTCACGCGCAGCACAATTTTTCCCATCTGTTCGCCGGCTTCCATGCGCTTCATCGCATTGGCCGCGTCGGCGATGTCGTAGACTTTGCAGAGCAGCGGTTTGACGTTGAATTCCTGTGCGGTTTTCACCAAGCGGCGCATGTCTTCCATGCTGCCCATGGTCGATCCCATGAATGAAATGTGGTTCCAGTAGAGCTGCTGAATGTTGATCGCGCCTTCCGGTCCGCCGGTGACGCCGCAGGTGACGATGCGTCCGCCGCGGCGCACGCTGGCCATGCTGATCGGCAGCGTCGGCGCGCCGGTGGTGTCGACGACCACGTCCACGCCGCGGCCCTTGGTAAAATTTTTCACAGCGGCGCCGACGTCGGCGGTCGTCTTGTAGTTGATGCATTCCATCGCGCCCATCTCGCGGGCCTTGCGCAGCTTCTCGTCGGAGGAACTCGTGACGATGGCGCTGGCGCCATGCATTTTTCCGAGTTGCAGCGCGGCTACCGCGACGCCGCCGCCGATGCCGTGGATCAGCATCGTTTCACCGCTGAGCAGTTTGACGCGTTCGAAGAGCATGCGCCACGCGGTGAGGTACGCCAGCGGCAGCGCGGCGGCCTCTTCCCACGAGAGATTTGTCGGCTTGGGGAAAAGATTGACGGCCGGGACAACGGCGTATTCGGCGAAGACGCCTTGGAGCTGGAAGCCGAGAATCCGGAAGCTCGGGCATTCGCTGTGAAAGCCGCGCAGACAGAATTCGCACTTCATGCAGCTGACACCGGGATTGAGGACCACGTCCTGACCGCGCTGCAGCGGCAAACCTTCGGTGCCGGGGCCGAGGTCTTCGACCGTGCCAGCGGCATCGGAGCCGAGAATGTGCGGGCCCTTGAGTTGCAGGCCGGGTCGGCCCTTGCGAACCCAGATGTCGAGGTGGTTGAGCGCGGCGGTTTTCACCTTTAAGAGCGCTTCGCCGGGACCGGGCTTGGGCTTGGGAAGTTCGCCGACTTCGGTCTTGTCGATGCCGCCAAATTCTTTGATGTGGAATGCTTTCATTGCGCTGATCCTTTCAAATAATTACGCATTGCTTTTGTTCAGCAGCCAGGTGCGCAGCGTGGGCAGAATGGGATCGAGTTGCAGGGCTTCGTGCAGAGTGAGCCAGCGGAACTCTTCGACTTCCAGCGCGCTGGCAACGATGGGCTGATCGTTGTGCTTCAAAGTGACGTGAAACCAGTGTAGGCGGAATTCGCCGTTGGGCGAAATCGTTTCGTGAATCTTGGCGACGGGGTCGATGTGCAAGCCGACTTCTTCAAAGACTTCACGTATGATCGCCGCGTCGTAGGCTTCGTTGGGTTCGACTTCTCCGCCGACGAAACACCAGACGCCCGGGGCGCGCTTAAGTTTCAGGCCGCGCCGGATGAAAAGGTAGCGGCCGGCAGCGTTTTTCAGGACGGCGACGACGCCGTTTTTTAGAGGAGCAACCGCAGGGATATTTTCCATAGTCAATGTTCTATGCGTAGGGGAACTTGGCGTCCAACTTGGCTTTTGAAAGTGCGACGAGCAGTTCGGCGAGGCACTTGGACATTTCGGCGTGGACGAGGCGGCCTTTTTCGGCGCTGGAGGAGCGGGTTTCGCCGCCGGCGCTGGCGGGCAGATACAGGTGCCACGGGCGGATGAACGTGGCGTGGCGCAGTTCAGGAATTTTCACCTGGCCGAAGGGGAAATTGGCGAACTTCTTCTTCTTCACCAGCTCGGGGCGAAGGTACATGACGCGCGAGGTTTCGCCTTCTCCGGCGTGGTCGCTGCGGTTCTCGATCGGATCGACAAAATCAGGCCCGGTCAAATCATCGGCGAGACAGACGAAGGGCATGTTGTCCATGCCGGCGATCTCGCGCATCGCGGCGGGAATCGCGCCGGTGTTGCCGCCGTGACCGTTGACGAGGACGACTTTCATCACGCCGTCTTCCTTGCACTGCGTGACGATGTCGACAATCACGCTCATCAGCGTGCGCACGCTGATACGGCAGGCGAAGGGAAATTTGCGGAAGTTGGCGTTGTTGGTGATCGGCAGCACCGGATAGAGCAGCGCGCGGGCGCCCTTCTTGTTCGCCGCGATTACGCCCAGCCGCGCGACGTCGCCGACTTCATACGTGTCGGTGCCGTAGGGCAGATGCGGCCCGTGTGGCTCGGTCGAGCCAAGGGGCAGGACGACGACCTCCGGCTTGAACGCGCGAACATCTTCGACGGTCATTTCTTCGAGCACGCCAGAGAGAAAAGCGGATTTTTTCTTCGCCATGAAAAGCAGAGCCTCATTGAAAAAGGGTGTATGGAAATTCTACACGCGCCATTTGAAAATTCACGGCGCTTCGCATTGCTCCTTCAGAAAGTGCCCTCGCCTGGGCCGAAAACTGAAGCGGTGCGGCGGCGTGCCCGGCCGCAAATTGTGCCGCTGCATGCGCGGGGTGGTGGCGAGCGCCGCATGCATAGCAAGGGTCGCGTGCTGCGAAATGAGATAAAACAAGACTGCCGGCGTAAGCGTGACGCCGCGACGCACCAGTCGCTCCCGCAGCAGGTCGCGCGCGCGGCTCAAGCGACCTGACAGTGTTCCGTAGGTACAGCCGAGCAATATGGCGATCTCCTCCTGCGTATGGCCTTCAACATGATGGAGAATCAAGGGGATTTGATATTTTTCGGGCAAGGACTGGAGCTCCTATTCAATAATGGCTTGATGGACTCCCAGTCGGGCCCCCCGCGGACATAGATTTCGACGCTTTCATTGCCGATTCCCCGGCCGGCTACACGTTCGCGGTTTCTGCGGCCGGCTGCAGCTTCACGCGCACGCAACGAAATGTTATATGCAACGCCATGCAGCCAGGCCACGACGGAGCGATTGCCTTGCAACGTCTTCGCTTTGTTGGCCAGCGTCAGAAATACGGCTTGCGTCGCGTCCTCAGCTTCCTGCGTTTGACCCAATACGCGGCAGCACACGCCAAACACCAGCGCGCCGTGACGGTTCACGAACACCTCGAAGCTACTCTCGTCGCGACGCTCGGAGAATTGCTTGAGTAGACTGCCATCGTCGAGTATCGCGTCGTTCATTGAACACCCCTCCCGCCGACTCCCGTCACTCATCCGTCTTACTCGCAGGATCAATACGACAAAATCGCAACCTATTTTGCCAGAGACTGAAACGGTCGATAATGCTTTGAGTGATAAAAAGCAGGCCCCTTGGGGGATTCCGGACTGGGGATATCCCTCACTGAGCCGCCCCCATTTCCACTTTGTCTCGAAATTGCATTTTTCATAGACTATTTGTGCTCGTATGACACCCTCGTGCCGCAAGCGGGGCGCCGCGAAAACAACACGAGTAGTCCACAAGCTTCGAGTTACGGACCAACGGGCACGCAGGAGTGAAATGGATTCGGAATGAGCAAATCAATTATGTACGTCGCCTTCGCCTTCGTACTTGGAATTATTTTCGGGCTGCTTTACGTCTTCAATGGAAGCAGTAGTTCCCCAAAATTAAATACGAATTCGACTACACCAGAGAAATCAGCGGTAGAAGTGACACAACCAAACCCAACCAGTTCAGTTCAATCAGGCACTCCAGCGAATAATGAGGTGACGCCGAAGAAGGCGTCGCCAAGTCAGATTACGGATAAATCCGGGGTAGGCCTGTATCTGACTTTTCCTTTGCGATGGAGTTGGAAAGCCACGGCCATCGCACCGGTCTGGCGGCAGGACGGGGGGCCGTTCATTCCGTTTTTTCAAGAATGGGGGTCACAGCGAACCCTGGCGGGCAACGGGGAACAGCAGGTCTACGTCGATCCCAGCGGATGGAAAAATGCGGGACTCAATGTGATCACCTATGACGCGGCATCCAAAAGCCTGGTGATTCATCCGCGCCTGGCAACGCCGGAGGAACGTGCGCTGACCGGAGGAGAAGTTCTGTCCGGTATGTTGTCGTTGGAGCAGTTGCCGCAGGCCTGCCCTAAAACGGGAGTGTGGCGAATCGTTGTGAAAATGCCCGGACAGGGCCGAGGCGGAAAGGCCTTTCAGGGTGCATGGCCGGCACTGTGGCTGATGATGCACAAATATCCACATGGAACGTACGGCCCACCGCAAGGGGATCCGTTCTTCGAAAAGCATATTGAGCTTGATATCTACGAAGGTCACGGTCGCGAACCCAAGACACTCTACGTCACCGATCCCAAGCAGGCACCCTTCGACAAAGCACCGGAGGCGCCGCAGCATAAGGTCGTTAAGAGCGATACCGATCCGTCGGACGGTTTTCATGAATGGGTCAGCATCGTCACGCCTACATCATGGAAGGTTTATCTAGACGGTGTACTGATCTCGAGTCGTTCAGAAACGAATATCGCGAAGAGCTATGAAAAGTACCTGATCGTCAATTTGGCCGTCGGCGGAAAATGGTTCGGTAACATCAACTCTGAATCCGAGCTCTCCAGTTGGGAGATGGCACTGAAAAGCATCGATGTGTACGATTTGCCCGCGGATTTCCAAGACCTGGCCGACAAATAAAAATGAGATGAAGGTCCCTGAGCCCGCAATTCCCTTAACTGCTTGTAGCACCCGCTTTCCGCTGTATGGAATGGTGGTCCCCACCGTGCCGCGCACCCGATCAATCCGTTAATCAATAAGTGCATTGAGCGTATCGAGATACGATTTTTTATAAATATTGATGGTCAAATCCCGGCTCGCGACGAAGTACAGGTGCGAGGAGAGCTTTAAAATGGCTGTTCAGTTGCCGTTCGCTTACATTTCGAGCATGGATGTGATGCGGGATCAAGACGACGCTGCACTGCTGAAAGCAATCGCAGATGCGGACAAGGCGGCATTCACTGAATTCTGCGGTCGCTTCCAGGTGAAGGCGTTCAACGTGGCCATCCGCACGCTGAATGACTCCGCGCTGGCGGAAGACGCCGTTCAAGAGGCGATGCTGGCGCTCTGGCTTACAGCCAAATCTTACCATCCCAGTCGTGGCAACCCGCAGAGTTGGGCGTTGGGTATCGTCGTGAAAAAAAGCCTGGATCTGAGACGCCGACGCAAGCGCAGTTCCGCGCGAGAGGAGCGAGTAAGAATGGAGGAATGGAGGACCGAAGTACCGGCGGCGGGTGTCGAAAAGAACGAGCTGATTGGCATTATGCGCCAGCACATAGACCAGCTTCCTGAACTGGAGTGTACCCTGCTCGCCTGCTGTTACGGAGCAAGCATGCCGCACCGCGAAATTGCCAAGATCGTGGGCGTTTCCCAGCAAACGGTTTCCAATCGAATTCACGCGACGCTCGAAAAATTGCGGGGCTCTCTGGCGAAGGCCGGGGTGACTGCGGTCGTGCCGCTCGTCACCGCGGAAAACTTGTTTGATGCCATGACCTCCGGCCATCCCTGTCCGCCGCACCTGCCGACCCAAGCCCTCAGGCGGATCGAGAACCACAAGGACTCTGTACGCGTTAAGGCGCGGCGCAAAACGGCTCCCAAAGCCGGGGCGGCGCAGGTTGCGATCCCGGCACTTGTAGTGGCCGGCCTGGCGCTGGCGTGGCTGAGTTCGAATCAATCCGGCCCGAAAGCCACTTCAACCCCGAGCGATCCGGGCGGCAAAAATATAGCTGTGGTTCAACAGCCGGCCCCGCCCGCACCGGTGACGCTGCCCCGTGAGGTTCCACCTGCACCCGCAGAAGTAAACGACGATGTCAACGAGCACTGGTCGTTCGAAAAAGGCGCGCCCAGCGACCTCAAAATTTTGTTCGGCACGTGGAATTGGAGCGCAGATGATGGCGGGCAGATGGTGCCGTTACGCGACGCCGAACTGGTTCTTTCGCTGCCCCTCAGCATCCCCACGCGCCCGATGGCGATTACAATGAAATGCGTGAATCCTGGCCTACCCAGCGGCGGACAGTCGTTCACGCCCATCAAAGGCTCCGTGATGCAGGCCTGCCGCAAGTGGTCGCGGGTTCCCAATTTTAATCCTGAGGTGAAAAAGTTTATCAAATACACGATTTACTTTACTGGTCGGTATCAAGTCCGCTATAGCGATGATCAAATCACTTCAGTGACAGAGTACAAGAAGCCCATCGTCCACGACGGCATGATGATGATGGTCCGAAATTTGAACCCCAAGGACATTGATATTAAAACAGTTTCGCCGGATGAACTTCCGCTCAGCTTGCGCAACTTTCCGAAACTCATCGAGTCCATGGGGGTAGAGCCTCATGACATTGAAGATTCTGATATCAGCAGTGTAAAACGTCCTTAATCAAGGCGAACACAGATGAGCAACTCGAACGCGTGGTTCAGAGTGCCGTGGAGTGTTGACCGGTGGGGCCGGCTGCTGGCGGGCAGTGGCATCCTGGGTTTCACTGTGCTGGGGATGTGCGTGCATCCCGCCTGGTTTGCCGGAACGCTGCTGGCGTCGCTGAACTTGCTGATCACTTCGTTCACCAATCGCTGCATCTTTCATGACGTCCTGATTCGGTTGGGCGCGAAGGAACGGGAAGATCTGTTCCTGCCCGGTGGCATTCCTCGCCCACTCCCGGATCAGCGCTTGGAACTTCCGATTCTCGATCGCACATCAAACTCGTAAAATATTGAGCCGATAAACGTTACGACGTTCCATTGAATAATATTGCTGCCCCGACTAAGAATTCTCTTCTAAACTTTTCGCCTGCTCGGTGGAACTTGCAGGCGGTGAAACAAATGGCCAATCAACAATTCTGCGGAAACGCGTGTATGGACGGGGCGATCGATTCACGGGACGATCACGCTCTATTGCGGGCCGTTGCAATTAAACGTGATCGGGCCGCCTGCGACGAACTGTACAAACGCTATCAAGCACGAGCATACAACCTCGCCATTCGCATCCTGCACAATTCAGCGCTCGCGCAGGAAGCCGTTCAGGAGGTCATGCTTTCAATTTGGCGTACCTCTGAATCGACGCTGCCTACCGGAAATGCCAAAGATTGGATTATGCGTGTGGTCATGAACAAGAGCATCAGTATTGCAAACGCTCGCCGGCAAGCGGGGAAGAGGGAGGATCGTGTGCGCAGGGATCAGACTCGCCAACCCGAAACTGTCGAATCGGAATTCGAAAACGCGGAGCTCATCTTCTCGTTGCGCGAAAATATCGATCAGCTGCCGGAGTTTGAACGGACGGTGATTGCCTACCGGTATTGCGCCGGCGCGTCTCAAGAGGAAATCGCGAAGCTGGTAGGTGTATCGCAACGCACCGTATCCACGCGTATCCAGCAGGCTCTTACCCGCTTGCGGACGGGATTGCTCAGCCAGGGTTTTGCGGACTCCACGGCCTTGGTTTTCAGTTCTGAACTACTTTTCGAAGCCATGACCACTGGCCGCCCTTGCCCGGAAGGAATTTGGGATTCGCATTCCACGCGCAAGACCTCGCGCCGTGGCTCTACGCGTTCAGTGCGGCGCGCCATCAGGGAAGCGAGTCGCTTTTCGCCGGCAATCGTGATTGCTGTATTAGTCGTGGCAGCCGTGACCGCGTGGGTGGCGCTGAATCAACGCGCCAGCCCAGTGGCCACGCCCATGCCCGCGCCCAAAGCGGTCGAGCCTGCAGCGCCAAGCGCCCAACCGCGCGTCGAACCTTTCTATAAGCGCTGGGACTTTCAGAAGGGGCCTCCCGAGGACTTGAAACCTCAATATGGAAAATGGAATTGGATCGCAGATGCTTCGGACGGAAAGGGGGCGATGTTTACGGGAACAAGCGTCATTAGCCTTCCGGACTCCAATCATGTGCCGATGATGATCACCGTTTCCGGACATGTCAAAAATGGCGGGGAAACGAACCGAATTGGTGCATCGATCTGCTGGTTCGTGGGCACAAACATAGGAAAACACCATTGGATTGAAGTAAATTGCGGACACGTGGGAGATTCATCAGCCTACGCCCAGAAATCCGTCTGCGTGGGAAATTATATTATCAACTACATGAACGGAAAATGTGTAGGTGCGAAGCGATTTCAACGCGCCTTTACCGATGGTCATATCGATCTTTCCCTTAATAATCTCGCCATCTCCAGTATTGAAATGCGCGCGCTGGGTGAACAGGAAATGACGGATGATTTTCGCGACCCGGAAAGAATAATCGCCCTGTTGAGGAAGGACCCCTCCCTGCTTGAGGGCGGAGATTAGGAGGCTTTCGGATTTAAATCGATGACTTACGGCTTTAGTATATCGTTGAGTTCAGGTCTCTAGACCATCAGTTTCAGAATGGTGAATTGGTGACGTGCGACCGCTATTACCATGCACTCACCAGCACATCACACCCATAAAAGTTAATCACAAGTTGTTTATTTTATATGACTTGCGACACGTCTAGACATTTCGCAAATTCCTGCTTGTCGCATTCGCAGCGGCGACGAATCCCATTCAGAAGCAATCGCGGTGGTGCGTTGAAGTCTTCCTCAAGAATCCTTCAGAAATTGCTTCTAAAGCGTAGTTCTGTGCAGCGGAACAATTTGACGACCGCGCCGCATGGCAGTTCGACGCGGCGATCATTGCGCGACGACCCATTGCCAAGGAGCCCTCATGCTCACACCTGAAGACGAGATGGTACTGGGAATATCAAATGCCTCGGAGCGCAGCTCCTCGGCAGTCTCTCAAATCCTGCACAAGATCAGCGTCAATTTGAAATGCGAACCGGTGGATTGGGACGTCTGTAGTGATGACGACGTCCAAGGTCATTACCATATCCGCGTCGCAACCACCCGCGAGCTGCGAAGGCGCGCATACGCGCTGGCCCACCACGTCTACCATAAGTGCGGGTACACTCACGGCGAAGAAGGCCTGGTCGTTTCAGAATTCGACGCGCATCCGGAAACGCTGACGCTGCTGGCTCAGGACGAAGCGGGCAACGATGCCGGCACACTGTCGCTGAATTTCGATTCTTCATTGGGTCTGCCGGCGGATGTCACCTATGGAGCCGAGCTTGACGCGCTACGTGCCGGCGGACGAAAGCTCGTGGAAGTAACGCGCCTGGCCATCCGCGAAGAGCATAAGCACTCCAAGGTGCTACTGACCCGACTGATCAATTTCATTTTCATCTACGCGCGACGGGTCAAAGGCTTTAACGACTTCGTGATCGAGGTCACGCCTCGCCATGCCACGTACTATCGCCGCCTGCTTCAGTTCGAACAAATTGGCGCGGAGCGGGCGTGTCCGCGCGTTCAAAACACTGTGGGCGTGCTGCTGCGTCTGGACCTGTCGGTCTACGAAGAGAAAATCCGGCAGTTCAGCTGCGTGCACGACGACGACGGTGATCGCACACTTTATCGCCATTTCTATTCATGGCTTGAAGAGGGCGCCGTGGCGCAATTTCTTGCCCAAAGCCACAAAGCGATGAGCGCGGACGACATGCTGCATTTCGGTCTGATCGCACCTTTGGCGGGTGCGGCCAACTAAACCTTGGAGAAAGGATGGAAAAGATGGCCACAGTTTTCGATTACGACCGAGCCTTTGCGCGCAACCTTGGCCTGGTCAGCGAGGCCGAACAAGCTCGCATCCGGAACACCTGCGTCGCGCTACCGGGATTGGGCGGGGTGGGCGGCGCGCATCTCCAGGCGTTGGCGCGGCTGGGGATTGGCGCCTTCAGACTCGCGGATCCCGACGCGTTTGATGTTGTCAATATCAACCGGCAATTGGGCGCCACCATGGCATCGGTTGGTCGCCACAAGGCAACTGTCATGACTGAGACGGCCCTGTGCATCAACCCGGAATTGGACATTTAAACATTTCACAACGGCATCACTCCCGAAAACATCGACGCTTTTCTGGACGACGTGGACGTGGTTGTCGACGGGATCGAATTTTTCTGCATCGACGTGCGCCGCATGCTCTACCGCGCATGCCGCAGCCGCGGCATTCCCATAGTCACCGCCGGTCCCATCGGTTACGGCGCGGCCCTGCTGGTCTTTCCGTCGGATGGAATTTCGTTTGATGAATATTTTTGCATCAACGACGCCATGACGCGGGCCGAACAACTGCTGGCGTTCGGGTTGGCGCTCGGTCCCGGGCTGGCCAATGACCTCGATCCGTCGCGCATCGATTTCGAAGGGGAAAAAGGGCCCGCACTGGGTTCCGCCTGCCTGCTCTGCGCCGCCGTCGCAGCAACGGAGGTCGTGAAGCTGGTCACTGGGCGAGGTACGCTCGCGGCAGTTCCCAATGGCATCTATTTCGATCCCTTTCGCTGCAGTACGCTCCCCCTTCATTCCCAATCCAACCTGAGTGAAAACGCGCGTCTGGCAATTCGCGATCAGTGTTTCGAACGCTTTCCGCGGATGTCCCATCCGTTGTTGAAATTGGTTGAACGTCCGTAGCCGAAACCGAAACGTACCTTCCTTTCACGGCCTCGTCAAGGGGCTCGCTTCGTACTGACCGCTTTGTCTACAGGACAGACGCGGTTTACAATCC
>JBBRPR010000018.1:0-146105 GCA_038227875.1 Planctomycetota bacterium
ACTGGATTGTAAACCGCGTCTGTCCTGTAGACAAAGCGGTCAGTACGAAGCGAGCCCCTTGACGAGGCCGTGAAAGGAAGGTACGTTTCGGTTTCGGCTACGGACGTTCAACCAATTTCAACAACGGATGGGACATCCGCCTGGACCGGTTGTGCCCATGCATACGCCTAGCCTACCGGTGTACTTGGCGTAACCACTGGCCATAAACGCCGCGGCCTCTTCGTGCCGGGTCGTTATCAGGCGGATCTTGTCTTTGCGTTTGCGCAGCGCTTCGGTGATATGATTTACGCCGTCGCCGATGACCGTAAAGACTAGCGAAACATCCCATGCGACGAGTTTATCCACGAGCACATCGGCGGTATTCATGCCGGATTTCTCCTTAGCGGTCTTCACTTCCGGGGCATTCGCGGGCGCATCGGCACCATGGGCCGGGTCCGTGAACAAATTGGCTTTCGTTTTTTCCATTAACAAGCTCCGCAGGGCCTTTCGAGCCGCCGCAAACCTATGGCCATGAATTGCCCTTGGAGCGACACTATAAATAGTGCGCACGGCACCTGTTTTTATTGAAACATCAAACGAAAACGATCCATGGACTATCGGATTTCGATGGGCCATCGAAATGCTACCCTCTCTCTCTGCCGGCTTGGAAATAACCTTGGCTTAACGGTTGCTTATGTTTGCCGGTCGGCGTCTTGCATACTCAAAAGAAAGTCATCATGAAATTGAGACAGGGAAGTTTTTACTGGCCTTTCAGGAATAGAGAATTCGATCGGCGGCTACTTCAGCGCCTGATTGAAGATCTGCTCGCCGATGTGGTCGTGATTGGCGGTGGGATCAGCGGCGGTTCTTGAAATTCTGGCGTAAGGAACTCAACTTGGTCTACATCGCAGATCTCAATAACGTCTTTCCCCGCGTGGAACAAGTCCTCAGGAAGCTCTCTGCGGTCAGCCTCGCCGGAAAGAAGACGCCAAAAGGAAAGCCGATCGCACCTCGTCCGCTCTCGGGCACGACGGTTAATCGTTACCTGGAAGCGCTCGCGGCGTTCTGTGACTGGTGTTCCAATGCAAATCGCCGCTACTTAGACGTCGATCCTCTTAAAGGGATCGAAAAATTTGAACAGCCGAGCGAATCGCCGCGACGCGCAATCACGCCGGCGGAAATCCAACTGTTGCTTGAAAAGTGCTACCCCCCTCGACGGATTGTGTATGAGATGGCCTTGGTCAGTGGCCTCCGAGCAAATGAGTTGCGATCGTTGTGTGTGAAGCATCTGGATACCGAACGCGGCGGTATCATTCTGGACGCGCTCTTTACTGAATCGAAAAAAGATGCCTCGTTTACGAAGTCTCGCAAGGGCGGGTTTCAGCCCTTGCCGTCTTGGATCGTAGACAAGCTGGCGGCGATGGCGGAGGAGAAAGAACCAAACGACACGCTTCTACAGGTGCCACTCCACCCCCACCGGCCGTTCCAGCACGACCTGAAGCGGGCTGGCATTCCTAAGTGGGCGCCGGGCGGCAAGCTCGATTTCCACGCGCTGCGCACTGGCTTCACCACACTCGTGTTTGAAGCCGGCGCCAACCCGAAGGAAGCGCAGAAGCTGGCTCGGCACGCCACACCGGAGTTGACGATGCGCATCTACGCCCGGGCTCGAGATCCACGCCTGGCCGAACTGGTGAATACCGTTGGCGACGTGATCAACCCGGAACGGACTGCGGAGCAGCGTATCGCCGTCGGTGCCGAAGGCCAAGAAGGCCCTGTAGGGCCTTCGCCGAGCCAAAACGTGCACGAGCTATACAGCGGTCGCTAGCACACCTATGAAAAAAGGCAATATACCCGGGGGGATTCGAACCTCCGACCTCAGCCTTCGCAGGGCTGCGCTCTATCCAGCTGAGCTACGGGTACAAACTGAACTTCCGAAGTAGATTAGCCATACCGCCCGCGTTTTCAATCTCAAATGCGAAATCGGCCCGCTTCGCCTCAACAATCCTTCCGTCCAGCGCAATCAAATCGTCATTACTGTCGGGCGCATCAAGGGTACGCAGGGCGGAATAGACCTTTTTGCTTCGAACTGCTATCATACGGAGCAAGCCACTTATCAGGAGGCCGGCGCGCGTGCTCGACCCGCATTCGGATTTGTCCGAGAAGAAAAGTTGGGACCTCGACTTCGCTCAGGCGCTGGTTCAGGCTACCCCCACGTTCTTCGTCGCGTTGGCTCCCGACGGGCGCGTGCGACTGATGAACCGCGCGATGCTGGAAGCACTTGGTTATACGCTCCAGGAAGTCCTCGGCGCCGACTACATTCGAATGTTCGTGCCGCCGGAAGATCACCCCCTGCTCAATTCCATCTTTGCCCGCATCACCGTCGACCGCGCGCTGACGGTGAACGAAAATCAAGTCATTTCAAAATCTGGAGAGAAGCTGCTGGTCGAATGGCATGGGCGGCCAAGCTTCAAGGCCGACGGATCACTCGATTATTTCTTCGGCGTCGGCATCAACATCACCGAGCGCAAGGCGGCCGAAATCGCACTGAAACGCAGCGAAGAACTCAGCCGACGCATTCTTGAAAACGTCTCCGGCGGCATAGTGTTGGTCTCGTCAGCCGGCGCAATCCTCAAGGCCAACTCCGAAGCGCAGCGGTTCCTGGGTCTTAACTACGTCGAATTACAGCAACTGTACGTCTCCGATTTTTCCACCAAGACCGTGCGTGAGGACGGCTCTGCTTGCCCCATCGAGGAGTATCCCGTGTCGCTGGCGCTGAAGACCGGACAACCGCAGCCGCCAGTCACGATCGGCGTTCAAAAGCCAGACGGCAGCATCAACTGGGGAATTTTTTCCGCGGTCCCGCTGGCCGATCCGGTCACGGGAGAACCCTCCGGAGTCGTGGTGACCTTCGTCGACATCACCCAGCGCAAGCGCGAAGAGCGCGAACGCCTGGCACTGGAACGCAAGCTGCTGGAGGCGCAGAAACTCGAAAGCCTCGGCATTCTCGCCGGCGGCATCGCGCACGATTTCAACAATCTGCTCGCGGCCATTCTCGGCAATGCCAATTTGCTCTCGATGCAACTGGCGGCCAATTCGCCACTGCGCCCCTATTTGAAAAGTATCGAAGATTCCACTCAGACCGCCGCGCGGCTTTGCACGCAGATGCTCGCCTACTCCGGCCGCGGCCGCACGCTGGTGCAGGCGGTAAGTCTCAATGCCGTCATTGAAGAGATGATCAGCCTGCTGGCCATCTTTGTCGGTGAGCGCACTGAAATGAAGTTCGAGCTTTCGGAAACGCTGCCGCCGGTCGTCGCGGATTCCACCCAACTGAGACAGGTGCTGCTCAACCTGGTGATGAACGCGTCGGAAGCCATCGGCGAGAATCCGGGATCGATCCGCATCTGCACCGGCGTGACCAGCGCGGACCGCGCTTACTTAAGCCAGTCGCACGCATCGCCGGAAATGCCAGCCGGTGAGTATGCCTATATCGATGTGATCGATTCCGGCTGCGGCATGGACGCGACGATGGTGCCGCGTATTTTCGATCCATTCTTCACTACAAAATTCAGTGGAAGGGGGTTGGGTCTGGCTGCGGTGCTTGGAATTGTGCGCAGTCACAAGGGCACGATCAAGGTTGACAGTCTGCCGGGCCGCGGATCCACGTTTCGCGTATTGCTGCCAGTGAAATAACGGTTCGTTCTTCAGACGAATGCGGCCTTACTGATCCCAGTTATTCACGTCGTCGAGGTGGGCATTGGTCGTGCGGGCTTCGTTACAGGCTACGGTCATGGCGCCATTCATGCGCGCCGCGCCCAATTCATCCGCGTTGTCGACAATTCCGTCGCCGTTGTTGTCGAGTCCATCGTAAGCGAGATTGACCGGCGAAGGAGCGTTGCCGACGCCCGTCAGGCGGTCCGGTCCGGCAGAGAAAAGATCGAACGAACCGGGGTTGTGTACGACGCGCCGCGCGTCCCCCACGTAGCCGATGGGCGTGCCCCACGGATCGGCGACGTAAAAGCTCGCACCTTTGACCGGATCCTGGTACGCAGTCAGTTCCGACGCGCTGAATTGAATGTACGGCCCAAAGGTTTTTCCGTTCTCCTGCGTTTGTTTGCTCAGGCAGCGCCAGAGCGAGCCGGCATCGTACGTTTTGCCGGCGCCCTGAGCTACACTGTCCGGCGCGAGTCCAAAACCCGTGTCGGGCGGAAGCTGATGATGGTCTGCAACATAGCGCCCGATGGCTTCGTGCAGGCGGCGGATCAGTGCGTGAGCCTCGGCGACGCGTTTGTTTTCCTGCGAACGTGCGGAGGCGATCCAGAGCATCGCGGCGCAGAGCATCACCGCTGCCGCCGCGCCCACTTTATGCAGCGGTCTCCAGCGCAGGCTCAGCCGGAAACGCGCCGACGGCGTCAAATCAATCGCCACGGCTTTTTTCACTTCTGCGTCGATCACGGTGCGACGGTGCGACGCCAGACGCAACGGTTTTTCCTGCTTCAGCTCGGCGCTCAACATTGCACCAGCGGCCTGGATGTCTGCCACTTCGCGCTGCAGCGCCGGGTTACGCTGCAACTCCGCTTCGAATTCGTCTCGCTCAACGCCGTTCATTTCGCCCAATGCGTAGGCGGTAATGCGCGGATCGTCTTCGGAAATCGGAGTAGCCATGGGAAAACCGTTCCTACTTTTGCGTGCCCAGTTCCTGAGACTGCCCGACCAGACGTTCGCGGATCTTTTTCAATCCGACATGGATCAGAAAACCGACATTGGTGACAGTGAGCTTGGTGACGTCACTGATTTCGCGATACGACAGTCCGTGCTGAAACTTCAAGCGGATCACCTCCTGCTGATTGACCGGCAGCGTCGCCAGCTCCTTCAGCACCTGGGAGACCGACTCCTGCCGTTCCAGCACCGCTTCCTGCAGGTTGGGTTCCGCTGGCGAGGGAATGTCTTCGGGGGATTTGTTCATGGATGTCATTCGCGATTGTTTTCGCCGTAGCTCCAACGCGTAATTGCGGCAGACGCTGAACAGCCAGACATTCAGATGACCTTCGATCGTGGCGCGATCCTGAGCGCACAGCCTCAGGAAAGTTTCCTGCACCACATCCTGCGCTTCCTCGGTGTGTCCGGTCATGCGGAGGGCATACAGCAGCAACGGTTCTTCGAAACGCGAAATGGTGGAGTTAATCCATTCCGCCCAAGCCTCGTCGCGAACCATGCTTGCCCCGTGGCTTTGGATCAGCCCCTAACGCTTAAAACGCGCCAGTCTGAGCTTTATTAGGCTGCACGCACATTATTTTTAATTTCGCTACCGGCACTCTCGATCACAGCTAATTTGACGTGCCTTGCGGCGGATGCTTCAACTGTGCGCGCTGATAAACGTGACAAGATCATTCACCGTCACCATTTTCGCCGCATCCTCGTCGCCTATCTCGACCTTGAATTGTTCCTCCAGGTCCATCAATAATTGCAACCCTTTTGGAGAATCAATGCCCAGATCCGCCAGCAATTCAGATTCCGGCTTGATCAGTGTCCGGTCTTTCTTCGAAACTTTGGCTATCACGTCGATCACCTGCGCTTGCTTGTCGCTCATTGCGGTCCCTTCGGTTTTTCACGGTTTTTCGAACGTGAGACCAATTCTAGTCCGGCCGTGAATAAAAGACAACGACCCCGGGCGGAGTCTTTGGCTGCTGCGCTGAGATGACGCGGGTTTGGGAATTGCTACTTCGCCGGCGTGAGCAGAATGATATCGCCTTCGAGCACGACCTTCAGCTCCGCGGCGCGCGCCAGCGCGTCGAGATACTGGCCGATCGAAAACTGCGAGACATCCAGCGCCGCGATGGGCTTGCTGTGGTTCTGCTGCATGCCCGCCAGATCTACAAGCACCGTGTAGCGCAGTTGCGTGCCGATGCCCGACTGCCGCAGCAGACCCGCGAACGTCCCCGAGACCGCGCCGCTGCCATCGCCTTTAAACGGCTCGGCCAGATTCTTCTCGAGATTGCGACGCGACGCCGGCACCCAGGTTTGCAAATCAAGCTTTCGTTCGCCATTCTCCGCGGCCGGAGCCACGCCCAATTCCTGGTCGAAGGCCTGGAACAATTCCTGCGCCAGCTGCAGCTGTCGCTTGTCACCCACGAACACCAGGCGCCCGGCGACGGTCTTCATCTCCACAGTGGCGAAGGAGACTGGATAGAGCTGTGGCAGCAGGCGCGCGAAGGTTTCGGGCAACTTCGCGGCCAGTTCGGCGCTGTGTTCGGCGCTTGGCGTGAGCGGCAGCACCTGTAGCGATGGGGCGCCGTAGCACTGCGCCGCATCGTCGATCACCAGCCCGTTGGTGCTGGGTCGGATGCCGCAGCCCTGCATCCATGCGCCCCATTCCAGCGCACGGCCCAGCGACAGATTGCGGACAGCCAGGGCCTGATGATTGAACGCCAGATTTTTCAGCCGTGATTCCACCGGCACGAACGGTTTGGCCAGTTCAATGAGTTGGTTGGTGTCGCGGATCGCCACCGACTGCAGCATATTCGTCAGCCCACTGGCGCCCCGCACCTGCTGGCTGCCGCGTTCGATTTCATTGAGCAGCGCGGTGACGTAAGCGTCGCCGAAAATTCCGGCGCGGTAATGGAGAATGGGCCCGTCGTTGGAGTCGGCCACCCATGTTCCCGCAAAGGCCGCGCGGCCCGTGAGCATCGGATCGACATCCCAGTAGCCGGGAAGTTCGGCGCTCGGCGGCATCCCCAGCGAGCGCGGCAACTGCGCGGGCATCGCCGATCGCAGGTTGAGCATCCACAACAAATTCTTGCTCCACGTTGGCGATTGCGGCAACCCCACCAGCACCGAGACCGGGGTGCTGCGGCGATCGAGCGTCGTCAGCGCCTCCAGCCGCGGCGCGGGCGCAACGTACAGGACATTGTCGTACCACGCGGCGCAGAGATGAGCCGCGCTCAGAATTGCATCGAGCCGCCGCGCGCCGTTTTGAAAGTGAGCCGGCCGGGCGGGATTATCCAGCGGCATGGCTGCCTCGACGTGATCGGAAATGATGGTCAGCGAACAAGCCCGTGCAACTTCGTCGAGCGCCGTGGTCACTGAGATCCGCGCGCCGGCACGTCCGTTACGCTCCCACGGACTTTCCAGCGCCGCGCGGTATTCCGAAGGAATCGCGCCGCTCTCCGGCGGGCCGGGAAGTTCTTCCGGCGCGGCGAGGCGCAGACGGCCCTGGCCGTCCTGGTCGACTTCGAAACGCGCGCTGACATCGCGAGCCATCCACGCCAGCACGGATCGCACGGGCATCGCGTGGCGCACGGAAAAGGTCAATCTGTTGTCGCGAGCGATCAGCGGTCCGCGCGCCAGCTGCGCCAGTTCGGTGATCGCGCGCGGGCTGTTGATCTTCGCGGCCAGCGCATCGAGTCCTTCCGCCAGTGTCAGACCGGAAAGCGACAGCGGCCCGACGCTCCGCTCCCAATCAAAAACCGTGTCGGGAACCGCGGGCGGCACAGTCAGCAACGGCGGAGGAGGCACGGGCAGAGTCCGGCCGCCCGGCGAAACCGGCACTTTCACGGGAGGCAGGGAAGTCAGCGCGACCGTGCCGTTGAAACCACCCGGCCCCAGCGCGATCTGTTCACCGTCGCGGAGTTGGTTCACCGCCGCACCGCACTGCACTTCCACGTGGCCTTCCTGGACCTGCACCACGGCTTCGCTGGTTCCGGCATTCTTGATGTCGAAGACCGTGCCGCGCACGCGGACGATACCGCTGTCGGCGATCCGCACTTCAAACAGTTCGTCGGGGCCTTTCGGCCGATTTTTTTGAACATCGAAATGCGCAGAGCCTGAACGAAGCGTGTAGACGTGGCGGTTGTCCGCCGCCAGCTCAGCGCCGTTGCTCAAGCTGACGCGTGCCAGGTGCGCGTCGCCAAAATTCAACCAGCATTCAAAATCGGAATTCGGAATATCCGCGCTCAACACATCGCCCGGCGCGAGCAGACGCTCGTTGGCCAGCGTGTTGATTTTCTTGTCGCCTTCACGGACGTGCGCCTTGCCCGACAACTCCACGACCAGCGGCGCCTGATCCGCGTCGCGCTGACCCAGTCGGAAGCCCATTCGGAACGCCACGCCCAGCAACCCGAGACCAATGCACGCCGCCACGCCGATGACCGTCCGCCAGCGGTACGCCCAGCGCAACTTCGGCAGCCGCGACGTCACCCGCTCGAACTTCGACGTCCGCCGGCCCACGTTCTCTCCCGCGGCCGACGGCATCTGCTCGATCTTCGGCTTGTAGTCCATGTTCGGCAGCGCGGCCATCACGCGCTGGTTGAAGTCCGGCCGTGTGTCGATGGGCGCAAACGTTTCCTTCAGGCGCACTTCCAACTGGCGGTGCCGCTGCAGATCCGCCTTGCAGCTAGCGCAGACGCGAATGTGCGTAAACAGCAGCGCCCGCTCAATATCCTTGAGTTCCCCGTCCTCGATCAACCGCTCCATCTGCCGCGCCGCCTGTTCACAGGTCATCACGTCCAACCCGCCGTTGGGCGGTGGAAGCGGACTAGTGGGGTCAGATGGCACGTTGTTACTCACGACAGATGTTGCTCCAACAGTTTTGAGTTCTTAGTTTTGAGTGTTGAGTTACGTTTGAAATACAACACTCACCACCTGCTCGAACTCTCCCTTTTTCAATCCCCTTCTGCAACCCAACTCAAAACTACTGCCTACTCTTTCCCCGCCGGCCGCATCCCAAACGCCGACTGCAGATACTCCAGCGCATGATGCAAGCGGCTGCGCACGGTGCCGCGCGGTTCGCCTAGGCGTTCCGCGATCTCCTTCGGGCTCAGGCCTTCCAAGTACCGCAACGTCAGAACCGTGCGCTGATCTTCCGGCAGCTCGGACAACGCGCGCATCACGTCGACCCGGTCTTGCAGTGCCACTTCACTGACGAACGATTCCCGCGGGTCGGCCACTTCCGGGGCGCTCTCCAGACGTACGTCGTCGGCATGCCTCCGGCGGCTTCGCGCGGCATCGGCTGCCACGTGACCGGCGATACCATACACCCAGCGCGCGAAGTGGTCGGGCGTTTGGAGCGACGCCAGACCGCGGTACGCCTTGATGAACACCTCCTGTGTCACGTCCTCGGCCTCGGCGGCTTGCAGACCCCGCTGCAGGCAAAGCGCGAAAATTGTGCGACGATGCCGGTCGACCAGCTTGCCAAAGGCGTCGCGGTCACCCGTCAGGGTCTCTTGAACCAGTTCCGCGTCCGACCACGCCACGGCGTTGCTACCTCCGCCTCAAGTACGTCGACACCACTTCACCAAGTGTTGTGCAGATTGTTTTAAGTGCTTCCATCATCGAGACTTGATTCACACTCAGAGCACTCAGAGCACTCAGGCCACGCGGCCTGAGTCCTGCATGCAAAATGCATCGTACTACTACGACGCAGCGCGCACGCCGCGCTTAGAACCTACCTTATATTACAACCAGAGTCGCCCAATGGTGCGAGAGAATCCGAATCCCGCTCATCAATTCGTCAACTCGGGCGGTAACGAATTCGTTACCTGGTTAGAAACCACCACTACCCGATTCATTAAGCCTTCGAGAATCGCCTTGAACTTAATGTGTATCGCCGCCATGATTTCCGACACATTAAGCGAAAGGTTTCACCGTGGCCGACAGCCCCAAGAGTTCTGGTTACCGCATGCCCGCAGAATGGGAGCCGCACGAAGGCACGTGGCTCTCGTGGCCCCACAATCCGCGCACGTGGACAGGCAACTTCGGACCGATTCCCTCAGTCTTCGTCGAGATCGTCCGGGGCCTCTGCCCGCACGAAAACGTCCACATTTGTGTCGGTAACGCATTAAGCGAAGCTGCTGTCCGCACTATGCTTACAGAATCCGGACTGGACGCCAAGGACTGTATCCGCTTCTATCACATCCCGACCAACGACGCCTGGGCCCGCGACCATGGGCCGATCTTTATCGTCTCTGAGAAACCCAACCAGAGCCGCACGGCCATCGTCGACTGGAAGTTCAATTCCTGGGGCGGCAAGTACGCCCCTTGGGAGGACGACGACGCCGTCCCCGAACGCATTGCCGAACGCCTGAAGCTTCCGTGTTACAGTCCGCGCGTGGTTCTGGAAGGCGGATCGATCGACGTCAACGGCAAGGGCACGGTGCTGACCACCGAATCCGTGCTGCTCAACCCCAACCGCAACCCCACCCTTTCGCGCAAGCAGATCGAAGACCGCATCGACGATTACCTCGCCGCGCGCCACGTCGTCTGGCTGGGCGATGGCATCGCCGGCGACGACACCGACGGCCACATCGACGACCTGTCGCGCTTCGTCAACGCCACGACCATCGTCACGGTGGTCGAAGACGATCCGGAAGATATCAACTACCGCGCGTTGCATGAGAATTTCGAACGGCTGCAGACAGCCAAGGACCAGGACGGCTCAAAATTCGAAATCGTCAAGCTGCCGACGCCAGGAAAAGTCTGCCGCGGCGCCGTACACGGCGGCCGACCGGCCGAAGAACGGCTGCCGGCCAGCTACGCCAATTTCTACATCGGCAACGGTTCAGTTCTCGTACCCACCTTCGGCCACGCCAACGACGAGAAGGTGCTGGGCATGCTCGGCGAATTCTTCCCCGGCCGCAAAATGATCGGCATCCGCTGCAACGATCTCGTCGGCGGCTACGGCGCGATTCACTGCGTCACCCAGCAGCAACCGGTTTAAAAGAGTCATTGATCATTGGGCATTGGTCATTTTTCATTTACGAGGATCGGCGAACAGGCGATTTGATTTGCCGCAACGCTCTTCGTAAATGAAAAATGACAAATAACCGATGCCCAATGACCAATGACCAATGACTCTGTTCAGAACTTCGGTGCTCGCTCCCCATTCAGCATGAACCACAGGTCCATAAAATTCTGCAGCTTATCGTGCGCGGTGTTGCGCAGCGGTTCTTTGCTGATGAAACTGATGTCCTTTTCCAGTTGCTCGATCATTTTTACCAAGGTCACATTCTGCTGGCGGTAGGCGTAGGCCAGGCGCAGCACCTGGACGCGGACTTCCAATTCCAAGGTGGAATCCTTGAGCTGCGTGCGCGCTTTGTTGATGTACTCGTTGAGCTTCCCGCTGGCCGCGGCGGCTTTGGTATCTTCTTCGGCGTTCATCATCTGCTTGATGAAAACCAGCCCGCCCACGGCGCGGACAGCCGGGAGCTTGTCCGGAAGATCGTTGAGCTCCGCCTGTTCGGCGGGTGATAATTTTGTCGTGCGCCACTTCTTCATCAGCTCCATGAAACGTTTGTGATCTTCGCGGCGCTTGTTGTCCGTGACGTCTTTGGACGTCGACGTGCCAGTGCCAGTCCCGGTAGCTGTAGCCGTGGCGGTGGATGTCGCAGTCGCTGTGACTTTCGGAGGTGGCGGGGGTGGCGGCGCGGGCGGCGGAACGAAACGCAGGCTCTTGAACGCCGACGTTTTCTCCTGCCGAATCTCGCCGGACGGACTTTGGAGCTCGAGCACGCCGTCCTTCATCTCCAGCAACACGGCGGTGAAAGCCGCGCCCTCATTGGGCGTCAATTCCACGAGTGGACCGACCGGCTTGTCAGCCCTGTCCGGCGGAACGCTCTCCGCACGAAGACTCACGGCCAGCAGAGCGAGAATCGATACAGCGATCCATTTCATAGGCGCATTCTAGCCCACCGGGCAACGCAACAAAGCAATTTCTCCGAGCGGGCCGCCCGGACTACAAAAATCCATCGCGATCGGTATAGTGTCCCGATCACCACACTCAGGAGCTTCGCATGAAAGCATCGGTCCGCACTGCCACGCCTACGACTCCCAATACATCAGGCACTCCGACCATCGACGAAACCCGCGCGATGAAACTGATCATGGAGATGTTACCGATCGACGGTCTCTCCGGTCACGAGGACCGCATCGCCGCCTACATCACCAAGCAACTGCGCGCGGCGGGCGTGCCGGCCAGCGCGATTCGTACCGACAGCGCCCACAAGCGCAGCCCGCTCGGCGGCGTGCATGGTAATCTGATCTGCACGCTTCCCGGCACGATCGACGCGCCGCGCCGCTTGCTCATGTCGCACCTCGATACCGTGCCACTGTGCGCCGGAACCAAACCGGTCCGCGACGGCGAAGTGATCAAGAGCGGCAATCCGGCCAGCGGCCTGGGCGGCGACAACCGTTCCGGCTGCGCGGTGACGCTCAACGCCGTACTTGAAATCCTGCGCCGCAAACTCCCCCACCCTCCGCTGACAATCATGTGGGCCGTGCAGGAGGAAGTCGGCCTCTACGGTGCGCGCAACGCCGACGTCGCGCTATTGAAAAATCCGAAGCTCTGCTTCAACTGGGACGGCGGCGCCGCCAACAAGGTCATCATCGGAGCGACCGGCGCGTACCGCATGCAGATCACCGTCAACGGCGTCGCCAGCCACGCCGGCGTGCATCCGGAACTCGGCGTAAGCGCGATTGCCATCGCCGCCGTCGCCATAGCCGACCTGCAGATCAACGGCTGGCACGGCCTGGTCGTGAAAAACGGCAAGCGCGGCACCAGCAACGTCGGCGTGATCAATGGCGGTGATGCCACCAACGTCGTCACGCCGCTGGTGACGCTCCGCGCCGAAGCTCGCAGCCACGACCGCGTCTTCCGCAAGAAAATCAACGACGCGATCATCGGCGCCTTTGAGCGCGCCGTGAAAGGTGTGCGCAGTGCCGAAGGCCGCAAAGGCAGCGTTCAGATCCATTCGGAGCTTCACTACGAATCGTTCAAGCTTCCGGAAAACAATCCGAGCGTCGTCGAAGCCGCCCGCGCCATCACCGCCGCCGGCCTGAAGCCCGAAATCTGCGTCGCCAACGGCGGCCTCGACGCCAACTGGATGAGCGTCCGCGGCATGCCCACAGTAACGCTCGGCGCCGGCCAGCAGGACGTTCACACGGTGGATGAGAAGCTGGTAATCAAGTCGTATTTGCAGGGATGTCGGATTGCGCTGGCTCTCGCCACGGGGGCCTAGCGTTTTTATCTCACGCAAAGCCGCGAAGCCGCAAAGAACAGCAACGGCAACAGATTGAACGGTTCCAGGGCTTGGGAAATGCGTCCCCCAGTTCTCCGGTGCCACACAAATTCGTGCTTTTCTTTGCGTCTTTGCGGCTTTGCGTGAGATATAAGAATTACAGCACGCCTTTAGTCGAAGGCACGTCACTGATCCGCGGGTCGAATTCCACCGCTTCGCGCAGGGCGCGCGCGAAAGCTTTGAATGTCGCTTCGATCATGTGATGGCGGTTGCGGCCGGCGCGGATTTCGGCGTGGAGTGTGGTATTGCTCGAAGCGCAGAACGCGCCGAGAAAATCTTCCATTAGTTCGACGTCGAACGTGCCGACTTTGCCTTTTCCTAAACGTTCTGCGCCCGTGAAGGTGAAGGACGCACGGCCAGCGAGGTCCACGGTGCACTGCGAGAGCGCTTCATCGAGAGGCACGCTGGCAAAACCGAAGCGACGGATGCCGGCCTTGGTGCCCAGCGCCTGCAGGACCGCGCTGCCGAGGACAATGCCGGTGTCTTCGACGGTGTGATGGTCGTCGATGTACGTGTCGCCGGTCACTTTGACGGTCAGGTCGATGGCGGAGTGCTTCGAAAGCGCCGTGAGCATGTGATCGAAAAAGCCGACGCCGGTCGCGATCTCGCTGACGCCCGTGCCGTCAAGATTGACGCTGAGCGCGATCTGCGTCTCTTTCGTCGCGCGTGAAATCGACGCGCTGCGCTGCTTCGAATTGGTTTTCGACGTCTTCTTGGCCACGACCGGGACCCCCTAACGCTTCAAGTATTCTGTTAATGTCGCGAGGAACGCGTCGATTTCGGCGTCGGTGCCCACAGTGACGCGGATGCCATCGTCGAGCAACCTTGCCGAGAAGTATCGGATCAGAATGCCTTTTTCTTTGAGGAATTTATACGCGCCGGAGGCCTGTTCGGCGTTTTTCATACGCGCGAAGAGGAAATTGGCCTGGCTGGGCACCACGTCCAGCCCCAGCTTCGTGAGCGCCGCCGCCAGCCTCGTCCGCGTCGCCCGGACGCGCTTGGCATTCTCGGCCGTCCACGCCGTATCGCGCAACGCGGCCGCACCGGCGACAATGGCCAGGCGGTCGAGATTGTAGCTGTCCTTCACTTTCCACAGTTCGCTGATGATCCGCTTGTCCCCGAAGAGTAGTCCCAGGCGCATCCCGGCGAGACTGTGACTCTTCGAAAACGTGCGCATGACGACGACGTTCTCAATCGATCCGGCCAGCGAGAGATTGTTGAAGTCCGCGAACTCCGCGTACGCCTCGTCGATCACAATCAAACTATTGGGCAGCGCCGCCGCGAGCTTCTTGATCTGCTCGGCCGTGTACACCGTGCCCGAAGGCGAATTCGGCGACGCGAGAAAGACCAGCTTTGCGCGCGTTTTTGAAAGCGCTTCGGGCAGTTCGAAGCGGCGGTTGAAATCCGCCATCTCGATTTTCGCGCCCTGCGCGTGCGCGAGCGTTTCGTAGAGCACGTATGTCGGGTACGGATAGGCAATGAAATCGCCTTCCCCGGCGAACGCGCGGCAGAGCATCGCCAGCAGTTCGTCGGAGCCGTTGCCGTGCAGGACCTGATCGATGGAAAATCCAAAGACATCCGCCGCGGCCTGGCGCAAAGCGAGCGCCTTGGGATCGGAGTACAACCGGAGCCGGTCGCCGTCCTTCCCCATCTCCGACTGAATCGCCGGCACCACCGTGGGCGACGGCGGGTACGGATTTTCGTTGGTGTTCAGCTTGATGACCTTGGTTCCCGGCGCGGGCTGCTCGCCCGGAACGTAAGGGGCCATCGCTTCGACGTTGGGTCGGACTTTTAACATGATTAGCTCGCCTTTTGATCCGTATTTCTCTGCAGTATCTGCAAATCCATGCGCGCCGCGAAACCGGTGGAGCGCCAGAACTTCTTCCCCTCTTCGTTATCCGCGTACACCCAGATGTTGCACTTGATAATCCGTTGCGTGCTCAAGTCGCTTAGACACGCGGCAACGAGCTGACGCCCGATGCCCCGCTGGCGGTATTCAGGGTCGACAGCGAGATGGTGCAGAAATCCGCGCCGTCCATCATGCCCACACAAAACTGCTGCAATGACCCGCCCTTTTTCGCGCACAACACGGCTGAGGCCTGGATTTCGCCCCAGAAATTGAGCAATCTGTTCGCGCGAATCGCTTTCGTTCAACCCCACCCCGCTTTGCTTTTTCCAGAATTCCACTACATCAGTGTAGTCGTTGAGCTGCATCTCCTGAATCTCAAATTCCATGGCTCATCTCCGAGTCGTCCGGGATCAATGCGTTAGACCTGCAAGCGATTACTTCGCCTGCAGTCGCCTGATCACGGCTCTCCGATGAGCTTCCAAGCCTTCCGCGGCGGCGAGAACTGAAATCGGCTCCGCCAACGCGCTCAATCCCGCTGCGTCGGCCTCGATGATGCTCGTGCGCCGCAAGAACGTGAAGACGCTCAAGCCCGAGAACGCGCGCGCGGTTGCGCCCGTTGGCAGGGTGTGGCTGGGGCCGGCAATGTAGTCGCCCAGCGGTTCGGTGGCGTACGGCCCGACGAAAATCGCGCCGGCAGAATTCAGCTTGGGAATCAACGACCGCGTCGAACGCGTGAGCAGTTCCAGATGCTCCGGCGCGAGCTGGTTGCTTAAGGCCACTGCCTGTTCGATGTTCTTCGTGACAACGATCAGCCCCCAGTTCTTGAGCGCCGCTTCCGCGATCGATTTACGCGGCAGGTCGCTGAGCTGCGTGCGCAATTCGGACGCGACGGCGTTGGCGAGCATCAGGCTGTCGGTCAGCAGCACGCAGGAGGCCAGGCCATCGTGTTCGGCTTGCGCAAGCAGATCGGCCGCGACGTATTCGGGGTTGGCGGTCTTATCGGCGATCACCAGCACTTCGCTGGGTCCGGCGAGCATGTCGATGTCGACGTGGCCAAAGACCGCGCGCTTGGCCAGCATCACGAAGAGATTTCCCGGACCGACAATCTTGTCGACCGGCGCGATGGACTTCGTGCCATACGCCAGCGCACCGATGGCCTGCGCGCCGCCGAGCCGGTAGATTTCTTTCACGCCCAGAATTTCGCAGGCGCAGAGCACGCCGTCGCTGACCGCGCCGTCGCGGCCGCAGGGCGTGATCGCCGCGATTTCCTTCACGCCGGCGACCAGCGCAGGGACGATGTTCATCAGGACGCTCGACGGATACGCCGCCGTGCCGCCGGGAATGTACGCGCCGATGCGGCTGAGCGGCGACCAGCGCAGCCCGGACTTCACGCCCGGAGGCCCGCCTTTCGCCGCCTGTGCTGGAACATCCTTCGGCAGAAGACGCGTCTGGTAATCGGCGATCCGTTCGGCCGCCAGTTCCAACGCCGCGCGCACAGCCGGCGCCGTTCGTCGGAAACCCGCGCGCCGCTCGGCATCCGAGATGCGCAGCGATTTGGGAGAAAGCTTCACGCCGTCAATCTTGTTCGTGTACGAAACCAGCGCCGCATCACCGTCGTTGCGAACGTCCTCAAGTATGCGCGCAACCACCTGCTCGGGCGTGAGCACCTTGCCGAAGACCTGCTTGACGCGCTTGCGGTATTCAGCGCTGTCGAGCCGCTCCATGGCGCTCAGCCGTCCCGACAGCTTGGCCATCTGCTTGACGGCCATAGCCGTGCCTGCCCTCACAATTGGAATCACAGCACTCATCAAGTACTCCCTGCCTTTAAAATGAAGGAATCGTTTTCGCGCGCGTGGATTGTGTGAGAAACAGCCGGTGCGTCAACGCGCAATAGGATGGCGGTGGAAATGATGGTGCAGATGATGGAACGTGGCAAACATACGAAGCCTCAACCGGGACGCTGAGACTATACCCGTTGAAAATGCGGTTTGCAAGTTTCCCGCGATTTGGACGAAGTGCGCTGCAGCGCTGAACAGTCATTTTCCATTTTCAATTTCTCATTTTCGATTTTCTATTGCCGAAGCTGCCGTGCAAGGTTTTCAGCACGTCCCTCGCACTCCGTAAATGGAAAATCAAAAATGACCGATGGAAAATGGAAAATGACTCCGTTCCCGTCCTACCCGACCTTCACTTCCTTCCCAATCTGCGCGCTCTTGTACAACCCGTCGAGCACCTGCTGAATGCGGATGCCGTCTTCGCCGTCGGCGATGGGGCGCGTGTTGTCGAGGATCGATTGGACCATGCTGCCGTACGCGTTGCGGATGCTGCTGTCGGCGAACGCGACTTTGCCGTCGACTTTGTGTTTGCCGATGTTCGAGTGGTATTCGCCGACGAAGTTGTAGCCGCCGCCCTCGTTGCGGTGAATCAGCGTGCCCTTCGTGCCGATCACGGTGGTGCTCATCCGTTCGGGATCCTTCTGATGATTGCCCCACGAAATCTCGAAGAGCAGCGATGCGCCGTTTTTAAAGCGGATGAAGCCCGCCGCGAGGTCTTCGCAGTCGTAGAGCTTGCCTTGAGCCTTCGCGCGGGGCACTCCGATCTGGTGGTGCGCGGTGCCGCTCACGGTTTCCGGCTGCGGATTGCCCATCAGCCACATCGCCATGTCGATACGATGAACGCCGAGATCGATCAGCGGGCCGCCGCCGGACAATTTCTTCTGCCCGAACCACGATCCGAAACCGGGGAAGCCGTCGCGCCGCGTCCAGCAGGTGAAGCCGTGATAAACCTTGCCGCAGAATCCGTCGTCGGCCATCTCTTTCAACGCGCGTGCCGGCGGCGTGAAGCGGTAGGAGAGATTGATGCCTAGCTTGCGCTTGGCTTTGTGCGCGACGTCGATCATCTTGCGCGCCTGCGCGACATTGAGCGCCATCGGCTTTTCGCACAGGACATGCGCGCCGGCTTTCAGCGCGTCAATGCTGACCGGCGCGTGGAGAAAATTCGGAAGCGCGACGCTGACCAGGTCGGGCTTGGCTTTTTTGAGCATCTCCTTGTAGTCGGTGTAGCAATTCTCGCGGCCCACTTTATCCGCGTACTTTTCCAGGCGCTTGGCATCGGCATCGGCGATGGCGACCACTTTTGCTTCAGGCGTGGCAAGGTAGCCCTCGAGATGATGCGACCCCATGCCCAGCCCGATCACGGCGCAACGTACAGGACTGCTCATTTTGTTGAGTTCTCCGGGAGGTGAATGAAAGATGTGGTAATTGACACGGTAGTGGATGGTCGGGATGGGGTCAAGGTACGCAGGGACACAGAGCACCACACTGAAATGTGGGCATGTCAGACGGGTTTTGCATTGAAGCGGTTTACACGCCTGTTGACGGCGGATTCTCCACAACCAACTCCGCGGCCTTCTTTTCCTGCAATTCTTTAGATAGCCGCGAAGCATTGGTCAGCAAGTATGCACCGATCGCCACGCCGATAACGACGCGCCACAATTGAGCGCCCATCTGTTCGGCGGTTAGGAATTGAGTCATCAGGCCATAAAGTCCAATCACCAGCAGCACGTTGGCGAAGACTACGGCCTTCACGACTCCAGGCGAGTCTTCCAGTAGCTTCTGCATTTGCACGCCGACTATAATAAACGCCAGTGCCAAGGCCGCTTGAACGTAGCCTAATGCCGTGAACAACGGCACTCCCGATTTTATCAAGGGCATAGCACTCACCAGCAGCGACAACACTCCCGCCAGAATAAAATAGGCACGAATCGATCCAACCGTTTCTTTCATCGCCATATCAGTGTCTCCAGTAAATAATTCAACTTTCAAATAACCAGCCTACCGCTCACTACTAATACTCAGTCCCTTTACCCACTAATCGTACCGCTCGTAATGAATCCGATCCTTCGTCACGCCCATCTTCTCCAGCTGCGCCTGGCATTGTTCGATCATCGGCGTCAGTCCACAGATGAAGGCTTTGGAGTTCTTGGGGTCGCGGACGTATTTTTCGAGGTGCGACTGGACGTAGCCGGTTTCGCCCCACCATTCCGCGGGCTTGCGGGGGCGCGAGAGCGTGAAGACCGGGCGGAAGTTCGGATGCTCGGCGGCGAGTTTCTTGAATTCGTTGACGTAGAGCAGATCTTCTTCGTAGCGCACGCCGAAGAGCAGCACGATGTCGCGCTTCGCACCGGACTTCAGCAGGTGGTAGATCATGCCCCAGAACGGCGCGATGCCGGTGCCCGCGGCGATGATTACCAAATCATGCTCGACGGGTTCTTCGGCCACGAACTTGCCATAGGGCCCGCGCAGTTCGATCTTGTCGCCTTCGCGCATGTCCCACAGCGTCGGGGTGAACGCGCCTTCCATCACCAGCTTGATGCAGAATTCCATGAAGCGCTTCTCTTCCGGCGGCGAAGCGATGGAGTAGGAGCGGATGATCTTTTTCTTCGTGCCCGGATTGTTCTTGTCGGGCACGGGGCAGATCAATTGAATGAACTGACCGGCCAGAAACGGCATGCTTTCCGAGTAGCCATCCAGCGTCAGCCGGAACAATCGCACGTCCGGAGTCGGTTGGAGAATTTCGGCGAACGTCGCGGTGTAGCTCTGCGGCCTGCTCGTCGGCTTGAGTCCGGTGCGTTCCGGCCAGGCCTTCAGGGGTTTGCTCGGCAGCGGCGGCGGAATATTGGGGTTCAACGAGCCTAAAGGAACAGGCGCAGGAACGGGATTGCTTGAGTGGTCAGGCATTTCGGGCCAACATCTCCAAAAAGGGTCGGGAGAATACTAATCTTCAAGCCAGTGATGTAAAGTTCCGTGTCCGGCTTGTTGAAAAAGGTCTATTCGTGGGTTTATCAACGGACTGCAGGATGTGTTGTGCGTGTGAAACCTTTGTGCCTTTGGGCACAAAGGTATGCAGATCTACCGGTCACGTGCAGACCACTTCCGTCAGCGCTCCGGCTACCCACGACGGTTGCGTATCCGTGTAGTCGACCAGCCGCAGTTCGCGAATAGTGATCTGCAACGCGCGCGGACAGCCGAGCAAGTGCGCGAGCACCGGACCGGAATAGCGAAAGTCGGAACGCGCCGCCGCGCAGTGTTCGAGGAACCTCTTGAAATCGCCGCGCGCCAAATGCGCGAACTCTGCTTCGATGGATTGCGTTGCGAAGGCAAACGCTTCCGGGCTCGTGCGCGCCAAGGTTGAATCGGTGCCGTATTCAACGCCGTAATGCACGGGATCGGCTGTCGCCACCAGTCCCGCACCGGACTGTATCAGGGACGTTAATTCCGAGAGTCCGGGCAGATCCGCGGGGTTCTCGCCTACTAAGAAGGGGTACCGCGCGATCAAGCGGGGTGAGGGAATGCCTTCCATATCTGCGGCGACGGCGACCAACTCCATGAAAGAATCGAGCGAAAACTCATCGGTCCAGAGTTGTTGATCGTCCGCAACGCCGGGTCCGTGCACGCGCCGGAATTGCCGCAGGCAATCGGCGTCGCCGGACTTCGCCCGTTGGACGCGTTCGCGATCCTGCGCGCGAGCGCCATGCAGCACACCAAGCATCACAATCGTGTCGCGGCGCGAACGGACGGCGGCCAGCGCGGCAGCGGCGATCAATTCCCCAGAGTCGACGAGCCTGGTGTGTGGAAAAATGAGCGCGCCGTGCGTGGGCCAATTGGCCCGCGGAGCGCGCCGCAGCAGGCGCTCCAGGCCGGCCCGGCCAAGCGACTGGCGTTCAGCGATGTAATAATCCTTCCAATCGCGCGCGGTCTTCATGGGATCACATCCTTATAAGTGATTTACGATGCACGATTTATCCTACACGGAGATTCTGCCTCTTGCACCCGACTGAGAAACATACCATACTTCATGATAGTATAAAGTTTGGTGTCCATGTCCCGGAGCAAAGCGCGTCTATCGTGGCCTTACCGCGTCGAACAACGAAATCCTCCAAAACAGGAGCGCCGACGCCGGCGAAGCCCCCGGCGACGAAGCAGACGCCCGCGCGCCCCGCGGCTTCAACACCGCCGCGTCCGCCCAAACCGCCGCCGCCCAAAACTCCGCCACCGCCGCCCGCGCCCGATCCGGAACCCGATCCCGAACAGCAACCGCTGCGACCGCCCAAGAAGTCTTCGAAAGGCACGCGTCGCGGCAGCGGACTGTTGCAAAAGGCGCAGACCGAATCCGGCGACGACCAGCAGAAACATGGGCCGCGCGCCGCCGACCACATCGGCTCGCTGCGCCGGCGCGGCATGTCGCTGGCGATGAAGTTCTCGATCTTTACCGTGCTGGCGATGTGCCTGGTGACGTTTTTGTTCGGCTTGTTTTCGATCCGCGATTTGCGCAGCCATATGATCGACGAGATTTCGCGCTCCGGGTACCAGGACGTGCTGATCCTGCAGGCCTTCGGCCGGCGCGTGATCAATGATGTGCGCGGCGACGGCGCGAAGTTCAATCTGGATAACCTGGAGACGTTCAACAAAAGCAAGAATAAGGAAGACGACCTGAAGCATCTGAAGGAGATCAAGGACGCCGATTCGCGCATCGTCGACCTCGCCATTTTCGCCTCGAATGAAGCGACTGAGAATCCGACCACGGTGCTGGTCAGCGCAACGAAGATCGACAATTTCAGTCCCGGCACGCCGGCCAACGACATCAACCTGCCGGAGAGCAATTCCAAGGTGCTGGTCTTCCACCGCGACTACGGCGGCAAGCCGTGCCTTTACTTCCGTCTGCCGCTGGTGGAATCGACGGGCGGAAAGATGTACGCCTCCGCCGACATCATCCTCTCCGCCGAAGCCATCGACAACGAAGTGGGAAAACTCACGCGCAACCTGCTGCTGGTCGGCATCGTCTTTGTGCTGGCGGGCGTCGGCTTCTCGCTGGCGCTGGGTATGCGCATCGCCCAGCCGATCACCGGGCTGGTTGAAGACATCAAGATCGTCTCCGAAGGCGACCTGGAACACGAGAGCGAAGTTCCCAACGAAACGCACGACGAAATCGGCCTGCTGGCGATGGCCTTCAATCGCATGACACGCAGTCTCCGCGACGCCCGCGAACTGGAACGCGAAAGCGAGCGGCTGACCAGCGAATTGAACACGGCTCAGGCGATCCACGCGCAGTTGCTGCCCAAGAAGCGACCGGAACTGCCCGGGTTCGACATCGATACGCTCTACAACTGCGCCAAGGAAGTCGGCGGCGACTACTACGATTTCATCCCCGTCGGCGATGCCGAACATCTCGCGTTTGTGGTCGCCGACGTGTCCGGCAAGGGCATCCCCGGCAGCATGGTGATGGGTCAGACGCGCACGGTCATCCGCATGATGGCGGTGAACAATCTCTCCGCGTCGGACGTGCTCTCGCGCACCAATTACCACGTCGCCCGCGACATCAAGCGCGGCATGTTCGTGACCTGCATGTACGCGATCATGAATCTTCGCACGCGCGAAATGACCATCGCCTCCGCCGGCCACAACCCGATGATCATCTGGCGCGCGGCGAGCAACACGATCGAACACCTGCGGCCCAACGGCATCGCGCTGGGATTCGACAAGGGCCCGGTTTTCAACCGCACCGTCCGCGAACAGAAAGTGCGCGTGCTCAAGGGCGACCGCGTGGTGCTCTACACCGACGGCGTGGTTGAATCGATGAACTCCGAACGCGAAGAATGGGGCGACGAAGCACTCGACGCCTTCACCATGAAGTACGCCACGGTGCCTTCCAACGAATTCGTTCGCCTGCTCTCCAAAGCGCTTGACGATCACAAGGGCAAGGCCGAACAGCACGACGACATCACCGTCTTGACATTCCGCATTGTTTAGTGGTTTATTGTCCCCGAGGGCACGACGCCCGCGCCAAAGATAACTGATGGCATCGGGGATCAGGCATCGGGCATCTGCTTTTCGGAAGGCGTGTCCGTAAAGCTCAATCGAAGCGAAAGCACGTCGTCGTACGGCGTGCTAGCGAACTGACCGATGCCAGATGCCCGATCCCCGATCCCATTTGTTGTTTGGAAAGCGCCAAAACTGACACAGAGCCTGCGCGCCTGCGGGGCGCGTGCATTTGTAATTGAACCCGGTGCTCCCGACCGCTATAAGCGTTAAGTGCAGGACCGAACAGGTTGCGGCGTGAGGAAACATGAAAGAAATCATCGATCGTCTGAAATCACTCAACAAAATCGACATCCAGCTTCAGATGATAAAGAAAGACATGGATCGTCTCCCCCGCGAACTGTTGGACAAGCAGGTCCTCCCCAAAACACTCAAAGGCACCATCGACCGCGCCAAAACCGAAATCAGCCGCCTGAAACTCGACGCCGAATCGATCGAACTGGAAATCAAGGCCGGGGAAGAAGCGCTGAAACGTTATTCCGGCCAGATGAACGTGCTGAGAACGAGCAAGGAATTCGAAACAGTCAAACGCCAGATGGACGCGCAGCGCATCTGGAACAAAGAGAACGAAGGCAAGGCGCTGGAACTGCTTGAGCAGGTTGACGCCAAGCAAAAGGACGTCGAAAACAACCAGGCGGCGCTGGTGGAAGCTGAAAAAGTGCTGGCCACCGAGACCGCCAAAGTCGACTCAATGGTCGCGGAGCTCAAGGCCCAGTTTGACAAGCTCGCCACCGAACGCACCGAACTGGCCAAGGATCTGCCCGACAAAGAATTGATCATCTACGACCGCATCGCCGCTGGACGCGGCCAGGCGATCGCCACCGTGGACCGCGGAATCTGCTCCGCGTGCTTCATGAAAATTCCAGCCCAGGTCCACAATATGGCGCTATTGGCCAAGGAACTGGTCACCTGTCCGAGCTGTGGACGCATTTTGACGGCGTAAGAACAGCCCAAAAGCGCACGAAGGCCTACCCATGAGCACCGAGCAGCAGGGCCCGCTCCATTTGCAACGCAATTTGGCGGTCTGCACGGAATCGCTGGAGAAGATGGTCCGCGCGACGGTGGCCCATGGGCTCACCTCTGTTTACAGCCTGTACTGCCGCTGCGGCGCCAGCGGCAAGTTCCCGCTCTCGCGCAAGAGTTTCGAAGTCCCCGGTTCGGCCAATTCCATCGCCGCACGCACCGCGGAAGCCCGTAAGCACAATATTCAGACCGCGTCCGATGTCTCCGGTCCGCCACGCGGCCAACCTGCGAAGCCAGACTCCGAAGACGACCGTCGCGGCACGTGCCGCTTCTTTGCAATCAAGCTCAACGACGAAGAAGCGATCATTCACGCGTACTGCCGGCGCTGCGAAAATCGCGTCTTAATTTACGACCGCGTGCTCTACTGGGGCACCAAACGCGCGAGCACCGTTTCGCCCGAAACGTTCCCCTACCGCTGCACCTGCGGCAGCCACGCCTTCGAAGTCGCCATCGGATTCGACTACTGCGACGATGCGCTGGACGAAAACGACATCAACATCATCACCGTCGCCGTCCGCTGCGTCACCTGCGCGACGGATGCGATCATCTTCGACGACGAAGCAACGTAAGGAATGTCAAAATACGGAATGTCGAATGTCGAAATGACAAAAATCCTCAGACATCTTGGAAGGCTGTCCTCCTTTTAATAGGAGCCACCTGATCATGTTAATTTGGGCGTTCCTTATTTTTTTCATCGGCTTTACTTGCGCCATTCTGCTGGGCCGAGCCTTCCGCAAGGGCCGCGAAAGAGTGTCGGACGAGGTCATCGATAAAAGGCAGGAATTGGAGCAAATTCTCGCCCGGCACGCTGCAGCAAAAGCGAATAAAGACAACGAAGAAAAGTAGTAAGACCACACCCCATTCGATAATAACATCAACGCCGCCATCGAAATTAAAAGAAAAACGGCGCCTTTCGGCGCCGTTTCCTTTTTCGTCATTCGTCATTCGTCATTCGTCATTCGTCATTCGTCATTCGTCATTCGACATTCGACATTCGACATTCGACATTCGTCAGAATTTTCCCGATCCGCTCTTGTCCTTCTTCGACGTGTAGGTGAAGGGAATCACGCCGACGACGTACAGCGGCTCGCCATCGCCGAACCAGATTTGCACCGGGACGTTGATGGTCTGGCCGAGGACGTCGGCATTGATCGCGCCGTGGCCGCCGAGGACTTCGCGGAGGTCGGCGGACTTGATCTGCAGCGTCAGAATGCCGGTCTTGTCGTTGACGCTGATCTTCGGACCGTTGCGGTTGATGGATTTCAGCTTGGCGGTGTCGAAGTCGAAGATCCACGGCTGGTCGCCGATGGTCACCGAACCGTGCAGGATCGAGCCTCCACCCTTGGGCGCACGGACGCCGATCAACGCGCTGTTGGAGAACGCTGCGGTGAAGTTGTCTTTGCCGGTGGCATTGAACGCCAACTTGAACGAGGCCTTCGTCGGATCGGACACCTGGCCGATCTGGATCGTCACGGTGCTCGCGGCGGTCGTGCCGTTGCCGTCGGTGACTGTCAGTGACGCGCTGAACGTGCCCGGCACCGTATAGGTGTGGCTGACTGTCGCGCCGGTCGCGGTCGCTCCATCGCCAAAGGCCCACGCAAACGTCGCGATCGGCGAACCGCTCGTGCCCGCGGCCGAACCTGTGCTGGTGAAGCTCACCGTGGTACCCGGCAGACCCGACGTCGGGCTCGCGCTGGCATTGGCCACTGGCGGCGCGGGCGGAGTCGGCGGAGGAGGAGGCGGCGGCGTACCAGACGTGCCTCCCGGATTGGTGCCCGGATACAGCGCCTGAGCTGCGGCGATTTCGTCGGCGCTCAACTGCGTCAGTCCGCCGTCGAAAGGGAACATCACCGTCGTTTTGTCCGTGGTGTGATTGAGGCCGACGAAATGTCCGATTTCGTGGAGTGAAACGCTGGACGCATTGCCCTGTCCGCCGGCGCCCCAGTTAAAATCACGGTCGTTGAAAATGATGTCGCCATCTCTGAAGTTCGAGACCGTACCGGCCGAAAAGCTCGAGAAAGTGATCGCCAGCGTGCTGGCGCTGAAATCGTTGCTCGGAGTCGTCGTCCACGCCACGATGTTTTCGGCGTCGTTGCTGCTGGCCGTAGTGGTGTTCGACGTGCCGGTGGTGAAGCTCAGCCGCGAGCCGGTCACGCTGGCCCACTTATCAAAAGAGCCCTGCACCAGCGGGAAAACATTGGCGTTGGTTTTCGATACGGCTGGCGTCTGCTTCCAGATGATTTTCTGACCGGCCACCTTGCCTGCAATGGGGACGTCGAGATTCCAGACGGTCTTCTGATCGAACGTCACGAACGCATGCGCGCCCGCGCCGCCGAAGATCACGCCGACCAGCGTCGCGCCGAAGAGAATCGCCACCACTGCTCGGGCGGTCGCCAGTTTCCGTTTGCGGCGGTAGACCAGCAACGCGCTGATGAATGCGACCGTGGCCACGATCAGGCCCAGGATCAGCCAACCGCGGCGCAACTCCGCGGCTTCGCGCATCGCTGCGGCGTTGGCCACGACGGACGGCACTTGCGCGGAATCGGCCGACGCGCCCGGCAGCTTCGCCGCCAGTTCACTGGGATCAATCGCCGCTTCCTTGCCTGCCGCGTACGCTTCGACCATCTGGCAGAACGTCGCATACGGAATCGATTTGGTCAGCAGTGTCGCGTCGACGTCGCTCTGATTTTCCAACTTCGAGCCCGGCGCGATCGCCTGCGGACAGACGGGGTTTTCGACGAACTTCTTTCCATTGCGTTCGACGACATTGAACTTGCCCAGCCCCAGATCCTGGACCATGTAGTGTCCGGCTTCCGGTTCCTTCACGAATACAATCGCGCGGTCGCCCTTGCGGAAATCCGGCGCGTCGGGCACGTAGCCGATGGTGTCGCCGTTGATGCCGCCGGGGAGATCGAGCTCAATCGCGTCGCTTAAATTTCCTTTCAGCGAGCGCAGCACCTGCACGCTGACATGGGTGCGGGGGAAGGTGTCGGTCGGCTTCATTTCCGGGTAGTTGTGATCAAGGACCTCGACTTCGACGACGGCGACCGCGCGCTGCGTCAGCTGCTTGAGCGTCGTGCGAGCATAAGATGCGGCAGAAGCTGCCAGACCAAAAAGCATGACCACAGCGGTTGCCATCCCAACAGACCGAAACGACCGCCCGCGTAGGTGCGGCTTGACATTGCGCATGTGCGCCTCCCGTTCTAAAAGCGGACTCAACGTAAAATTCGAAAATGTTATGTAGCTACTCGTCGAATCCATCCACATTGTCCAGAAAATTTCGTGGCACAAATCATCACTTTGTGTGGAATTTCCGAGTTCCATGCACCCTTTTGCATTTCGCATCGCACCCCCTATGTGGGTAGCACTAAGCGTGTCCGCCCGAGAGGTTAAGCAGTTTCTGCCTGCTCGAAACAGTGCGCCGAAAGCGCGGGAATTGAAAGAAATTCCATTGTTGTAACCTGGCAGCAAAGTAAACTTTAAAGGCGCTGTGTTTCAAAATGAACAACAGCGCGAAGCGCCTCGATCACGCGGATGAAGTGCAAGGGATTTCCATGGCCAACGAAAATCTCCGACGCGGGTCCGGCGCGCAGATCACACCCGCGCAAGCACAGCAACCATCCAAATCTTTTGCGGAAATCGCCATTGAACGCGGCTACTGCACCGCCGAACAGATCGATGCCGCACGCCAGCACCAACGGCAGCTGGGTCCAAAATCCAACGTCGAACTCGCGCAGGTCCTCGTCGATCTGGGCACGCTGACGCAGCAGCAGGCGCGAGCCTGCGAACGCGCCACCCGCGGCGCTCAGGTCATCGCCGGCTTTGAAATTCTGGAGAAAGTCGGCCAGGGCGGCATGGGTGCCGTCTTCCGCGCGCGCCAGATGAGCATGGACCGCATCGTCGCGCTCAAGATTCTCCCGCCGAAGCTCGCGCAGGATCCGAGTTTCAAAACGCGCTTCCTCAACGAAGCCAAGGTCTGCGCCAAGCTCAGCCACATGAACATCATCAACGGCATCGACTGCGGCGAAGCCGGCGGCTACACGTATTTCGCGATGGAGTTCGTCGACGGGCGCACGATCAAGCAGATCATGAAGGAAAAGGGCAAGTTCTCGCCCGCCGATGCGCTGAAGATCATCCGCCAGATGGTCGACGCACTGGCCTATGCCAAGAGCATGGGATTGGTCCACCGCGACGTCAAACCCGACAACATCATGATGACCGCCGGCGGCGTCGCGAAACTCTGCGACCTGGGCCTGGCCAAGCACGTTGAAGGCAACGACGACGCCAGCCTGACGCAGTCCGGCCAGGCCGTCGGCACGCCCCATTACATCGCCCCGGAACAGGCGCGTGGCGAGGCCGTCGATTTCAACACCGACATTTACTCGCTGGGCGCGACGTTCTACCACATGCTCACCAGCAAGACGCCCTTCGACGCGCCAACCAGCGCGGCCGTCATGGCGCTGCATATCGCCAACGACACCAAGAGCCCCTGCGACGTCGATCCGTCGGTGCCGATTGGCTACGGTCAGGTCATCTCGCGCATGATGGCCAAGTTCAAAGAAGACCGCTACAACAACCCGGCCGACCTGGTGAAGGATCTCGATGCGCTGGAAGAAGGGCGCACGCCCGCGGCAGCGTCATTCAAGGCCAAGACGTCGTGCCTGATGCCGCAGTCCTCGCCCAATCGCGGCCTGCGCGGCCGGACCACCGGACCGCAAAGCCCCGTCACTGGGCGGACGACCGGACCGCAGACGCCTGTCGGCGGAGGCGGGGACAGTCCGCATGCGACCGGAACGCGCAACCGCCCGGCGCGCAAGGAAGGCACGCCATGGGTTGCCATCGGCGGATTTGCCATCGTGGTGCTGGTCGCGTTGATGTTCGCCTTCGGCAAGCAGCCGCCTGAAAAAGAAGTGAAGCTGCCTGAGCCGCCCAAGGTCGTGAAGAACAACGATACGCCGGCGATCCCGACTCCGCCCGTCGAAAAGAAACCCGAGCCGCCGCCGTTTGTCGATCCGAAAATCGTGAGCGGTCCGCCGCCGCGCATGGGCGATGAACCCAAGATCAAAGAGCCCGACCATCCGAAGGAGGTCGTCAAAGCCCCGGAGCCGGCGAAAGTCGACGCGCCGAAAATTGATCCGCCCGTGGCAGTGGCCGTTAAAAAGCCCGACCCGGAACCCACGCCGCCCGTGGAAGCGAAGTTCACTCTCAACAACAAAATCATCCACGCGCGCTTCTTCGCTGAAATGCTGAAGAAGACCGCCAAGGCCGATCTCGCCAAGGCCGCGCCGAAGGAAATCCACGACCTGGCGGAGAATCCCGCGTACAAAAGCATCCACAAGGAAACGCAGGCCGAGCTCGACAGCCTGGAAGTTGCGCTGAAATTCGAACAGGAAGCCATGAAGGCGATGGCGGCCAACGGCACGGAGATCGTACTGACCGACGAACGCGCCACGCAATTGGGCGTCAGCGGCAAAGTCAACCATCTCAAGGCCGTGGAATACAAACCCGATTACGGCTTGTCGGTGCAGATCCCCAATGGACCCATCATGCCGGTGAAAGGCATCGACATTGCCGGCGACCAGATCGTGAAAAGCAGCCCCGACGCGCCGGTTGCGTCGCGGGCCATTTACACGATGATCCGCGGTAACAAAGACGCCTTCAAAGCCATGCTCGAAACGATTCCGCCCAAGGAACGCCCGCTGTACGAAGCCAAGCTGGCGCTCTGGAATGAAGGTGATCGTGAATGGGCAGCCCGCGCCGAGATCGACAAGTTGGAAAAGCTCACGCTCTCCAAGGATTTCAAGATCTTCGAATCAGTGGTCGCGGACTTCGAAAAGAACTACGGTTCCACGCCAATGGCGCAGGAATTCGCGCTCAAAATCGCTGAATGGAAAGCGGTTGCCGCCAACACCCTGCGTCCGCCCAATCCGTGGAAGAACTACTTCCATGCGCCGGTCAATCGCTTGCGTGAAGATGGCTTCCTGGAACTGACCTACGACTTTTCCTCGCCGGACCAGGCACTGGACTTTGTCACGACGCGGGGCGAGCCGAAAATCCTCGATGGCCACCTCTTCGTCGCCGGAGCCGACGACCGCGGCGACCGTCTGGCCTTCGCCGCACCGATCAGCGACCTGCGCGGTATCCTGATCAGCTACAAGACTCAACACGCGCGAGACAACACGGGATTCCGACTCGGCGGCGTCCCCGAAGGCGCGCCCATCGGCGGCAAGATGGGAGTGCTGCTGGGTCTCGATTGGGACTCGGCGTTTCTCTACACCTCTCCCAGCAATCACCTCGACACGGCCGCGAGTGAACTCAATTTCGGAGATATCGCTGAACTGGAAGCGAAGTCGACCGATGGCCGATCGTTCAGCTGGACCTGCAACGGCAAACCGCTGGGCAGCGCGCCGGTGCCGGACAACCTGCACAACGCCCGACTCGCCATGAACTACTTCAACGGCGGGCACAACATCTGGCGGAAGTTCAAGATCATCTTCCGGCCGGAACCGGGGCTATTGAACAAATAGCCGTGAGCAAATTGAATGGATGGACCAATTACAATTTTGAGTTTTGAGTTCTGAATTTTGAATTGAGTTTCGCCGGTCGACACCTTCTCTATGTCTAATCAAGACTTGTTTCTTGCGGTGCCTATCGGCATTACCCTTGATGACATGACCGACATTTTACAACTCGCGCCACCGCAGGGTTGGAAGAATAGCATTGGCCGGGTCTCAAATGTCCATTTTTATTTTAATGCACAACCTAAGTTCCAGGAAAAGATCAACTACCCAGGCGAATGGGGACAGAGACTTAAAATGAGTTGTAGCAAGGGTATTGATCTGGAAGAGGTGAGATTAGCTCTCGCTGTCTATTTATATCGTCAACTGGTCAAAACCTATCCCGGGAATTACATCTGTTACGATAGTTACCCTACGACATTCTTCTACGCAATGGGCACAGTACTGGTAAAAAATTCGGCACTTACGCGAGGATTCACGTTCCGTCATGATTTTGCGCGGGTACTGCCGATGGTTTGCGCGCCACGCGAAGAAATTGATGCAGTCTTGCTATCGTTGAAATCAGGCACTTGAAAGACCAGTCGCTGATTTCAAACACTTCCAATCGCCAACCCAATTCAAAATTCAAAATTAAGAATTGAGAATTGAGAATTCTCAAACCGCCACCGGCGTCTCGTACAGCGGCTCCATCTCCTTCTTAAACTTCTCCGACTGGCTCAGGAACGCGTACGGGTTTTCCCATACGACCTGTGATGTCTGCGCGCGCGTGAAACCGGTCTGCAGCATCAGCCGCGCGGCCTTCGGGACGGCCAGCGGGTCGGACGTCTCCCAATCGCAGGCGCTGTTGAGCAGGATGCGCTCGGAGCCGTACTGATCGATCATGTCGCGGGCGCGCTGCGGCGTGCATTTCGTCCGCGGGTACATCGTGATGCCCGCGTAGAAACCGCCGTCGAGCACCTGCTGGATGGTCTCTTCGGTGTTGTGATCGATGTTGATCAACTCGGGGTTGACGCCGACTTCCTTGCAGATCGCCAGCGTGCGCAGCGTTCCTTCCAGCTTATTGTTGTGCGGCGTGTGGATGATCACCGGGACGTTGAGCTTCCGCGAAATCTCGAGTTGCTCGCGCAGGATGGTCTCTTCGTTGGGCGTGATATTGTTGAAGCCAATTTCGCCGATGCCGATGGTCGTCTGGCGGTCGAGGAAAGGCATCATGCCGGCGATCACTTCGCGGGCCAGCGACAGGTGCTCGGCTTCCTTCGGATTCATCGCGACGGTGCAGAAATGTTTCATGCCGCGCTTGGCCGCGCGGTTCTTCGGCTCCCACTCGCTGATGTGATTGAAGTAGTCGAAGAAACTCCCCGCGTACTTGCGGTCGTTGCCAATCCAGAACGACGGCTCCACCAGCGCCTCGATACCGCAAAGCAACATCATCTCGTAGTCTTCAACGGTGCGGCTGTACATGTGGGCGTGAGGATCGATGATGCGCATGGGTCATGCTCCAGAAAGGTAGTATGGCACGTGAACCGTGACGGTTCAGGAGAGCAAATCCTTAGCCATGTTTTATCGCATTTAAGCCGAGGCGGCAATACAGGCTTGCGCGATTACTGTGGCCCCAATACCCACATCCTGTACAGTCCGTGGCGCTTTTTAGAATTGCGAAGTCGCCCCACTTTCGGGAAAATCAGGACATGACCATCACGATCGACGCCGATGCCCTTTTCCGAGCCGTAACCGCGACGGGTTACAAATTGCTGGCGTACAATCTCGACCTCGAGACCGGCGAGATCATTTCCCGGACCATGCGCCCTGAAGAAGTGACAGCTCCCCCGCCCGGCCCCAGCGTCCGCCCGCTGCCGAAAATGGGCGGCGATCTGACCGTGAAGAAGGACCTCAACCCGTTCGGCCCGACCGTGGAAGCGCCGAAGAAAAAGCTCTTCAGCGACGACGACGGACCCAAGAAGCCCGCCTTCGATTCCGAATTCTTCAAGCGCGACGACAAGAAGAAGCCCGACCTCTTTGGCGACGGCGGCTTCAAGAAGGAAAGTGGCGCCAAAAAGCTCGCCGAGATCTTCACGCCACCCGCTCCCAAGAAAGCTGCCGACCCGTTCGCGAAATCCACGCCGCCCGTGCCGGCCGCGCCCGCTGCTCCCACCGCGCCGGGCGATCCAGCAGCTCCTGTCGTCGCTGTCGAAGACCAGAATCCGAAGCGACCGCGCATTCCCGCGGTGACGGAAGTGCAGCAGCTCGAATGGATGTTCGCTTTCGCCAAAGAGTTCGGCGACCCGGAGATCCGCGACCAGATGGGCGCGGCCTTGCAATCGGCCAACCCTCTTCCCGCGTGGGAGCGCCTGCTGCGCAAACACATCCGCGCCGGGCAGCAGTGGGAACGGTACTACCGCCGCCACGCGCTGTTTTTTGCGGAGACGTGGCTCTCGGATTTCGGCATCGCGTGGGAACTGAAAGAGGAAAGCGAGCAGGGCCACTAGCGGTGTGACTTGGCTTCACTAGATCTGTATCCGAAACATCGACCCCAACTGCGGAATCGCCATGAACTGTTCGATGCGCGCAACGCAATGCTCCATCGAGGTCCCGACCGCCTCGCGCCCCACAATGCCAAAGCCGTGACCGGGAAAGATCGCGTTGAACTTCATCCCGGCGACGCGCTTTAAGCTCGCTCGAAAATCGGTCAGCTTCGAATTCCAATTGTAGTCAATCCACCCGATGCAGCCGGAGATGTGCGCCTGATCGCCGATGGCCGTGTCGCCGGTGAAGCACGCCGGTCCGTGTCCGTTGGGTAATTCAAAGACGAATCCCAGGCAATCCGGCGTGTGTCCGGGAAGTTCGATCACGCGGAGTTCCACATTGCCGACTCGGATCGCATCGCCTTCGCGCACGACTTCGTGAACCGGCGCGATGGGCGTCCCGGGACCTTTGTAATCGTCTGAGTAAATCCCCTGCTTGCCGCTCAGCGTTTCTTTTGCGAGCGCATGCCCGTAGACCGTACAGTCCAGCGTTTTGAGCACGTCGGCCAGACCATCGACGTGATCGGTGTGGCTATGGGTGATCAGCACCTTCTTGATCTTCGCCACATCAAAGCCCGCATCAGCAATGTTGCGCAACAAGCCGGGAACACTTTCCGGCTGGCCGACATCGATCAGCGCGAGTTCCGATCCGCCATCCAATAAATGGACGTTAGCGCCAGCCAGCGTGAGCTTGCGGAGGCCGTTCCATTCGCCGCACCCGACGACGTAGACGTTGTCTGTAACGTGAAATCGAGATTGAGTCATCGGTCCTCCACAACTGCAATTAAAGGTAGCGTTGCGCACGCGGTTCGCTTCACATGTGAAATGGATGAAATCACATGGGCGAAATCACCTGTTTCTGTTGGGAAATCCCACAGGTGGTACACCGGAAAACGCCAACTGTAGGAAATTACCTCATGCGTCATTTTTTCCTTTCATTCGATTTTTTTATGCAGCGCAGGCCAACAAAACCCCGGCTATAATAATCAAGGGTCGGTAGTTTTTTCCATTTAAGAAGCTGGGAAACACCTCGTCTTTTAAAGAGTCGGGAACTGTAAGCAAGTGTACTAACGTGTGCAATGCCGTGAAGACTGCAATAAGAGGTAGCCGTTTGCAAGGGGGCCTCATGCTAAAGAAACGCGCAGCGATTCTGGCCGTACTCGTCGCTCCGATCTTTGCTCTGCATGCCGCTGACTACATTCCGCCCAGCGCCGAATCCGCCGCGGATCTGATCAAGCTGCGCCTCGCCACGGATCTCCCGCGTCTCAAGCAACCGTCGGTGATGATCACGATGTTCGGCTCGCTGGATTCCGTCAAGCTGATCGGCGCCGACAACCAGAACCTCACCGTTAATTACAAAGAGAAAAACTTCGACCAGGCGTGGAGCAAAATGTCGGTGCAGGACATTGTCACCGTCGCCGATGTCTGCTTCGCCGGCGATGCGCAGGGCATGCTCTCGGAACTCGACTACACCTTCGCCACCGGACAACTCCAGCGCGCTCACGATCTGATCGAAGAAAAGCTCAAGACCACCACCGACGCGAAGATCAAGCAGCAGCTCGATGAGCGCATGGCTTACTGGAAGGTAAAGACCACGCCGCAGCATCCTGTCGCCGTCAGCGCGGCGTCGGTACAGACGGGATTCAACGGTGGCGGAAATCCGACTGGCGTCCCGGCTGAAGCGGCGGCTTCCAGCTCACCCCTGGCCGCACCCGCGAAGATCGCCTTCACGCCGTCGGAACCCGGCAAGCTTAAGCCGGTGAAGGAAGTCGCGGCGGCGCTCGACAACGCGATCGAAATCGATCTCGCCGAAATGGGCCTCCGTCCGGAAGCAGTCTGCGACGACCCCGCGTTTCTGCGCCGCTCTTCGTTGGACTTGACGGGTCAGATTCCGACGCCGGAAGAGGTGATCGGCTTCTTCAACGACAACACGCCCGGCAAACGCGAAAAGAAAATTGAAGAGATGCTCAAGCGCCCCGAATACGCCGACCGCTGGGCGACGTTCTGGGAAGTGCTCCTCGTCGGCCGCCACACACGCGACAACGCTGAAGTCGACACCGGCGAACTGAAGAACTGGCTGCGTGACGAATTCGCCAAGAACGAACCGTACGACAAGATGGTCACGGAGCTGCTCACCGCCAGCGGCGAGAACGACAAGAACGGCCCGGTCAATTACCTCTCGTACCATCTGGCCGACACGCTGCCGAATACGATGGCGCATCTTTCGCAGACGTTCCTCGGCGCACGCATCGGTTGCGCGCAGTGCCACGACCATCCATTCGACAAGTGGACGCAGGACGACTTCTGGGGATTCTCATCGTTCCTGGCCAACACGCGCAGCGAACGCAAGGAACTCCGCGAAGACCCCAAGGATCCCAAGAAAGTCACGCGCGCCTGGCACGTCGTCACCGATCAGCAGACCCGCAACGGCGATGGCCGCTACGCGCCGCCGCGCGCTGAACTGAATCTACCGCCCCGCGGACTCGACGCGCCGGTCTTCAAGCCCGACGCGCCAGCGAAGACGGCCTTGAAAGCAGAACTCAAGAAGCCAGACGAAAAAAAGCCCGATGCCAATGCCAAGATGGACAAAGGCATGGAAAAGGGCATGGACAAAAACATGGCCGGCATGGGCATGATGGGCATGGGCGGATCAGGCGGCGATGCCGGCCAGATGGGCCAGCTCTACCGCCGCGGCCTGGCCGCCTGGATCACCAGCGAGAAGAACGAAAAGTTCGCGCAGTCGGTGGTCAACCGCATCTGGCGCGAAATGTTCGGCTACGGACTGGTCGAACCCGTCGACGACATTCGCCCCAAGAATCCGCCGTCGCACCCGGAAGTGATGAGCATTCTCGCCAACGATTTCAACGCCTCCGGCCGCGATTTGAAGCGCTTGATGGCGATCATCGCCAACACCAAGGCCTACCAGCGCAGCGCCAACGGACAGGGAACGAAAGTCGACCGCATGAAGGCCGTCCGCAACGCCGCGCGCGCGGAAGTCCGGCCGATGGGCCCCGAGATGCTCTTCACCGCGATCATCAAAGCCTGCGGCGGCGAAGAGAAAGCCAAGGCGCTGATGGACGGCCTGCGCAAGCGTGATCAGGCCGACATGGACAAGAAGAACGTCGCCGTCGATCAGACCGTGACCGACGTCTACAACCTGATGCAGCGCTTCATCAACACCTCCACCGCCGAAGACCGCGCGGGCAAGCTGCAGTTCGAGGGCACCGTCTCGCAGGCGCTGATGATGATGCATTCCGATTTCATCAACAAAGCGATCCGCGACGGCATCTCACGCTTCAAGAAAAAAGGTCAGGCCGACATGATCTACATTTTTGCTGCAACGCTCGGCCGTCCGCCAACGCCTATAGAATCGGCCGCCTTCGCCAGCTACGGCGCGGACCTCGAAGGTACGATGTGGATCCTGCTGAACTCATCGGAATTCGTAACGATACATTAGTGATGATGCTGAACGCGTAACCGCCGTACCTGGAGGATTCAATCATGTTCAACACCCCTCTCACTCGCCGCGGTCTGGTGAAAAACTCCATCGCCGCGACGCTCGGCTTTATGCTGGGGCGCAACCTGATTCCATCCGCTTGGGCGGCCGATGAAAAGGGCGCGGCGCTGAAAGGCACAGGCGTCGGCTCGGCGGCGACCAGCGACTACACGCCTGCTAAGGGCAAGGCGAAGAATGTGATCCTGCTCTGGATGGCCGGCGGACCCAGCCACCTCGACACGTTCGATCCCAAGCCCGGCACGAAGTTCTCCGGCGGCGTCAACGCGATTGAAGCGGCCAACGGTCTCCAGATTTCCGCAAAGTTCCCCAAGCTCGCAGCGCAGGGCCGCCACCTCTGCGTGCTCCGCGGCGTCTCCTCCAAAGAAGGCGACCACAACAACGCCAGCCATCTCATGCACACCGGCTACCGCGAACAGTCCGGCGTCCAGTTCCCCAGCCTCGGCTCGATCGTCTGCGCCGAAGCCAAGGACGGTCCGCGCAGCGAATTGCCCAGCTACGTCTCAATCAACGGCAGCGGCTACGGGGCAGGACTTTATGGCGCCGACTACGGCCCGTTCAATTGCAGCGCCGGTCAGCCGATTCCCGATCTGAAAGCGCCGATGTCCGATGTGATCATGGATTCGCGCCGCGACCTGCTCAACAAGCTCGACTCCTATTACGCCGGAATGTCCGGCGCACCGCTGGCGCTCGAACACCGCCAAACCTACGAGCGCGCCGTCAAGCTCGCGCGCTCACCGCTGGCGAAGCTATTCGAAACCAAGGGCGAAGAGAAAAGTCTCTCCGCGTACGGTGATTCCGGTTTCGGCAAAGCCTGTTACGTGGCCAAGCGCCTGATCAGCAAGGGCGGCGTCCGCTTCGTGGAAATCGGACAGGGCGGCTGGGACACCCACGCCAAGAACGACGAGAGCACCAAGAATCTCTGCACGCAGGTCGACCAACCCTTCGCGCGCTTGCTGGAAGAACTCAGCGCCGACGGTCTGCTCGAATCGACGCTGGTCGTCTGGATGGGCGAGTTCGGCCGTACGCCGGACATCAACGCTGGTGGTGGCCGCGATCATTACCCGCGCTGCTTCAGCATCTGCATGGCCGGCGGCGGAGTGAAGGGCGGCCAGGCGGTCGGCAAATCCAACGCCAGCGGCCACGAACCCGACGGCAAGGCGATCGTGATTCCCGACTTCTACTACACACTCGCCGATGCCTGTGGCATCGACCCGACCAAGATCCGCGAATCGGCCGAAGGCCGCCCGATCCAAGTCGTCGATCGCGGTGCCAAGGCGGTCCCGGGCGTGTTCGGCTGATCGCTTTGACGCAATGTCATTCCGACCTGATCTTTAGAGCCGCGTTTTGACGCGGCTCTTACTTTTGTAGGCGAGGGACCCTGTGGCAAATTTACCACAGGGTTGCCGTCCCTAAAATCATTGTTAGGGATCGGCACATGCTTCGCGAAATGAGGTTCTGTTTGTGTGGTTGCCGTGCCACTTTGACAAGGTAGATCCGGCTCGCCTTCCTCACCTGAGGAAATGACAACCCTACAAAGTGCGCTATGCGAAGGTTACGTTCCTTGCTATAGTCCGGGAACGTAGTCAGCGTGGCGCAGGCGAGACGTTCCTGCACGGCTAATAGCGGGCCATGAACTTTGGGTCTGCGCTTCAATGAGGGAATGATCATGTTTGACCGGTTCACCGATCGCGCACGAAAAGTCATGAGCTTCGCACGGCAGGAAGCCGAGCGCTTTAATCACGATTACATTGGCACCGAACATGTCCTGCTGGGCCTGGTCAAAGAAGGCTCCGGCGTCGCCGCCAACGTCCTTGAAAATCTGGATGTCGACTTGGAAAAAGTCCGCCTCGAAGTCGAGAAGCTGGTCAAGCCGGCTCCCGATGTCGTCACCATGGGCCAGCTTCCCTTCACGCCGCGCGCCAAGAAGGTTCTGGAATTCGCGATCGATGAAGCCCGCGCCCTCGACCACAATTATGTCGGCACCGAACATCTGCTCCTGGGTCTGCTCCGCGAACAGGAAGGACTGGCCGCACAGGTGCTGATGAATCTCGGCCTGAAACTTGAAGATGTCCGCAACGAAGTGATGGAATTCCTCGGAGCCGAAACGCAGCAGAGCAAAGATGCCGAACCGCAGGGCAGCGCGGGTGGCGAACCGTCCGGCGGGTCCGGCGGCGGCGGACAGCCGCAGCAGGGCGGCGGGCAGCCGCAGGGTAAAGCCGGCGAAAGCAAGACGCCCGCGCTCGACAGCTTCGGCCGCGATCTGACTGAGCTGGCGAAGGAAGGCAAGCTCGACCCCGTCATCGGCCGCAAAAACGAAATCGAACGCGTGCTCCAGATCCTGGCGCGCCGCACCAAGAACAACCCCGTGCTGCTCGGTGAAGCCGGCGTTGGCAAGACTGCCATCGTCGAAGGCTTCGCGCAGATGGTCGTCGAAGGCGAAGTTCCCGAACTGCTCCGCGGACGCCGCGTGGTGGTGCTGGACCTTGCCATGATGGTCGCCGGTACGAAGTACCGCGGTCAGTTCGAAGAACGCATCAAGGCCGTGATGAACGAAGTTCGTCGCAGCAAGAACGTGATCCTCTTCATCGACGAACTCCACACGCTCGTCGGCGCGGGCGGCGCGGAAGGCAGCATCGACGCCAGCAACGTGCTCAAGCCGGCCCTCGCGCGCGGCGAAGTGCAGTGCATCGGCGCCACGACGCTCGACGAATACCGCAAGTACATCGAAAAGGATTCGGCGTTGGAGCGCCGCTTCCAGACGATCATGGTCAATCCGCCTTCGCAGGATGAAACCATCGCGATCCTCAAAGGTCTGCGCGACAAGTACGAAGCGCATCACCGCGTCCGCATCCTCGACATCGCGCTGGAAGAATCGGTCAAGCTCTCCGACCGCTACATCACCGGCCGCTTCCTGCCGGACAAGGCCATCGACGTGATCGACGAAGCCGGTTCGCGCGTGCGCCTGAGCAAGATGACGCGTCCGCCGGATTTGAAGGACATCGAAAAGGAAATCGCCGAGCTCGAGATGGAGAAGGAGCAGGCGGTGGCCGGCCAGGATTTCGAAACGGCCGCGGAGTACCGCGACCGCGCGGAAATTCTGCGCAATCAGATGAAGAAGATCCAGAAAGAGTGGCGCGAATCGTCCTCGGAAACCGTCGGTACGGTTGATGAGGAAGTCGTCCGCGAAGTGATCAGCAAGATGACCGGCATCCCCCTGCGCAAGATGCAGGGCCAGGAAACCGAACGCCTGCTGGCCATGGAAAGCGTCCTCCACAAGCGCGTGATCTCGCAGCACGAAGCCGTGACCACGATCGCCAAGGCCGTGCGCCGCAGCCGCGCCGGTTTGAAGGATCCGCGCCGCCCGATCGGTTCATTCATTTTCCTCGGACCCACCGGCGTCGGAAAAACGCTGCTGGCCAAGGCGCTGGCGGAATTCATGTTCGGCGACCAGGAAGCGCTGATCCAGATCGACATGTCCGAGTACATGGAAAAGCACGCCGTCTCGCGGTTGGTTGGCGCGCCTCCGGGATATGTGGGTTATGAAGAAGGCGGCCAGTTGACGGAGAAGATCCGCCGCCGTCCGTACTCCGTGGTGCTGCTCGACGAAATCGAAAAGGCGCATCCGGAAATCTTCAACATCCTCCTGCAGATCATGGAAGACGGCAAGCTGACCGACAGCTACGGCCGGCACGTGGACTTCCGCAACACGATCCTGATCATGACGTCGAACGTCGGCGCCAAGCTGATCAAGGATTCCGGATCGATCGGCTTTGGCCGGCGCTCCGAGGAAGCCAACTACGTCGACCTGAAGCGCAAGCTTCTGCAGAAGATGGAAGAAGAGTTCCGCCCGGAATTCATCGCGCGTCTCGACGACGTGATCGTCTTCCACCATCTCACCAAGGACGACATCTCGAAGATCGTGCATCTGGAAGTCGCACAGGTGGCCAAGCGCCTGAAGGAAAAGGAAATCGGACTGGTGCTCAACACCATCGGCCTCGACTTCTTGATGGAAAAGGGCACGAACCTGGACATGGGCGCAAGACCTCTGCGCAGAGCGGTCGAGAAGTACATCGAAGATCCGCTGAGCGAAGAGATTCTGCGCGGGAACATTCCGCCGAAGGTCAAGGTGGAAGCGATCCCCGACGAGAAGCGCGAGAACCTCGTCTTCAAGATCGTCGGAGACTACGTCCCGGACCCCACGCCAGTCGGCCCGCCGGAAGCGACGAGCAGCGGCACCTCAGCCCCGCCGAGCGTCCGGTCAGGTGGCGGACACGGCGGTGGCGCAGGCGCAGCACGAAACTAAGTCAGGTAACCATTCCGAATGAAAAAGGGCGCTTAAAGCGCCCTTTTTTATTGGATAGTGCTCTCCCAAGAGGTCGAAGCCCATGCCCACCCGCCGCGTCATCAACATCGTCAACTTCATCCGCTACGACGAACCGCGCGTCGCGATGGATCTGATGCTGCCGGTCGTCGAACAGATGAAGCTGCTCGCCACTGCGAAGTTGCCGGTGACGTGGCTGCTGCAGTTCGATGCGCTCGTCGCGGGACCGTACGTGCCGTTTCTTAAAGCTAATATGCCAGCGAACCACGAAGTCGGGCTCTGGTTTGAAATCAACCGCATGCATTGCGATGCCGCCGGCATTCCGTTTCATGGAGCCGACGGATTGAACTGGGATTATCACGCCCAAGCGTCCTTAAGCGTCGGCTACACGCCCGACGAGCGGCGAAAGCTGGTCGACGTCGCCGTCGCCCGCTTCCGCGAGATCTTCGGTCACGCGCCGCGGTCAGTGGCGGCGTGGTACATCGACGCGGTCACGCTCGATCACTTTTCGTCGATGCACAAAATCACAGCGACGGCCAACTGCAAGGACCAGTACGGCACCGACGGCTACACGCTCTGGGGTGCGCCGTACGCCGGCGCGTATTATCCGTCGAAACTGAACGCAATGGTTCCCGCGTCCACTCCCGAGCAGCAGATCGGCGTACCGCTCTTCCGCATGCTCGGCAGCGATCCGATCCATCAATACGACCTCGATCTCGGCGAACCGCTGCAGCGCGTGCTCTCGCTCGAACCCGTCTACGGCAACGGCGGCGCCGATCCAAATTGGGTGACGAAGTACCTCGACATCATCGCGCTCTCCCCCGCCCTCGCCCTCTCCTACGCGCAAGCCGGGCAGGAGAACAGCTTCGGCTGGGAGGCGATGAAATCCGGTTACGAACTTCAAGTCGCAGAATTCGTCCGCCGCCGTGACGCAGAAGAAGTGGAATTCGAATGCATGGGCGACACCGGGGCGTGGTTTCAGAAATCGTTTCCCGAAACGCCACCGCAGGCAACCACTGCGCTGACCGATACGCTCGGCGGCAACCGCCGCTCGATCTGGTATCACTCGAAATTCTACCGCGCCAATCTGCTGCTGCAGGACGACGCGATTCGCATCCGCGACATCCATCTCTTCAACCAGAATTATCCCGAGCGCTTTCTCACCGAGACCTGCAAGGAACACGCCGCGGTCTTCGACACGCTTCCGGTGCTCGATGGATTGCAGTGGTCGACGAAGGAGCACCGCGCATGGGGCACGCCGCTGTTACTGCGCGATGGAACGATCGTTCACCCGCTGCGCGCCAAGGCCAATCCGAAAGTCACTGAACACGGCTCGGTCCTCGTGCTGGAATTCCCACTCGACGCCGGCGACGGAACGTTGCGCGTGGTCTTCGACGCCGACGCGATGCGCTGGACGCTCTTTCCTTTCGCGCCGGGATTCACGCTCGGCTTGGAATTCCGCTGGGCACCTGGAGCCCCCGCGACGATGACGGGCGTTTCCGCGGACGCCTTGGAATTCCAACACAACGGATTCAAGTATGGAGTCGGCGTCAAAAATTCGAAGATCGAGCGCACGCGCAAGGGTTTCATGCTCAAAGGCGCCGCGACGGAAATCGAACTCCGGTTTCGCGCGTAGCTACATTCCGCTGCCGTGATAGAACCTCTCGATCATGGCGAAAAAACCGTCGATCATTTTTTTCTGCAAGCAATGCGGCCACGAAACGCACCGCTGGGAAGGCAAGTGCCCGGGTTGCCACGAGTGGGATACGCTGGTCGAGGCACCGAGTGAGCAGTCTAAGAACTCCAAGCGCTCCCGCAGTGGCGGCGGAAGCAATGGCGACGGGCCCACGCGCCTGACGCTCGTCACCGGTTCACAGCCCAAACCCTTGCGCGAACACGCGCGAGAGAAACTGCCGCGCATCCCCGTGCCCCTGGCGGAATTTCATCGCGTCCTCGGCGGCGGCATCGTGCCGGGCGGCAGCGTGCTCGTCGGCGGCGAGCCGGGCATCGGCAAGTCGACGTTGCTGCTCCAACTGCTCGCCACGCTCGCGTCCGTTTCGCCGGGCTCCGAAGACGGCAAGCACGGTTTTCTCTACATCACCGGCGAAGAAGCGCCCAGCCAGATCGCCGCGCGCGGTCTGCGCCTGGCGGATTCTGAAAATGGCAGCAAAGCCGACAGCTTCAAGAAGGGTTACGACAGCGACAACCTGAAACTCGCCAGCGAAACCAGCCTCGCCACGATTCTGGAGATGCTCGATGCCGAACGCCCGCGCGTCGCTGTAATCGACTCCGTGCAGACGTTGCGCGATGACGCCTTGAACTCCGCGCCCGGTTCCGTCAGCCAGGTCCGCGAATGCGCGATGGCGCTGGTCGACGCGGCACGGCAGCTCAACGTCGCCGTCTTCCTGATCGGCCACGTCACCAAAGACGGCACGATCGCCGGACCGCGCGTGCTCGAACATGTTGTCGACACGGTGCTGAATTTCGAAGGCGAACCGCGGCTGGATTTGCGCGTGCTCCGTGCGAGCAAGAACCGTTTTGGCAGCACCGACGAAGCGGGATTTTTCGAGATGACCCCCACGGGGCTCAACGAAGTCCCCGACCCGTCTGCCGCGCTGCTCGACCGCGACGGCGCGGCCGACAAGGGCGCCGGCTCGGCCATCGGCGCGCTCTGCGAAGGCACGCGCGTATTGCTGATCGAACTGCAAGGCCTGACCGTGCCGGTCCCCGGCGGCGGCAGCCCGCGGCGCAAGGCCAGCGGCGTCGACGCCAACCGCCTCGCGCAGATTCTCGCCGTGCTCGAAGCGAAAGCCGGCGTGCCTTTCGGCCTGCTCGACGTCTTCGCCAGCGCGGCCGGTGGTTTCCGCATCGACGAGCCTGCGGGCGACCTGCCGCTCGCCCTGGCGCTCGCCTCCGTCGCCACGAATCGGCCGGTGCGCGAACGCCTCGTGGCCGCGGGTGAAGTGGGCCTCGGCGGCGAAATCCGTCCGATCGCGCGCGTCGAAGCGCGCATCGCGGAAGCGCGGCGACTCGGCTTTCAGAGCGTGCTTCTTCCTGCGCGTGGACGAACTACACTGCCCTCACAGATGAACGGCATGAAAATTCTGCGCGCGCGAACACTGAAGGAAGCGCTGCTGCTCGGTCTCGCTTAGCCGTTGGCTTTGCGCCATATCTTCGGTGATTGTCCATGCGCGGCGCGGAAGACGCGGCCGAAGACGCTGGGGTCCGGGTACCCGACCATTGCTCCGATGCGTGCGAGCGGTAGATCCGAACGTGCGAGCAGCGCCTCCGCCTGGCGCAACCGTTCCTGACGCAGAAAACTGCCGGGCGTGAAGCCGCGGATCTTCGTGTACTGCACGGTGAACTGCGTGCGGCTCAAGTTTGCAGCGCGTGCAAAATCGGTGACGGAAAATCCCGCGCCCAAACTCTGCCTCGCTTGCAGTTCCGCACGGGCGAAGCGGGCTTCGAGATCGAATCCCGCGCCGGGATTCCGGCGCTTTGCCTCCGCGGCCACCCACGTCAGCATCAGCGTCGAGAGCGTCGTCGTGGCTTCCAGATATGCGAGATGATCGTCGCGCTTGAAGAGCGCGATGATGCGCGGAATCGTCTGCGCAAAAATCTCCTGCAGCGGCTGCGGCACCACGACCGGCAAGTCCACGCCCCAGACGTCCGCCGGCGGCGGCTGGATAAAGCGAGCCGAGGCGCTCAGGTCGGAATCGTAGGGCCCGGGATGCGGCGCGGAGGCGCGTTGGGGATTCCACATTACATCGAAGTGAATCCACGCCGGCCGGCTGCCACGTTTCGAACCGAGATCGTGGAGCACCTTCGGCGCCACTAGATAACACCCGCGCGCGGGAATCGTGAACGGCTTGCCGCCGACCACGATCTGCTCTTCTCCGGCCAGCGAACAGACGAGCAGATAATAGGTCAGACGCCGCTGGGGAATGCTCCACGGATTGCGCGGGCTATCGTCGCCGCCGTGGATGTAGACACAGTACGGACCGCTGGTCGCGAGCATCGCCGCTCCACACAAAATGTTGACTGTTCCCATAGGCAGTGTAACTCCTCACTGCTCAATTCAATACAAAAAGTCTATTCCGGAGGACATCTTATCTAATGCATTGCCCGGCATCGGGAGTAACTTATCTCCAGCGGATCAAACACCTCAAAAGGAGACACTTCGATGGGTCAGCGCACGATTCCGGCCGGTTATGAAGAACGCGTCTATGCGGGCGTGTTGGGCAAAATCATCGGCGTGTATCTGGGCCGCCCCTTCGAAGGCTGGGACTACGCGCGCATCATGCGCGATCTGGGTGAGATCAACTACTACGTCCACGAAAAGCTGAAAGCCCCCCTGATCGTGACCGACGACGACATCTCCGGCACCTTCACCTTCTTCCGCGCGCTGGAAGACTTCGGCTACTCAAAGAACCTGACCGCAGCGCAGATCGGCAAAAGCTGGCTCAACTACATCATCGAAAACCGCACGATCCTCTGGTGGGGCGGCATGGGCACGTCGACGGAGCACACCGCGTTTCAGCGCCTGAAGCGCGGCATCGAAGCGCCGCGGAGCGGCTCGATCGAACTCAATGGACAGGTCGTCGCCGAACAGATCGGCTCGCAAATCTTCATCGACGGCTGGGGCATGGTCGCGCCGGGCGACCCGGAACTCGCCGCAGACCTCTCCATGAAAGCCGCCAGCGTCAGCCACGACGGAGAAGCGATCTACGGCGCGCAGGTCATCGCGGCGATGGAAGCTCAGGCGTTTGTCGAGCAGGACATGAACAAGCTCTTCGACACGGGCTTGCGCTTCATTCCGAAGGACTGCACGATCCGCCGCCTGATCGACGACATCCGTGAGTGGCAGGTGAAAGACAAGGATTGGCGGCACACGCGCGAACGAATTCAGGGCGCGTACGGCTACGACAAGTTCGGCGGCGGCTGTCACATGGTTCCCAATCACGCCGTGATCATTCTCGCGCTGGCGTACGCGCCGGACGATTTCCAGAAGAGCCTGATGATCGCCAACACGGCCGGCTGGGACACCGACTGCAATTCCGGAAACGTCGGCTGCCTGATGGGCATCCGCATGGGTTTGAAGGGCATCGACGCCGGCCCCGATTGGCGCGGCCCGGTCGCGGACCGTCTCTACCTGCCGACGGCCGACGGCGGACGCTGCATCACCGACGCGGCGCGCGAAACCCTGTCGATCGTGAAGGCCGGACACATTCTGGCCGGCCAGGAATTCAAAGCGCCCAAGAACGGCGCGCGCTTCCACTTCGAACTTCAAGGTTCGGTGCAAGGCTTCGTTCTGGAGCAGAGTCCCGATACGCGCGGCGTCGCGACCGTCGAGAACACCGCCGGGCACAGCCGCACCGGTTCGCGCAGCCTGGCGATCCGCTACAAAGGCGTGGCGCTCGGCCGCTCGGCGCGCGTAGCCACGGCCACCTTCATGCCGAAAGATGCGCTGACCATGGGCGGATATTCGCTCTATTCCAGCCCGACACTGTACAGCGGGCAGGTGGTCTCGGCGGCGCTGGAGACCGACGCGGCGAACACGGTACCGGTGAGCGTGCGGCCGTACGTGCGCTTCTACGGGCAGGATGACAATCTGGAAATCGCGCGCGGTCCGGAATCGAAACTGGCCGGCGGCGGCGCTAGGGTGCTCGACTGGAAGATTCCCGAAGTCGACGGCCCGATCGCGGAAGTCGGCATCGAAATCTCTTCAGACGTCGCGGCGGAAGGTTCCGTCTACGTCGATTACCTGACGTGGAAGGGTGCGCCGTCGGTGACGCTGGGCAAGCCCAAGCAGGCCGGCAGCGCGTGGACGCGAGCGTGGGTGAACGCCGCCGATCAGCTCTGGTTTCCGAACGCCGAACATCCGTACCGCCTGATGAGCGACTCCGGTCACAAGCTGATCAGCACCGGCACCGCCGAGTGGTCGGACTACACCGTCAGCGCCAACGTCCGTCCGCATCTGGCCAGCGCCGCCGGCGTCGCCGCGTGCGTGCAGGGCTTGCAACGCTACTACGCGTTGGTGCTCTGCCCGGGCAACAAGGTTAGGCTCGTGAAGCAGCAGTACGGTTTGAGCGTGCTGGCCGAAGCCGACTTCAACTGGAAATTCGGCGAAACGGTCTCCCTCTCGCTGACCACGAAGGGCACGAAGCTCAGCGCGACGGCCAACGGCAAGACGCTGTTCAAGGTCGATGATGCAGGCTCGCCGTTGACCTCCGGCGGCGTGGCGTTGATCATCGACGAAGGACGCCTGGATGCCGGACCGGTGAGCGTGCAGCCGGCGTAATTCGAAGGAAACGTTTGCCAAATCTTAGCGGCACGATCGGAAACGGTCGTGCCGTTCATTTTTTCGGTGGCGGCGTGTACCGCGAATACATCGCGGCATCGAGCTGGACGTTGGCCGGGACGATGTGCTGATTGGGCTTGAGCAGCGAGCCGGTCTCCGCGGGCGTTCCGATCGTGCTTTCTTTCTCAGCGCCGCCAGCGCGAAGGTCGCTCGGCAGGATGCCGAGATAACGCTTGAAGGCGCGCGTAAACGAGTACGCGTCCTCAAATCCCAAAGCGAACGCCAGCGACTTGATGCTGCCGCCACCGGCGCGCAGGGATTGTGCGGCGAAGCGTAGGCGCGCCTGCGTGCGCAGCAGCTTGGGCGTGATGCCGAAGCGCTGCTTGAAACGTCGGATGAAATGATCGGCGGAGATGCCCATCTCTTTCGCCAGGTCTTGAATTTCCAGCGACGCTTTCAAATTCGTACTGAGGCGCAGGCGGGCGCGCTGCCATTCGTCGAGTTTCTGGCCGCTGTCGGGAAGTTTCTTCGCGACGGTCGCGAGAATATTCAGCATCTGCCAGACCGCGCCGTTGACCCGGCAGCGGCTGGCGGCGTCGGCGTTGGGCAGATCAATGCAGAACGTTTCGAACTGCTCGCGCATGCGGTCGAACTGATTGCCCAGTGACAGGTGTTCCGGCAGCAGGCCGATTTCGTCGAGCCACAGGGTCTGCCGGTGCTTTGGTGGACGGGCCAGTTGGATGTGAGCTTCGTAAAACACCACCGGTCCATGCGTGCCGTATTCGTTCACGTCGGTGGCGCGAAAGGAGAGCATGTCGCCGGGTTTGGCGCGGTAATGGCCGGTGGGGCTGATCGCTTCGATCTCGCCGGATTTAATCAGCAGAAAGTGCGAGCCCGGCACGCGGTAGCGGTGCCACATCGTCGCTTTGGCGTCATAATACGCCGCCAGATCTACAGTTGGGTGAACTTCGTCCAGCGTAAGATATTCGCTCATATCGATTTCAGCGGATCGCTTGCTCCTTAATGCGGGCGGGTACCCGTGGCGTTTTCGACGGCGCTGAGGTATTCACAATAGCGTAGTTGCGAGCACTTGGAAGTCGCTAACCAACCCGTCGAGGATCACCTGCATGTCCGCCACCGCTGCACCCGCTGCCTCCGAGATCAAATCTGAAACTGACTACCTGGCCGGAAAGACTGTCAGTCCCGCTCAGATCCACGCGTGGGTCGATCAGTTCAATCGCGATGGTTATCTCTTTCTGCAAAATGTCCTGCCGCCGGATCTCGTCGCGGAACTGCGCGCGGATCTGGATACGGCCTTGAGCAAGCAGCCGCTGACTGGCGGAATCATTGAACTTCAGGCACGCATGTTCGAAACCAGTGCGGCGAACCGGCGGCTGTTCGATCTCGAACCGATCGTGACGTTTGCCGAAGCGCTGGTGTCGCAGGATTGCCATGTCGTACACAACAACTCGTTCCAGTCGCATCCCGGCAAGGGCATCGTCGGCTGGCACCAGGACGACGCGCCGCACTTTCTCGTCACGGAAGGTGAAGCGCCGAAGAACATCAAGCTGCCGTGCCTGCTCTTTACCGCGAATTATTACCTGTCGGACGTGACCACGGTCGCCAACGGTCCGACGGAAGTCATTCCCGGATCGCATCTGTTTGGCAAGCATTGCCCGGGCGATTTAAAGGGCACGGAATACGAATCGAAAATCACGCCGTGCCTGGGTAAAGCGGGCAGCGTGGTGATGTTCAACAACCAGGTCTGGCACCACGGCGCACTGAACACGAGTAACACGATCCGCTACATGACGCAGATCAGCTATGCGCGGCGCCTGATCGGACACAAGTACTATCCGTTCATGAATTACCAGATGCCCGAACACGTCTACGCCGGAGCGAACCCGCGCTTAAAGCGGCTCTATGGTTTCCTGCCTGCGGGCGCGTACGGATAACCGCATTGTGGATTTCGGATTGCGGATTAGATCGGCATTACTCAAAATAAAAACGGCACGCCAATCCATGGCGTGCCGCTTTATTTGGTCAGGAATCGCGCCAACCTAATCCGCAATCCGCAATCCGAAATCCGCAATGCAGTTCTTACTCTTTGATTCCCAGGAGCGTCTTGATCTTATCCCAGGCGAGCGTGCGGGCAGACTCGTATTTCTTGGCGTGAGCTTCGTCTTTGGTGCTCCAGATCTGCTGCAGTTCCGAACCCTGCGTCTTGAGCAGCGAGATGATGGTCAGGAATTCCTGCATCGTCTTCTGGTCGTCGGCGCTCAGCTTGTCGCTCTTGGCCACGGCGGTCAGCTGCTTGGTGATCGTGTCGGCCAGTCCCAATACGGAACCGAGCAACTGCTTGGCGGTGTCCGGTTCCATCGACTTGTTCGCGACGCTGTCGCCGATCATGCCGATGTTCAGGTACGTCTGGTAGACATACGCTGCCGACAGTCCGCCGATGGCTTCAACGACAGCGGTATCTTCCGCCGCGCGTACCTGCTGCACGCCGCTGAATAGCGGAATACAAAGCGCCAGGGCCAACACACCTTTTGCTGCAAAACGAATCATCGAAATCCTCCTGAAATCCCAAAGTAGCCCGACACCTCGCGGCGGCGCAGTATCTACTGCCCCCCTTCACGCGCGAGAGAGCATAGAGGGAAGATCTTCGTCTTCCAGAGTGAATTAGGGCGAGGAAGGGTCGGCTAACCTTTGTGCCTTTGGGCACAAAGGTTCCACACGTACAACAACCCTGCACCTTGTTCAGTGGAAAAGAGCAAAAGATCAACCGAATCACGCATGGCTTGTTGGACATCCTATATGTTAAACTTAGGTCGTGACAATGACGCTTTGACCTAACTTTCCAAGGCCGCGGAGACTAGAGACATGAAATTAAACGAGCAGCAGATGAAGTTCTTCCACACCTTCGGTTTCATCGCCTTGCCCGGACTGCTGAACGACCGCATCGGCAAGACCATCGATGCGTTCGAAGAAACGTGGAAATTGAATGGGGGCGGCCACAACGGCAAGCCGCACGACGGCAAGAATCGCTCCTGCATCGGCATGTACCAGACCAAGGAAATCTGCTCGCTATTGGACGATCCGCGCCTGGTCGGGATTGCGTCGAGCATCCTGGGCGACGACTACAACTTTATGGGCGGCGACGGGAATTTTTACGTCGGCGACACCGGCTGGCATTCAGACGGCTGGCACGCCAACGTCATGCATATCAAAATCGCGTTCTACCTCGACCCACTCACGAAGGACACCGGCTGTCTTCGCGTCATTCCCGGCAGCCACAAAGTGAAGGACGAATTCGCGCAGGAACTCCAGAACGATCTCGGCCGCTCAAAAGATTCGTGGGGCATGCTGGGCAAGGAAGTCCCGGCCATTCCGCTGGAGACCAAGCCCGGCGACGTGGTGATCTTCAATCACAACACCAAGCACGCGGCGTTCGGCGGCGGACACCGGCGGCGCATGTTCACCATGAATCTCTGCCAGCAGTATCCCCCGCACCTCATCCATGAGCTCAAGTCCTACGTCGAAGGCTGGTCGCGCTTCTGGGCGATGGAACCTTACCAGCCGGCGGTGCTCGCCGACGCCGGTCCGGAACGGATGAAGCATCTCAATCAGCTCCTGAACAACTTCGAGCATGTCCGAGTCCTGAGCCGCAAGCGGATGGAGACGGAGCTGGAGCCGGCAAGGGGCTGATCGGAGTCTTATTCTCACGCAAAGCCGCAAAGACACTAAGAACGGCGGGATTCGGGATTCCCGCTGTTCTTATGTCTTTACGCGAGATCAAAACAAGGAACTAGAAATGAACAACATCATCGATCTAATGTGCGACGTCGGCGTGCTTCCTGTGTTTCGGACGAATGAGACGCAGAAGTTGATTCCCGCGTCGCTCGCTCTCTTCAAGGCAGGCGTGCGCGTGATGGAATACACGCTGACGATGCCCAAGGCGCTGGCGTCGATCGAACACGCGGTCGCGGAGCTGCCGCCGGAGATCATCCTCGGCGCGGGGACGGCGCTGGATGGAGAATCGGCACGGCTGGCGATCCTGGCGGGCGCGAAGTTCGTGGTTTCACCGGGGCTTTCTCCGGAGGTCGTCGAAATGTGCCACCGCTACGGTGTGCCGACGGTCGCCGGCGCGAGCACGCCGACGGAGATCATGAACGCGCTGAAGCTGGGCGTGCGCATGATCAAGATTTTCCCGGCCAATTCGCTCTCGCCGGCTCACATTTTCGATCTGAAGGCGCCGTTTCCCCAAGCGCAGTTCATGATCGCCGGCGGCATCACGCTGGAGAACGTGGGCGCGTACATCAAGGCCGGCGCGGACGTGGTGACGATCGGCGGCCATTCGGTCGATGCCGCGGCGTTTGCGAGCGGTGACTACGCGGGAATTACGCGGACGACGAAGAATTTTATCAGCGCGATCGCGCAGGCAAGGAAGTAGGCGCGCGTACGTTCCGGCGCGGTTTCAAGCCCCTTCGCAAAAAAACTCGCCGCTGAATGCGGCAAGTTTTTTTCTCAGTCCCCAGTCCTCAGTCCTCAGTCCTCGCCTCACCGCACGGTTCGCTTGCGGTTACGGATGTAATCGACGAGCAGGAACTGGCCAAGCTTGCCCAGCGCGGTGTAATAAGCGCGGCCGCGGTTGGTTTCGGTGAGTTCCTCGACGAATTCCACCAGCGGCGGGTCGTCGGTGACCATGAAGGTCGTGATTGGAATGTTCTTACGCCGGCACATCGCACCTTCTTCGAGCGTGCGGTTGACGATGCGCGGGTCGAGCCAGTACCCGGAGTTCTTGTAGCGACGGCCGCCTTCATCGAGCACCGTGGGTTTGCCGTCCGTAATCAGGAAGATCTGCTTGTTGGCGGAGCGGCCGCGCATCAGCAGCTTGCGCGACAGTTCCAGCGCGGCCTTGGTGTTGGTGTGCCAGCGGCCCCAGTTCAGAAATGGAACTTTGTCGAGCGGGATTTCGAACGCGTCGTCGCCGAAGGCGATGACGTGGAGTTTGTCTTTCGGGTAGCGCGTCTTGATCAGTTCAACGAGCCCCAGCGCGACCTGGCGCGCGGGCGTCATGCGGTCTTCGCCGTAGAGGACCATCGAGTTGGAGCAGTCGACGCACAGGGCCGTCGCGCAGGACGTGTTCATGTCCGTTTCGTGCACGGCGATGTCAGATTCCTTCACGGAGATGCCGTCTTCGCCGTCGGCCAGGGAGCGGCGCACGGCGTTGTTGAGCGTGTCGGTCGGTGAGATCGACCAGAGTTCGTCGCCGAATTCGTAGGGTCGCGTTTCGGGCTGGCGTTCGAAGCCGGGACCCGAGGCGCTGCTGCGGTGGTCCCCCGGCCCGCCCTTCTTTAATCCGCCGAAGATTTCGTTCAGCGCATCGACGCGGAGCGCCTTCGCGCCCTTGGGCGTGAGTGTCAGCTCGCCGGGCGTTTTCTCGGTGACTTCGCCCTTCTGTTTGAGCATGTCCTTGAACGATTCGAGATTGATCTTCTCGTCCCAGATGTCGTGCTTCTGCGCGATATAATCGAGCCATTCGAGCGCCTGGTCGACGTCGCCGGCGGACTTGGCCAGCAGCGAACGGAAGAGCTTCATCAGGTCCTGTAGCTTCTGCTCGCGCGCCTCCGCTTCGTGGTCCCAGGAACCGTATTGAAAGCGCATCGCGTTCTCCTTTTCAGCAGGCTCATTGCCCGCTATTCAGCGGGTTCAATGGTCGCGGACATGCTTCCAGTCGAATTGGGAATCAGCGGATCGCGCCCGAACGCGCGGATCTGGTCGCGCTTCAGTTCAGCGCGTTCCAGCGTGGTCGTGTCGACAATGGTCACGCCAGTCTGATCGACTTCGCAGGCATGCTTGTACGCCTGTTCGTGATTCTTGCCGAACAACTGCATCAGCATGGCGATGACATAATTGTACGAGTGCGTGTCGTCGTCGTGAAGGATGACGTGATAGAGCGGTGCCTTGCGCGCGATCGGATCGGCCGGCGCGGGGAGCAACTGGGTGCCGGGCTTGCCAGGTTTGCTTGAGGGTTTTTCTTCAGCCATGGTGTTTCCGCGTTTTCGGAGCGTACGCAAGGAAGCATACCCCGTTATCCGCGTTTGTCGATTCGGCGGGAGAAGTTTTCATGCCCTTTGAATGAACAACGCGTCTGGATCTCACGCAAAGCCGCAAAGACGCTAAGAACTGCAACTGCGGGAATCGGGAATAGGCACTCGAGATTCGCCGCGTATCTGCATGGGCGGGCGAATCCCGATTCCCGAATCCCGCCGTTCTTTGCGCTTTGCGTGAGATTGAAAACCGATAGCTTTACGTCCATGGATTCATCGCATCTTTCTCCAAATTTTATTATTCCCATCGGCACGCAGGTGGTGCTGAAAAAAGATCTCGAGGTCATGGGGACCGCGCTCGGGCCAGACGGGAAGCATTTATACAAAAAGGCGGGAAGTGTCGGCGTCGTGGAGCAGGCGCCGCTGACGCATGAATACACCTATCTGATTCGATTCTCTGATAACCATACGGTTCGCGCGGCGAAAATGGAGCTGGCGGTGCGGCGTGCGGAAGCGCCGGAGGATGCGATTCCGGAGCGCCACGCCGACGACTTTGAACAGTACGTCATCTACAAAGTGCGGATGGGATCGAACGCGTTCGGTCTGGCCGATCAGAATTCCGACACGGATTTGCGCGGCGTGTATCTGCCGCCGGCCGAGTGGCATTGGTCGCTGCAGCCGCTGCCGGAGCAGATCGAGTACAAGCGCACGGCCGACGGCCGCCTGCTGGATCACAATTCGGAAGCGGACGCAGACGACGTGTGCTGGTGGGAGATCGAGAAGTTCATCCGCCTGGCGTTGAAAGCCAATCCGAACGTGCTGGAGGCGCTGTACGTTCCCGATCAGCACATCTTCTTCGCCGACGCGATGGGCTGGAAGCTCCGCGAACAGCGCGAGATGTTCATGTCGAAGTACGTCTACCAGACGTATTCGGGCTATGTGCTATCGCAGTTCAAGAAATTGAAGAAGGATATTGAAAGCGGCGGGACGCCCAAGCACAAACATTCGATGCACTTGATCCGCCTGCTCTATTCGGGAATTGAAGCGGTACGGGGCCGCGGGATCATGGTCGATGTCGGCGCGTACCGCGACGAGTTGCTCACGATCAAGCGCGGTGAAGTGCCGTTCGAGGCGGTGTATCAGAAGGCGTTGAAGTTGAACGCAGAGTTCGAAACGGCGTATGGACAGACGACGCTACCGGACCGGCCCAACGTGGCGGCCGCCGATGCGTTTTTGATCGACGCTCGACGCAGCCGGGCCAGATAAATCGAAACGAGGTGATTATGAACCTGGATGAGATCAACCGGCTGGCCCTGGAACGCGGACGAAAAGCGATCGCCGATGGGACGATTCCCAATCCGCCGCGCTTTGTGTTCGTTACGATTTCCGGCGCGCATTTGTATGGCTTTCCGTCCGCGGATTCTGACATCGATCTGCGCGGAGCCCACGTGCTGCCGATGAAAGACGTAATCGGGCTTACAGATCCCAACGAGACGTATGAGACGATGGATGGCATCGTCGACGGCATCGAAGTCGATTGCGTTTCGCACGACGTGAAAAAGTACCTCTCGTTGCTGACGCGCAAGAACGGATACGTGCTCGAACAGATACTTTCGCCGCTGGTCGTTTACGATTCCGGAAAACTGGAAGAGCTGCGCACGCTCGCGCGCGGAGCGATCACAAAGCATATCGTTCATCACTACAAGGGTTTTTACCGCACGCAGGAAAAACTGGTGTTGAAGGACGAGGCCGCGACTGCGAAGGCCGTGCTGTACTTGTTTCGCGTGCTGATGACCGGCCTGCATCTGCTGCGCAGCGGCGAAGTGCAGGCGAACATTTTGCGGCTGAACGAGGACGTATTCCATCTGCCATTCATTCCGGATCTGGTCGCGCGAAAGGTCGGTGGCAAGGAAAAAGGCCGGCTGAACGTCGGCGAACGCGAGCAATTGGTCGAGGAGGCGCGAAAGTTGGAAGCGCAGCTCGACCCGGCTTCGGCCGCGTCGCATTTGCCGGACGAGATTCAGAATTACGCGGCGATCAACGATTTTCTGATTCGCGAACGGCTGGCGCGGGGCAACTGAATCGGTCAACGCGTGGTGAAATCGCAGAGCGCGAGAGTGATCATGATGAAGAGCCAGAATATTCCCGCCGCCGCGAAGACGCGTGTCAGCTTCTCGCCATAGTAGAGATGCATAAAGAAGCAGGCGACCAGCAGCGCCTTCACCACCGCGATGGTCATGGCGACAACGGTATTGCCCCAGCCCAGATCGAGCGAATCGAGCGCGACGGTGAGCGCCAGCAGGATCATCAACGCAACCCAAACGAGGATGTACGTGCGAAGCGGAACGATGTGAGTAGCCATGGCGCTCGTCCTTGAATTACGCGGCGTGATTTCCAATCAGGTAAAGCAACGGAAAGAGAAAGATCCAGACAATGTCCACGAAGTGCCAATAAAGCCCCGTCAATTCGATGGGCGCAAAATTGCCCGACGAATATTTTCCGCGCGAGGCGTGCACGGTCAAAAATCCGAGCAGTGCGATGCCGATCAACATGTGTAAGCCGTGCAGGCCCGTCATCACAAAGTACAGGCAGAAGAACAGTTCGACCTTGCGCGCGTCAACCCGCGGCGTATGGCTGACGAAACTGAAATGCGATCCCGGCACGAAGCCATCGACCCAATCGGTGCGCCATTCAAAACCTTTAATCGTCAGAAACGTCGCGCCGAGCGCCATTGTGACGATCAGAAAAAAGACCAGCCGCTTTCGCGCTCCGAATTGCGCGGCGTGTACGGCCAGCGCCATCGACAAACTGCTGCACAACAATACGGCTGTGTTCAACGTGCCGAGTTTGACGGAGAGCTGATGGCTGGCGAACTGGAATTCGTGCGGGTAGGCGTGGCGGTAGACCACGTAACTCAAGATCAAGCCGCCGAAGAACAGCACTTCCGTCGCCAGAAAAGCCCACATGCCCAGCGTCACGGCCGAGTGCTGCTGCGCGAGATCGTCGAATTGCTCGTGGAGTACCGCGCCGGAGTCAGCCAACGAACTGCTCCTTTCCTTCCACATAGGTGTACGCTTCGTCCGTGACCACGGGCGTGACATCAAAATTGTGCGTCTTCGGCGGCGAGTGCGTCTGCCACTCCAGACCCGTCGCCTGCCACGGATTCGATCCGGCCGGCTTGCCGTACTTCAGTGACCAGAGCAGATAGCAGAGCGGCAACACGTAGCCGACAGCAAGAATCGATGCGCCGGCCGTCGACATCACGTGGTAGATCTGAAACTCCGGCGGGTACTCGTGGTAGCGTCGCGGCATGCCCAGGTAGCCAAGAATGAATTGCGGAAAGAAAGTGAGATTGAAGCCGACAAAAATAATCAGCGCGGAGAAGCGGCCCCACCATTCGGGGTACAACTTTCCCGACATCTTCGGCCACCAGTAATGAATCCCGCCGAGATACGCCATCACCGCGCCGCCGACCATGATGTAATGAAAATGCGCGATGACGAAATACGTGTCGTGAACGTGAACGTCGATGCCCAGCGCGGCGAGAAGCAGTCCGGTCAGCCCGCCGATCGTGAATAGGCCGATGAAACCCAGCGCATAGAGCATCGGCGTATCCCACGCAATCGAACCGCGGTGCAGCGTCGCTGTCCAATTGAAGACCTTGATGGCTGAGGGAATGGCGACGAGATAACTGAGCAGCGAAAAGACCAGGCCGCCGTACATCGATTGACCTGAAACAAACAGGTGATGTCCCCACACCAAAAAACCGAGCACGGCGATGGCCACGCTGGAGAGCGCAATGAACGAATAGCCAAACGGCCTGCGCCGCGAGAAGCAGGAGATCAATTCACTAACCACGCCCATGGCCGGAAGGATCATGATGTAGACCGCGGGGTGCGAGTAAAACCAGAAGAGATGCTGAAAGAGCAGCGGGTCGCCGCCGATCGACGGATCGAAAATGCCGATGTGAAAAACACGCTCGATCCCAACCATTGTCAGCGTGATGGCCAGCACCGGCGTGGCGAGCACGAAAACAATGCTGGTGGCGTACATCGACCAGATGAACAGCGGCAAGCGGCTCCAGGTCAATCCCGGCGCGCGCATGCGATGAATGGTGACGATGAAATTCAGGCCCGTCAAAATCGACGAGAAGCCATTGATGAAAATTCCGATTACCGCCAGCATCACATGGCTATTGGAAAACATGCTGCTGTACGGCGTGTAGAACGTCCAGCCCGTGTCGACGCCGCCAAGGACGATCGAGGCAATCGTCAGCGCGGCGCTGAACATGTAGATGTACCAGCTCGCCAGATTCAGCTTCGGAAATGCCAGGTCGCGCGCGCCGATCATCAGCGGCACCAGGAAATTCCCGAGCACCGCGGGGATCGACGGAATCAGGAAAAACCAGACCATGATCACGCCGTGAATCGTGAAAAGCTTATTGTACGTCTCGTTGCTGACCAGATCGGCCTGCGGCGTCATCAACTCGAGGCGGAAAATCACCGCCGCCGCCCCGCCCAGGAAAAAGAAAAACGTGATCGCCAGAAGATAGAGAATCGCGATGCGTTTGTGATCGGTCGTGAGCAGCCACGATTTCAGGCTGTAGCCTTCCTCCACAAACGTGCCCGGATGCGGCGGATAATCTGCCACGCGCTCAGCGGTAGTCGCGCTCATGGCTTGACCTCCGTGCTTTCAGGTCGTTTCGCTGACGCGAGCGACTTAATGTACGCGATCAGTTGAATGACTTGTTCCTCAGAGAGAATGCCTTTGTAGGCGGGCATCACTGTCGTGTACCCGGCAGCAATTTGCGCGCTGGGTTGCAGGATGGAATTGCGCAGGTAATTGTCATCCGCGAACACGACTGTGCCGTCGCTGAGTTTCACGTTGCTACGGTAGAGACCTGCCAAAGTTGGGCCGTGCTGTCCGTGGCACGTGTCGCAGGCGAACGTGTGAAAGAGCGCCGCGCCGGCTTCAGCGGCGGGAACATCGGGCGTGCCCGACGCGAGCCATTCAGCGTAGCGCACCGGCTCCATGACGTACACCCAGCCGATCATTTTGGAATGCTCGGTGCCGCAATATTGACTGCAGAAGAAATGGTATTTTCCAACTTTGGTCGGAGTGAACCATTCCTGCGTGTACGTTCCGGGCAGCGCATCCTTTTTCGTGCGAAATGCCGGCACGTAAAAATCGTGGATCACATCCATCGACGTCAGGATCAAGCGCACCGGTTTTCCCAGCGGCAAATGCAGTTCGTTGATCTCACGCTTGCCTTCGGGATGTTGAATCTTCCACATCCATTGCTTGCCGACGACGTACACGTCCATGGCATCGGGCGGCGGCGTCTGCTCTTGGATAAAAATTCGCGCGCCCCAGCCGAAGAGACCAAGTGCGATGACCAGCGGCGTGATCGTCCAGATCAGCTCCAGGCGTAGCGCTCCGTGAACGGGTTTGGGTGTCGGAACTTCACCCGGCTTGCGGCGATAGCGCACGGCAAAATAAAGAATGCATCCGCCGATCCCGAGGATCAGGACTGCGCTGAACCCCAGCAAACAAAAGTAGAGCAGGTCCACTTCACCAGCGATGGACGACGCCTGCTCGGGAACAAAGCGGAACGATTCGGGATTCATGGGTGCCCCCGGGCAGTCTGCACCGCGGGAACGAGCCTCATGCGCCGTTCGCGGCGCAACGAGATGAAAATGAAAACGGCAAGCGCCAGCACGGTGGCCACCCCGCCCGCTCGAATCGCGGTGAGGACAGCGAACCCGTACTTTCCCGTCGCCGGATCGTAGCGGTAGCAGAAAAGCAGCACCTGATCGCTGAGCGTGCCGATGGAATTCTGCGACGCCTCCACCAACGCGAGGCGCAGGTCACGCGCGGAAAAATCGATGCCGAGAAAATATTTGGAGACTTTGCCCTGCGGTGTAAGCAAAACGATGCCGCTGGGATGTATGTACTGCCGCGCGGTGGGATCGTAGATGAAACGATAACCGACGCTCTGCGTCAGGAGGCGAATCGATTCGGCATCGCCGGTGAGAAAATGCCAGCCGTCGGCGGTTCCGGGACGCCGGTAGGCGTGCAGGTATTCGATCTTCTTTTTTGCGGCGAGCTCCGAGCGCTCGGTGGGATCTATGCTGACGAACACAATGGAATAATCGGTTCCCGCGTCGAGCGAAAGAACGCGCAGGCAACTGGTCAACCCATCTAGCACCGCGGTGCAGAGCATCGGGCAACCGTAATATCCCAGCACCAGAATCGTTGGCTTGTTGGTCGGACAGAAATCGCGCAGCGGCGCCGATTTTCCGGACTCGTCACGAAACACGAGCGTCAGCGGAACGTCCGCGTTCAGCTTCTGATCAAAGCCGACGTCGCGCAGGATGTTTTCCTGAACCGTCTGCGCGCCCAGTGCTGGAGCACTCGCCAGCACGAACACCACGAGAAGTCGGAGACTCATGGCTTGACCTCCGGGGTTTGCGGCGTCGTCCCGCGAATGAGGCCAGCATCAGTATCGGCGCCGGGCTTGTCAGAGTCGAACATCGGCAATCCCCGTTGACTCACAAGTTCGATGGCGCGCGACACCGGAACGCGGGTGATCCCGGCCTTTCGATCGATCCATCCATATGTTGTCAGCCGCGCCGATTCCGCTTTCCGAATAGTCTCGAGGTCCGCGGCCTCGTCGATTTGAAGACGAGGTTCGGGAGGCAAATCGAAATGCGTGGCAACCCCCTGCGTGTGCGCGCCAGGATTGGGCTTCGCATCCATGTAATTGAGTCCCGCCAGATAAATCCAGAGCACGCCGTGAGTCAGCAGCACTACCGCAAGCAACGCGAGCGCCGTCCAGAAAATCGCACGGGGCGACACATCGCTCGCTTCGTGCCGGTGTTCCCCCGGCGGAAGATGCTGGATCCCCGGAGCATTTGCGGGAGTCGGCGCTGGCGTGGGCATCACTGACCCTCCGCAAGTGTGATCGGCGCGAGCACGTTTGGAAATTCCGGAGCGCGCACAGGAAGGATCCGGCGCCGCTGAATCAGCCATGCGAACTGCGCGAGCCAAAGACCACCGATGCCACAGAATGCCGCGATGTACGCGACATGAAATTCCATCCCGTGCAATTGAAAGGCAGGAGCTTGCAGCCAATACGCATTCAAAATTTGCGAAACAAATACAAGCACAGCAACGCGCGCCAGCCGCCGCGGGTCGCGTTTTCGCGCGCGGAAGAGCAGCAGGAAAAATGGAACGACGAAGGCTATCGCGAACAGTATCGCGGCGACGATGGTCCAGCCGCCTTCCAACCGGGACAAATACCACGCAATTTCAATCTCTGCGTTCCCAGACCAGATCACGATCAACTGCGCGAAATTGAGGTATGCCCAGAAAAAAACGAACGTAAAAAGCAGCGATCCGAGGTCGTGAAAGCGTTGCGCGTTCAGCGCCGGCGCCCCCGCCGGGTCATCGGCGATCAGCGCGGCTATCACCGTGACGAACGCGAAACTGGAAGCGGCCTGGCCGGACATGACCATCAACGGATAAATGGACGAATACCAATGAGGCTCCAGTGACATCAGCCAATCCATCCACGCGAACGACCCGCTGAGAATCAGCAGTACAATTCCGGGACCGCTCAGAGCGACCAATTGTTGGGTGGGACGCGGCGATGCGGTGCGGTCTTGCGTGCTCGAACCTCTGAAGAAAAGCCACGCCAGCACGCTCCAAAGCGCGAGATAGCCGGCGGCGCGAAGGCTGAAGAATGCAGGATTGAGGTAGTTGGACTTGTGAAGCAACACGGGATCCGCGGCAAGAATCTCGGGCCTAGCCCAAATGTAGACGGCGGGCAATCGCGTGAGTATCGGCAGAAAGGCGAAGGCCATCAGCGGCATGGTCATTGCGCCTGCCTCAAAAATGCGGCGCGTCGCCACGCCCCACGCACCGCCCATGGCGTAGTGAAACAGCAGGATGGCCAGGCTGCCGAGACTCATGCCGATCCAAAATTCAAACCCGAACAACCAGCCGCGCAAAAACGAGTCGGGATCAAAGCTGAGACTCGCCAGTGCAACGGCGATCCCGATCACACCCAGCATGATTCCAATGCGGAACATCAGCGGAAATAATCGAGCGCAGCTCATGGCGCGGAGTCCTCAAGCCGCGTTTGGAAATCCGGCGGGACATCGTCGCGTTCGGCGTGCTGGCTGAGTTGCAGAACCCGGATGTACGCGGCGATTGCCCAGCGGTCTTCCACGGAAACGCGCGAGGCCGCCGGGTACATGGCGCCTTTGCCATAGGTCATCACGAAAACGAAATGTCCGATCGGCGCATTGCGCAGCGCTGCGCTGTGATAGGACGGTGGCGGAGAAAATCCGCGCTGCACCACGACGCCGTGGCCGTATCCGTCCCGGCCATGGCACATCGCACAGTGAATTTCAAAGCGCTCCTGGCCGCGCTGAAGAGTTTCGGCGGTGATGGGCATCGGCGGCTTAGTCGCCAATTTCCCATCGGGTTGGACGCCTGTGAAATACACGCTGTCGTGATTGGCTGAACCGCGCTCCACGGTGTTGGGGACGCGTGGGCGTGACGACGCGCCATCGGCAAATGCCGGCGATGGATCCAGTGGCTTGTACGCGCCCGAATGTCCCATGGGCTGACCACAACCGCACGCGGCGACGCCAATCAGCGCAAGGAGCGCGAGGTTAAGCACGCGGGGCGTCATGCCGGCACCTCATGCACAGAAACGGCGCCGAGACTTTCCGTGAATGCGCGCGTGGCGATGGCATCGAATTTCGGGTCGAGTTTTTCGATGCAGAGAAAAAAGTGATCTCGCTGTGCGCGGGAGAACTCTGGTACGTTGAACAACGGGTGGTACGGCATCGGCAGTCGGTTGGCGACCAGCATGCCCAGCACCGCGCCCAGCGCAGCGAAGAGAATCGTCATTTCAAACGTGACGGGAATGAACGCCGGCCAGCTGTTCAACGGGCGGCCGCCGACGTTGATCGGGTAGTCGAATTTCGCGAGGTAGTACTGCATCAGAAAACCTGTCGATGCTCCGAACAAACCACAGCACAACACGAAGTTCTGCAGGCGCGACGGAGGCTTGCCGAGCGCGTCGGTCAGACCGTCGACTGGAAAGGGTGTGTACGCTTCAATGCGGCGATAACCGGCGTCGTGCGCCCTTTTTGCCGCAGAGAGAATGGCTTCGACGGATTCGAATTCAGCGACAAGGCCATAGAGATCTTCCGGTGCCATGGCGATTATTCCCCCGCCGCCGTGGCATGAGGTTCAGCCGATTTTTCATGGACGAGCTTGCGGACTTCCGACATCGAAATCATTGGCAGCACACGAATGAACATCAGGAACAGAAAGAGGAACAACCCCATCGAACCGATGAACGTGGCCCAATCCCAGAACGTCGCGTGATAGTCGTGCCACTTGGACGGCATGAATTCGCGGTGAAGGCTTTGCACCACAATCATGAACCGCTCGGCCCACATGCCGACATTTACCAGGATCGCAATCGAAAAGAGAAGCGCTTCGTTTTTTCGCACGCTGGGTGACCAGAGCGCTTGCGGAATCAGCACGTTGCAAGCGAGCACGACCCAGAATACGTAGCCGTAGTGACCCAGCGCGCGATCAAATTGCATGTAATGCTCGTAGATGTCACCGCTGTAGAATCCGGCCAGAAAAATTTCCATGGTGTAGCCGTACGCAACCATCAGGCTGGTCGCCAACAGCAGCTTGGCCATGCAGTCGAGGTGGCGCCGTGTAATCAACGCCTCGAGCGCATAGATGCGCCGCAGCGGAATGGCCAGGGTTAGCACCATCGCAAACCCGGAGAAAATCGCGCCGGCAACGAAGTACGGCGGAAAGATCGTGGAGTGCCAGCCGGGCACAATTCCGGCCGCAAAATCAAGACTGACGACCGTGTGCACGGAGATGACCAGCGGCGCGGCCAGCCCGGCCAGCAGTCGGTACGCATTTTCGTAGCGTTCCCAATGCGTCGCCGATCCGCGCCAGCCCAGCGCCAGTATGCCGTAGATCGTTCGTGCAAATCTGTTTCTGGCGTGTTCGCGCATCGTGGCGAGATCGGGAATCAAACCCACGTACCAGAACAGCAGTGAAACGGTCAGGTACGTCGACACGGCGAAGAAGTCCCAGACCAGCGGGCTGCGAAAATTCGGCCAGATCGACATTGTGTTCGGATACGGTGCGATCCAGTAAAAGTAGATCGGGCGGCCCAGATGCAGCAGTGGAAACAGTCCCGCGCAGGCGACGGCAAAGAGCGTCATCGCTTCCGCGAAGCGGTTGATCGAAGTCCGCCACTGCTGATGCAGCAGCAGGAGAAATGCGGAGATCAACGTCCCGGCGTGGCCGATGCCGATCCAGAAGACAAAATTGACGATGGCAAATCCCCAGGCCACCGGAATGTTGATGCCCCAAATGCCGACGCCGCGAATCAAGACATTGGCAATCGCGAACAACAGCAATCCGACGATCAGCAGCGACACTGAGATCAGCAGCAACCATCCCGGCTTGAAATTCTTCGTGAGTACCAGCGACGTGATTTTGTCGGTCACTGACGCGTAAGTCTGGCCGGGAGCGAGCACCTCTTCAGTGACTTCGCTGGAGTTCATACACGCGTCTCCGCGACGTCCTTGATTTCTGGATTCGGATTGCGGATCCGCGCCAGATATGTCGTGCGCGGGCGCGTGTTCAGTTCTTCCAACAGACCGTAGTTCAGCGGTGAGGCTTTCAGCTTCGCGACGCGACTGGCGGCATCGTTGATGTCGCCGAAGACGATGGCTTCGCTCGGGCACGCCTGCGCACACGCCGGAGTGATCTCGCCGTCCCGCAGCGCTCGGTGTTCGATTTCCGAACCGATGCGCGCGCGGGAGATGCGTTGCACGCAGTACGTGCACTTTTCCATGACGCCACGCTCGCGCACCGTGACTTCCGGATTGGCGCGCAGCCGCAGCGCGGGGTCGTTCAGCGCGGAGTACTCCAGAAAATTGAAGCGTCTGACTTTGTACGGACAATTGTTGGAGCAGTAGCGCGTGCCAATGCAGCGGTTGTAGGTCATCTCGTTGAGACCTTCGCCGCTGTGCGTTGTGGCTTGCACCGGGCAGACCAATTCGCACGGCGCGTTTTCGCAATGCATGCAGGGCACGGGCTGAACGCTGGCCTCGGGATTTTCGAGATCGCCGCTGAAATAGCGGTCGACACGGATCCAGTGCATCTCGCGGGAATTCAAGACCTGCTCTTTGCCGACGACGGGAATGTTGTTCTCGGACTGGCAAGCGATCACGCACGCGCTGCAGCCGGTGCATGCGCCCGTATCGATCACCATACCCCAGGCGTGTCCTTCGTACTTTTTCTCGGGATAGAGCGATGTGGCGGGGGCTGCTTCCACGCGCTTGCGTAGAAATTCCGGATCTCTGGAGAACTCCTCGAGCGGCGCTTCCACTACGAGGTCGCGGCCTTCCATGGAGAAATGTTCCTGCGTGCAGGCCAGCGGGTACGACGCGCCGGTCTTGCGCAGCTGCGCCCCAGCCGCCACATCCAACGCATTCGTCGTGCGAATGGAATAGGCGTTGAATCCCGTTCCCAATCCCACCCGGCCCGCTTGGCTCTGTCCGTACCCCAGATGAAGCGTCAGTGCGTCCGCGGCATGTCCGGGAAGAATCCAGACCGCGCCGGTCACGCGCCGGGTGTTGCAGGTCACTTCCACGCTGTCGCCGTTGACTAGTCCGAGTTTCGCCGCCGTCGCGGGCGAAATCAGGACAGCATTGTCCCAGGTCAGTTTCGTCAGCGGCTTGGGCAATTCCTGCAACCAGGCATTGTTGACAAAGCGCCCGTCCCAAACGGTGGGGTCCGGCAGAAAATTGATTTCAAGCCCTGCTGGTTGCGTCGCCATCGTTTCGCCGTTAGCGAGCGGATTGCGCATCGTGGTCGCGATGACTTTTCGCTGCGTGGCCGGCACCACTCCGTCACTCAGCGCTTGCCGCCATGCGCGCTCGAAATCGGAGCCCAGTTGCGCACGCCATTGTTCGCGGACGAGTTCGTAACTGCTGACGGACCTTGCGCCATTCATCCATGCCAACAGTTCCAGCGTCGAGCGGCCACCATATAAGGGAAGAATCAGCGGCTGCTGAATCGTCACCGTGCCGTCAAACGCGCGCGTATCGCTCCACGTTTCCAATTCGTGAGACTGCGGAATATGCCAGTGGCTCAACGCGGCCGTGGCGTTGCGATACAGGCCCATGTGAATGCGCGTCGCTGCTTTCTGAAATGCGGCCTCGAAATCCAGATCCGCCGGCGCGGTGTAGACCGGATCGCCGCCGATCACCAACAACGTCCCAACAGTTCCCGCATGCAGATCCGAAGCAAGCGCGCGGATCGAATCCGCATGCGAGACCGGCGCTTCTTCGATTGGCCCGATGCAATTCACCGTCGAGCCGACGTTGCCCAGCGCAGCATTCATGGCGTGCGCGAGGGCGTGAACGATTGGCGGCTGCGCTGCGCCGGCGAGTACCAGACAGCCTCCGCGGTGCTTTTGAAGATCGGCGACGATGGCATCCAGGTCATGGTCTGGAATGACGGCGTTGTTCTCGACGTGGTGTTCGCTGGCACCCGCGATGCGGAGCCGCGCAGCCAATTGCCATGCCAGTGTTTTGATCAGACTGGACCGCACTGGCCAGCGGTGATCGGCCACACTTCCCGTCAGCGAAAAGTTGCTCTCGAATGCGTACAGGCGATTCATGGTCGATCGACCGTCGCGCACGCGTCGTCGCGCACTGAAATCGCGGATGTAGCGCAGGTTTCCCGGAACGCTACTCAGGAAGTCGGCGTCGAGCGCCACGATCACGTCGGCGCGGTCGAAGTGATAAAGCGGCGTTGCATCCGCCCCAAATGCCAATTCAGCGCCCGCGCGCGCATTGTCGCGATTCACCGGTTCGTACTGATGCCATTTGGCGTCGGGATAGCGCGCGAGAAATGCGTTCAGTTGGGCCGCCAGGGTCGGCGACGTCACCGCTTCGGTCAGGATCCGGATCCCCTGGCCCCGCGCCGCAGTTGGATCGGCCAAGATCGCTTCCAACGATTCCAGAAAGCGACTCCACGTGCTGACCGCATTGCGATTGAGCACCGCTTGCGAACGTTCCGGATCGTAAAGCGAAAGTATCGCCGCCTGGCTGAAAATGTCCGTCGCGCCCAGACTTCCGGGATGGCTGGGATTGCCTTCGATCTTCGTCGGCCGCCCCATATTGCTTTCCACCATCACGCCCGTCGCGACACCGCCCAGCGTAATCGCGGTCGTGAAGTACTGTGGTTTGCCTTGCACCAGATCCGGCGGCGTCGCGACGTATGGCACAAGATGCTTCGCTGGTTCGCCGCAGCCGCTCAATCCGGCCAACGCCAGCGATGCGCCCATCACTTTCAAAAAACTCCGGCGACCGATCGAGTCCAGCACCGAGGCTTCGCGTGGGAATTCGCGCTGCAGCAGCGATTCGAATTCCGGCGTCTGCGCCAATTCGTCAAGGCTGCGCCAGTACTGCCGCCCCCGCAACGGCGCGAGGCGATGGCGAATGGCATCAGGGCCGTCGTGCGTCAATGACATGAAGCGCCTCTGCGTGGATGATCGTCAGCGATGACACGTTGAACAATTCGTCATCAGGTTTCGATTCAACTGATACTCGGTTCCCAATTGCTTACCGGCTGCCAGTTGATTGACGCCAGGTTCCCACGCCATGTTGAAAATCTCGGCTTTCGGCCGCAGCTGCCTTTCCGGATCGCGGTGACACTCCAGGCACCACGACATGGTCGTGGGGTTGGCTTTCCAGGTCAGCGGCATTTGATCGACGCGCCCGTGGCATGAACTGCAGCCGACGCCCTTGTTGACATGAATGCTGTGGTTGAAATAGACGTAGTTGGGCAAGTCGTACACGCGCTGCCAGTCGAGCCCCGTATGGGTGGCGAAGCTGGTTCGCACGGGTTCGAGCATGGGACTTTCCCGCCAGATCTGCGAATGGCAGGTCATGCACGTTTCCGTCGATGGCATGCCCGCAAACGCTGATTGCTCAACCGTTGAATGGCAAAATCGGCAGTCCAATCCAAGCCCTGCCGCGTGATGCTTGTGACTGAAGGGCACGCGCTGCCCGATGGGCTGCAGTTCGTGAGTCGCGTACGTCGATCCCACGACAAAATACGCTGCGCTTGCCACCAGTGTGATCAGGGCAACACCCGCCAAAATGGTAAAGCGCGCCAAAGTATTAGCACTTCGATGAAAAACCTGTGCCATTGGCCTATCGCGCAAAGAAGTTTGGAAGCAAAATTCCCACATCCGGGCGAGGTATATCAAAGCATGTGCCGGAATAACGCCGCGATGGGTTCGTCTCGATGTATTTATTTCATGTCACCATTTTTAATGATATTGCGGTCCGCAAACGGCTGAAAATCCTCCAAGCGTTGGATGAAATTCATCTAAACGAAATTAGCTGCGGCGCATTGCTTCGTTGCAGAAATCAAATCGGAATGTTGATCGCTTGCTCCGTTTCAATAATCAAACGAAGTGAGGTCGCATTTATGCCGTTGCGCCCAAGCGAATGCTTGGCCGCACGTTTGCACAGGCACACACGGCTCAGGGAGGAATGATGGCGAAATGGAAAAGTCGAATTCGGATCTTGAGCACGAGCAATCGCGACGCACGTTTTTGAAAATATTGGCCGCATCCGGCGCGGTGAGTACGGTCCTGACGACCCTGGGTTGCGGTGCCGCTGTCAGTCCGCCGACCGCAGCAACAACGGGCGGTGATACAGATTTTCCCAGCGGACCGATCCCTCAGCGGCCGTTGGGAAAGACGGGCGTCAAGGTGTCGATGGTCGGATTGGGCGGATTCCATATCGGATCGCAGTCCGATGAAAAGGAAAGCATTCAGATCATTCGGGCCGCCATCGATCACGGCATCAACTTCATGGACAACTGCTGGGACTACAACAAAGGGCGGAGCGAGATTCGAATGGGCAAGGCGCTGCGCGACGGGTATCGCGACAAAGTTTTTTTAATGACCAAGATAGACGGGCGCACCCGACAAACGGCCGAAGCGCAGTTGGCCGAATCCCTCCAGCGTCTGCAAACCGACCATCTGGACCTGCTGCAATTTCATGAAGTCATTCGCGATACCGATCCGGATCGCATCTTCGCGCCCGGCGGGGCGATGGAAGTTGTTCTGGAAGCGCGAAAGCAGGGCAAGATCCGCTTTATCGGCTTCACTGGCCACAAGAGCCCTTCCATACATCTGAAAATGTTGAAAGTCGCCGACGAACACAATTTCCGCTTCGATACGGTGCAGATGCCCTTGAACGTGATGGATGCCCAACACGACAGCTTTGAAAAGAATGTCTTGCCCGTGCTCGTTGAAAAGGAAATCGGCGTGTTGGGCATGAAATCGATGGGCGACGGCTTCATTCTGAAAAGCAAAACCGTCGAACCCATGGACTGCCTGCATTACGCCATGAATCTGCCGACCAGCGTGGTGATTACCGGCTGCGATTCGATCCCGATTCTCAAGCAGGCGCTCACGGCGGCTCAATCGTTTAAGCCGCTTACGCCCGACGACGTGAAAACACTCCTGGCGAAAGCCAATCCTGCCTCCAAAGAAGGCGAATACGAAAAGTACAAAACATCCGATCACTTCGATTCCACCAGCAAGAATCCGGAATGGCTGGGGTAGCTGCCATTCCGACTCTGGCTATCAGGTGCGGCTATGCGTTTGTCTGCTGATTTAGGGAAGTCTGTCCGCTTTTGTCCGCTGTTTCGGGGATGGCGGGGACGGCCGGTGTCCGGGCTTGTCCGCTAATGTCCGCTTTCGCCTTCTCCGGCCGGGGGTAGCGGAAAGGCTGGACGGGGAGCACCGTCGGGGCTGTCCGGAAATGTCCGCTTTTGTCCGCTCGCTTGGCGGCAAGTTCGGCTTTGGCGGCCTTCTCGGCGGCGACTTCGGCGTAGATTTTGTTCTCGGCGATTTTCTTCTGCGCTTCCATCATGTTGAGCATGGTATCAACCCGGTGCGAGGCGTTGATGAGTTTCGTGTGCTCTTCCCGGTCGCGGTTGGCTTTCTCGATACGCTCAGCTTTCTTGTCGTTGTGAACGAATTCGCGCCAGGCCTGGGCTTCCGCTGCGCGGCGTTCGAGGCGCTCTTCCTGCTGCAGGAGTTTGAGCGTCTGGATCACAAGGTAATCGGAGGCGTTGGGGTCTTCCAGAATGGCGCGGATGCGGTTGCGGCCCAGTTTTCGTAACTCGCGGTTTTCGCGGGCGATCTCGGCGGCTTCGTCCTGCTGAAGTTTGCGGGCCAGCGCGTGGTGCTTGTTGAGTTCGGCGACGAACTTATCTTCCTCAGCCCAGCGGCGGACGGTGCGCGGGTTGACGTTCAGTTCCTGGGCGACTTCGTGCTGCTTCTTGCCGGCGACGAACAGATCGATCGCCTTTTCGTGGAGCGGTTCGAGATTCATAACGTTCACTTTCTACCCACGGAGGCACGTGGCGCCGATCGACAAGCTCACGGCCTGCGGAGGCGCTTCGTTTGTGGCTCTGGTTGTGTGGGTGATGAAAGTAGGGCGAGCGCCGGACCGCGTTTCAGCGATAAGGACGGACGTTCGCAGGTGACTGGAATATATCCAATCCGAGGTGCGGGTGTCAAGCGGTGGCGTTTCAATTTTGAATATTTAAATTTGAATTGATTCGATCCGGTTCGAGTGCATGACTTGAAGTCATTTTACAGGTATTTGTTTCATTTATTTCTCTGTAATTTGTTACGGCTTGCTCTACTTTATTGTTTCTGGATACGCAGGCTGCTGTCGTGCGCCGGTTCGCGCGGCTCACGTCGCATCGTACACACCGCTTCTTCTCTAATCATGGATGAACGACTATGAACCGCAGTTCCATCAGGCCAAATTTCCTTGTTGTAGTATGCACCATTGTCGCGACGACGACGTGTGGAGTGGCGTCCGCAGCGGATACTCCGGTCAAAGTCCGGCTCCTTCATCCGCTCGGCAACATGCCGCCGCAGGGTGAAGTCGAAGTCGCGGCGGTGACGCCGGAGATGTCCCTGGTCCTGAAGTACAAGGGCACGGTCATCAATGCCGAGTCAATGGACTTTCAGGATTTTGTGAACTGCGCAGAAGCGTACGGTGAAGCGAAAGCCGATCCGGCGATCTTCTACGGATTCGCCACCTACTTTGCGCCCATGCGGCCGGATGTGGCGCGCACGTTTGCCGCGCACGGGTTGAAGCTCGACAAGTCCTTTAAAGGTGACTTCGCCAAAAAGATCGATGAACTCTGCGACGTGGTCACGCCGGCGCGGCGGAAGCTGTTGGGCACGGCGTTTTTCGCAGCGGAAGACGAGCCGAAAACGGGACCCCGCGCGCATCTGCTGGAACTGGCGCGCGCCAAGACGCTCAATAAGGCCGAATTGAAAAAGGCGTATCTGGATCTGCAGGAAGCGCGCGTGCTCTCGGAAGAAAAGCTGCCGCTGCTGGCCAGTTACCGCAAGCAATTGACGGCGGTCGAACGCGCCGCGCTGGCGGGCGGGAACGTGAATGGCGAGAAGGCGTTCGAGAAATTGAGCGAGAGCGATGCGACAGAATTAAAGGCGTGGTTCGCGGCCAGCCCGACGTTCCGCGAAACATTTTTGATGGCGCTGGAGCCGGGCGTCGATTTCTATCAGAACGCGGCGCGGGTGGCGTTGAAGATCCGCGCGGCCAATCCCAAGGACGTCGCGGCATTCGAACCGCTGGTCGTGGCGTTTGCGACGACGTGGGACAATCCGAAGAAACTCCAGGCTTATGACGTGGGCATTCCCGAACTGCGCGAGAAGCCCGCGGCCACGTGCGAACCGGAAGAGGCGTTCGCGTGGTACGTGAAAAATCAGGCGAAGCTCTGCCCCTGGTTTTCCAAGACGCCGTGGCGCTTGCTGGCGTACACGGCCGCGGACAACGCCGCGATCGCCGAGCGCGATTGGGTACTGCAGACGTATAAATTCAATACCACGCTGGGCCGCGTCTACGCGGAGATTCAATACGACAACAGCAAACTGCAGGACAACATTGGGAAACTGGGCGGGCATCCGTACACGCTGGCAAATTTGAAAACTTTCGGCGGCGTCTGCCGCGATCAGGCTTTCTATGCGCGCTCTGTCTGCCGTTACTTTGGGCTGCCGGCGTACTGGGCCAGCGGCATGGGCAAGTCCGGCGGCGCGGGGCACGCGTGGGTGGGCTGGGTCATCCAGGCGCCCGGTGGCGGCTATCAGATCACCGACTACGGCCGCTACGCCGACGATAAATTCTACACCGCAACCGTGACGCATCCGCGCACCGGCGAAGTGATGCTCGACTATATCTTGAGCCTGGAAGCGCGCGGCCTTTCGGACGAGAAAGGCTACAACGAGGCCGATCTGCTCTTCCGCGTGTTTCAGGACGCGGGCAGTTTCATGGAACCCAAGCCGCGCTACGAGATGTTGATCGACGCGGTGCGCGCCAACGCATACCACCGCGATGCGTGGCTGGCGCTGGCGGAAGGCACGGCGATCGGCGCAATTCCGCAGAACACCGCCTCCGCACAGTGGGAGTACCTCACCACACGCTTCAAGGAGTATCCGGATTTCACGCTCGAAGTACTCGGCAAGTTCGCGCGCATGTTCAAGGACGTGGAGCCGGGCTACAACCTGTTCGAATCCACGGCAAAGATGTATCTGACCGTGAAGCGCGAAGACCTGACGGCGCGACTGCGCCTGGAACAGATTGAAATGTGCGTCAACGCCAACCGCAAGGACATCGCCTTCACCACGGCGATGAAGGGCGCGCTGGAATGCGCTGGAACCGGCGCGCCGGGCGTGGACCTGGCGAAAAAGACGTTCGCGCTGGCCGCCGACGCAACGCAGAAAAAGCAGTCGCTGGACGAAGTGAAACAGATTCTCTCGCACATGTCCAAGAAACGGATCGACGAACCCAACGAGAACTGGGTGGATCTGGCGCAGTTCCTGCGCGACACGTACAAGACGCAGGGCGACGAGGCGAGCGCGACGCGGCTGGATGCGGAGATCACCGCGGTCGTCTCGGGTCCGCGGTCGCGCTGAGCGGCGCGCGCTTATGCGCGAGGGGTCAGGGGTCAGGGGTCAGGGGTCAGAGGTGGGTGCGCGATCGGAGTTGATAGCGCGGTTTGCGCGGTGGGGGCGAGTAGGCAGAAGGCGGAAGGCAGCAAACAGCGGAACAAATAGATTAGTCGTCGATATTCAGGCGATCCCAGTCGTGATTGTAGATCGTTCGTCTCGGGTCGCTGAGTTTCGTCCAGGTTTTGTCGCGATGCTGGATCGACATTAATGCGGTGGCAGGGTCGTTTCCCAGGTCGCGGGCGTAGAGTGTTCCGCCGGAATCCAGCAGAATCGCGCGGGTTTTTCCCTGTTCGTAAACGGCGGGATAAGCGATGACGGCATAGTCGGCCGGCTTGTCGCCAACGACTACGAGCTTGAAGAAATAGCCGCGATACGATTTGGGCGAGGCGTCATTGGCGTCGGCAGCCGCAAGTTCAATGGGAAGTCTGCGCTTTTCGTCATCGGCGTCGTCGGCGTCGCGAAGCGACTTCAGCGCTCTGCCGTAATGCATGCGATTGTTCAAATTCCAGTAGCGGATCTGGGCGTCCCAAATTTTAAGCAGAGCCTCGCGGATGGGCAGGTCTTGGGGAAATTCGTCAACAGGCGGCGGATTGCGAAGTGGTGGCGGATCATCCCGGATTGGCGGAGGCGGCGGAGCATCCCGGCGTGGCGGTACATCGGCCGAATATGCAACCACGGTGGTCAGAGCAAGACTCATAAAAGCCGCAAAACTATGCATAATGAACTCCGAGAAAATACGCGTGTATTAGAAGGGAGCGGAGTCGGTAGTTCAATAGATTTCCGCAGAACTACTCATTGGATTCCCCTACATTTGCACGAAGTTCCTGGAACGAATGGTCGCCTGCACTTTTTTAGTGAAATTCATGGCCCTGAATCGTGACGCGCGCGTTTCACGGCTATCCCTTGACACGGCGCAAGAACTCCCGAAACTACGTGCAGCGTGATTTGTCGTTACGGCAGGATTACCACGGAGTGCATCTCATCGTGCCGCATCTGACCATCCTGAGTGGGCCCAGCAGAGGCCGCAACTTTTTGCTCGCCGACGAGACCTGCCGCATCGGCCGCGACGCCAACATTGAAGTCACGCTGCCGGACACCAAAGCGTCTCGTGTGCACGTCGAGATTCAGCTGAAAGATGGCGCGTATATTCTTCGCGATATGAAGAGCAAAAACGGCACGCTGGTCAACGGCACGGCCGTCAGCGCCTTGACCTTAAAGGAAGGCGATCAGATTCAGATCGGCGAGACTCGGCTGGCGTTTTCGATGCAGGACCTGCCCGCGACGGCGATGGGGCCATCGGGCAAGCGCAATGTCGATTCCGTGCTCGCGCCGCGCTTTCCTGTCGGCGTCGCGCCGACGACCGGTTCGGCCGGCGTCACCCGCGCGCACGAAAGTTTCGAAACATTGGAATTGAACGCGCCGCTGGCCATTCTCGGTGGCAAAACGCTGCCGACCGATCCGGCCGCGCCGGCGGTGGAAGTCAAGGCGGCCATCACCGGAGAACGCGACACGCGCGAAGGTTCGCGCCAGCTCATCCCCGGCGGCAAGGCCGAATCGGCCGACCGCAACACGCGCGCGCTCCGGGCGCTCTACCAGATCGCCCGAGCGGCGGCCGAAGCGAAGACTTCCAACGAACTCTGGACGGCCCTCGCCAGCGGCCTGCAAACGGCGCTGGAAGCCGATCGCGTCACGCCGATTCTGCTCGACGCCCACGACCATTGGGAGCTGGCTCAAGTTGGCGCAGCCGGCCGCGCCGGTGCGGCTCCGACGGGCGCTTCGAGCTCCCTGGCGGCCTTCGCCAAAGTTCCCGTCTCGCGCACGATCGTCGATTACGCGCTGCGCACGCGCCGCTCGGTGCTCACGGCACCGCGCGAAGACGAACGCTTCGGCGGAGCGAAGTCGATCGGCGAACAGGGCATCACCAGCGCGCTGTGCGTGCCGATCATCAGCCACGAGCGGATTCTCGGCCTGATCTACGCCGACCGGCTCGGCGGGCAGCATTTTGTGCGCGAAGATCAGGAGTTGCTCACGGCGGCCTGTCTACAGGCGGCCCCGGCGCTGTCGACGCTGCTGCGCTTTGAAGAAGCGCTGGTCAAGAAGGAACGGCTGCTGGCAGAGCTGAAAAGTCAGAATCACATTCTTGGCGACAGTCCGAAGATGAAGGAAGTCGCGGCGTTTATCGAACGCGCGGCGCCGACGACATCGGTGGTCCTGGTGCTGGGCGAAAGCGGCACGGGCAAGGAACTGGTGGCGCGCGCCACGCACTACAATTCGCTCCGCAACGACTTGCCGTTCATCGTGGTCAACTGCGCGGCGCTGAGTGAAACGCTGATCGAATCGGAACTGTTCGGCCACATTCGCGGCGCGTTCACCGGCGCGACCAGCGACCGGGCCGGCCGCTTTGAAATGGCGCACGAAGGCACGATCTTCCTCGATGAAGTCGGCGAGCTTTCGAACAACTGCCAGACGAAGCTGCTGCGGGTGCTGGAACAGGGCGAAATCTCGCGCGTCGGCGAAGGCCGGTTGCGCAAGGTCGACGTCCGCGTTCTCGCCGCCACGAACCGAGACCTGCAGGCGGAAGTGAAGGCCGGGCGTTTCCGCGAAGACCTGTTCTACCGCTTGAACGTGCTCTCGATCAGCCTGCCGCCGCTGCGCGAACGCGGCCGCGATGTGAAATTGCTGCTCGAACATTACCTGCACGAAGCCGCCATCCGCGGCGGGCGATACCGGATGTCGTTCTCCGAAGAAGCGCTGGAAGTGCTGCTGCAATACCGCTGGCCCGGCAACGTCCGCGAACTGCGCAACCTGACCGAGCGCCTCGCGGTGCTCTGCCCGCACGAAGTCATCGGCGTCGTCGATCTGCCGGCCGAATGCCGCCCGCCGGCGCACGACACGGAAAGCATGCCCGCGATCGTGATGCTTCCGCCTGGAGCGCCCGGCGCGGGGAGTGGTGTAGCCACGGCGCATTCGCTGACCACCAAGCTCGCCGACATCGAAAAAGATCACATCCTGCGCGTGCTGGAATCGTGCGAGAACAACAAGAAGATGGCCGCCGAGAAACTCGGCATCGACCGCAGCACGCTGTACGCGAAGCTGCGCGCGTACGGGATCTTGACGTAGGGGCCTTGCGGCCCCAGGGGTCAGGGGCCAGGGGCCAGGGGTCAGGGGTCAGAACGGCAACGGCAGAACGGAAGAGCAGCGGTAGCGAGAGACTGGTGCCACTGGCACGGACGAATCAGAGCGTAGCGAAGATTCGGCCTTGCCAGTGCGATTGCAGTGGAATCAAGTTCAGGTCAAAGCATACACCCAAGGTTGAAGAGTTCCTCAGTCCTTCCGTTTGGGGTTCCCATGGCAGACGTGCCGCAGCCGCGTGACAGTTCATCCGGGCCGACGCGGCCTTCGGCGGCGGCACGACTGCCGTTGTCTTCCAGCAAAGGCGACAAGACGCCGAGCGGTGATTTCCTTCCTCCGCCGCAGGTCAATTTCATCGGGCGCACGCTCGGTCAGTACGAACTGCAGGAGAAGATCGGCCAGGGCGGCATGGGCATGGTCTTCAAGGCGCTGGACACGGCGCTGGAACGCACCGTTGCGCTGAAGGTGCTGTTCGTCAATCCGCTCGACGACCCGCGGCAGGCGGAACGGTTCCTGCGCGAGGCCCGCAGTCTCGCGCGGCTGAATCATCCGAATCTGCTGCACGTTTACAACGTCGGCTCGGAGAGCGACTGCTATTTCTTCGCGATGGAACTGCTGCACGGAATGACGCTCTCGCAGGCGATCCGCGGACGCGGGAAGATTCCGGCGGAGGAATTCGTGCCGGCGATTGGGCAGATCCTGTCGGCGCTGCAGTACGTTCACGAACAGGGCGTCACGCACCGCGACATCAAGAGCGGCAACATCATGCTTTGCGAAAACCGTGCGGTGCTGATGGACTTCGGGCTGGCGAAGGACGAGCATTTTTCGGGACTCACCAGCGTCGGCGCGGTGATGGGCACGCCCGATTACATGTCGCCGGAAGCGGCCGAAGGTTTGTCCGAAGGCCCGCCAACCGATCTGTACAGCCTCGGCGTCGTCACGTTCGAATCGCTCTGCGGGCGGCTGCCATTCGTGGGACGCTCGGCGCTCTCGATCATCCGGCAGCACGTGGATGCGCCGCCGCCGTCGCTGGCGGAATTCAATCCGCACATCGACCCGCTGCTAGCCGGGATCGTCCACAAGTTGCTTCAGAAGAATCCGGCCGACCGCTATCCGCATTGCCCCGCCCTGGCCGCGGACCTGAAGCGGTTTCTTCCGTCGCCTGAATTGAATCTGCTTGCGGAGCGCAAAGGACTGATCGCGGCCAAGCCGGTAAAAGGCACCGGGACGTTCCAGCCGGTCACAAGCAAGCATGCGCCCGTGAATCCTAACGAGCCGACGGTGACGCACGCAATGAACGCCGAAGCGGGCTCGGGCACGATCGCCGATGGCGGCGTGCCAGAGAGCGGCTTCGCCGATGCGGCGACGGTGATCCAGTCTCAGCCACGCGTGGTGCCGGCGGCGTCGATCAGCTTTTCGAAAGTGAAGCCAATCAGCGGCTGGCCGTGGTGGGTTTCCGGCGCGGTCGGGTTCTTTGGCGTGCTGGCGATCGTCTTCGTGATCGCGATGCTCGCGCAGCGCAACAAGCGCCGTGAAGAAAATGCGCCGTGGCCGGGGCAACTCGCGCTGCACAAGAAGGCTGACGGGACGACCGAAGAGATTCGCTGGGTCGAATTCAAGACCGGCGACCCCGATCCGGCCAAGTGGCAGGACGTGATTGAGCGCAAGAAAGCCGACGGCTCGTGGGAACGCGCGACCGTGCTGCATTCGGAGTTCGCGGGCAAGAGCGATACGCTGGAATTTATGCAGGGCGAGAAGAAGTAGAACATCTTCCATTTTCAATTTGAACGGCATCGTGACCGATCAATCGCCCCGCGGGTTTTGAAGGATCATGGATGCTCCGCGCGAAAAGCCGAAGATGACGCGCCGCAGGTTTTTGAAACTGCTGGGCATTGGCGGCGCCGCCACCGCCGTGGTGGGTACGGGTTATTCGGCAGTCGAAGCGTGCTGGATCAACGACACGTTTGAGACGGTCACGATTCCGCGGCTACCGTCTGCGTTTAAAGGACTGCGCGTCGCGTTTCTGACCGACATCCACCACGGACCGTTTACGTGGCTCTCGTATGTCAAAGCCATCGTCGCGCGCACCAATGCGCTCAAGCCGGACGTGATTGTGCTGGGTGGCGATTACATTCATACCGACGCCAAGTACATCGCGCCGGTGTTTGAAACGCTGGGTTCGCTGTCGGCGCCGCTTGGCGTGTATGGCGTGCTGGGCAATCACGATCATTACCACGGCGCGGCCGAATGCAGCGCCGCGATGAGCGCGGCAGGACTCGTAGAGTTGACGAATTCCGGCGTCTGGCTGAAGAAGGCCGGACAGCGCTTCCGTATCGCGGGGCTCGGCGACTACTGGGAGGACATCCAGGATCTCGACGCGGCGCTGGACGATTGCCGCAGCGAAGAGACGTGCCTGCTGCTGAGCCACAATCCGGACCCGATCGAAGACATCACCGATGGTCGCGTCGGTTTGATGCTCTCCGGGCACACGCATGGCGGACAGGTTGTGCTGCCACTGGTGGGTCCGCCGTACATTCCATCACAATACGGCCGGAAATATATGCGTGGCTTTGTCGCGACGCCGACGTCGCAAGTGTTTGTCTCGCGCGGTCTGGGCACGATTACACCGCCGCTGCGGTTCAGCTGCCGGCCGGAGATTAATCTCCTCACGCTTATCTAACGGAAAATGGCAACAATTCCGCCGTTTCCACCGATTGCACACGTCTACTCAACACGCTATTGTACGAGCAACAAATCCGCCTGAGGAGCGCTGTGGTTAACGTGCGCAACATCCTGACGCTCTGCCTGTTCCCTTTCCTGATACTGTCGATCACGCCCGTTCGCGCGGAAGAGCCGCCGCCTGCGGAAACGGTGCCGCTTCCGGCGGAGCGGCCGAAAACGCCGACGCCTGAGGCTGATCCGGCGGCCAAGCATGGCGACGATTCTGAAGCGCCGCAGCTCACGATCGAAACGCCGGTCGTGGCCACGGGCAAAAACGCGGTGTTCAGCCTCTACGGTCCGGAAGTGTATCTGCACGGCGCGACGGCCAAATACGTACTGCGCGACGAGTACGGTCGGCAACTCAGCGGCGGCGTGCTGCGCGTGGCGGACCTTCCGGTCAATGAGGGCAAGCCGCGGCAGATTGAGCTACCGGTTGAACATCCGCTCGCGCGCGGTCACACGTTGACGCTGACGTTGACGGGCACCGATGACAAGGTGGTGGAACTCAACGCACCATTTTCGGTGCAGCAGCCTCCACGCGCCTGGGATGGGTGGCTCAATCTGGTCTCCACGCCGCCGGCGAATGGGAATTGGGACGCGCTGCGCACGTTGAACATCGACGGCGGCGTGCAGTACCGCATCCACCCCGCCCGCCGTGAAGCGCTGCGAAAAGGCCAGTGCGTTTTCTACGTCGAGAACGTCTCGCGCCAGATGCTCTCGCGCTACCACACTGAGGCGGGCCTCTGGGAGAAGACACTCAACGCCGTCGTGGCCGAGCCTGGCAATCGCGCGGCGCGCTACCGCGAGCCGTCGCTTTGCTCCCAGGAATTTGCCGAATCGTTCGCAAAGGAATTGAAGCGCCACGGCGAAAGCTACGCCAAGGATCCGCCGCTCTTTTACTCGTTGGCATCGGAACCGTCCGCGACACGACTGGCCTGCGCGGCCGACTTCGATTTCAGCCCCGTCGCGCTGACGGAATTTCAACGCTGGCTGGAACGCGATGTCTACGGCACGCTCCCGGCTCTCAATACATCGTGGGGCACCAGCTTCGGCGCGTGGAACGAAGTCCAGCCGATGACCACCGACGAGGCGCGCTTCCGGCTTACGGATGGCGTAATGAGCTTCGCGCCGTGGACGGATTTTCGTGAATTTCAGGACCACCAGTTCGCCAAAATTCTGCGCGACGGGGGCGATTATCTGCGGCGCTACGACAGTACGGCAAAGACCGGCATCACCGGCGCGATGGGGCCGTTCGCGTTCGGCGGCTGGGATTGGTCGCGGCTTTCGAGCGCGCTGGACGTGGTCGAATGCTACGACATCGGCGGCGCGCGGTCGCTCTGGCGCGATCTGGCGCCGGGCAAACCGGCGCTGGCGATGGTGCCGGTTCCCGGGCCGGCGGACGATAAACCCGAGATGCTCGCGGAGACCACGCGCACGCTCTGGAATCTGGCGCTCGAAGGTGGCTCGCGCGGTGTGGTGCTGTGGGATAGCGGCGCGGATTCCAATCGCACTGTCAGCGGACTGATCGATACCGAAGGCAGGGCGACGGCGGCTGCGCAGGCGCTGAGCACGCAGCTCAAGACGCTGAGCGGCGAAACCGGAACGATTCTCGCCAACGTCCATCGCCTGGATGATGGCGTCGGCATTCTGTATTCGCCGTCGAGCATCCGCGTGACGTGGCTGCTGGAGGCCGAGCGCCTGCACGGCAACAAGTGGCTGGAGAGCTGGGGCCGCGACAGCAGCGCGGAGCGCCGAGAATCGCCGCAACTTCGGCTGCGCGAGAGCTGGTGCAAGCTGCTCGATGATGCGGGCATCGCATGGCGTTTTGTCTCGTCAGCGCAGTTGGAAAAGAAAGAGTTTCTCAAGAAGGATTTCGGCATCAAGACACTGATCCTGCCGCGCACGCTTTGCATCTCCGACCTTGAAGTCGACACGTTGAAGCAATTCGTTCAAAACGGCGGGCATCTGGTCGCGGACGCCTGTTGCGGCCACTTCGACGAGCACGGCCGCACGCGCAAGAAGCCAGCGCTCGACGAGATTTTTGGCGTGGATACGTCCGGCGAACCGTTGGCCGCGGAGCCCATGAATCCGCTGGAGGTGTTGAAGGCGCCGCAGGATTGGAAAGCTGACGAGATCAAGGACCTGGCGCCGGTATTCTCCGACAAGGTGAAGCCTGCCGGAAAATTCACATTTAACGGCGACTACCGCGGCGCGCCGTACCTCGCCGCGACGGGAAACGCCGTGTTTTTGAATCTCGATCTGACCGATTACCTGCGCTGGCGTCTCCACCCCGACCTGCCACGCGCTGCGGTCACGCGCGATGCCGTGGTGCGCGCGGCGCTGCAGGACCGCCGCAACGAATGGATCGACGCGGCGGCGACGAAGCTGCCCGTGGGTACGCGGTTGGTGTGGCTGGGAACGGGCGGAGCTTCGCCGGCGAAGATTCTTGCGCTGATACGCAACCCTCAGGCACGCGTCAATGAACTCGGCACAGAAAAAGAAGGCAACTGGGCGTTCGAGAAGCCCGAGCCGTTCACGCTGGTGCTCAAGAACGAGATGATCGCGCGTCATCTTTATCCAGCCGCAGCAGCCGACGCCGACAAAGCTCCCGTGAAAAAGATCGAAGGCACGCTCGAACCGTCTGCGCCCTTCATTGTCGCGCTGAGCCCTGCGGCCGTTGCTGCGCCCACACTGTCGCTCACCGAGAAGGCTGCGCCCGGTGCGCCGATCGAGATTAAGATCGCTGCGGCTGTGGCCGGCCCGCACATCTACACCGTCCGCATTGCCGGCCCCGACGGCGCCGATCGCCCCTTCTATAGCGTCACGCTGCCGACGCTCGATGGCCAGGCATTGCGCACGCTGGTCACAGCGCAGAACGATGCTCCGGGGGCGTGGGTGGTTACGGTGCGCGATATTATTGGCGGGGCGGAGGCGACAAAGAATTTCACGTTAACACCGCCGTAGCGCAGCTGGAGTGCGCATCCGCTATTGCAGGCGGGACGCCTGCACCACAATAATCCCACGTTGGCATCATTATCTCTCTTTGATATACTCTGGATACATTCAACGAGAGGCCGTGAACCGATGTCGCAAGTCACCATTGTACCCGATCCGTCCGTGACGCTGCCCGCGCTGAAGGGCGAACGCACCGGCAAGCCTGATTTTGCCAGCGTCGACTTCAACCGCGCGCCGTTCATCGTCATCTGGGAAGTCACGCGCGCGTGCGATCTCCGCTGTGTGCACTGCCGCGCCGAAGCGATCGTGCAGCGCCATCCGCTCGAATTGAATTTCAAAGAGAGCTGCAAGCTCATCGACCAGATTCGGGAATTTGGCAAGCCTCTGTTTGTGCTGACCGGCGGCGACCCGCTCAAGCGTCCCGACATTTACGACCTGATCAAGTACGGCGATCAGAAAGGCCTGCGCGTCGCACTGACGCCATCGGGCACGCAGTTGATGCAGCCACCGGTGATCGCGAAATTCAAGCAGTGCGGTCTCTCGCGACTGGCCGTGTCGCTCGACGGTTCCTGCCCGGAGATCCACGACACGTTCCGCAAGGTCGACGGCTCGTTCGCGTGGACGGTGGAATCGATCAAGGAAGCGCGGCGCAACGACATTCCGGTGCAGATCAACACGACCGTCTGCAAACACAATCTGAAGGACGTGCAGGCCATCGCCGAATTGCTGGCGACACTCGACATCTGTCTCTGGTCGGTCTTCTTCCTCGTGCCCACCGGCCGCGGACTGCGCAGCGACATTGTCAGCGCGCGCGATCACGAAGATGTGTTCAATCAGCTTTACGATCTGAGCAAGACGATGCCGTACGACATCAAGACGACCGCCGCGCAGCATTACCGCCGCGTGGTTGTGCAACGCCGCCGCCAGGAGATCGCGGAGCTCGTTGCGCAAGGCAAGACACCCGACGAAGCGGCGCGCGCGGTGCAACTCAATTCCGTGCCCACGGCGATTCCCGGCTACAACTACGAACCTGGCGGCTGGTCGTCAACGTCCAGCGGCGCCAACAGCCCCGACGCCAAGGGCGCTCCGCCTCGCGCGACGGGCGAAGACGCGGGCGCGCTGAAGGCCAAAATCGAACGCATGCGCGCCGGCGGCGCTCCTGAGTTCGTCATCGCCAAGCTCGAAGCGCAGTTGTACTCGGCGGAGGGTAAAGGCGCTGACGGTGCCAGCGCGCCGATCGAATTCTTAACGCGCCAGGACACGGCTCGATCCGATGCGGCGCTGGACATCGGCCGCGCGTCGAAAGGCGTCAACGACGGTAACGGCTTCGTTTTCATCGACCACATCGGCCTGGTTTATCCGAGCGGATTTCTGCCGCTGGTCGTGGGCGACGTGCGCAAGCAAAGCCTCGTCGACATCTACCGCGACAGCCCGATCATGCGCCAGTTGCGCGACTACCCGACGCTCAAGGGAAAATGCAGCTGGTGCGACTTCCGTGACATCTGCGGCGGGTCGCGCAGCCGTTCGTTCGGCGTCACCGGCGATTACCTCGCTAGCGAGCCGTATTGCAGTTACTTCCCACAAAAACCCAAACAGTAGAGGCAGGGACCAAGGGATCAGGGGTCAGTGAACAAACTCGCCGCGCTTGCGGCGAGCTTTTTTTGACTACGATCGTTCGCAAGGGCTCCGAATTCGTACGAATTTTCGGCAGTGGTGCTTCCGTCCTGGAGCTTCTTGTTGTTGACGCAACCCGGACCGAGGGGCCAGGCCACCCCTCGCGGGTCTATCGTTCATCACTCATCTTCATCGTTCTAATTTACTCGTAGCCGTATTTCCGGGTGTGCGCTTCCTCGAGGTATTTGGCCAGCAGGGCGATCGTGGCTTCGATGTCGCCGACGTGGGCCATTTCGTTGACGGTGTGGACGTAGCGGGTCGGAATTGAGAGCGTGAAGCTGGGTACGCCGCCGCGGCTGCGCTGAATTCCACCGGCGTCGGTGCCGCCGCGCGGAAGCACTTCGAGCTGGTGCTTGATCTTGTGCTTTTCGGCGATGTCGCGGAAATGGCGGACGAGCTTCGGATGACACAGCAGGGACGAATCCATGATCTTGATCGCGGTGCCGTGACCGAGCTTCGTGACGTGATCGAATTCCGCGGGACCAGGGAAATCGTTGGCGAGCGTGATGTCCAGCGCGATGCCGACGTCCGGCTGCAGCGCGAACGCGGCGGTCGTGGCGCCGCGCAGGCCCACTTCTTCCTGCGTCGTGGCGACGGCCAGGATTTCGCAATCGTGCGATTTTAAGGCACGCAGCGCTTCGATCATCACGAAGACGCTGACGCGGTTGTCGAGCGTCTTGCTGACGATCATATCGCCGACGCGTTCGGTGGTACGGGCCATCGTGATCATGTCGCCGATTTCGACGAGGCTCCGCACCTTATCCGCGGGCAAACCGATGTCGACGTAGAGTTCCTCGATCTTCGGCGGCTTGTTCATTTCTTCGGGGGTGAGCATGTGGATCGGCTTGCTCGCGGGCATCAACGCGCCCAGGAGGCTCCGCCCGGAAAAACCGTGAACGTACACGCGCTGCGCGACCATCACGCGCGGATCCCAGCCGCCAACCGGCTGCAGGCGGATGAAGCCTTTGTCGTCAATGAATTTGACCATGAAGCCGATCTCGTCCATGTGGGCGGCGAGCATGACTTTCGGCGCGCCAGGCTTGCCATGCTTGATGGCGATGACGCTGCCCATGGCGTCGAAGGTGATGCTATCGGTGAGGCCCTTGAGTTCCTCAACGACGACCGTTCGCATCCGTTCTTCGCGGCTGGAAATTCCGGGCGTTTCACACAATTTTTTGAGCAAATCGAAATTCATGCGCTTCTCCTGGGCTGTGGCAGCCCGTTGGTAACTCTTGGCCTACGCCGCGAAACGCCTTTACTGCCAGGCGTTTCACGGGAAAACTTGACGGAATCGATCTTTTACAACTGGCTGCTGCGGATGAGACGATAACTTTACAGAATCAGGGCCATTCGTCCACGTCGTGAAAAGGTGGGAGATTGCAAATGGCTCGCGCATGGCTTAAAAGTGAAACACGAGATTCCAGTAGCTGAAGCGAAAGGACATCATGGCGCACGGCACGACCGAACGGACGAAAACGAAATCCCCCAGCAAACGCGCGGCTCCGGTTGAAGCTCCGCTGGAAGGCATGCCCCCGATTGACGGCGGCCGCCTGCGGCTGCTGCCGCCGTACCTCGCCAGCGCCATCAATGCTCTGAACGCCGATCTGCGCAGTCGCGGTGTCGATGTCATCGATCTGGGCATGGGCAATCCCGTCGACGCGGTCGCCGGGAATGTCGTCGCCGCGTTGAAGGAAGCTGCCGACAAGCCGGAGAACCACCGCTACGGTCCGGCGACGGGAATCAAGCCGCTGCGCGAAGCGTTTTCACGCCATTACGCGCGGCACTACAACGTCAGTCTCGACGCCGACAAGGAAGTCATCGTCTCGATGGGTTCCAAGGACGCGTTCAGCCATCTTTGCGTCGCGATGCTGGGAGCGCAGGACGCCTGCGTGCTGCCCACCCCGGCCTACCCGCCGCATTTGTACGCGCCGCAGATTTCCGGAGCTCACGTCGTCGGCGTGCATATGACCGAGGAACAGCCGGGCGAGAAACTGCTCGCGGATCTGCGCCGTGTTTTCGAGACGGTGCGGCCGCGGCCAAAGTTCCTCATCCTGAATTTTCCGAACAACCCCACGGCCAAGACCGTCGATCTGCCGTTCTTTGAAGAAGCGGTGGCGATGGCGCGGCACTTCAAATTCTGGCTGCTGAACGACATGGCCTACGGCCACAGCAGCTTCGACGGGTACAAAGCGCCGAGCATTCTGCAGGTGAAGGGGGCCAAAGACGTCGCGGTGGAAATGTTCACGATGTCCAAGCCTTACAGCATGGCCGGCTGGCGCGTCGGTTTCCTGGCGGGTAACGCGGGGCTGATCGAAGCGCTGACCAAGATCAAGCCGTACTTCGATTACGGACACTTCTTCCCGATCCAGATCGCGTCGGTGGTGGCGCTCGACACGGGCGACAAGTACATCACCGATCAGGCGATGATTTATCAGAAGCGCCGCGATGCGCTGCTTTCGGGCCTCGAGAAGAACGGTTGGGGGCGAACGATCAAGAATCGCGCGACAATGTTCTCGTGGCAGCACGTTCCCGCGCAGTTCAAGGAGCGCGGGTCGGTGCAATTCTGCCGGGATTTGGCTGAAAACACGGGCGTCAGCTTTTTTCCGGGCGGCGGGTTCGGTTCGGAGGGCGAAGGTTTCGTCCGCATCGCGCTGGTCGAGCCGGAAGCGCGGATTCAGGAAGCTACGAAGCGTGTAGGCAAATTCCTGAAAAACGGTTAGCCTTTCAACCATCACCGATACGGAATTTTAGAGAACACGTTTACGATGAGTGACGAACAGCCCGAAGCGGAAACGCCTGCAGCCGAAGCCGCGCCAACGCCCAAGAAGAAGGGCTCGCGCAAGGGCAAAGGCAAGAAGGCCAAACCCGAGACGCCCGACCTTCTAACGCAGGCCGAGGAAGCGGCGTCTACCGAAGCTGCCGCTCCGGCGGCACCGCCAGAGGAGTCCGCTCCGCCTCCGGCCGAGGAAGTTCCCGCGAACGTTGAAGCCACGAGCGCTGAAGTCCCGTCGAATGAATCCACCGATTCAGCTGAAGGTGAAAAGTCCGTTGAGCCGGTGAACGAAGAAGAGGCTGCCGCGCTGGCGGCTCAGGCGGCGCCGCTGCCGGGTGAAGAAGTCGTCGAAGCGCCGGTCGACATGGAATCCCTCGCGCGCACCGTCGAGGCCTTGCTCTTTGCCGCCGAAGAGCCGATCGCGCCCCGCGAAATCGCGCGCGCTTCCGGGAGCGACAGCGCGACGATCCGCAAGGTTCTCAAGGAAATCCGCGAACGCTACGAACAGATGAAACAGCCGTGGGACATCGCCGAAGTCGCCAACGGGTTCCGCATGGTATCGCGGCCCGAATACTACCCAGCCATTCAACGTCTGAAGACCCAGACGGCTCAACGCAAGCTGACGCAAGCGGCGCTGGAAACTCTGGCACTGATCGCGTACCGCCAGCCGATCGGCCGGTCGGAAGTGGAATCGGTCCGCGGCGTCGGCGCCGGTCCGGTGCTTCGCATGCTGCTCGAGAAAAAACTGATCAAAATTTCCGGCCGCGGCACCGGCGTGGGTCAGCCGCTGCTTTACGGCACCACCGATTATTTCCTCGAACACTTCGGCCTGAAGAGCACTCAGGATCTGCCCAAGCCGGGTGAGTTCAAGAATACGTAATAGCCGGGATTCGGGATTGGGGAATTGGGATTCGTCGCGATTCCGCAATGGGCGAATCCCGATTGCTGATTTTACTTCGACCGGTTCAGGCTCCACTTCAGCAGCGGCGGCGTGATCATGGTCGTCACGATCACCATGATCACGATGGCGGAGTAGACGGCTGGGTCGATCACCTTCTGGCCGTCGATGACCAGGCCGGCGCCGACGTTGGCGAAGATCAGACCGACTTCGCCGCGCGGGATCATGCCGAGGCCGATCGAGAGGCGGTCGATGGCCTTGCCGTCTTCGCCCTTCCCGATCGCGCCGAAGCCGCAGACTTGCTTGCCGAGAATCGCAGCGAGTGTCAACGCACCGGCGAGCACCAGTACGCCGGGTTCTGTAAACGAACGCAGGTCGGTGCGCAGGCCCATCACGACGAAGAAGATTGGCACCAGGAACGTTGAGATGGGATGGACGAGTGTTTCCAGCGTGTGTTCGCCGCGGCCGACAAAATCTTTGAAGTGAAAATCTTCGAGTATCAGGCCGGCGGCAAAAGCACCGACGATCGGCGCCAGGCCGATGTAGCTGGACAACCACGCAAGAATGAAACAGAACGACAATCCCACCGCGAGCAGCACACCGCGCGATTGGAATTTTGAGGCCAGGCCGAAGAGCTTCGGCGCCAGCCAGACTCCGGCGATCAGCGCTCCAACCAGAAAACCGACTGCCTTGCCGACGATGAGCGCGATGCCCGCATAGGAAACGCCGCCGCCCTGCCCCGCTCCAACGGCCGTGATGATCCCACCGACCACGGCGAGAATGATCAGGCCCATGACGTCGTCGATCACGGCCGCGCCGAGGATAATCCGGGCTTCGTACGTCTGCGCGCGTTTCAGGTCCTTGAGCACGCGCGCGGTGATGCCCACGCTGGTGGCGCAGAGCGTCGCGCCGAGAAATGCGTGCGCGTACACGCTTTCATTTGGCAGCAACCAGGCTCCGGCGCCCCAGCCGAGCGCAAACGGTACGATGACGCCGATGGTCGCGACCAGGAAAGACGAGACGCCGACTTTCAACATCTGCGCGACGGTCGATTCGAGCCCGACTTCGAAGAGCAGGATTAGTACGCCCAAATGAGCCAGCATGTCGATGGACGCATCGTTTTTGATCGCGTCGAAAAACGTAAAGCCGCTCAACGACACGTTGCCCAACACCACGCCGGCGAGCAGTTCTCCCAGCACGGCCGGTTGGCCCAAGCGTTCGACGATCTCGCCGCCGATCTTCGCGGCGATGAGGATGATGGCCAGATACAAGACCACCGTACCGGTTGTGTCCGTTGGCATTGAGGCGTCGGCAGCAGCGTGGAGGTGGGGCGAAAAAATACACAGCAGAAAAGCGGCGTACTTCAAGAATCGAACCATGGCCACTCCGTCAAAATCGCGGTTGCGATTTTTGAACGGATGGCGGCCCGACCATCCCAATACCTGCGGCGGAAAATCGCCGCACCCTTTGAATGAACTAACCGTTCAAACTTTCTTGTCGTTCTGCGGTGCTTTCTTTGCGAGCAGATCGCCGAACAACGTATCCGCGCGGTGCTGCAGCGACGGATCGGTAAAGCGCTTGGAGTCCATTGCTTCCCCCTTCTGATGGAGGAAGTGTTCTTTCACGTAGTTACCAAGGGTCACGTTCGTGGGGCCGTAGCCCTTATGATACATGTAATATTCCAGCGCGACGCCCATCTCACCAGCGGTCTGGTAGCGCTTGGTGAGATCGCGTTCCAGCGAGCGCATGAGAATGTCGCTGAGCATGTCGGGCAGATCGGCGCGGTACTGCTTGGGGTGCGGGATCGGTGCTTCCTTGACATTCTCGAGCGTCTGGTAGATGTCTTCGGTTTCGAAAATGTGATGTCCGGTCAGCAATTCGTACATGACGATGCCGAGCGCAAAGAGGTCCGAGCGACGGTCGGTGGCTTCGTACCGCGCCTGTTCCGGCGACATGTACTCAACCTTGCCCATCAGCACTTCGCCTTCTTCCTGCTCCATCACCATGCGGGCCTTGGCGATGCCGAAGTCGGTCAGCTTCACTACGCCTTCGTTGTTGATCATGACGTTTTTCGGGGAGACGTCACGGTGGACGATGTTGAGGTGATCGCCGTCGCGACCGCGTTTGTTGTGCGCGTATTCCAGACCGCGACAGACGCGGCTGATGATGAACGCACCGAGCTCCACCGGCAGGATCAGGCCCGCGTTCAAATGGTAGTCGATGAACTGCTCGAGATTCAGGCCTTCGACGTACTCGAGGGCGATGTAGTAAATGTTCCCGGTACGGCCGAGATGGTAGACCTGTACGATGTTTTCGTGGACAAGGTCGGCCACCAGTTTCGCTTCGCCGATGAAGAGGCGCACGAATTCTGGATTGGTCGAAAAGCTCTCCAGAATGGTTTTAACGGCGACCGTTTTTTCGAAACCCTCAGCGCCAAATTGCTTGGCCTCATAGACAGCACCCATTCCGCCTTCAGCCAGACGGCGGACCATGGAGTACGTCTTGGTTTCGGTAATATTCGAGAATTCTGATTCGGCCATGGAGGCCCCGTGTAAGAGTATTCGCACGCTTTGCTTACGTGAGCTCACCGACCCCAAATCGGCGGGCGAACACTGAGTGGAATGCGCACGTGAAACAGAATTTGCTCGATGTGATGCGATAAGTCAAGAACTAAAGAGCGCGGTGTGCGATTTGCACACCGCGCATTGCCATTAGTTGGAATTGCCACCGGGGATTGCGTGACCGTTCTTACCCGTGCCCTTCACGCCAGACTGTGCCTTGTACTGATAGCGCACGAAAGTCACGATCGGCGCATTGGCACCCACTGTCACGGTCAACTTTGCGTCCACGCTGCCGTTGTCGATGGTCTGATTGATGAGTCCCAGGGCCGTCTTCAGGCTTGAAGCTTTCAGGCCAAGCTTGATGATGCGCTTGCGCGGATCGAAGCTGAAGGAAATTTGCGAGCTGCGGAAGCGGCCTTTGCTGTCGGTGGTGAAGGTCGGCAGCGCCACTGACGTGCCGGTCTTCGTACCGATGGCGATTGTGATCGGCACGCTGTTGAAGGTATCCACGGCCGTATCGGACGTCAGCTGCACCGTGGCCGAGAGCTTGTCTGCGTTCTGCTTGGCAAAGCTCACGGTGAACTGGCTGGCCGCAGCGGTCAAGGAGCCTGAAACCTGCACGAAGAAGAAGTCCTGAGCCAATTGCGGATCGAAGCGGTGATTGGGATCAGGTTCCGTACCGTATCCGGTGAACTGCTGATAGAACGCCTTGATTGACGTCAGCGCGCCAAATGGGTCGTTGGAGTTCGGCACTGCCGGCAACGGGTAAGGCAACGGTGTCGAAAGATTCGCCGGGGGCGGATTGGGATTCGGTACGGGCGTGGTGGGATTGGTGATCAATCGACCGTTGTCGATGACCGTCAACGTAACCTTGTAGGTTCCCGGCGCGCTGTAGAGATGGCTGGTTGGAATACCTGGCAGATTGAAGCCGTTCGGCGGCGGCACAATTGGATTGGGCAGCAGCGGCACAAACAGAGGCTGAACCACATTGGCAGCCGGAGCAGGAGCAGCGGGCTGGCGGACCAGCTCGGAGATGCCGTCACCCCAGTCGATCGCGGCCCACAGAATGTAACCGTCCGGATCGAAACTGTTGCTGGCGGTGATCGTCAACGGAACGCCGTTGGCCGTGGGCGACGAGCCAATATTCTGGATGCTGGGCTTGGGGGGCTGATTGGCATTCGAAATCTGCACCGATCCCGTCGAAAACGCGGAATTACCTGGCGTGACCACGCTGATGGTGAACGGGCCAGTGCTGGTGATCGTGACGGGATTGCTGAGCGTAATCGTGCTTGCGGTGAAGGAGAGCACCGTGGTGTTTGCGGGAACGCCGACGCCATTCACGGTCGCGCTTGCGGAAACGCCCGTGGTGCTGACGATGCCGGTGAGAACCGCAGAGCCAGACGTCGCCGTGGCGTTAACCACGACGTTCGTCTGAACAAAAATCTGGATCGTCAACTTTGGACCTGTATTCTTTGCTCCCGTTGTGTTGGGAATACCCGCGTTCGAGGGTGCAAAAATGCCTTCGGTTGTGTAGATGTGGGAAATCGGCCTCAGCAGCAGCGCCAGGTTTGCAGGCGTGGCTGGCAGTGGCACCGGGCTGGGCTGAAAGAGTGACGGCGACGGATCGCCGAAATCCCATGTCACCAGATAGAGATACGTCTGATTGGGATTGGGCGACTCGGGCAGATAGGACCACGACGGGTCAAAGGTAACCGAAGTGCCCAGTGGCGTGGACGGAACTACGTTTGTTGGAATGGGCGCCTGCAGCGATGTGGGCGAACTGCCGCCACCCAAATTCTGAGTGAAGGCGGGAACAAGATCGGGCCCCTGTCCTCCCACCAAGGCATGGGCGGAGCGGGATTGGACCGCAAAGGCGCAAACCAGCAGCAGCGCCAAGGTGCTCCCTATAAAAGAAAAAGACCCACGGGCTACCGTCGGTTGATCGTGCATTCATCCACTCCCTATTAAACGTCGTCCGGCTCCGGCGATGCGCCGGAGCCGGACAGCGATTACAATTACTGCCCTGCACTCTTAATGAAAACGTCACCACCGTTTTTACCGGTCGACTTCGTCACGGTGAAGCGTGTTGTTGCGGTGATCGTACTGCCACTGTCTGGCGTAATCGTGAAGCCGAGAACGAGCGTTTGCGACAGCAACGTCGGATCCAGTCCCACCACGCCGTTATCCAGCGCGAAAGACTTGAACGAGAAGCCACCGGCACCATTGGTCCACGTCAACGATTCCACGCCCGTCGTGCCCAGACCCTTCGAGCGCTTGAACGTGAAGACATTACCCTTGACCTTGAACGTCGGCGTGTTGGTAAAGTTCAACGCTTCCGAGAAGCCCACTCCAGCGGGATTGGACTGTGACGCCAGCGAGATAACCACATCCGATGTCGGGCTCGGGCGGAAGTCATCGCCACCCGGCCGAATCAGCAAACCGGCAACATTGACGAAGAGGTCCTTGCCCTGCAGCGTGAGCACGGCATTGGTGAGAATGAATCCACCGGTGATGAACTCTTCCTTGGCCACTGGCGCTCCGACCTTGGGGGGCAGCAGTGCATTCTTGTTACCGTTCTTGTCCGTGGCATGACCGCGGACCTTGCCGATGAATTCAAAGGCATGACCGAGTGTGTAGAGTCCTGCACCCTTTCCGCCCACGAAGCCGGCCGGAACCGTCAACGTTCCGGAAGAGGTGCTCGTGCCGATGCCCGTGGACGTGTTCGTTGAGGTCGGGGCGCGATTGGGCAGTGTGGAGTTCAGGAAACGCGACGTGTAGGCATGCGTGACAACCACCGGCGGAGACGAGACGAGATCCTGAATCTCCACATGGTAGGCCGTGGCAATGCGGCGAGCCGTGGCCTGGGACTGATTCTTGGCGTTCAGATTCGAGCTCTGATTGGCGCCATTCAAGCCCGGCAGCCCCAGCGAGCCGGACAGATTCTTCTTCACATTCATGGAGAACGTGCCTGCCGGCAGGTTCAGTTTGAAGTTACCCACATTGCCCGTTGCGGCGTCGCCCTGTGTGGCAGCTCCGCTTTCATCCAGCGTACCCACGAAGACCGGATCAACGCCGTTGACCACCACGCGGACAGGGTGACCGGCAACATCGGAAAGCGTCACGCCCGGCATGTTCAGCAAACCACTGCAGTTCAACGTATCATTGTCTGGATTGCGCGGCGTAGTCGTGTCATTGGGAGCATTCAGCGGCAGCTTGCCGGTCCAATCGATATTGAAGGCCGACTTCGTCACGATCATCACGTCTTGGACAGACTGGTTCGGATCTGTGACAAAGGTGAAGACTGTGCCCACGCCTGAAGTGCCAAGCCCGGAGCCCACGTCCAACGCGGTGTAGGTGACCGTGGTTTTATACAGCCCCGCCAGGTCGAAGCGATAGTGAGCAATGCTGGAGTTGAAACCCGAGCCTGTGATCGGCCCCGGCTGTCCCGCCAGCGTCGCCACCGTCGTGAACTGACCGGGCTCGTTGTTGTAACCCAGCTGATCAATCTGCCACGTCGAACCCGTGAGTGACAAATTCGGGTCAACCGGCGTGCGTGCTTCGAAATCCACTTCCAGGGGCGCCGGTCCGCCTTGCGGCGTAGCGGAGACCACGACAGTCGGAACTTCGCAGACCTGAACCGTCAGCGTACCACCATAAGGTGTGACGTTTCCAAACTGGTCCTGAATCTGCAGCTGCACACTAAAGACACCTTCCGATGAGAACGTATGGCAGGTGTTTGCCGTAAACGCTTCACCACCCTGGCCGCCCGGGACGCCGGTGGGCTGAGGATTGTCGTCGAACGTCCAGTGGAATCCGAATCCGGGTGGAACAGGACTCTGATTATTCACCTTTAAGCAGTCTGGAATACGCGTATCGATCTGAGCCTGGAAGCAGACGGTCAACGGAGCGCATCCACTGAGCGCGCTATTCAGAACGCGGATCTTCGAAATCGGCGAGAGCTGGAACGTCAACGACGTACCCGGCTGAATCGTCGTGTTCGAGCCGCTGGAATTGGTCGGATTGTTGGGATTCAACTGCGGATTGTTATTCACCTGATTGGGATCGACGTTGAAGTTCGTATTCTGATTGTTGCCCGACTGCGTCTGTCCATTGATCGACGAGTTGTAGCAATACTGGATACCCACGGAGCCGGAGGGATCCTGGATGCCAACGCTGGCCAAGCCCAAATCCGTGTCGCCCTGCTGACCAATGATGAAGGTGATCTGGCTATCGCACTCATGAAGGATCAGATTGAAGCTGATCACCTGGTTGGCATCGGACGAGCGGGTATAGCTCATGCGGTGCCATTCGATGTTCAGATTGCGGCTCGGAGCCACGCCGTCCACATAGTAGTAGATGCCTGATGCGTCGCTGTTTCCGGTGGATCCCTGTCCGGCATTCGTCACCGTGCCGCTCAGGTCGTGGAACTTCAGGTCGGCCCAGTAAGGGGCAAAGTACACGTCCGGGTCCGGCGGAGCAGGAATCGCTTTGTTCGGAACATCGAAACAGGGCGAATCGTTCGGGTCGAGCGGATCGTACTTTGGGAACGGCGGATCGAAACCAGCCCAACCGTCCAAATGCACAAAGAGGAAGGAACCGGCGGGATAGGTCGTGCCGTAGTAGGTAAAGTTGAAGGGCATCGCAATGTGGCCGTAGGACTGATTCTGCTTCGTCGGATCGGTACCGCAGTTGTCTTCAATCGGCATGCGCGTGCCACCGGAGTGAGCCGGAACCAGCGGCGCCGTGCCCAACGCGCCGATGTAGATCGGCGGACTGCCGTCGGCCAAACCAAACGCACCCAGATTCGGATCGATCGTCACGGGGTATGCGCGCTTGTTGCTCGTCAGCCACTTGCCGGAGGTCGCAATTCCCAGCTTCACGCCATCCTTGGTGAAGTCGACGATGTACTGACAGGAGGACTGACGATCGCTCATCTCGGCACCGGCCTGCTTGCGCTTGTCAAAGCGACCGTCCAGCGTGGTTACCGAAGAGTCATACGCAAAAGGCTGGCGCAGGACGAAGACCGTGTTGTTGAATTTGTTCTTCAGTTCAATGCGGTGAGTGGTGACGTAGTGATTGGTGATCTGCTTGCCATTGTCCCACAGCGTCAGGTCGCCGATCTGCAACAGGCCTGTGTAAACCAGCGTGTCGGCGCTCTCGAGATGCAGCGGAGCCTGCTGAAGGACGATGTCGTGTTCGATGCCGCCGTCCTGGCGAATGTAGAAGCGTTCGTCGGTTCCGGCATACGTGTTGGTGAAAGCAAAGCGATTGTCGTGGCCTTCCTTGTCCAGCTTGCCGACGCAGTCGTTGGCGCCGTAGGCGTGGAGCACCGCGTCGCCGCGGCGAATTTCCTGGCTCTGCGGCAGCCACTGGACGCTGGCGTTGAACTGCAGCGGGTACGTGGACTTCATGCCTTCCGCATAGCGGGTCGCCACGCGATGGACCAGCGTGTCGTTCTTGTTCTCGACGCCGCCGTCGGCAAGTTTCAAAGTTGTCTTCTCGCCGAGTTGCTCGACGAGCTTATCAAAGGCATCCGACCGTGACTTCTGGTCGGAGCTGCTGGACGCAGGCGAAGACACAGCCATCGCGCTCGCGTCAGTACCTGACGTGGCCCGCGAGGTTGAGGAAAAGGACTTCGTTCCATCTGCGTTGGCTGTTTTGAAGACAACACGCCCCAAACCGAGGGCTGCGCAAAACGCGATGAGTGAAGCCAAGATGACCTTACGATCCATTGAGTATTTCCTCCGCCAGACCCCGTCTCCTGCGAAACGTGCAGGCAACTTGCACACACGACGCGGACCGGCCCTAAAAACTGCGTCGAAATCAACAAATCTTTGTAATGTATGTACCCTAATTATGTCTAAATCTGCTTTCCCTTCAACAGCAAAAAAGCACAAGGGAAACTAATTCGCAGACCCACTTAGCAAGTGCCACCTAATGTGCCTAACGGTTACTGAAAAAACAGCAGGCGTGGTGACTATTCCAGCAGTATCATTCATGCACCATGTGTAGTCTAAAAACAACATCGGCATGAACGTCTGTTCATGCCGATGTAACTCATGATTTATAAACATGTTCAGTCACGCCGTAAGACTTCGCGGCAGTGCGTTTCGTCGTCGCCGGTGACCGTGTACGCCACCGTGTTCGCACGCCGATCCTGATTTGATCGGTTGCCATCCGAGCCGTGAATCACCAACGAGCCGAAAAATATGCAGTCTCCGGGCGCCATTGAAACTGGCACTGCTCCCTCGCGCGGTGCAAAATATCCTGGCAAAAATACGCCAAACGAGACGCCGTCTTTCCGATCGTGGGTCTGCAAGCCGCCTTTATGCGTTCCTGGTACGAATTGAATGCAACCGTTTTCCAGCGTCGCGGGGTCGATCGCCAACATGCAGTTCAGCTGCACAGGACGGTTCGTGCCACGCTTCCAGTAGGCATAATCCTGATGCCACGGAGTGACCGTGCCGTCTTTGGCGGCTTTCATCAGCAGCTTGCTATGAAAAAGCGAGATTTTGGGCCCGATCAACGCGGCCACAATGTCCAAAACTTCCTTCGAGCGAAGCACTGTGTTCAGACCCGGGCTGACTTTTTCTGAATGCATCAACTGCTTGATCAACTTCGGCTGACCTTCGACCTGTTTCTCCCAGGAAACGTGTACGCCTTCGGGCGTGTGCTGAGCCATACGTTCATGCAGGGAATCGATTTCAGTCGCGATCTGCTTCACCATCTCCGGCGAAATCAGGCCGCGTTTCAAAATAAATCCGTCGCGTTCGAACTGTTTGATTTCTTCTTCGCTCAACACCGACGTGCACGTTACGGCGGGAAGGGTTGAAACACTGGTCACGGGTATTATCCTCCGGATTTAACATGAGTTAGTTTACGTATCTTGCTCAACCGATGTATAATAACCCACGGAATGTCTAGGACATCAGGAGGCTTTTGCTAAAAACTTGGATAAAATTGCTCGAAATATGAAACTCTCCCCCGATTCTTTCCCGACCGTGGTGTTGCGCCGCGCCGCAGGCTTTTCCAGCGAACGTTCGCGGGCGCTCTGGTGGCATGTCCACGACCTGGCGCATCAGACCTGCGGCAGCGATTGGGGCTGCAGCCGAAAATTCTATCCCGGGCATCAGATCATGTTCATGCTCACCGGCCGTGGGCACGGCACGTATGGCTCGTCAACCTGGACGGCAAAAATGCAGGACGCAGTACTGATGGACCTGCGGACGCCACACACTTACTACTCCGATCCCACCGACCCGTGGGAAATGCTGTGGATTCGTTTTGATGGTCCTGGCCTCTCCGAAATTTTCAGCCGCCTGATCGAAGCAGCCGGATCGCCAGTGATTCCGTTTGCATCGCTGCCGCGCGTGAACGCGGATTTCGATGCCATCTTCACACTGCTTTCGGATCATCCACCCGGTTACGACACATGGGCCTGGCATCATCTCACCGGCTTGATGGCCAACGTGACGGAGGGCTTGCAGCGCAAGGACACGGTCGCCGGTGCCACACTGCAGGAAACTCCCGGCGGCATCGCGGCGGCGCTGGCGTTACTGCGTTCCGAACACACGCGGACTCTTTCGCTCGCGGAACTGGCGCACGCCGCACACATGAGCCATTTTCATTTCACGCGGCGCTTCAAGCAGTCCACGGGGTTCACGCCGATGGAATATTTGGAGAAGTTCCGCATCAGCCGTGCGCAGGAATTGATCCTGTCCAATCCGGGGATGAGTTTTAAAGAGATCGCGCAGGCGTCGGGCTTCAGCGATCCGGCATACTTCAGCCGCATCTTCAGCAAGCGCATCGGCGTGTCACCGCGCGAATACCGGCGCAATCTCGGAAAAGTCTAAATCCCCTTTCAGGGCGTGAACGCGCGGAAGCCGCGTGAATCGTCGACGAATCCCCCGGCCTTTTCGCACCAGGGCTGGAGCACGATAAAGCGATAGCCGGCGCCGAGGTCCTCGCTGCATGGACGGTGGGTGTGGCCGCAGAGGAGCAACCGCGACTTCGTCTGCTCCAGTCGCTTGCGGGCGGCTTCGTGATTGATGTCGACTTCCCGCGCCGACTTGGTGGCTTTGTCCGCATTCGAGCGGGCGCGGATTTTGTCAATCGTGCGCCGCGCCATCGACCAGGGCATCAGAAAAAAGAGGATCCGCATCGGTGCGCTGCGAATGAGGCTTCGAAAACGCAGGTAGCGCCGGTCGTCGGTGCAGAGCAGGTCGCCATGTTCCATCCACAGCGGGCGGTGATCGTGGAGTATGATCTGCTGGCCGTCGCCCAGCACCGTCGCACCGAAACGCCGGTTGACGTACTTTCCGTATGCAAAATCCCGATTGCCGAAAAAGAGGAAGATTTTGACGCCGGCTTCCCAAGCCGAACTCAGTGCGCGCAAGTCGGCGGCATAGAGTTCGAACAACTGCGAACGGTATTCGTACCAGAACTCGAAAAGATCGCCGAGTATGTACAACTCCACCGGGCGCGCTTTCGCTTCTTCGCCCAATCGCGCGAGGAAGGCGCGAAACGCGAGTGCGCGCTCGTTATCGCGGCCATCGAGATGCAGGTCGGCGATGAAGTAGCGCACCGAAGTATTCGGATCGGTCATCGGAATCGGATTGGGCGGCAGCGCGGCCATGGAGTTATCCGAAGTCCAGTTGACCCTGAATGATCTGCGGCTCCAGCTTTACCTGCGCCACGCATTCGGGATCGTTGTTCTTCACATCGTTGACGCGCCGGTTGACCGGCACAGCCTCCATCTTATCAGCAGGATACGGAACCATCAGCGCGTTCAACTTTTCCTTATCGCAGCTGGGGTTCAACCAGGCGTCGAGACTCTCCCGGGGGATGATCACGGGCATGCGATCATGGAGCGGCGCGACGAGCGGATTGGCGCTGGTCGTGAGAATGACGCAAGTCTCCTGAGGGTTGCCCGGGTCGGTTTCACAACGCTCCCAGAGCGCCCCGAGCACGAACGGCTTGTGGTCTTTCATGCCGAACAGGTACGGCTGGCGCGCCTTCCCGATTTTCTTCCATTCAAAGAAGCCATCGACCGGAATCAGCGCGCGACGGAGTTTAAACGCATTGCGGAATGTGGTCTTGCTGGCCACCGTTTCGCTGCGCGCGTTGATGATGGGATGAAACGGCGGGTGCGACCATTCGGGAATGAAACCCCAGCGCACGGAGGCGATTTCCATCCCGCCGTCCGGCTTGGGGCGGAGCAGTTCGATGAGTTGTGTGGGCGCCACGTTGTAGCGCGGGTCGCGCGGGGGCCAGGCGGAGAGCGCGTACTCTTCCGCGAGGCGTTCACCGGAGGTGGTCAGGGTTACTCGACCGCACATACGATTATTTTGGCCGCGGGACGCGATTTTGACACTGAATTTCAGCGATCAGACGAGACCGCTTCCTTGCCCGAACGACCCCACGTGTGAACCATGTCGGCGGCGACGGCGGCAGACTCGGTGATCTGCGGATCCTTCTCGTCCTTTTCCGGGTCGGGCGGCGGTGGCGCGTCATCGGGGTTCAGCGGATGCTTCGCCGCGGCCGCGACACGCTTTTTCTTTACGTCGAAGGCGTCCTTCCATTCCGGATTGGCGGCGACCCGCTCTTTGGATCGCGCCTGCAGATCCGCGAGATTTCGCGTCTTCCATTCCACGCGGCCTTTGTAATCGCCGCCTCTGGACTTCAAGTGGGCGTCCATCTTGGCCCATGGCAGCGCGTTCTCGTTGCCCATTTCCAGCGCGTCCTTTTCCAGCTTCGGGCCAGGGATGACGACATCGGGAGGCACGCCCTTCATCTGCACCGACGCGCCGGCGGGAAGAAAATACTGGTGCGTCGTGATCTTGATTTCGCCCGGCGTGTTGTAAGTGCTGAGCTGGACTACGCGCTGCACGGTTCCTTTGCCATACGTCTGCGTTGCCGCGACCACCAGGGCACGGGCATGATCCTGCAGCGCACCAGCGACGATCTCGGAGGCACTGGCGGAAAACTGATTGGTCAGCACCACCAGCGGGCCAGTGTAAAACGCACTGTCAGGAGAATCCTTCCAATCGCTTTTGTTATCCGCGTCGCGTTCGCCCACGATCGTGGCGTGGTCCAGAAACAATCCCGCCACGCCGATCGCTTCATCCAGGTAGCCGCCGTGATTGCCGCGCAGATCGAGCACGATGCCATCGAGCGCATGCGCCGCACCGAGTTCGCGGATGCGGTCGCGAACATCGTTGTGCACGCCGCGGTAAAAGGTCTGCACGGAGACAATGCCAATGGTCGAGTTGTTGACCTCCACGGTCTTGCCTTTGACGCGCAGACTCGCCAGCTCAACTGTGTCGCGCCGGATGCGTACATCTTCCACTTTGTGGTTCGCGCGGCGCAGGACGCTCAGGCGGACTTCAGCGCCCTTTTCGCCCTTGATGCGTTTAACGCACTTGCTCATGGGCAGACCGGAGAGCACAAAGCCGTCGACGGCAGTGATCTGATCGCCCGGAGCCAACGCGCCGTTTTTTTCCGACGGACCGCCCTTGATGATTTCCTCGATGTACACGCCCAGCGGACACGGCCGGATCTGCACGCCGATCCCGGCGAAGTTGCGCTCCAGCCGCCCGGTGAATTCCTCTTCGTCGTCGTCGAAATAATCCGTGTGCGGATCCATCGCGTTCATGAAGCTCTTCAGGAACAGCTTCGGCACTTCGATGTCACGCTCCGCCTTGCTCATGTCGAGCCACTTCGTACGATCGCGACGCAACGTCTGCAGCGCCAGGGTTACGGCTTCACTTTCGCTCAGGTACGCGCGGTCCAGTTCGATCGCGTTGCGCAAGCGGCGGTTCAGGCGCTCCTCACGGGCGGCTTGATTCTCGGCGTACGTCTGCCAATCCATCTTGTCTTCGTCGTCCACGGGGGTGGCGGTGGCGGGAGCGTTTTTGGGATCGGAAGTCTCGGTTGGCGGCGTCTGTGCCGAAGCCTTGATTTGCGCCACGCGATTTTCCAATCCCTCGTACAGGGCTTGATCGCGGGTAATTTGTTTGTCGATAAACGCCGCCAGGGTCGCCCGGAAGAAAGAGAGGTCGCCTTCAACGGACTGCCGCTGCAAGCGGGACAGATCGTCTTCGGGCAAAGCGACCATCGCGTCCACTTCGCTCTTAGTAAAGAAGCACTTCATGGGATCGAGCTGCCCTGCGAACTCCTTGAGCACGCGGCGCATAAATGCCGCGTCCATGCCGTGCTGCGTCAGATGCATTTCGAACAGGCGCGGCATCAGCGCGGCGACCTGCTCGTCAGTCAACTTCTCGCCGGCGTTCAGCCTGCTGAACTGCAATACCAGGCAGAGCGAGAGCGCGCTGGCGATTATCGCTTTTGACTTCATCCGCCCCGCCCTCGTCTATGCATCATTATGGAGTGTGCTTTCGGTGCGCGGCTTCCAATGCTGCGCTCAGTTCGTCCAGGCGCGTATAAAGCCTGCGGAGTTTGCGCTTCGGATGCCGGTTCAAAGCGTACGCGGTCAGCATCGGCAACGCCACCGACGTATCCAGGTAGCAAACCACCATATCCGGCAATTTGTTGGGATCCACTTTTCCCCACGTCACTGCTTCTCCAGGCGTCGCACCGGAAAGTCCGCCGGTGTCGGGCCGCGCGTCGGTAAACTGCAGAAAGTAATCGTGCCCCATCTCGGGAATGCCCAGAATCTCCTGGATCTGAGGCTCGGTTTGCAGCAGGAAATTCTTGGGACTGCCGCCACCCACGATCAGCGCGCCGTGCGTCCCGGGCCCTTTCCCATGTTTGCGAGCGCCGAGCACAATGGCTGCTGTCTGATTGACGTCGATGGTCGGGTCGATCTTCAGTTTGTTGCCGCGCATTGCCAACCCGGCGATATTCATGCCAATGGTGCTATCGCCGGGTGACGAGGTGAAGATCGGCACATCGGCGCGGTATGCGGCGGCCATGACGCTTGCGCCCCGGATGCCGAGACGATCCTCGTATTCAGCGGCGTAGCGGCCGATCTTCCAATAGAGTTCGGCGGTGCCCATTTCGTGCTGGAATTCCGGCTGCTTCAACATGTCGCGCAGTACCGCGTCGGTGGCAAGCAGCACATCGTCGTAGTGGAGATAAATGTCATAGATGCGCACGATCCGGTTGTCACGCAGGATCGTGTCGGGAATCTGCGGGCTGCCGGCGTGGAGCGGCATATTGAAGGCGAAATGGAGATCGTGATAAACATTGGCGCCCGTCGAGATGATCCAATCGACAAAGCCCGCTTCGATCAGTGGAATCAACGTCGAGCAGCCCAGCCCCGCCGGCGTCATCGCTCCGGACAGCGCCATCCCGACGGTTGCGTTCGGCGCGAGCATCTTCTTAGTGAACAGTTCGCAGGATTCGCGCAGGCGGCCGGCGTTAAAAGCCAGGAACGCGTTGTCGATCAGCGCTGCGGCCGTTTCCTTGCCGGTGATCGGATCAGGGCGCATGCGCCGGCCGCGGAGGTATGGGTTCTTGTGATCGCGCAGCCGCGCGCCCTTCATTTTGCGGAACTCAGTGGACGTGATGCCCGGATTCTTGTCCGAAGCGATGGCCGCTCGCTTCGCGCTGCGTTTGAGGTGACTGCGCGTACCCATTGCGGTAATCTCGATCCGGAATTTGTGTGGTGCTGCAACGTATAGGACGCTACGACTTGAGTCAACTCTTCGACGCTCACATCAAGACCTCGCCCATCGCAATTTCTCCCGTCGCACACCCCGACGGAGCCGTGTTCTTCGGCAGCGGAGCGGCGGAATTTCAAACGTCGCTGCGCAACGAAATTCCCGTGGGCATCTGGCGGCACGCCGCAGAGCTGAACTGCGTGGCCGCACCGGACGATCCGCGCTTCCCGAAGTCAGGTCCAGCGGTAATCGACCTGACCGTGATCGATCTGGAGTTTCAAAAGTTGCTCGCGGCCCCGGCGCACGCGTGGTTTCCTCTGGCGGGCGGAGCGCCGCCGCATGCGCTTCGACTTCACTTACCTCCCAACGGTGAAGGCGGCGCCATTCCGCTGCTCAAGAAGCTCGTTCGAAATTTTCCTCATACAGTCTTCATCGTCGATCCATTTTGGCGTGGAGTTACCTCGCAGTGGGTGCCGCTGGTCCGATTGGCGGAGTGCGACAACATTTTTCTCACCACACTGGGCCTCGCGCCGGGAGAGGGATGTTCGTGGCCGGAACATGCGACGGTGGAGGGCGCGTTTCATTTTGTCTCGGGCGAAGTCGGAACGGGAAAATTGATCTTCGCATCCGGGAGCACCTGGACTGACTATAGCGCGGTTGATTATCTGAAATGGATCACGGGAATATCCTCGCTCGACCCGGCCCAACAGGAAATGGTGGCTTGGTCCAATGCGACCAGACTGTTTCGATAAGCTTCACTTCGTTTTAAAAAGACAAAGGGTGCAGACTCATCGTCTGCACCCTTTGCATTCCTGATTTCAGTCCTGCTTAGAGCTTCTTTTCTTCTTCGTCGAACAGGATGATGCGCGCGTTCAACAGAATCAACAAATTGCGGCGGACGCGTTCACGGTGATTGCTCGAGAAGAACCGCCCGATGATCGGCAGGTCCGAGAGCAGCGGAATGCCCGTCTTCGTGTCGATTTTGCTGTCGTTCACCAAACCGGAGAAGAGCATCGTACCGTTATCCGGGATCGTGACCGTGGTGCTGATCGAGCGCAGTTCGATGTTCGGCAGTTCGAGCGGCAGATTGATCGAGCCGCTCGGGTTGTTGATGTCGCCGCCGTTGGTGATGAAGATGATCTGCGGCGGGGTGATTTCGGTGGCCGTTCCCGGGCGCACGTCCATCGTGATGTAGCGGCGGTCGTGCGAAACAGTCGGGCGCACTTCCAGGACGACGCCGGTCAGGAAGCTGCTGATGACTGGATCATACACGGCACCTGCCACGTCGTAATCGCGAATGTACGAGCGCTGCTGCGCGACCAGGATGTGGGAACGTTGATTGTTGAACTGCATCAGCTTCGGAGCCAGCAACTGATCCTGCGTCTGATCTTTGCGGAGCGCCTGGAGGATGGCGTTCTGCTGAATGTTCTGGAGGAAGCGGAACTGGAATAACGCGCCTTGCTGCGGAGCATTCAACAGCGACTGCCCCAAATTCTGCGCGATGTTGGCGAGCGGGTTGAAGCGGAGCAATCCCTGCGTCAAACCCTGGAACAGCACCGGCGAACCCAACGCCGAGGACTGCGTCTGGTAGCGGACACCGGCCGGAGCACCGGCGATCAGATTGTTGGTGGCCTGTTCAATACCGAACGCGTTGTTGTCCAAGCGCGGCCGCAGGATCGGGACGTTATTGGGCTGAACGTTGTTCGACGCCGGTCCGAAGGAAGCATGGTACGGAGGATTCGGACTGAAATCGGAGAACTGGAACGCCGGCGACGGTGCGATGTCGGAGAAATTCGTACCGCCCGGCAGTCCGGCTCCGCCACCCAGCGGGAACAGGCCGAACTTCGAGGGCTGATGGAGCGGATCGACCTTGACGTTCGGCAGGGCATTTTCGCCCGGCGCGGCGTCCAAACCGGTGAAGCTCACGCCGATGCGTTCGAGGAACGAATCGGTCGTGTCGATAAAGCGGCACTGCGTCAGCACCTGCAGCGTCTGCGTTTCGCGGATGCTGCGGAGCAGCTGGCGGATCTTGTCATGCACTTCCGGGCGCTGCATCACAACCAGCTGACCGTTGTTTTCGGCAATCGACGTGGCCGGATCGGCGAATTCAGCCGGGAGCAGGCGATCGTGGATCAGCGTGACCAGATCGGGCGCCTTAAGCTGCGCGACAACCGGCTGGCTGGCGAACGGATCAACGATCGTACCCTGAGTGGTGCCAAGGTCGATGCGCGGGCCAGGGAAGTCGGTGATCTGCGTCGTCAAGTCGCGGACGTCGTAGATTTCCAGTTCGACGTTGGCGGTCAGATTCGCCTTCTTGGTGATGAAGACGGCCTGATTGCGAAGATCGTAGTCGAGGTCGGCGAGCTTCAAGATCCACTTCAGCGCCAAGTCGAGCTCCATTTCGGAGACGCGCAGCGTGATGGGGGTCTTGTTGGCGCCATCGGCCGCGATGCGCGGATCGATGATGATGTTGACCTTGGTCAGCGAATTCAAGAAGTTGATCGCGTCTTCCAGAGTCTGGTCGACGAATTCGAACGTGACGCGGCGCTGAAGCTTACGGCGGATGTCCTGCTTCCAGCCTTCTTCAGGCCGAGCGCGGGATTCCTGGCCGGTGCGCTGCGCGATCTCGTGCCAGTTCTTGGGATAGATCAGGTAGTCGCGATGCGGAATGTTGAAGCGTTCCGCGCGTTCCTTGTTCAGCTCGAACTGTTCACGGTATTCCTCATCGATGTACTTGCGGCGGGACGCGTGTTCGCGACCGCGCGCCACAGCGATGATGGAATGCGCTTCGGGATTAGTCGGATCGACTTCGAGGATCTTGTTGGCCAGACCGATCGACTCGTCGTAACGGCCGGTTTCGTAGAGCGCCGTAGCCTGGTCAACCATCTTGTTGACCTTCTGCTCAAAGAACTTCTTTTCATTCGCGGTCTGTTCTTCGGCCAGCTTGGCGGAGACGGCCTTGTCTTCGTCGTTCACGCGCAGTTCGGCGGACTTGATCGACTTGCCAATTTCAGAGAGCAGGCGGTTGGTTTCGTTGGCCTGTTCTTCGACGTTGACTTCCACCGGCATGTACTTGATGAGTTCACGAGCGCGTTCGAGCGCGAGTTGCGCCTGCTGGTAGCGTCGGACACGGTCGGAAAGGGACAGTTCCAGATCGGAAGCGGCCTGCGAGATGTAGCGCTTGCCCCAATCGATGCGGTTGTCGAGCTCGACCAGCTTTTCCTGGACGGCGACCTTGTGTTCACCATAAAGGTCCGAAACAGCCGACTTGATGCGGTCGCGGCGGACTCCGAGGATGTCGTTGACGCGCTGAAGCAGCGAGCGGCTTTCGGCATTCGTGCGGTCAAGCTGCACGGCTTGTTCGAATTCCTTGCGCGCTTCTTCATAGTTGAAGGCGCTGAAGAGTCGCTTGCCGGCTTCCAGATGTGCGGAGGCCTGGGTGGCGATTTCTTCGCGCAGCTTCTTGTCATTGGCAGCCTGATCGTCCAGCAGCTTCTGGGCCGTGGCTTCCGCACCCGACGGAGCTGGAGCAGGTGCTGGCGCCGGAGCGGGCGCAGGCGCAGGTGCCGGGGCAGGCGCGGGCGCCTCCTCAGCGTACGAACGCGTCTGCAGTCCATTGGCCAGGAGTGACAGGACTACGGATGAAATACCCGCCTGCACCCAGAGCTTTATGCCGTTGTTCATCGACATCCCCTCGTCCTAATTTAGTGCCTTCAATGCTCTCCCTCAACGGGAGAGGGGACTCAACAGTCGTAGGTCTATTACAGCTTTTCTTCTTCTTCGCTGAACAGGATGATGCGCGGGCTCAGCAGGATCGACAGATTCTGCTTGGCCGTTTCAGCCACGTTCCAGCGGAACAGACGTCCAACCACCGGCAGGTCGCTGATGAACGGTACGCCGTTTTCTGACTTGAACTTGATGTTGCGATACAGGCCACCGAGCAACAGGATGCCGCCGTCCGGCACGGTCGCCGTCGTGCGCACGCGGCTGATGGAAAGTTCAGGGAACTGAATCGGGAACGACAGGCGCAGAATCAAATTCACCTGCGCACCGCTGTTGACCGTGAACGAATCCAACTGGCGGGTCACGAAATTGACAAGCTGCGTGACCGTCGGGCGCATTTCCACCGTCACGTAGCGGCGGTCAGCCGAGACGATCGGGCGAACGTCAAGCACGACACCTTCAAGGAACTGGCGGACCACCGGATCGTAGCTGTCGCCGTTGATGTCGTAGTCGGAAACGTACGACTGCTGGCGGGCGACGAACATGTGGGCGCGCTGCGTATTGAAGACCGTCAGGCGCGGGGCAATCAGCGTGCTCTGGCTTTCGCGGACAGCCAGCGCGCGGATGAAGGCCTGCAACTGTGTGTTGTTGATCACGGTCAACTGGGCGTTCAAGCCACCCTGGCGGATCGTTCCCGTCGAGTCTTCGCTGGAGATGGTGGTGTTGTCGTTCGTCGCGTAGTTGATGCGATGATTGACGATCGAGCCGACGGTGGAGAAGGTACCGCCACCGATGCCCTGCGGACCAGCGACGATACCAGGGAAAGGCACGTTGGCTGGCGTCGCATCACTGGCCCCCGGACGGCGCGGCTGCAACAGACCGTTCGGCGTTCCCAGATTGCGGATGTCGCCGAAGTCGCCGAAGAGCACGTTGGTGTCCAAGCCCTGGTATTCCACGCCGATGTTTTCGAGGTACGCTTCGCGAATCGTCAGGAAGCGCGATTCGATATTGATCATCATACGCTGCGTCGAGCGGAAGCTGGAAAGCAACTGATCGATCAGCGCATGGATTTCGGGGCGCTGCATCACGACCAGGCGGCCGGCCATTTCTTCCACGGACGTTCCCAGCGCCGGATCCCATGAGTCGGGGCGGACGCGGGTCTTGATCATGTCGGCGATGCTGGCTGCCGTCGGAACCACCGTGGCCTTGGGCGCAAAAGCGCCAGCGGCAGGATTGTTGGCGGCGGCCTGATTCGGATCGCCGGCCGTCGACAACTGCAGTTCGGGGCCCGGGAAGTCCGGAATCGACTGGGTCAAGTCGCTGATGTCGTAGATGCGCAGCTCGGCCGCTTCCTGCAGGCGGTCGGGCGTCGAAATATAGATGGCGTGATCCTTGAGCACCTTCTCAAGATTGGCCAAGCGCAGAATCCAGTCCAGCGCCAGGTCCAGGCTCATGTCGGTGACGCGCAGGTTGATGTTCGCCGGATTGGCCGCCATGACCTTGGGATCGACGATGATCGTCACGCCGCTGACCTGCCGGAGGAACGCCACCGCTTCGTCCAGAGACGTGTCGACGAAGTCGAACGTGACCTTGCGCTGAAGCTTCTTGAGGATGTCGGACTTCCACACTTCTTCGCGGGTCGTCTTGCCCAGCGTCAGGTTATCGACGCGGCGGGTGATCTGATCCCAGTTCGACGGATAGAGGATGATCGGAGCATAGCCGATGGTGGCCTGATCAATGTCCTCGTCCATGTTCTTGAGTTCATGGGCCTTCTCGTCGAGAATGTCCGCGCGCTCCTTGGTGTGATTGGCAGCGCGAGCCTTGCTCTTCCAGCTTTCTGCGTCGTTGTTAAACGGGTCAATTTGCAGGATGCGGATCGAGAGGCGTTCGGCTGACGTGTAATCGCCCCGTTCGTACAGATCCTTCACCTGGTCCAGCAATTTGCCAATGCGGGCCTTGAACAGCTCGGTTTCACGAACGCGCGACGCATCAGCCTCCTTCTGGGCCTGAACGCGGCGCAGATAGTTGATCTCGTCTTCCTTTTCCGCGATCTTCTGCTTCAAGCGGACCAGCGACTGATCGACGGCTGAGCGTTCGCTGGGAAGATCGAACGACGGCGGCATCCAGTTCAGGATTTCCTTCACGCGGCGGAACTTATCCTGCGCCTTGCGGAGGCTTTCGAGCTGGTCGGCCAGAATGCGGTCCTTATCGACACCCACTGCATCGGGCGGCAGCACGGTTCCACGCTCTTCGAGGATGCGGCCTTCCTGCATCGCGTTGGCCAACTGGACCAGCGATTCCTGCTGCTTGACGCGCTCACCCTGTTCCAGTTCGCGGATCTTGTGGGCAATCTTGTCAACGTGAATACCCAGCAGCGAATTGACCACCTGCAACTTCTGGCGAGCCACTTCGTTGGTGGGATCGATCGTGACAGCACGTTCGAAGTACTGCTTGGCCTGTTCGTATTCGAGATCGTTGAACAGCTTGAGTCCAGTCTGGTACGCCGCATCAGCTTCCTGCTGATTGGCCTGAACCCGCACGCCGCTCAGGCGCTCGGCTTCTTTCAACAGACGCGCAGCCTTCTCTTCCGGCGTTTCCGCAACGGGAGCAGGCGGGGGCGTCGGAGCAGGAGCCGGCTTGTCGCCGTCCGCAGCAGGCGCAGCATCCGTAGGCGCAATGGGAGCAGTGGCAGCGACAGGCGGCTGTTCACCTTCACCCTTGGTCTCGCGGCCGTTCTGCGGAATCGCCTTGCCCACAGCAACAGGCGCGGCATCCGCAACGTTTCCGGGGTTGAGCGAAACCAGTTCCGCAGGCGCGTTCTTCACGTCAGTGGCTGACGTCGTCGGCGCTGGTGCAGGCGTGGTGGGCGCCACCGGCTTGTCGGGAGCGAGATCCGCTACCTCTCCGGCTGGTGCCGCACTGGTGGGTTTCGTCTCTTCGTGGCTGGCCGGAACTGTTTCGACCACCGGCGTATCTTCGCGCACCGCGCCAAGATCGCCCTTGTGATCGCCACAGCCTACCAGGCCGGCGAAGACTCCCGCTATTAATGCTACGTTACCGAGCGTTCGCAATCCAATCATCGACCGCGGCCGTCCTTTCTACTCGAGCCCATTTTGCAAGCTCCCTGGCACATCACAAAAACAGGTCCTGCTAGGATAGAAGTTGCACGGGCGCAACACGCCCGGGAACACCTCTCCCGTTTTCATTAATCAAAGCAACGCCTCACCCGACGACGTTACCGACTTCAATAGCTATGTTTTGCAACGAGAGACTTTTAAGGTCTTTTTTTTATCCGTCAAGCTGAACATCGTCGGTTTTCGTTTGGTGGTTACTGCTGTAAAAACTTATTCGTGTGTAGTTTGGAGCACAATGTAAAGACGCACATCGCGTAGTCACCTCGTGCGCACCTATGAAATATAACACAATGAGTGTTAACTTGTGCACTTGTCATCACCTCTTTCTAATCTCGGTCTGACCGTCCATATATTTTTGCAAAACTTGAGGAATTTTTATTGACCCATCCGCTTGTTGGTACTGTTCCCAGATCGCCACGACGATACGTGGCATCGGCAATCCTGATCCATTAAGCGTGTGAACGTACTGCAGCTTGCCGCCATCAGCCGGACGGTAGCGCAACCCGCTGCGCCGCGCCTGGTAGTCCTCGAAGTTCGAAACGCTGGACACTTCCAGCCAGCGCTTGGCCGCTGGAGCGTACACTTCCAAGTCGTAGCACTTCGCCGCGCTGAATGATAAGTCGCCACGGCAGAGTAGCAGCACGCGGTACTGCAGACCCAGCTGCTGCAGGAGGAACTCCGCGTTTTCGACCATCTTCTCGTGTTCGTCGTAGCTGTTCTGCGGCGTGGTGAGTTTCAGCATCTCCACCTTGCTGAACTGATGGACGCGCAAAATGCCCCGCGTGTCCGCCCCGGCCGCGCCCGCTTCGCGCCGAAAGCACGCAGAGTAGGCGCAGTACTTCTTCGGCAGATCTTTCTCTTCCAGGATCTCATCGCGATGGAAAGCCGTCAGCGGCACTTCCGCCGTGGGGATCGCGTAGAGGTCATCCAGCTCCGCGTGGTACATCTGTTCCGCAAATTTGGGAAACTGGCCTGACCCGAAGAGCGTCTTCTCGCTGACAAAGAAGGGAGGAATCAGCTCCTCGTAGCCGTTGCGGGTGCGATGCACATCCAGACACCAGCTCAAAATCGCCCGCTCCAGCCGCGCGCCGTCGCCGCGCAAAAAGAACCAGCCTGCTCCGGTGATCTTGCCACCGCGTTCTGTATCGAGGATGCCCAGTTCCTTGCCGAGCTCAAAGTGCGGCTTGGGCGTGAAGTCAAACTTCGCTTCCTCGCCCCACGTCCGAACAGTCTTGTTGTCTTCGGCCCCCTTCCCTTCCGGAACCGACGTGTGGCAGATGTTGGGGACCCATTGCAAAATTGCATCGCGAGCCGCTTCGGCACGCTTCTCGATGGTCTCAAGCTGCTGGATCCGCTCGTTCTGATTCTTTGATTTGGTCTGGAGTTCGCCGATCTCGGCCATGACCGTGGTGAGTTTCGCCGGGTCTGCCGCCGCCGCCTTCGACTGCCCCATCTTCATGCCGATCTCTTTGGAGAGCTTATTCTTGTCCGCCTTGAGCGTCTCGACTTCGAGGATCGCCTTCTTCCGTTCGTCTTCGAACGCGACGAGCTGCTTCAGGTCGGTGTGTTCATTGGCCGCCTTCTTATCGTCGAGGGCCTTCTGGACTGCATCGATGTTGGCGAGCACGAATTTCAGATCAAGCATGACGTGCGACTCCCTTATTATGCAACGGTGGCGGTGACAAGGCTGCGCAATGTAAACGCGCGCGTCGATTTCTTCAATTGAAGGGCGGCTTCAGCCGCTCTTTCGTTTTTTTAAGTGCTTTTGATGCTACGGAACTTACGCGGAACGAGAGCGACTCACGGATGCACATCGCGAGGACGCGGCATCGATGTTTCGCGGCAGGATGAACGAGGACATGATCAACAACATAGCTAAAAATCTCCTTCCTCAATAAGTGACTATCGATTGCAAAAGTCAAGCATTCCGTTCTTAAAGTTTTACCCAGGCTTTTCGTGTTTCCGGCCGTAACCATCGCCGCCCCTCATTGGAATAATTTTTGCATAACGCAACTCTGGCTCTGCAACCTCAAAAAATCGTAGGAATTTCGGACGATCGCCTACGACTTTCGGTCGGGTCAACAATTTTGGTACCCGGTCAGTGCTGTCTGGAGATTCTGAATTCATGAGTTCCCACGGTAACCAGTTCGCGCACGGCGGCAAAATGGCTGCACGAATGGCTAAGATGAACTGGGAATCCACTCCCGTCGGTCCACCCGAATCCTGGCCCCAATCTCTGCAAGTCGCAGTGCGAATTATCCTCACGTCCCGTTACGCGATGTGGATGGCGTGGGGACCGGAACTCACGTTCTTCTGCAACGACGCCTATCTTCCCACGCTCGGCGTCAAAGAAGCATGGGCGCTGGGCGCAAGTGCGCGCAAGGTCTGGGAAGAAATCTGGCCGGACATCGGTCCCCGCATCGACCGCGTGCTCAACACCGGCGAGGCCACGTGGGACGAGGGCCTGCGTCTGTTCCTCGAACGCAGCGGATACACCGAGGAGACCTACCATACATTTTCGTATAGCCCCCTCTTCGATGATTCCGGCGCTGCTCGTGGCATGCTCTGCGTCGTCACGGAAGAGACTGAACGCGTGATCGGCGAGCGCCGCCTCTCTGCGCTGCGCGACTTCGCTGCGGAGCTCTCCGGTTCCAAAACAGAATCCGAGGTTTATGCGGCGACCGCCCGCTGCCTGACCAAGGCGCAACGCGACTTTCCGTTTGCGCTGATTTATGCGGTGGAAGAAGACGCCGGCGTCGCTCGATTGGTTTCGAGCAGCGGTACGATTGGCACAGACGAGGTTGCTTCATTCGCACCTGAAACGATCGCGTTGGAAGAACTCAATGCAGCCTGGCCGCTGAAACGCATCTACGAAACCGGGCAACCGATTGAAATGGATGATCTGCCGTCACGCTTTCCAAATCTGCCCCAAGGTCCCTGGCCCAAATCGCCACAACGCGCCATCATTCTGCCGCTTGCGCATGCCGGGCACTCGCGACCGGCAGGAATGTTCGTCGCCGGGATGAATCCATTTCGCCAATACGATGAAGGGTACCGCAGCTTCGCGGAACTGTTTGTCGGCCAGCTCAACGCCGGCGTCAATAATGCGCAAGCCTACGACGCGGAACGCCGTAGAGCCGAGGCGCTGGCGGAAATCGACCGGGCCAAGACCACCTTTTTCAGCAACATCAGTCACGAATTTCGCACGCCGCTCACCTTGATGCTCGGGCCGCTCGCGGACATCATCGGCCAGCGGGACGACTCCGTGTCCGATAAGGTCTGCGAAGAACTGAGTGTCGTCCATCGCAACGGACTGCGCCTTTTGAAGCTGGTCAATACGCTGCTGGATTTTGCTCGAATCGAAGCAGGGAGAGTCCGTGCGGCGTTTGTCGAAACGAATCTATCCAGCTATACGGCAGATCTGGCCAGCGTCTTTCGCTCGGCTGTTGAAAAAGCCGGACTAACCTATTCGATAGATATGCCGTCGAATGTGAATGCATGCATTGATCGTGATATGTGGGAAAAGATTGTACTTAATTTAATTTCCAACGCGTTTAAATTTACATTAAATGGAGGGATCACTGTCAAATTGCGCGCCGGCGGCGGTCAGATCCAATTAACCGTGACGGACACCGGATGCGGCATTCCTCCTCAGGAATTACCCCGCTTATTTGAACGCTTTTACCGCATTGAAGGAGCCAAAGGCCGCACTCACGAAGGCTCGGGGATCGGATTGGCGTTCGTGCACGAACTGGTCAAAATTCACGGTGGACATGTCAGCGTTAAAAGTGAATTGGGAAAGGGTTCAACTTTTGCCGTGACCATCCCGGAAGGCAACGCTCACTTACCGTCTGATAAAATTGTTGAGACCAGTGCGCCGGAGCCGGCTGGTGTCCATTCCAATGCATTCCTGGAAGAGGCGATGCGCTGGTTGCCCGAGGAATCCAATTCGGAGCGCTCATCGGACGTGACGGATGTTCAGGTGGATACCCGCGTTCCCGCGCCGCCTAACGTCGAAGGGGCGACAAAATTGACGGTGCTGATTGCGGATGACAACGCCGACATGCGGGGATATCTCCGGCGACTGTTGTCGGAATGCTTCAACGTCATTGCCGTCTCCGATGGCCAGGAAGCACTCGCCGCGTGCCGCGAAAGTGTGCCGTGCGCCATCGTTTCCGATGTCATGATGCCGAATCTCGACGGCTTTGGATTGATGCGTGCGGTCCGCGCGGATCCTTCGCTCGCCGGCGTGCCGTTCATTCTGGTTTCTGCAAAAGCCGGCGAAGAAGCGCGACTCGAAGGGATTCGATCGGGCGCCGACGATTATATTGTAAAGCCATTTAGTGCGCGGGAATTTGTCGTCCGCGTCGAAGCACAAATTCAACGCAAACAGTTTGAACGCCAATTGGCATTTACGGAAGAACGGCTCCAGTCTGCATTGGCGGCGGCCAGAATGGCGGCGTGGGAATGGGATCCCCAGGAGGACCAGGTCAAGGTTTCCGCCACGGCCACCCAGGTGTTTGGGCTCAAGTCCGAACAAACGCTTGATAACAGTCGTATTGGTCTAAGCCTGATACACCCCGGCGATCGCGAGAGCCACCGCGCCAAATTATACAATTCAGTGAACAGCGGCGAAGGATTCGAAACCATCTATCGCATTATTCGGCCGATCGATGGACAGACGGCCTGGCTGGAAGAACGAAGCCGCATCATTAAAGACCCGTCGACGGGAAAAATTCGTCTGATCGGTCTGGTCATGGACATCACGGCTCGAATCGTGGCCGAGGCCGCGCTCAAGCAGAGCGAAGAGCGTTTAAAATTCGCCATCGAATCCGGAGACCTTGGAACTTTCTATTGTCCGGTTCCGCTGAAAACCATCTTAGGTAACGACAAATTTAAAGAGCTTAATTGGCTGCCGCGCGATGCGGATGTCGATTTTGAAAGATTCTTTTCCATTCTACACCAAGACGATCGCGAGCGTTTACGCAACGCCGTGGAGCAATCTGTTTTTTATCGACAGCCGTTTGACATCGAATACCGCACGGTCGCGCCAGATGGGCGCGAACGGTGGATCAGGGCCAAGGGACGCGCCTATTACGGCGCGCAGGGAACACCCAATCGCTTTGATGGCATTACACTGGATGTCACCGATCTCAAGAACACCGAGAAACGGCGCGAGGAAGCCCTGGAGGCCGAGCGCGCCGCACGCCAGCAGGCAGAGCACGTCAGTCGAATCAAAGACGAGTTCCTCGCCACCTTGAGCCACGAATTGCGCACGCCGCTCAACGCCATTGTGGGCTGGTCCAGCATTCTGAAAAAAAATAACTCCAATCCGAAGGATATTAAATCCGGCATTGACGTCATTGAACGCAATGCGCGCGCTCAATCACAGATGATCGAAGATCTGCTCGATATGAGCCGAATTATTTCCGGAAAAATTCGCCTCGACGTCCAGCACGTGCTCATCGCCGATATTGTTGCTTCAGCCATTAAAGCCGTGCAACCCTCGGCGGAGATGAAGGGCATTCGGCTCATTACAATTCTGGATTCCCACGCTGGACCTGTCGCGGGCGACACCAATCGCCTGCAGCAGATCGTCTGGAATCTGCTGACCAACGCCATCAAGTTTACTTCACGGGGCGGCAAGGTTCAGGTTGTGCTTGAGCGCGTGAACTCGCATTTGGAATTGAGCGTTTCGGATACCGGCGAAGGCATCTCGCCGGAATTTTTACCTTTTGTATTCGAGCGCTTCCGGCAGGCCGACGCATCGACGACGCGAAAGCACGGCGGCTTGGGATTGGGTTTAAGTATCGTGAAACAATTGATTGAATTGCATGGCGGGTCAATTCGTGCAAAAAGTCCGGGCCTTGGTCAAGGCAGTACATTCATATTAAATCTGCCCCTGGCCGTCGCTCATCTGGGTGGTCCGGCAGGTTCGAGTCGAGAACACCCGCGCGCCAGCGGCAATGCGCAATTTCCAGATCCACCGACGCTGAATGGCGTTCGGATTCTTGTCGTCGATGACGACGTCGATGGCCGTCAACTCCTGAAGCGAATCCTGGAAGATGGTGGCGCTTCCGTTGTGACTGCCAGTTCTGTCCGGGAGGCCTTGAGCGTGCTGGACGAAATGCAATTTAACGTCCTGGTGAGCGACATCGGGATGCCGGAAGAGGACGGGTATGATTTAATTCGCAAAGTTCGTTCCCGATCGAGTGATCAGAACGGCACCGTTCCTGCCATTGCCTTGACGGCTTTCGCCCGTTCCGAAGACCGACAGCGCGCAATTCGATCGGGTTTCCAGATTCACGTCGCGAAGCCTGTTGAACCGTCGGAAATTGTTACGGTCTGTGCGAGCCTGGCTGGTAGAAAATTTGAAGAATCTGGATGTGGAAGCAATACGACTACGAATTCGAATGCCTGCAAATTCCTGGTTGTGGACGACCATCAGGATGCCGCTGAAACACTGGCCATGATGCTTCGTTTGGAAGGGCAACATACTGATGTGGCGTTCAGCGCAATGGACGCGCTGAAGCGGTTAAACGAGGTCACTCCGGCTGCCATTCTGATTGACCTGAGTATGCCCGACATGGACGGATACGAACTCGCGAGAAAGATCCGGCAGTTGCCAAACGCGAGCGGCTCCATCCTTGTTGCCTTGACCGGTTGGGACGAAAGCGAAACTCGCCAGCGCACGGCTCAAGCCGGATTCGACTACCATTTTGTTAAGCCCATCGAAGAAAGCTCGTTCAAGGAACTATTGAACGCTGTACGGCATTCCGATGTGAACTAAACGCCCACATCTATTCTTCGCGCGCGCCACTCTTTTCCAACCGGCACGTGCGAATTAGATGCATTTGCCCACCACTTCTGCCCGGCCTGCGCCATTTGTTTCTCAACATTTTTTTGAGAGTTCGAATCGCAGGCAAGTGCGGCTTTTCATCCGGCGGGACCAATAAAAACTCGCCGCATTCCGCGGCGAGCTTTTTCGCACGTGATCAGCACGTCTGAGTTACTTCTTGATGCTGCGATACACGGCGTCGATCACCTTCTGATTGTCAGCAAGCTTGCCAAACGCAACGACAACCAGCGGCGCCTTCGCACCGGTCACCAGCGTCAGATCCCAGTCGACAGATTCGCCGGCCTTCTCTCCTTTGGGAATCCACTTGTCGCCTTCCAGCAGCGCGCCGGTGCCTTCGAGATAGTCCTGCGTCAGCGTGTTCACCTTTTCCGTCTTGGGGCCTTTGGTGACTTTGGGATTCTTGATCAGGTGCTCCATTTCCGTGGCAATGTGCGTGATGAAATCTTTGGCCGTTCCGTCCGTCGCCGCATAGATAATCAGCACGACGTCGTCGTTGGGATTGCTCGCGATCAGCAGGTCGCCATCGACATGGTGCTCCCAACCCGCGGGCACATCCAATTTCAGGCCAGCCTGCGGATGCTCGAGCGTTTCCGCCCGAACCCCAGCGCTCAGCAACACGGCGAACAAACAGCAAACCAGAACGTTCTTCATCACAGCCTTTCTCCCTTGAGAAGGGACTCGAAAAATAACACTGGGTGAAAATGAAGCGGCAATAGTAAGTCAAACCGGGCCATTGCAAATGAATTCCGGATAAATAATGCCACCGATGTCAACCTCACTCATTGGCGTGTACTTCATTTGCACACGACCGAAAATCCTCCGTCGACGCGCAGGGTTATTCCTGAAATGTAGTCGGCTTGGCGCGACGCAAGAAACAACACCGCCTCGCCAATGTCCTCAGGTTGCCCGATGCGACCCACAGGTACACGTGCCTTTATCTCTTGGGCTGGCCCCGGTTGACTCCAGTGATGCTCCGTCATGGGCGTAAGCATTATGCCCGGAGCCACGGCGTTGCACGTGATCCCATGCGGCCCGAGTGCCGCTGCGAATCCGACCATGAGCATGCGCATACCGGCCTTCGATGCACCGTAATCGACCTGGTTCGGCGAGGTCAGGTTTTCCGCCAACGACGTAATGAAAATAATCCGTCCGCCGCGTTGAGTAGCAATCATTTCTCGAGCCACCAGTTGTGTGCAGTGAAACGCGCCGTTTAGATTCACGTCAATCGTTCGAGCCCAGGCTTCAGGCGTCAGCGACATCACATCTATAAATGGGCAGATGCCCGCGTTATTGACCAGGACGTCAATTCGGCCGTAGGTAGCGAGCGTGCGCTGGATCATGGCATCGACGTCGCTGCGCTGGGTAACATCGCAACTCATACCGATTGAATTTACCGCGCCGGCGGCATTCAACTTTGCTGCTGCGTCCTGAGCAATGCCTTGATCGACATCGGCGACGACGATCGACGCGCCGGATCTGGCAAAGCAGCTCCCGATTCCAAATCCAATTCCGCGCGCGCCGCCTGTCACAATCACGATGGGGTTCGACATGAATCACCTCCTTGATGATGGTGCTATATACCGTGCCTCTATGACCTGTTTATGATCAATCTGCTTAGGTGATTATGGATTTTTATGACCTTTCGGATAGTACTTGTCATTTCATGGCGCTCATTCCACTTGAACAACTTCCAGTCACGTTGCTCCCAGCCCAACTGTGGGGCTCGCGCGCCGAACAGTCCCGTTCCGCTGAGTTGTCGTTGCTCTACGTCGAGCGATACCAGGGCAGACTTGACTCTCTCTCACTGGGCTCACACGAGTTCTGGGAGTTCCTCTGTGTGATGGATGGACGGGGTTTTCTGCGAAGTAATTCAGGCAGGCGTGCGTTTGAGTCGGGCAGTGCGTTTCTGATTCCGCCGCACGTGGATCATGCCGAAGAAGCCCGCAGAAAAGTTGACGTGCTCTGGGTGGGACTTTCCGGTACGCGGCTGGCCGAATTGCGTGAAGATCGCATTGTTTCTGCATGCGCCAACGAACTACGGCCGCCCAGCGAACGACTCTGGACACGATCGCAATTCGGGTCTGGCCGCATCGGGCCCGAGTTGGAAGGACTCACGCTGGCGCTGCTCAATCAATTTTTCTGCATGGCCGAACAAAAGCCGCCCGAGCATGCTCATGTTGTGGATCGGATCGTTGAGCATATGAACACGCGCTATGCCGGCGATTGCTCCATCGCAACGCTGGCCGCGCGTTTCAACTTGAGCCAGGGCTACCTCTACCGCAGTTTTAAAATGCGAACCGGCATGACTCCCGTGGTTTATTTGACTCGGGTGCGCATGAAGCGCGCCGCGAAATGGCTGCAGTATACAAACGATCCAATTCGCCAAATCGCCTTGCGCTTGGGATATTCAGATCCGCTGTATTTCAGCCGGGCGTTCAAGCGCGTGACCGGTCGAAGTCCGTCGGAAGTGCGTGAGACTCGTTCCTATTGATTCGCCGCTACAGATCCGCGCTCAAGACCGGATGTTTCGGCTTCTTTCCCGCGAGCACGCCCAGCACATCGTCGACCACTTCCGCGTAGCCGAGATTCGCTTCCAGCGTCTGCGCGGCTGAGTGGGGCGAGAAAATCGCTTTCTCGCACTTCAACAACGGATGATCCGCCGGCGGGATCTCTGGGTCGAAGACATCGATGCCCGCGCCGCCAAGTTTCCCAGCGTTCAGTGCTGACGCGACTGCAACGGTGTCGACGATCGCGCCGCGAGCGCAGTTGATCAACACTGCGTGCGGCTGCATCCATCCCAGCTGCTTCGCACCGATCAGGCCACGGGTGGTTTTATTGAGCGGCGTGTGAATCGTCACGACATCGCTTTTCTGCAGGAGCGACTTTAACGGCACGCGCTTCGCCCCAAGTCGCCGCTCGAGTTTGGGAAAGGCAACGATGTCGGCGTAGAGTACCTTCAGCCCAAAGCCGCGAACCGCGATTTCCGCGACGCTCGACCCGATCCGGCCCAACCCCACGACGCCCAGCGTCTTCCCGGCCAGTTGAAACGATTTCAACCGCTCGCGGATATCGTAATCGCCCGCGCGAACGGCGCGGTCGGCAAGCAGGGAGTTCTTGGTCAGCGCGAGGATCATCCCCCACGTGTGTTCGGTCACCGCAATGCGGCTGCCGCTGGGAGTGTTCACGACGGTGATGCCCAGTTTGTTTGCCGCAGCAACATCGATGTGATCAACGCCGATGCCATGCCGCCCGACGACTTTCAAATTCGGCGACGCGCGCAGGATCTTTTCCGTCACGCAGCCCTTGGTGCGAATGATGATCGCGTCGACCTTCTCCGCCGCAACCACGCGCGCCAGCGAATCTTCGTCAAACCCGTCCGGCCGGACCACGCGCGCCTTGCTCTCCAGCTTCTTCAAATACGTCGGATGAATCTTCTCAACCAGCAGCACCGTATACATCAAAGACCACCCATCCGCATGCGACAATGGAAAATGGAAAATGACCTATGGATTCACCACATTCAGCGGTGTCCCGCGCACAAACGCTTCAATGTTCTCCACGCACACCTTCATCAGCCGCTGCCGCGCCGCGCGCGTGGCCCAGGCAATGTGCGGCGTGACAATGCAGTTCTTCGCGCCGAAAAGCGGGTTGCCGGCCGTAGGCGGTTCCACTGCGACTACATCCAGCCCCGCGCCGGCGATCACGCCGCGTTCCAGCGCGTCGGCCAGCGCCGCTTCGTCAATCAGCGGGCCGCGGCTGGTGTTCAGCAAGTAGGCGCTCTTCTTCATCTGAGTCAGGCGTGGCGCGTTGACGATCGCCTGCGTCTCGGGCGTGAGTGGACAGTGCAGACTCAAGACATCGCTGTCCTTGAAGACCGTGTCGAGATCGACGTGGCGCACGCTTAAGTCCGCCGGCTTGGTGCGGGTATGGACGATCACGTTCATGCCCAGCGCCTGGCCGATCTTCGCGACGGCCTGAGCGATGCGGCCGTAGCCGAGCAGACCCAGCGTCAGGCCGGCCAGTTCGACCTGCGGAGAAACCCAGTAACAAAAATCCGGTGAGGCCGTCCATTTACCGTTGCGGACGGAACTCGCGTGCGCGCCGACCGCGTTGGTCAGCTCCAGCAGCAGCGCGAACGTCGCCTGCGCAACGGAATGCGTACCGTACGCGGGCACATTGGTGACGACGATCTTGCGCTGCTTGGCAGCGGCAATGTCGACGCAGTTGTAACCGGTGGCGAGCACGCCGATGTAGCGCAGCTTCGGGAGCTGCTCAATGGCCGCGGCGCCGACCAGCGTCTTGTTGGTCAACGCGAACTCAGCGTCCTTCAGGCGTTCGACCACCTCCTCCTTCGGCGTGCGATCGTAAAGGCGGCAGCTACCGAGCTTGTGCAGCGTATCCCACGACAGGTCGCCGGGGTTAAGGGTGAAGCTGTCGAGTACCACAATGTTCATGAGCGGCAATGCTCCCTATATATGGAGGCCCAACCATACCTGTACATCAGACATCGTGCAACCCGCAGGGCATTTTTGCCGAGTGACTCGAAACCGGTGAAGATTTCGGCAATTTCGCAGGATTCGCGTCACATATACAAGCAGAGACAAGTCCTTTGCAGTAAGCTTTTTGGCGCTCTTTCATGTTTTCCCGATTTACCCGTTACCTGTAGTCCATTTGGAGGCATTCATGCGCAGGCTGTTGGGATGTACCGCAATGGTTGTGGCTACGATGGCGCTATCGCTATCGGCCAGTGAGGTGTGGACGGACGACTTCGCCGCGGCCAAGACTCAAGCCGCCAAAGAAAAGAAAGACATGCTGCTGGATTTCACCGGCTCCGATTGGTGCATCTGGTGTCAGCGTCTGCATCAGGAAGTGCTGAACATCGATACCTTTCAAAGCGCCGCGCAGAAGAACTTCGTGCTGGTCGAACTGGATTTCCCGCGCGAAAAGCAACTCCCTGCCCCGACGCGCAAGCAGAATGAAGACCTGCGCAAGCAGTTCGCCATTGAAGGCTACCCCAGTATCTACCTGACCGACGAAAAGGGCCGCCCGTACGCCAAGACCGGTTACGCCGCCGGCGGACCGGAGAAGTATCTGGAATCGCTGGAAAAGCTGCGCGCCCAGAAAGGTCCGCGCGACGAAGCGCTGAACAAAGCCGATAAGGCCACCGGCGTTGAACGCGCCAAGTTGCTCGATCAGGCACTGACCCTGCTAGCAGCCAATGGCATCAACAACGGCTACGCCGACCTGGCGACGGAAATTCAGACTCTCGACAAGGACAACACCGCCGGATTGAAGAAGAAGTACGAAGTGCGCGCGAAGTTCCAGGCTCTGATGGGCGGACTGAACGAAGGCCCTCCGGACATGGCCGCGCTGATGACCAAGGTCGAAGACCTGCTGAAGGAATCGGGCAGTGGTCTGAGCGCCGAGAACAAGCAGGACCTGCTCTTCCTGAAGGCCAACATCCTGGCGAGCAAGAAAGACATGCCCGCCGCGATCGCTGCGCTGAACCAGTCCAAAGCCGCCGCGCCGGAAAGCGAACGCGCCCAGATGATCGAAAAGATTCTGGCCAACATCGCCAAGCAGGCCGCGGGTGCGGGAGCGCAACCTGGCGTGAAGTAATCGAGACGTGCGAATTTAAAATTCAAAATGAAACATTCAAAAACGCACGCGGATGGCTGAGACCATCCGCGTGCGTTTTAATTTGCGCGCCGCCGCGCGCGGTCCTTCTGTTTGCGAATCCGATCGCGCTCCTTCAGCCGCTCGCTGGTTTCCGGCGAGATGCGGACTTCGACTTCGTCGACGAGTTCCCGAAGTGCCAGGAAACGATTGAGCGATCGCGAACGTTCGCGGGTCCATTTTACGGTGATCAGTTCGGGCGTGGCACCCGGCAGGGTGTAGCGCAGCAGCACGCCGCTGCTGGTCTTGTTCACTTTCTGCCCGCCGGGTCCCCCGCCCTTCACGGCCTGCTCGTCGACGGTGTTCATGTCGATACGCAAGCGGACGATACGTGCGCGAAGGTCGTCGAGCTTCGCGGGAGTGACGGGGGCGTCGGCGGGGAATTTCATGGCGTAATATGCTACGCGCTTGCAAATTTTCGAACACTGTATAAGCACAGTCGGCAGAAACGAACAAGGGATTTGCAGGCGGGACGCCTGCACCACAATTGCAACTGGTCGGCGCAAGTTGTGGAGCAGGCGTCCCGCCTGCATCCGTGCATAGGAGCAATCTTCAACTTTGGAAACACCCGATACAGAACGCGACGTGGTCGAGATCAGCGCCGAGGATGCTGTCGCGAGCGGACTGCCGCCGGTGCGCATCGCCGTCGATATCACCGGCACCGATGTCATTCCCGACGTGCTCGGCGCACCGGAAGAGTACCTCTTTCTGGCCGGGCCGGCCGAGAGCGCGCTGTTCCTGACCGTGCTGCCGTTGCCGGAGACTACGGCCGACAACGCCGCCTTCCGCGCGCTGGTCCAGCACTGCCACGGAGAAGACGCCACGTTCAAAATCGGCGAGCAGGGATTTCTCTTCCTGCGCGGCTTCGATTGTCCGGCGCTGGTCTACTTCGGCACGCAGAACGGAGTTCCCGTCGCGTGCGGCGCGATCGCGATTCCCTCGCCCGACACCGCCGAATCGCCGGGACTGCTGATTCTCTTTGGTGACAAAGGCGCGCCAGCTTCGGCGACGCTCGCCAGTCTGCGCCAGTCGGCACCGTTCAATCAACTGCTCGATGGGTTTGAGTGGGACTTCGACGTGGACGAGGAACGCGAAGTAAGCATCGATGATTCGGATTATGACGAACACGAGGCCGACTCTCCAACAGCCAGCTAGCGCACGTGCAGCACTCGCGCAACAGATTACGCATGTGCAAATTTGCGGAAGTTACTTCCGATGTGGGATAATCAATACGTCCCTTCCGGAGGATCCTTCCGATGCCTCGTGTCGCCACAATTTTACTGATCGCTTTCCTCGCCCCTTTCTTCGCCTATGCCGAAGATGGTGACGCTCTGCCGCACCGCAACAGCCGCGTGGAGTACCTCACCGAGAAACCCGACAAGGACACCAAGCCCGCCACCGAGATCGCACCGCCCGGCGACGTTCGCAAACGGCCGCTCAAGCAGATCATCGACTACCTTTCCTACAATTCCGGTATGAACATCACGCTGAAAACCGAAGCGCTCAACCGGATGGTCGTCGAAGTCGACTTGAGCAGCGACCCGAAGCATCCGAAGACCTGGCGCGATCAGCTCGAAGCCGTCTGCCAGAAGTACAAGCTGCGTATTGACGATTCCCATTTCAAAGAGCGCGTCGTCATCGTTTACAAACCCGAGACAATCACGTTCGACTACAAGGACGCCGATATCCGCCAGGTGGTGATGACCATCGCCGAAGTCGGCAAGCTCAACGTCGTCATCGATCCGGAAGTCCAGGGCAAGGTCACGGCCTCGCTCAAAGACGTCCCCTGCGAAGACGCCCTCGACGTCGTCGTCAAATCGCTAGGCTACGTGATCGTCAGCGAAAAAGGCGCGCTGCGGATGATGAAGCAATAACGGCGAGGACTGAGGACTGAGCAACAAAAACTCCCCGCTTACGCGGGGAGCTTATGTTTTGGACCTGGCGCAAATTTGTCCCAGAGTGACTGATTCTAACCAGCGCGTAAATTTTCACACGCCGAGCCACTGAGCGAAGCGACGCGCCGTAACCTTAGTCCTCACGCCTCAGTCCTTCCGTTCGACGTCCAAGATCGCCTTCGACAACGCTTCCACAAAGAAATACTCGCCCCACATCACCGATTCATCCACGCCCAGCTTCTTGTGAATATGGTAAACGCCGTGCTTCAAGATGCCTTCGTAGCCAGCTTCGCGACCGAGGTATTTGTCGGTAGTCAGCGACTTCATGATGCGGTGGAAGTAGTCGCGGTAGAGCTTCCTCTTTTCGTACGATGGCGAGATCAGCGACAGATCGTACAGACCCGACGCGGCGATCGCGGCGGCGGAGCTGTCTTCAAGATTGCGGGACTCCACGGGCAGCGCGTCGTAATCCCACGGTGGCACGCCGCTTTCCGGCGTGTGCTGGATGTAGTAGCGCGCGCACAGTTCGCTGGCGTCCAGGTACGCGCTGTCGCCAGTGAATCCGTAGGACGTGCAGAAACCGTAGAGCGCCCACGCCAAGCCGCGCGACCAGCACGAATCGCCACGGAAGCCCTGATGCGTCGTCTGCTTCTGGCATTCGCCCGTTTCGAGATTGAACATCGCTTCGTGCGAGGTCGAACCGTCGCCGCGGATCAGCGTGCGGATCGAGGTATGACAATGCGCGTTGGCCACGCGCAACAGTTCCTTCGCCTCTTTCAGCTTCCCGCGCTGCTTCTGCTTCTCGGCGGCGTAGAAGATGATGCCGACGTTCATCATGATGTCGACGAACAGCGATGCGTCTTCCACGAAACTGCGCAAGTACTGGCCCTTCTCTTTGAAGCGCAGACTCATCGTCGTGCCGGCCTGGATTAGCACGTCGTCGATGCCCTTCGCGTCGCCGGGTACCGTCGCGAGCGGGTTGGCGTCGGCCGTTTCCGTCAGCATATTCAGCCAGCGGCGGTAGGTGCTGAAGAAAATGAAGCCCAGATCATGCACCGCGCGGTCGTGCTGGCGGGGTTCCAGCGGCTTGGAATAGCGGATCGCGTTGCTCACCCAGTACTGATCGTGCGTGTGCTTGTAAAAGATCCACATCTGGCCGCCGAGGAATCCGTCGCACCAATGGGTCCACTTCTCGCCATCGTGCTTCCATTTCCCCTTCACGGTATACATGGGATAGAAGTCGGGATGCTGCTCGATCAGATGGCGCACCTGCTTCTGCGAAAAGTCGAACGCCGACTGCAACTGACTCTTGTAGTCATTCAATGACATCGCGTGCTCCTCAAACGTGGTTCGGGCGTCCCACCCGGTCCGTCTTGAAAGTGTTGCTTACTTTTCCCGGCACTGCGTCTCTTGCAAGAGTGACCTTGTCCCTCGCGGTCCGGGCAGGATGCCCGGACCACGGTTCACTCCGCCGGCTCCACCGCGTTGGCCGAAATCCGTTGCCATTCCGCGTCGTCGAGCTTCGGGATGACCACCATGTCCTCACCGGCCGGCGGCAGATACGACGTCAACTTCAGCGCCGTCAGACGCTCCCGGTCGCCTACCAGCACCCGCGGGCCGGGCGTCTTCCCTGCCGCCAGTTCGGCGCGCAGCGTCGACAGCGGCTCGATCGGCCGCTCCAGGTAAAACACCAGTGTCGCGACCGACTCTCCGCGCACCGCCGAATACACCGTGACTTTCGAATCCAGCGCCGCCAGTTGCGCGCGAATCTTCCCGGCCTCGTGTTCGAGCGGATATTCGCGCTGCTTGCTGGTCCAATGAAAGGTCCAGACCATCAACGCGCCAAATCCCACCACACCCAGCACCGCCGACGCTTGAATATTCCTGCCTTCCGCCCACTGCCGTGCGCAGAACGCGAATGCGACGATCACCGCGACGCCGATCGGAATCAGACTCCACCCCAGGAGGTCGTTGACCTTGATGATCAGGTCAGAGAGATGGTCGGCACGTCCCGTGGCCACTCCTTTAAGCAGGGGAATGGCGATCACCAACAATCCCAGCACGATGCCAAACACCAGCTGCGTCCACGCCAGCTTTTCTTCCGGTTCGCCGCCGGAGAACTTGAAGCGGCTGAGCATCAAGCCGGATGCCAGCGCCACGATTGGTAACAGCGGCAACAAGTAATACTCCTGGCCGCCCCGTGGAATCATCAGGCCGATGAATCCCAGCACCGACCCGAGCGCGAAAAAACGCAGGTGTTCGTTGAGCACTTGATGCGGGTTGGGTTCGCCGGCTGGAAGTGGAATGCGTTTTTTCAGCAGGAAAATCGGCCACGCGAACAGCAACACCGGCGTCCACGGCAACAGACCGCCGGCCAACTTGTAAAAGTAGAAGCCCATGTCGTGATCGTGCGAGCTCTTCGTCACAATGTCGCCGGCTCTGCCGGTCATGTAGCTCAGCGTTCCTGGATGCTGGGCTTCCACCAGGTAGAACCACGGGCCGGCCAGGCAGACCGCGACGACCAGGCCCATCGCGAACAGCAGCACCTTGCGCGCATTGAACGCGCGTCGCAAGCCGATTTCAATCAGCAGCGGCCCGGCCAGAAACGCGGGAGCCAAATGCCCCTTGGTCAGCACCGCCAGCCCCATCGCCACGCCAAACCCAAACGCCGCGAAGACGCCGGCGTGCGGCACGCACAGGATCCACGCCGCCGCGCAGAACATGGCGCCGGTCGCGGCCGTCAACGTGGTATCGCCGTAGCCCAGATGTGAGTAATGGCAGACGAAGATCGAAAATCCGAAAATAATTCCAGACATTACGCCCGCGGCACGTCCTCCAATCGTGCTGCCGTACAAAACGATCAGAAAAACGGTGAACGCCGAAAGCAATGCCGACGGCAGTTGCACCGCGCGCGTCATCACCTTTTCGGAACGGTCGTCGCTGCCGCCGATGATCCGCGCGGTCAGCGCAGTCAACCAGTACGGCAACGGGGGTTTGGTCAGCCGCGGTACGCCGCCGACGGTGGGCACCACATAATTACTACTTTGTAACATTTCTCGCGCGACTTCAGCGATGCGGGTTTCCGGTGTTTCGAACAATGGGCGATACAAAATTGCGGGAACGATGTAGAGCGCGAGCGCCAACGCACTTATGGAGGCGGCGAGCAACACGTCCGCGCGCCACTGCGCGGCATTTCGCGGCGGAATACCGATCACCGGCATCTGGCGCGTCTCTGTATCCGCTTCGTCAGCCACAAGTTCCCTCAAAAGAATTAGATCGGCGTAAGATAAAAGGTAAGATGTGCCATGGCTAGGGAAGCTTTCACTTTTTGTTGAGGTTATAAAATTTTGGTTTCCGCAACTGAGTCCGCACGTACAACCTCAGCCTCTGAAAATTACGGACCACCCTGGAGCACCCATTTTCTTCGCGCCTTCGCCTGGTCCTTTGCCGCGCTGGTGTTGTACTCGATCTCCGTCGCCATCAACCGACCCCTTTATGAAACGCAGGAAGCCCGCATCGGCGTCGTCGCCCGGGAAATGATCGAACGCCAGAATTTCCTCGAACCCACGCTTGCCAACGTTCAGCGCCTGAACAAACCGCCTCTGCCCTACTGGCTGACCGTACTGACCGCGCGCATGATCTCCTCCGACGCCGTCCCCAATGAACGCACGCTCACCTGCGCCGTCCTGATTCCGCAGGCCGTCTGTGGCGCGCTGGCCGTTTTTGTCGTGATGTTCTTCGGCAGCATCGCGTTTGGTCCCTCCGGCGGCACGTTTGCCGGATTGATCCTCGGCTTCTCGATGATGCCGGCCCGTTTCGCGCAGCTGGGCTATCCCGACACCGCCTTGATGCTGGGCTGCGCCGGAACGATCTGCGCCGCCGCGTGGATCGCCTGTTCGCCGCGACCTGGATTTTTCTCCGCCGTGTTCCTGGGCGTGAGCATGGCGTGGGCGATGATGATCAAGGAACCGATTCTCGCCCTCGTCCTCCCCGCCCCGCTGGCCGTCGAAATGTTCTTCGGCCTTAAGAACAAGCGCTACAACGTCCGCAAAGTAATCCTCTTCGCCATCGGCTTCGTCATCGCCGCCGCGCTGGTCGCGCCGTGGTTTTACCTCGTCGCCCAGAACATCCCTCACGGCTGGGATACGCTTGTGGCCGAACGCCAGTACATCTGGGTCAAGGGGCACGCTCACAAAAATTTCTTCTACTATTTTCACAAGCTCGCCGCCGGAATGCTGCCGTGGACGCCCTTGATGCTGCTGGCCTTTTTCCTGCGCCGCAAAGGCCCGGAGCTGGCCGCCACGCCCAATGCCCTGCCCGCTCCGCAGGCGCAACTCGCGCAGCGCATCTTCCGCTTTGTTTCCTGCGTGGCGGTGCTTGGTTTCTGCGGATTCCTCTCGCGCGCCAAACAGCAGGAGTATTACCTGCTGCCGATCGTGCCGGCGATTGCACTGGCCGCCGGTTACGCGATCGGTTGTTGCCGGACTGTGCGCGGCAATCTGGAGGAAGGCCTGGCTTGGTTTCACATTGCACTGGGTGTCGTGGGCGCCGCCGGTCTCTGCTACATACCCGTGCGCGACCCGGACGGCGCCAACAAGTACCTCTGCTTCGCCCTGGCCATTCCGTTCCTGATTTTCTGCGTCGGCGCCGCACATTACTGGGCCGCGCGCCGGCTGACCCATGCTGCGTCAATGACCGGCGTGGCCTTCTTCATCCTTTTCATCCCGCTCGCCCCGCTCACTCGCGCCAAGGGCTTGCGCACGCTGGCGATCAAGGGCACTGACATTCAGAATAAAGGCTCGCTTGAAATCGAAGCCCCGCGTCTGCGCACCGAACTCGATGCGCTCAGCACGCCTGGCTCGGAGGTGAAACTCTACGCGTGGGGCAATTCCTTTCCGATGATGAATTTTCTGCTCGCACGCCCGGTGCTGACGCAGAAGGACCTCTTCGACGCGATCAAAACGCCCAGCGAAGTTCCGCCCAGGCGCGTCGCCATTGTCTCCCCTGAAATCCTGAAACAGTCCGGCCTGGAAAAGTACCTCCCGCCGGGAAAAAACCCGCCGATCATCGCGTTGGTCCTTCCGCCCGACGCCGAATTGGCCACGACGCTGAAAAAGCGCCGCCCCGACAAACGCGAACGCACCGCCAATGAAGGCGACGACGAAGACGACAAGTGACGGCCATCTGGCCCTCACGCTCAAATCGAAACCGCGAAAACAAAAAAACGCGGGACGCCCGCACGTTGGCGTCCCGCGTTTAGGCCCCTCGCGTGCTACCTTACTTTCGGACGGGTGCTGACGTCAGAAGCAGTGTAGAGCTGGCGGCGACCGGCGCAGTTGCGGTCGCTACCTTCGGGGTTGAAGCTACCGTGGCCTTGGCCGTGGCATCCGCCAGCCGGGTGACTTCCGTCATCAGGCGGCGGGCCACGGTTTCATCGGGTTCAACTTCGTCGGGTTCAATGTGAAGGATGCGCCCCTTGGCGTCGCAGAGCAGCACCATGGTTTCGTCGTTCATCATATTGAACGCGCGCCGCACGTCGCCGCTTTCGTCGATCAGCACGACTGTGTCGCCACCGGGCTTGTAGCAGGCGCGCATCATGCCGCGGGCTTTTTCCTTGTACATCGTCTGCTGGCTCATGTCCTCAATCAGCACCCGCTGCGGCGCACCGTGTTCGGGCCAGTGATGCCGGCTGACTAATTTTTCCCAGCGCTTCTGCCGCTCGTACTGAGTCAGCGTGGGCACCGTGATCATCACCAGCATGCCCGTGTCCTTAAAGAGCGCCTCGCTGGAGTAGTCTTTGCCCAGCGGATCTTTGAGCGTGAATTCCGGCGCGTAACCAAACGGCGTGGCGGCCGCACGCGATGACACAGGCGTTGCCGGCGGCGCTTCAAACGTCGCCGCGCGTTTCGGCTCGAGGCGCCGCTCCACGTTCGTTTCCGGTTTCTCCGCCGCCATCACTTTCGCCAGGCATAGCAGCAACACCGCGAACAGAACCGTGACGGGCCAGGCATCGTTGCTGCGATTCATGGCTGTGCCTCCAAGTTGGAGCCGCTGATATTGGATTGCGTAACCGGCAGGACTGCCGTGAGATGGTGCATAACGATTTTGATGCCAAGTGCGCAATGCGCATTGCTCGCGTCATAACCTTCATACTGAGAGGACTTAAGGAAAATATAGCCGGATTATCGCGCCAGAATTGTCGCGAAAAGTGCCACCGATTTTCGGACGTTTACCGATTTCCAGACGGGGCAGGCCGCTCAATGGAAAATGTCTTTCGCTACGGCGCCAATTCTCCCCGCACCCGTTCTGCCTGTCGATCAATCTCCAGCTCACTGGCGCCAACTTCCTGCAACAGGAACCGGGCCAGCGAGACAGCGACTTCTGCTTCTTCGTACGCGACCGACGACGCGCCGGCTTCTTCCAGCATCGGGCGTTCGCCGAGGTACCGCGCGCGCGTGAGCACTTGGATTGCAGGGTTGAGCAACTTGGCCGTGGCGATCACTGGAAAGCGGCCCGTGAGATCCGGCAGGGTCACGAGCAGGTACTTGGCGTGTGCGACGCCCGCGGCTTCGAGAATATCGCGCCGGCCAGCGTCGCCGTAAATCGCGCTGAGTCCCGCCGCGTTGATCTTCTTCACCGTGTCGATGTTCAAGTCGATGATCGTCGGGCGGATTTTGAAGTCGGAGAGAATGCGCGTCAGCGTCCGTCCCACCGGGCCGTAACCGACGACGATGGCGCGGATTTCCTCAGGGTCGGTCTGAACGTCAGCGGGCTGCACGGCTTTCGACTTGCGGTTGAAGAAGCGCCACAGCCCCGGGATTTTCTTCAGCGCGGCTTCCAGCGGCGTCAAGCTGCGGAAGAGCGGCGGGTTGAGCGTAATGGAAATCAGCGCCGCGGCGATCAACACGCTGTGTCCGGAATCCGGCAGCAGCTTTAAACTCTTCCCCATGTCGGCGAGGATGAACGAAAACTCGCCGATCTGCGCCAGCCCGATCGCCACCGTCAGCGCCGTGCGCAGCGAATGCCCCAGCAGAATCACGATCGCCAGCGCCACCAGCGGCTTGCCGATCAGAATCACCGACAGCACCGCCGCCACCAGCGCGGGCTGTTCGATCAGAATGTGCGGATCAAAAAGCATTCCGACGGAAACAAAAAAGAGCACCGCGAAGGCATCGCGCAGCGGCAGCGCATCGGCCGCGGCTTGATGATGGACATCGGCCTGCCCCACAACCATCCCCGCCAGAAACGCACCCAGCGCCATCGACGCGCCAAAGATCAGCGCCGAACCCGTGGCAATGCCCAGCGCCACAACCAGCACCGTCAGCGTAAACAGTTCGCGCGACCGCATCCGCGCGACCCACGTCAGCAGCGCGGGAATCAGCCGGCCGCCAGCCACCAGCACCAGCGCGATCAGCGCCGCCAGTCGCGCCACCGCGAAGAGCAGCGACAACGCCATGCCGCCGGTGTTCGCGCTTTCGCCGTTCAGCGCCTGCGTGATCGTCGGCAGCAGCACGAGCACCAGCACGGTGAAAAGGTCTTCGACGATCAGCCAGCCCACCGCGATGTGACCGTGGACGGTGTTGAGCAGATCGTTGTCCGCCAGCATGCGCATCAGCACGACGGTACTGGCGATGGATACGGCAAGTCCCAGCACAATTCCGCCAGAGAGCGTCCACCCGAACTTCACTGCGACGAACGCGCCGAGCGCCGTCGCCGCCAGCACCTGGCCGAGTGCGCCAGGCAGCGCGACGGCTTTCACCGCCAGCAGATCCTTGAGTTTGAAATGCAAGCCGACGCCGAACATCAACAGCACGACGCCAAATTCCGCCAGCTGTGGAACGAGATGCGGATCACCCACAAATCCCGGCGTATGCGGCCCCACCACGATGCCCGCGATGAGGTAACCCAGGATGGGCGACAACCGCAACCGCTCCGTGATCAGCCCAAAGACCCACGCCACCGTGAGTCCCGCCGTCAACGTCAAGATCAGCCCCATGTCGTGCATGGAGGCGTGATAACCGGAGCGCTAAAGAGGGCAAGGCGAGGACGGACTTGGAACGGAGTCATTGGTCATTGGGCAATGGTCATTTTTCATTTGTCATTCACGGGGTGCGAAGGCGAGCAGTTAGTTCGCGGCGCCATGCTCCTCGTAAATGAAAAATGACCGATGACCATTGCCCAATGACCAATGACTCAGTTACCGCATCCGCTTCCGCCACCATCGCTTGCTCAGTCCCTGCGCCCAGCCGGGTGGAGGATCTTTTTTGCCGGAGCGGAAGGCGCGCAGCAGCGCCAGGCGGCGCGTCGCGTTCTTCTCGCGCCCGAACTTGCCGCGCTTGAGCACTTCGGTGAAGCCCTGCATCGCCTTGTCCGTGTCACCGGATTTCTCGTCGACGCTGGCGATGTGGAAAAGCGCGTTCTCGGCAAGCGCCGGCGACGTTTCCTTCTCGGCGACATGCTGAAACGCTTCGCGGGCCTGTTTCAGCTTGCCCATCTTCTTCTGCAGGATGAAACCTTCGGTGAAGCGCGCCTGCGTGGCGTGCCAGTCATTGGGGTAGCGTTCAATCACGGCGCGGTAGCCGCTGAGCGCCGTTTCGTATTCGCCCTTCTGAAAGTGCTGATCGGCTTCCGCGAACAACGTCGCCGGCGTCGCGGCAGTCTCCGCGTGAGCGGCGCCGGCGAGCAGCAACAGCAGAGCGCAGAGCGCTGCGCACTTACTTTGCATGGTCGGCTCCCACTCCCGCTGTGGACGCCGGTTGGCCCAGGTCGCTGGCTTCGCTCAACGTTGCGGTGGCGAGCTTCAGTGAATCCTGGAGCGGCGCGGGGGCATCGTCACTCATCGATTCGCGCAGCTTTTCCAGACGCGCCTTGATGTCCGCCGCGTGGATGCCGCCAAGAATTTCGCGCATCTGTTCGGGGTTCTTCACATCCAGCGCGAGAATCCGTTCCACGTACAGTTCCGCGTCTTCGGTCAGCGACTTGGCTTCGCCATCGCCGGCATTTTCGAACGTTTCCTGGAGCTGTTCGAGTTCATCCAGCACCTGTTTGTCGCGGACGCTGGCCTGCAGCGTGGCGACGCGCGCAGAGAGCGACGCATCGCTGCTTTGAACCGCGCCCGGTGTAACCAGCGCCACTTCCGACGGTTTCGGATGAACGAAGTTGACCACGCCCCACGCGGTGAGTGCCAGCATCGCCGCGGCCGCGGTCGCGACCCACGCGCGTCGGCTCCAGCCCCGGCGCACTTCAAAGGCATTGATCTTCCCCGTGACCGCGCGACGGTGATCGACGAAATTCACATCGTGTCCGCCTGCAGAGAGTATCTCCGAAAGCAGCGCATCGTCGCGCTTCACGCGCGCGGCGTACGCGGCACAGGCCGGGCAGCTCTTCAAATGAGCGCTGACAGCGGCGTCGATTTGCGGCGCGGCCGGATCGGACTGCGCTTCGAGCGCCTGTTGAACATCGCTGCAAGTCATCGTCGTGTCCTCACTTCCAGTCCTTCAAAATCGACTGCAACGTCTGCCGTGCCGTAAACAACCGCCAGCGCACTGTGGCCACTTCTGAATCGGTGATCTCCGCGATCTCCGCGTGGCTCAAACCTTCTCCGAACCGTAGTGCCACCACCGTGCGCTGATCTTCCGGGAGTTTCCGCACCGCCTCGCGGACCGCGTCGGTCAGGCCCTCGTGCGTATGCGGATTTCCTGTACTTCCTGAAAACTCCTCCGGCTTCAATTCCACGACCGGTTTGCGGTCGCGCACCCAGCGCAGGTATCTGTGATACCCAATCTTCAGCAACCAGCCCCTAAAGAGGGAGGGATCCTGCAGACTGGCCAGGTTCCGGTACGCCTGCAGCCACGCATCTTGCGCCAGATCGTCGGCGTTAACCGCTGACCCCGTCAGCGTTTGCAGATACCGCAGCAAGGGGCGGCCATGCACCTCCACCAGGCGGTCAAACGCCTCGCGGTCGCCAAACTGGGCCGCTTTCACCCATGTGCTCGGGTCATCCACCAAAGGAGAAGAGACCTCACCATGCCGCTGCGTTTGTGGAAATCCCGTCGGCCCGTTGAAAAAGTCCATTCCGCCACATTTCTTTCGTGGCGTCGGCAAAGGGTTTATCAACGGCAGCCAGGCTAAGCGTACGGGATTTTCGAGAATTCGAAACACGAAGTTGGCGGGAGGAAAAGAGCGTATTTAGTTTTCACACCTTCTTGTATTGAATCTCGCTGCGTATAGAAACTCTCTCGTCCAAAAATACGGGTCAAGGAGCGCGATGTGAAAAAGTGGATGTGCATGATCTTAATGCTGTTCATCAGCGGCTGCGGCGACGGCCAGACGCCGCCGGCGGGTACGGGGACGAGCGCCGCCTCGCCCGGCACAGCGACGAGCACGCAAACCGCCGCACCGCGGACGTGGACGGTGGACTCCAAGCCCGGCGCGGATTTCACCAGCGTGACGCAAGCCGCGCGCGAAGCCGGACCACAGGACACGATCAAAGTGCGCCCCGGCACTTATGTGGGTGCCACGGTCCTGCTCTCCAAACAGATGACGCTGATCGGCGAGGGCAAGGCCAGCGAAATCATCATCCAGTGCGAGAAATCGAGCGCTGTGATTGTGGACGGGGCAGATGTCAAAATTTCCAATGTCACCCTGATCTCCAATTCCGAACAACCGGCCGTGCATGTGCGCGTGGGAAAATTCGCGCTGCAGGATTGCACGGTCACATGTAAGCAGGGCACGGCAGTTTTTCTGGGCGGCATGTCGGATGCGACGCTCACACAAAATCTGCTGACCGGAAGCACGCTGGGTCTTAACGTGGAGGGCATTCTGTCCGCGGAGAAGAATACGATTTCCGAAAACGAGGACGGCGTCCTGGCCTTTGGCAAGAGCTTGATGTTCAAGAACAATCGTCTGGCTCGAAATAAGGATAACGGATTGATAATTCGTTCCACCCTGAAGCCGCAGGTGGCCGAATCCAACGAAATCTTTCTCAGCACGACCGGCGTCCTGATCATGGGAAAGGTCGATCCGGTCATCCGCAAGAACAAGATCCACGACATCGGTTGCGGCGGGGTTCAGTTCGACAAGGGATGCACGGGCCTGTGCGAAGAAAATGAAATTCAGCACTGCCATATTGCCGTACGTGTGGCCGGTTGTGAAAAAGTGAGCGTCAGTAAGAACAAGCTTCACGATAACTATTGCGGCGTATTTGCGGACCTGAAAGGCAGCGCCGTGGTGGATGGCAACGACATCTGGAAATCGGAAGCCTGTGGAGTCTATTGCGAAAAGGGCGGCGATCTGAAGGTGACGCACAACACGATCCACGAGTGCGACAGTAATGGCTGTGGCGTGTGGGCCACGATGATCATTGAAGACAACGACATCTATAAGAATGGACAGCCGGGAATCCTGGTGCAGGTTGATGGCGTATGTCAGGCGCGCCGCAACAAGATTCACGACCAGACCTATTACGGAGTTTCCACGTATGGAAAAGGGATTTTTGAAGACAACGACATCACTAGCAATCGGGAGTACGGTGTGATGGTCCGGCCCAAATCCGGAGCCGTGTTTCGAAAAAACCGGATCACCGGGAACCATGATCATGGCGTCTTCGTCAGCAAGGACGCCGGTGGAACTTTTGAAGACAATGAGATCACCGGAAATGACTACGGTGCCTGGGAGACAGAAGAACCCGCACCGCCACTGACGCGAGTCCGGAACAAAGTTGACCCGAACGCCGTCTCGCGCGCGAAGGTCGGCGACTGGATGGATGTAGTCCTGAAACAAACCGGACCCAAAACGCACACCAGCCACTTGCGCATGGTTCTGACCGCCAAGAACGAATTCGAAGGTCAATGTGAGCAGCTTCAATGGGACGATGGCAAGTCGCCCATCAAGTCCAACGTCATTCGCAGGACCGGCGAACAGCACGTATTCCTGCAGGATTTCATGAACGAACTGCAAGAGGAGGCCGGACATCACGAACTCGATCACGGGCAGGAGGTCCTGGAGATCAACGGTAGACATTTGAATACGACATGGACCACCTACGAACTGCGTTTGCGAAAGATGAAGCTGGGGCAACTTCCGATCAAAATGAAAGTCTGGATCTCGCCAGAATTGCCCATCGATGAGACGGTCAAGGCTGTCGTGAACCTGAACAACGAGATGACGGTGGAATTCTGCGTTGTTGCCTTCGGCGACGCCAACACCCCCAAGCCCGATGCGCCAGTGAAAACAGACACACCCAAGCGACCGGATGTCGTGATTCCTCCTCCCGCCAACACGCCACCGGCCGTGAAGCCGCCAGTTGCCGAAGCCCCCGTTGAAAAGCCGAAGCCCAAGGCCGCAAAGATCTCCGTGCTCAAACTCAAAAACGGCAGCGAAATTCGCGCGACGCTGGTGATCGAAACCGGCGAGCAGTATTCCGTCAAAAATGAAGAAGGCGACTATCAAACGCTGAACAAGGACGACGTCGTCACCATCACAAAAGAGTGAGTTACGGGCACGGGTGAGCAGGAGAGGCGCTTGCGCGCGAACTCCCGCCCATCCGTGTAACGAGGCTTGCTTTACAGTTCCAGTCCCTTCGCCACGGCCGCGCCGTATTCCGGATCGGCTTTGGTGAAGTGGGCGATCTGGCGGAGCTGAATTTCCTTCGGCACGCTCTTCATGCTGGCGACGATGTTGCCGATGAGGCGCTGGCGCTCCGGCGCTGTCATCAACCGATAGAGATCGCCGGCCTGATAGAAATCGTCGTTGCCCACATGATGATCGAAACGATCCGCGGCGCCGCTCAGCGGCAACGGCGGTTCCTTGAACGACGCATCGGCCCCCGGTCCGGCGAAACTGTTGGGCTCATATACCGGCGAACCACCGCCGTTGCCGTCGACACGCATACCGCCGTCGCGCTGGTACGTGTGGACCAGGCTGCGCGGCTTGTTGACCGGGATCTCGTGGTGGTTCACACCGAGGCGGTAGCGGTGTGCGTCGGGGTAAGCGAACAGGCGCGTCTGGAGCATTTTGTCCGGCGAGAAGGCGATGCCGGGAACGATGTTCGACGGCGTGAACGCGGCCTGCTCGACGTCGGCGAAATAGTTCTCGGGATTGCGGTTGAGCTCCAACGTGCCGACTTCAATCAGCGGGAATTGCTTGTGCGACCAGACCTTCGTGACGTCGAAGGGATTGTCGCGGTGCGCCGCGGCCTGGGCTTCGGTCATCACCTGGATGCAAAAGCGCCACTGCGGGAATTCCTTCTTCTCGATCGCTTGAAAGAGATCTCGCGTGGCGTGATCGGGATCGCGACCACACATCTCCGTCGCTGCTTCGCGCGTGAAATTCTGAATGCCCTGTTTGTTCTTGAAGTGGAATTTCACCCAGACGCGTTCGTTCTTCGCATTGATCATACCGAAGGTGTGGCTGCCGAAACCGTCCATGTGGCGGTAGGTGCGGGGCGTGCCGCGGTCGCTGAAGAGGATGGTGACCTGGTGGACCGATTCGGGGCTTAGCGACCAGAAGTCCCACATCATCGTCGGCGATTTGCAGTTGGTTTTCGGATCGCGCTTCTGTGTGTGGATGAAGTCGGGAAACTTGATCCCGTCACGGATGAAAAACACCGGCGTGTTGTTGCCGACGATATCCCAGTTGCCTTCTTCCGTGTAAAATCGGACCGCGAAGCCGCGAGGGTCACGCTCCGCGTCGGCCGATCCTTTCTCGCCGCCGACTGTTGAGAAGCGCAGGAATGCCTCGGTCTTCTTGCCGACCTGCGAGAACACCTTCGCGCGCGTCAAATGCGAGATGTCTTTCGTGATCGTCAGCGTCCCGAATGCGCCGGCGCCTTTGGCATGGACGACGCGCTCCGGAATGCGTTCGCGGTTGAAGTGCGCGAGTTTCTCGATGACTTGAAAGTCCTGCATCAACACCGGCCCGCGCGGTCCGGCCGTGATCGAGTTCTGATTGTCCGACACCGGCTGTCCGCCGGCGGTGGTGAGCATGTTGTCGTTCATCGTATCCTCCGTTGAGTAGTTGCTGCGGTGCGCGATCAACCTTGGTGCCACGGATGCGCGCATTTCTGAGCGTAGCAAAGAAATGCGTTCATCCGTGCGGTGCGCTCTGATCTAGCCATACGCACGGCACGGATGAACAGTCGCTTTCGCTACGCTCAAGCGCCTGCGCATCCGTGGCACCAGGACGGCGCTCTAAATACGGGTTTGCAATCCATAAGTAAAATATTACTTTCCGATACAACCTATAGGATGAACCTATGGAACTTCATCAGCTCAAATACTTCGTCGCGGTCGCCCGAAACAGCAGCTTCAGCAAGGGCGCGCGCGAATGCTTTGTTTCGCAGCCCTCGCTCAGCCAGCAGATCGCCAAGCTCGAACACGAACTCAAGCAGCGCCTCTTTCACCGCCTCGGCCGCCGCGTGAAACTTACCTCCGCCGGCGAGCGCTTTCTGGAACTGGCACAGACGGTGCTCGGCGGCGTCGACAACGCCGAGCGCGCGATGCAGGCGCTTTCGGGCCAGGGCGGCGGGCGGCTCTCAATCGGCGCGATTCCGACCATGGCGCCGTACCTCCTGCCCAAAGTCGTGGCGAAGTTCGCGGCGAAACATCCGGCCGTGCAGCTGGAGATCCACGAGCTGCTGACCCGCAACCTGCTCGACGCGGTTCTCGCCGGCACAGTCGACATCGCGATTCTGGCCAACCCAGTCTCCGAATCGCGTGTGCGCGTGCAGCCACTGTTCATCGAACCCCTGCTCGTCGCGCTGCCAGCGACGCATGCGTTGCTGCGGCACAAGACGCTGACGCTCTCGCAGATCCGCGACGAACGCTTCATTCTGCTCAGCGACATGCACTGCCTCGGTCAGCAGATCTCCGATTTCTGCAGCGTCAACGCGTGCTTCCGGATCGGCTGCCACACCTCGCAGCTCGCCACGGTGCAGGCGCTGATTGGACTGAAGCAAGGCATCTCGTTGCTCCCGCGAATGGCTTGCCTGGCGGCGGAGAAGAGCGTGAAGTTCCGGCCGCTATCCGGCGATGCGCCGACTCGCGAAGTGGTGGCCGCGTGGCACCGACATCGCGAGCTCACCGCGACCGAGCGCGCGTTTTTGGCGTGCCTCGGCGGTACAAAAATGTGAGCGAGTACTAGAATTCGATCTTGGGCAATCGTCCGGATTTGTAATCGACGGCGGGCATCAGGGCGCTGGATGACTTGGGTTTGATCTTCAGCGCCTTCTCCACGCGCTGCAGAAGTTGCTCCGGGTCAAACGGTTTCGTCAAGTAATCGAACGCGCCCGCGATCGGCGCATAGAGTCGGTAGACCGGACGATCGTGGCCGGTGATGAAAATGATCGGCACACGGACGCCACTGCCGAGGTTCTCGGCGATCCAAAAGCCATCGTGTTCAGGCATCTGGACATCGAGGATCAGTAGATTGGGTGGTGAAGTCGGGTCGAATTGTGCTTTGAATTGTTCGTATCCGGTCGCAGTGTGAACCGTGTACCCAATCGGTTTGAGAATTGTTGAGCATAGTTCGAGTATATCGGGATTATCGTCGCAGACTAAAATGGTGCGTTGCGTACGCTTGGATGCGCGGGATGATGGCAGCGGCGTTTCGGCATTGGGCGTGCTCATATATAGCCTTTCCACTGCGCGTCTCGCTGGTGGCATCCTGCAGAAATTACTTAATCACACGATCGAATGGAAGTAAACCCTATTCATCAAATCGACACATGTGCGCGACTGAATTCCGTCCAATTTGATAATGGACGCAACGAGAAATCGGCTCTTCAGTAAAACCACGTTGGAGATTTTTGTTTTCGATTCATATGTTGCTCATTTGGCCAGTTTGCGGGCGTCGGTGGTGAGACGCTGAACCTGCACCGCGTCGAGGCCATCATAGAAACCGCGAATCTGCATCTGTTTGTCGATCAACACGAAATGGGTGCTGTGCAGAATGTCGCCGTCGTCGCGGATCTTCTCTTGTGCCGCGAGCATGAAGCTCTCGCGCGAGAGACGCATAATTGCGTCCTTGTCTCCGGTCAAAAAGAACCAGTTGCTCAAACCGTCCGCGCGCGATTGGTGATACTCCTTCAAGACCGACGGCGAATCGAATTCGGAATCCATGGTCAGTGACACCGTGGGGATTGCGCCGGCCAGCGGGCCGAGATCCTGGCGCAGTCCGCGCATCGCTTTGGCCATGCTCAGGCAGGTGCCTGGACAGCGCGTGAAGAAGAAGTCGGCGATCCAGACTTTGCCGTTGAGCTGCGCGGAGTCGAAGGGCTTGCCGTCTTCATCGGTGAATGCGAATTTCTGGACGTGTCCGTAAATTTGCGGCGCGTCCTTGTCCGGCGTCAGTAATTGAGCTTCGTGCTGGTAGCGCGCCGCGCTGCGCACAGTGAAGACGGCGAACGTAAGCAGCAGCACTGAGCTGGCGCCGAGGCAGATCTTCAGCCAGGGGCTCGATGAATGATCTGGGCTTGAGTCTTCCGAAGGCAGTGTCACGTATGGAGCTCCTTGATCTCAATTGTGTACCTAGAATCGCACGCCGACGTTGAATTGAATAGCGAAACGATCCTTCTGGTGAAAGCCATTCTCTTCCTGATAAATGGGCACGTTGGCGTTGACGGTCAGGACCAGACGCGGGTTGGGCTGTACGGTGATGCCGGGGATTGCATAAATGAAGGCGCCGCCGTGATCCTTGCTCGGTGTGCCGTGGTCGTGCGCCTCGTTCTCGGTGAAACCCTGCACGCCCTGGCTGTAGAAGACGCGCCACTGCCAGTTGTCGGGAGAGATGCGATGCGAGGCGTTGAGCGCCAGGCGGTTGATGTCGCCTTCTTTGAAGCGCTGGCTGCCTTCGCCCTTATGCGTGTACGAGTACGCGGCGGTCGCGGCCCATCCGCCCCAGCGCTTGCCGGCTGAAAGTCCAAGCGTTTCGTTCCAGCTGCCGGTGCCGGGCTGATCTTCGGTTTCGAAGAGGTCTCCGCCCGGTCGTCGGTTGTTGGTCGTGCCGGTCCGTGCTTTGATGTCGCCGAAGACCATCAAGTCAACCGGGCTGCCACCGGGACGTTGGTGGAGAAAGCGGTATTGCATACCCAGATCGAGATCGGTCGCGCCCGAACTGCGTTCATTTAAACCGAGGTGGTCGGGATCGTCGATTTCCTTCATGTAGAGCGAACGGAAACCCTGCGCGAGGCTGATCTGGATGTCGCGGGTGATCGCGTACGCGAAGCGCTGCGTGACGCTGAACTCCTTGATGTGCGCATGCGTGTCGCGGTCACGTGAGAGCAGCGCGCTGGCGTCGGCGACCGACTGATGCGAGTAGCTGACGAACTCGAACGTGGTGTCAAAGTACCAGCGCGTGCGCGCGGCGCCGTCGCAACCGCATCCTTCCGAGGAGGGCGTTTCCGCGAGCGCGGACGGTTGCGGCGCGACGCGAGAATCGGCGTTCGGCGCCGGTGTTGAGGCGGGAGTCGGGGACTTCAGCGCGCTGCGGAACGCATCATCAAGGCCGGGCGCGAGCAGATCGATGGTGTTGGCCCCCTGGCATTTGCACTGCTCGCAGGCGAGCGCACTCAGGGAGAGCATGGAAACAACGAGAGCAGCAAGAATTCGGAACATGGGTTTATTACGCCTCACCGGAAGAAGTCAGGAAAGTGCTGGCGCACGGGCCGTCCGCCATGCGGAACGAAGACCCGAACATCAGCGTCGGTCGGTGTGTGGCGCGAATTGGAATTGATCCGCGCCGATCAGGCGCGCGGAGGGGGCGTGGGAATATCGAACGTGGACAGGTTCAGTGCGAATTCGGCGGCGACGGGAAGGGTCAGTGAGTCGCGCGCTTCAGTGTGGAACTTCACGGATTCCGGCAGCAGGAATGCGGCATCGAGGGCCAACTGAAACGCGAGGCCGGGTTCGTCGACGTTGGAAAGTTCGCTCGAGCCGAGCGTGATCACGCGCGGCGCTTGCAGGGTTACGCTACAGGTTCGGCAGCTCGGATTGCTTTGCGGCACAACTTCGAGCGGACAATTACAAAGCGCCCGGCCGCACCGCCCGGCCAGGCGCGGCAGCTGTCCGGCGGGCAATAGGGCAACACCGAGCGTGGCGATCAGCGCCAAACCCGCGAGTATCCGCCCAAACATGGCCCGACTGTGGTTCAAAGCGAAACGTCTCCGATCACGGTGTTACAGCTGGCCGGCAAGGTAGCACGCAGTGGGCCAGAGATCAAGCTGCGGCATTTCCGATCACTTCACTGCGTCGGCACCCACGTATCGTCGGGGTCGAACTCGGTCATTGCGTCCACCAGCCTGGCGGTGTCAGCGCCGAGATCTTTCTGAAAGATGGTGCCGTTGTTGTTGATGATGAACGTGTCGCGGCCGGTGCTGTCATACGCCGCCGGGTAAGCGACGAACGCGTAGCCGAGCGTCATGTGGCCGTTGACGACGTAGTTCCGCTGGCCACCGGTAGCGTGCGCGCCTTGAGCTTTGAGCACTTTGAACAGGTAACCGGCTTTCGGTGTGGCCTTGTCCGATGGCATTTCGGCGTTGGCCATCGTCCGGTCAATCAGCGCGAGGTCGCCGGTGCCGGGTTTGGTTTCCAGGAGGTCACGCATTGTTTGGGCGTATTCAAGCACACCATCCTTGTTGTAATCGGTGCGGTGGTAGATCTCCTGCGCTTCGGCGTAAGCCTTGCAACACGCGGCGGCGGCCGTTTCGTTGGCGGCCATGCGCGAGCGGAGCAGACTGGGAATGGCAATCGCCGCAACGATCGCCGTGCCGGCGACGACCATCGTCGGGTTGATTCCCATCGCCGTCACCGGTCCGGGCGGCGGCAGTTCCGAGCGCCAGTAAATGCCATCGGCGCCCAGCGTGGCCAGCGCGCCCTTGGGCTGGCGGTACTTGATGAAGAATCCTTCGTCGGGCCACAGTCCCAGATCGATGGTATTGGCGATGGCCAGCACCGCTTTTCCGGACGGCCGCGCGATGAACTGTTCGAATTCATTGCCCTGCGCGCGGGGCAGATCGATGGCGGGGCGGCCTTCTTCGTTCGTTTCGGCCCAGGAATTATCGGGATCGAATTCCTTGGTGGCCTTTACGGCCTCCGCGGTGCCCGCGCCCAGGTCCTTCGAGAAGACCACGCCGCTGCTGTTGATCATGAACGTCTGCTTGCCGCTCACACCGTATTCCGCCGGGTAAGCAAGCAACGCATAGCCGAGCGTCATGTTGCCGTCGACGACGTACGATTTCGCGCCGCCCGTTGCGTGCGAACCTTGCGCCTTAAGCACCTTGAAGCGATAGCCATGCTTGGAGGTTTTGACGCCCGGGTCGCCTTCGGCCTGGCCCATCGATCGATCGATTAACGCCAGATCACCGGCGCCGGCCTTCTGTTCCAGCAGGCTGTTGTCGCCCTGCAGCGCGGGTGAATATTTCAGCACGCCGTTGCCGGTGTAATCGGTACGGTGGTAAATCTCTTCGGCTTCGGCGAACGCCTTGCAGGCGCCGATCGCCGCCGTTTCGTTGCGTGCGAGTTCGTCGCCGTTGGCCTTCGCCTCGCCGGGCATCGCCGGAATTTCCGCCAGCCCGCCGATCGCCGCGACACCGGAGCTCAACCCCAGCGCCGTGATCAGCAGCGTGCCGGAGCCAGAGCCCTTGTCGATGCTGTAGCCGAAACTCGCCGGCAGCGCTTTGGGATCAAACGGCTTGCCGGTCAGTCGCGCGATTGTCTCTTGAAAACCCTTGTTGGAGAGAATGTCGGTGTTCGCTTCGAGCTGTTCGATGCCGCGCTTGGCCGCGTTGTAAGACGTGCAGACCAGCAGCCGGTTGCCAATCACCGTCATCGCCAGTTTGCTCCCGAGGCTCTGCCCGGTGAGGTAGTAGATGTGCTTGCCCTTGTAATCGAGCTTGAGGAAACGGCCGACGATCAGGTCGACGAGTTCCTTGGGCTGCGCGTTCTGCTGCGTCGCCATCTCCAGCGCCTGGTTGAGCGCGTTGCCGAGCTTCTGGAGGCACTCTTCGACTTTCGCCGGATCCTTGGCGGGAATCGAGATCACCAATCCCGGCGCGAACGAGAGCGGCACGCCGGTGTCGACGGACGTCTGCGTCGTGACGATTTCGCCGCCGAGATTTTCCATCAAGTCCTTCTGCAGATCGAAGCCGAGCACCTGGCGGCTCATCGCCTGCAGCTTTTCAAATTGCTTCGCTTCATCGGGAACGGTGGCAGTCAGCGACTGAACGAAGGGCAGGATGCCTTTGAGATCGATGAAACTGCCCGCGACGAACGGCGCGTCCGCCGGCGCGATCTTCAGCGCTTCGGCGCTGATCGGCGTCTGCGTGGCGCAGAGCGAGAACAGATCGTGGTCCGGTGGCGCCGTGAAGCTGACGAATGCTTCAAGAATTGGATCGGTGCTGCTGAAGCCCATGCCCATGCCGACGCCGTTGACGTTGCTCACGCCCAGGGATTTCAGCAGCGACTTCATCAGCACGGGGTTGCCGCCGGCTTTGAATTCCGGGCTGGCGAGGATGGCATCGGCCGTCTTCTGCGGCGCGGCATAGAGCATCACCGCCGAGGCGGCGAGCTTCGCGCGCACCGCTTTAAAGCCGGTCGTCGTGGACAACGACGTGGCGCGCGCCGCTGCGTCCTTCATGCGCGCGAGTGCGGGTTGAACATCGGACTGCGGCACGCAGAGGACGATGCGCCCGCCGGAATAAGCCAGCGAACCGTCCTGGTCGTTGCCGCCCAGGGGCATCACCAGTCCTTCGACCAGCATCTGGCGCAGTTGCTGCGGCAACAAGCGCTTGAATGCTTCGGGATCCTTGGGCGCGAGCGTAACGACCACGCCGACGGGCGGATTGCCTTGCCGCGTATACACGCACGCCGCGATTTCGCTGCCGAATAGTCCGGAGTCGATATCTTCCGGCGCGGGAAGCAGCGGATTTTTCTTGCGCAGCTCGCCATAGGTCTTGCGGATTTCCCCCAGCGCCGGCGCTAGAAACGCCTGCATCTCCGGCTGCGCGTACATTTCCGCCAGGCGTGTTTTTGCCGCGGCCGCGCGCGTGGATGCCAGATCGGGAATGATCAGCGCCGCGATCGTGCTTTCCGGAAAGAGATCTTCGGCCTTGGGCTTCTCTTCGGCGGCTCGAATGGAGCTCACCAGAAACGCGCAGAGTACCAGAGCGGACAAGCGTGAAATACGGGACATGCATCCTCCATTTTTGTGGTCCGGGCGTCCCGCCCGGTCGGTCTTAAAATTGGAACCTCATTCTTCCCGCCAATACAACTCTTGCAAGCGGGACTCCGTCCGTCGCAGACCGGGCAGAATGCCCGGACCACGAACTACCATTCGACTTTGACTTTCTTCCCGGTCTTCGCGCTTTCGACGGAGGCCAGACACATCGCCAGACTCTTGATGTTGTCCGTGCACACCGTCTGCGGCGTCTTGCCGCTCTTCACGCACTGAATGAATTCCTCGAGCACGCCTTCGTGCTGGCTGAATTCCAGCGGCTGCGACGGAATCGGCACATCCTTAACCGGGCGGGTGAAGCCCTGGTCACCGCAGACGACCTGCGCCTTCGGGTCGCTGGCGCCGTCCCATATAATGGAGCCGTTGACGCCCACCGCGCGCCAGGTCGATTCCCAGCTGGTGTTGAAGCCGGCCGCCGCCCACGAACCGCGGTAGGTGAAGACGATGCCGTTGGTCATCTCGTAGATACAGATGGCCGCCGCGTTGCCTTTGTACCAGCTGCCATGCGGATTGAATTCGTGGCAGTAGACGGAGACGGGATCGGCACCGCTGATCAAGCGCGCCTGATCGAACGTGTGGATGGCCATGTCGACGATCAGCACGTTGTCCATCGCGTCGCGGAAGCCGCCGAAATGCGCGCCGATGAAGAAGTCGGCGTCGAGCGTGGAGAGTTGGCCGATAACGTTGTTCTTCACCGCATTGCTGAAGGCGATGATGTTGCCCGCGTGGCGGCGGTTCTGCGTGACCATGTAGAGGCGCTTGGTCTCCGCCGCGAGTTTGCACATTTCGCGCGCGTGCGGCAGCGTGTCGCTCAAGGGCTTTTCACCCAGCACGTGGCAGCCGGCGCGGAGCGCTTCGGTGGTGACGGCGTAATGCGCGCCGGGGATGGTGATGTCGAAGACGGCGTCCGGCTTGGCCTGTTTCAGCGCGTCGCCGAGCGAATCGTAGACGACCGAGGCGGGGAGGTTGAATTTCTTCGCCGTGTCTTCAGCCGCCTGCCTGCGGATATCGACAAGCCCGACGACCTGCAATCCCGGCTTCTTAATCGAGCGTTCGACCCACCCCTGAGCCATGCCGCCGCAGCCGACTTGAACCACGCGAATCGGACCGGAGCCGGAGAACTTTTCGAAAGCAGACATCAGATCGTTCCTTTCACAAAAAGGTTAACTTTTATTTGGAACGGTAAAGATTAGGGCAATGGGCGCCGGTAGCAAGGTGGAATGGATCTCTTCTGGATTGCGGTCGGGTTCGTCGCGGCGTGTTGTGCTTGGCTAAATTGGGATTAGGGAATCGGGATTCGGGATTCGCCGCATCCTCGCGGGGCGATGTTTCAAAATGTTACCAAATGTTACATGGATTGGGGTCGATTTTCTGGGTGGTCACCGGGTGCCACCTTGGACGTCGCGATTGCAATTTGGATCATGAGCGTTGTCTTGGAATTTGACCGTTGGAGTGTGCCACTGGTGGCTTGTCCACCAGTGCGAACTCGCGGACCGAGGTGGTTGGTTCGTGATGTTTTGAAGCGCGGGGCGGGTGCAGTTGCAGTTGCTCACCGTTGCTGTTGATGCAGTTGCTTGCCACCAACCTTTAGGTGGTGGTCCGGGTTTCCTAAATGATTTTGTTGAGCCGGCTTCAGCCGGCTTTTTGATGTTGCTCGGGGGCTTTGAACAGGGAATGGACGTCGTTCATTTGGAGATTTCAGTGTTCTCGAGCAACTGCCGGAAAGCCGGCTGAAGCCGGCTGGTTGGTGCCCAGAGGGATGGCAACCCCCACTTGAAAGTGGGGGCAAGCAACGGCTTGAACGGCAACGGCAAGCAACTGCAACGGCAACTGCGATGCTTGGAGGTGCGCAAGATGCTGGGCGACGGCTATTTGGTTTTCAAAGATCGGACGGCACGGATAGTTTTGAGGTTTGAATTTTTAGTTTTGAGTTAACAGCACGCGCTTCGAAATTCGAGAGCGCTTCGCACGGATGAACGGACATTTTCGCTTCGCTCTAATGTCCGCGCATCCGTGGCACCATCGTTATCCAGGGCCATGCGCAGCAGCGCTGGGTGTGGCGTTGGAATTACTGATTTGCGA
>JBBRPR010000019.1:0-143806 GCA_038227875.1 Planctomycetota bacterium
CTGAGCCGCAGTTTCGTGAAGGGGTTGCATGGCAACCTACTCCTTATAAAATAGGTCCTCCGGTTGAGAACCTGATACTAAGAGTATACGCCATGAATAGACCGAAGTTCAAGACAAAACCGAATATATTCCTAATATGGGTTTAGGGTACGGTCATTAATTAATGATATTGAATGTGTTATGGATGACAAAAAGTTGGGATTATTTTATTGGAATTGGATCTTGAAGCGCGGAGCGCATTGAAAAGAGGGGTGGCCCGGCCTCTAAGGCCGGGTCGCTTGGCGACAAGAGGCACCAGGACAGGCGTTGCCTTCCATGCGTGGCAACGATTGTCCGGCAGACTTCGAAGTCGGATAACTTTTTTTCCGGCGAGGGTGATTCTGTCCTGGAGCTCTTCGGCAAGCTCAGAGCAAGCTTCTTGTTGCTAACGCAACCCGGCCCGAGGGGCCGGGCCACCCCTCGCGGGTTGATCCCCGCTCCCACGGATTCAGCATTCATCAATCTGAATTCTGAATTCTCCCACGAGCGCGTGTGTGAATATTCGGTGAACGAATGCTCCCGTGCACTTTTTTTATCGATTTATCTCTGCCAATTTGCTTGAAGTCTCCGACTCACTTGTCATGATTTCGATTCGCACTACTGACAATATCCAGAGAAAGACGGACGCTGATGCGGCCACAAAACTGCGGCGAACAAACCGTTACGGACTTTTTGAAAAGGTAGAATTTCTCCGCGCTACGAAACGAAAAAAATTGGGTGGGCTTGGGACAAGGGTTTCTCTTGAAAGGAGCACGCATGCAGATCGGAATCATTGGGTTGGGCAAGATGGGTGGCAACATGGCAACGAGGTTGTTGCGCAACAAGCACAGCGTTGTGGTCTATGACCGCTCTGCAGATGCCGTGAAGAACGCCGTCAAGGAAGGTGGCGTGGCCGCGAAGGACGCGAAGGATCTGGTCAAGAAGCTCGACGGCCCGAAGACGGTCTGGATCATGCTGCCGGCCGGCAAGATCACCGATGACACCATCACGGAAGTGGCCTCGGTCCTCGACAAGGGCGACTGCATCATCGACGGTGGCAACTCGAAGTTCACCGACGACATTCGCCGCCAGAAGGAACTGGCCACGAAGGGCATCGACTACATGGACGTCGGCACGTCCGGCGGCATCTGGGGCTTGAAGCGCGGTTACAGCCTGATGATCGGCGGCGACAAGAAGCAGTTCAAGCGCCTGGAACCGATCTTCAAGACGCTGGCTCCGGCCGGCCGCAAGGGCAACCTCGCGTACGAAGGCGAAAAGGACATCCCGGACGGTTACATGCTGTTCGGACCTGCCGGCTCGGGCCACTTCGTCAAGATGGTCCACAACGGCATCGAGTACGCGATCATGCAGGCGTACGCTGAAGGCTTCGACATCATGCGCGCCTTCCCGCATGCCAAGCTGGACATGTACGAAATCGCCAAGACCTGGCGCAACGGTTCGGTCGTCGCGTCCTGGCTGCTGGACCTCGCCGCCAATGCCCTGGAAGACGATACGTCCAAGGAATTCAAGGGCATCAAGCCGTTCGTCACGGACTCCGGCGAAGGCCAGTGGACCGTCGAGTGCGCCGTGAACTGGAAGATTCCCGCTTCCGTGATCACCGAATCGGTGATGACGCGCTGGGTCTCCCAGAGCAACAGCCAGTACTCGCTGCGCTTCCTCAACGCTCTGCGCAACCAGTTCGGTGGCCACGAGATCGTCAAGGAGTAAGCAGGTGCCCCGAGCTTGTCGAGGGGCGCATTGACGTGTTAAAGTTGTAGACTCACAAAGGGCGGACACACGCGAACACGTGTGCTCCGCCCTTTTGTCGTCTCATTCGGGTCTTTCCCACGCTTGGGAAACGAGAGGATCGTTCATGGCCAGTGCCGGTACGTCGGGAACAGGATCAGCCGCTGCAGGCGCGGGCGGCAAGCGCATTGCCGAGCCATGTACGGTCGTGATTTTCGGCGCGGCGGGCGACCTGGCCAAACGCAAGCTGATGCCGTCGCTGTTTCATCTGTATCGCGGCGAGCACCTGCATCCCAAGACCGTTTTTGTCGGCGTCGACCGCGCCGATGTGAAGGAAGAATCTTTCCGCAAGGAAGTCACCAAAGGCCACGCCCGCGCGCCCGGCTACCGCACGATGATGCTACCCAAGGCCCACGACTGGGACGGCTTCATCAAGCAGCTGTTTTATTTCAAGGGCGATGTGGTCCAGGAAAAGTCGATGCTGGACCTCAGCGCGTATCTCGACGCGCTGGAGAAGCAGCACGAACTTCCGCGGCGGCGCATTTTTTATCTCTCGCTGCCGCCGGCGATTTTCAGCAACAGTCTCAAGTGCCTGGAAAGCGCGAAGCTGATCGGCAAGACCACGCGCGTCAGCGGACAGTTCGCGCGCGTGATCGTCGAAAAACCGTTCGGCCGGGACCTCGAATCGGCCCTCGCGCTCAACGAGACCATCCACGAAATCCTGAACGAAAAAGAGACCTACCGCATCGACCATTACCTGGGCAAAGAGACCGTTCAGAACATTCTCTACTTCCGCTTTGCCAATTCGATTTTCGAACCGCTCTGGAACCACAAGTACATCGATCACGTCCAGATCACCGCCGCCGAACCGCTGGGACTCGAAAACCGTGCCGGCTACTACGAAACCGCCGGCTGCATGCGCGACATGATCCAGAACCACATCATGCAGATTCTATCGCTGGTGGCGATGGAGCCGCCCGTCGCGTTTGAAGGCGACGCGATCCGCGACGAGAAGGTCAAGGCGCTGAAGTGCCTGCGGCCGGTCAATCCCGCCGCGGCGTGCGCCGAAACCGTGCGCGGCCAGTACGGACCCGGCCGCATCGGCCGCAACGAAGTCTGCGGTTACCGCGACGAGGAAGGCGCCGATCCCAATTCGACGACCGAAACGTACGTCGCCGTGCGCGCGTACATCGACAACTGGCGCTGGGCGGGGACGCCGTTTTATCTGCGCTCCGGCAAACGCCTGGCGCGGCCCGACACGGAGATCGTGATCACGTTCAAGCCGACGCCGCACATGCTCTTCCGCGATGCGGGCACGCCGCATCCCAATCAATTGATCCTGCAGGTTCAGCCCAACGACGGCCTGGCGCTGCAGTTCGAGGCGAAAGTTCCCGGCACCGACAACCAGGTGAAGACGGTGAACATGCACTTCCGCTACCCGGAAGCGTTCTCCGACGAAAACCCCAGCGCCTACGAGCGCCTTCTGACCGACTGCGTGCATGGCGACCAGACGCTATTCATTCGTAGCGACGAAGTTGAGGCCGCGTGGCGCTTTGTCACGCCCATTCTGCAAGGCTGGCAGGACGGTCCCACGCCGGAGTTCCCGAACTACAAAGCCGGTTCCTGGGGCCCGGCCGCAGCGGACGCCTGGCTGGCGCAGGACAAACGCGAGTGGCACAACGGATGACGGAATGACGAATGTCGAATGTCGAATGTCGAATGACGAATGACGAATGACGAATGACGAATGACGAATGACGAAAAAGTCGCCGCAATTTGCGGCGACTTTTCTTAGCGATTCAGCGCGCAGTTCTTCGACATTCGACATTCATTCTTTGACATTCCCTAGCGTTGTCGGACGATGCGCTGTTGCTTAAAGGTGTTCATCAGGAGTTGCTGCAGGTCGTCGCGGGTGGAGATGCGCAGGTAGAGCGCGTCGTAGACCGAGAAGATTTTCGCGACGGATGCCAGGTGCGCGCGGTAGAGCTTCTGGTATTCGGCCAGCGTGTTACCGCGCACGGTCAGCGGGACGCTTTCGCCGGTCTCCAGGTCCTGCAGGTCGACTTCGCCGGAAAGATCCGGCGACTCTTCCGCGGGGTCGGTCAGGTGCATGGCAACGACCACGAAATTATTGTAGACGAGGAATTTCAAGCCGTCGTCGAGCCCCGCGGTGTTCCAGAAATCCGAGATGATGATCGCCAGGCCCGGACGGTTCTGCTGAATCGTGAAGGCTTTGAACGCGGATGTGAAATCGGTTTTTCCCGACGCTTCGCTGCCGCTTAAAAATTCCAGCATGGCCGGCGTGCGCGGCTTTCCGGCCGGCGCGTAACTACCGCTGACTTTCGAAGCGAACGTGTAGAGGCCCGTCCAGTCTTCGTTCACGTAGCCGACGTAGGCGAGCGCCGCGGCGAGCTTGCGGGCGACATCGAATTTTCTGGGCGCGCCGAGCTGCATCGAAGAGCTCGTGTCGAGCAGCAGGCACAGCCGCAAGTTTTCCTGTGTCTCGAAATTCTTGACGACCAGCTCGTTCAAGCGCGCATAGACATTCCAGTCGATGTTGCGGAAGTCGTCGCCGGGCGAGTACTCCTTGTGGTCGGCGAACTCCATGCCTTCGGAGCCGCGCGCGCGGCTGAAACGTTTACCGCTGCTGGAGCCTTGAAACGAGCGCGGCGCGACCAGCTTCAGCTGGCTCAGGCGCGTCATCAACGCGGCATCGAGCAGGGTATTGGGATCGATTTGTTCAGGCATGTGTGCACACGAGCATCAAATATTCGCTCGCCTCCACACTTTTCAATACACCAAGCCGCATACTTATGGAAAATAAACGGAAACAATTTAAATCCGCCCATAAACAGCACACCCGTTCTATAGAAATTGCGAGGCCGGACCCCGAGGAGTATGGAGTGGCCATGAACGATCCCCGCGCACTGCAGCAACTCATCTCCCGCTTCCGCTCGCGACTCGCGTTTGGCGGCGCGGTTCAAGCGGCGCTCAAGGCGCTGATCTGGGGCGCCGTCGCGGTCCTGATGTTGATGTTGATCTTGAAGTGTGCGGGTTTCTCGAAGCGTGTCGCGCTGATTTCGTTTGCCGCGATTCCCGTGGCCGTTCTCGCCGGCGGAATTTCCGGCTGGCGGCGCTCGCGCTGCTCACCGTACTCCGCGGCCAAGCAGCTGGACAAGCACCTGCAGTTGAACGACCGCCTCGCCAATACCTTCTACTTCTTAAGCCAGGACCCGGCCAAGCGCAGCCCGCTGGCCGAGCTGGCCATCGCCGACGGACTCAACACCGCGCGCAACGCCAAGCTCGGCGCGTTCACTGCCTTCCGCTGGACGCGCCGCGCCACGTACGGCGTACTGGCCTCGCTGCTCTGCGCGGGATGGATTTTCCTGCTGTATCCGCCGTCGGTCATTCCCGCGGAGCTGGCCGTCGCGCAGGACACGCAAGATGAGATGAAGGGCATCATCAAAGGTCTGAAGGATCTGCCCGGCGTCTCCGCCGAACAGAAGGACGAAATTAAGAAGATGCTCGACACGCTTAACATCAGCGAAGACGACATGAACAAAATGACGCGCGCGGATTTGATGCGCATGATCAGCGCCAAGGGCATTGACTATAAAGGTGGCACCGGCAAGGCCGCCGCGTTTGAAGCGATGAAGAACGCGATCGGCGAACTCGACGCCATCCGCCAGCAGCGCGACGAGATCGAAAAGAAAAACAAAGAAGCATTCCAGATTCAATTGGCCAACGGTCAGAAGATCACCGGTGTACGCATCTCGACGTCGGCCCCAAGCGAGAAGATTGTGTGCGAACGCATCCAGTCGAGCATCGGGATCAAGCAGGCCAGTGAATCCGACGAACTGGAACAGTTGCAGAAGCAGACCGCGCTGGCTGCCGAAAACGCGAAGACGATGCGCACGAAGATCGGCTTGAAAACCAGCGCCACAACAAAAGTCGACGAGAACGCGCTGCTGGCAACCAACGAGAAGTATCAGAAAGACCGCGACGACGCGATCAAGGATCCCAACAGCGAAGCGGCGGTGCGCGTGAAGAAGGCGCAGCGCGACATCATTCAGGGCGAACTCGACAAGGGCGACATTCCCGCGGGGACTGCCGAAAAATTGAAGAATTGGATGCGGCTGGATAAGTAATGAAACTTCTCTTTCCCTCAGGTCTCTGGTTGTTCGCGGCGCTGGCATGCGTCATCGTGATCTATTTGTTGCGCATGCCGCGCCGCCAGATTGCCGTCGCCGATCTCGCGCCGTGGCTGAATCTCGCCCGCGCCGGCCGGCGTATTTCCAACGAACGGCGCACGATGATCTCGCTGGCGCTGCAGGCGTGCATCGTGCTGGGACTGATTTTCGGTTTTGCGCGCCCCTACTTCGCCGCCAGCACCGGCGGGCACTGCGAATTGGTGCTGATCGACCTCTCCCGTTCCACCCGCGCTCACGACGACACACCATTAAAGGTGCTCGACGGCACGGACAAGCCGTCCACGAAAGGCGCTTCGCGGCTTGACCTGGAGAAAGACGCGCTGCGTTCAATGATCCGCGCGATGAACACCGACGATCGCATGACGATCATCGGTGTCGCCGGCCGGCCGGTGATCGTGGCCAGTGGCGAAAGCGAGCCGGCGATCCTCGAGCGACTGGTCAGCGACTTGGAAGCCCAGGACGAGAGCGCGGCCTTCGAGCCCGCCTGCCAGTTGGTGATGGAGTTGGCGAAATCGGAGAAGAATGTTCGCGCGACGGTGATCTGCGATGGCTCGACGGATTCGAAGGAATTCACCGCGCTTAACGCGCTGCCCAGCGACGCGGGAAAAATCCGCGTCGTGGTCACCGGCAAGAATTCCGAGAACGTTGGCATCACCGGATTCAAGAGCCGCAAGACGTTCAACAGCGACGACATCGAAGTCTCGGTGACGCTCTTCAGCAGCGCCAGCCAGCCGCTGAAAGTTCCGGTCGAACTGTATCTCGACGCCAAGCCGCAGAGCGCCTCGATCGCCGAGATCGCGCCGGGCGAATCGAAGACGCTCACCTTTCAGATGGGTTACCGCCTCGGCGGAGTGTTGCGCGCGCGTGTCGCGCTGCAGGATGCGTGCTTGGAAGACAACGAAGCCTTCGATTACCTCCCCGCGCCCCGCCGCACGCGTGTGACGCTGGTGACCAAGGAGGCGATGGACGAGAAGATCGCCAATGATTACTACCTTGCAAAGGTGCTGCGCTGCGACACGGCGATCGAGGGCGGGTTCCTCCCCTCCTCCGATTACGAGAAGATTGCGCAGGACAAAAAAGCGCTGAAGTCGCAGTTCGACGCGGTGATCTTCGACAACTGGACGCCGACGGCCGAACAGATGCCGCCGTGCCACGCGCTCTTCGTCAACGCTGAATCGTCTGACATTCCCGCCGCGGTCAAAGGCATGCTCAGCGACCGTCCGCTTATCCGCAAGTGGGACGAAGGCCATCCGCTGATGAACTACCTCAACCTGCGTGACGTGTTTCTGAAGCAGGCCAAGCAGCTACAGCTCGACGATAAATCCACCGACGTGGTCGCGGAGCTGGTCAGCTCGCCGCTGATCCTCGCGCGCGAAATGGGACACCGCAAGCTGGCGTACATTGGCTTCAATCCGGCGGACTCCGACATCCAGTTCAAAAAGGAACTGCCGCTGTTCGTGCTGAATTGCTTCGAGTGGTTCAAGCGCGGCGTCGAGCCGGTGACGCAGATTCCCCCCGGCGAGCCGATGAAGATCGAGATCACCGACAGCACGTGGAAATCGGTCGTGGTCTTCCCGCCCGACAACGCTGCGCCGCAGAAAGTCGCCGTTCCGGAAGGCGCGGAGAGCGTGTTGTTCTATGACACGTTCAAGCCGGGAATCTACCGCTTCATGGGCGACGCCGAAAAGACGCCACGCCTGGGCTTCGCGGTGTACTTTGGATCGGCGAAGGAAACGAATCTCAACGTCAGCTCCGCCATCCAGATCGGCACCGCGGACGAAAAGGGGCACATCGCCGACAACCGCGCGGAGCTCACGGCCGTCGACAAGCTGGTTGAACATCACATCTCCTCACAAATGTGGATTTACTTTGCCCTTTTTGCAGCCGGACTTCTGGCGGTTGAGAACTACCTGTTCCACCGCCGCGTGTTCTTCTAGGAAATCGCCGCATGCGACTGGAAATGCTGGCTCCGGAATATTGGCTGCTGCTGCTGCTCGCGCCCCCGGTGCTTTATTTTGCGCTGAAGACCTACGCCGACGGCGGTCGCGCGCGCAAGATCACCGTCGCCGTGCTCCGCACCCTGATCCTCGTGCTGGTCGTCGCCGGACTGGCTCGCGTGCGGCTCTGGCGGCAGGCCGACGAATCCCGGCTGTGCGTGCTGGCGCTCGTCGACGTCTCTGAAAGCATGCCGCGCGACAAGACGCTCGAGGTCGCCAAGGAGATCGCCGACCTTTCCAAAAGCGCCGACGACGATCATCAGTATGGGCTGCTCGTTTTCGCCGGCCGTTGCCGTGTCTGCATTCCGCCCGCGTCGAAGCCGATCACCGAAGAAAGTGCCCGCACACAGTTGCAGGCCGCGCTCGACGCGAAAACCGGCTCGAAGGAATTCGAAGAGCTCGAACGGAGCGAAACGCGTTACGACCAGGCGCTGGAACTGGCCGCGTCGGTTTTCCCGTCGGGAATCGGCCGTCGCATCGTCCTCTGGACCGACGGCAACGAAACCGACGGCTCCGGTCTGGCCCTCGCCAGCCGCCTCAAGCAGAGCGGCATCGACCTGAACGCGCGCACGGTGGAAGCGAAAGACCGCCCGCTCGACGTGCTGGTCGCGGCGCTGGATGTTCCCACGCAGATCCGCACGCAGGTCGCCTTCGACGCCAAGGTCGCGCTGAAATCCACGCGCGACGCCAAGGGCAAAGTGATGCTCTACCGCAACGGATTCCTCACCGGGACCAAAGAAGTCACGCTGACTGCTGGCGCGACGGACGTGGTGTTCCGCCAGAGTATTTCCGAGAGCGGCCAGTATGTGTACCGCGCGGTCTTTGAAAGCAAAGAGGCGCAGAACAAGGAGAACGACGAAGCGTTCGCGTACCTCACCGCCACCGGCGCGCCGCGAATCCTGGTGATCGGCGTCTACGAACTGGAATCGACGCGGTTGATCACGGCGCTGCGTTCCGCCAAGTCGTACGTCGAGTACCGCGACGCCTACGGTTCGCCGCAGACGCTGCTGGAATTGTTCGGCTACGACGCGGTGGTGCTCAACAACGTTCCGGCGGCGAAGCTCTCCGAAAATCAGATGCGCATGCTGCGCGATTACGTCCGCGATTTCGGCGGCGGGCTGGTGGTCGTCGGCGGCATCCACAGCCTCACCGCAGGCGGCTATGCGGGAACGCCGATTGAAGATGTGCTGCCGGTGACGTGTTCCACCGAAGGCCTGCCCGCGCCGTCGATGTCCGTCGCGCTGGTCGTCGATGCCTCGCGCAGCCTGACCACACAGCACACGCCCGACGGCAAGCCCTTCGACGCGCCCGCGTTTGTGCGCTCCATCACCAACGCGGTCGCCGACAAGCTCTCCAACAATGATTTCTTCGGCGTGATCGTCACCGGCAACGAAAAGTTCGCGCCGCATTGGCCGGTTCGCATGCAGAAGGTTTACGACCGCGAGCGGATCCATGCCGACATCGATCGCGAGTTCGCAACCAATGCGGCGTTCGGCATGCGCTCCAACGATTACCTCGCGATGCGCCGCGCGGCCGAAGAACTCGCGCAACAGGACACGCGCCGCAAGCACATCGTCGTACTCTCCGACGGATTTTTCGACAGCGGCTACAGCTACCCGCGCCTGACGGCCAAACTCAACGCCGATCACTACCAGGTCTCCACGATTCCCGTCGGCCCCGAGTCCGATTTCGGTACGCTGGAAGACATGGCGCGCTGGGGCGGCGGGCTGTGTTTGCAGGCCGATGGTTCCAACGGCATCGTCGATGGCTTGAAATCCCTCTTCAGCGAAGCCCAGGGCGAAGCGCTGGCCGAGGACCCGTTCCGGCCGCGCAAGCTGCTGGACTCGGACCTGATCGAGAACGTCGACATCAATTCCGCGCCGATGCTCTTCGGTTATGTGCGCACGAAGCTGAAGACCGGCGCGTCGAACATTCTCGCCGTGCCGCCGGAATACGATCCACTCCTGGCGTCGATGGAATGCGGCGAGGGCCGCGCGGTCGTCTTCACTTCCGATGTGAAAGATAAATGGAGCGTGCTCTGGTCGCGCGAATGGGGCCGCAATTTCGAGACGTTCTGGAGCGGCGTGATTCTCGGCGCGGCCAAGCGCGCACAGGACGCCAAGCTCGTCCCGCATTTGAAAGTCAGCGGCCAATCGATCAACGCCAGCGTCGATCTGCTCGACCCGAAAGAGAAGTTCATCAGCGGCAAGAATGTGCACGGCGAGATCTTCTACCTCGGCGAACAGGGCTACCTGTACACGCGCAGCAACATGGAGCGCATGGAGTTGACGCCCAGCGGTCCGGGCTCGTACACCGGTTCGCACCGCATCAACCGCAAGGGGCTGTACGCGGTGAAATTCCGCGGGCCCAATCGCGGTCAGGTGGTGGCGACTGGCGTCGTGGTCTCAAACTTCCGCGAATACCTGACGCTCTCCGCCGACCGAAAATTCCTGACTGAACTCTGCGACGCCGGCGGCGGCAAAGTCGACGCGGATGTCGCGACGCTCGCGTCGACCACCGGCAAGTCCCGTGAAACACTGACTGATCTGGGCCACTGGGCGATTCTGGCGGCGTGCCTGCTCTTCGTGGCCGACGTCACCGCGCGCCGCTGGCCGGCGATTCTGCGCGTGCTGCGACGGAGAACTGCATGAAGCGCCCCGCCCCACACTATTCGCACGTTCTCGTCCTGATCGCCGCGCTGCTGGCGGCGTCGGCCCATGCGGCCGAGACGAGCTACAAGCAGTTTAAGATCCAGGATCTGCTCGGCGCGGCGTGGCCGGAATTCGCGGCCGAGCTCGACACGCTGATGGCCAATCCGAAAAACGAAGATTCGTTTTACCGCATGTACAAGATCGCGCAGCGCAGTGATGCGGAGTCGAAAGTTCCACAGTATTTGTTGAAGCTGTCGCAGGAACATCCCGAAAAGCCACAGATCAAAACGCTGCTGGGCATGTTCTACCGCGAAAATCGCGACTACGCGCAGGCCGTGAAGTACTTCCGCGAAGCGCTCGAGAAATCTCCGGACGATTACTTCCTCCATTACCAGCTCGCGCATCTGCTGGGCAAGCAGGATGGCGAAGCGCCGCTGAAAGAGGCGCTCGAGCATTTCAAAGTCGCCGCCGAACGGATCGGCCTGAGTGACATGGAGCTCAAGACGCGCATGCTCGAGGAGTGGGGCGAGCTGATCATGTCCCGCGCCGGCGATGGCGCGGAAGCGCATACCGCGGCGCGCGAGAATGCGTCCGTCGTCTGGGATCGGCTGGTCGCTGACGAGCGCAAGTTCGATCGCATCACCTACGAACGTCTGGCGCAGATCTACGAACGCTATGAAATGTGGGACAAGGCGATCGCCACCCACCGGCTCTGCATCAAGAACGCGGTGGAAGACGACAGCGCCGCGCGCGTGCGCGTGCTTGACCGCATCGGCGATCTCTCGGAACGGAACAGCGATTTCAAAGGCGCGATCGCGGCGTACGTCGATGCGCTGGGCCTGGTCGACGAAAATCACTGGCTGCACAAACAGCTGGTCGTCAAGCTCTCGCGCTGCCACAAGAAGCTCGGCGATCTCGACGCTTACTTGAAGGAACTGGACGCGAGCGTCGCCGACCGGCCGCAGAGCACCGCGCCGATGCGCGATGTCGCGCTCGCGCACGACAGCCTTGACGAAGCGCCCGCTGCGATCGCGGCGCTCGACAAGGCCCGCGGCATCGCGCCCCGCGATGTCACGATCCTCTCCGATCTGCTGCAGCTTTACGCGAAGGCCGGCGGCGCGAATGCCAATCCGCAGCGCGAAGCGCTCTACCGCAAGCTGATCGAGATCATGCCGGAGAATTTCGACGCGTACGTGGGCCTCGCCGACACGTGCTGGGCGATGGGCGATAGCGCGAAAACGCAGGAGGCGTTGACGCTGCTGCAGAACACCGCCAGCAAGCTTCCGGAGAAGTACCTGGTGATGGCCCGCGCGTTCAAGAAGTACGGCATGAAAGGCAACGCGCGCAATGCCTTTGAATACGCGCTGGCCGCGGAGCCCGACAACGTCGATGCCGCCACGGAGCTGTGCGACTTCTGCCTCGATTGCGTCGGCGGCGACGATTCCGTCGGCGCCGAGCCGCTGGCGCGCGCGGTGGAACTGCGCGGCGCGCTGATGGCGCGCAACACGCTCGACGAAAGCGGCTACCTCCGCCTGACGCAGGTCTTTCAGAATCACAAGCGGCTGGATGAGGCGCGCGACATCATCGGGTACGCGGCGACCACGGTTTTTCCCAAGAGCTTCCTCTGCCGCTACGCGTTTGCGGAGCTCCATTATTCGCGCAAGGAATTCTACAAGGCGATCCAGCACTACGTCGCGGCGATGGATCTCGCGCCCAGCTTCTACTTCAAGCGCCTGGTCAACGACCGCATCGTCACGCTGACCTACAACTACGGCCGCCGCGAGAAGGATTTCATGAGCGAGCCGACCGAGGACGAAAAGAAAAAGGGATTGCTCGGCGGCGCGAAGGGCGAAGGCCTTGCGCCGTGGATTTACTACCTGCAGGCGCTGGTCAGCAGCGACCCAACCAACGCCGACAACATGATGCTGCTGGCGCAGATCAACGAGAACACCGCCGTCGATGCGACGGTCGCGGGCGTGGCGATCAAGACCGACGCGGGGCGCGCCAAAGCGCTGTACAAATCCGTCGTCGACATGGACCTCAAAAATCTCGACGCCCACACCGCGCTCGCGCGCACGCTGGTGATGACCGACGAATTCGAAGGCGCGATCCAGGAGAACTGGATTCTCGAAGAACTCTCGCCGGTCGGCAAATGGCAGTACGTGATGAACATCGGCGACCTGTGGAGCTTCGCCGGGTATGGCGACAAGGCGCTGCTCAACTGGAACACCGTGCGCGAGCAGGCCACGTCCGAACCGAACCTCGTCTATCAGCTCGGCTCGCGCATGTACCAGCTCGGCAAGTTGAAAGAAGCAGTGGAACTCGTCCGCAAAGCCGCCGAGGCCAACCGGCGTGAGTTCCGCTTCCATTCCACGCTCGGCAATTTGCTCGACCAGTCCGCGGAAGTTGATCCGGCGAAGCTGGAAGACGCGGCCGCGGAATTCCGCTCCGCGGTTGATCTGGCCAGCCAGAATCCCGCGCTGACCGGGTACCTCAAGCCGGTGCTGCGCCGCATGCTGGAAGTTCAGGTCACGCTGGCCCGTCGGCACTTCATCGATCAGAAGTTCGCCGAATCCGCGAAGACCTGCGCCGATGCGCTGACCACGATCGAAAATCTGAAAAGCCCGGCGCTCGCCGATAGCGCCGCCGACCTGACCTGCCTGCGCTCACGCGCCCTGATCGCCAGCGAGCACGCAAAAGAGGGCGAACCGCTGTTGCTCGAGACACTCACGGCGCATCCCAACACACTCTTCTGGTACGACAACGTGCTGAGCATCAGCGGCGGCCGCTTGCAGGAACTTTTCAAAGCCGGCGCGATGACCCCGACGCCGCTGGCGCCGTTCAAGGAAGTGCCAGGATTTACACTGACGCCGGCGAAAACGCTGGCGATGCCGGCGAACATCGAATCGACCCAAGGCAGTGCTACGACCGTCTATCTCGAATCCGGCTCGTCGCTCTATGCGGTGGCCGGCGAACCGCTGACGCTCAACCCGCTGAAACTTTCCGCGGCGCACGGTCCGGTCTCGTGGGTCAGCGGCGACTTCGCGGTCTTCCCTGAAGAACTTTCGTTCAGCCTCTTCGATCTCGCCAAGCAGGCGCCGGTGTGGAAGAAGGAAGTCTCGCTCAATTCCGTCGTCGGCAGCCCGTCGCAGCTGGCGTGCTTCCACACGCGCAAGACCGTGGCCGACGCGCAGAAGCAGCCGGGGCCAATCGCGAAAACATTCCTGGCGCTGGTCGACCGCGCGACCGGCCGCGACCTCTGGGAGATTGAGTCTCCGCCGGGTGAACTGACGTTCGGCGACGGCGTGCTGGTGCTCAAGACCGCCGGCGAGCTTTCGGCGCTGAATCTCGCCGACGGCGCGGTGAAATGGAAAGCGCCGCTGCTCCGCGATGCGCTCTGGCGACGGCCGGTGATGGCTGGCGGCACGGTGCTGCTGGTCAACGATATGTCGAATGAAGTCGTGGCCTTCGGCGCGGCGGACGGCGCGGTAAAATTCAAGCGCGCGCTGGGTGCCTCGCTGCTCTGCGATCCGGTCATCGCTTCCAAGGACCGCGTGATCTTTCACGTGCTGCGCAAACGCATTGCGATGCTGGAGTGTCTGGACGTCGCCACCGGCCGGCTGGCGTGGGAGAGCGGGCTGCAGATCATCGAGAAAAAGAAAGCGCCCGTCACGGAGATGCCGCCGGGCTCCATTCTGCGTGAATTCTGGACGGGCATTCAAGGCGTCAACGTTGCGGACCTGACCGGCAACCCGAAGTTCGCGCAGGCGCCGGACGGCAGCGACCTGATCGAAAAGTTCGAATGTCCGCAGAACTGGGGCGACTTCTATGGACAGCGCGTGCGCGGCTTCGTGATTCCGCCCGCCACCGGCGCGTACACGTTCTTCGTGGCCAGCGACGACGCCAGCGAACTGTGGCTCAGCACCGACGCCACGCCGGCGAAGAAAGTGAAGATCTGCGGCGTGAATGCCTGCACTGGCCCGAACGAATGGGGCAAATTCCCGGAACAGAAATCGCAGCCCGTGCAACTGGAAGCCGGCAAGCGTTACTACATCGAAGCGCTGCATAAAGAAGGTGGCGGCGGCGACAATCTTTCCGCGGGCTGGCAACTTCCCGATGGCAAACAGGAACTCCCGATTCCCGGCTCGCGGCTGGCTCCGCCCATCGGCGCGGCACCGAAAGAAGCGCGGCCGGAAAGCCTGGAAGGCGTCAGCCTTCCGCCGATCGTGTGGAATGGCTGGCTGCTCCACCTCGAGCCGACAAAGCACCGCGTCTGGGCGGCGCGTCTCGACAATGGCGACGTCGCGGCGCCGATTGATCTCGGCGGCGTCTGTGAAGCGAAACTGTTCGATGAAATCACGGGCTGGGGCGTTTTCGGCGACACGCTCTACCTCGCGGCGCGGACGGGGCGCGTCGCGCTGGCAAAACTGGTGAAGTAGACGGCACTCTCGAAAGGGCGCGTTATGGCTTCGAAATGTTCGGTGTGCAAGGTGGAGCTCGTCTCGGCGGCGGCCGCGGGGAAAATGAAGTGCCCGCAATGCGGCAAGGTATTTGTCCTGAAGACCACGCCCAAGCCCGGCGAAAAAACGAGCCCCACGCCGACCGGCGGTACGCCACGCGTGGAAAAGCCGGAGCCGGCCGCTGCTCCAGCCAAGCCCGCGGTGCCTGCTCCGCGTCCTGTCGCAGCTCCCGCCACGACGGAGGCCGTCGCCGCGGAGATCACAGCGTTCGACAACGACTTCAAACGCGTGATGAAGGAAGTCGGCAAGATGATCGTCGGCATGGAAGACGTCGTCGAAAAGGTCGTGATCGCGATGATCGCCGGCGGCAACGTGCTGCTGGAGGGCGTGCCGGGCCTCGGCAAAACACAGTTGGTGAAGGTGATCAGCCAGGCGCTGCAGATCGATTTCCGGCGCGTGCAGTTCACGCCCGACTTGATGCCCGCCGACATCGTCGGCACCAACATGGTCACGGAGGATTCCTCCGGCCGCCGCACGCTGCAGTTTCAAAAAGGACCGATCTTCACGCATCTGCTGCTGGCCGATGAAATCAACCGCGCCACGCCGCGTACGCAATCGGCGCTGCTGGAAGCGATGGAAGAACACAGCGTCACCGTCGGCGGAACGACGTTCAAGCTCGAAGAACCGTTCTTCGTGCTGGCGACGCAAAATCCCGTCGAACAGGCCGGCACCTATCCACTGCCCGCCGCGCAGCTCGACAAGTTCATGTTCAAACTGATCGTCCCCTACCCCACCTTCGACGAACTGGATGAGGTGATCGAGCGCACGACTACATCTGCGCCTCCGGAAATCGAACGCGTGACCAGCCGCGAGGAAATCCTGCGCATGCGGCACCTCGTCCGGCGCGTGCCGGTTGCCGGCCATGTCGAAAGTTATGCGGCGCGATTGGTGCTCGCGACCGATCCGCATTCAAAGTACGCCACGGATCTGACGCGCAAATACGTGCGCCACGGCGCGAGTCCCCGCGCGGTGCTGGCGCTGATTCTGGGCGGAAAGATCCGAGCGCTGCTGGGCGGACGCTTCAGCCTGAGCTGCGCTGACATTCAAAACGTCGCGCTCGGTGCGTTGCGCCATCGGCTCTCGATCAACTTCGACGGCGAATCCGACGGCGTTGGCGCCGACGCGGTAGTGCAGGATCTGCTCAAGAACGTGCCCGAATACGAAGAAGAAGCGCGCTCGGCGTGAAGACCGCTCTGCTTACGACACGGAATTTAAGCATCTGAAATGGAGACGGATCATGAGCAAACCCGAGAAGGCCCGGATCGAAGAATTTCAGAAGACGTTCGCCGCGCTGGAGAACGAGATGAACAAGGCGATCGTCGGCTGCCGTGAGATCATTCACGACATGCTCGTCTGCTTCTTCTCGGGCGGCAATCTGCTGATCGAAAGCAGCCCGGGCCTGGGCAAGACGCTGCTGGTCAAGACACTGGCGCGGGTGATCGACCTGAAGTTTTCGCGCATCCAGTTTACTCCTGACTTGATGCCCGCCGACATTCTCGGCACGAACATCGTGACGGAGGGCACCGACGGCAAGCGCTACTTTGAATTCCAGAAGGGCCCGGTCTTCACGCAGTTGCTGCTGGCCGACGAAATCAACCGCGCCACACCCAAGACCCAATCGGCGCTGCTGGAAGCGATGCAGGAACGGCGCGTGACTGTCGCCGGAAAGACGTGGGACCTGGAGAAACCGTACTTCGTCGTCGCCACACAAAATCCGCAGGACACCGAAGGCACGTACTCGATGCCTGAAGCGCAGCTCGATCGGTTTCTGTTCAAGCTGCAGCTAATCAAGCCGGACATTGGCGGTCTGCGTGAGATCAGCCAGCAGGCGTCGTCGGAGAACGAGACGGAACTCAATCACATCATCGACGCGGCCAAGGCCGAGGCGTTCAAGAAGCTGGTCCTGGATGTCGATGCGCCGCGCTCGCTGCGGCAGGTCGCGGTGAAACTGGTGCTGCTGACGCATCCCAGTTCTGAAATGTCGCTGGAGACTGCGAAGAAATACCTGCGCTACGGTTCCAGTCCGCGCGGCGTGCAGGCGCTGATTCTCGGCGCGAAGGTGCTGGCGCTGATCGACGGCCGCGACACGGCCGAACCGCGCGACATCATGGGCGTCGCGCGCCAGGTGCTGGGCCACCGGTTGATGCTGAATTTCGAAGGCGAAGCGGACAATGTGACCGCCGCCGCGATTCTCGACGAAGCATTTGCTTCCAAGGACTTGAAGGGCGTCGCTTAAACGCGCCTCAACAGTTCCAGGAAGTGCAAGACGGGGATCCTCTTCCATGCTGAAATTCCGATGGCTCGCCGCGGCACTCTTAATCGGCGTGGTGCTCGCTCCGCTGCGCGCGGAAGAGGGCTTCAACGTTCGGCTGAAGTACATCCGCGATTATAAAGCGGACAATACCTCCGTGATCTGCACGCGCGTGCCGTCGCAACCGAAATTCGACGGTTCGTTCAACGATCCGCTCTGGCAGCAGGCCGGGCAGACGCAGTCGGCGTTCACGCTTTTTCCCAGCACGGAAGTTTGCGGCCGGCAGACGGTGGCGCTGTTCTGCTACGACGACCGCGCGATCTACATCGGTTTCGATTGTGAAGAGCCCGAACTCGATCAGCAGCAGATCGACAACGCCAATGTGCGCGGCGGCGATCACGTCGGAGTTCATCTGGAAGTCGGCAGCAGCGGCGGACGCGGCAAGCGCTGCAGTGTCTTTGCTAATCGCGGCGGCTGCCAGATGCAGGGCCCGTGGAAGGAACAGAAAGTCGAATGTAAATGTGCCGCCGGCCCCAAGCGCTGGTTTGTGCAGTTGGCGATTCCCTTCAGCAGTCTGCCGGGCACGGGCGCCGCTCCTCTGACGGGCGAAGAATGGAACGTAAAGCTGACGCGCTACGGCCGCATGACCGAAAATGGCGCGTCGCGGATGCGTTCGGCGTGGCCGCACATTCCGGCCATCGTCGAAGACGTGACGTGCTACGGCGCGAGCTTGTTTTTCGGCGCTGACTCGATGCTGGCGAATGGCAAGATGGAGATCAAGGACAACGCGATCCCGGAATGGCAGGTTGTATCCGGCCAGCCGACTTTCGCGGGCGGAAAAGTCACAGCGGCTGGCGATGCGGTGCTTGCTCAGAACGTCAAACTGGCGGCGAACTGCAAATACAAGCTCGAATGGAGCGCCGCCGACGGATTGACTGGCGCGGTCGCGGTTAAAGTGGGCGACAAAGACGCCGCCACGGCGGAGTTGACCGCGGGAAAAGCGTATTTTCAGACCGGCACCGCCGACGCGGCGAAAATCGACGTGAAACTGAAAGGCTCCGGCGTTGCGCCGAAGCTGCGGCTCTCGCGCATCGTCGACGACGTGCCTGACGAATGGATCTGCGTCACCAACAACGACGTGCTTCCGGAGCGCAATCTGAAAGCAAAAATCCCAGCGGCCGGCGACGGAAAGTACATCTATCTGAAGTGCCCGCTCTACGGCTTCGATTTCGTGCCGTATCACTCGCAGGGCTGTCCCAACCCGGGCGAGGCAGGGTCGTGGGAGTGGGGCACCATCGGCAAGCCGGTGCGCAAGCCGCTGGCGGAACCGCCGGCTCATCCGGAAATCGCCGAAGACGAATTCGAAAGTTTTCCCTTCGAAACCATTTACACCGACGGCGCGCGGTTGCCGGAGTTCGCCGGCCTGACGATGGGCAGCATCGACAAGGGCGGTGAGCAGGGCTGGATTCCGTTCTCGAAGGGCAGCCTCACCGGCGATCCTTCGTGGGTCGGCTGGCCGGTCAACGCGTGGCTTTCCGGCACGACCAACGGACAGTCGCCCGCGGCGAACACGCACGACATTCTCTTCGATCTTCCCGACAAATATTTCGTCCGGCGCATCGATGTGCTGAAAATCAACAACGGCAGCTTTGCCAGCATTGACGTCGCCGTTCGCGGCTCAGCGGACGCGCAGGAAACGTTTGTGCCGATCTGCCGCTACAGCGCGCTGACGCCGTATGCCTCGCTGAATGGATTGGACTCGGTCGCGAAGCAGGTCCGCTTGACCTTCCAGGGCGCATCTTTCGAAAACAAGTTCGGCCACATCAACGCGATGACCGACTTGCTGGGTATCGCGGAAATCTGGATCTGGGTCGAACCCAAAGGCGCGCACGCCGACACGGAAGTGAAAGCGTACCACCCGCCGATTCCCAATCCGCAACCGCCGTTGCAGTGCATCCAGTTGAAGAAGTGGCCCGAGCCCCTGATCTGGCCGCAGCCGAAGGAAATGACCAAAGCCGATGGCCGCTTTGACCTCAAATCCGGAGCGCCCATTGTCTACGCGCGCGACGGCTTGCTACCGCAGTTCGCGGCCGTGCTGCAGCGGGAGTTCTCCCAGCGGTTCTGCACGGATTGCGAGCTGAAGGATGAGGCCGATCTTTCCAGCGTCGACAGCGGCATTTATCTCGGGATGAAAGGCGTCTCGAAGCGCTTCGACGATCTGTGCGCCGCCGAGAATATTACGCCACCGAACGAACCCCAGGGCTACACGCTCAAGATCACGCCGACAAAAATTGTTGCCGCCGGCTGCGATGCCGAAGGTGTCTTCCACGCCTTTCAAACGCTGCTGCAGTGGATGGATCACGACGAGCACACCGCGTTCGCGCGCTGCGCCACGGTCCGCGACTGGCCGCTGTTACGTTTGAGAACCGTGGTGCCGTCGAGCGACCATCGCACGCCAATTCTGCCCATCGGGATGCCGGAATCGAATTTCACGCGGATGATCAACGGCCTGGCGCGGCTGCGCTTCAATTCGATCATCGATTGGGATCCGGTCACGCCGTATGTCAGCGAAGCGAAGACGCGCGAGCTGATCCAGTATGCCGGCGACCGCATCGTCGACATGCGACCGACGCTTTATTTGCGCAGCGTTCCCGGTTCGTGCATCGAAGCCAATCCCGACGACCAGCCCGACAACGGCGCAGGCGGCGGCGTCGGACCGGACGATGGCGTCTGGGAGACGACCAACCTCTGCCCCTCCAATCCGCTCACGTACAAGAGCATGGAGACGTACATCGACCAATCGCTGCGCTTGCATAATGGCAGCCCGTTCGTTGAGATCGGTTACATGGGCTGCCTGCACGGGCCATGGAATGTTTGCCGCCTCTGCCGCAAGCGCAACAGCACCGGCGAGGAACTGTACGCCGACTTCCTGAACAAGATCGGCGCGATCTGCCGCGCGCGCGGGAAGACGGCGGTGTTCACCAATGCCGTGATGCTCGCCGACGCGATCCGCCAGGGCGGAAATACGCGCGGCGCTGATGCGTTGGACAGCGTCAATCGGGCCATCGGCATGCGCATGGATCGGCCGGTCAGTCCGGCGACGATCGCCGGCAGCGGATTCTGGACGCTCTCGCGGCCGTGGATCACGCCGCATCCGATCAGCGGCGGCGGCTACGCTGGCGGCGCGGCGTTTTTCGCGGGATTGCCGATGGAACATCCCGTCGAAGGCGCGATCGCGGCCGGCGAACGCTGCCACTACGATGGCATCTGGGCGTACGCGTTCTCCGGACACCTGCTGCGCGGCGCGAGCGAATTCTGGAACGGCCCGGGACCGGTGCGGGGACAGGCTCCGGAGAAAGACTATGCCGAATACGAGCAGAAACTGGCCAACGCCTGCGTGCGATTCAACGAGCAGATCACGCGCGGGTTCGAATATCCGTCGTGGCGCACGGGCATGGCGGCAACGTTTTTTCCGCTGGATCTGAAAGCATTCTGCACACGCAGCCACATTGACGAAGGCACCGGTTCGGGGCTCGGTCATTCCGGCCCGCGTGAAGGCTTGATCGCCAGCGGCGCGGCGTACGATTTCCGCCGCGTGACAGCCGGACACCAGGTCTACGCCGACGTGCCGTTCGAGATACTGGATCCGAACGAGAACAACTGGAAGTCGATCGTCGTGATCGGCGACACGCAGAAACAGAATTTCATTCCGGGAAGCAAAGCGAAGGTCGAAATTCCGGTCAACAAAAAGGCGGCGAGTTTCTGCGTGCTGCGCTGCCTGCTGCGCAAATCGCACCGCCTGGGCGATAACCGCAATTGGGTGCATCTGACGCTGCCGGCCTACGTTTTCGAATACGCCGATGGCACGCGCTACGTCTGCGACCGCGAATTGGTCCGCCAGACCGACGCCGTGAACTGCCCGCAGTGTTTTCAAGAGGGCAACGACAAAGGCAACCTGCAATCCACCAGCAATGAAATCGGCGGATCGCTGCAATCGTTCATGTGGCCGGCCGGACGCGTGGCGTACTGCACCAACGCGCTGGGGGGCGGCGGCACAACGCTGTTCCTGAACGAGTTTGTGAATCCGTACCCAGAGAAAGAAGTGAAAAACCTTGTCGTCCAGTTGCCCAATCCCGAGCAGCGTGATTTCACGTTCGGATTCCACGAAGCCATTTTCGCGGTGACTGGCGTGGACGCCGTGGAGTGGGACTCCAAATTCTGGAGCCATCTCGAGCACCGCGACGTTCAATTCCCGCTACTGCCGGCCAACGCGGCGATTCCCGCCGACGCCAAGCCGATCCTCGCCGCGTGCGAATACGTTCCGGCGGGGCAGGAAGGTTCCTTCGTGAGCAAGGACGCGAAGAAGCCGCTGATTCAGACGCGCCCGGTTCCGAATGCGCCGGTGCCGACGTGGCAGCTGCAGTTTCTGGCCGGACAATCGCTTTCTGCGTTCAGCTTCCGGCTGTCGATGCCGGGCAAGGAAGGCGGTCCGATGCCGGTGCGCTTCCGGCACACGGACGTAAAGCTGACCGTCTCCGCGGACGGCAAAGTCTGGACAGATCTCGCCACCATTCCGGGCTGCACGGGAATGGACGGCGAACACCGCGTGGCGTTTGCGCCGATCCAGCCGGTGTTCTTCCAGATCGCGCTGGATTCATCCAAGTATACGGATGAGGACGCCTCGCAGATGGGTCCGATCGCCTATGAATTTTACGGCGCGCCAGCAAAATAACGGCGGGCTGCCGAATGGCCGTGACTTCGTTCAATTCACGCTGGTAGTGGTAAGCGTGAAGACGGAAACCGAATCCCCGCTCGGCCGGAAACTCCGCATTGCACTGCTGAGTTCGGCGTCATTGTTTACGGGGTTGTTCGCGGTGGTCCTGATCTTCTACCGGCGCACTCCGCCGGGCGACTGGCTGATCTATGCGCTTCTGGCAGCGCTGGCACTGACGGTGATCATGGGCGTGATCCGGTTTGCGCATGTGATGTTCGCCGAGCTTCAAGCGCCGCTCGGGGAATTGCTGCTGACCTTCCTTGTCTCGGGCGCGGCGATGACGGCCTCGCGCTCGATCTATCACAGTAGTGCAGAAGAAGAAGTCGGACCCGCAATTCTCTCCATGCTGTTGCTTTCGCTGGCGATGTTGCTGGGATCGATCTGGGGCTGGTCGGCAGCCAAGCGCTTGAACGAGACACAGACGCGCCGCCGGATTGGATTGCTCGCCATGGGCTGGCTGCTGGTGCCGGGAATTATTGCGGCGGCCAGCTTTGTGCTCACCACGGCGGTATCCGTCATCATTGGAATTCCCACGGCACCGTTTTTTGTCGATCGGTTTTGGATTTTCTATGCGGGGTCGGCGCTGGCTTCGGTGCTCGCCATTCCCGCGCTGTATTGCGAGCGGCGCATCGGCAAGCTCAAGCCGATTGCGACGCCTAAGAGCATCGAAAATCCAAAGACGGAGCTGGGATCAAATTTGATCCCAGGTCACGTCGATAAACTTAGTAGTTTGTAGAGTTGAAATTTGCAGCGAGGTCTCTCGCCGGCTGCAAGCCCGCGATTTTTTTCTATTTGCTCGTCCAGCCGTCGAGCGAATCGTAGCTGATCTTGAGCGGGCCGTCGGGATTCTTCTTCGCTTCGATGTACTTCCAGAACCAGACGCCGTGATCGAGGAAAAACGACCAGACGCGGATGCGCTGGGTGGTGTCGAGATTCTTCAGGTCTTCGGCGGGCACCGAGTAGCTCGAGACGCCCGCGCCTTCGGAATTGCAATGGACCGCGCGTACCGAGCCGTCGGTCTGCGGAATCCAGATGACCGCCTGAAACGAGTTCGCGCGGACAAAGCCGCGGACCGGAGCGAAATCGAGACTGAGCGGATCGCCTTCCACCGCCGGAGCGTGGCGCGAGGGCGCGACCTTGAGCGGGCGGCGCAGCAACTGCATGTGCCGGACTTCGATCGTCTGCGGCTGGTTCAACGTATCGCAGAACAGCGAGACGGTCTTGACGCGGCCGAGCGCAATCTGGCCGAAGAGTTCGACCGGCAGATGCAGCTTTCCATCTGGCCCGATGGAACGCGTGTTGAGCGTCGAGTGACGCCCGGAATCGTCGGCAACTTTAATGGAGATGCCGCCGGGTAGCGGCGGTCCGTTTTCGTTGAGCTCGACGGTGAGCTCGTCGTATGGCAACCAGTCGTTAAGCGCGAACAATTCGAAGCCGGTGAATTTCTGCCCCGCCGGCATGCTTACCGAAAGCAGAGCGCCATCGCGCTTGAAGGTGCTTTCGCCAACCGGATCCAGGTGCGAATTGGCCTGCAGCAGGTCGACGACATCCGGCGCGTCGGCCTTGAGCGGCACCAAGCGGATGTTGTCCAGCCAGAGCGTGGCCGGTTCGGCCGCGCCATTGAGGAAAAAGCGCAGCTCCGAAATCTTGTCGACGTTCAGTCCCCGCGAGAGCAGCGAACCGTTCCAGAGATAGCCGATGGGAATTTCCACTTCGTTGCTGCCGGGCGCGAGGTGAAAGCCGCTGTCGAAATTGAAGCGCGTGCCGAAACCGGTGCTCTTTTCGTCATCGATACGCACCGACAGGTCCAGCGGCCTGGCGGCGCCGCTAAAGATTGTGGCGCGCAGCGCTCGGTAGGAACGCCAGTCGACGGCGCGTTCGAATTTCTTCCGCGCGCCGGGGAATTGCGAGGCGTCCATGTCGATGCGCAGCGCGCGCTTGCCATCGCCGGCGTGTTCTTCCACCACGGAAAGCTTCGACTTGTCGCCGGGCTCCCAGCCCTGGAGTGTATTGTCTTCGAAGCTGCCGAGTTGACTGGCGGCAAGGCCTCGGTCGACGCCGAAGTTTTTCAGTGCGGCGAAACTTAAAGAAAGGGCGGCAATCGCCCCGACGATCCAGAGTGCGGCCTTGGCGGTGGAAACGCCCGTGATCCCAGCGGCACCGGCTTTTGCTCCAGCGACCGCGGCGGGTGCCCAGACGCTGTGGTTGATCAATCCGCTGACGAATGCGGGCGGAGCCTGCTCCAGCAAACTGGCGGCGAGCGTGGCTGGCGCGAGGGCCATGGCGACATCGGCGGAACCGAGGCGCTGGCGGAGCTTATCGAGTCCCTGGCGGATGCGATCGGAGATGGTGGACTGGTCGCACCCGAGTTCCGTGGCGATTTCAGTCTGGGTCAGGCCGGCGGCAAAGTGCATGACGATGGCTTCGCGCTGACGTTGCGGGAGCGCTTCGACCGCGGTTCGCAACAAGGAATGTATTTCGCGCTCTTCCACCTTGGCATTTCCCTGTGATTCGGGGTTCGCGGGTCCACCGCCCATCTCGTCGTCATACGGCACATCTTTGGCTGCGGCGCGTCGCGAATTTATTTTCAACGCTTCGCGGCACGCGATCGTGGCAATCCAACTGCGCGCATGATCTCCGTAACGGGCCGCATCGAAGGTGTGCGCGTATTCTTTCAGCCTGAGGAAGGCTTCCTGGCCGGCGTCCTCTGCATCGGACTGCCGCCGCACGATCCGCGAGACCACAGAAAAAACAGTATCTGCATGGCGGCGCACGAGCGTATCCCACGCCGCCTTGTCGCCTGCTGAAAGACGCTTCAGCAGGACCCCGTCGGTTAGTTCAGACGTTTCGACTGTCTGTGTCATCGCGCTTTCTAGGGTTGGTTCAGGTGCCTCTACTCCTCATTAATGTATACCCCTTTCGCCACCTGTCGCTCTTCAGTTATGGAATATCTGCAGCGAAAATAATATGGGGCGAATTTTTAAAAATATCAATTTTCCTACGGACCTGCGGTGTAGTAGGCGATTCAAACTTCATAGCAGGCATGGGCAGGTTTGGGGGAATAAGTCTTCTAAAAAAAGATAGATCTGTCCGGCTGACTTGGCCCCCCAAAGCCCTCCTTCTCAAGGGGAGAAGCGTACTTCCACGGCCTTCTGTTTACTTCGCTTTCCACACGGCTTCGCCGGTCTTCGGATCTTTGGAAAACTCGAGTTTATCGTGGTGTTTGGACCACCATTTCGCAGCGTTTTCTTTCCATGATTTCACCAGTGCATCGGTCTTCTCCAGGCCCAGCTGCGGAACGGGTCCGAGGGCGTCGCCGAGGAGTTCTTCCAGCGCGACGTCCAGGATCGCGCAACCGGCGGCGTCGGCGGTTTTCAGGTCGTCGAAAAGCTGATGCAACCCGCGCAGATCGCCCATGCGACCGATCAGCAGCGAGGTGGTCTGGCGGATCATGAAGTCGCTGTGCTTGAGGTCTTCGATCAGCAGCGTTTCGGAAAAATCGGAGCCGCGCGTGTTCATCGCGGTGAGCAGGACGAAGTCGAGGTACGGTTCGCGCTTCTGCAGTTTCGCGGCTTCGCGGAGGACGGACTGAACCTGCGGCGGCTTGGCTTTCGAAATCAGTTCGACCAGTTCGCCGGCGCGTTCCTGAGCGTGCGGAGCGGAAAGGTTGAGCGCCTGCACTTCCTTTTCGGCCAGGCCCGGATCGGTCTGCGAGAGCCGCGCCGCGCGCGTGACGTCGAATTTCACTTCCTTCAGCAGCGTCACCAGCGTCAGCATGCGCGTGACGTCCGGGTCGAAACCCGAAGCGGTCAGGCCGCGCGCGATTTCGTCTTCGCGTTCCGCTTCTTTCGATTTCGGTGCGTCGGCAGTGGGTGCGGGAGTGGGAGGAGTGGGCGCTGGTGTTTTGGGATCAGCGGTCGGAGATTGCGCGTCCGGCGCGGGAACCGGACCCGGCTTCGGCGCGACCGCCACGGTTTTCGGATCTTCCGGCGCGGCGGCGAAGTCGTTCTGATTCTCGAGCTTTTCCGCGCCGATGGGCGCGAGGGTCAGGTTCATCACCTGCGCGATCAGCGGCCGGACTTCGGTGTAGGCAGGCTTCTGGGTCCAGTGTTTGTAGATCTTTTTGTAGCCGGGTCCGTATTCGGTGAACTGGTAGCCGGGCCCGCCGCCGGGAAGCAGCGTGCTTTCGACCGTGAACCGTTTCAGCAGCGGTTCGAGATCGGGCGTGGAGTTACCTTTCGCGACTTTGCCAGGCGGAATGATCTGGGTGACCGGAAACGTCCACTGCTCGGGCATTTCGTTGCGTTCGTCGAAGACTTCCCAAACGCCCACGCGCAAATTGCCGAAGTAGAAATGTTCGCGCACGAAACCTTTGGCACTGAGCGCCGCGGGCGCTTTTTTGCCGCGGCGGATTTCGTAGAGACGGTCAACGACCGATTCGGCCGCGTCGGTTTCGCCCAGCGCCGAGAGCGCCATCACGCGCTGGCGATCGATCTCCCATTCGTCGTTGGAATTGCGGGGGGCGGCGTCGAGCAGCGGATTCCAGCATTCCAGCGCCAGTTCCGGTTGCCGCCCCCAGTAGGCGCTTAAGCCGCCGAACATCCGCGCATCGTGGTGCTTGGGCTGGAGCTGAATCGCGGCGGCGAATTCCTTCAGCGCCTCCGTGTAGCGGCGATCCTGAAAAAACTCGCGCCCGGCCTTGATGTGCGCTTCGAACGCCGGCTGCGAGTCTGCGGAAGCCGGCGGAGGGGCTGGCGGGGCGTCAGCGCCCGCAACGGAAAGCGCGAGCAGCAGCAGACAACAGAAAGTGGTGAGGCGACGGTTCATTTATTTGTGCTTCGGTTGAGGCGGCGGCGGTTTCGGCGCCGGGGGTTGGGGCTGCGTGGCATCGGGCGGATTCAGGCCTTTCGCTTGCGCTTCGCGCGCGGCCATTTCGTCGGGGTCTTCCTCGCGCGGATCGATCTTCTCGTTGGGGTCCTGCTTTCCCGGCGCCTTGGCCACCGCGGGAGCCGCCAATGCTTCAAACTCCGGCGGCAGCGGCCGGGTCACCAGCGGCTGGCGCTTGCCTTGCAGGCATTCCAGCACGCGGTCGCGTGCCCAGTTGTAGTCACGGCCTTCCGGACCGACGTGCCAGACTTTCAGCCAGCCGAAACTTGCTTCCGTCAGCGAGAAGATGCGCCGCCCGTCGTTGGTGTGAAAGGGCGTGGCTTCCAGCAGGAATGCGGTGACCTGATTGCGCGTTTTGTCTTCGAGCTTGAAGTACCAGAGTCGCCCGTGCTTCTTCGGTTCGAAAAATTCGTAGCCGATGAGATGCATGGTGCCGATCGGAATGTAATCGCGCGTCAGTCCTTCGTACTTCTTGAGGACGATACTGCCGTCCTTCTGCTGGCGCAGACCGTCGAGCTGCTTGCGATACTCGTCGACCTTTTCCTGTTTGTTCAAGCGTTCGTTGCACTGGATGAGCTTGCGGACGACGAACCAGTCGTTGGGTCCGTATTTGTGAAGGACTTCAAAGTGGTCGTTGGCCTTCTGGTATTCGCCCGCGTCGTAGGCGGACATGGCGGCATTGAGGCGCGTGGACATGAATTCGGGATGGCGGGCGAGGATGGTCTCGTAGCGGACAAGCGCTTCGTGGTACTGGCCGGCCTCGTCGAATTTTCTGGCCTGCGCGAAAATTTCTTCCATGTCCGCGCGTTCGCGCGGATCGAGCCCCTGGAGTTCCTGGCAACCGAGCAGCGCCGCGATGACGACGCCAAAGACGAAGAGTCGCGGCCAACGGGGAAATAGAGTGTGCGACATGGCGGACCTCAAAGATACGGGTCGCGGAATTATCGGCGCACGGGGCGAGTTTCGCAAGACTGGCATTGCGGATTTCGGTTCTTCGTCTCACGCAAAGACGCAAAGGCACAAAGAACGGCACAACTAGTTGAACGCTGATTTGGGTTTGAGCTCAAATTACAAACGGGGTGCCATCCGTCTCGCCGTTGAGACGGGTGTGGGATGGATTCGCGATTGCAATTAATACTCTTCACCACGCCTCTTCAGGATGCTCACGCCACCAGTCCTCCACGCGTTGTTCGTTGGGGCAGAGCTTGCCGTTGCGGCGGAGCATGCCGTGGGAGATGTTGAAGCTCACGGCCACGTCGTTCGAGGCGTCGACCCAGTGCGGCGTCAGCAATTGATTCCACAGCACGTCCCCGGGCTTCATGGTGAATGCGAGAATGTCGTCCGGCTTAATCGCCTCAGGCATGATCAGCGTTTCGTGGTGGCGCTTTTGCACCGCCCGTTCGATGGGCTCTATGCGATCGGGGTCGCGTAATCCGCTGAACACTTTCGTGCCGTAGATCTGCCAGGCAACCACGTGTGAGAAGTCCATGTGGTAATGCGTTCCGGTGTTCGGTCCGGAGATAAAGAGAATCGGGTAACAACGCTTCCATTCGAAACCCGCGCGCCGCAGAAATGCGCGCCACGGCTCCATCACGCGCGCATCAAAATCCTGGAGTATCTGTCCCGGACCGAAAAACCGATCGAGCTTGAAATGGGCGACGGAGAAACGCGACTCCAGCGCCTGTTCAATCGGCAGAGTTCGAAACGCCGCGCTGATGTCCGTCGTGTCTTTCCTACCCTGATATCCGCCCTGCTGAATCCGGCATTCCGCATCGCGGCGCAGGACGTCGACCAGTGTCGCCACGGATGGGAAATCGTACGCAAACGGCACGCATTCGCCGCTCAGGAAAAAGTTGATGTTGTGTTCCCATTCGTGTTGAAAATCCGCAATGTACGACACGGTTTTTTTCATGCGATCCTCTCCTGTATGGCCGCAAGAAAGACTACGATTGTTCCAGATGGATAGCCATGAACCCGTGGCGCAAAAGATAGCATTTTTCGCGCATATTGATATTTTCTACTATAAGATCAGTGGTAGTGACTAGCATTTTAAGGGAATAGAATGGCCTCATTTGAGCTCGTCTCCTTTCTGCACCCGGATAATCCTCCCGGAATTTCACTGCCGCCTCACGCGGTGGTCAATGACGACCTGCACCTGATCCATACAGTCAGCGGCAGCGCCACGGCGCGCATTGGGAAAAACGTGTACCGGATGACACCCGGCAGCGTGATCTTTATCGAGCCTTACGTGGAGTACGCCATCACGCTCGATCCGGCGCGGCGTCTGGAGATGCTCAACTTCCACTTCCACCTGTTCGCCGATATGGGCGTACCGATCACGCGCGTGCATGGCCTGCCCACGACGTTTCGGCCGCGCAATCTCGTGCGGATTCAGCGCCACTTGCGGCGCTGGCACCGGCTGTGGACCGGGCCGTCCGTCTTGAAGCGGGCGGAAGTCGCGGCACGTTTGCACGAACTGGTCATTGCCTACCTGCGCGCGTTTCCGGCGGCGCCGGCGACTCCGGTCGATCCGCTGGCCGAACACCTCGCCGCGTTGCTGCGCGAGAAAGCACGCGTGGAGTTCGATGCGGAGGCGTGTGCCGCCGCGGTGTTCATCAGCGTCAGCCAGATGAACCGCCGCTTTCGGCTTGCGTATGGCACGTCGCCGAAGGATTTCTGGCTGCGCCACCGCTACCTGTTGGCCCGTTCGCGGCTGCAGTACAGCGCGCAGACCATTTCCGCGATCGCATTGGAGTTGGGCTTTGACGATCCGAACTATTTTTCGCGCTGGTTCAAGACGATGAGCGGCAGCGCGCCGCTGGAATTCCGCAAGCGGGCGATTGGGTTGGAGATTTGAAGATTCGGCGACGCGTCGGGCACGGATGAACGGACTTTTTCGCTGCGCTCAAATGTCCGCGCATCCATGGCACCAAGTCTTCCGCGTGCGTTTTTGAATTTTTAATTTTTAATTTTTAATTGCCTTTCAGTTCTTCACTTTGCCAGTGATGTACTGCAGCGCTTTCTTGAATCCCAGCATGCCGATTTTTTTCCCGAGCTTGCGGCCTTCCATGTCGCCGTCCTTGAAATGGATCGCGCCGTAACGGCGGGAGATGCCGGCGTCGTTGGCGGCGTCGATGAATTTGTCCCAGTGGAACTTCAGCGGCGCGGCGGGCGTGTTCAGTTCGATCGAGACGAAGCTGGCAGGGATATCGACGGTGTAGCCGAACTTCGGCGACTTGGTGAACAGCGTCAGCACTTCCGCACCGACGGCGCTGAAAGTGCTGTGGCCAGAAATGTATTCGGCGAACGGCGGCGTCGGGATGTAGGTCTGGAATGTTTCGCCGGCGATGGTCTGCGTGCCCCGCCCCGGCCCGCCCCAGGCCTTCACGTCCTTGCCTTTAAAGAGGAAGCGGATGGATGTGATCGGGCGGACGGAATCGTAGCGGCGCTTGATGTCCCAGACTTCGACGCTGGCATCGAGTTCCGCGTTGCCCAGCGCGAAGAAGAGTTTGACGTCGTCGTCGAGCGTGTGGTGATCGCGGCGCGAGACGAACTGCGCGAACGAAAACCAGTGGCCCGGCGGCGTGACCGTACCGGCCTTGTCGACCCAATACGCGGCGACGGTCTTGGTGAGATCGGTGAGTCCCGCGGAGAGATCGAGAATCTCCTGCGATTCCTTGAGATAAGATTTGTTCGGATTGGCGGCGGGCGGCTTGGGGAAGAGGTGTTTGCGCTGCGCGCTGGTGCCGATGGCGAAGGTCTTTACGCTGCCCCACTGCGGCGTGGTGAAAGCCTGCGGCTTGCCGTTGGGCTGCAGCAGCGGCTGCCAGAGGCTGGGGTCGTTGAGCGCGGTGGTGTCGTTCTTGGGCGTGTAGCTGGTGTAGTCGGAATATGCGCCGGGATTGAGATCGCCGAGCTGATTGGAACCGTCTGCATGGCGGAAGGTCAGGTTCGCCGCGGCGGCGACGTTACCGACGCCGGCGGGCGTGGTGGTGTCGGTGGTCGTGTTGGTCGGATCGAGATTCAAGCCCGCCATGATCGCATCGAAGCGCGCTTTTTCTGCGGGAAAGAGATCCACCAGCGTACGGTACGCGGCAAACGAGATCGCGACGCTCTTGTTGGCGTCGGTCTGTTCGTTCGCAGGCCGGCGCAGCGTTGCGCCGAGCTGCGTGCCGATGGCTTTGGAATCGTAAGCAGCCCAGGCATCGAAAACGCTGGTCTGCAGCACACCCAGGGCGCGCGCGGAAATCGTCGGTGCAGTATTGGAATTCTGGAACGAAATGAGCAGCGCGGTATTCCACGTGATTGCCACGTTCGGGTCCGGTTGAGGATCGGTGGCCGTCGCATTAAAAGTAACCGACGGCAGCCCGGTGCTGGTGGCGGTGATGCTGTTGGGACCAGCCGTGGGTCCCAAGGTCCAACCGCCGAGCGTTGCGATGCCGGTCGGGTCGGTGACTTCGGTGGCGCCGGTGAGACTTCCGCCGCCGGTGATCGTGCCCCACGTGACGGTCACACCCGGAACAGGAACGTTAGCCGCGTCGGTGACGAGCACACAGACAGGGCCAATAACGCGCGTGCCGGCCGGAGCAACCTGGTTGTCGCCGGAGGCGAGCACCATATTGACCGCCGGTCCTGCAACGGCCGCTGTAGCCGAAGATGGCAACAACGCGACGAACGCCAGTGCGACGGTCAAAAACAGGTGCTTATGATTCATTGCATCCTCGCGGTTGACAATAACCCGTGATTCGTGACGAATCCGGGCCGGTAATATTGCATCAAAATTGGGAACGTTGAGTTCCCACTATGAAATTTGCCAAATGAAGCAAAGACAAAACTTATAAGCTCCTGTTGCTCAGCAGTCCAACGCCGCTCAATTTCAGCTCACAAAACAGGCGTCGCCGTAGCTGTAAAAACGATAGTTGGACGCAACGGCATGAGCGTACGCACGATGAAGGAACTCGACGCCGGCGGTATTTCCTGGCGACGCAAACGCGGCGACCAGCATCAGCAGGCTCGACTTCGGAACGTGGAAATTCGTCATCAAACCATCGGCGACGCGGAAATTGTACGGCGGAAAAACGAACAGGTCCGTGGTCCCCAGCAACGGACCGGAGACGGCTTCCGTCGTGATCTGCGGGACACTTTCCAGCGCGCGCAAGCTGGTGGTGCCGACAGCAATGACGCGGCGGCCCTCGCGCTTGGCCTGGAGCACGGCCGCGGAGGTCTCGGCGGGAATGAGGTACGGTTCGGGATCGACGTAATGCTGCTCGACATCGTCGGCTTTCACCGGCTTGAACGTGCCTGGGCCGACATGAAGCGTGACGTAGGCGAGAATCACCCCGCGTTCGCGCAACGTGTTCAACAACTCGCCGGAAAAATGCAGTCCGGCGGTCGGCGCGGCGACGGCGCCCGGGTTTTGCGCGAAGACTGTCTGGTACCTCTGGCGGTCGGCGTTGCTCGACGGACCGGGATCGCGGCGAATGTAAGGCGGCAGCGGCACTTCACCGTAGTGTGAGACGTAGACATCGAATTCGGCGGCGTTGCAGGCGAAGGCCACGGTGTCGCCGGCTTCGCCGTGGCGTTCGTGCAGGGTGGCTTTCAGTCCGCCGCTGAGCGTGAACGATTCTCCGCGCAGCAGTTTGCCGCCGGATTTCGCCAGCGCTCGCCGCAGCGTGACCGGCGCGCTGGAATTCTCCCCTTCTATGGGCGGTCCGGGAACGAGCAGAAATTCGACTTTGCCGCCGCTGGAATCGCGCGTGGAGCGCAAGCGTGCGGGGATCACGCGGGTATCGTTGAGCACCAGGACGTCGCCGGATTTCAGAAACGCGGGAAGGTCGCGCACGGACGAATCCTGCCACGTCTGCTGCGCGCGGTTGAGCACCAGCAGCTTCGCGGCCTCGCGTTCCGGGAGCGGTTGCTGAGCGATCTGTTGTTCAGGAAGGTGGAAATTGAATAGCTCGGTCTTCATCGCCGGGATTTTCGAAGAGGGACGCCTAAACGGAAAGTGCAATTCGCAATATTGCGATTAAGCTTTTCGACCTCGACCAACCACCAACCTTTGGCACAAGGAGCTCCCGGCTATGGGCTATGAAGAAATCACGATCTCGCATGCCAACGTTTCCGCCACCATCGCCCCCGCGCGCGGTGCGCTGGTAACCGGATTGAAAGTGAAGGGCAAAGACGTGCTGTACCTCGACCGAGCCTCCTTCGACGACCCGACCAAGAATGTGCGCGGCGGCATCCCGGTGCTCTTTCCGTACGCTGGAAAACTGGTCGACGAAGTCTTTGTTCATGCCAAGACCAAGATGAAGCAGCACGGTTTCGGCCGCAACAAGGAATGGAAGGTCACGCACAAGACTGCCGATTCGCTCACCGTACAGCTGAAGCCCGATGCCGACACCAACGCGCAGTATCCCTATGAATTCCTGGCGGAGCAGACCACCACGGTGCTGCCGCGCGGACTGCAGGTCGATCTGCTCGTCTGCAACTACGGCGACAAGCCGATGCCGGTCTCGCCGGGCTGGCATCCGTACTATAATTGTCACGGCCCGTCGAAGGGCAAGGTGACTGGCGATGTCGAAGGTCTTACCGCCGACAAGCTGGGCAACGACAAGGAATTCGATTTCGGCGTCGTGGCTCCGATGACCGGCCAGGGACGCTTCGACGTTCCGGGACTGGGTAAGCTGACGGTAAAATTCACGCCGGTAATGAAGCACATGCAGTTCTGGTCGCAACCGGGCAAGGATTTCATCTGCATCGAGCCGTTCTTTGGTCCGAACAACACGGTCAACACGGACAAGCGCTACGACATCGCGCCAAAATCCTGCCGTACGTTCTGGATGCGGATCGAATTGGACTAAGTCGCAGCCGTACCCTGCCGCCAATTGGCGGCAGGGTACAAACTGGTCAATTTCCGACAATTCAGGTCCATTGGAACGCGATGACGAAAGCGACCGCGAAAAGCAGAGCAACGAAGCCGCTCGACATCCTCGTGACGGGCGGATTGGGCGCGGTGGGCGGGCATCTCGTTCCGGAGCTCGAACGCCGCGGACATCGCGTCTTCGTCGCGGATATCCGACATCATCACAATGCGCCGAACTATGCGCGTTGTGATGTCTCGGCGTACCGCCAGGTCGAACGACTCTGGACGGGAGGCGGTTGGCCGCAGGGCTACACGCCCAAGCCGCGCAAATTTGATGTCGTTTACCATCTCGCGGCGGAGTTCGGCCGCTGGAATGGTGAAGATTATTTTGAAAATCTTTGGAACACCAATGCGATCGGCACCAAGAACATCCTCCGCATGCAGGAACGGGAGGGGTTTAAGGCGGTCTATTTCTCATCTTCGGAAGTCTACGGCGACTACGACGGCGTGATGAGCGAAGACGTAATGGACAAGGTCGAAATCAAGCAACTCAACGACTACGCCATGACGAAGTGGGTCAATGAGCAGCAGGTGCTGAATTCGGCCTCGCAATTCAAGACCAAAAGTGTGCGCGTGAGGCTCTTCAACACCTATGGGCCGGGCGAAGTGTACAGCCCGTATCGATCGGTGATCTGCCTCTTCTGCTATCGGGCGCTGAATAATATTCCGTACACGGTCTACCGCGGGCATAAGCGGACCAGCACGTTCATCACCGACATGAGCCGCACGCTGGCGAACATCAGCGGGAATTTCAAGGCCGGCGAAGTCTATAATATAGGAGGCACGGACTATCACGATATTGAGACCTGTTCGGACCTGATTTTGGGGCATCTTAAGAAGAGCGACAAGGCCTTGGTGACCTACAAGGATTCAGAAATCCTCACGACGCGACAGAAACTGGTCGATTGTACAAAAGCCAAACGGGATCTGGATCACCGGACCACGGTGACGCTGAAGGAGGGAATTCGTCGCACCTTGGTGTGGATGCGGAAGGCCTATGGGATACACTAATAATAGGCTTACATAAGGGAGGAATTGCCCATGACTGTGTCCATCACCTACTGCACGCTCTGAAATTTTGAGCCACAAGCCGCCAGTCTGGCGGACGAATTAAGGGCGAATTTTGGGGTGCAAGCGAAGTTGATCGAAGGTCGCGGCGGTGTCTTTGACGTGGTTTGTGACGGAAAAATGATTTATTCGAAAAAACAGACCGGACGGTTTCCGAACGCGGGTGAGGTCAGTAAACTGCTGCGGGAAACGAGTAATAACTGAGGGATGTTTGGTTGATGTTTCATTCGCACGGAACGATGTGCAGGATTTTACCTTGACGAGAAGTTTTTACCGCATTACTGTCAGTGCCTTGTTTTGAATCTTGGGTCAGGAGCATCTTCGCGTGGGTCTTTTCGGTCGAAAAAAGAGCCTGCTCGGTCTGGACATTGGCTCCTCCTCGGTGAAGGCGGTTGAGCTCACACGCGTGGGCCAGAGCGTCGTTATCACCGGCATGGGCAAGGCGGAAGTCGAAAGCCCGGAAGCCGTGGGCGAAGCGATCACGGCGGCATTGCGCGAAGGTGGCATTAAGACCAAGCGCGCCTGCAGTTCGGTCTCCGGACGGTCGGTGATTCACCGCCAGGTGCCGATGATGTCGATTCCAGACGCCGAGCTCAAACAGGCGATGGAATACGAAGCCGATAAATATATTCCCTTCGACGTGACCGAAGTGCAGCTCGACGCGCAACGCATGCGCGAGGGCGACACGGAAGAAAATCAGGCCGGCGCTCCTGCGGGGCAGATGAAAGTGCTGCTGGTCGCCGCCAAGAAGACGCTGATCGAAGAGCACATCAATCTGCTGCAGTCGGTTGGACTTTCGCCGGTGGTCGTCGACGTGGACTTCCTGGCCTTGGGCAACGCCTTCGAACTGCGCAATCTGATGCTGGGCATCAATGATAACGAAGTTCGGGCGCTGGTGGACATCGGCGCGAGCAAGACGGACATCAACATCATGCGCGGCAACAGTTCGTACTTTCAGCGCGAAATCTTCATGGCCGGCAACGATCTGACAGACGCGGTCGCCAAGCGCTTCGGTGAAGATCCGAAGGACGTCGAGAAGATGAAGAAGGATCCGGGCGGCGCGCTGGAATCCATGCAGGACGCGATGCTGCCGGTGCTCGAAGACATCGGAAGCGAAATCCGGCTCTCGTTTGACTACCACGAAAATCAGCACGATCAGGAAGTGAAGGAAGTGTACATTTCGGGCGGATCAGTACTGTTCCCGGGCATCGACACGATGCTGGCGCAGATTTTCAATCTGCCGATCAAGGTGTGGGATCCGACGGAAGGGCTGGAAATCACAGGCTTCAATCCTGGCGGCATGGGCAGTGCCAATTCCGACATGGCAATTGCGCTCGGTTTGGCCAGCCGCTTGAGGAACATGTAAGCATGATAGAAATCAATCTATTACCGGAAGATCTCCGGCAGGCGGAAGGCACGCCCATCATACGGCTCGCGGCGATCATGGGATCGGTCGTGGTGGCCTGCGGTCTGGGCGTGATGATCAGTTTCTACTACATGGTTTACATTCCGCGCGTCAAAGACGACATCAAGCAGCGCGAAGTGGACATCGCTAATTTGAAGGTGCGCGAAGCCGAAGTCAAAGAAATCGACAACCAGATTGCCAAGCTGCAGGAAAAGGTCCAGGCGCTCGACAACCTCAACCAGAGCCGCATGCGCTACGGCCGTCTGTTTGATCATCTCACCAATTCGATGCCCGATGGCGTATGGTTCAAAGGCTTCACGGTTGGACCGGAAGCAGGCACGATTGGTCTGCCTCCCAGCCTGGGCGGCAAACGCTACACCATCCAATTGACCGGCGTCTCCACGGGCGGCACGGACAAGGAAATGGACAATCGCATTACCGAGTTGGTTCACAACATGGAACGGGAATTCGGCGTGGCTCGCGAAGAATGGAAGCCCAAGCCCGGTGATCCGCCCGGCGCAGTTGCGCCTCCGCTATTTGGTTTCAACAAGGAGTTGGGAGCGCGATTCTTCCATCCCGACACACCGAACATCACGGTCACCACGTTGCCTGCGCCGCTGGATGTGCCCAAGGAAGCGCTGAAGGCGCTGAATGCTCCAACGGTGGGACACGATTTTACGATGTCGTTCACGTTTGAAATGCCGCCGCCCAAGAACTGAGGACGGCAGTAGCCAGATCTGCAATACGCGTGAGGGTGGCGGACGTAAAGAAGGAGCAGGTGTAGCATGGCAGCCAACGAATGGTCGGAAAAAACCCGCATGATCGTCACCATCGCCATTGGCGTGGTGGCCAACATTGCCCTGGGTACCGTGCTGTACATGGCCTATAGCGACTGGAAGGTCAAAGACGCCGAACTAACCAAGAAGAAGAAGGAAATCGAATCGCTGAAGCAGGTGGTCGACAAGAAGCCGGAAAAGGAAACGCAGTTGAAAGGTCTCCAGGCCGATTTCGAACACAAGAAGGAACAACTTCCCGACGCAGCCGCGATGGAAAAGCTGATCGACGACTTGGCGCCCATTGCTGACCACAATTCCTGCAAACGAAAAACATGGCGCAGGACGGTGGCGACCGATGCGGGTGCCGGCAACAATCTGGTGAAGTCGGTCTTTAGCACAACCTGGGAGGCGGATTTCTTCGGTTGGTGCAAGATGATCAATGAAATCGAAGAACGGTTTCCACGATTCATCGGCTTTGAGAACATGCGCCTCACGCCCAAGAATTCTGGCATGGTGGCCACTGGAGCGGTGCACGACCTTTCGGTTGATATTGTCTCGTACCAGTACGTCCGCCAATAGCGCAAATAGCGCCACACGTGGATGTTCCGGGTGATGGTTTCAGTGCGGTAAAGCGGGGTGTGTAGTGCGGAATCAAAAGGGTCTAGTTATGAGCGAATCGGGACAGCGCAGAAGTCTTTTGCCTCTGCTCGCCGTTCTCCTGCTGCTGACGGTTGCCCCGTTTGCACGTGCGATCGCCGGCGAAGCTCCGCCTCCTCCGGCGGGCGGCGCGGAAGCCACGCCAGAAAATAAGGAAGGCGAGAAGAAGCCGATCGAAGAGTCGTTCAACTTTGTGCCTGGCGAGCGCCGCGATCCGTTCACGTTCACCAAGGTCATTCCGAAGGTAGCACCGCCGCCGACGGGCGTGATCACCACTCCCGACGAAGACAAGACTCCGCAGCGCATGGATGCCGCGCAGATTGCCGCCAAGAAGAACGAAGCGTTGAATTTTTACGCGCAGGCGGAAGGCTCGTTGATGGAAATGAACGCGACGGAAAGCATGGCACGTTGTGACCGCGGTTTGGAAGTTTTCAAAGACGTGCAGATGAATCTTTACAAAGAATTACAGGAAGTTCGAGATGTTTTATTGCGGCTGCGAAAGGCCGCCGAACGCATCCGCCAGAGGCAGGATGCGGAGCGTGATTTTGGCATGATGAACATCCATTTAACGGGCGTTGTAGCGCGCGATAAAAACTCACAAGCCATTATCAATGCAAAGGTTGTAGCAAAGGGTGACGTCGTTCCTTCCTCCACGGAAGGTTCTGACGTGGTGGTCTCGGACATACTGCCTCAGCAGGTGGTCTTCATCTATCGTGGATACAAGATGATGCTGACGTTGTCCGAAATAGGGAGATGACAGGCTACGAAAGGTCGATATAGTAGCTTCTCATCGTGAACAGTGTGCGGGGGAAAACCGAACAGCCTGCAAAGGCTGGGCAACGAATAGTCTGTCTTTGGTGCGCCAATACCAGAGTCAGCCAGGAGGGGGCCATTGGTTGAGGAAATGTCGTTTCCTCGAGCGTCCATCCGTTGCACGGGCTCGCTGCAGATCAGCGGACGTGTGCGGTACGCTCACGCCAAATTAGTGTCGCGCTTTATGCTCTGTGGAGTTCTGGCCTGTGCGGCCGGGGCGCTCCAGGCGGGCGACGATTCAGGTCCGGTTCTACGCCGCGTAGAATCGATCACCAGCAGCGAAGATATCCAAGCCGGCACGCAAGCGCCCGGCGCGCTGATCACGCTTGAAGTCAATGAGCGTCCCCTCAAGCAGGTGTTGGACTATCTCTCCACCGTCAGCGGAAAGAACATCCGCGTCGTCAAAGAGAAGGACAACAAGCTGCTGATCACGTTCAAGCTTGAGAACGTGACCTACCGCGCGATTCTCGATTTCATTGCCCGCAAATATGGCATGGTCATCGATGACACGCAGTTGCGCACCGGCAACATCATTTTCGTGGATACGCCTGAAAAGGTCTCCATGGTGTTCCAGCGCGCCGACATCCGCGACGTCATCAACACCATCGCGATCCAGTCGAACGCCAACATCGTGATCGGACCGGAAGTAACCGGCGAAGTCTCGATGCGCCTGGAGAACGTGCCTTGGAACGACGCGCTGAACATCGTCGTCAAGACGTTGGACTTCGTGGCGGTGCCGGAAGTCAACAACACCATCCGCATCACCAGCCCGGCGAAAATCGCACAGCAGCTGGACATCCGCATCTTCCGACTGGCGTACATTTCGCCGGAAGGTTCGAAGTACACCGCGGTGCTCAACAGCGAATTTGCCAAGCGTGAAGAATCCAAGGATACCGCCGCCGCCGGCCAGTCGTTGATCGACGTGCTGACGAAGGTCAAGGGATCCCAGGGTACGATCTCGTTTGAAAAACGCTCCAACGCCCTGGTTGTCCGCGACACGTCCACCAGCCTCGACCAGATGCAGTTGATCATCGACAAGCTGGACGTTCCGCCCAAGCAGGTGCACGTGGCCGTCAAGCTCGTCGAACTCTCCGATTCCGATTCGGAAGCGATCGGCGTGGACTGGGGCAACGGACTGCAGCTCCAGGTCAATCCGATCAGCGGCTTCTCGACTGCCTTCCCATTTGACGTCTCGAACGGGCTGAGCAACTCGCTGCTGGGCAAGTTGGCGGTCGGTCTTGCGCCCACCCGCGTCCCCGCTGGAAACACGCACGTCGGATCTGACATCTTCGGATTGGGATCCTCAGTCAACCGCGGCGGCGATGGACTGCCCACCTCCGTCTCCCCCTTGGGTCTGGGTTCGGTGAGCACGGCCGGCACCAATGCTCTCCTGCAGTTGATTCGCACCAAGACCAGCGGCCGGGTCATCCAGGCACCGCAGATCATTGCGCTGGATAACGAAGAAGCCACGATTCAGGTCGGCGAACTGGTCCGCTACGCGGAAACGTTCGTGGCGAACACTGAAGGTGGTGGAAACGTTTCCGGTTTCCGCGAAGCTTCCGGCTCGCCCATCAAGCTGGGAACGCAGCTCCTGATCATCCCGCACGTGACCGGACCTGAAAACAATGTGCTGATGACGGTGGTGCCGAAGGTTGAAAGCTTCAGCACTTCCCGCAGCGGACTCAACGGCGCTCCGGCCGGATTCCAGCGCTTCAACGGCGCGGGCATCTCGTTGGACTTGCCGCAAACCGCCCAGCGCATCGTGGTGACCAAGATGATGCTGCGCAACGGCGAAACGGGCGTGATCGGCGGACTGCGCGCCGAAACCGACGCGACGTCGGAAACGAAAGTTCCGATCTTCGGCGAAATTCCGGTGCTCGGCCGGTTGTTCAAGCACCGCGGCGCCTCGTCGTCCAGCACCAACCTGCTGGTCTTCGTGACACCGACGATTGTTGACTTCCACGAAAGTGATACGTTCAAGAAGGAACTCGACCGCCTGAAGCAGGACTTCTCCCGGCCTTTCACGCCGCTGGGCGAAGAAGAAGAAACCACGGCCTCGGCGGCCAAGTAAGGATCAACATCTGAAACGGGCGGCGGAAAATTTCCGCCGCCCGTTTTTTTATTCCCGCTCTGCCTTGGAACATTGCCACAAAAGTGTGATGGAAACGGAGTAGGTTTAAGGCTAGACTCGATTTTGGCTTTGGGAGGGTATTCAGCCTTCCGCCGACGATTCCGGTGGCCAACGAATTTTCAGTAGAACTGCCGGCTCGGGGCGGTCCCAGGCCGGATTCAGGTGAACTCAAGGATCTGTCGCGCGGCATCTCCTCCTATCGCACCCGAAATGTAAGCGGGCTGATTCCCCGGTCGTGAGCATGAAGCTCGCGTGGAAGGTGAGTAGCTTGCAAGTGTGCGGATGTGAAGGCCCCAGTAGTGTTCGCTGCGATGATTCAGCAAAAGGTAGAAATCCGTTTCGAGAAGGGTGAGGCGATCCGCTTCATCTCGCACCATGACCTCATGCGCGCGTTGATGCGTGCAGTGCGCCGGGCGAAGTTGCCGGTGCGGCTGACCGAGGGATTCAACCCCCGGCCGCGCATCGTCTTTCCCGTGGCGCTCGAGGCTGGCGTCGCTTCCCTCGACGAAGCAGCGGAAATCGAATTGACTCAATGTCTAGCCACACAGGAAGTTTTCAGTCGTCTTTCCTCCGTCTTACCCCCGGGCATCCAGCTGAAGGCAGTGAAGGATCTTCCGCCGCGTCGGGCGGGACAGACTCCGATTCGGATTCAGTATCTTCTTCATCTGGTGGAAGCGGGGATTCAACTCCAAACGCTCCAACTGGAAAACCTGCTAAAAGCTCCAGCGCTGCCCTTCGAGCGACCAAGGGAAAAGCATCTGCAAAAAGTGGATCTAAGGCCGGCGCTGCTCGCGCTAAGCCTAAATCCACAGGGAAATCTGCTGGTCGAAGTGAAGCCAAGCCCAAGCGGGTCAGTAAGACCGCTCGAAGTGCTAAGCCTGCTGCTGAACGTGCCGCTGGACGACGTGAAGCGAGTGCGCGTGACGAAGCTGCTCATGGAACTGCAGACGCCACCGGAACTGACGCCGGAACAGCAAACCGAACGCGAACTGCTGCTGCAGAGGGAACTCGACCGGGATCAGGAGCAGGAAGCGGAAGCGTAACAACGCACGCTGCTCCGACTCAGGAATCCGCGCCGCCTGCTCCAGCACCGGTTCAACACACGCCGCCGGCCCCAGCGTCCCATTCGACGCCTTCATTCAACGAATCGGCCGCCGATGCACAGCCGGCTCCCATGCGCCCTAAGTCCGGCGACGTCGACGAATCGGCCGCCGATGCCGCCGCCGCCGCGCGCGCAGCACAGATTGTCGCCAGCATGATCGGCGTACCTCCCGGCGCGGCCGGTCCGCAGCAATTCCGCCCCGGAAGCCAACCTCGACCGGGCCAGGGTGGACCTGGACAGGGTCAACACCGGGGCCCCGGACAGGGCCAAGGCCAGATGGATGGCGGACGGCGTAAGCGTCGGCGGCGCGGACGCGGCGGTGACCGCTTCGCTCAGCCCGGCGGTTTGCCCGGCCAGCCCGGCCAACCTCGACAGCCCGGAGTGCCTCAGGGCAACCGGCCTCCGCACCTGCCCCGCCCTCCGCACGTTTCGCCGCCGGTTTCCGGTGCCGTTACGCCTGACACGGGCACGCAGATATCCACACCCGTCGATCCTGCCGTCGTCATTACGCCACCGGCCGCTGTGATCATGGATACACAGAACGTTCACGCCGTCGATCTGAATGCGACGTCGTCCGTCGCGCCTGTATCCGCGCCGGCGCAGACGGGTCAGCCTTCGCAACAACTTCCGCGCCATCAGCAACCGCGGCGTGATCGGGATCCGCGCGACCGTGATCGGGATCGCGATCGCGACAGTGGCCAGGTTTCATTGCCCCCCGTGAAAAAAGTGGTGTTAATGAACGCCACCGATCCCGGCGAAATCCGCGTCGCGATTCTTGAGAACGGTGAGCTCGCAGAAATTTTCATGGAACGCAAGAGCCGCGGGCAGCAGGCGGGCAACATTTATAAGGGCCGCGTGGTCAACGTGGAACCGTCGCTTCAGGCGGCATTCGTCGATCTGGGCACGGAACGCAACGGCTTCTTGCACGCATCGGACTGCATTCCGCCCGACGGCGGCTACGGCGACATCCTGACAAAATTCAAGCCCGGCGCGGGCCGTCAACCGTTGCCGCCGCAGGCGCAGGTCCAGCAGCCGCAGCAGCAGCACCGAGGTCCGCGCGACCGGAACGATCGCAACGCCGCGCGCCGTGAACAGTATCAGCAGCGCCGCGATGCGCAGCTGCCGGGTGGTGTGCCGCAATCCGCGCCCACCTCTCCAGCAATTTCGTCACTGCCCTCGGCTCCGCCTGCCGATGCAGTCGCAGCCACAGCGCCAGTTTCTGTTCCGGTCACACCCGCTCCGGACGTCGACCCGACGGTGATTCGGATTGCTCGCCCCGGCGTTCCGTTGCCTCCCGCGCCAGCTCCGGTTGCACCGGCCGCGCCAGTTGATTCAACGTCAGCCGCAACGCCGACGGACGCGCCCGCTTCCGCGCAGGACGCCGCCCCCTCAAATCCTTCCACCCAGTCGTACGACTCGGATGAAGATGAAGACGAAGACGATCTCGAAGGCGGAGAAGGTGAAGGCGACGACGACGAGGGCGATTCTGAACAGGGTGAAGGCGGCAACGCTGCGCCCATGATCGCCGGCCAAGGCGCGCCGGGAACTGGAATCGCGACAGGTCAGCCGCAGCACTCCGGCCAGCGCCCGCCGTTTGCCGCCAACAGTCAAAATGGTGGACGCCGCCGGCGCCGACGCCGTGGTGGACGCGGACGTTCCGGACGTGGCCGCCCGCCGGGTCCCGCGCCGATGATGGCCCCAAATCATGGCAATCCGGAAGGCTCCGGAAACGCCGACGCACCGCAAGGTGGTGACGTTCATCCCGTCACGCCTCCGGTTTCGAATCCGATTGTTGAAAAGCCGCCCGAAACTACGGCGCCCGCTCCCGTCATTGTTCCAGATGCTGCGCCCGAAGCCGTGCCCGTCAGCAGCAGCAACGAACCGGTCACGAGCGCGCCTGTGGCCACCGAAAGCAATTCCCCTTCACAGCCGGCGGAAGTGCCCGCCTCGGAACCGGCCGCACCTGAAGTTGTCGACGAAGAGTCCGAAACGGAAATCGATACCGATAACGTTCCGCCTGTGTCGAATGGTACCGGCGAAAGCGAAAGCGAATCCGAGAACGGCAATGAGTGGCATGAGCATCCCGTGAGCGAGGAAGCGCCGCCGACGGAGATTATCGTCCCGGAAAGCAAGCCCGCTCAGTCTCCGCGCGAAGCCGCGCCGATTCCCGCGCCGGGACAGCCCGCGCCGGTTCAGCAGCGCCGTCCGGACGGTGGCGGACGCAGCGGTCGCGACCGTGGCGATCGTCGCTACACGATTCAGGAAATGCTCCGCGAAGGCCAGGAAGTGCTCATTCAGGTCGCCAAGGAAGGCATTGGTCAGAAGGGCCCGGCGCTCACGACGTACCTGAGCATGCCCGGCCGTTACCTGGTATTGATGCCGGCCGTGCAGCGTCTGGGCGTTTCCAAGCGCATCGAGAACGAAGAGCAGCGCCGCGCCCTCAAGGACGCGCTCAACCAGCTCAACCCGCCCGACGACATGGGCGTGATCGTGCGCACCGCCGGCACGGGACGTTCGAAGGACGAACTGCAGCGCGACATGGATTACCTCGTCCGCGTCTGGGATACGTTGAAGAAGAAGGCGAAAGTTGCCCGCGCTCCCGCACTGATCTATCAGGAAGGCGACGTGGTGACGCGCGTCTTCCGCGACGTGATCACCGACGACGTGGCCGAGATCATCATCGACGATCCGGTGGTCGCTGACCGCGCCCGCGAATTCCTGCGCGAAAACGCGCCGGGAACGGAAGGCAAGGTCAAGCTCCACGCCGACGCCGAACCGCTGTTCCACAAGCTGGGCGTCGAACAGCAGCTCCAGCGCCTGTTCAACCGCAAGGTCAATCTGCGCAGCGGCGGCTCGATCGTAATCGAGCAGACCGAAGCGTTGATCGCCATCGACGTGAACACCGGCCGCTTCCGCGAAAAGCGCAGCCAGGACGACACCATCCTGGCGACGAATCTCGAAGCCGCCCGCGAAATCGCGCGTCAGTTGCGGTTGCGGGACATCGGCGGCCTGGTGATGATCGACTTCATCGACATGGAACCGCACGAACACCGGCGCCGCGTCGAACGGGAATTGAAGGCGCATCTGCAGCGCGACAAGGCCCGCATCAACGTGCTGCCGATCAGTTCGCTGGGCGTCGTGGAAATGACGCGCCAGCGCATCCGGCACAGCCTGCGCAAGACGCTCTTCGACCGCTGCCCGCATTGTTCAGGCTCGGGCCACGTGAAATCGGCCGAATCGCTGGGGCTGGAAATGCTCCGCGAAATCAAGGGGCAGTTGCGGGACGCAACGGTGAAGCGGGTGCTGGTGAAGGTGAATCCCGCGGTTGCCTTTGACATTTTGAACCAGTTCAGGAAAGATCTGGCACGTTTGGAAGAAACTCGCGGGATCGCCATTGAAGTCCGGGGGGACGGCACTGTGCCGTTAAGCCAGATCCAGGTTTCGACCGCCAAAGAGGGCGGCGAGTGGGTGCTCAAGAAAATAAGTGAGGTTGATGACTATGTACGCAATTCTTAACGACCGCGGCCACCAGTACAAGGTTAAGGAGGGTGAACTCCTCCGCGTCGATCAGCTCAGCGCCGCCAAGGGCGCGGCGGTGACGTTCGACCAGGTGTTGCTGCTGGGCAAGGACGGTGGCAGCGTCACCGTCGGTTCGCCCAACGTCAGCGGCGCGAAGGTGACCGGCGTGGTGGAAGATCACGTCAAGGGCGAGAAGACCATCTCGCATCACCGCGTGCGCACCAACTCGCTGGGTACCCGGCGCGGCCACCGCACCAAGTACAGCCTGGTTCGCATCCAGAAAATTGTCGGCTAAACCGCGGTTCGTACGTCCATACTTACGCAGGCGGGACGCCTGCACCACAATTCCCGCAGGTGTAATGCCTGCAGCAAAAGTTGTGGTGCAGGCGTCCCGCCTGCATAAACTTACCTTGGCCGCAGACGATTCTTGATTGGCTCTACCGGTCTCTGGCGGCTAAGTTGTAACGCAGGTCTTGACGTGCACGCGCGGGCGTGATAACAGGGGTTCTTCACAAGCTTTAGGGTGGGACCACCAGGATGGCAGCACCTGCCGAAATCATAGTCACCGGTCCAGACGGCAGCGTCGCACGCTTTCCCGTCAAGGAACGCACGGTCATCGGACGGCACCCCGAGTGCGAAATTGTCCTGACCGATCCGATGTCCTCGCGCCGCCATCTCATTGTCGAACGTTCCGCCGACGGCTTCACCGCTGAAGACAACAAGTCCGCCAACGGTTCAATCCTCAACGGCGAACCGCTCAAGACCAAGGTCACGATCAAAAACGGCGACACGATGCAAATCGGGTCGACGATCATGGTGTTGCGCCTGGATGTCCCCGCCGCGCGCCCCTCAACGCGGCAGCCTGCTGGGTACGAACAGAGCCTTTCGATCGTGCGGCTGGAGGAAGAATCGGCGGCCAACGTGCCGTCGTTCGACTTCGCGCAGAAGGCCGACGCTTCGATGGTCTCCGAAGAAGAAGCCGCGACGTCCGATCCCGCGGCGCTCAAGCGCGTGACCGAACGCCTCAAGCTGCTGATCGACGTCAGCCAGTCGATGGGCACCTCGCTGGATCCCCAGAAGCTGCTGAACACCTGTCTTGAAAAATTGTTTGAAGTCTTTCCGCAGGCCGACCGCGGTCTGATCGTGCTGTATGGTCCCGACGGCTCGCTGCCGGCCACGCTGGCGCCCGAGAAGGATCAGACGGCGACGCTGGACCGGCGCAAGAGCGCGATGACGCGCGTGAAACTGCGTCACGCCCACTCGGCGCTCGACAACGAAATCAAGCTCTCTAAGACGGTGCTCAACCGCATCCGCACGCAACGCCAGTCGGTGCTGGTCTCCGACGCGGCGGCAGAATCCGGCGGCATGTCGCTGGCGAAATTCGAAATCAAGTCTTTGATGTGCGCCCCACTGCTGATCGGCACCGACGATCTGGGTTTCATCCAGCTGGAAACCAAGAGCCGCCAGTCGCCCTTCAATCCGGAAGACCTGGGCGTGATGACCGCCGTCGCCGGACAGGTGGCCGTGGTGATCCGCAATTCCGATTTGGCGCTGGAAGCTGCCGCGGCCGCCGCGCAGAAGGAAAATTTGTCGCGATTCCTCTCGCCCAATCTCGTCGACCAAGTGCTGAAGGGCGCGCTTTCCGTCGAACTGGGCGGCACGGAAAAGAAGGGCACGATCTTCTTCTCCGATATCGTCAGCTTCACCAAACTGGCCAGCAAGATGAGCGCGCAGAACGTGGTGACGCTGCTCAACCGGTATTTCACGGTGATGCAGAACATCATTTTCCGCCGCGGCGGCTCGATCGACAAATGCGCCGGCGACAACATCATGGCGCATTGGGGCGTCGTCGGCGACATGCCCGACTTCACTGCCAGTGCCGTGACCTCGTCGGTGGAAATGCAGATCGCGCTCTTCCGCTTCAACCGCGACGAAACCCGCAAGGCCGAAATTCAGCTCCCGACCGTGCCGCTGGGCCATGGCATTGGCTTGAACACCGGCATCGTCTGCGCCGGAAACATCGGGTCGGACCGCAAGATCGAATTCACCGTGATCGGCGACGCGGTCAATCTCTCCGCGCGCATCGAAGCGATGGCCGGCCGTTTCCAGACGTTCATCGGCGAGCCGACGTACATGGAAATTCAAGACCGCCTGCTGTGCATCCGCATGCCCGATTGTCCGGCGAAGAACGTCGCCAATCTGCTGCCGGTGTACTCGGTGCGCGGCATTGTTCCGCCGCCGCTGGACGGAGAGAGCGCCGACACAAAGCACGAATTGCTGCTGGCCATGCCCTGCGTGATCAAGGGCGCCGATGGTCTGGCGGTTCCCGGCATGGTGACGCGCATCACGCCGGCGGCATCCGGTTCGGGCGGCGCGATCGTGATGCAGATTGAAAAGCACATTCCGCCGGGCACGCCCGTGGAATTGGAATGGGACGTCCCCGAAAAGCCGACGCTCTCGAAGGTACCCGGCACCGTCGACAAGTGCCCGAAGGATCCTGAGCCGAACAAGGCGCTGACTGAAACGGCGCAGACGCCGGCAGCCACGGCGGCGAAGCATCATGATCACGTGAAGGGCTTCACCGCGATTCTCGGAGGCCCGATCGCTCCCGGCACGCTGGTAATGAAGACCGACGCGCTGCCTCCGGACGTTGCCGCAATCAAGGCTGGCGTGCTGATCCCGTCGGACCTGAAATCACACGAAGACATTGTTCGCGCGTAACCGCGAAGGTGTCAGTATCTAGATTTTAGTGCTGGCTGTCCGAGTTCAGACTACATTTGCCAGCACCTGAAAATCATTGTAAGCGCCGCGTCGCTCCAATGCCTCTATTGTGCTACCCGCCAAATCGGGTTTGAACTCCATTAGCCATTGCTTGGTGTATCGAAAATTTCGCTCGAATGCGCCCGCGATCCTCATCTTCTCTAAAAATTCACCAAGCTTCTCAAGCTTCATGGCTCGTTCAAGGCACCGGATTGCTGCGCAATAGCGTAACAAGCATTCCTCCGCGCAAGCTAAAAGACGCCACACTTCCTCCGTTGGCTCGTTATTTTCAATATGGCGAATGAGGTCGGTTCTGACCGAATTCAGAAAAGGAAGTGCAGCAGCATTTGGTGCCCGGCGAGCATACGACGACTGCATCGATAGTTTTCGACCGCGATTGAGCTGCTCGCGAATCTCATCCAAGCCATCATCCATTTTCACACCTTCGCCAACGCCCTGCCCAAGTCTCGGATCAAATCGTTCGCATCCTCCAGCCCGATCGACAATCGCACGCCGCCCGGGTCGATGCCTTCGCTGACCTGCTTCGGCAAGGGCACCGACGAATGGGTCATGCTTGAGGGATGTTCGATTAGCGTGCGCACCTGGCCCAGCGACACGGCCAGCGTGATCGTGTAGCTTTCGCGGGCGATGATGTCGATCAGTTTCTCGGCCAGTACGCGCGCCTTGGCGTGCGTGCCCTTCAGGATAAAATAGAGCAGCGTGCCGGGCGCGAAGTTGCCGTCGTAATCGGTCATCTGCTTGCGCGCCAGACCGTACTGCGGAAACGAAAGCAGGCCCGGGTACTTCACTTCCTTGACCTTCGGATGCTGCCCGAGGAAGACGGCCAGCGCCATCGCGGCCTGCTCCTGCTTCTTCACGCGCATCGCCAGCGTCGAGAGTCCATAGACGAGGATCGGCCAAGCGGCCTTGGGCGACAACACGCCGCCGAAATCCTTGCGGTACGAGAGCAGCGACGGCAGGTAACTTCGCGCGCCCACCACCACGCCGCCCATGTCGGTGCCGAAGCCGCAGATGTTCTTGGTGAGTGAATGGATCACGAGATCCGCGCCGTGTTCGATCGGGCGCTGGCAGAACGGCGAGGCGAAGGTGTTGTCGACGAGCACGTGGATGCGTTCGTGCGGCGGGCGTTCGGCGTTGGCGCGGCCGACCACGCGGCGCACGTGGGCCATGTCGATCAATTCTAGATTGGGATTCGACGGCGTTTCGAAATAGACGACGCGCGTGTTCTTACGGATGGCCTGCTCGAGTTCGCCTTCGCCGTTAAGATTGGAGAGCGTGACGTCGATCTTGTAGCGCGGCATCCAGTTGGCCAGCAGGCTGTAGGTCGAGCCGTAAATCACGCGGTGCGCGATGATGTGGTCGCCGGAGTTGGCGCAGATGCCCAGCGCCGCGGAGACGGCGGCCATGCCGCTGGCGAAAGTGACGGCGATCTCGCCGCGTTCGGCGGTGGCGAGAGCTTCTTCGAGCATGTCGCGAGTGGGTTCGCCGAGGCGGTCGTAAATGTAAATCGGCGCGCGTTTGGCATCGTCATCGCCTTCGGCGCCGAATTCCGCAAACCCGCGCGCACCACGGGCGGCGCTGTCGAGGCGGTAGGCCGTCGACGACGAGAGCGGCGGCACGACGTGGTGGCGATAATCCCAGTGCTTGTCCTTGCTGTTGCCATGGATCAGCAGGGTGGGCACGGAATAGAGAGGCGCGGCCGGTTTTTTGCGTGGTTTTTTTGCCATGTGTGGACTGTATCTGGATTTTCAGTTTTGCGAGTACAAAGCGCTGCGCGCGAGGGGTCAGGGGCCAGGGGTCAGGGGCCAGAGATAGGAACAGGGTTGCCAGAGTAGTCTGCGCCAATCGCGGTCGGCACAGTTAGCAAGAAAAGAGGATATGACTAATTGGTCATATGCTGGAAATTAACCAGCGGCCAAATTTGAACGACCCTCAGGCAAATTTGCCTGACCCACTACTAATGGTAGAATTGTACCTGTGGAACACCTAGGCACCAATTGGTGCCCAGGGAAAACGGGTAATCAGCTTTCAAACCTTTTCCCAGCGCGTGCATTTTGAAATTTTAATTTTGAATTGCCGTTCAAGGCGCGGGCGGCGCGGGCGCGTTTTCGTTGGGCTTGAAGAGATCGTCGAATTGCATCCCGGAGCGCTGAAGGCGCTGCGTAAGCTGGTAGATCGCGCTGGGAATGTCGGCGGGGATTTCGAGCTTGATCGCGGCGGTCTTTTCGGCCACCCGGACGCTCAGCGAGAACACCGGGTTGGGCAAGCCGGCGGTGAGTTTCCCGGCCGGGCCGTCGGGGTTGGCTTTTGCGGCGATGAGCTTCACGATCGAGAGCGGGCGCAGCATCAGGACGGCGGCGGTTCCTTTGGGAATTGCCGTAAAGAGCGTCTGAATTTCCGCCGGAACCGGCGCGGGCCTGGCGGAATTTTCGACCAGCACTTTAAACGTCTCGTGCGAACCCGTGCCGGAGGCGATGCCGACGGCGTGCTTCAGGTCAGCCATCTTCATGTAAAAAATGTCGTCCATGAAGTTATCGGTCGTGCCCATGATCGCCATGCGCCGGCCGACGACAGGCACGCCAGCGATCGTCTCCTCGGGCGCTTTTTCCTCGGAGAGAAAATCCTTGCCATTCTTCAAACGGCTCTCGGCGTTGATGGCGTCGATCGCCTTCTGATAAAAGCCGACCAGCGTGGCGAGCGTCTTCTTGCTGTCAGCAGTTTCGACGACGACAACGGGCGTCGCCGCCTGGCCGGTCCGCGCGCCGATGGCCAGCATCGCGTCGCCCTTGGCGCTCTCGAGGAAGGTGGCTAATGATTCGAGTACTTTCAAGCGCGCTTGCACGTTGTCGTCGGCGGCGTCGGAGCGGAGATTGCTGAGCTTGATCAGATTGCGCACGGCGCCAGCGGAATCCTGCGGATTGACATTCCACGCGATCAGCAGCGCCGGATCGAAGGGCAGCAGCGACGTGAGCTTGCCGGAAAGCGTCGGCGCGTCGCCGGTCAGGTTAGCGGCGAGCACCGTGCCCGCGCGGCCGGTTAGTAGTATTTCGAGCGCTGCGACGGCCTTCTCCGTGTTGAAGTTGGCGCGGACCTGCACGGTCTCGGCCTGCCAGACGGCATCGAGAACGTTGTGGACCTGGCCCTTGAGCATCTCCCCCTGCTCCACCGTCTGGCCGGCGACGAGCGCGCCGGATTCCAGGCTCGAGGTCAGGATGCTGCCGTAGACGCGCTTGATGTTGGCCACTTTGAGCGTGAGATCGAGATCCGCATCGGTCGCCAGCGTGCCAACGTCGCGCGTGCCGAGGAAGTCTTCCAAGCTGCGCAACACGGCTGCGTTGGGCGCGACGAGCAGATTGGCGCGCACGATTTTCATCACGATCAGCTTGTCGGGATTGGGCAGCGGCTGTGGGATTGAGTACGTCAGCACGCCATTCTCGTCGGTCGGCATGCCCAAGCTGCCAGCCATCGCCGCCTTCAGCGCCGCGGCGTCAGAGATGGGCAGAATCATCGCTTTGTCAACGGCCTGCCCCACGGCGGCGGGCGCGACAAAGTAGACCAGCGCCGTGCCGTCGGGCTTCAGGCCGGCATTGAGCGGGATGGCGAAAACATAATTGAGCGCGACGTTGGTGCCGAGTTCGCCGGAGTTGGGGACGACCTTGTTGGCGTAGCCGGCCAGCTTTTCACGCATGCCCGAGATCGACTTGATCGTGAAGCTGCCCAACGCCCAATCGGGGACGTCCGCCACCGGCGCAGGTTTTGGCGCATCAGCCGCGTGGGCGGGAAGTCCAGTGATGAGGCAAAGCACCACAGCGACCGAGCAAACCGGGGAAATGAAGCGATGCACCATAAGCGTTTCCAATCCGTTGATGGAGAAATCCGACAGGTTCGGTATTCAACGCCTTGAATAGCAAAGAAAAGACCGCACGCAAAAGAAAATGCCGGATCGCTCCGGCATTCTCGTTACGACAACCTCGAATTCCGCTTAGTTACTATTGTAACTAAGCGACTGTTTAGAATCCAAATCCCAAACCCACCCCCACGCGCGAATGACCGCCGTGGTAGTAACCAAAGTTCACCGAGCTGCGGGGATAATAGTAGTACGGGTACGTGCGGTAGTAGCTCGGCGCGTAGATGATCGGCGGCGACACGTAGACGGGATCGCGGTAGATCACGGTCGACTGCGGCACGGAGTAGACCACTGGCGGCTCGGCCGGCGTGACGTACTCCGTTGACGGCACCGTCACCTGAGCTTGCGCCGGAGCAGGGCCATCGCGGAAAACCGCCAGGCGGCCGCCCTGCTTCTTCTCGCCGTTTTCGAAGACGCTGACATACAGCGCTTCCAGTTGCGCCGTATCGACGCGCGAGATCAGGACCTGCGACTTCCGGTGGTTGTAGACCGTCACGGTCGCGCCTCTATCCTGGCCGCTATAACGGATCTGGTAGACGCCCGTCTTCATGCTCAACCGCAGATTCGCGTTCGGCGCGATGCGGCCACCCCGTTCGGCGGGGACGATCCAAATCGTGTTCAAGTCCGGTTCGTAGCGGTAGGACCACGCGCGGTTGTCGAGGTTCTCGAGATCCAGCGAGCCTTCGCCCGCTTCAATCGGCGCGGCCGGCACAACTTCCGGCGGTGCAGCTGGCGACGGCGCAGCCTGAACCGGCGGCGCGGCTGGCGCGACGGCTACAGGCGCCGAGGCGGGAGCGGCATGGTGTTTCAACATCGCCGTGATCACCGAATTCGGCACATTGGCGTTCTTGAGCTTGATGATGTCTGGCGCCGTAAGGTTGAATTCCGTTTTGGAATTGCTGACCGTGGCGAGAATGATTTCTTCGCCGACGTTTTTCTGCGACAAGGTGACAATGTCATCGACCGATTCCGCGTGCGCCGCGAACGGCGCGAGTGCGCCAACGAAGAGCGTCAACGCGGCAAGCTGTAAAATGCGCATGGCAAACCTCCCTTACCCCACGACCACTTCCGAATGGTAGAGTAGACCCATTCCCCCTGCCGTCAATAGGACGCGCTAGACCCTTGCGCATTCAAAGTTTCTGGCGCGGATGGCCGCTGACACGCGAAGAGTCCAGCCCGCTGCGCTCTTGCACCAGACGCAACCCGATGTAAGATTTTGTTAGGTACTCCACGCATAAATTCCCAAGGACACGGCATTGAACTCATCGTCGCCCTTTGAAGGGTCCATTCTGCTTGTGGCAGAGCCGCTGAATCCGGGCGGAATCGCGGTGTATACGCGCTCCATTTTGGCGGGGTTGCGGCAGGCCAATATCCGCCACCGCCTGATCACCTCCGTGCGGCCGAGCGAAGGGGCGTTGCTGACCGAAGAGCAGAGCAACATCGACGTGGTGCAAGGCTTGTTCTGGAGCGTCTGGCGACCGTTCATTTTCCGCAAACTGGTGGCGTGGGCGCGCGAAAATGAGCCGGTGATCATCCACGGGCTCTCGGCGTTGGCGGCGCCGATCTGCGCTCAGCTCTCGAAGGCGCTGGGCATTCCGTTTGTCGTCACGGTCCATCATTTTCAGAAACCGGGAGTTTTGCGGCAGGAAGAAGGCTGCCACGCGTTCATCGCGGTGAGCGAATCGTTACGCGAGAATCTGGTCAACGACGCGCGCATTCCGCGCGAGCTGGTGCGGCTGATCCCCGCCGGCATCAGTGTGCCGAAGGAACTCGCGGCGCGCCCGGCGGAATACAACCGCGGCGAATCGATTCCGCTGATCAGTTCGTTTGGCAAACTGATTCCGCGCAAGGACTATCCGACTTTCTTGAAAGCCGCGCGGCTGGTCATCGACCGGCTCGGTCCGCAGAACAGTTTTGTGATCCTGGGAGAAGGCCCCGACGAACCGGCGCTGCGGAAACTCGCGCGGGAATTGAAAATCGACAAGCAGGTCACCTTCTGCGACACGACCGCCGCCGTCGAACCGATCTTCCGCGACACCGACGTCTATGTGCAGTGTTCCAAGCAGGAAGGCTTCGGCACGATGGTGCTGCAAGCGATGGCTCACGGCGTGCCTGTCGTCACGACCGCGGCCGGCGGAATATTGTCGCTGGTACGCGACGGCGAAACGGGATTCATCGTCCCGATCGGCGATCACGAAGCGCTGGCCGGGCGCATCTGCAATCTGCTGACCGACCCGGAACTCGCGGCCCGCATCGGCGATGCCGCGCGCAAGATGGCCGTCGAGAATTACGACCTCGATGCGATGATGTCCTCCACGCTGTCGCTATACAGCGAAGCGGTGAGCGAGGACGTGAAGATCACGAAAACGTGAACTCCAAGAGCACAGCGTCATGGTAAACATACGCCCTGCGCTGATCGCTCTCTGTGCGCTAATCTTAGTCTGCGGCTGGAGCCAGGCGCCGAATCTCGCCGCGCAGGCGTACGACCGGCCGCATGCACTCAAAATCCAAGCACCACAAATTATCACATTGGATTGCGAAGAGGCGACTATCGAGGTCGGCGAGTTGGTGCGGTATGCCGAAACATTTGTCGCCGCGAATGTCCGGGACGGGGCTACACCGCGGATGTACATCTGCCCCAAAGATTGCCAGCACGGCAAAATTTATCCCAGTGCGGCCGGGGAGAAATGTCCTGTCTGCCATTACCGCTTGTATGAAATTCGCGACGGCCGGATTGAACACAGTAACCACCGGCCGCGGCATGGCGGTGTCTTCTTCATGGGACAGGATGGCTTTCATCACGTTGAAGGCGTTTTGATTTCCGCTACTGAATTCCGACTCTATGTGTACGACAACTTCACCGAACCGCTGAAAGAAACCTGCTCCGCGAGCGCGGAATTCATTCAGAACAAGAATGCGCCGGTGAAAGTGGACCTGAGCCGCTACGCGGACGGGGCATTTCTGTCCGGCGAGGTTCCAGTGGGATTTCCGATGCCTCTGTCGCTGGCCGTGCGGGTCCGCTTCGGTGAGCAGCGGGAGGGCATGCTCTTCAATTTCACGTTTGATCGTTTGACGCGCTGAAATCCGACCACATGGCCAATTGGCCATGTGGTTAGAAAGCACCACTTACTTCTTCGGCTTGCCTTTGAACAGGTCCAACCAATTGCGTTCCTTGAAGAAAAACGTGTAGCTGCGGCCGTCTTCGAAGGTGGCTTTGGCGTCGCTGGGGATCTGGTTGGCTTCGAGGGCGTAGTTTTTCTCGCCGCCAGCGGAGCTGGAGAATTTCACCTGGAAGCTCACGGCGCCCGGACAGGTGTAGAACCAGCCTTTGCCGTCAGGAATTTTGCCTTGAGCCCAGCGCGTGTACGAGCCGTCCCATAATTTCCAGCGGCAGACGATCGAGATATACTGCGAAGACGTCGCCAGCGGATTGTGAAAGGCGACCACGCCCTGCCGCGTCAGCGCGATGGCGCGCTGCTGGGCGAGAAACTGTTCCTGACGCGCTTTGGCTACTTCACGCTTGGCGCGTTCGATCTCGTACTTGCGCTGCGCTTCTTCACGGGCGCGGGTGACAGCGGCGTCTTCCTGCTGCTGTTTGGCCTTGATCGCGGCCAGTTCGTCCTGGGCGCGCTCCAGTTCCAATTCATCTTTCAAATCTTCCTGAGCCTGCGCGATGGCTTCGCGGCGGGCTTTCTCGAGTTCGCGCGCGTTCTCGGCGGCCTTGGCGCGCGCGGCGGTTACGGCGGCGGCGTCTTCTATGGCGGCGTTGTTGTCCGCGGCGTTGATTTCATCCAGACGCTGCTCGAAGCTCCAGACCTGGTACGCGCCGGTTTGGGAATTCCATTCGAGAATGCGGTCGCCGTCCATGTAATGGAAGCTGACACCCGGGGCGGCGTGCGGCCATTCGCCTTCTGCCAGCGGCTTGCCGGGGAAGGGATCTTCCGCGCCGCGCTGCGTCATGTCATAAGCCCAGATCCGGTAGCGGCCGGAATCTTCCCAATCGAGCACACGGTCGCCGTCGAATTGCATCAGATGGTGGCCGGCCTTGATCGATTTCCACGTGCCTTCCGCGATGGGCTTGCCGGGAAACGGATCGTCGGCGCCCTTCTTTTCGCGGTCGTAAAACCAGATCCGATAGTGTCCGGTCTCCTCGACCCAATCGAGGACCGCGTCGCCGCCCATGTAAATCAACGTGTGTCCGGCATTGATCGAGCCCCACTTGCCTTCCACGTCAATTCCGGTGAGCGGGTCGCGATTTCCCGCAATGCTGCGATCGTAGGCGAAGATGCGGTAGCTGCCGGTTTCCGGTTCCCAATCGAGAATCCGGTCGCCGCCCATGTATACGAGTTGATGGCCATCGGCGATACTTTTCCACGTACCTTCAACCACGGGGCCGCCGGGAAGCGGATCGGCTTTGCCGCTGCGCTCGCGGTCGTAACGCCAGATGCGGTAGTGACCGGACGATGGCTCCCAGTCGAGCAGGCGGTTGCCTTCTAAATAGACCAGTTCATGCCCGCTCTTGATGGACTTCCACACGCCACTGCAGACGGGGCCGTTGAAGGGACCGTCTGCCGCCACGAGGCTCAGCGAAAAGACAACCGCCAACAGCACCGCGCTTCGCAGAATGGGTTTCATCAGCAGGGAATCTCCCTCGGTATTATTTTTTCTTCTTACCCTTGGCCTTCGGAATCACGGCATCATCACCGACTTGAGTGACGGTGATGCCCTCGGCCGTGCGTGTGCCAGTCACGGTGACTTTGGCGTGCTGCGTGGCGAGGTCATCGAGCTTTTTCGCCGCATCGCCGGTGGCCTTGAGATCAACCCATTCGACTTTATCGCCGGTCGTGATCGACATCAACGCAACGACGCCGTCCTTGGCGCTCAGGCCCTTTGTCGTCAGGGAGCCGTTCCAGCTTTGCGCGGCGCCGGAAGCCGCAGGCGCAGTGGCAGGCGGAGGCGCGACCGGGTCCGGTGCATCTGCTCCGAACGCCGTGCTTGCCGCGAGCAGTACGACCGTTAGCGAACCGAGCTTTAGACGCCTGTACATGGATGACTCCTTCGACAAGACAGTTTCGGCATTCAACATAGCCGTGCAGGCGGCGGTGTCACGTCTGTTGGCAGGATTCAGTGGCGCGTGTCACGCAAGGCTTGCATCACGCTGCGTTGATGAGGGAACGCCAGTTCGGTGTCGCTGGGCAGCGCATCGAGCGGAAACCAGCGGACTTCTGCGGCGTCGTCTGCCGCAACAGGATCGCCACTCTCGGCTCGCGCGGTGAAATAGATGTTCAGTGTGAAATCCGGCTCGACGCCGTTGGCGGGAACTTCGCCGTAAATATCGGGCACCGCGATCAGGTAAATGAGATCGGTGATGACCAAGCCCGTTTCTTCGCGCAGTTCGCGAATCGTGGCCTGCTCGGGGGTTTCATGCGCTTCCATGAAGCCGCCGGGAACATCCCAGTGCCCTTTGGCGGGTTCAATACCGCGCTTCACCAGCAGGACTTTGCCCTCGCGGATCACGAGCGCGCCGGCGCAGGGCTTGGCGTTGCGCCAGTCAATGAAGGTGCAATTCGGGCATGCCGGCAGGCGGCGGTGGTCGATCTGGCGATCGGCCACCGCGGTCGCGCAGTTGGGGCAGAATTTGAATTTGGACATGCGCTGATTTTTACTGCTTCGCGTTGTCGCTTGCCACTGCCGTCACCGCGGCTTTCGCGCGCTTCCATTCGGCGTCCCATTCGGCTTCGTAACCCTTGGTCCATTGAGACTTCGTCAGGTTCTCGTACAGGACGATGGAATCCGGAATGTGTTCGGTTGTATTTTCCAGAGTCAGCGTGCGGTAGTAGTGCCAGTAGTAATCCAGGATCGTTTCAATCTGCGTCTTTGAAAGGCTGGGATCGAAAACGAGCGTCATGGATGCGTAAACTGACTTATCAAACGCCATTGGCGCTTCCAGCTTGAAGTTCTGGATTGCCGTCGACGGATTGATCGCGATGGAATTACTGAGCACCGCCGGCATTTTTGCGAAGACCACTTCTGGCTGCAGTTGCGGGCGCATCTGATCGAACGCCTGAGCGCTGGGCGGCACGTTGAGGTGAATTCTCATATAAGCCGTGGTCGGCGCGTGGACGGTAATCATTAAAGGCGCCAATCCAGACACTGCCACTAAAATGCCGGAGAGGAACAACGCTTTGAGTGTGAAGCGCTGCTTCAAAGCGAGAATCGCCACCATGGCCAGTAACGCTGCGTAGATGAACTGTGAGCTCACTCCCCGGCGGACGGCGTCGCCGATGGTGCTGATGTTTTCGTAGTGATTGAGGTGGACGTCCAGTTCGCAGAAGACGATGTTCTTCTCGCCGTTCCGCAACCGGTGCAACTCGTACTGACCGTCGTAAACCATATGCGCCGCCAACGCGAGTAACAGCACGCAGCCCAAAACCACCGCAGCTCTGCGGCGGGTAAATTTGACGGTCGGGGCTAAGAGGGGTTTCGATTCGAAAGCAGGTGCTGCGCCTTTTCGTGTGCGACGCACGATCCGTTCGCACGCCAATACGGCCACGACGGCAAGCGCCAACCCCACGCCCACATCGGCCGCCAGCGGACCCCATTCAGTGGGAGTCTCGTCGAAGTCGCTGCTGTAGCCGCCGATTTTCTTGTTGTCGGTCAAGTCCACTTCCAAACGACTGCGATGCTGCCACGCCCAAGGCCAGCCCAGACCGCTTTCGCGCAGAGCGTGAGTGACGCCGGAACGCGTCATGACCTTCTCGGAAATGACGCGCATCGTGAGGTTGCCCCAGGCGAACGCAGCCACGACGCAGCCCAGTACGAGCAACGACTGGAGGCTCAGCTGGTAGTGGTGTCGCGCGGAAGTTTCGTCGGTTTGCCCCATCATTGATGCAATCTCCCGAGTATTGGACACTTTACCTCAGCGCAGAGAGGACGGAAACGAGGGAGAAAATTTTTTTACCTATACGAATCGACTTAAGCTGTGCGTATCCCGCGAAGCGTTCCATTGCGAGGGATGAGAAAAACGGAGATAATGCGCCACATCCAATCGCACGAATGCAGAATGAGGGACGACGGGAAAATGGCATTGCATGAGAAACTGGCTCGCTATTCTTCCGAAGGAAACATCTACCGTTTTAATAAGATACTCAACTTCGCGGCTAAAGACCTGTCCGGGCTGGATTCGACCGATTGGCAGGTCGAACACATACGCGTAAACAAAGTTACAGATCGTGAACGATTCTTTACGCTGCTCGACGCCTATCCCGTAGAACAAATCATGACCGTCAGCGGGCATGCTTGCGGTGTCACCTTCACCGCCATATTTCCGATGAGTGTCGGCTTGTTGCTGCCGTATCGAATCGAGATTCTCCTCAACGCTTCTATCGACGGAAGTGCCATTTTCCGTCGAGGATTCTTCTGGCCGTGGTGGGATCTTGTTCCGCAAAATGAAACGAGGCTGGAGCAATTGAGGCAACTTAGCTTGCCAGGCGTGAATCTTAGGCATACATGGGGCGGTTATAAATACGTGTTGAAAGTTGGACATGAGATCGTACCTGTTGCCAACGATCCAACTCTAAGTAGGTGGACTGTGCACTCTGGATTCCAAGGGTTTGTGATCGGCGTAGGACCTCGCATTGCCAAATACGTGAAGGCAGCGGGACGGCTTGAGACACTGTTGAAGGCATGGAGCAAAAATTGAGTTCAGCACCTCACCGTGGCGCCCCCCACGTTTTGCCAACTCTGCCTTGCACCGCGCCGGACTTGCCGTTATAAGGGTCCGTTCTGTCGCATTCCGTTACGCTTAAGGGGATGGCGTGGCGGTGGTTGCGGCTTTTTTTGTTTTGACCTTTATTCCGTCTTCACGCGGATGTTGTTGCTGTCGGGGGAGAGTACGTGTTCGAAAGTTTGACCAACTCGCTCGGCACCTTCTTCAACAAGGTCCGAGGCAAAGGCCGGAAACTCACCGAAGCCGATGTTAAAGAAGGCCTCCGCACCGTCCGCATGGCGCTGCTGGAAGCCGACGTCGCATTGCCGGTGGTCAAGGCGTTCATCGAAAAAGTCACGGCCAAGGCCATCGGTTCCGATGTCCTGACGGCCGTCGAACCGTCGCAGCAGCTCGTCAAAGTCGTCCACGACGAACTCATCCAGTTGATGGGCCCCGTCGACGCGCGCGTGAATTACAAGACCGCCGAAGGCGCGACGACAATCATTCTCATGGCCGGTCTGCAGGGATCCGGAAAGACCACGACCTGCGGCAAGCTGGCGATGTACCTCAAGAGCAAGGGCAAGCGTCCGCTGCTGGTCGCCGCCGACTTGCAGCGCCCGGCCGCGATCGAACAGTTGAAAGTGCTCGGCGAGAGCCTTGAGACGCCGGTCTTCAACGAGCCAGGTCTCGCGCCGCCGGAACTGTGCGCCAAAGCCATCGCCTACGCCAAGGCCAATAACCGCGACGTCGTGATCCTTGACACCGCCGGCCGTCTGCAGATCGACGAGCCGCTGATGAACGAGCTGGCCGAAGTTCAGAAAGTCACGCAGCCGGACGAAGTGTTCCTCGTCGTCGACAGCATGGTCGGCCAGGACGCGGTGAATTCGGCCAAGGTCTTCAACGAAAAGCTGCCGATCACCGGCGTGATCCTGACCAAGCTCGACGGCGATTCACGCGGCGGCGCGGCGCTCTCGGTCAAGCACATCACCGGCAAGCCGATCAAGTTCGTCGGCGTCGGCGAAAAGCTCGGCGCGCTCGAAGAATTCCACCCCGAACGCATGGCCACGCGCATCCTCGGGATGGGTGACATCGTCAGCCTCGTCGAAAAGGCGCAGGCGGTCATCAACAAGGACGAAGCGGCGGCGTTCCAGGAGAAAATGGTCAAGGACACCTTGACCCTCGACGACTTCCTGACGCAGCTCCGCGCCGTCAAGAAGATGGGTTCGTTCAAGGACCTGCTGGGCATGATCCCCGGGTTCGCGCAGTTGAAGGAACTCGATGGCTCCGATGAACAGTTCGGCACGGTCGAAGCGGTGATCTGCTCGATGACGCAGGAAGAGCGGCGCAACCCGCAGATCATCGGAGCCAGCCGCAAGAAGCGCATCGCGGCGGGATCCGGCACGACGGTCAACGACGTCGCGCATCTGCTCAAGGAATTCGAAAACGTCACCAAGCATCTGTCCAGTTTCACGAAAGCCGCCAAGTTCGTCGACCGCATGGTCCCCGGCGCCGCCGGCCCGGGCGGGGTGAAGACGCTCAGCGCCGACGAACGGAAAGCGATCAAGAAACGCCGCAAGCAGGAGAAGGCGAACAAGAAAAAGAACAGAAGATAATTATGAACGATGATTGATGAATTATGAATCCGGGCCGTTCATTCATAGTTCATCAATCATCATTCATGATTAGTAGTTTTCCGGACTCTCCCGTCCGAGCGTTGCACCGGAACTTACTCCGGGCGCTGAACTGGGAGTAAGAAAGACCTTCGGGTCTAGGCGGGCAAAGAGTGCCGGCCTGTTGTGAAAGGGGAAATGCCGAGTGGTAAAGATCCGTTTACAGAAATTGGGAAGACGCAACCGTGCGTACTTCCGCATCGTGGTGGCTGACGTGCGGGTGAAGCGCCAGGGCGCCTACCTCGAGAAGCTGGGCACGTACGATCCGATCGAACCGCTGCCGGAGAAGGCCGTCGTGGTCAATCTCGAGCGCGTGAAGCATTGGACCGCACTGGGCGCCCAGCCGTCGGAAGCCGTGATCAATCTGCTCCGCAAGCGCGGCCTGCAGTACAACAACAAGCCGACGCCGAAGCCCAAGAAGAAGAAGGAAAAGAAGCCCCTGCCGGCTAAGAAGTAACGCCGCAGCGGGACTTCGCGAGCGTCCATGCGCATCGACATCATTACGCTCTTTCCCGGGATGTTTACGGGAGTGCTCAACGAGTCGATGCTGAAGATCGCGCAGGAGAAGGGCCTCTTAAAGCCCGTCGTGACCAACCTGCGGGACTTCACGACCGACCGGCACAGAACCGTCGACGACCGGCCCTACGGGGGCGGACCGGGGATGGTGATGAAGCCGGAACCGGTGGCCGCGGCAGTCCGCGCGGTCCGCGATCAGGAACCTGCTGATCCGGGACGGCTGGTGATGATGTGTCCGCGAGGACGGGTCTTCAACCAGCAGCACGCACGCGAATTATCGTCCGCCTCCCGGCTGATCTTTGTCGCGGGGCATTACGAAGGGTACGACGAGCGCATCATCGATGTGCTCCAGCCGGAACTGCTGTCGATCGGCGATTATGTTCTTACCGGCGGTGAACTGCCGGCGCTGGTGGTGATCGACGCGGTGGTGCGGCTGCTGCCGGGTGTGCTTGGCGACTCTGAATCGGTGGTCAGCGAATCGTTCGCTCCTGCCAATGACGGATTGCTGGAGTATCCGCAGTACACGCGCCCGGCGGTGTTTGAAGGCCTGGCGGTGCCGGACGTGCTGGTCAGCGGCGATCATGCAAAGATCGCAGCCTGGCGGCGCGAACAGGCGCGCAAGATGACCGAAGAACACCGGCCGGACCTGCTGAATGAAACTTGAACTGGAAGCTTAAAAAAGCACTCGCAAGACCTGAAGAAAGAAAGGGACTGATAATCATGGCCAAGAAAGACTACATGGAACTGGTGGCGCAGACGGGAATGAAGAACGACCGCGTCCGCTCCTTCCGCATCGGCGACACTGTCGACGTCCACGTCAAGATCACCGAAGGCGAAAAGGAACGCATTCAGATCTTCACCGGCATCGTCATCGCCCGCCGCGGCAGCAAGCTCAACGAATCGTTCACGGTGCGCCGCCTCGTCGGCACCGAAGGCGTGGAACGCGTCTTCCCGCTGCACAGCCCGATGATCGACAAGGTCGACATCAAGAAGAGCGGCAAGGTGCGTCGCGCGAAGCTCTACTACCTGCGCGACCGCGTCGGTAAGGCCACGCGCCTGGCCGAGAACATCGAAGGCGGCATCAAGCCCCGCGCCGCCGGTTCGGTTCCCGCCAAGCAGGAAAAGAAGAACAAGGAAAAAGAAGAGGCTGCGCCGGCCAAGGCGTAAGCTGCTGCTCTGCTGCAGGCGGGACGTCTGCGCTACAATTGATCCGCTCTGTCGGATGAAAATTGTGGCGCAGGCGTCCCGCCTGCAGGTTTTATTTTATCCCAGTTCCATTCCCGCTCGGGAACCGACCGATGCGCCTCCGTCACGTTCTACTCCTGGGATCCGGCGCTGGCGCGATGGGCGCATTATTGCTCGCCGCCGACATTCATCGCCGCGTGCAGGAAGCGCAGCGCGATTCGGTGCTCGGCACCGTGGCGACCGGCGCAGATTCCGTCATTCATTTCGGCGACGCCCACACCCTGGGGCTACTGGCACTGGCGTTCCTGTTCATCGCGATGTTCCTGATGGTGATCTCCGAACCGCTGCGCAAGAGCGCTCCGGAAACGCTGCCGGTTGCGGCTGCGATCCCTGCTTCAGTACCTGTACCCGTTTCAGTTGCCACGCTCGTTTCCAATTCGGTTCCTGAGCGACCTGCTGAAACGCCGAAGCCCGTTGAACGTGTTGCGCCTGCGATTGCTGAACCTGCCGCGGCCGCTCCCGCTGAATCTCCGGCCGCGCTGTCCGCTCCCGAAACTCCAGCAGCAGTGCCTCAAATCAGTGAAACTAAAGAGACACCGGCCAAACCAGACGCCGTGTGAAGACGGCATGACGATTGGTTGAAGAATCCCGGTCTGCATCACGATCGCGAGTGGTCAGTCGCGGTAGATTATCAGTAAGTCGTTTTTGCCGCTGCACTTGTGCGGTCGAACTTTACTGATATTAGTATTTCTAATAGTGAGTATATTGTTAAATTTAGCGTGAATTATAACCATTTTCGTATACAAGCTTAATCTTCGTAGGTTATCTACGCAGTGGGCTTACACGAAGCAACCTTTTGCATCGTGGCTCCACCGAAAAAATGGGTTTGTTTGATTTTAGCCTACCCTCCACAGGTGGACGGGTCTTTGCGCTAAACAAGTAGGCAGGAACGGCTCGAAACGGGCAGGAAAAGTCGGAAAGCCGGAAGAAAAGAAGGGGAAGAGCATGGATCAGCACATTGGTTTGCCACCCGCGCAGGGATTGTACGACCCGGAGAACGAACGCGACGCCTGCGGCGTCGGCTTCGTCGCGCATTTGAAGGGCAAACGATCACACCAGATCGTGGCCGACGCACTCCAAGTCCTTGTAAATCTCTTGCATCGCGGAGCTTGCGGCTGCGAAGTCAACACGGGTGACGGCGCCGGCATCTTGATCCAAGTGCCCCATACATTCTTTAAGCGCGAAGCCTCGAAGTTGGGTTTTGCGCTTCCTGAACCCGGTCACTACGGCGTCGGAATGGTCTTTCTTCCGAAGGATGCTGCACAACGTGACCAGATGGTGAAATTATTCGAAAAGGCAGTCGTCAACGCCGGGCAAAAGGTGCTCGGCTGGCGCGACGTCCCCACCGATAACCGGAAACTTGGCCAAAGCGCCATCGACGCCGAGCCCGTCATCCGCCAGGTGTTCATCGGCCGCGGCACGAAAGCGGAGACCGAAGACGCGTTTGAACGCCGTCTGTTCTTGATCCGCAAGGACGCCGGCCACGCTGCCAGCGAGTCCAACCTGAGCCAGAAGGGATTCTTCTACCTGCCCAGCTTGTCGTGCCGCACGATCATCTACAAAGGCATGCTGATCGCCGACCAGATGGAAAGCTACTTTCCCGATCTGCTCGACCCGGAGATGGATTCGGCGCTGGCGCTGGTCCATCAGCGCTTCAGCACCAACACGTTCCCGAGCTGGAGTCTGGCGCATCCGTTCCGCTACCTCGCGCACAACGGCGAAATCAATACGCTCCGCGGCAACATCAACTGGATGCGCGCACGCGAAGCGCTCTTTGCCTGCGAGGAGTTCTTCACGCCCGAAGAAATGAAGCGCATCGTTCCCGTGGTCAACGAACGCGGTTCGGATTCCGCGATTCTGGACCAGGCGCTGGAGATGCTCGTGATGTGCGGCCGTTCACTGCCGCACGCGATGATGATGCTCATCCCGGAAGCGTGGAGCGGGCATGAGAGCATGAGCCAGGAGAAGAAGGACTTCTACGAATTCCACTCCTGCATGATGGAGCCTTGGGACGGACCGGCTTCCGTGGCGTTCACCGACGGACAGGTGATCGGCGCGGTGCTCGACCGCAACGGGCTGCGCCCGTCGCGCTACTACGTCACCACTGACGACCGCGTGGTGATGGCCTCCGAAGTCGGGGTGCTCCCGGATATCCTGCCGGAAAACGTGGTTCAGAAAGGCCGTCTGCAGCCGGGCAAGATGTTCCTCATCGACCTCCGCCTGGGCCGCATCGTCGATGACTCGGAGATCAAGGGCTGCATCGCCACCGCCCTGCCCTATGGCAAATGGCTGAAGGAAAGCCTCGTCGACCTTAAAGATCTGCCGGAAGCGCCGCACGTTCCGGAACCGGATCATCACACCGTCTTCCAGCGCCAGCAGGCGTTCGGCTACACGCTCGAAGACCTGAAAATCATCCTGCCGCCGCTTTCGACAAACGGCGAAGAAGCGATTGGCTCGATGGGCACGGACACGCCGCTGGCCGTGCTCTCCGACAAGCCGCAGCCGCTGTACGCCTACTTCAAGCAGCTCTTCGCGCAGGTGACCAACCCGCCGCTCGACGCCATCCGCGAAGAACTCGTCACATCCGTCGCGACGTCGATCGGACCGGAAGGTAACATTCTCAAGCCGGGACCGGATTGTTGCCGCCAGGTGAAGGTGCAGTCACCGATTCTCGACAACGATGAACTGGCGAAGTTCAAGCACCTCTCGATCCACGGCTACAAGACCAAGACGCTCTCGATGACCTTCGAGGTGAAAGATGGCGGCGAAGGGCTGCGCAAGGCCGTCGACGATCTGTGCGAAAAATCCGTGCAGGCGATCAAGGACGGCTACAAGATCATCATCCTCTCCGACCGCGGCGTCGACGCCGACCACGCGGCCGTGCCTGCGCTACTGGCGACGGCCGGCGTGCATCACCATCTCGTCCGCAACGGCATGCGCACGCAGGTCGGGCTGATCGTCGAATCCGGCGAACCGCGCGAAGTCCATCATTTCGCGCTGCTGCTGGGCTACGGCGCCGGCGCAGTCAACCCGTACCTCGTCTTCGAAACACTCGACGACATGGCGCGTGAAGGCATGCTCAACAACGCCCCGGATCACAAGACGCTGGTCAAGAATTTCATCAAGGGCATCAAGAAGGGCTGCGTGAAAGTGATGTCCAAGATGGGCATCAGCACGATCCAGAGCTACCGCGGCGCGCAGATTTTCGAAGCCGTGGGCTTGAACAAGGAATTCGTCGAACGCTACTTCACCGGCACGGCTACGCGAATCGAAGGCATCAGCTTCGACGTGATCGCCAAAGAAACGCTGTCGCGCCACGAACGCGCCTACCCCAACCGCGACGTGCCGGTCGAATCGCTCGACGTCGGCGGCCAGTACCAATGGCGCCGCGAAGGCGAGTACCATCTCTTTAATCCCGAGACGGTTCACAAACTGCAGTACGCAGTCCGCGCCGGAAATTACAAGACGTTCAAGGAGTACTCGAAGTCAATCGACGATACGTCCAAGCGCCTGTGTACGCTGCGCGGTCTGTTCGACTTCAAGTTGGAAGGCCGCACGCCGGTGCCGATCACGGAAGTGGAACCGGCGTCGGAGATCGTCAAACGCTTCGCGACGGGCGCCATGAGCTACGGCTCGATCAGTAAGGAAGCGCACGAAAATCTCGCCATCGCCATGAACCGCATCGGCGGAAAGAGCAATACCGGCGAAGGCGGCGAAGATTACGACCGCTTCGTGCGCGACCCCAACGGCGACTGGCGCAACAGTGCAATCAAGCAGGTGGCGTCGGCGCGCTTCGGCGTGACCAGCGCGTACATGGTTTCAGCCAACGAACTGCAGATTAAGATGGCGCAGGGTGCCAAACCCGGCGAGGGCGGCCAGTTGCCCGCTCATAAGGTGTATCCGTGGATCGCCAAAACGCGCCACGCGACACCGTACGTCGGGCTGATTTCCCCCCCGCCCCATCACGATATTTATTCAATCGAGGATTTGGCGCAGCTGATCCACGATCTGAAGAACTCCAATCCGCGCGCACGCATCAGCGTGAAGCTTGTCGCCGAAGTCGGCGTCGGCACCGTCGCCGCCGGCGTGGCGAAGGCGCATTCCGACGTCGTGCTGATCTCCGGCCACGACGGCGGCACCGGCGCGTCGCCGCTGACCTCGATCAAGCACGCGGGAGCTCCGTGGGAACTGGGCCTGGCCGAAACGCAGCAGACGCTGGTGCTCAACGACCTGCGCAGCCGCATCGTCGTTCAGGCCGACGGACAGTTGAAGACCGGCCGCGACGTCGCCGTTGCCGCGCTGCTGGGCGCGGAAGAATTCGGCTTCGCCACGGCGCCGCTGGTGGCGTCGGGTTGCATCATGATGCGCGTCTGCCATCTCGACACCTGCCCGGTCGGCGTCGCGACGCAGAATCCCGAACTGCGCAAGAAGTTTGCCGGCAAGCCTGAACACGTCGTCAACTTCATGATGTTCATCGCTGAAGAACTGCGCGAGATCATGGCGCAGTTGGGCTTCCGCACCGTCACGGAAATGGTCGGCCACGTCGAACTGCTCGACACGCGCAAGGCGATTGCGCATTACAAGGCCAAGGGCCTGGACTTCTCGAAGATCTTCCACAAGCCCATCCCGAAGAACGGCTCGCCGCTGCATCAAGTCATCGCGCAGGACCACGGCATCGACAAGGCGCTGGACAACAGTCTCATCCAGCGCTGCGCCCCCGCGCTGGAAAGCGGCAAGCCCGTCACGCTCGACGTGCCGATCCGCAACGTCAACCGCACCGTTGGCACCATGCTGGGCAGCGAACTGACACGCCGCCACGGCTACGACGGCCTGCCCGACGACACGATCACGCTGAACTTCACCGGCTCTGCCGGTCAGAGCTTCGGCGCGTTTGTGCCCAAGGGCATGACGATGAATCTGGAAGGCGACGCCAACGATTACGTCGGCAAGGGACTCTCCGGCGGCCGCATCACGGTGAAGCCCTCGCGCAAGGCGTCGTTCCCGGCGCAGGACAACATCATCGCCGGCAACGTCATCGGCTACGGTGCGACCAGCGGTGAAATCTACCTGCGCGGCAAGGTCGGCGAACGCTTCTGTGTCCGCAATTCCGGCGTACAAGCGGTGGTGGAAGGCGTCGGCGATCACGGTTGCGAATACATGACCGGCGGCCGCGTGGTGGTGCTGGGCAAGACCGGCCGCAACTTCGCCGCGGGCATGAGCGGCGGCATCGCGTACATTTACGACGAAGACGGAAGTTTAAGCAAACGCTGCAACACCGGCATGGTGGAAGTGGAAGCGCTGGAATCCGAAGACCTGGAGACGATCAAGGACCTCGTCGAGAAACATCAGCGATATACGGGCAGCTCGCTGGCCCGGGACATCCTGGCGAACTGGAAGAAGAGTTCGGCGAAGTTCGTGCGCGTGATGCCGATCGAGTTCAAGCGCGTGCAGAAGGAACTGCGCGAGAAGATGGCCAGCGCGACGGTGGCGGCGGGGGAGTAAGCTCCTGGCGCCCGGCTTTCGGGCGACGATTTTGGAAAAGTGTGCAAGGGGATAGGTGCAAAGATGGGCAAGCCGACAGGATTCATGGAAGCGACCCGCGAATTGCCGAAACGGCGGCCGGTCGAAGAGCGCATCAAGGATTGGAAGGAAGTCTACCTCCCCTTCCCCGATGAGAGCTTGAAAAAGCAGGCCGCGCGCTGCATGGACTGCGGCGTGCCGTTCTGCCACATCGGCTGCCCGCTGGGGAACATCATCCCTGACTGGAACGACCTGGTCTATCGCAACCGCTGGCGCGAAGCGATCGATCGCCTCCACCTCACCAATAACTTTCCGGAATTCACCGGTCGCATCTGTCCCGCGCCTTGCGAAGCCGCGTGTGTGCTGGGCATCAACGAACCGGCCGTGACGATCAAGCAGATGGAAGTCTCCATCGTCGATCGCGCCTGGGCCGAAGGCTGGATCGTTCCGCAGATTCCCCATCACAAGACCGGCAAGAAGGTCGCCGTGATCGGCTCGGGTCCTGCCGGCATGGCTTGCTCGCAGCAGTTGGCGCGCGTCGGCCACGACGTCACGCTTTTCGAACGCGCCGACCGCATCGGCGGGTTGCTGCGCTACGGTATTCCTGAATTCAAAATGGAAAAGCGCCAGATCGACCGCCGCATGAAGCAGATGGAAGCCGAAGGCGTGAAGTTCGTCGTCAACGCGCACATCGGCGTTACGCACCCGATTGAGGAACTGCGCAAGAACTTCGACGCCATCGCCCTCTGCGGCGGCGCGACCCAGGCACGCGATCTGACCGTGCCCGGCCGCGAACTGAAAGGCACGTACTTCGCCATGGAGTACCTGCCGCAGGCCAACAAGATCCAGCACGGCGACAAAGTCCCCGACCAGATCCTGGCGACGGGCAAACACGTCGTGATCCTGGGCGGCGGCGACACCGGAGCCGACTGCCTCGGCACCGCCACGCGCCAGGGCGCCAAGTCGATCAAGCAGTACGAACTGCTGCCGATGCCGCCGAAGGAACGCGGCGTCAACAACCCCTGGCCGCAGTGGCCGAACATCTGGCGCTCGTCGCAGGCGCACGAAGAAATGGAATGCCGCGACTACAGTATCCAGACCACCAAGCTCACCGGCGAAAACGGTGTTGTGAAGCAGCTCCACGCCGTGCGCCTGAACTGGGTGCCGAATCCCGCGGGCGGACCACCGAAGCCCGAACCGGTTCCCGGCAGCGAATTCTCGCTCGACGCCGATCTGGTCTTGCTGGCGATGGGCTTCGTCGGACCGGAGAAGAACACGATGCTCGCGCAGCTGGGCGTCAAGCTCACCGAACGCGGCAACGTCTTCGCTGACGACAATAAGATGACCTCGATCTCCGGCATCTTCACCGCCGGCGACATGACCCGCGGACAGTCGCTGGTCGTCTGGGCCATCGCCGAAGGCCGCAACGCCGCGCATGGCATCGATAAATATCTGATGGGCGCGACGACGCTGGCGAAGTCGTTCTAAGCTGACGAGGCTGTTTGAATTGAGACGGCCCGGACGATGTCCGGGCCGTTTTTTTGTAGTCCGTGCGTCCCCGCCCGGTCATCCTGAAATGGCCGTAACCTTCTTGCGACATTCCGTCTCTTCTATGATAGGCCCGTCCGTCGCAGACCGGGCGGGACGCCCGGACTACGAAAGAGCGCTGGAATGAATGGCGCTGCTTGTTACATCAGGCAGGCGTTCCCTCATTTGCATTTCGACTTTTCGAGGCAGCCGACATGGAACACGTCCAGGCGATTCGCGAGCGCCGCGAGAAGACCGTGCTTCGCGCGCTGACGACGCTGGAACTCTATGCCGCCGGCGACGCCGAGACGAGTTCGTCCCTGCTGCAACTTTCCGCCAAATCCGTAGCCGACCCGCGCGTCGCCGCGCGTTGGATTGAACTCCTCGCGACCGAAACCGATCAGGGCAAGCGCCAAACGCTGCTGCGCGAACTGGCCAAGCTCGACTTCCGCCAGATCCCCGACAGCGACGCGTGCGTGACCCAATTGTTGAGCTGCTTGAATCAGCCCGACGCGCGCGAATGGGCGCTCTATTGCCTCACGCGCATCGCGCCGCAGAATCCGAAGATCATACCTCCACTAGTCGACGCTTATCGAGCGCAGCGCGACGACCGCGTGGCGCGACGGATCCTGGCGATGCTGCTGAGTATCGGCGAGCTCACCGACGCGTTGATCGCGTTCTTCATTTCGGTACTCGATGCGGTCAACGCTGAAACCAAAACGGTCCTCGTCAAACGGCTGCTCGAACGCGATGCGCTCCAACCGGCGCAGTTGGCAAAGCTGCTAATCGTCTCGGAACCGCCCGCCATCAAGGCGCTGGTCCTCGACCATGCCATTGACCGCTCGATCCAACTGAATCGTGCGGCCACCGACCTTCTCCGCAATGATCCTGACGCCGCCTGCCGTTACGCCGCTGCATGGGCGCTGACGGAAACCGGCGCGCCCACTCCCGAGGCGCTCGACGCGCTGCTCCACGCGGCCAGCGCCGATTCGGACGACCGCGTGCGTTTATTTACGATCTGCGCCTTCGAACACACGCTCGCGAAAACGCCGGCCGTCATTCGCATGCTGCTGGACGCGCTGAAGACGGAAACGTCGGTGCCCCGCGCGTCGCTGATCGTGAAATTACTCGCCCCGCATCTGCAACGCGCACCGGAGATCGTGCCGGCGCTGACCACGCTCCTCGAAGCCAATCTACAGACGGAGATCGCACTCGAGATCTACTCGCAACTTGGCACGCTCGCGCCGTGGAACGCCGCCGTGCGGGAGTTTCTGATCGCGGCGTGCACGCGCGAAAAAGAAGACCGCGTGAAGGCGACGATCTTGAAACCACTTTCGCAGCTCAACCTCTGCGATCCGAAACTTGTTGCGCTCTATGGCGAAGCGTTGAAACTGCCACACCCCGGCATCCAGACGTGGGGCCTGCAAGGGATCCTGCTGCTGCCGGCCACTCCGGATAACGTGCCGCTGATCGCGCAAAGCGTCGAGGCGCTGCTGATGCCGGACATTTCTCTTCACTGGCGACTCGCGCTGGCGCAGAAACTCGCCGCGCTGCCGGAAAAGTCCGCGGCCCTGCTCGAACGCTTGAAATTCATCGCCGCGAATGCGCGCGAGTCGGAACTCAAACGGGTCTGCGAAGACGTTTTCAACACCGCCGCGTCAGACGCGCTGGACACTGCTGATGTCCAGATCGATTGGGAGAGCTGGATTCATCGCGCGGAAGTCGAACACCGCGGCGACGGCATTTTTCCTGCGCTCTACGAACACTACGAGTCCGCGCCCGCGCAGGCGCGCCGCGTGCTCAAGGCGCTGCTCAATCCGCAGTGCTCCGACAATTTGTACGGACTCTACGGATACGATGTGAACGAAGGCGTGATCCTTGCTTATCTCGAAAGCAAGGACGCCGTCGACGACGACGTTTCGCGATTTTGCGTCGGCCGGACTCTCAACCAGAACGCCGGCACGCCCAATCTGTATCTGCAAACGCTGCTGGCCAATCCCACCTTCCCAGGATTAAAGGACGCGGTCTGGCAGATTCTGGAGAAGCGCCAGGATGCTTCGCCGGCGCTGCTTCGCACGTTGTTGATCACCGCCCATTCATCCCAAGACGCCGCCGTCGCAGCATTCTCGGCACGAATGAATACGCGATCCGGTGAGGCGCTGAAACCGTACGCGCGGCTGCTGCTCGAAAATCTGGGCTGGCCGCCCGCGCGCGCTCTGATTAAGTCGCTCGCGACACGCAAAGATCTTCCTGCCGCATTGCGGGATCAACTCGCGGCCGCAATGAAAAAACTGGGCATCGCCAACGCGCCGGACAATCCGCCGCAGCCCGCCGGACCGGGGTTTGCCGATGAGTGACGCCGACAAAGCCGACGACGCGCTGAAAGCGGTGCTCGCCGTCGACCGCCCCACGCCGCAGCGACTGGAACTGCTCGCCAGCTTGCGCAACGAACTGCGCGGCGAAAAGGCCGTGCTCACGCTGCTGGCCGCCGCGCAGGAAGAGAAAACGCTCGATCTGCGCCGCGCGTTTTTGCAACACGCCGCGGCGTGCGAGGTCACCCGACTTACCGATCGCGAGATGTACTTGAAAGGCATGCTCCACTTCGCCGCATGCGACGACGAGCGCGAACTGCGCCGCATCGCGTTGGGGCAGCTCGGCGGCTTTCTCGGCCACAGCCCACTTGTGGAAAATGTCGTGCTAGCCACGCTGGTTTACGACTTGAGCCCCAAAAACCAGCGCATCGCACTCGACATACTCCTGTCGGGAAAATCGCTGCGACCGGAAAATCTCCCGACGCTGCTGGCCTTCCTGCCACGCAGCCCCGCGGCATTTCGCGGGCCGCTGATCGACCTGCTCGTGAAATTCGACGCCGAAGCCACGCAAACCGGGCTCGTTACCTTTCTGGATTCAGCGGAAGCTCCCGACGTCCGCGGCCGCGCACTCTCGGAGCTCGCGTTGCTGCCGCGCCTGCAACCGGCAACGCTCCGCGCGCTCGAAACGTTGCTGCTCAACGAACCCAGTGCCGCTCTGCAGGAGCAGGTCGCGGCAATGCTCCGCGACAACACGCAGATCAACCCGGAGCTCTTCCAAATCCTCTTCGCGCTATTTTTGAAATACCCTGACCGCACCGGGCTGCTCGAAGCCATGCGCCACCGCCTGGCTTCGTTTCCCACGTTACTGCCGGCGATTTGCGAAGCATTCCGCACGATTCGTTCCGGCCAGATGCGGGTACGGATGCTGCGACTGCTTCAGAAAACGCCGTCGATCCCACTTTTCATCGCCGCGCTAAGCGACGCCAATCCGCAGGTCCGGCGCATGGCCATCGAATGCTGCGAGCACCATCATGCCGAGCAAAGCGAAACGATCGAAGCTGCCTCGCTCGCCGCGGCGAATGTGGAAACCATCGTCTCGCTGCGCGAAGCACTCGCAGGTCTGTTCGCATCACGCCAACGCCGCGCGGCAGAGATCAACCGCGGCCTCGTCGCGTGGCTCGACCGTGAAACCGAACCGCGCGTCGAACGTGTACTCGCGCAAACGCTCCCGGCGATTCCGCTCTCCAGCGAAAACGGACGCGCGATTCTCCGTGTCTACGCCAAGCTGCTCCTCGATCCGGCCACGACGCAGGAAGAGCGCGCGGAGATTGTGTCGCGGCTGCGCGATGCGGCATTTGTGGATGCGCCGGAACTTGCAGGCTGCCTGCGCCAGTTGCTGGAACGCAGCGGCTCGATTGAAGAAGTCGAAACGCTATACGCCCGTCTGCGGGAACTGGAACCCGACGCCGGCGCGCACGCGGACCTGCTGCTGACGCTATTTTTCCGTTTCGCCGCCGACTACCCGCGTTCGCCGCTGGACGGTTGGATCAAAGACTTTGAAACGCTCGCCGCCTCGAACGAGCGCGTCCGCGCACAGATTCCCACGATCGTGCGCATGACCGGAGCGACGTGGATCTCGTCCAGCGCGGAGACTTCGGCGCAGAAGTCGATCCTCCTTCCCTCGCTGATGGCACAAATCCGCCGCGGCAACTGGATCGAAGCCGGACGCCTGCTGCGCGAAGCGTGGGAAAATCGCACGATCCGCAAGAGCGACATGCTGGTCTTTTTCAAGAAACTGTTGCGCCTGCCCCGCGAAGAAGGGCTGTTGCAGTCGTGCCTGGTGATGATGGCCAAGGGCGGGCTGACCACGCCGGAGATTTTCGATCTCTGCTTCGCTTACATTCAGGAAAACCCGCGCAACGGCAGTTACACCTCGCTGCTCGGCGAATTTCTGCAGGGCAAAAATCAGGATTCCACGCCGATGCGTTCGATCGACGAAGTCCGCGTCGATCTGGAACCGACCCGCCGCCAGGATCCGGCGTACCGCGAACGGCTCTTCGCCGCGTTTTCTCAGCGCGAACTCGACCGGTACTGGCGCGGATTTCCTGAAGAACTCGACTTCGTGCCGCCGCCGGACAACTGGAATAATTGGGAGTACCAACTCTGGCCCGACAAGGGCACCGACTGGGTGATCGCGCGGATGTTCTTCGCGCTCAAACCGTACGATCGCATCGCGGCGCTGCTCAAGTCGCATATCAGTCCTACGGCGCCGGGCGCGCGTTCGATTCAATATCTGTTGCTGCTCCATCTCTGGCAGGAACTGGCCGACAATCTTCCAGCTCCCGTGCTCGACGAAATTCTGCGCGGCATCGGCGAACTGCTCAGAAAAACAAACGGCCGCCCCGGCTTCGAATTGCTCCACGACCGCGCCGTACTCGTCTTTCAGAAATATTGGACGCGGCAGATCAATTCGCAGACCGGTGGCCGCGCCGTCGCGCCCGATCTGGCCGATCTCGCCGCTGAAGTCTACGTCGAACTCTGCGGCATCAGCGAAAAGTTCGACGCCAACGCGAAAACAAAATTCCCCGCGCTGCTGCCGGAGGTTCTGCAAGGCATGAATCCCGCGCGCGTCGAAGCGCTCTGGACCTTTGACGCCGCCGCGTGGCAGCGCCTCTATCGTGAAAATTTCGAAGGCGCCGAAGCTGAAGCAGCCGCGCGTGCGCTTTATGAAAAGGCGCAGCTTGCGGAAAGCGACGTGCACTTCGAGGACGCGTTTGCGCTCTACAGCGGTCTGCTCGCTACGCACGCGGCCACGCGGTTCGTCAAGAAGCTGCGCAGCAACCTTGAATACAGCCGCGACGAATGCGATCCCAATCGCACCTTCGATCCAGCGGAAAATCAGGGGGCGACAGTCCAATACGAATTCCTGCAAACGCTGCTGCAGCAAGGCAAGCACGACCAGGCGCTACGTACGTTGGAGCGCCTGCTGAAGCGCTGGTGGCGCACGCCGCTGATCCAAGAAAAGCGCGCCGAGTTGATCGCCAAACGAGCAGAACTGAAAGTCCCACTGTAATCCCAACGTGTCTGGTTTTAACCATGGGACAAATTTGTCCCAGGGTTAGATCGATAGAATTAGTAGGGCAAGGCTGCTCCATGTGTAGCTCAAATCGTTATTGACTCAGAGTTTATAAAATAATTTTCAGCTTATTTCTTGTTTGCCGTCTCGTCGTACTTAGACTTTCTGACTGTTGCATCTTCGAATACACGAGTTGAGACACGACGCTGTGAACTATCGCCTACCTTCTCTTGTGCTGCTAGCGGTTTTTGCTTTGCCGTGCTTCGGCGCGGATGGGACGCTGGCGCATTACACTTTTGATGAAGGCTCGGGCAGCGTCGCGCACGACAGTTCCGGCAACGGATATGATGGCAATCTGGTGAATGGGCCGGTTTGGACCACTGGCATTCGCAATGGCGCACTGCAATTCAACGGCAGCACGACTTACGTTTCCGTGCCTAACTCGCCGGATGTCAGCGTCTCCAGTTTCTCCGTGTCGGCGTGGATCTTCAGCACCGCGTCTGGCGTGGACCGCAAGTTCGTGGACAAATGGAATGACACAACCAGCCAGTTCCAATTCGATTGTCAGATTTATCACGACGACAAGACGTGGTTCGGCGTGGAACAGACCAACGGAGTCGAGCGGATCGCACGTGGCATCACCGTGATTCAGCCCGGCCGTTGGTATCACTACGCTGCGGTTGCCGACACTGCCACGCATCAGCTCCGCATCTACATCAACGGCGTTCAAGAGCCGCTGCAATTCGATCCGGGCTGGGACGGCACGATCCACAGCTGGAACATGGAGATGGACATCGGCCGCAAGACTTCCAATTTCGATTACTGGCCGGGAAAAATCGACGACGTCCGCCTGTACTCCCGTGAGCTGAGATCACTGGAAGTCGGAGGCCTGGCTGGTGTGGTGGTTGCCGGAACGGACGGCAATGTGCTCGACGGCGAGAACAATGGTACCGGTGTGCCCAGCGGCGATGGCACTCCGGGCGGCGATTACGTGCGGACGTTCGCGCTTTCCACGTCCAAGTTGCAGATTCAACAGACGACGCCCGCGGCAAATGCCACGATCAGCTCGCTGTTCAGTGTTACCGTGAAGTTCAACAAAGACATCGACGCAGCGACAGTAACCACGTCCACCGTACTGCTGTTGAAGCCCGGCGCTGACGGAGTTTTTGGGACCGGTGACGACGTCGTCGTTACTCCGGCAACCGTGTCGATGACCGACAGCAAAACCGCGGTACTTGATCTGTCCGGCGCACAACTGCCCAACGGAAGTTATCAGCTTCGCGTGACCGGATCCGGAACCACGCCGGTGGCGGACGTGAACGGCAATATTCTCGATGGCGACGCGAACAATTCTGCGGGTGGCGATTTCAGCGCGCAGTTCCAAATTCAGCCCGCGTCTCCCGTGATCACTTCCGCTGCGTCCGCCACACCGAATCCGGCGACGACGGGCCAGGCGGTGGCCTTCGCAGTCGGCGCGCAAATCACGTCGTCTGAAACCTTGACCTGCGCCTGGGATTTTGGCGATGGCAGTCAGGGGTCCGGCAACAGTCCGACGCACACTTACACAAATGCCGGATCGTTCACGGCAGTAGCCACCGTCTTCAGCAGTGCCAGTTCGGTGAGCAGCAGCGTGGTGGTCGTGGTCGAGAAGGCACCGGTCAATTTCACGATCGACAAGATCACCGGTTCCGTCAATTTCACGCGTAGCGGAAAAGACACGGTGAAGTTCTCGGGCGTATTGCCCGGCGTTACGCCCGCGTTCATTCCGCTCGGCGCGATAGTTACGGTGAATCTCAGCGGCGCGGCAGCCACGTTTACGCTCGATAAAAATGGACAGGGCAAAACTCCGGTGGGCACGCTGGTGCTCAAACCGGTGACGCCTTCCAAATCCAAAGTGAAAACGTTCGGCGGCGATTTGAATTTCACCGCGCAGTTGACGGGATCGTATGCGGCTGGCTGGGGCATGAACGCGGCGACGACCGTAACCGCGCAACCGATCACTCTTGCCGCAACGATCGTGCTAAACGGGACGACCTATCAATCGTCGGTGCAGGTCATTTACTCTGGCAAGGCCAAAGCAAGCGGCAAGTTCAAGAAGTAAAAGGGACCGGACATGGGCAGCACGACGGGGTTGAGCAAATTGGGGTGGGCACTGCTGGGGGGTATTCCCGCAGCCGCGGTGATTACGCTCGGCGCGTTCGTCCTCCACTCGAGTTCCAACGCGCCAGCAGCCACGTATGGCGTCGGCTCGCGCGGCGGCGTGGACGGCCCGCGTGTGATCAACTTTTCCCTGGCGCCAGGAAGCAACGGCGTACCGTCGGCCATTGTGGTTACGTTCGACAAAGCGGTGCAGCCCGAAACGATCAACGTCAACACCTTCAAAGTCGTGCGCGCAGGCGGAGACGGTGTCTTCGATAACGGTAACGACGTCACAATTCCCGCAGCATCCGTCACGCTGACGGCACCCGACACCGCGAGACTCGATCTGCCGGGCGCAAAATTGCCTGATGACGATTACCGCGTGACGTTGGTCGCCACGGTCGCTCCTCCCCCACCACCGCCTCCCCCGCCGAGTTCCAGTTCCGGATCGAGCTCCAGTTCAAGCTCAAGTTCGAGCAGCAGTTCAAGTGGGGCGAGTTCGAGCAGTTCCAGCGGAGCGAGCAGCAGCTCAAGCGGCGGAAGCAGTAGTTCGAGCACTACCTCAACGTCGAGTTCGTCGGGAGCGAGTTCCAGCGGTGCAAGCAGCTCAGGTGTTGGGAGTTCAAGCGGCGCAAGCAGTTCCAGCGGAGCGAGCAGCTCCAGCGGAGCAAGTTCGAGCAGCTCTAGCGGAAGTTAGACTCCAACATTGAATGGCCGACCCTTTGCATTCCGCTTATCGGACTTGGAGGAGGCCTTCATGCTTAAACGCATATTCGCAATTTTAATGTTTGGCATTGGTATATTTTCTTTTCGACTCGCTACGGCGTCAGACGAACCGGTTCAATACGACTGCGATTGGCGCGCAGGGACCACGGTAAGTTCCTCCGCGGCGCGATCTTCGCATACTTTGGAATCGGGATACCCCTATGAGAAGAACAGGGTCCTCGAGTCCGACATTTACGGTCGAGGTTATCCAGCGGAGAGGAACACGATTATTGAATCTAAAAGCTATGGCGGACAAGGGTATCCTTACGATCGGAATAAAATTATAGAGTCCAAGAATTACGGAGGCCAAGGATATCCGGTCGAACGCAATAAAGTGATTGAATCAAAACACTACGGCAGTGGGTACCCCTATGAGCGTAATAAGGTCATCGATTCGAAGAAATTCGGGTCCGATTTCAATCCCATGAGCCACAGCTTTATTGACTCGTCGAATTTTTAAGGCCGTTCGGACACCGGCTTGTCCTTCGGAATTCCCGGCAGCGCGCGCTTGGTTCCGCCGTGCGCTTCGCCTTCCAGCAGAGCGTCAATGTCATCGTACGGATACACAACCGGGGCTTTGTACGCCATCAGGCCGCCGGTGTCGCTCGTCGGGCCGTAGGTGCTGTAGACGTCGCGGCCGAGCATACGCAGGTAGGCGATGAGCTGCCCGCGGTGGTGCGACGTGTGCGTCATGCGCCGCGTCATCACCCACGCGCGCGAGCGGTTCACTTCGAAAAATGGCGTGCGCGCTTCCCACCACTCGTCCGGCTCGGTCTTCAGGCGCGCGAGGCGCTCGCCGGATCGGTCGGCGTACGTCGCGATGAATGCGAGTCGCGTTTCGCTTTCAGGCAGCGGTTTCCTGCCGAGATCGATGCCGAGCATCGTCTTGAACCACAGGTCTTCCGAGACGCATTGATGGACCATCTGCTCGAGGACACTGCGGCCACGGCGCTGCGGATCGGCCGGCCGCCAGGGCAGGTCGTCGTCGCGGAACATCGACCAAGCGCTGAGCACTTTCAGGCGCTCGGTCTCGTAGCTTTCAATCAGGAAATCGTAGCGCATGGGATCGCTCCCGGAGCACGGCACTACTTATTGAACAGGAAGTGCATCACATCGCCGTCTTGAACAATGTAGTCCTTGCCTTCCGTGCGCAGCTTGCCGACAGTGCGGCAGCCTTTTTCGCCTTTGTTGGCGATGTAGTCGTCGTAGCTGGCGACTTCCGCGCGGATGAAACCTTTTTCGAAGTCGGTGTGAATCACTCCGGCGGCGCGCGGCGCTTTCCAGCCTTTCTGGATCTGCCACGCGCGCACTTCGATTTCACCGGCGGTGAAGTACGTCGCCAGGCCCAGCAGGTCGTACCCGGCGCGGACCAGGCCGTCGACGCCGGCTTCCGTCATGCCCAGCGTTTCCATGAACGATTTGCGTTCATCGGCGCTGAGTTGCACGAGCTCGCTTTCGATCTTGCCGGAGATCATCGTCGCGCGCGCGCCGACCTTCGCGGCGTGCGCGTAGACGCCTTTACTGTAATCGTTGCCGCCGGCCGCAATGTCGTTCTCGCCGATGTTGCAGACAAAAAGCATCGGTTTGGCGGTGATCAGATGACAGTCGGCGAGGAAAACCATTTCTTCCGGCGTCAGGTTCATCGCGCGGACCGGTTTCAGTTCGTTGAGCAGCCCCATCACCTTCTGCAGGGTCGGCACAGCGGCCAGCGCGTCCTTGTCGTTCTTGCGCTTGATGCAGCGGTCGAGCTTGGTCTTGACGGTCTCTTCGTCCTTGAAGATCAATTCCAAGTCGATGACTTCGATGTCGCGGACCGGGTCGACCTTGCCATCGACATGGACGACGTCGGGGTCATCGAAGCAGCGGACGACGTGAAGCACGGCGTCGACCATTTTAATCGCGGAGAGGAAGGAGTTGCCCTTGCCCAATCCTTTCGCAGCGCCTTTGACCAGGCCGGCGATGTCGACGAGTTCGATCTTGGTCGGGACGACGCGGTCGGTTTTGACGATCGCCTGGAGCGCCCAGAGCCGATTGTCGGGCACGGTGACCATGCCCGCGTTGGGATCGATGGTGCAGAACGGATAGTTGGCCGCCTGCGCCGCCTGCGTCATCGTCAACGCATTGAAAATGGTGCTCTTGCCCACGTTGGGCAGGCCTACGATACCGCAATTGAAACCCATGGTAACTCCGGCTGGACAGTGCAACCCTGTTGCAAATTTGCAACAGGGTTCAAAGTGAAGTGGGGAAGTCTACACGAAGGGAGTGCGGATGCAAATGTGCCGATTGTCTGTGCCACGGATGCGCGAATTTCTGAGCGTAGCGAAGAAATTGGCTCATCCGTGCTTTACGTCTTCCCATTTCCGTGCGTAACGGCACGGATGAACGGACATTTTCGCTCCGCTCAAATGTCCGCGCATCCGTGGCACCAGATTGGAAAGGGCGGTACACTTCCTCGCATGAGCTCCGTGCTGTCGCGACTTTCGCCCTACGTTCGCATCGCGCACGATTTTACCACGCCTGCATTCAGCCTCAAACCGCGCTGGATCAACGATCACGCGCTGCTTTACTTCAAACACGGGACGGGCACGTTCTATCATCGCGGCGAGCGCTATCCGATTACGCCCGGCACGCTGTTTTTCGTCGGGCCGAGCGTCGAACATGCGTTCGACGGCGCGGGGCAGCCCTTTCACATGCTCAATCTGCACGTCGATCTAATCGAACGCCCCGACAGCGCGACGATCGATTACAACCAGCGACCCGGCAGCCATTCACCACCGCCGAAGCGCGACACGTTCGAGCCGCTGGCCAAAGAACTGGCGCTGCCGGTCTGCATCCGCATCCGCAGGCAGGCGGTCTATGAGCGCCTCTTTTTTCGCGTGCACGGCCTATTTACGCTCGGCGACGTCGCCAGCCGCTTGCAGATCAAGGCGGCGGTGATCGATGTGTTCGCGTTTCTTTTCCGGGAGCGGCAGCAGAGCGAAGTCTCTCCGGCCTTGCGCGCGCAGTTGCCGGCGCTCGAGGATGCCGTCCGCTACCTGCAGGCGAATTTTCGCCGCCGCATCGGCCATGCGGAAGCGGCGGCGAAAGCGGGCTTGAGTAGTTCGTACTTCGCGCGCTGCTTCAAGGAATACTACGGCGTTTCGCCCATCCGTTTCCTGACGCAGTTGCGGATGGAGAAGGCGAAGACCGAACTGACGCTGACGCAACACCCGATCAAGCTGATCGCCGCCGGCGTGGGCTACGGCAGCATCCATCACTTCACGCGCGCGTTCACGCAGCACGTAGGCGTTTCTCCTGCGGCGTACCGTGAGACGCACGGAGCTTCGTAGTTCGGGCGTCTCGCCCGGTCTAACCAATGCATTAGCAAGCATTGCCTTTGTGCGATGGAATGTTTCTATACCGCAAGCAACGCGGCTTTGCTGTCGCAAGAGAGATCGAACTTCGGCGGTATCGCACATCTCACATAGGGATTGGTTAGACCGGGCGGGACGCCCGGTCTACAAAAATAAGAATGTGCAAAAGATGAGGAACCCGCGTCAAAGACGATGCGCTCGCGCGCGTGTATGTTCTCAGCAGAGATAAAACTCATCCCTGCGGAGAACTGAAAACATGGACAGCCTGGAACAATACGAATTCGATCGGCTCGGCTACCTGATCATCAAGAACATGCTCAAGCCCGACGAAGTTCGAACGCTCAGCCGCACAGTTGATGCGTTGGAAGAGCACGCCGCTCAATGCGTTCATTTGCCGCCACGCAAGGCGTTTCCGTGGGGCAATGGCGATGCGCACCGCAATCCCGAGCGGGGTTACCACGTCCACGGCTCACAGGCGGAAGGCAGCACCATCGTGGTCGACGACTTCTGGAATTTCTCGCCCGAGTTTGATGTGCTGCTCAACCACGGCAAGACCATGAGTTACATCAAAACGATCGTGCAGTCGCGGCCGACGATCAACAATTCGGAAGTGCGCATCCGCTATCCGCAGAACGCCACCGGCTGCCACATGGGCGGGCCGATCGATCACAAGTACCGCTACAGTTTCACGCAGGGCAAAATCGACTGCATGATGGTGCGGATGATCTATTTCCTTCACGACGTCAACCTCGATCAGGGTCCGTTCTCCGTTGTGCCGGCAACGCACAAAACCAATTTCAAGCCACCGTACGGCCACAACCCCGATCAGGAACCGGGCATGATTGGATTGGAAGTGAAAGCGGGCGATGCGATTTTGTTTACCGAAAATCTGCGCCACGGCGGACTGACCAATCGCTCAAAGCAGACACGCAAGACGCTGCATGTCGGCTACGGACCGAATTGGATGATGTCTCAGAACATCGCGACAATGGACGAACCCAATTACATCACCGCCGAAACCCGAGCGCGGCTCACGCCCGAACAACTGGCGCTGTTCGATGCGTGGCCCGCTCCGAAGGAAGAATTGGCGGCGGCGAAATAAAAAACTACAGCGCGTCGATACTGGTGAGCGGATGCCAGCCCTCGTCGGTGGGACCCTCGATCGCAAACCAGACCTTCGGGTTGTCCTTCTCATCGACGATGCCGAGCGCCACTTTCACTTCGCCTTTCGTGAAGCCGCTAGGAAAGGCGATGTTCTCCTGGAAGAAATTCTGGCCCGGCATCCAGGTGCGAATGTCTTCCTTGAAGTGCACGACCTTCGCGCGCTTGCCCTGTTTAAAGCGGATCGCCAGCTTGTAGGGCCGATAGATCGGCGCGCAGCCGACGTTGTCGGTGAAGACTTTGAACTCCATCTTCGCGCCGGGCTTGGCTTCCAGCGGCAGGCGCATCTGCCGCAGCGTAAATCGGTAGCCGATCTTCTTGTCGAACTCGATGAGTTTCTTCAGGGCGCGTTCGGGGAAGAACGCGTTCTTCGGCATGAAGACTGACATGTGGTACTTGTAGCCTTCCTGGACGATGTAATCGAGATCGTGGTCGCTCAGCACCCACGTCGCGACGTTGCCGCACGTTTCCATCGTCACCGGCGCGGTCTGCCACGCCTCTTTGACGCCGCAAAGCTCGATCTCCTGCGGATAGCTGTCAAAGGTGTGATTGAAGCAGAGATGGCGCGGCACTTCGGGCACATCCTTGAAGCGCAAGTCGCCGAAGCAGTCCGCGCGCCAGCCAATCGGATGGCCGGTTTTCTTCGACCACTTCGCGGAGTGATGACAGCCGGGTCCACCGAGCATGGCCAGTAGCTGCGTTTTCTTGAACGACTTCAAGTAGACGTCAGTCAGCTTGTACGCCGTCTGCGCTGTGGAATTGCCGCCCGATTCGCCCCAGAATCCGGCATAGGCCATGTCGATGCTCTCGAGGTCCGGATGGCCGTCGTACTTCTTCGCAAAGGCGCGAATGAAATTTCCGAAATGCTTCAAGTAGAGCGGATCGTTGCTGTCGGGCTCGTGCTTCGCGTATGGTCCGCGGTCGATCCACGCGGCGCCGGTGTCCCAGTACCAATCCGGGAGATTGACTGTCCAGCCGGGCGGATGGCGCTTGGCCTTCAGCGGTTCCTTGTCAGTGTCCACGCGCGACGTATACGGCTGAAAGCGGAGCTGCGCAGTCTGGCCGCGATCGTGAGCGGTCTTCAAGGCCGCGTCGACCAGCTTCCAATTGTACTTTCCCTTTTCCGGCTCCAGCCACTTCCACGGCCAGCGGCAATAGGTCAGCGTGGTGCGCGGGATGTACTTCACGTTGTCGGGGACTGTTTTTCCGCTCGGGAATTCGAGCGGGCCATGCGTGTCAGACGTAGCCCACGACGGGTATGTGTCTTCGCCCTGAAAACGCTGGAACGTGGTCGTGCCGCGGTGCGGGTTGTGGATGTAGTCGAAGTGTTCCTTGGGGCGCACGCGCTGGATGACTTCATCGGGTCCAAATGCGTCGCGCCAATATACGATCGGCTTGCGCTTCACGGCCTTGCGGTTGGTGTTGGCGTGAATTTCGCGAAGCAGCGCCGGAACCTGTTCCAGGCCCATGTGACGCGAGAATACTTTTTTCCACGCGGCGGGCGTGTTGGTTTTCGGCGCGTGATTGGTGAAGGCGGGAAGTTCGCGCAACACTTCCATGACGGACTCAGCGTGCTTGTTCTTCGACGAAAGCGACTGCTCCCAGTGCTTGCGGCTCTTCAGTTCCGGCGGAAGGTCCTGGATGACATCGGGAAGCGCGTTGACCACATCCATGATGCGGTCGATGACCTGGCGGTCGGACAGTTTACGGTGCGAGGTTACGGGCGTGTGTGATCCTGCCATTACGAGTGGCTCCTTTTCGATGCGGAAATGGATGAACTCTTATAGCATACACCGCAGTTGGCGTTGTGTGCGAATGTACACCCTTGAATGAAACTCGCGTCGTGACTACACTCCGGTATTGTGGCTGAATTGAATCCATCGTCTGATCCCATCCGTAATTCCGTGCCGCCTCCGCGTCCGGCTGATGAGCGGCCGTTGTCCCCGCTGGCGCTGGCGGTCTGCGTCGCAGTAATTTGTGCGGCGGGCATTGCGGCGTACAGCAATTCGTTCTCGTGTCCGTTCATTTTCGACGACACGAGCGCGATCATGACCAATCGGGACATCGTGAATCTGTGGCCACTGAGCCGCTCGATGTTCGGCTCCGACCAGACCAGCATCGCCGGCCGTCCGCTCGTGGCGTTTTCGCTGGCGATCAACTTTACACTCAGCGGATTGAAAGTGTGGAGCTACCACGCGCTCAATCTTCTGATTCACATTATCGGCGCGCTGGCGTTGTTCGGAATTCTGCGCCGCACGCTGCTGCGACCGAAATTCAAAGAGAACTTCGGCGCACACGCGGTGCCGCTGGCGCTGGTCTGCGCCCTGATCTGGCTTGTCCATCCGCTGCAGACGGAGTCGGTGACGTACGTGGTCCAGCGCTGCGAATCGTTGATGGGCATGTTCTTCCTGCTGACGCTCTATTTCGCGATTCGCGGCTGGGACGCCCCGCGCAACCGTTTGTTGTGGCACGCGCTGGCCGTGGTCGCGTGCGCGTGCGGCATGGGTTCGAAGGAAGTGATGGTTGGCGCTCCGCTGCTGGTGCTGTTGTACGACGCACTCTTCAATGCGCCACCGCAGCGGGGTCTGCGTTTCCAGCCGGCATTTTACGTCCCGCTGTTCGCCACGTGGATTGTGCTGGGCCTGCTGCTTGCAGCCGGCGGCCAGATCGGCGCGTCGAATCTTCATATCAATCCCATTTCGCCGATGGAATACCTGCGCTCGCAAGGCGGCGTGATCTGTCGCTACCTGCAGCTGACATTCTATCCGGGAACACTGTGTCTCTATTACGCGTGGCCGGTCGCCACGCGGGTCATCGACATTGTGCCGCCGTGCCTGTTCATCGCGGCGCTGGTATGCGTAACGGGCTGGGGTCTGTGGCGCGGCCGCGCGTGGGCGTATTGCGGCGCGTGGTTTTTTCTGATTCTCGCGCCGACGTCGAGCTTCCTCTCGATTCCCGACATCGCCTTCGAACACCGCATGTACCTGCCGCTGGCGGGCGTGATCGTGCTGGTGGTCTTGTGCGTGTACCGCGCCGGGCTGCGCATCACTTCCTCTCCGGCGCTTCAAGTCGCGCTGGCCGTGGTTGTCGTCGCGGCGCTGGGCGCGCGCACCTACGCGCGCAATTACGACTACCGCTCGGTTGAATCGATCTGGCGCAGCGTCCTGGCCTTCCGTCCGGACAATCCCGGCGCGCGCAACAATCTCGGCGACGCGCTCTTCAACGCAGGCAAGATCGAAGAAGCGAAGGTCGAGTTCGAAGCGACGTTGAAAATGCAGCCGAACAACATCGAAGCCATCGACAACATGGGCAACATTCTCAACAAGGAAGGCCTCAACGACGAGGCGATTCAGTACTACCACCGCGCGATCGAACTGCGACCGGACTACGCGCTGGCTTACAACAACCTCGGCGTGGTCCTGCTCTCCATCAACCGCGACACGGAAGCGATGGAAGCGTTCAAGAAAATTCTGGAGCTCGAACCCGAGAATCCGACAGCGCACGTCAACTACGGCAGCGTATTGGACAAGATGGGCCATCACACCGAGGCCCTCGCGCAATACAACGAAGCAATCCGCTTGTCGCCGGATAATCCCGAAGCCTACGCCAATCTCGGCCAGTCCATGGCAAACCAGGGAAAATTCGAAGAGGCGATTGCCTACTATCAGAAGGCCCTCGATCTCGAACCCACCATGGCCCTGTCATACCTGAACATGGCCATCGCCAAACTGCGTGTTGGAAAGAAGGACGAAGCGTTGAAGTGCGTCGAGACCACGCTGCAACTGCAAAGTTACTACCCGGAAGCGTACCTGACCAAGGGCGCAGTGCTGAATGAAATGGGGAAATTCGACGACTCCATCGCGGCCTACAAGAAGGCTCTGGAGCAAAGCCCTCGCATGCTGCAAGCCGCGGCCACCGCCAGCGATCTGCTCGACGGCGCCGGCCGCACCGACGAAGCGATCGCGATCTGGAATGGCATTCTGGAGAAAACGCCCGACGACGGCTTCTCGCAGTTCCGCGTCGCGCTGCTCTACGCCCGTCAGAAGAAATCCAAAGAAGCGCTGGAACACTTGACGCTGGCCGCGAAGTTCTCGGCCACTCCGGACGCGCACTACGCGCTGGCGGAAGCGTTGCGCCAATCCGGGCGCACCGACGAAGCGCTGTTGGAAATCCGCGAAGCCTTGCGACTCGCGCCCGAGAACCGGGAGGCCATGAACAATCTCGGCCGCGCCCTGCTTGATGCCGGCCGGCCGGACGAAGCCGTCACACAGCTCAAAACCACGGTGGAGAAGTTCCCGACGTTTGCGCCGGCGCTATTGAATCTGGGCTGGGCGTATTTGACAAAGCGAGAATTGACGCTGGCGATTGAAAATTTCGAGCTGGCCATCAAGCTCGATCCCAAGCTGCCCGATGTCCGGAACTTCCTGCGGCGCGCGTACATTGACCGCGGCGACGAACTGGAGAAGGCAAAAAAAGGCGACGAAGCCCTGCAGCTTTGGACACGCGCGTCCGCGTCTTCGCTCGACGATCCTTACTTCGAACACCGCGCCGGCCGGCTGCTGCTCAACATGGGGCGTATAAATGAAGCTGTGACGCACTTCGAAGCGGAACTTAAATCCGGAAACGCAGACCCCGTGGCCGAAGAAGACCTCGGCTACGCGCTGGGACGTGCCGGGCGCAAGGACGAGGCGCTCAAGCATCTGAAGGAAGCATTGACGCTGCAGAAGGAAAATGTAACGGGTCTCAACAATATTGCGAGGGCCATGGCCGACCTTGGGATGACGGCCGAAGCCATCGACGTATTCAAGGACGTGATCAAGCAGAATCCCGCTTACACCGACGCCTACAACAACATGGCCGTGGCCTACAGCACGCTGGGCAAGCACGAGGAAGCGCTGGCCACGTTCAAGGAAGTCCTGCGGCTCCGGCCTGTCTCGGTCGATGCCGAGCGCAACCTGGCCATCTGCTACGGACGATTGCAGAACCTCCCGGCTGCCATAGAGCATTTCAACCGGGCGATCGCACTGGACCCGAAGAACGCTGACGCACGCGAAGGATTGGCGCGGCTGTATGCCAAGAATGCGAAGCTCCCCGAGGCAATCGCGCAGTTTCAGGAACTCATCCGCGCTGATCCGGCCTCGCCGCGGGGTTACGTCGGACTGGGAACGCTACTGGCTGACAGCGGCAAGCCCGACGAAGCCGCCGCCGCGTTCAAAGATGCGCTGAAAGCCGACCCCACCGACGGACCCGCGCACAACAGCTTCGGCGCACTCCTCGCCTCGCGCGGCGCCTTTGACGAGGCCGCGTGGCACTTCGACGCCGCTCTGAAAAAGAACCCCAATGACGCCCTGGCGCGGGAGAATATGAGCAAGGTTCTGCGACACCTGAAGCCCCGGCCGTGAGCGATAGTTTTAAACTGGGCCCGCTCTGCATTCCTCGTCAAACGACATGAAACGCCCCGCTTGCGCGGGGCGTTTTCAGTTCATTCGACATTCACCACTCGACATTCCATTAGTCGTCGCGGTCGTGCTTCTTCTTTTTCTTGAACAGGTCGATGTCAATGTCAATGGCCGGGCGGCGGTCGCGCTCGACAACCGTGGTCGGCGGCGTGACGATCGTGCGTTCTTCGAAGTGGCCGGGGATCACGACATTTTTGGTCACGTCTTCAAAGCGCGGCGGGACGCTGTATTCCTTGGTGACGGTTTCGTACTGAGCGGGGACCGTGAATTCCTTGCGCACCACTTCGAAGCGGGGCGGCGTCTGGACTTCGCGTTCGACGATCTTGTACTCCGCCGGGAATTCCACATTGCGCCAGTGGCCTTCTTCAACGACGCCCTTGATTCGCACTGGACCAATCTTCGCTTCACCGGTTACTTCAGCCGGAACCCACTGCCGTTCCACGCGCGCGGGGGCGACCAGAACCTTCTCTTGAATGCGTTCGATGCGGCCGGGGCTGACCATCACGCGCTCTTCGCGGGTCTCGACGCGCGCCGGCGAAACGAGAACCTGCTCCGAACGCCGTTCGACGCGCGCGGGTGAAACCAGGACATGCTCGGTCTTCGAGATCACCGACTCGGGAATCCAGACGCGTTCGGTCACGGCCTGACCGGGAATTTGAACCACGCGCGGGGGCGTGCGGCCGGCGTTGATGTCAATGTCGACGTCGACGGCCACAGCACTAACCACCGGCAACACCAACAATAAAGGAAACAGAAAACGCATCGGTTTGGATCTCCAGGGAACTTAAGCTGAATGACGGCTCTTGTCCGCGCAGCCTTCAGACATTTCGGGCCGCAGGCGCACAGTACTTTCGGCAGTCTGCGGACAGAGTGCCAGAATAGTGATCGGTATTTCTAAGCGGAAAATGAAGGATTCAATCTCTTTCTTACAAAAAAGTGTCACAAATTAGAGAAATATGCGTGCGTCATCTGGTGCAGCGCAATATCCGATGCATGCACGTTAATTCAGGCCGTCGCAATCGAATCCCGGACCGCGGCAAAAGTAGCCGGCGCGGAGTCCGTGGTCACGATGCGGAATTGATTCGGCGCGGAGCGGAGCCTGAAAATCGCACCGGCGAGCGCGTATTCGCGCTGCACTTCGGCGGCTTCGCGGCGCTCTTTGCGCGAGTTCACGGGATTGATGATCGTCAGCGGCCGCGGTGCCAGACAGGCGGCCACGTGCGGCAGGTCGAAGTCTCTCAAGCAACCCGGCAGATAGATGGAGAAGTGATGGTTGTGCCGGCGACGTTCGGTGAGGCTTTTGTACGCGTCAAGGCTGCGCAACATCACGCACTGGGCGACGCTGGTGTCGATCGCGGCGGCGTAAAGGCCCCACAATCCGCCGCGCCCGACGCCGACGATGGAGATCTTGTCTTTCTGCACGTCCCAACGGCTGCGCAAATATTCGAGCGCACGAAGAACCGTGAAGGTCCGCAATCCGAATAGGCTCTGTCCGGCGTTGAGCGCCCGGCGGCTCCATTGAGATTCCGGACCGCAGAGTAGTGTCTCGTAAGCGTCGTGGTCTTCGGCCTTCGGTTGCATGCGCGTTTCGCCGACGCCGCAGACATCGATGGCCATCACGTGGCAACCCGCCGCGGCAAAGCCGCTCATCCACGCCGACTGGGAGGAGACGCCGGCTGTGCCGCGTTCGTGGAGAATCAGCACCGCCGGGGCGACTTTGTGCGAGCCTGGCGTGTCGGCGCTTTCCGGCAGCGCGAAGAAGCTGTACGGCGCGTAGAGCTTCTCGTCCATGATCAAGCGGCCCTTCTCGACGGCATAGCCCCAATCGCTGGAGCGGCTTTCGAGTTCGCCTTTGATCGGCGTCAGCGGTTCCGGAAGGCGGAGGTGCGGGCGGAAACTATCGCGAACGTCGTTCTGCAATTTGATCGCGCCATCGGCATCTTTGGGCACGGCCTTGGAGGGTGGAAGTTCCTGCGCCAGACCTTTCTGATAGTCGAAGAGGCTCAGCGCATTGAGCGAGTTGCTGACCTGACCGGTTTCGGTGCAGTAGAGCGACTCCGGCGCCTCCGGCGGCGTCTCCGGTTCGCGCGCGCGGGAATCGGGAAGGCGGAAGGCGCGCGCAAAATGTTCGGCGGCGCGGGAACGGATCAGCTTCAAATATCCAGCCGGGCCGTCGGCTTCGAAGGGAATCAGGTGTTCCGCCGCGTTGAGCAGACCGTAGAAGCGGATGAGTTCCTCGGTGCGCGCGTGGCTGCCGCCGCGAAAACGGTCCTGCGTGCAGTTGGTGATCAGCAGCGGCTTGGGCGCGAAGGGCAGCAGCATGTCCTGCGCCGCGACGCCGTAGGCCAGCGCGCTGAAGTGGACGTGGTCTTCGTCGCCACCTTCCAGGTATTCCGCTTCGTAATGGTCAGCGACTGTCGCGGCCGCCTGGATGCGCGGCTCGACACAGCATAGCACGCGGGCGACCAGCGCACTGCCGCCACACCCGATCACGCCCAATCGCAAGGGATCGGCGTCGCCGCGGGCGGAGATCAGATCGAGTCCGCGGATGACGTCCCACGCCATCAGGTTGACGAGATTCCCTCCGCTCAGGAGCAGCAGGTTTCCCAGCAGCGCGTGTTCTGCGGCGACGAGCTTTCCGGCCAGCGAACGGCGCAGCGTGGAGTCGTAAAACTCCAGGCGTTCGCCTTGTCCGGGCAGATCGATGATCAGCGTGGCGATGCCGCGGCGAGCGAAGAGCTGGCCGAGGCGCTGGCACTCCGCGTGGCCTTTACCCTGCGTGTTGAGCGCCGGTAGCGCAACGACGGCGGGGAACGGTGACGCGCCATCTTCCGGAACGTAAAAATTCGCGGTGGTGATTACGCCCGGCAGGCTTTCGTACGTCAGCACTTCGACGCGGTAGCCTTCGTGCGCGAACGTTTCGATCGGTTTGACATTAAGCGGCGTGCGTTCGGGAAAAGCGCCGAGATGTTTGGCGCAGACTTCGCGCACCTGCGCCTGTCGCGTCTGCAGAGCTTGAGCCGTGGTGATCGCAGCCGCACGTTCGTTCCGCACGGCCATGAGCGCGGCGCCGACACCGGCGATGTAGTTCTCTGTCATTCCGCGACTGATGGCCATGGCTTTGTCTCTTCAGGTCTGTGTAAGTTTGACGTTACAAGTAGCCCAAAACATTCAACAAATCTGAACGTACTGCCGTCACGTTGCAGGCTACAGTTTTACCTTTTCACCGGGCTGTATGGTCTTCACTGGTGCACCGGTCAAACCTTCGCCGCACAACCCCCCGCTCGTGCCAATTTCGATCACGCAGTCGAGTGTTCCGTCCGGCTTGCGTGGTACTTTCGTCCCCGCCGCGCTAAGCCAGCGCGCGTACTCTTCCATCAGATCGCGGCGCGCCGTATGCGGAGAATCTTCGCCTTCGGCATTTTTCACCGGACTGAAATCATCCTCGCGCGCCGTCTCCATACTGACTGTCGCATTTGCCTGCGATAGCGCGTCGAACACAAACGTCTCAAATTTGATGCCGTTCTTCTCGCCGGCTTTTAGTTGCACCGGTTTCCCGTCGGCGCCGATGGCGGGCACGGCTTTTTCCGCTTTATGGTACGGCAGTTGGAAACCGCCTTTGTTCAGGCGTTCAATGAACGCCGTGTTGAGCACATGAATGGCGATGCTGCCGGCCCACCATTTTAATTGCCCGCTTGAATCGGTTTCCTTCGCCAGAGTTTCCGGCAGGTCGGAATATTCGATGACATTCAGCTTGCCATCGGAGAGACCCAGCACGCCGACTTTCTCTTTCCAGTCGCGCTTGCGGACGACCTTGGAGGACATCTCGGCATTGGCTTGGACGTGGTAGCCGACGAACGTCGGGTCGCCGATCTTCGTCAGCACGTTGTCGACCTGGAAGTAGAAGAGCGTGTCGACGCCCGTGTTCTTCAGCCACGCGATCGAGCCGGAATCCCAGAGCGCCTTGATCGAGCCGCCGTGCCCGTTGGGGCTGAGCGCGATTTCGCCGGGCGCCTGGAGGAGGATCTTTCCCTCTTTACTCACCGCCGGCATGTTCGCCTGCTTGAAGATGCGGACGGAATCCTGGCCGAGTCCGAAATAATTGTGCTTGGCGAAGAACGTCTTGGTTTCGGCGTCGTTAGCGTCGGAGGTCATCACCAGCCACGGCACGGACGCATTATACTTTTTGCGCAGCACCTGAATTTTCTGCGCATGGACTTCGAACAAAGTCCGGTTGGAGACTGGCCCGATTTCGAACGCGCCCTTCGGGCCTTGCAGGCCGAGCCGGGTCCCCTGCCCTCCCGCGACGAGGAACGTCGCGACGCGGCCGGAACGGAAGGCCGCTTCGCCGGAAGCGCGCGCGGCGGCGGCCGTTTGCTTTTCGGCCGGCGACTTCGGCAGCGCGATCACGGGCGCGGGTTCGAGCTTCGCGGCGACGGGCGCTGCTTTGCCTTTCACGAATTCAGCGATGAGCTTGTCGACGACATCGAATTCGATGAGCGCAACCTGGTCGAGAAGTTTCTGTTGCTGGGCTGCATCGAGCTTATCGTAGAAATCGAAGAGATGGCCTTGGTGGTGGGCTGCTGCTTTTTCTTTGAGTTTCTTCGGGTCGTGCATCATCGTCTCCTCTGGAATTTCAACACGACGACAACTGCCATCAAGGTGCCGAGATTTGAACAGTTTGTACCCTGGTACAATTTTGTACCAGGGTCCCCCTCGCGCGTTTAAAACTTGCTCTCGGCCCGGCGCTCAGTCCTCAGTCCTTCCGTTCACGCCTCCGCTTTCTTCTCCGCTTCCAACCACTCCACGCCCATCCCCATGCTGTGGTAGCCGTGGTCGACGTAGACGATCGTGCCCGTGATGCCGGCGGCGAGATTCGAGGCGAGGAAGGCCGCGGTGTGGCCGACTTTTTCGCCGCTCATCACATCCGGGATCGGGGAGTTCTTGCGGTAGTAGTCGACCATGGCGTCGATGGTGCCGATGGCCTTGGCCGCGCGCGTGGGCATCGGACCGGCGCTGATGCAATTGACGCGCGCGCCGTACTTGCGGCCCGCTTCGTAGGCGAGCACTCGCGTGTCGCTTTCCAGCGCCGCCTTGGCGGAGCTCATCCCGCCACCGTACTTCGGGATCACCGATTCGGAGGCAAGATACGTCAGGCAGACGAATGAACCGTTGGGCCGCAGCAGCGGAGCGAAGCGCTGGATCATCGAAACGTACGAGTAGGCGCTGGCGCTGACAGCGGCCAAGTAGCCTTTGCGGCTGGTTTCCAGCAGCGGCTTTTTCACTTCCGGTCCGTTGGCGAGACTGTGGACGACGATGTCGAGGGGCTTCTCGCCGAAGTCGGCGCGGATCTTGTCGGCGCATTCCTGGACGGTGTAGCCGCTGAGTTCCTTGTAGCGCTTGTCGTCGCGGATTTCCGGCGGAACGTCTTCGGCCGTGTCGTAGACGGCGTCGAAGGGATAGACCTTTTCGATGCTGAACTTGCCATCGGCGTAGTGCGTGGACTCCTCAAACTTTCCGCGCTCGAGGCTCTTGGTGAACAGCGTCATCACCGGCGGCCACGTGCCCACGCAGACGGACGCGCCGGCCTGGTGCATGGCCTTAGCGATCGCCCAGCCGTAGCCGTCGTCGTCGCCCACGCCGCCCACGAATACCCGCTTACCCTTCAAGTCGATCGGAAGCATCGTTTCAGTTCCTCGAGTCCAGACTCTACCCATGAAATTCGTTTCACGGTTTAGTGTAGAGATTGAAAGACGGTTGTGAAGAAAAGATTACTATTGGAATTTCGGACGGGTTTTTAGTCTCGCGCAAAGACGCAAAGTCGCAAAGAACAGCTTGGAGTTGACGTCGCTCGTGATGAATCCCAACTCAAAACTCAAAACTGCCTCAAGCGGCTTCACGCCAGTACGCACAGCAGTTCACGCTGCGGCGAGCCGCCGGTCACGCGGGCTTCCCTTTCGCCGACGTACATATCGATCTCGCTGCGTACGCCGAATCGACCTTCCAGGTAAATGCCGGGCTCGATGGAAAACAGCGTGCGCGGAATCAGCAGGCGCGAATCCTCCGTCTCCAGGTTGTCGATGTTCGCGCCGTTGCCGTGGATTTCCGTCTGGATGCTGTGCCCGGTGCGATGGATGAAATGCTCGCCGTAACCCGCCTTCACGATCACGCCGCGACTGACGTCGTCGACCTGCGCGCCGCTGATCGGACGCCCCGCACGCACGGCGTCGATCACGAACTGCGCGGCGGCATCGCGAGCATCGCGAACGATGTTGAAGACGCGCGTCATCTCGTCCGGCGCTTGTTTGCCGACAAAACCGGTCCAGGTGATGTCAGCATAGATCGACGCGGGTTCCATCAGCTTCGCCCACAGATCGATCAGTACGAAATCGCCTTCCTTGATCGGCGCGTTGAGATCGATGGTCGGCTCGTAATGTGGCGATGCGGCGTTGCCGTTGACGCCGACAATCGGCGCGTCGTGCGTGACCATGCCGCGGTCGGCGAAGGCGTTCATGATGTTGCGCTGGATGTCGTACTCCGTGGTCGGCATGCGATTTTTCAGGCGGCGGCCGACTTCATCGAAAGCGTTCTGGACGATTTCATAGAGGTACTTCGCCGCCGTCTCGTGCGATGCAAGCTGTTCGTCGCTGACCGTCGATTCGAAGGTGGCTACGAGCGTTGCCGAGGTCACGACCTCCACGCCGAACGAGCGGATGAGCTCAATGGTGCCCGCGTCGACGCGCGAGACATACGGAATCGCGCCGTTGGGCGAATACTGCATCGCCACGCGCGGCGCGCGTCCGGGCGCGAGCGCCAGCAGTTCATCTTTGATGAAGCCGTGCAGCTGCTTCCACGGCAGGTAGATCAACTTGCGGCCCGGCAGGTGCGCCAGCGTGTCGCGTTCGATCGAATGGACAATCTTGACCGGCTCGCCGGTTTGCGGAATCAGGTAGAGCCAGCGGCGCGTCGCCATCGGCCCACCCGGCGCCATCTCCAGAATCTCGCCAGCAATCGGATCGTTACCGCGAAAGCTGTAAAACAGCCAGCCGTCGATATTGGCTTCTTTGAGTGCGCTTTGAATTTCAGCGATGCGAACCATGAGACCTCGATTCATGAGCGGAGGTTACGCACTGGCAATTTTGAATTTTGAATTCTTAATTCTGAATTAGATTTACCTTCGCATTCCTAATTAAAAATTAAGAATTCAAAATTGCCGTTCATCCGCCGCTCCCGAACTTCTCGCCGCCCGGCAGATCTTCGCCGAGGCGGCTGCGCAGGAATTCCAGGATCGATGCGGTGTCGGTCATGCCCATCACCTTTTCAGCGACTTCCTTGCAGCGGTCGTAACGAACGTTGCGGATGATCTTTTTGATTTCCGGAATCGACGGCGGCGAAATCGAAATCTCCGTCAGTCCCATGCCCAGGAGAAGGGACGTGAAAATCGGATCGCCTGCCATTTCTCCGCACATGCTCACGGAGATGTTCGCCTTCTGCGCGCACTCAACGGTATATTTGATCAGCGACAACACCGCAGGATTGGCCGGGCTGTAAAGATTTGCAATCAGCTCATTGCCTCGGTCCACGGCCAGCGTGTATTGAGTCAAGTCATTGGTGCCGATCGAAAAGAAGCTGCACTCCTTGGCCAGCGTATGTGCCTGCAACGCCGCTGAGGGCACTTCAACCATGATGCCGATGTCGATGTTCTTGTCGAAGGCCTGGTGTTCGCGTTCCAGATCGGCTTTCGTTTCTTCAACGATGCGTTTGACCCAGCGCAGTTCTTCCACCGCGGTGATCATCGGCACCATCATGCGCACTTTGCCGATCGCCGACGCGCGCAGAATCGCGCGGACCTGCGTGCGGAAGGTTTCCGGGTACTTCATCGAGACACGGATGCTGCGCAGCCCCAGGAACGGATTGCGTTCATGCAGCGCGTGGTTCGGGTCGATCTTATCGGCGCCCAGATCCATTGTGCGGATCACCAGCGTCCGTCCTTGCAGCATCGAGATGCTCTTACGGTACGCGTCGAAGTGCACGTTCTCGTCGGGAATGATGCCGCTGGTCAGGTAGAGGAATTCCGTGCGGAACAGGCCGATGCCGCCCGCGCCGTGCGTCACGGCGTTCTGGACTTCGTCGGGCAGTTCGATGTTCGCAAGGACTTTGATCTCGCGGCCATCGGTGGTAACGGCGGGCTGGTCCTTTTCCTTCAGCAGCGACTGTTCGAACGTCTGGAATTCCAATTGCAGCTTGCGGTAGCGGGCCAGCGTCCGTTCGTCGGGGCGCAGGATCACGATGCCGCGGTTGCCGTCGATGATGATCGTTTCGCCGCCGGAAATATCCGTCGAGATCGACTCCAGTCCCACCACCGCCGGCATTTCATACGCGCGCGCGAGAATCGCCGTGTGACTGGTGCGCCCGCCCACATCGATCGCGAAGGCCTTTACTTTCGTGCGATCCAGCGACGCCGCCTGCGACGGTCCCAGATCGTGCGCCACCAGCGCGACGGGACGTTCGAGATGCTTCAAGTCTTCGCGGCGTTCGCCGAGCAGCACCTTCAGGAGCCGCTTCTGCAGATCGTTGATGTCCGAACCGCGGTGCGCGAAAATCTGATCGCCGTATCCAGCCAGGCGTTTGGCGAAGTTCTTCAGCGTGACGGAAACAGCGTGCTCCGCAGAGTGTTTGTCGTTGCGGATCTTGTCCGTGATCTGCTTGCGCAGCGTCGCGTCTTTCAGCAACTGCATCTGCACCGTCAGAATCGCGCTCAGGGTGGGACCAAGCTGTTCTTCAGTCTGCCGGCGGATGGTATCGATCTCTTCCAAAACCTTGTCGGCCGCGAGCTCGAACCGTTTCACCTCATCTTCTGTAAGCTCATTGAGAACATACAGTTCCGGGATGCGAGCCTCCTCACTTTCCTGGAGGAAAGCCTCGCCGATGTAGACACCGGGGGAGACAGGTATGCCTTTCAGAATTTCCATAGCGCACGTATTAAAAGCGACTTAGCGGGAAACACAAGTGGATTGGCCGTTACGCCTTCTGCGGTGCTGGCGGTGGTGGCGGCGCGGCCCCGGCTTGCGAGGACGATGGAGATGGCGCCGGCGCGGGCGCCGACGAAGCGGCTGCCGCTGCGGCGGCACTCGAGGCCTGGCCGGCGTGTGTCGTGATGCTGGTTTTCAGGCCAGAACCTTCGCCGCGACTCTCGTCGAATTCCTTGTCGAGGTCCGGTGCGCGAATGCCGGGCATATCCTGCGTTTCGATCTGCTCTTCGATGTCTTCGATCAGGCGGATGCTCTGCCGCGCTTTGCGATCCAGCGTGACCACCGCGTCGATGGCCATTTCTTCAATGTCACGGGCGACGTCGCTGGCCTTGCCGCGCAGGTAAAAGTAGAAAATCGCCAGCGGAATCGAGACCAGCAACCCGAAGGCCAGCGGCACCAGCGCGCGGGCGCCGCCGTTGGCCAGCGCTGCGTAACGGCCGGCTTCCATCGCACCGGTTTCGTCCAGCGCGCGGATCAGTCCCACGCACAGACCGAACAGCCCCAGCAGCGGCGTCACGAGGCTCAGCACGCCGATGGGCCGCGAGTTGCGGCGCAGATCGTAGACGACGCGGCGGCCTTCATCGAGAATCGCGGCTTCCATTTCCTGGCGCGCGGAGCCGTGCCGCAGCAGCGCGGCGTAGAGCACGCGGCTGAGCGACGACGACTTTTCCAGACACAGCGCGAGCGCCGCGTCCACACCGCGCATGTCGACGACCTTCACCACGTCTTTATGAAAATTCTTCGGCAGATGCCGCGCGCGGCGCAGGTTGTAGAGACGTTCGACGATCATCACCAGCCCGATGATCGCAGAGGCGAGGATCGGCCACATCATCCAGCCGCCCAGTTCGAAGATTGCACTGGCCGTGGGCGAATCGCCGATGACGCGAAATAGGTCTGGCGGTAATGGCTCATCGGCCCACGCGGCGTTGAAACTCAGTCCGCACGCGAGTAACAGTGCTGGTAATAAAAGTGAGCGTCGCAAATTCATGTTCTTTCATGATAAGGACTTAAATTCGAACTTCCACACAAAAGGCCACTGGAAAACCAGTCGGCCTTTCCGTGCGCTTTGCTGCACATACACCGCATATTGACCCAAGGATTCTTATAATTGTAGGATTGAAGACTACGCCGTCGCGCCGGCTTGGCGCAACAACTTCGCGATTTCGGTGTGTCCGCGCCGCGTGGCCCACGCCAGCGGCGTCGCCCACGCGGGGTCGTCGGGAAGATTCGTTTTCGCGCCGCGGCTGAGGAGCAGTTCGACCAGCGCTTTCTGGCCGCAACGCGCGGCGGTGGCCAGCGGCGTGGAACAGAATTCGTCCTCGCGCGCATTCAGGTCCGCGCCCAGGTTCAGGAACTCGACGGCCTTCTCGACGTTGCCGCTGGACGCAAAACGGTGCAGCGGCGTGATGCCCAGCCATGTCGGCTTGCTGGGATCCATGCCGTGCTGGTGAAGCATGGCGTTGATCTCCGGCGTCTTGCCGCAGTTCTCCCACACGTTCCAGACCATGCGTTTGGCCAGATCCGGCTGGTAACGGAGCATCAGCCGGACAATGTGTTCGTGCCCATTTTCCGCGGCGGTGGCCAGAGATAACGGGTCGTCGGCCAGCGACGGATCGATCGCGAACATCGCCGCGGCGGTGCGCACGTCGCCGTAGTAGGCCAGGATCTCCAGGTCCTGTGCCGCGCCGTACGAGCAGAGCAGCTCGACCATTTTCTGATCTTTGTTCGACAACACGCGGCTGAGAATGTCGCCGGAGCTTTCGACTCGGGCATTGGGATTCGCGCCGCGCTCCAGCAACAGCTGGGCGATCTCAAAGTGGCCGGCGGTAGCGGCGCTATAAAGTGCGAAGCCTTGGGGCGCCATGCCGGGTTCAGGCAGATTCGGTTCGGCGCCGCGTTCCAGCAGCAGCTTCACGATTTCCAGATGCCCGGCCTCCGCCGCGTTGCGCAGCGCCGTGCCGGAACACGCGTAGTACCCGTAGTAATCATCGAGACGATTGGCCAGCGACGGATCCTCATCAAGCAGCGCGCGCACGCGGGCGAGATCGCCTTTCGACAACGCGGTGCAGATGTCCTGATACGCGCCGAGCTTCAGCAGGTGGCGGTAGACGTCGTCGGGCTTGATTGGATGCTCTTTCGGCACATCGCGCCAGCCGCGGAAATGGTAGTCGCCGTTGGTGAGCTGAATGGGCCGCGCGCCGTCGGAGCGCCGGGCGTTGAGGTCCGCGCCGCGCGCAACGAGTTCATCGATCAGCGGAAGTTGGCGGGTCATCACCGCCCAGTGGATGGGCAGGTTGGTCCGTTCGTCGCCGGCGTGGAGCAACTCCGGCGACGCATCGAGCAGGGCTGTGACCGCGGACAGATCGCGTTTGCGGATCGCCGCAGCGATCTCGGAACCGCGCGGAGAAACGCCGTAGGTTGTGGCCAGTTTCGTTTCCAGCAGCTTCTGCATCTGCGTGTAGCCGCGGTCGCGCGCGATATCCAGCGGACTGGAATGGAATTTCCCATCGGACGTTCCGGCCGCGTTGGCGCCGTGTTCCAGCAGCAGCGCGGCAACGTCGACGTGGTTCTCGCGCACGGCAAAGTGCAGGGGCGTGCGGTAGGCGTGCGTGCATTCCACCAGGGTGCGATCTTTGGTCAGCAGATTTTTGACACGTTCCAAATCGCCGACGCGGCACGCGCAGAGCATCTCCCAGACGTCAACACCGGTCCCCGTCGACCAGTCGAGCCGCTCGGTAGTCGAGAGTTCCTCGGGACAGACCATGGCTTGAATCCGCGCCGCGAACGAGGCATCGCGGGATGGACTGCTGTCATGCAATTCCTGGCTCATCGCCTTCCCCACCCATTCCGCCAGTTTCGTTCTGGCATCGTGCAGCCGCTTCTTCACCGTGGTCAGTGGCAGACCCAGGATCTCCGCGAGCTGCTCCGTATCGTAACCGCAATAATAATGGAGCACCGTGACCAGGCGGTAGGTTTCCGGCAGCGCGAGCACCGCCGCCATCGCGCTGCGCTGTTGCGCCGCCTGTTCGCGCTGCTCTTGCGGATCCATGTCCGCTCCCGAAAGTTCCGCCGCCACCGCCGGCGTGAGCGGCACCGTCTCCACCGCTTTCCGCCGCGTCAGCCGCACACATTGGCGGCGCACGATTGTCTTCAGCCATGCCGGAAAAGCCGCGGGCTGTTCCAACTTCCCCGCGCGCAATTCCCGATACACCACCACGAACGCCTCCTGCGAGGCATCCTGCGCCCCGTGCGTGTCGCCGAGGTACGCAAACGCGCAGGCGTACGCCATGTCCTGATAGCGCACAACCACGCGCCCGAAGGCGTCGTCGTCGCCTTGCGCTGCGGCGTTCAAGTCGTGAATTGCATCATCCGGTGTGACCATATGGCATGGATTGTCCTCACGGATGAAGTGCCGTCGAGTTGGATTTGGATACGGAGAATTTTTTGATTCTGGCGCTTCTTGCCACCTTCTACACTTCGTCCAGACGCTGGATTTGACTTCGAAAACGTGGGAGATACATTTTCTGGCCTAGCCGGGCTACGTTGTTGTTTTCGAAAAACCGATCCCGATTAGTGCTAGCTGGAAAAGAATTGCTTCTGCAAGGAAGTGGGGAGTTGTACATGGGCACTCGTGTAGGGATCAATGGATTTGGACGCATCGGCCGGTTGGTTTTCCGCGTGCTGGCAACGCGCCCGAACGACTTTACGGTCGTGGGCATCAACGACCTCGGCGACGCCAAGCATCTGGCTCATTTGTTGAAGTACGATTCGGTTCACGGCCGCTTCCCGGGTGAAGTCGGCGTGGACGGCGACAACCTGGTTGTCAACGGCGTCAAGATTCCGGTCAGCAAGATCCGCGCGCCCAAGGACCTGCCGTGGAAGAAACTCGAAGTTGAAATCGCGGCCGAATGCACGGGTCTGTTCACCACCCGCGGCGGCGAAAAAGGCGGCTTCGGCGACCACCTCACGGCCGGCGCCAAGAAGGTGCTGCTCAGCGCGCCCGCCAAGGAAGGCGTCGACGCCACGATCGTTTTCGGTGTCAACGAGAAGTCCTTGAAGGCCACCGACCTGACCTTCTCCAACGCCAGCTGCACGACCAACTGCACGGCGCCGGTGATGAAGGTGCTCAACGACAGCTTCGGCATCGTCAAGGGCATGGTCACCACGATTCACGCCTACACCAACGACCAGCGCATCAACGATCTAATTCACGAAGACATGCGCCGTGCGCGCGCCGCCGCGGTGAACATCATCCCGACGACCACCGGCATGTCCAAGGCGATCAGCGAAGTCATCCCGGAACTGAAGGGCAAGATCGAAGGCGTCTCGTTCCGCGTGCCGGTCCCGACTGGCTCGCTGATCGACTGCACGCTGGAAGTCGGCCGCGACGTGACGGTTCAGGAAATCAACGGCGCCTTGAAGGCCGCCAGCGATGGCCCGATGAAGGGCATCCTCGGTTACACCGACGAACCGATCGTCTCCAGCGACATCGTCCACGATCCCCACAGCTCGATCATCGATTCGCTCCTGACCGCCGTGGTCCAGAAGCGCGTCATCAAGGTGGTCAGCTGGTACGACAACGAATGGGGTTTCTCCAACCGCATGGGTGACTTGATTGCGCTCGCTTCGAAGTTGAAGTAAGCGCGGAGGTGGTTTTGAGTTATGAGTTTTTAGTTTTGAGTTGCGTTGCACTTTTCAGTGCGCGCAACTCAAAACTTTTCTTAACTCAGATTTACAGATGTCGGTTAACATGAAATAAAGGTGCCTGCGAAATTTCGGTTTTGAGTTGCGCGAGTCATTTCAAGCGTAACTCAAAACTTAAAACTCAAAACTCAAAACTATCGGAGGCCTCATGTCCATCGACGTGACCATCAACGAGCTCAAGTCGGGCAAGAAGAAGCGGCTGATTGCGCCGTCGGTGATTTCCGCGGACTTCACCAGGCTCAAAGATGAGCTCCAGGCGATCGAGGCGGCCGGGGCCGACTGGCTGCATGTCGACGTCATGGACGGGCAGTTTGTGCCCAATCTGACGCTGGGCATGTTCATCGTCGATGCGTTGAAGAAGATGACCAAGCTGCCGCTGGATTGCCATCTGATGATGCAGCATCCGGAAAACTATGTGGAACAGTTCATCAAGGCCGGCGCGGAATTCGTGACCGTGCATCCGGAATCCGAAGGCTACATTTTCGGTGCGCTGGACAAGATCAAAAACGCTGGCTGCCGCGCGGGCATGGCGATCAAGCCGGCGACGCCGGTCTCGGTGATCTCCGACTACATCAAGTTCCTCGACATGATCCTGGTGATGACCGTCAACCCGGGCTTCAGCGGCCAGACGATGATCCAGTCGGCGCTCCCGAAGTACCAGGAATGCCGGAAGCTCTTCGGCAACGACATCCTGCTGGAGATCGACGGCGGCGTGATGCCGGAAAACGCGGCGAAGGTTCATGACGCCGGCGCTCAGGTGATCGTGGCGGCGACGGCGGTGTTCAAATCCAAGAGCTACAAGGAAGCAATCGGCACGCTGCGGGGCTGAGACGCTTCAGCCAGACCTTTGTGCCTTTGGGCACAAAGGTCGGTAGAACTTGCGGAGTTTGTGGAGCTCGGCGCGTGAATCTGGACGAGCCGGTTGATACTCCGAGTCTATCAACGCGGATCGGGCGTATTGCGGGCCTGTTCGGCTTGGTTGTGGGCGGAGTTATGATAGTCCTCGGTATGAATGCGTTTTTTGGAACATCGCCCAATCCCGAACTTGGAGGAATCAGCATTATGCTGGGTGTATTGATCGTGGCGGCTAGTATTGCGATGGATAGCAACAGCCATGAGCCGGACGAGATTAAAAACCAGGAGCCGCACGCTTGAGGACTGAACCACCACGCCGCTTCAAGCTGCCCGTTGCGATGGGCTTGTTTATGCTGGTTTACGGCGGCGTGATCGATGTCTTCGCGGTGGAGAGCCTGGTCGAAGGCGACTTGAGCGGCATCGGAACGTTCATGCTGGGAATATTTATTGTGGCTCTGGGCACTGTCTGTGACCGTGACCGCCATCGCGACTATGTGGCCGAGGCGCGCCGCGAAGAGCAACTCGAACGAGAGGCCGCCGACTCCAATGGAAAAACGACCTGAGCTTATTCTGACCCTCCTGGCCCTGGCGCTGATCTCAACGTTGCGCGCCGAAGATTCACCCGCTCCAAAACCTGGCGATGCCTACCGCGTGATCAAGAAGGTCCCGCTCGGCGGCGACGGCTTCTGGGATTACCTGCTGGCCGACGCGGCGGAACACAAGCTCTACATCGCCCGCGGCAACCGCATCATGATTGTCGACATGGACACGGAAAAGCTGACCGGCGAAATCACGGGCATTGACGGCGCGCACGGCATCGCTCTGGTCCCGGATCTGCAGCGCGCGTTCGCGACCAGTGGCCGCGACGCGACGGTCCGCGTGATCGATCTGAAGACGCTGAAGGAAACCGACCGGCTCAAGGCCGGCCCGAAAGCCGATGCGATCATTTATGAGCCGGTGACCAAACACGTCTTTGCGTTCAACAATCAGATCACCTCCGTTACCGTCATCGACGCCGCGAAAGCGAAGGTGGAGTCGGAGTTGGAACTGGGCGGCAACCCGGAATTCGCCGTCGCCGATGGCACGGGGAAGGTCTTCGTCAATCTGGAAGACAAGAACGAGATTGTGGCGATCGATGCCGCGACGTTAAAGGTCACCGCGCGCTGGCCGCTTGCGCCAGGCGCTTCGCCGACGGGCCTGGCGCTCGACGGTGCGCATCACCGGCTGTTCTCCGGCTGCCGCGAGAGCAAAACCTTAGTCGTGATGGACTCCGAGAACGGCAAGATTGTCGCCTCCCTTCCCATCGGTGATGGTGTGGACGCCGTCGCGTTCGATCCGGAATCGCAGAACGCTTTCAGTTCCAACGGCGATGGTACGGTGACGGTGGTTCATGAGGACGACCCGGCGACATTCAAGGTGACGCAGACGGTACAGACTCTGCCCGGCGCGCGCACGTGTACGCTGGACCCGAAGACACACCGCCTCTGGCTGGTGAGCGCCGAGACCCAACCGGCGCCCAACGACAAAGTCGAACAGAATCGGCAACATCGCTCACTGATTCCAGATTCGTTTACGGCGATTGTGGTGGGGAAGTAGAGGCGGATATTAGAGTCGTAAACAATCCTGCATTAGGAGCTCGCACACACCGTGTAAAGTTTGTGGACCATTTCCAGCACGGTGAAGGGGTCGAAGGGCTTCTGAATATAGTACGGTATTCCCATTTCAGCGGCCTTGGACTTCGCGTCCACTCCCGTCATTAAGACGATATGAACGGGATTGTTGACCAGCTTTGCTTTTTGCAGGAAATCCAACGGATCGAAATCGGGCAGCGTGTAGTCAATAAAAAGAATGCAGGGCTGCGTGCAGGAATGCAATTCGACCAAGGCATGCGCGCCATCGTTGCACGCTTTGACAGGATAACCGTCCGCGCTGAGCACCATTTCGAGCATTTGGGTCGTATCGACATGGTCATCGAGTATAAATATCGGGTGATTCTTCATTTCGAGGCTCTCCCAAGTCGAGTCCCTCGAGTGACAACAATTACCGTTCCAAATTGGCGCTGATTTAAAACATAGTTCAGGCCGAGCAGGACACGGGCAGCGCCGCACTTCCTTTCAGCACATCGCAGTAGGTTTCCAATGCGCGCTCGCCTTGCGCGGTCAGCTGGTACGTGCCTCGACCGAGGCGCTGGAACCAGCCGTAATAATTGTTGAGCAGAATGCTGCCGGCCTTGGTGCTCTCCGCACCCTTGGCAACGGCGCGCACGAGGCTCGGTCCGAGCACTTTCAGTTGTTGAGCAATGCGCAGCGCTTCTTCGCGGTAGGCGGTGACGATCTTCCGCCGCGTGCTGCCGCCGATGTTGTAGTCGCCGCTGCGCTTCTCGATTTCGCGGAGGATCAGCCGCCGGCGCTTGCTGTCGATGCGCGGTTTGTACGGCGCTGGATCGAGGAGGACGTCGGGTATGCCATCCGGCGCCGCACCGCGCTTTTTGCGCTTCATGTGCACGATGATCAAGCCCAGTCCCAGCCGCTTGCAAAGCCGCAGCATGCCGCGCCGCCGTTTGCGGTCGTAACGTTTGGGCGCTTCAAACGCGAGGTATACGGTTTCGGTGGCGCGCTGACGTTCCAGGCCTTGGAAGACGAGTTCCAGGTTGAAGGCGCATTTCATTTCCACGATCAACAGATCGTCGCCGCGCCGCGCAGCCAGATCGCAGGCATTCACTTCGCCGAAGACGGAGAAGCCTTGGGCTTCAAAGGCGCGCTTCAGCGGGAGGTAGAGGTCGGATTCGGGCATACAGAAGGTTTCGTCAATTTCGCCGGCGAGGTCAAGCGGGAATGTCGAATGTCGAACGTCGCAGGGACCAACTCCCCGCTTGCACGGGGAGTTGGTCCTGCTTGCGCGACTTACTTCTTTACCTTGGCCAGCTGAGCGTTGCCGCTCTTGCCCTTCTTTGCTGAATAGGTCAGCGACTTGGTGGCTTCGTACTTCACGTTGTTCAGATAGAGATCGAGGGTGATCGTCGCCGCCTGTTTCGAGGCATCGATGGAGGTCAGGCCGGAGTTGGCCAGGAAGGTGGCGAACGTGTTCTTGGACATCGTCACCGTGTACTTGGCCACGCCGCCGCTCTTGGACGTCTGGAGCTTGAAGGAGTTCGTGCCGCCGGCCGGGCGGCAGGTGCCCTTCTTGTCGGAGCCAGACTTGTCCAGCGTGAAGCGGCCGAGGACTCCGCCAACGCCGCCGACATCCACCAGCACCGGCTTGCCCAGCACCGTGCCAGTGAACGGAACCGTGCCGCTGAGGCTGACACTGTCGCCACCGCTCTTGGCGAAGTTCAACTTCGCGGAGAACTTCGTGACCGTCAGCGTCTGAGCCGTGCCGGCCGGGGCGCCACTGAAGGGCGTCGACGAGGCGCTGGCAGGATCGCTGCCGAAGAGCGTTTCCAGTTCGTTGGTGAAGCCGTCGCCGTCGATGTCATCCTTGTCGGAGATGATCAGCGTCGCGGTGCTCTGCGCGCCCAGCAGTGCGCCGACGGGATTCTTCAGCGTCAGATTCACGGTCTTGAAGAGGTCCAGCGTCTTGTCGTCGAAGGTCGGCACGTTGATCGTGCGCGACGTTTCGCCGTCGAGGAACGTCAGCGTTCCGGTCAGCGGCGAATAGTCGGTCACCGGCGTGGCCAACCCGCCGGGCGTCACCGCGGTGCCGCCCGTGCCGATGGCGTAGTCGATCGTCGCAATGCCCGTGCTGCCACCGGAACGGCTGACGGTGATCTGCGCGACATTCGTCTCGATCACCTGGTAACTGGCGGCCGAGAATTGAATCGCACCGGCGCCGGAGCCTGTCGTACCGGCCGTCTGGCTGGGGATGGCCAGCAGCCGGACCGTTGTTGCTGGGCTGGTGAGCCCCGGTACGGTGCCGAAGCTCTGCGTCGCGCCGTTGACGAGATTGACCAACTGCAGAGTGGTTCCGGCGTTGAGGATGAAGCCTCGGCCATCGGGCGCGACTTGGAAGGAGTTGACGTTGGTCAGGGCAATCGACGATTGAGTTGGGACACCGGCGTTGGTGAACATCTGCGTGTTCAACGTTCCAGCGTCCTGCGGGCTTTGCGTGGTGATCAGGGTTTTGGAACCGGTCTGATCGAGGAAGAGCAACGTGGTTGAAGCCACCCCGTTGTTCTTGTTGGTGTAGGCGGAACCGGCAAGGACGGGCGTGCGTCCGAAATTGGGATCACCGGTGACATAGGCCGGCGCCGGATCGAGATTGATCAGCGTCGCGGTCTTTGGATCGACGCGGGCGTTGAGACCACCGTTGCTGGCGTGGATGCGGAGGACGTCGCGGACGGGATCAAAATTCATGCTGTAGCGCAGACCACCCGACGGATTGGGCAGCTTGATCGTCGAACCCACCGCCGTGGCGGCGCCGGTCACTGTGTCGATGGTGTAGAGCCCGAAATCGTTGCCGTTGCTGGTGAGACCGTAGAGCGAGCCGTTGCTGGGGCGGAAGTCCAGTGCGACCAGGAACGAGCCATTGGGCAGGCCCGTGATCGGCGACTGAGCCACCAGGACGGCGGGGCTGGCCAGATTGAACTTGGCCAACCCGGGATTCACTTTCGTCACCGTGTTCACCACATCCTGCGTCGCACCGAAAGCGAACACGACCGGCGGCGGCGGAACGGCGATGCTCACCACCAGGTCCGGCGAGCCGATGGCCGCCAGCAGTGTCGCTGAACCGGTGGCCAGATCGATGTTGAAGAACGACGACGTCGTGGCGCCGGCTGGCTGGAGCGCGGCGAAGGCCGTCCCACTGAACGGCGAGATGGTGAAGCCCGCGTTGTCGCCGATGGCCACGCCCAGCTTGCCGATCTGGTTCAGGAAGCCGGAATTTCCCGTATGCGTAGTGAGGATGCCGAGTGTGGAATCGATGGCGTAGAGCGTCGAACCGGGGGCATTGACGAATTTGTTGGACTGCGTTAGCGCGACGACGTGCGGCGAGGAGGTGGCGTTGGCATCGTTGTAGGTCAGCGAGCTATCCGTTGCGACCAGCGAGCCGTTGACGGGGCTCACGCGCAAGTTCTGTCCGTTTTCGTTGTCGACGCGGAAGAGATCGCTGGCGAAGGTCGGAACGTAAGTGAAGCTGTAGTGCGAACCGGTCAGCGTCGTCGAGAAATTGGGCAGCGGGGTCTGCGGCGGCGTCTGCAGCCCGACCAGGGACGCAACGCCGGTGACCGGGTTGATCTGGTAGAGGCGGCCAGTGAAGTTCGGGACCGGCGGCGGCACGCCACCCGGCGGAGTAGCGGAGATGGCGATGCCGTAGAGTTGGCCGTTGTATGTGCGGAAGTCGATGGCGACGATCTTCTCACCGGTCTGCAGCCCCGTGATCGGCGTGGTGCTGATCAGCGTCCCCGGCGAACTGGCGTCGAAGCGGATGAGATTGTTGGCCGCCGTGACGGCGAGCACATCCTCCGCGTGCACGCAGCTGAGTGAAGCCGACAGGCCGAGCACCAGTGCGCTCAAGACCCCCAACAGACTCCGAGACGATGACAGACGCATACAGCCCCTCCCTCTTTAGTGAATGCTGGTCAGTGACGCTATACATTGTGCAATAACTGCCTGAAGGGTTCAATGAAATCCATATTAAGCTTGCTTGGCGACGCTATCTCCATGTGCAATGTTACGGAATGTTACCGAAAGTTACATGGGCGGGGCTTTTTCTTAGGTGCGCGAGGCGAGAGCGATGTTGCTCGGTGATTGGCGGAGACTGTCCGGCTAAAAGTGGTCGGTGGTCGGTTGGGGGCGTTCGGCGTGTGCATGTCGGCGTCCTTGGAGTGTCCGCGCTCGCGCGGTCGGGATCAGTCCGGCGAAAAGTTGTCGGTACGGAAGTGCCGATTGCGGATTGCGAGTGTGGGAGTTTTTGAAGCGCGTGGGCATTGTGTGCGACTCCGGGCGGCTGAGATGAAGTGCAGGCATTTTTCCGGACCGGAAGCCGGCCGATAATAGCAAGGCCTTGGTTGGATTGACGCGTGTGTTTTTTGAGCCTGATAAAGATCCAGCGGGAAGAACATCGCATATTTCCCATAGTATATAAGCGGTGATTAAACCCAAAAGTCAAGTCTTTTCTTTGAATTTAGTAAAAAAGATTTTATAATACACGATGTGCAGGCGCAGCAAGCCTGCGCGGCTGGACTGCGAGGGGTTAGGGTCAGTAGAGGCCCTATTTTCGATTGGGCCGCATGGACGGCGTGGCTGAGTTCTCGGCGTTCAAGTGTTCCTATTATATAAAGCAATGATCGACCCCGAAAATCAAGTAGAATCTGGCGAATGAGCTAATTTGAGCTGAAATGAGCGTGTTTGATAGCAAATGAGAGCGAATGAGCAGGAATGAGCGTAAATGAGCGTAAATGAGCACGAATGAGCGTGAATGAGCGGAAACGAGCGAGTGGCACGAATATTATTTTTCGTAGCACTGCCAAATCGCAAACGGCCTCGGGTTACACGGGGCGCGAGGTCCATGCAATCCGCTCATTCATCCGTGACCGTAATTTCCGCGGCATTGTTGGCGTTCATGAAATGCGAAAACCGTTGAGATCCAATTTTAATCCACGTGCGGCATAGGCCAACTACACTGACTTTTCCCACGAATCGATTCGGCAGGGTCTCGAAACCATAAACAGTAATCGATTCTCCAGCAGCTAATTCTGTTATCTTCAAATCGATAAAGGATTGACCTTCCGTATACCCGGGAGACATCGTCATATTACCGCAAGCGAATTCGGCTACTCCGGCGTGGGACGCGCTTTCGACTACGGAAACCGGCGTATCCCCGCTGTTGGTCAATGTTCCGACCACTCTGATGAACGCACCTTTCGAATAGGTGTCGTAATCGGTGGTGCACGAAAATCGCAATGCCTTTGTCTCCTTATATAACTCCATATTTGGACGTATATGAATGTAGAGTTCATTGGAGACCAGTTCGCCTTCCCACAATTTCAATTGATGATCGGCGGCGTGATTTGAGGTCCACGTCGTTCGAAATCTGTAAATTCCCGGATCCATTATTCGGAACGTATGCGATTCACTCCGGCTGGAATGGGCTTCCAGTTCCGCTCCGTAGTGACTGTACCTACCCATGTTATTTTCGAAGCCGTAGATCGTCATTAATAGTGGAGCGGGTTCGTCGTGAAAGACCAGCGTGGGTTTCGAATCGTCCGGAGCAGGAATCAAGTTCCCCCAGCGCTGCGATGGCGCATACACGGCCATTTCGTCCTGGTCCCGCGTAACCAATGGAGAATTTTCGATGATTTTGGAGTCGCTGACGTTCGAGACTTTTTCGACAACCACTATGTCTTCGCCTTGTACATAAGCAGTTCTGGACGATGACAATTCCAGCCGCAAGCCATTCGTCGCCATGGATTTTGTTCCGGCTGGCAGTAACGACAATGGATCGTCGGGATCATGCGGATGATGCGCATCATCCAAATTGGGAGTCGAAACAACATTTTGTTGCAGGGCAACCGGCCAGGAACCCGTGCCTGCGATGCGGGACTCAAACAATATGCAGCAAAGGATCACACACCCCACCGCGAGTGCGAGCGCGGTCAGTCGAAAGTAAAGGCCAAAGCGTCCCATGGTTCTCTAACGGATTGGATGGAAGGAAATTGCACGAGGACTGGCAGCAACTGCACTCGGCTTTTTCGCTGCGACTGCAAAAACGGTGGATCCATCGGTCGTGCGTCCGGCATCGCGTGAGCGCAACGGCACTGGTCTCAACGGCGAGACCAGTGGCACCCCTTGAACGCAAGCTGCTTAGAGGGCGTCTATCGCGAGGACGGTATCCTGCGTCTAAATTGTCCCTACAGGACAATGCCGACCTCACGACACATTTTCCAGGGCTGCGTCGAAACGCCGCATGCGCGTCGGCTCGGCTTGCATTTCGCTGATGAAAATGGACCCGTTGGGTCCAACGACACGACGGACTTGGTGGCCGCGCGCAACGCATGCGTCTGTGCCGGAGCAAGACGAGCGCGATGGTCCGCGGCCGGGCTGTACGGGCTGGTTGGCGCGAGCAAACAGGGTGGAAGAAAATTCCATATTTCTTCGCATCGATTTTCGACTTCGGGAGTCCAAGCTTCCGGCTTAATCGAGGGACTGAGGAGAACGCACTATGTTTGCACGTTGGAAAATGGTGGCCACAATTACGGTTACGCTGCTGCTTCTGGCTCTCGCGAGTCGGCTGCCTTTGTCGGCGTGCCTGCATATGTCGCACGGCTATTCTGGCAAGATTTCGCAACCGACGCAGGAGGGCGTTATTTTCTTCACTGGCAACCGTGAGGAATTGGTGCTGCGCTCGACCTATAAGATCGTCGGTGAAAAACCGCCGGAACAGCTCGCCTGGGTGATGACGGTTCCAACGCTGCCCGACAGTTACCACGTTGCCGATAAAAAACTGTTCGCGGAGCTCCGCACATGGGCCAGCCAGTGGGAGCCGAAACCGCAAGCCACAAAAGACCTTGCGCTCGCCGCCAATTCAGCGCCACTGGAACTGGCGCCCAAGGTCAACGTCGGGCCTTATGAAATTCAGCCGATTAAAGCGCGCGGCGCGGAGGCGCTCACTGCACTGAACGAGTGGTTCACACAAAACGGTTTCACGCCAGTGCCCCCCGAACACATGACGTACTTCGTGAACAACAATTTCACGTTTCTGGCTGTGAAGACCAAGCCGAAAGCCGACGATTTCAAGAGCGGCGAAGTCAGTGAACTGCCGCCGCTACAGATTTCTTTTGCCACGGACAAGCCCTATTATCCGCTCAAGTTTTTTGCCAAGCAGGGCAACATTTCCCTGCGGCTGTATTTGTTCACGGCCAGCGAATTGGACCTGAACGCTTCCAAGGAGACGATGACGCTGCTCCACGCCACGCAGAATCACGGCGTGAACCGAAAGCTGAAAACGTCCAGCCTGTCCGCATCCCTGACTGCGGTACTTCCACAAGAGAAGAGCGGCGACGGCAAAGGCGCAGCAGAATGGTATTTGAATATTCTCGAGGCCAATAACTTCAACACAGACGAAGCGATGATGAAATGGGAGAAGGACGTTTTTTTCAGCGTGAAATGAGCAAGCGGCAGTCAACCGCTGTGCGAGGCGCGGCCATTGCGATAATTGGCTTATTGTTTTGGACCCGATCCGGCATCGGCGTTTTTGAGTTGAGTCAATTTTTCCTCCGCGCTTTTGAGCAGGCGGGCGAAGCGGTCGGCGAAGGCCTTCTCACTCGCGGCATCCGTGCGCCAGTTGCAATATTCACGCAGGCGCTTCATGCGTTCGGATAGTTTTTGGGGATCCATGAATGCCCTGGACTGGATCACATTGACGACACTGGAAACTGTGGTGGCCTCGGCAAGCGCAAGTTCGGCGTTGTCCAAGGCCTCGCTGTCCCGGCCGAGGTTCGAGCAGATCATGGCTCTGGATAGGTAGATCGCAAATTTAGTACTCGAATTACCAGCCGGAACCAACACGATTAATTCACTGCTCTTTTCATAAGCCAGCTCCAAGTCTGCTTTCATGTTGGCATCGGTTTCAATGTAGGGAATTGCCTGCAAGGAATTGAGTTCGCCCAGGATCGAATCGGCGGGGCTGTTTTTCGCCACCGATTTTTGAAGTTCTCCCCAGCGCTTGTCGTCGTGCAGGCTGACCAGGTCGGGATCTTCATTCATATATTTTGACTGGAAGAATCCAAATCGTGCGGCCTTCCAAATATCGACAAATGCATCCTCCTTATTTCCGACCCGGGCTTCGGCGCACGCGAGGTAATAGAAGGCCCAATCGTAGTGCGTCATGCGCTTGGCGTATTCCTGGCACTTTACGAGCATGACTGGGAAGTCTTTGTTTTCATGGGCGAGGAGAATTTCTTGGAGCAGGGCCGCTTTGGACGGCGTGGCTTTGGCGTCGTTCTCGGCAAATGCTTTGAACGAAAGTAGGGCCGCGACGAGGAGCGGTATGCTCAAAATCAATTTTGACATGTGAGAAATCCCCTCGGAAACAGCAATCACTTTGCCCGGCGCATCAATATCCGAAATTTGCAGCGACTGACCAGATGCCGGCGCCGACGGTATTTTCTTTGCCAACCATTACGGCGCCACCATTGGCGGAATTCGCCGCTCCATCGGTGCGAGTCCAGACGATCGGCTTGGGATCTATCAACGTGACGCTATCCGCCGCGACCCAGCGATTTTCCTCAAATATCATGTCGAAACTGGAGTTATAGCGCGTAGTACTTTTCTTTCCCGATTCGGCATCCAGCACCTCCGTTTCACACGAATAGACAATCGCAGCCCGGTCGCCGGACAAGCGAATACCTTCGAGACGCGGCGCATCTTTTGAGAAGTAGTTTGCGCGCCAGGTGCGGTAGCTCAGCGCATCCAGGGGCGTGCCTGCTTTGAGGTTGTATTGTTCGATGAGGGACGCAATTGCCTTGGGGTTACCGACGGCGGCAGCCTTTTGACTTTCAAACACCTTCGATTGGGTGTCGTAATGAGTGCGCCGGCTCGCGCACCAGAAGTCACGGTACGCGGTCTCCACATCGCCCGAGCAGCCGGCTTTAAAATAGGCCTCGCAGCGGCTGCGCAAACCGCTGAGCTCCGCTTCGGCGTAATTGTATTTAATGATTCGATTCGCGCGCTCGCGAAATTCGGAAGTAGTGTGCCCGGCGGCGAGATCGGACAGTACCTTGATGGCAGCGATGCCGCCCTTTTGCAGAGCTTTTTCGGCGGCTTCCCGGGCATCGAATTCGGCTGAATCCAGTTCTTTGGCGTGCGCGGTCAACGCCTTCCGCTCGTCATCGCTGATTTGTGCGGCTTGCACCAGCTGCTGGATCCGCGACTCCAAAAATTTGAGCGCACCCGCGGCCAGTTCCTCGGGAGAAGGAATATCCAAATCCCGGATCACCGATGAATTCAGCCGGTCCATGATATAGGGAGTGGCTGTAATGGTCAGCATCCTGGATTGCTCGTTGTAGGAGACATCCATGCCACGCTTCAACGACAGGAGTCGCCTGTGGATCACGCCAGGATAATTGGGCAATCTCGCACCTTCGAATTCGCCGATGTACTCGACTTCCGAACGGGCGGCCGGGAGATCTTGATCCGTATCGTCGTATTTAGTCTCATCCAAAATCACTTTGGCATAGGTGTCGAGAAGGGAGAGCCGTGCTTCAAATGGAACACTGTTCAATGAATTTTGATAGATGCTGCCACACGGATGCTGAAGTTTGAATTGGCGTGTGATCAACATTTCTGGCAACAACTTCAACCGGGTAGAAAGAAAGATGCCGTCCTTTCGATAACTGATTTCATATCCACGGTAGTCGTCGACCAATTGACCCAGGATCATTGCCAGAGGCAGCGGCGCGCTGGTTGTAAACGATTTGACCTCGGGGGCCGTTGAGCCAACTTGACCTGCACCCCTCGTAAGCGAGCCCGTGGCAAGATTAATCTGCGCAATCTGGCCGGGCGTTAAAAACGCCTGAGCGCGGGCCCTTGTGAGGGCGGAGTTCATCGACATGCTGTACTTTACAGAAATCGCAGAAACGCCATCGGTCCGCAGGTCGGTTTTGCAATCTGGATCGACGTAAATCGCGACCCCGGTTTGAGACGTAAAATCCGCAAAGACTTCGGCGAGCGTTTTATCGTGGATGTCGACGGTTACGAACTTCTGCCACGCCTGCTTGAGCGTCGCCTCATCCTGCAATGGCGGGAGATACAGGTCTGCCTTGATTTCTGGAGTGCTCTCGTTGCCTCGCACCATGGCGAAGAGTCCGCCACCCAGCACTGCAAGGATCGCGACTTGTGCCGCCCATGATTTTGCGCGCGCCCAGAACATCATCTTGATCGTCGCTTTCGATACGGCGCCCGCGGCGTGAATATCCGCAAGAGCAACCTGGGTGAGTGCGGCGGCATTTGAGGGCGCGCACGCTTCGCCGATGGACAACATCGCCGGCACGATCGCGATGGGAAGTTTCTCCTCGGCGAAGTGCCGTTGCAGCTTTTCCAATGCCCGGGAGGCGCGCTTCTCGGCGGCTTCCTCCGAGATTTTCAGGATTGATGCGACCTCTTTGAGTTTGCGTCCTTCCACGATCTTCAGCAGCACCGCTTTGCGTTCGTCGGACGAAAGCCGCCCGAGGCCTTCATCCAGAATCGCGGCGGTAAGAACGCCGGTGTCGCGTCCAATCTGGACGCCAGCCAGTTCCGTCGCCTGTCGTTCGGTCCGGCGGCGGCGCGATTCCTGTTTGAGTACATTGGCGCAGGCGAATCTGGCGGTGCGGATCAGCCAACCCGAAAGCACCGTGTCGGAACTCAGCGAGCGCGCTTTACAGGCCAAGACCACGAACGTGGCCTGCGCGGCGTCCTCGCACAAATGCGCATCCCCGAGTTGCCTGTGGCAGAGCATCCTCACGAAATTTGCGTAACGACGGACGATCTCCTCAAACGCCTCTTCCGAGCCGTTCCTGACGAACTCCTGCAGCAGGCCCCAATCGTTCATTCCAACCTCTATGATAAAGCGTACGCCGGGAGGAAAACGGCGACATGATTATAAAATAATTTTCGTTGGGGTCGGCGTGTGATCCCAACAGGCTTTAAATGAGCGCAGCGGAAGGCGCAGGCGTGGGCGTTGCTGCTCGTACTACTGCACAATCATACGGGCCGTCGCAGTCAACAGCTCCAGATTTCAGCGGACGGTGCGCTGGTAGTACTTGCTTGGGGCGAGGCCGATGCGTTTGCGGAAGATGCGGCTGAAGTAGTAAATGTTTTCGAAGCCGCTCATCGCGGCGACGGTTTTGACGGGGAGCGTGGTGTTGGTGAGCAGTTCGCGGGCGCGAGAGAGGCGGGCGTCGATCAGGTCGTCGATGGGCGCGACGCCGAAGCTTTCGCGGTAGAGCGCAGCGAAGCGCGAGGGGCTCAGGTTGGCGCGTTGCGCCATCGCGGGGATCGTCCAACGCTTGCTCAGGTTTTGATGGACGTCGGTGCGCAGCGCGTGCAGGACGTCGTTCATCTCGGCGCGATGGTGTTTGCGGTTGCCGCTATTCGCTCCAGCGGCAACCGCATTTCTGCCGGCGAGCAGCAGCAGTTCCTCCAGCGCCAGCGAGGCGCGCGTTTCCCAGAAGCGTTCATGGCCCAGCAATTCCTGACGGATGCGCTCCAGGCAGCGCAGTAACTGCTCGGGATGCCGCGGATACATCAGGCAGTTGCGCGGGACGCCATAGTGCGCCGCCAGCTGCGGCGCGCGGCGGCCGTGAAAGTGAACGAAGCTGTTATCCAATATTCCCTGCTGCCGATGCGCGTTAACACCCCAGTAGAGATGCTGGTGGCCGGGCGTGTAGTAGATGCAGGCGCCCGCGCCGGTGTAATGGACTTCTTCAGAGCCGCCGAAGATGACGGCGACGGGCGCGTGAAACATGAGGAAAACAAAATCGCCGGAGCCGCGCGGGCGATGGATTTTAAAGTCCGGTCCGGCTCGCGTGTGAACTCCGGCAGATCCAAACTGGAATGAGACCATCCCGCGTGCTCCTCAAAATCAGTTGAATAGGTCAATTAGTTAGCGGCATCGTCCATTTATCTCATAGTCGTCGATCAGGTATAATCAATCAGTGATTGGAGTATAGAACAAAGCATTGATTCTTCGAGGAGATCTCATGTATCTGAATGAAATGCAAGCGTGCTTCGACCGCGATGGCTTTGTGCACTTAAAAGGCGCAATTGGTGCCGACGAATTGGCGGAGTTGCGAAACGAAACGGGACGCATGATCGAGGAAGGCTGGCGCGGCAAGGAGCCGAAGCAGCACTATTTTCATACCGCCGATCCGGGGTCGGGGGAAGACGTGTTTCATCGCATTCAGTTTCTTTTTCCCAAGGCGCAACGCAGCCCCAATCCCTTTCTGGCCTTGCTGGGACATCCGCGCTTGCTGGACGCGGTCGCCCAATTGCATCGGGGATTCCATTCCTGCATTTCCGGGGAGGCCCTCGTTTTCAAAACGCCGCGCAACGGGTTGGCGGTGCCCGTCCATTGCGATGGCGCAGAGTGGCAGCCAGGCATCACGCCGCGCGAAATCTTTTTTAATGTCGATGTCTACCTGGACGATGCGACGCCAGAAAATGGCTGTTTACTCGCCGTGCCGGGAAGTCATCTGCGCCCGGCCAGAGAACTGCTGCGAAAGGGCTTCGACATTCCGTCGCTCATCCCCGTTCCCACGAAGGCGGGCGATGTGGTCATCCACAACACACGTGTCATTCACGGTTCGCACGCCAGCCGCTCGGCGTCGCTGCGCCGCACGATCTACTATGAATTCCGAACAGTGGAATGGATGTCGAGCCCCGAGCATGCGGCGCTTATGGGCATGCCAGGCCGGGATATGAGGCCGTGGATCAAGGCGCGGATGAGTCTTTTGAAGCACGCCATCGCGCTGCGCAAATCCTGTCCATACGGCGCTGGTGAACCGCCGACTGCGTTTCAGATTCCGGAAGATTGGCTCACGAATGCGGGCGAGCTGAATCTCGCGCCGACATTTGGCGGGAGTCACTTTTGACGCGCTACTTCTTGGCTGCGGCGCCGGGGTCGTAGAGTTCGGTGTGTTCGGCACAGGCGGCGGACAGTGGAGGGAGTTCGCTGGCGCGCAATGAAAAGGTCGTTGCAAAAATCACCAACGCGAAGCTCAGTGCAGCATGAATTGAACGCGAGAACTTAACGGTCATGGTGCGAAATCTCCCTGGGCAGGAGCGCAGAATATGACAGCGCTGCCATCCAAACAGTTACTTTTTCGCCAGCAGCCGCAAGATGGCCGCGTTGCCGCGCGCATAATCGGCGACGCTTTTTCCGCTTTTGTTGCGCGCATGCTTGTCGGCGCCGTGTTCGAGCAGCCAGCGCATGGAAGCCACGGAGCCTTTTTTCGCGACATGCATCAGCAGAGTCGCTTGCATCTCATCGCGCGCATCGAGGTTCGCGCCGCGCGCGGCGAGCAGTTCCATCACGGGAATGGGATCTAGCTTCGAGCGCGTCTTCGCCAGTTGCAGCAGGGGCGTCAGGCCTTCTTCGTCGAGCGCATCGGGCTTGGCGCCGCGCTCAAGCAGCAACGTGATCAGCGGCAGCTTGCCGCTGCGCACGGCGTAGTGCAGCGCCGTGTGGCCGTGGCGGTCGCGATCGTCGAGATTCGCGCCATAGCTGAGCAGCACGTTGACGCGATGAAGTTCGTTGGTGCTCACGTCGGGCCGACAGGCGCGCGGCAGCATCCATTCGGGAACTTTCTTGCCGCTGGCGATCAACAGATCGGCGATCGGTCTCTGCGCATCATCGAGTCTGCCGAGGTAACCGGCGCGCTGGACTTCGGCGCCGTGTTCGACGAGCGCCTTCACGAGATCGAAGCGGTTCATCACGACTGCCATGGTCAGCAGCTTGCCGCTTTGCGCTGCGACTGCGGCGCCGCGTTCGAGCAGCAGATTCACACAATCGATATTCCCGCCGCAGACGGCGTGGACGAGCAGGGATGCCTCCTGAAAATCGTCGGCGGGGTCGATCGCGTTCAAAAGTTTGGGGTTGCGGTCGAGGAATTTGCGGAGCGAGGCCAAATCGCCGAGCCACGCGCCGGTGAAGACATCGTCGATCGCTCCGTGCTCGATCAAGACGGGAACCAGCGCGGGCTGCCACTTCTTCGCCAGCGCCAGGGGCGTGACGGAGACACCCGTTCCCAGGTGAACCTGGTCGCAGGCCATGGTGGTTTCCATGGGATCGCAGCCAGGCAGATTGGGATTGGCGCCCGCGAGCAGCGCCGTCTGTAGAATCTTGGGGCGGTTGCGATAGACGGAAATCCAGACCAGCGACTGGCCGTGCAGCCCGCGGCCTTGGGCAAGCGCGGGATTTTTTCGCAGCGCTTTGCAGACGGCCTCGGTTCGTCCTTTTGCGGCATCGGACAAAACTGACGCCAGCCGCACCAGTGCCGGGTCCTGGACGCCGTCGCAGTGCCGGTTGAGATCGGACTCCTTCGTTTCAGGACTGTGGATCATGGATTTGGCGATGCGCGCGAGCAGACGCATGATGGGATCGGGATCGGCGCCGCGGGCTGCGAGTGCTTCACGCATGCAGCGCAGCCACGCGGCGGCCGTTTTCGGGCTGATGTAGCGGGGCTGATGCCGGCGCAACAAGCCGCCGTCGAACTGGTCGGAATACTCGCGCTCACCGCCAAACCACTGCAGAAAAAATCGTGCAGCTTCAGCGTGGTTGAGATGGCGAAAGGCCAAGCGGAGCACCGGGTCCTCGCCGATGCGCCGATAGAGATCCTCAATCAGCGCCGAGATGCCCGTGCGTCCGCCCAGAGCTTCGAACAGCTTCGGGTCGGGGTACTCAACGAGCGCCTCACCACGGTGGCGGAGTTCTTTGTGGTCTGTCATTCAGAAGTCTCAATCGCTTGCTGACGATCCAGAACGTGCACGCAGCAATGCCGATAACTTCTCTGATGCTACCACGCGCGGCAATTTCCTCCCACGACGTTAGATTTTACGAACTGGAGATTCCGACGTCTCTGTAGGTGACGCCGCGGAACGATCAGCAGCCAGTTGCGGAACAAACATGGGGACGCGCTTTTGGTAGTTCCGGTACATGCCGCCGAACGTTTCCACCAGGTCGCGTTCTTCGACACGGGCCGCGAGAATCATGTAGAGCGTCATCGTTCCGGCAAAGATCAAGTGGCCGAGGGACATCGTCGGTGTAGCCCAGAACGCCAGCGCCCATCCCACATATAAAGGATGTCGGATTCGGCTGTAGAGCATCGGTGTGCGGAAGGGCAACGCGGCGTAGGGCCGCCCTTGAAGATGGAGCCAGACCTGCCGGGTACCGAACAAGTCGAAGTGATTGATCATCAAACTCGCTGAGGGAACCAAGAGCCAACCGGCGGCGAAAAGCGCCCAAAGAAGCGTGCGCGCCACGGGTTGTTGAACGTCCCAAACGGTCGCGTCGAGACTCCGCCACTGCCACATCAACAACGCGCTGACTGCATTTGAGACCAGCACATAGGTGCTGCGCTCGATCGGCTGCGGGACGATCCGTGTCCAGTATCGCTTGAACCACGGGCGTGCCATGATGGAATGTTGCAGTCCGAACAAGGCGATCAGCAAGATATCGATGACGATCGCGCTGAGGTCATTGAATGGCGCCGAGTCGATGGATTTCGGAACGAGAAAATTGCCCACGAAGCCGGCCATGTAAGCAAAGATCACGAAGAACAGCAGGTGAGCAAACACACCGTAGAAAAAAAAGCTCCAGCGTCGCATGAGTAAGTCTCCTGAATAGGGTTTGAACAAGATCAGCCGCGTCCGCGACAACCCGCGTGCCCGCGCTGTGCTTCTTCACATTACGCTGGATGCAAAGCTTGGTAAGTTGACTGCGGGTACACCGGGGGTTGACTTGAAGTACACCCCATGGACAATTTCAGCTTCCTGCACTTACTTATTGCGAGGTATTCCTATGCCTTCAACGCGCCAGCGATTAACAGAGTCAGCCCTGCGGCGGTTTTACCGCGACGGTTTTCGTAACGTGGGCCTGGATCAGGTGCTCGACGATGTCGGTATCAGCAAGACCGCGTTCTATAAACATTTTGAATGCAAGGAAGACTTGGTGCTCGCCGCCCTGGACATGCAGAACCGCTGGATGCAGGACTCCCTAAGTTCAATGGTTCGCGAGTACGGCGGCGTTACTCCGGTGGGGCAACTCCGGTCCTTGCTCGATGTGGTGGACAAGATCATCAGCGCTGACGACTACAAGGGCTGTATTTTTGTCAACGTCGCGATGGAGTATCCGCTGGCGCACGAGCCAGCTCACATCGCGGCCGCAAAACACAAGCAGTCCATCGAATCGATCGTGCGCGAACTGGCCACGCAGGCGGGTGCCGCTGATCCTCAGCAGATGGCGCGTGAGTTGTGCCTGATCATGGAAGGCGCGTACGTCACGCGGCAGATCACCGGCGACAAGCAGAGCATCAATGTGGCCCGCCGACTTGCGGATCTGGTCATCGCCGCGCACCTACCGACCAGCGCCGCCGCCGCGGATGCTTGATTACTTCCCAGCTAATCGCGAGAGCAACAGTCTGGCCAACTCCCCCTGCCCGCTGGCCGGCGGAATTTTTTCCAGCAGGTCACGCGCATTTGAAATGTCTTTACGGACTTGCTGGGGATCCGCGGCATCGAGTTCCGAAAGCCGGATAAACACGCGCGCTTTGGCGGTTACCGCTTGAAAATCGTAAAGATGTGCAGCGATGGATTGATTCGCGGCGTCGAGCGCTTGTTTGCATTTCTGGAGGCGCTGATCCGCGGTTAAGTTTGCGTCGAAGGACTCCCGCAGATTCGTTTCCGTCATCACCAGCCAGGCGAAAGCGAGCGTTTGCGGCAGGTAGCTGCGCTTGGGAATTGCGTTGCCGGCTCCGGTTTCGGGGAGTTGCGTCCAGCCTGCCGGCGGCAGCCAGCCATCGAGGCGTTCGCGCGCGGCGTCGAAACGATTCTGGCGCATCAGCAGGTCGGCGATGGTGGCGCGCAGGTAGAACACTTCGAAAAAATTCTCGACGTCGGGGCACTCGAGCGCCTTTTCGTATTGCGCCAGCAGTGCGTTGCCGAGCGTCGTGGCGAGTTGGGGATCAGGCGTCGCGCCCTGAGGCGAAGCGCGCTCGTATTCCGTGCGCAGCACCGTGGACGCACAGAGCCGCGCCATCGCGGAGCGCGGCTGTTTTTGCACCGCGTCAAAAAAGAGCGTCAGCTCGCTGTTGTAATCGGCGGAGCGAAGCAGGGCTAGATATCCGAGTGCGACGAGCGCGGCGGTCGCAGCATAGGCTCCAAATCGCGTCACCTGCAGACGTGCCAGCAGTCCTTCAGCGGCCAGCGCGAGCGCCAGAATCAATCCCGCCGATGCGGCATAGGCGTAGCGGTCCTGCAGAAAGTACGGCAGCGCGATGAGATTCCAATTGGGGCCGAGCATTCCGACAAACCAGAAGAGTCCGAGCAGCGCGAGGCGTCGTTGAGTGCCTGCCGACACGACGAGCGCGCCGAAAGTCGCGAATACGGCCGCGCCGCAGAGCCACAGTCTCGGATCGGCCAGCGAAACAATGGGATCGACGGCGTAGAAGAAACTCAACCCAACCGGAACGAAAATGTGTGCGATGTAGCGCAGCGCCAATTGCGAGTCCGTCAAAATTGCGGTCCATACGCTGCCGCCGGGCGGCTGAACGACGCGATGGATTGAATGAATGCTCAGCGCCATGACTCCGACACTTAAAAACACCGCCGGCGCCAGATGCAGCGCGAGCCGCCTCCAGGATGCGGCCTGACTGGCTACGAATGCGCGCTCAATTGGGTCGATGATTTCCAAAGCAACAAAAACGGGCAACAGTCCCAGCGCGGTCGGCTTACTGAAAAGTGCGAGCAGATAAAACGCGCTCACGAGAAGCCAGCGCCAGGATTTATCGCGCGGTAACGTCCACGCCAGCAGCGCGGCGAATCCAAAGAGCGCCGCGAGCACATTCTTGCGTTCGGCGATCCAACAGACCGATTCGCACGCCATCGGGTGTCCTGTCCACGCCAGCGCCGTGAAGAGCGCTACGCCGGGTGAGGCGCTGAGTCGCCGGAGCATTTTCCAGAGGAGCCAACCGGCCAGCGTGTGATAGAGCGCGTTCATCAGGCGCACGCCGGGCGCCCACGCGTCCGATGGCTGTGGATAGTCGAGCGGCTCATTGACGCTGTCACCAGGAGCAGCGGTCTCCGTCATTCCCGGACGTGGCACGCCGAACAGCGCGTAGTCCAGGCGGTACGACGCTGTCGCCACGAATTCCAGATAGAGCAGAGGGCGCCAGGAATCCTGCGCGAAGCGCTGCTGCGGTGGAGGCGTCAGCCAGGGTTCTTCGACGGCGAGGTAAATGTGGGCGGCATCGTCGTAGTGATAAAACGGCGCGCTCCACGACCGACTGACCACCAAGGCGCTCATAACCAATAGCAGGGCAAAGACAACGCCGGAGTGCTCGGGCCAAGTCAATTTTGGTGGGGACATATCGAGAGACTAATGAGATGGAGCGCGCAACGCAATCGTGCTCGCAGTGGGTAAGCAGCTTGCGCCGCGCCATTCGTCAAACTGATCGTTGTGCCGGACGTGATTGCGGTATTTAATACGCACGGAGGAAAAAGCGATATGGATATTCAACGCAGTGGTTCCAAGCCATCCAACAAAGGCCCGGCTGACTGGTTTACCGGAACGGTGCGGATTGATCCGTTATTTCAAGCTGCCGCTCCGGCACGCGGGGCGGGCAATCATGTCACATTTGAGCCGGGTGCTAGAACCGCGTGGCACACGCACCCGCTGGGGCAGACGCTGATTGTCACGTCCGGTTTCGGCTGGGCGCAACGGTGGGGCGGCCCGGTCGAAGAAATTCGTCCCGGCGACGTGGTTTGGTTTCCGGCGGGCGAAAAGCATTGGCACGGCGCGACCTCCACCACGGCCATGACGCATATTGCCATTCAGGAAAGTCTCGACGGCAAAGCGGTCGACTGGTTGGAGCATGTCAGTGACGAGCAATACCAGGCCCGCAAGACAAACTCATAGGAGCATTAAAACCATGTACAAAACGAAAGCTTACGCCGCTGGCAGTGCCACATCGAAACTGGCTTCATCCACGATTCCACGTCGCGATCCGAAAGAAAAGGACGTACAGATCGAAATTTTATTCTGCGGCGTCTGTCACTCCGACTTGCATCAGGTCCGCAATGAGTGGAGCGAAGTGATGCCGACGGTATACCCGTGCGTTCCGGGCCACGAGATCGTCGGCCGCGTCGCCAAGGTCGGTTCGGGAGTCACCGCGTTCAAGGTCGGCGATCTCGCTGCGGTGGGATGCATGGTGGATTCGGACCGCACCTGTCCGGCATGCCGCGATGGCCTCGAGCAATTCTGCCCGAACTTCACGCTCACTTATAATTTTCCAGACAAGCACGGGACGGCTCCGGTGACCTACGGCGGTTACTCCGACAGCATCGTCGTCGACGAACGATTCGTGCTGCATGTCCCTTCCAATCTCAATCTCGCCGGCGCGGCGCCCCTGCTCTGCGCGGGAATCACGACGTACTCGCCGCTGAAACATTGGGGCGTGACCAAGGGTAAAAAAGTCGGCGTGGTGGGGCTCGGTGGCTTGGGCCACATGGGCGTGAAGTTCGCACACGCGCTCGGCGCTCATGTTGTCGTCTTCACGACCTCGCCAGGAAAGAAAGAGGACGCGTTGCGTCTTGGGGCCGATGAAGTTGTGCTCTCGCGCGACGCCAACGCGATGCAAAAGCACGCTGGCAGCTTCAATTTCATTCTCGACGCCGTCTCGGCCAACCACGACATCAACGCGTACATCAGTCTGCTCGCGCGCGACGGCAACCTCACGCTCGTCGGCGCACCGGAGAAGCCGCTGAGTGTTTCGGCGTTCGGGCTGATCATGGGCCGACGCAGTCTTTCCGGCTCGCCCATCGGCGGCATTCCCGAAACGCAGGAGATGCTCGACTTCTGCGGAAAGCACAACATCACTTCCGACGTTGAAGTGATTCCGATTCAGAAAGTCAATGAAGCGTACGAGCGGCTGCTGAAGTCCGATGTGAAGTACCGGTTCAGCATCGACATGGCGTCGCTCAAATCTGAATAGCGATAAGCGCGCCGGAAAATGTTAGTTCCCGCACCGCGATATAATAATGTCATGGCGCAAATTTGCGCCCCGATCGTCTCCTTCGAGCTTACGCCGGAGGATCTCCAGCGAGATCGCGAACGCAGCGGCGCAGATTACCGTTCAACGCGCGCGGTATCCGGAAAAGTTGGAGCAGATGACAGGGCGTCAACCTCAGCGGAGGGTTGTTGGGCCAGAATAGGACAACTTCATTTCACCAGTTGTTCCGCGACCGTGGCCAAATAGCGCAGCCGTTCCGCGTTGGCTTCGGAAAGGTCTGGATAATCCTTCTTGAGCGTCTCGAGCGTGGAACTCACGCTGCCGGCTCTTCCGTTTTTCAATGCGGTTTCGAGATCGTTGACGGCGGCTTCGAATTTTAAAAGTCGTTTCTGCGTGGCGCGCGCGTCGACGTATGCGGCCCAGGCCGGAACTTCGTCCTTCTTGAGCCGCCGGAGTAATTGCTGCGCGCCTTCGGAATTGCCGAGACCGAAAAGATACGCCGCCTTGTCCGCGGCCTCTGCCGGCTTCGATTCATCGACGCCCAAGGCCTTGACGAAAACGCTTTGAGGTAACGCGGACAGATCGACAGCCAATTCGACGCCTTGTGATTTGACGTAGACTTTGCCATCCGTGATTCGCGCGATCTTGCCGCGCATCTTCGGCTTTTCGATCTGTACGTCTTCGGCAGGCGGAGATTTGGCGAGGTTTTCAAGGGCGCGGCTGTGGAGCGCCTGCGCCTTCTCAAGCACAGTTCCCAGTAATTGCAGCTCGGGAGCGGAAGAACCCTTTGTGATGCGCAGCGCCTGTTCCAACTTCTGTGCGGGGTCGAAATCCTTCTTCATCATTTCTTCGACGCTGTCACAGGTGCGGATAGCGACGCGTTGAACTTCGCTGACGACCGGCGCAAAGGCGTGGCGCGTCCGGGCAATGATCTCCACGCTGTGGATCATGTACCAGAATTCGTGCTCCATCGCGGTCTCGTTCAAATTGCTGATGCGGAATTCGTTCTTTCCGCCCTTCAGCAGCCCCGCCGCAAGTGGGTAGCGCTGCTCGGTCCAAACATACATTTGCGTGGCGGTATCGTTGCCATTGAAGGCTTCCTGGCCATTGATGGCGAAGACGATGTGCGACGATGGCTTTTTTCCCTCGAACAAACTCCAGACCACGATTGTTCCGGCATCGTAGAGGTCAGGCTTGAGCTCAAAAGTCGCGATCATGGTATGGCGCGTGGAGTTCTTGCCCCAGATGGCTTTGGACGCTTTGTCTTTGCCGGCGAATCCATGGTATTCTCCGCCACCCTTAAAGTCGCTCCAGAGCAGCTTGCAGACCGAACTTGCGTTGCCCAGGTCCAACTCCTGAGTTCCCGGCGGCAATTCCGGCTTCGCCAGAGGTGCTGGCGCAGTTTCGACAGGGGCAGGCTCGGCGACCGGCGCCGGTTTCTCCACCGCAACAGGCGGCGTGGCGCGTTCGAGTGGATTGGGCGGCGTGTCCGGCGCGGGTGGAGCGTTTTCGATAATTGTTTTCGCCGGCGTTGAAGCAACCGGCGGCGTGGGCTTGACGGTCTTCACGTCGGTTGCGCGCGGCACTTCCGGTTTGACGACGTCGTGTGTTCGTACGATTGGCGTCGGCGATGGGGTGGACGGTTGTACGCTCGGCTGCGTTCGGGATGTGCTTTCGCTGGCCGCCATTTTCTTATCAGCGGCGGTGCCGTGCGATCCAAAAATTAAAATGAGAGCGGAAACAATCAGCACCAGTCCGCTTGCGCCGATGAGGACCATCATCTGTCGCCGATTGACTGCGACTTGAGGTGCCGGCGCAAACGCAGGTGGATGGGACGTCCGCAGATGTCCCTTGCTGGTTCGGGCTTCGGCGAGCTGTGGAAGTGTGGCGCTACCCGTGGCCGGCCGCATGGCGGTGCGGGACTTGTTTGATCCTGATGGAATTCTTGCGGGCACTTGCGCAGCTGCGGTTGCGGATGCGTCGACTTTTCCAGCCTGGTTCGCAGCGCAACCCGCGCAGAGCGCCCGCGATTCGTCAATCTGGATGGCGGTATTTGCTTCGAAGTCGGCGGCGGGAATTCGCACACTGCAGATATCACAATAATAAATCAGCATGGAGTACAAATCCGGCGTTTAATGAGAACTTTCAAACGTTGATTGTAGTGCAATATGCTTGTTTTTATACATGGAAATGAAATCGACTCTGTGGACTCTTCGCCAATGGAGCGCCGAGCTGTCGAAGAGTGGAAGAATCTTCCAATAAACTACACACGTGCACCATAATTTTTGAACTGATGTATCTTTGACTATTGACACTTATTGATGTCAACATACAAGTGGCCGAACATCGATTTTATTTAAATTTGGAGGTTATACATGCGTTTTCAACCTGCTCATGTTGTTCTGATTGCCCTGTTGACACTCGCCGGTGGAATTCGCGCGGCAACCACTGATTATCCCACAATGGGTAACAACCCTGCGCACACAGGATATCAACCCGGCCTGACTGCTGCGCCATTGGTCGCGGGATGGTCGGTCCAGGTGGATAGTACGACGCCAACGCCACAGGCACTGCAGCAGCCGTCGATCGCCGGGAACTCGTTATTCGTTACGCCGAGGACTTATTTCGGCGCCACTTATCTTGCTTCATACAACGTCCAGACCGGTGCTCAGCAGTGGCGTTACACGTTCACCGTTGCCGACAATGTCACCAGCCCGACGTACGATAGCGGCCGAGTCTACGTCATGCGCTGCAATCACTCGACAGACTCGCAGCTTTGGAGCTTTAATTCATCGACCGGGTTGCCGGTGTGGTCGAGTAGTTACCTAGTCCAGTGGGATGAGGCACATGCCCCCACTGTGGCCAATGGCGGCGTCTTTGTCATGGGCGGCTCTTACGGCGGAACATACTGTTTCAATCAAACAGACGGATCTCAACGATTCTTCGCACAACCGATAAGTTATCCGGACTGGTGGGACGAGTGGACACCCACATACAGCAACGGGAAAATGTACGAATGGCAGGGCGGAAAGTTTGCGGAGCACAACGAAACCACGGGTGCGGTCAATTGGAGCATTGATCTCGGATGGACCTGGAACGGCTGGTCCATGGATACCGATGCGGTCATTGCCAACGGTGTCGCGTACCTCGTCGGCAGCCCGAACCTGTATGCTGTGAATCTCGCCACGCATACCAAACAGTGGCAGGTCAATGGAAACTATTCAGGAACGCCCGTCGTGGCTAACGGGGTGGTTTACGCCATCAATGGTCAGCAAGTGCAGGCCTACGACGCGGCGACAGGCGTCTGGCAAACGAGCTACATCGCCGACCAGCCGCTGTATTGGCAGCCGATCGTTACCGATAACATGCTCTACGTTTCCTCCATCGACACCAGCGGTTCCAACAAGCCTGCGACGTATCTTTTCAATCTGGGCACCACTGTTCCGGTGCAAAAGATTGCCTATGGTGGAAAAATCAGTGTGGCGGGTGGCAAGCTGTTCATCGGCGGAACGGATGGTTACCTGCGGGAATTTGAAGCGCCCCAAGTGACGGTCACCGCGACCGACGCCGTTGCCACCGAAGGCTCGGCGAGCGACCTCGGCCAGATTACGGTGTCGCTCTCGCGATCCTCGTCGACCAATCTGACCATCAACTACGCGCTCACCGGCGTGGTCAACGGCGTCGACATCGCTACTCTTTCGGGATCCGTGAGCATCCTGGCGGGCAACCTTTCGGGAACGATCAATATCACGGCGCTTCCCACCGCCGCGTCCAACGATCGCACGCTGACGTTGACGCTGTCAACCGGCGCCGGGTACGGTGTGGGGACGACCAGTAGCGCAGCCGTGCAGATTCGCAAGCCACGCCTGGTGCTCAGCGGCATCGGCTCGTCCGTGACCGCGGGCGTGCCTCAGAACTTTAACCTCACCGTTGTGGACAGCGCCAATGCCACGTTGACGTCCTTTACCGGACCTGTCACGTTCAGCAGTTCGGATGCTCAGGCCATTGTGCCTGCCAACTACACGTTTGTGGCCGGCGACAACGGCACACATACGTTTACTAATGGAGTCACGCTCAAGACTGCAGGCTCAAAATCACTGACGGCCGGACTGCTGGGCACGGTCATCACCGCCACGCAGTCGATCACTGTCAATCCGGCTGCGGCGAGTAGTTATGTATTAAGCGGACCCACTGTGGTCACGCGGGATGTCGCAGCAAATTTCACCCTTACGGCTAAAGATCCGTTTGGCAACGTGGCCACCGCTTACGTGGGCACCGCGCACTTCAGCAGTTCCGACGGTGCCGCAACGCTTCCAGCCGATTACACATTCACTGGCGGCAACGCGGGCGCGCAGACAGTGGCGGTAACGTTTCACACGGAAGATCGCGCCGGACTGACGTACCTCATTGCAACAGATACCGTGACGGGATCGATCACCAGTACACTCAGCAACATCACGGTTAATCCGCCGAAACCGACAGTCACTCCAGCCACGCTGCAAAGCACGGCGGCCAGCAACTTCAACTACGCGATTGTTGCCAACGAGTCGCCAACATCTTATAGCGCCACGAATCTGCCTTCGGGCGTGACGATCACGGGTAATGTGATTTCAGGATCCGTGAATATTGCCGGTGTGTATTCCATTACAATGACGGCTGTCAATCCGGGCGGAAGTGGATCGGCCATCCTCACTCTGACCATTAATCCGGGGCCGGCCGAAACGCTAACGGTCAAGGGATTCCCCTCGCCCACCCCCTCCGGAGTTTCCGGCGGATTTGATGTCTCGGCCTTGGACCACTATGGCAATATTGCCACGGGCTACAACGGAACGGTTCATATCAGCAGCACCGACAGTGCCGCGGCGCTCCCCGCGGACTACACGTTCGTCGCATCGGACAAAGGAGCGAAGCACTTCACCGCGACGTTCAACACCGTCGCCACGCAATCGCTGACCGTGACCGACACCGTCACTGCCTCGATCAACGGAACGCAATCCGGTATTTCGATCACCATGCTGCCGCCGGTCATCACCAGCGCGCTAAGTGCCACGGCAACCTTGGGCCAGTTGTTCTCGTATACCATCACCGCCAACGGAAAACCCGTCCCCATCTACGACGCGACTCCGTTGCCGGACGGGTTGGCGCTGGCGAACGGGGTGATCAGCGGTTCGCCGACGGTGAGCGGCGTAATGATGATCACATTGAAAGCGACCAATTTGGCCGGAGGGGATGTGAAAGTCCTGACTCTTACGATCATCAAACCCTCGGGCAAATCCAACGCGACACCGCAATTCGCTTCGTTGCCGACGGCGACTCCCAATCCCGCGGAGGCCGGAGCGCCGGTATCATTGACGGCAGAAGCCAGCGATGACGATTCCATGCTGCTCTACAGTTGGGACTTCGGCGACGGCACGACGGGAAGTGGCGGCAGCGTCAGCCATGTGTATGCGAAGGCCGGCATTTACGATGCGCGTGTTACCGTAACGGACGGAGTGGCCACTGCGACGGATACTGTGCGCGTGGCGGTGAATGGCGCAGCGGCCAGCGCATCCACCAATGCGTCCCAATTCACCATCACCAAAGCGTCGCTCAAGCTGAATTTCTTGAAAGCTGACAACGATGCGCTCTCTCTTTCCGGAACGCTTCCAGTTCCTTCCGGATTCTCACCAGCGGATTCGGAAATCCTGGTGATGATTGGCGCGTTTGAGGACACGCTGACACTGGATGGCAAGGGTAAGGGTACCACGCCAATTTCAAGCGTGAAGCTTACGGGAAAACTGGTGGCCGGTGCATATACGTCCAGCCCGGTGAAGTTCACTTACGCATGCAAGAAGACCGTGCTGATCGACGCCCTGTCCGAATTCGGGGCTACGAATGCCAACGTGACCGGCGTCCGAATCACGCTGCCGGTTATGATCAGCGTGAATGGGATGACCTACCTCAGCAACTCCAAACTGACCTACACGGCCAAGCAGGGCAAGAGCGGCTCGGCCAAGTAGGTGGCCTATCGCATCAATGCCCGTTGCGATGTTTAGGACTGACTTTTTGCATGCACACTTTTATGTTGTTTCTGTATGGCTGATCCCCGGAAATCACCGTCCCGCATCGCCACCATTGTCTTGACGCTGGTGGCCCTCGGCGTTGCCGCCGTGAACGCCTGGCCGCATCCGCGCGGGATTTACGGTACAGATTTTGGTTGGCCGCTGATTTTGGCTACCTTTGGACCCGCGTCCAATTTCGATCTACTCGCGCTCATCGTCGATTTGTTGCTCGCGATAGACGTGTTGGTTTTCGCGGGTTCGATACTGATTCCACCGTTTCGCAAGGTGGCGTTGTTTTGGCTCCCTGTGGTCATGATTCAATTGGTCCTTGCCGCTCTGTTCGGATTAATGCTGCTCTTCATTCACAGGTGAAGCAGACCCGCAGTAGTTGTTACTGACAACATTGCCTACGCTGACAACATCGACTTTTTGCACTGACGAAAAGTGCACACAATTCCACAAACAGCGCGAATTGTGCTGCTGGAAGTGGCACTTCTGTTGTAGTAATTGGAAGAGCCTGAAGCGTCCGTGTGGTAGTTCATTTTTTGATGTTCAGCCGATTGCACGCGTGGAATTTTCGTCAACGGCTTGCGTCCGCACTTCTTGCAACGCGGTTGAGAATTTCAGGCGTGAACGACTGTCGCGTCAATTACGCGGTGTGGCCATCGATTTGCAATCTCAGATCGAATTCTTTGGATGGGGTGGGCACGAGTATTTCGCGACGATTGTCGCACGTGTGAAAAGGTCCGCATGGAAATCTGCTTCTGCTTTGTCTGCACCAGTAGAATTCCCGCCGACGCCTTTGCGTCTGGCGCGGCTATCCACACGGATGAAGGTCGGCACTACTGCGCCACCTGTGCGCCCAAAGCGGCCGCAAAAGCAACCCAGACCGTCGGCAAGGTTCCGTCTGGAAACTTTTCGCCCGTGCGGGAATCTGGACAGAATTCCAGTGTCACCCGCTTCTACTTCTGTGAAACCTGCAACAAACGCATCACCGACAAACAAATTCTCGAGGGCCTCGCCCGCGACAAAAAGATGAAGGGCATTTACTGCAACGAATGCTCGGTCGGCGTGACGACCATGGAATTCGATGCCATTACCGAACCCGAACCCCCGCGCAAAAACGTACGCCAATCCGGCGGCAACGTGCGACAATCGGGCGGTCACGCGACTCGCATTGGAACTCCCCCACCCCGATCCTCAACGGCAAACATAACGCCGGTCAAACGCCAGGACGCACAGCCGGTGAAATCCAGCGCGCACGTCGGCGGACCCGCAAAACCCCAGTCGCTCGTGTTCGCCGGCGTTGTGATTGCCGTTCTGATTCTGGCCGCGATCGCGCCGAGAGTGCTGCGTTCCGGCACTACTCCGAAGCAGGACGCTTTGAAGAACGGTTCCGAAGTCGCGCTGGTCCACGACAATGCTCCGGCGCAACCCACACCGCCGTTGCCGTTCGCGAAGGGGCAAAGCGATTCGACGCCTATCCTGCCAGGAGAACTTGCACCAACTGCCGCGAAGATTGAGTCCGACCCGAAACGCGGGACCACCCCACCCAGCCCACCGGTGGAACTGGTCGCGGCGCCGATCATTGACACACCGGTGATCGAAAAAACCGCTGTTGAGAAACCTTCTCCCGTTGCTCTGCCGCCGGACACGACGCCCGAACCCAAAATCAAAGCAGCCGCACCCGTTCAGCCCTCAGCAATGGCCAGCGCTACAACCAATCCCACCGCGAACGCGGAATTGCTCGGCAAAGTGCTGCGCATGCTCGGTCAGCGTCAGATCGCCGACGCGATCGCCCTCGTCCGCGAAAACAAGGATGGGTCGGAGGCTTCCCGGCAGGAATTGGCCACTGCGCTCGACGCGATTCAAAAAGAAGACGCCGAATTTCAGAAGAGCCTGACAGCGCTCATCGGCAAACGCATCAAGGTTCAGACCACAAAGGAAATCGCCGAAGGCACACTCAAAACTCTCGACTATCCAGTGTTGCGGATTGAGAAGAGCATCGCCATCGACGGACAGGCGATGGGCAGCACGCTGGTCGTGATCAACGCCACGGATATCAATGAAGCCTCGCGCGCCGCGATTTACCGTCCCGATGCCGACGGCGCCAGCGCGACCAGTCGCGCGTTGCTCGCAATGAGTTCCCAACGAATTGAGGAGGCGCAAGCCGTCGTCCCGCAGATCAAGGAACCCGGCTTGCGCGACGTTCTGGCGGCGGAACTCAGGCGCCAGCAGGACGCCGACACCGAAACGCGCGCCCAGGCGGCGTGGACCGCGATCACGGCTCACGCCAAAGATGCCAATACACTCACGCGCGCCAAACAAATGCAGACTGATCTGAACGCCTTCGAAAAGGCTTTCGGCTACTCGGAATTTGGCCAGACGCCGGCCGTCGCCGCCGCGTTGGTGGAATTGAAGGAACGCATGTCGCGGATTGCGATGGGCCTGGATCCGCGCCTCCAGAGCTTGTTCAAGGGTCGCATTGCGTCCTATGATGCGGCCAATTGTATTCTGACGCTTGAATACGACCTCATGACCAAGGATCAGACCAGCGATTTCATCGGCTCCACTTGGGCGCCGCCCGGCGACCACACCGGTTTGACATGGGCCAAAGGTAAACTGAGCACGTTCTGCAAGTATCCGCTCAACAAGATCCTGCAGATGCCACAGTTTGTCTCCAGTACCGTGAATTTTCAGATCGATTATTCGAATCCGCGATGTTCTGCAGGGAATTCCCAAATCGATTTTGGTTTTATGGACGAGAAGGCACTCAACGTTTTGATCAGATGCGATCGGAAGTGCTGCACCGTTCTTGAAAACGATAAAACTGCTGGATCGGCGCCTACGGATTTTCTGGCTCTCAAGCAGGCGCACCTAGAAATTGCCTGCCGCGACAAAGCCATCAGTGTGAAATTCAACGGCGCCAGCGTGCTCGACTGCAATCTCTCAAAGTCTCCCAAAAACGCCGGCATCTGGTTCGGCGGCGGCTGGGATTCCGGCGTAACCGTGACCAAGATGCGGGTCAGTGGTCAGTTGGATCCAGCCTGGCTCACTACTGCTCTGAAATCGGCCAAATAGCAGCAACTCGAACACGTTGAATGGCCGTTGGCGCGCCGATTGCCATCTACCTCCGGGTACGCCGCTGAAGGCGCGCGTGTGACGGACTTTTCCATCCTGACGTAGCCAACTGTGGAAGGTTTCGACACGCATGTGTCGTATTTCCACCGCTCACGGAGTTGCTGCCATGAAGCGATTGAATTTTGTTCTGCCGCTCTTTTTCCTTGTGTTAATTCCCGCGTCTCACGCTGCCGAGCTCACCGCCGGCGATCACGATTGCAGTCTGAAACACGATGGCCTGGACCGCACGTACCTGCTCCATGTTCCACCACAATACGACGGCACCCAAGCACTCCCGCTGGTGATGTTTTTCCACGGCGGGATGGGCACGGCCAAACACGGCGCGGCGGCTTATGGCTGGAACGAGAAGGCGGACAAGGAAGGTTTCCTTGTCGTCTATGCCAACGGTACGGGCACGTTCCAGACCTGGAACTGCATGCACGGCTGCGGCTCGGCCTTCAAGAACAACGTCGACGACGTCGGCTTCGTCAAAGCAATCATCGAGGATCTGAAAACCAAAGCGAAGGCCGATCCCAAGCGAATCTACGCCACGGGCATGTCCAACGGCGCGATGCTCACGTACCGGCTCGCGGCCGAACTGCCGCAGATCTTCGCCGCGGCCGCACCGGTCGCCGGTACCATCGGCGGCAAGGAAAACGCCGGCGCTCAGGAAAAGCGCATCCCCCAGCCCGCCAGTCCCGTGGCGATGATCATTTTTCACGGCAAAGCCGACCAGAATGTGCTCTACGATGGCGGAGAAACGAAGGCTGGCGTCGAACGCGGCCGCATTGACTTGTCCGTCGCCGAAGCCGTGAAATTCTGGGTGAAAGCCGACGGCTGCAGTGCCACGCCGAAAAAGGAAGAGCTGAACAACGGCAACGTCATCAAGGAAACGTACACCAGCGATGCCGGCGCCGACGTGATTCTCTACTCGATCGTTGACGGTGCGCACGCGTGGCCCGGCGGACGGAAGCTGCGGCTCAAGGCCGCCGCCGACGCGTCGCCCAGCATTTCCGCAACAGACCTCGCCTGGGATTTCTTCGCGCACCATTCCAGGAAGTGAGCGCTTTTAACGAGTAGTCTAGTGGGATGGATTCGGTATGCAGCCGCGTGGCTTGCGGCAATTGACGTCGTCGCTGGCCGGTGGGCCGGTGGGCCTGCGCGCAAAGAGCAAGATTTCGTATGTATTGAGCAATATTTCGTACAACCTCGCTGTTTCATTCTATTTAATATATCCGTATATTCTTATCCTATAGTAGGATCACGTACTCTGGAGGCATCTTTCATGAACACTCTGACTTCCCGCGAGCGGTTCCAGCGCATGTTCGAGCATCGCGACGCCGACCGCGTCCCGATTCAGGACTCCCTCCGCGCTATCCCGTCACGACTCTTGAAGAGACCAGCGAATACAAAATCTATACGACCGCCTGGGGTGCGACGATGAAGCAATGGAGTCATGTCACGTCGACGCCCGAGTTTATGGATTTCATCATCAAGGATCCCGACACCTGGCGCCAAGCCAAAGCGCGCATGACGCCAACGCGAGACCGCATCAATTGGCAGCACCTCAAAAAGAATTATCGCCGTTGGCGCGAAGAGGGCTACTGGATCGAAGGCGGTCTCTGGTTCGGCTTCGACGTCACGCACTCCTGGGCCGTCGGTACCGAGCGAATCCTGATCGCACTGATTGAAGATCCGGAGTGGTGTATCGACATGTTCAATCATTACCTGGACGTACACCTGGCACTTATGGACATGATCTGGGACGCAGGCTATCACTTCGATTGCATCAACTGGCCGGACGACATGGGCTACAAGGATAAGCAATTCTTCTCCATCAATACGTACCGTCAGATCTTGAAACCTGTCCACAAGCGCGCGGTGGACTGGGCTCACAAGAAAGGAATCAAGGTCCGCTTGCACTCCTGCGGCAACATCAATCCATTTATCAATGAACTGATCGATATCGGCATCGACGGCCTTAATCCGCTCGAAGTGAAGGCCGGCATGAATCCCGTGGAATTGAAAAAGCAGTTTGGCGACAAATTGCTCTTCCACGGCGGCATCAACGCGGTGCTCTGGGATGATCGGCAAGCCATCGAAGAGGAGATGCGACGCGTTATTCCGGCCATGAAAGAAAAGGGCGGTTATATCTTCGCGTCCGATCACTCGATTCCGTCAAGCGTCAGCCTGCAGGACTTCAAAGGCATCATCAGCCTGATCAAGGAACTCGGAAAGTACTGAGCCGGTCCCCAGGCTCCATGCGCTAATTTTCCAAGACTCGTGCCGTCGCCCTGCATCAGCACTGCACTTGCCCGCGCAGCGGGTGCTGCACATTTTCTACCGCCGATTGATTCAGGCCGATCAGCTTGATGCCCTTGTCAACGGTGTGCTTGAAAATCTTCTCCATGTCGTTCAAGTGCGGTTGTGAGGTATTGATGGCGGTCAAGCCTCGCATCTCGGACATTGCAGCGATGAAGTGATCACCGTGTCCGCAGAAGTGAATGGCGCCGCCTCCGAACCGATCAAACAATTGCTGATCGTAAGGCCTGACATATTCGACATACATCTCCGGAGATAGGTTGGTCAGTGAATCATTGCGAATCATCAAGCGCCCCTTGAGCATCAATCCCCAATGAACATGATGCACGGCGCTGGACGGAACCAATGCCAGCCACTTTTCCATAAAGCACATGTATGTTTCAGTCACCAATTGGAGCAATTGCTTCAGCAGTTCCGGCTCGTCATAGATGCCGATAAACATCCCGCTCCCCCAGATAAGTTCAACCAGATCAATCGGTCCTTGCAGGTCTGGGTGGTAAAGCGCGACGTTTCGATTAAGAACTGGGTGACGCTCAAACACCTCTAGAAAGCGCTCTGCGCACTCAAATACTCTGGCGCCCAGTCCGGCGCTCAGATCCGGCACGCCGGAGTCCACCAGCGCACGGATTGCGTCGAGCGACGCGCAGGGATGTGTGGTCGGCAAGGTATTGGTTTCGCGCGGCATGATGAACAGTTCGCATCCGAACAACGACGGAATGATGCCGGTGCCAAAATTACTTCTCACGCCCAGGCAATCACCGCTACCTGAGGAAAGCGCGGCCGATACCGCGCCAAACTCGCGCAACAGCATCAGATTCGTGTCTTCAAGTGCGTCATTGATGTTGATCGACGGCCATTCCACCCTCGCCGGACTGATGCGACGTCGCGGCGGAGTAAAAATTCCATTCGGAACTTCATCGTCCAGAAATCCCTGCCAGGCACGGCGATGCATTGCTTCCTGCTTCTCGTCAATCTGCTGTTCAAGATCTTCAAGAAGGCGACTGACCGTTGCCGCCGAAGCGGGACTGGAGGTGTTCATGAGCGACTGGGCCTGAGTGGCGGAGATACTCATCTTTGGATCTCCTGACTGGAGGGCGAGCACTATTTATGGCAATGAGTGTCGTATGAACTACAGGGAATGAAATGGACGATGCTATCTAAGACTTGCACTATTTGATCATTACTCGCGACGATAAAGCGATCTTTGCATCTTTAATGTCATCGGGCGATTGCTTTGAATTGGGTTACTCAACGATGGCATGGCTGTCACGACGTTCGCCAAAGCGTAGCCACTTTTCAATTTCAACAGCCGTAAAAGCCACTACGGCCAAGACCGCGATGCGCAGCCAGGAGTCGCCGGCAATGGGTGCGGTGTGGAAAAGCTTGTTCATCAGCGGAGCATGCGTGAAGAGGAGTTGCGCACTCAGCATCGCCAATGCGCCGGCGATGGCCCAGCGATTCGTGAACAGCCCGATAGCGAATACCGAACGCCTGAGAGATCGGCAATTGAAGAGATAGATAGTCTGAACAAGGACGAGGCTGTTCGCGGCTACGGTACGTGCCGCCGCCAGACTGGCATGCTCGACACGCAGTTCCCAAAGAAATAAACCTAGGCCGCCCGCCACCATGATGAGCGACACCAGCCCCGTGCGCAATACGAGCGGAAGCGTAAACAACGGGGTCTTTGGATCGCGTGGAGGCCGGAGCATGACATCACTTTCCTTTGCCTCAAATGCGAGAGATAGACCGAGCAGTGTGTCGGTCAGGTTGATCCAAAGCAATTGGAGCGGCAGCAGGGGCAGCGGCAGGCCCAGCGTGATGGCGGCAATCAACATAAGTGCTTCGCCGAGATTGGTCGGAATGATCCAAGCGACGAATTTAGTAAGATTGTCGAACACACCCCGGCCTTCTTCCACCGCCGCTTCGATGCTGGCGAAATTGTCATCGGTCAGGATCATCGCCGCTGCGTCTTTGGCAACGTCCGTGCCGCTGATCCCCATCGCTACACCAATATCTGCCTGCTTCAGGGCGGGTGCATCGTTTACGCCGTCGCCGGTCATGGCAACAATATGTCCGCGTGCCTGAAGCGCTCTAACAAGGCGGAGTTTTTGCTCCGGCGCAACGCGGGCGAACACAGCGGTGCGGTCGGCGATGTCCGGCAATTCCGCGTCACTGATTTTTTCCAGCTCGCGACCGGAGAGCGCGACCAGTTTGCCGTGCTCTTCACGGCCTTTTAATCCAATATGTTCCGCGATGGCGCGGGCAGTAATAAGGTGATCACCCGTGACCATCTTCACGTTGATCCCGGCGCGCTGGCACTCGCGCACGGCGGTGAGAGCGGCAGTTCGTGGAGGGTCCATCATCCCTTGCAAACCAAGAAATGTGAAACCTTCAGAGACCTGTGCGTGGTCGAGCTTGACCTCGCACCCGTCCACGTAGCGGCGAGCGAGGGCCAGCACACGCAGTCCATGTGCGGCCATCGTTTCGGCTGCGCGGATCACAGCGTCTCGATCGAGCAGGACGGGCAAATCGCTTTCGCCTAGTGCGGAGTTGCAACTTTCGAGCAGGCGTTCAAGTGCGCCAACCTTGTAGATGACGCGACGGCTGGGATCTGCCTCGTGCATCGTGGCGCGAAACATGTGCTCAGACTCGAATGGAATCATGTCTACCCGCGGCGCCATGCGTTGAGGCTCGGTGAGCATCAACCCGCCCTTCTCTGCGGCGACGATCAACGCGGCTTCGGTGGGGTCTCCCTGGACTGTGCGCCGTCCATCTTTGCGGACGAGTTGCGACTCGTTGCACAACCCGCCGGCGCGAAGGCACTCGGAGAGCGCACGATGCTCTGGCACATGCGCAACTGCGCCGTCGACCTGCAGTTCGCCATTGGGTTCGTAACCCACGCCCGTGACGATGTAGAGTTTTCCGCCTGCCCAGATTTCCTGCACGGTCATCTGGTTCTCGGTGAGCGTGCCGGTCTTGTCCGAACAAATAACGGTAGTACTTCCAAGCGTTTCCACCGCGAGAAGTTTGCGGATAATAACTTGTCGATTCGCCATGCGGGAGACGCCAATAGCAAGAACGATGGTAACTGCGGCTGGCAGGCCCTCGGGAATTGCCCCGACCGCCAGCGCCACCGCCGCCATGAACATTGACGCCGGTTTTTCGCCGCGCGAGACTCCGAGGACAAACGTGGCTGCCGCCAGCACGAGAATGACCCCGACCACCAGCCGGGTGAAGTGCTCGATCTTCTTCGTCAGCGGCGTGGACAACTCGACCGCGCTCGCGATGAGCCGACCAATGCGCCCGGTCTCCGTTCGGTCGCCGATGGCGCAAACGACACCTTCTGCCTGTCCGCTTGTGATCAGCGTGCCTGCGTAGGCAATATTGCTTCGCTCCGCGAGAATCGCATCCGGCGCGGCCGGGCCACTGTTTTTGACCACAGGCAATGACTCGCCGGTGAGGGCCGATTCATCCGCGCGCAGATTGCGGACGTGGAGTAGCCGCACATCAGCGGGCACGCGGTCGCCCGATTGAAGCAGCACCACGTCGCCAGCTACAAGTTCTTCGGAGCGGACGCGAAGTGTGCTGCTGTTGCGTCGCACGGTGGTTTCGGTGGCGACCATTTTGGCCAGCGCCGCGATGGCGTTCTCGGCCCTCGCCTCCTGGAAGTAGCTGGCGATGGCGTTGATGAGCACGACGCTGAAAATCACAGATGAATCCACCCATTCGCCGAGTACTGCCGTGACTCCGATGGCGAGAAGCAGGATGTAAACGAGCGGTTGATTGAACTGTTGGAGAAACTTGAGCCACGGCGGTGAGCCCCGCAGCGCAGTCGCCAAGTTCGGGCCCGATTCCCGCTGGCGACGGCAGACTTCCTCTGCTGTCAGGCCAATGGGAGGGTCCACTCCGAGACACTGTAAGACTTCGTTTTGCGGCAGTTGATGCCAACGTATATCGGCCGCGCTCGTCGTTGTCGGCGGCGCTCCACTTGCGTTCGTTAACCGTGCCCGCGCCATCTTCAACCAGCGCCTCGCCCAAAGAAACTCCGTCGCCAGAATCGCCAGTCCGGCTGGAATAACCAGAAAAGCCGGCCCGGGCAGCACAATCATGGCGATACCTGCCAGTACCACTGTGCCGCCAACGAGTGCGACCACGGGCTTGCGCGCGCGACCCAGGAACAGGCGACATTTGGCGATGAATTTTATCATATGTGTGGGGGGAAGATCTGGATGCAACATTCCACCGGATAGTTCGCTTTACTAGACACGTGTGTACTGTAGCGGCGAGAGGCTATTGTTCGCAACGCCACGTTGGAAGCCGGCATTGCTTTCCATTCAGAAACCATTCACGTTGGGAGGCGTTGCGCAAAGAGTACGGGTAACTTGGATAGGATATTAACGTTTTAGGCAATTGCACTTTAGATGCACACTATCGGCGATTTACTGTCTTCTAACGAACATCCATCAATGATCGCGTCAAGATCGTCCATCAGGAATGGCCAATGGGCCGGACAAGCACGGTCTCACCGTGCGTCAGGCCGGGACAACCACGGGCAATTTTGTGTGGCGTCGCCAGGATTGGCGGCCTCGATGATAAAGAAGTCCGTCAGGACTTCCTTGGTCTCGGTGAAGGGCCCGTCGACGATTTACCCGTCGGCCACTTGCAGCTTCCGGCCTCCCGCGTTTAGTAAGGACCGAGATCGTCTAACATGGTTCTCCGCGCACGCGACACGGCTTTCGGTACCCTTGTCAGAGTGTGACGTAACACGGAAGCAACAATCACTCCGATTGTTTGAAGCGGCAAGTCCTCGTTATTTCGGAGGTTATGCTTTTATGCAAGATTAATACCGGCGACTGGATTTGAACCAGTGACCAATGGATTATGATTCCCATGTCGTCCTATGATCGTTAAATCTCGATTATATCATTTTTGTATCGTGTCCGGGCTCATCTGCGGGTCAAAATTCCCCTTACCTGCCCGTTCCCACGGCTTTGATGGCCAGAGGCTTCCAGACGGCCCGGAAACGCCGTAGAACGGCCGTCCAGAACGCGCAGCCGCCCGTCTGAACCGCGTAAAGTGAGCAACCTGGGCTTTCGGAGCCTTCAGCCGCTCCGAATCGGTTCCAGCCCGGTCTGCGCGGTCAGAATCGAAATGATATGTTGCAGAAACGGCGATCTCGGACGAATATCGTTGAAATGAGCATCGCGATCAATTCTGAAACTGAGAGCCAAGACGAGCCAGTTGCGAAGCGCGTCTCGCGTATTTTGAAGTCATTCGAAAAAGAAATCACCACGCACGGCGAAACCAGCAGACTACTGTTCGATCTCATTCAACCCAATAGTATAGTCGAAGTGCTCGGGCTGTTGCCGGAAACATACAGAAAGTGAAGGGCTTTATCCAGGTTCCGAAATTTCGGATGTTTTAGTTTTTGAATTGCCCATCAAAACGGCAGAACACATCCTGCTTAGTTTATTGTGCAGATTGCACAGGGTGCCTTTTTGTCTCACGGAATTTTCGCAATATTCTCGTAAGTATTTTGCGCGGCTTCTCGCCCAGAGTAGAAAGGTGTACCCCTTTTTCAGCGCGAGGAAATTTCACCGATGAACCGATGGATTTTGCCGCTCATTTGTGTCTCTTTAATTCCATTCACAAGTCATGCGGCCAACCTGGATACTGTTGCCGACCGCGTGCTGGGTCAGGCGGGTTTTACGACGACCGCGGCGGGCACCAGCGCCACGCAGATTTCAACTGCATACGGCCTGGGCGTGGATCGGCGCACGGGTCGTATTTACATTGCGGACACCACCAACAACCGCGTGATCAGTTGGCTCAACGCCGCGACCTTCACCAATGGCCAAGCCGCGGACAAAGTTTTTGGCCAGAACAATAGTTTCACATCCAGTCTGGTCAACAACGGCGGCATTTCGGCCTCGTCGCTCAGCGCCCCGCGCGGTGTTGCCGTCGACGATAACAGCAATCTGTACGTCGCGGACACCGGTAATAATCGCATCCTGGTTTACCGCGATCCCAATACGCTGGACAACGTCGCCGACTTTGTGATCGGGCAGACCACATTTACCACCAATGCCGCAGGCACTTCGTCGACCGCGCTGAGCGGGCCGCGCGGGATCGCCATCGATTCGTCGAACAATCTCTATGTTGCCGATACCAACAACAACCGCGTGCTGGAGTACAACACGCCGCTGGGCACGGATGCCGTGGCCAATCGCGTTTTCGGCCAGTTGGGCAGTTTCACGAGCAGCTTCAGCAACAACATCGGCGGTGCGAGCAGCACGCCGACCGCAACCAATTTGAACAGCCCCTACGGTGTCGGCGTCGATTCGCAGTCCAACGTGTACATTGCCGACACGTTCAACAACCGCGTGCTGATTTATGTCACGCCGCTGACCACGGACGTTACGGCGGACTATGTGATCGGCTAATCGAGCTTCACGTCGCTCACCTCTGGTAGCACTTCAACCACCTTGAATGGCCCGTACCGGCTGGTTGTCGACAGTGCTGACAACCTGTACGTCTGCGACGCGAACAACAATCGCGTGCTCGAATACAACGCGCCCAACACGTCGATTGGCATGGCGGCCAATCGGGTGTTTGGCCAGATCAATTTCACCGCGAATCTCTCCAACCAGGGTGGCACGGCATCGGCGAGCACGCTCAATGCCCCCTTCGATGTCGCCGTTGATAGCTCCAACAACGTTTACATCATGGATACCAACAATTTCCGGCTGCTGGGCTACGATCTGCCGGTTCCCAACACGTTTCCCTCGCAGACATCGTTATTTCCGGATGTGATCGCCGAATCCAGTGCCGCGTTTTCGCTGCGCGTCGACGGCGCTGGCTTTGTGCAGAACTCCGCGGTGCTGGTCAACGGCATTGCGCGCCCCACGACGTTCATCGGGCCCACACGTCTATCAGCGGCGCTGACTCCCGCGGATGTGATCACGTCGGGCACCGCTACGATTACGGTGACGACGCCGGCGCCGGGTGGCGGCACGTCGCAATTGCAGAATCTGAAGATTTACTCGCGCGCCAATCTCGACACCACCGCCGATCGCATCATCGGCCAGCCGGATTTTGTCACCAACACTGCCAACACCAGAGGCCTGACCGCCCGCACGCTGAATTTGGTCATCGACATGGCCGTCGATCCCAAGAGCGGCCGCTTCTGGGTCGCCGACTCGGCGAACAACCGGATGCTGAGTTGGCCCAGCGCCGCTGCGATCACCAATGGGCAGCCCGCCGACATTGTGCTGGGCCAGCCCGATTTCACTTCGAAGATTGCGAACTTCGGCGGCCCCGGCGCCACGCCGACGGCCAGCAATTTGAGTGCTCCGAGCGGTGTCGTGGTGGATCCCGCCGGCAATTTGTACGTTTCAGACTCGATTAATAACCGGGTGTTGCTGTACCTGACGCCGATTGTTTCC
>JBBRPR010000020.1:0-135165 GCA_038227875.1 Planctomycetota bacterium
CGAAACGTGTCTCCCGCTGCCTGCGGCCCCATCCTGCCAACCTCTTCCACTATCTCGTCACTTTCCATTTTCATCGCTCCCATACCTTTCTTCATCGGCACAGGACGCTCTTCAATTTTCAACAATCAGTGGGACGCTTCCTTCGATGAGGCGCCTCTAACATTCGGAGACGAGCAATCAGCCCTACAACCTGAAACGAAAACAGAAAGGGAAAGCGCGTGACTCCTTTTTCTTTGCAGCTCTCAAGCGCGCGCCGCCTCCCCTCTGCGGCGAGCATCCCCCCAAACCTGGAGAGCAACGGATGAGCATAAAACGGGTGACTGCGGCTTGATGCAGCGCGTCTCCAAAAATGAGGCGGCCATCCCAACGCAATCAGGCCTTCGACTTGCCAGTATTGCAATAGATTGATCAGTGCATACTGATCGTATAACCGCAGGAGTTTTTGATCGAGAGCATTCAACTCGTCTCGCACCAGATGATGTATTGTCATCCCGGCATGCTGTGCAGCGCCTTGGATCAGCCAATTTAGCGTCAGCCTCTTGTTGATCTCATCACGCAGGCTGTGGTCATTCATCGCCGCAGCCACAATTTAGGCTCCGGCGTTGGCCGTGTCTTGGGCCAAGCGGGTTTGAAGGGGTCCAGTTCACGCCGTGGCTTTGGCGGTGGCGTGTCGGGCCGCGGTGGTGCCTTAGGCTTCTTCTCGGGCTTGCTCGGTGGCGCAACCGGAACACCGTTCATCCAATTTACTCGGTGGCGCTCAAAAGCCAGTCTGTGCCGATGTTGCTTTTCATGAATCCGCATCCGATGTTCCTAATATTTGGGTGCATGGACAAGCAAGAATACATAAAGCGGGCAAAGCGCAATCGGCAAAAGACAGCTAGCTTTGTTAACGTCTCGCCCCTGTTCCCATACCCCAACACTTTCCTGCGCTGATTCTGTGTTTCTCCGCTCGTACATTAAACCTACGTTAGCACGGGAGAAAGGCAGGAAGAGCGCTTAATCTTGCCCTTAATCCCGTGCAAATCGACCCTAATGTTACATTTTACTTCCAGCAAATTTGCCCAAGGTTGGGCCGCCGACATACCAGGGAACGAATTCGTTCCCTGGTTAATTTCCAGCCATGGCACATCACTTCCCGCGTGTGTTTTTTGAATTCGCGACAGGGTGTCTGATTTTGACCTTCAGGCCAATTGCCTTGAAGGTCCGATCCGAAAGAAGCGCCTCCGGCACCGACGGTTTTTGAATTTCGAATTTCGACCTGCACCCTGCCGTAAAAGACTTGACTACGCTTGCCTAACGCCCACAATATCAAAACTTTGCGGATTTTTGCTGGGGGGCGAAAGGGGTTCATGTGGACCACGAGTGGAAAATTGGTAAGCCCAGTTCCGCGTGTGTGTTGTGCAACAGTGCATTCGTCAGATCAGGCTCGGAATCCAGTTCGGCAACGCCTGTAGAAGGGGCGGGACCACACTACTTCTCGGCGCTGATCCAGGCTCCGGAAGGTCTCGTCCGCACGGATTTTTGCGCGGATTGTTTTCGGGACCGGCGCCCGGCTGATGTCTATTACTTCTGGAAGACAGCCGTTTCCACGGGCGGTCCGGTCGTCAAGAAACAGGCGCCGGTCGATATCGATTTCGTGCTCGATTTCTTCAAGCGGCTCGAAGGCGAGATGGCGCCGCAACGCGTTGCCTTCCGCTATATTCTGGCGTTGATGCTGACGCGCAAGAAACTGCTCCTCGCCGACGGAAAAACGCGCGACGCGCAGGGCACGGAAATGCAGCTGTACCGGGAAAAGCGCGGCGGCCAGCAACACCGCGTGTATGCGCCGGAACTGAATCCCGACGAGATCATCGCCGTGACGGAAGAACTTGGCGCGCTGTTGGGATTGAACAAACCGGCCGCCGCTGCGCCCGCAACTCCGGACAGCTCAGCGCCGGAATCGGCAGCCGCAAACGACAGTACGGAAGCGCCCGTCGGGGATACGGTCGCGGAAGAGAGTCCCGAAGCGGAAACGACTCGGAGCGCCTCATGACCAGCAAGTCCGCCAAATGCTTTTGGCTCTGCGCGCTGACGCTTTCCATCGCGTGCCTGAACCTGGCGCGCGCGGCTGATGATCCGCCCGCCGACGACGACGGACGCGTCAAGCTCGTCGCCAAGGCTCGCGCACGCGAAGGCGGCAAGCTCACGTTCCTCTGGACGCAGGTTGAAGGTCCGACCGTAAAGGTCGCCGACGCCTCCGCCGCGCGCCTCGATGAGAGCGATCCGGAAAAGCGCCGTTGGATCAGCGAGACGTTCTACATCCCCACCGAACCGGGCCGCTACATTTTCAAGCTCAGCGTCCGCAACGAGGACGGCCAGGAAAGCACCAAGGTCTTCCCTGCCACGGAAGTGCTGCCGCCCAAGCCTCCGCCGGTCGCGGTCGCCGGTCCCGATCAGCCCGCGCGCACCGTGGGCGACCTCGTCCGCCTCAACGGCGCCGACAGCAAGACCTCCGATGGCAAGCCGATCGTGAAATGGGAATGGAGCCTGGTGCAGGGCCCGCCCAAGTTCAAGCCCGATCCCAAGCAGCTCCTGCAGTCCGCTTACGAATTCAAAGCCGAAGAAGCTGGCGTCTACCAGTTTGACCTGCGCGTCTTCGACGGCAAGCGCTGGAGCGTTCCGGCCGGAACCGTGGTGACCGTGCGCGCCAAGAGTCTGCCGCCGGACATCATCGACGATCCTGACACCACCGCCAAAAAGATTGAACTGACGACGCCCGGTCCGGACATCACCAAGCCCTCGCCAAAGGTGTACAAGGCCGTCGTCACGCCCGGCCGCGAAGCCAAGCCGGGTGAAACGCTGGTGCTCGATGGTTCGGCCTCCAATCCGCCGGCCGAAAGCCATCCCGAATTCTTCTGGCACCAGTCGGATGAAAAAGGCCCGATGGCCCGGCAGCTCAAGGCCGACCGCACCAAGCCCTTCGATCGCGCGCGCGAAGACGCCTACAACTATCCCGTCTGGACCTTCTCGCCCAGCGAACCGGGAACGTACCGCTTCTCGCTCGAAATCTCGCTCAACGACGGCACCAAGAAGGAAAGCGAAATCGTCACCTACACCGTCGTCGATCCCAACGCGCCAGCCGCGGTCGCGCCCGTTCCGCCCACGCCAGCCGCCAATGCTGGTCTGCTCAGCGCCCACATCACCGCCGAACGCGTGAACGTCGACGCCGGCGACACCGTGCGCCTCGACGCCTCCAAGAGTTCTCCCGAAGGTGCGAAGCTCAAGTACATCTGGGGACCCGTGGCCGGAAAGCTCCACCCCAAGAAGTGGTCCGGCGACGACGGCCCGCTGGTCGAATTCACGGTCGATGAGGAAGGCGAGTACGGCGTCTCGCTGCGCGTCGCCGATGGCGACAAGGAAAGCCCGCCGGACCAGATCATCATCACCGTTGGACCGCCCAACAAGCCGCCGGTGATCGATCTCCCCGCGACCTACGAAGCCAACGTCGGCGAGAAGCTGACGCTCGAAGCCAAGGTCACCGATCCGGAGGGCGACAAATACAACCTGAAGTGGGTCTGTCTCGATCCGCCGGACCTGAAGATCAAAGACGAAAAGAGCAACGTCGACCTCTCCACGCTGCCGTCGCTGGTCTTCAAGCCGTGGAAGCCGGGGCACTACGTCTTCCGCCTCAGCGCCGTCGACGCCAAGGGCCATTCCTCGAAAGCCGAAACGACGATCACCGTCAAGCCGGCCGTCGAACGCCAGCCCACGGCAAAGATCGTCGGTCCCGAAGGCCCCGTCGTCGCGGGCAAGAAAGTCACGCTCGATGGCTCGAAGTCCTTCAGCGCGATGAAGGGCACGATGACCTACAATTGGAAACAGGAATCCGGCGATGCGATCCCCGGCGACGCGCCCAATTTCAAGCAGAGCAAATGGGAGTTCACCCCGCCGAAGGCTGGCCGTTACGTCTTTACGCTCGAAGTCATCGACGGCACGATCAAGAGCCCCGTCGACAAGTATGTGCTGGAAGTCGGTGAAGCCACGCACCAGCCGCCCGTCGCCAAAATCGCCGGCGCGTCCTCGGTGAAAGTGGAAGAGAACGAAACGCTGATCCTCGACGGCTCCGAATCCTCCGCCGAAGATCACGGCAAGCTCACCTTTAAGTGGACCAAGCTCGATGGCGCGGCCGACGTTAAAATCGACGACGCCGAAACGCCGAAGGCCAAGTTCTCCTCGGCCACGCCCGGACCCGCGCGTGTCCAGCTCGTCGTCAACGACGGCTTCAACGACAGCGCGGCGGCGGTCGTGACGTTGAACTTTGCCAAGGGCAAGTCCAAGCCGGTCGCGAAGATCAGCGGACCGACAACGGCAACGGCCGGCACGACCGTGACGCTGAGCGGTGCCGAGAGCACCGCCGATAGCGAGATCACCTCCTATTTGTGGAAACAGGACGGCCCGAAGCTCGACCGCCGTCCCGACCTGCGCAAGAAGGAACTGCGCTTCGAACCGAAATTGCCTGGCACATACGTACTGACGCTTCAGGTCGTCGATGGCAAGGGTCTGAAGAGCGAGCCGGTGACGCAGTCGGTGGAAGTCGCCGGTCCAGTCCAGCCGCCGCACGCCGCGGCCTCGGTGCTGCGTGAAGACACGGGTGAGCCTGCGATCGGCAAGGTCGTCAAGCTCAGCGCGCGCGGCAGTCTTGATCCGCAGGGCGGGCCGCTCACCTATAAATGGAAGCAGGTCTCCGGCGATCCCGTCGAATTGCCTGCGACCATGGACGAGATCATCAACATCGTTCCGCCCGCGGCCGGGAAGTACGTCTTCGAACTGATCGTCAACAACGGCAAGGCCGACAGCACGCCGGTGGAGACGGAATTCACCGTTGCCGGTCCGCACACGCCGCCGGTGGCCAAGATCGGAGAGATTGTGGCCGGCGAACCGGGTGAGAAAGTCGTGCTCGACGGCTCCACGTCAACGACTAGCGACCCCAGCGCCAAGATCGAATTCCGCTGGACCAAGACCACTGGTCCGGAAGTGAAGTACCTCGGCCGCAACGCCGAAAGCAAACCGAAGCTCGAACTGATTCCCACCGCCGACGGCGAATACGTCTTCGAACTAAAGGTCTTCGACGGCAAGGAATGGAGCGGGCCAGTGCAGGCCGCGTTCAAGACCCGCGCGCCCAACGCGCCGCCGGTGGCGCTGGTCAGCATCCCCAACAACAGCCGTGAGCTTCATACCGAAGAAGGCATGGAGACGGTCCTCGACGGCTCGCAGTCCAGCGATCCCGACAACGGACCCAAGCCGCTGACCTACCTGTGGAAGCAGACCGCCGGCCCGCGCGTGGAATTGAAAACCGAAGGCGCGCAGGCCCGCTTTACGCCGCCGAAGCTCGGCACGATGACATTCCAGCTCGTCGTCAATGACGGCAAGTCCAGCAGTGCCGCCGCGCCGGTCACCGTGGTCGTTTTGAAGGCCGGCACGATGCCCGTTGCTGTTCCGGACTTCAGCCCCAAGCCCGCGAAGGCCGCCAACCGCGCGCAGCGCAACAACCTGCTGATCCTCGACGGCACCAAGAGCAGGCCCAACAAGAAACTCACCTATCAGTGGAAGCAGATCGGCGGCGAAGACCTGCACCTGCCGCCCGACCGCTTGAACAAAGATCGCGTGGGTCTGCTGGTTTACGTACCGGGCATCTACAAGTTCCAGCTGACTGTCTCCGACGACCAGTACACCAGCCAGCCGACGGTGCTGGAAATCAACGTGGTCGAAGACGGCGCGTCTGCTCCGCCGCCAGCCCCGGCGCCCGCTCCGGAAGCCACGGAAAAGAAGAAACCAACGCCGGACAAGACCGACGCCAATCAGGACACCAAGGGGCCGACGTCCTCCGACGCCGGAAGCAAGGATGGCGCGTTGCTCCCTCCGCCGAAGGACGCGGAGAAACCCGTGACCACCGAAGCGCCCGAGAAGCCCTCGAACGCCGATCACGCCGCGCTCAAGAAGAAGCTCGAAGTTCTCTCCAAGACGCCCGGCGCCGAAGCTGACCGCGCGCTCGTCGAAGCGCTCGGTAATCCCGACAAGGACATCCGCAACACTGCGGTGGAAGCGTTCTACCGTCGCGGCGTCACCAGCATTCCCGCCCTGATCGGCGCGCTGGAAAGTTCCAACGTCATGACCCGCAACGTCGCCTATGCCGCGCTGAAGGAACTGACTCACGAAACCTTCGGACCCGAACCGGAAAAGTGGAAGGACTGGTGGGCCGCGCAACCCGCCGCCAAGAGCGCCTCCAGCGACTGAAGTCCCTATTGCCCGACCCGATCTGAAAGCGAGCTGCTCTGATCATGGATCCGCTCGACCCTATTTCACCCGCTCCATCGCCCGCGAACGCCAACGAAGATCCCGACCTGATCACGACGCAATACCGCATCAGCCCCACCGTCTTCAATCGCCGCCGCCCGCTCTTCTGGCTGGCGCTGGCGTACTGCGTTGGCATCGCGGCAGACTACTTCACGACGCCGCGCCTGCCTGCGCTCGGAGGACTGTTCGCCGCGAGCCTCACCGTCTCGCTGCTGATCCTCCTGCTGAAACGCACGCCCAAGCTGCGGACCACGTGGGCTTGCGGCGTGCTCGTCGCACTGGCCGGCGGGATGCTCGTCCACGCGCTGCGCAGCCGCATTCCCGCCAGCGACGACATCTCGCGTCGCACGCCGGCGACCTCCGCCTTTGCCTGCGTGCGCGGCGTGATTCTCGAAAACGCGCGAGAACAAGGTTCCGACCGGCCGGTCTGGACGATCTCCGTGCGCGAGTTCGGCGCCGACTTCGCAGCGCTGTCGCCGGCCTCCGGCCGCATCCGCGTGCGCCTCAACGCGCCGAGCACGACGCTCGGCGAGGGGGACACGATCGACCTCCGCGCGCGCTTGGAAGAGCCGCCGGAAGTCACCGTCCCCGGCGCGTTCGACAGCCAGGGCCAGCTCGAAGCACAGGGCGTCCGCCGCACGGGCGTGACGACACCGGAGAACGTACAGCTCGCCGCGCCGCCGTCGTGGCTGCGCCCGGATTTGCTGCTGCGCCGCTGGAGCTCCGAACTCGCCGCGCGCTTCGACCGCGTGCTGGCCGATGGCAGCGCCGCCGGTTCGCCGCAGTCGGCGCTGCTCAACGCACTGCTCTTCGGCCGCCGCGACCGCGTCGACACGTCTGACCGCGAGGCGTTCTCGATCAACGGCACCGCCCATCTGCTGGCTATCGCCGGCTGGCATCTCCAATTCCTGGTGATGCTTTTCTGGCTGCTGCTTTCCCGGCTCGGCGTCCCGCGGCGCAGGGCCGCGTGGTTGGTCATCTTCGCCGTCTGCGCCTACTGCGCCTTCACCGGCGCGGCCACGCCCGTGGTCCGCGCCACGATCATGATTGTGCTCTACCTGCTCGCCCCGGCGCTGGGTCGCGAAGCCGATCCGCTGAGCGTGCTCGCCGCCGCGGCCATCGCCATCCTCACTGTCGCGCCGGCCGAACTGTTCACGGCCGGATTCCAGCTCTCGTTCCTCGCCGTCCTCGCGCTCGCCACGATCTACCCGGCGCTCGAAGACGCCTGGATCGCGCGCTACGACAACGGAATGCTTTCACTCCCCGCCGCACCGGAAACGTGGAAAACCAAACTCGCGCTCCGAGTGCGGCAGACGCTCTTCGTCTCCTTCGCTGCGTGGCTGGGTTCGGCGCCCGCCGTCGCGTGGCACATGGGCCGCTTCTCTGTGCTGAGCCTGCTGGTCAACCTCATCGCCGTACCGCTGGGCAGCATCTGCATGGTCTGCGGAATTGCGACGCTCGCTGCGACTTTCATCTCCGCGACGCTGGCCGGCTGGCTGGCGGTCCTCGCCTACGCGTCACTGATTTCGCTCGAACGCGTCAACGGCGCCTTCGCCGCGCTACCGTTCGCGGCCATCGACCTGCCGACGCCGGCCATTCCCGTGCTGCTGGTCTATGCGGCGGCGCTGGCGTGGGCGTGGGTGGAGCGACGCCGAGCCGCAACCTTCGTCCGCATGACGGCGCTCTTTGGCGCTTGCCTGATCCTGCTGAACCTCGGCGTCTTCTTCCGCGAACCGCCCGCCGCACCGCGCGTCACGGTCCTCGATTTGAAGCTCGGCCGCGCCGCGCTGATCGAAGCCCCCGACGGAGGCGCCGCGCTGATCGACGCCGGCGGTCCCGGCCAGGGCGCGCGCATCGCCGAGGTGCTGCGGCGGCAGGGCATCGCGCGTTTAAGTCTGCTGGTGATCACCGCCGACGACTTCGACGCCGAAAGTGGCGCGGCGGAACTGGTTCAGCGCGTGCCCGTCGCTCGCGTGATCCTGCCGCGCGGATCGGGCGCGAGTGGCCTTCGCCGCGAGCTGGAAAAGACGCTGACGGCGCGCGGCATTCCCTACGACTGGCCGGACGCCAAGCAGCTCCTGCGCGGACCCGGCGACGTCGCATGGGAGTTCGCCGACGACGGCCCCGCATCCGGCCCGGTTACTCCCGAAACCTCGCTGGCGGTGCGCCTCACGCTGCCCGGCACGCGCATGCTCTTCGTCGCCACGCGGTCCAATGCGGGCCTGCAGCGGCTGTTGGCCAAGTCGGACGCGTCGCAGATGCAATGCGACGTGCTGCGCGTCGCGACGTCAGGCAGCGCGCATTGGCCCAATGAACTCGCGCAACTGATCCAGCGCAGCGGCTGCCGCACGATCGTCGCTGGAACGACGAGCGCGCCCAACGAGATCGCCGGCTTCGATCTCACCGCGTACGCGACGCAGCACGAACTGCGCCTGCTCTCGCCGTATCAGGAAGGTTCGCTGCGCATCCAAGCCGACACCGGCGGCCGCGAGCAGTTGGTTCAGGCGTACAAGGGTGGTCAGTGGCGTCCGTTGGAATGAGCTGTTTGTAGTCCGGGCATCCTGCCCGGTCAGCGAAGGACGGACGGCTCTTGCAAGAGACGTGTTGTCGGGGCGAAGTTGGGCCAAGTTTCAAGACGGACCGGGCGGGACGCCGGGACTACAAACAGCTACTTCCCGTAGTCGATGCGCAACGTCCGCGGCGCGCCCCAATTTCCGGCGTAGTCGCAGGCGCGGACGTGGAAATACCAGACACCGGAAAGTGCCTCGGTCGCCATCATTGGCTGGCGGTGCGTGATCGTCGGATTCGGAATCGTGCCGGGGCGCTGGTCGAGCACCGTGGAATAGCCCGCCAAGCCCGCGGGCGTGGTCTCCGCCTCCCACTGGAATTCGCCGCCGGCGGCCTGCTGCGGTGAGAGGTCGAAGTTGTCGAGCGTCAGGCTGCTGCCGCGCTTCACGCCGTCCTGGCCTTGCGTGCTGAACATGATCTTGTTGACGATGCGCACAGGAAGTTCAATGCCCGCGTCTTCGATCATTGCTTTGAGATCGACGCTGGCGTGATGCCACGTGCCATCTGCAACAACGTCGGCAACTGCGCCGAGATTCTTGCCACCTTCGGGCGCAACGTTGGAGCCGGTGAAGCGGATGCTGTGCCATTGACCGACGACTTCGACGAGCAGGTCCACCTTCATTCCCGGATCGCATTTGTATTCGAACTGCAGCAGCGGCAGACGGTCGAGGTACCAGGAGTTCTTATGCATCATGATCTGCACGTCGCCGTCGTCCTGGAGCGCGGTGAACTGAACGGCGCGGCGGCCGAAGGCGGCTTTCGTGGGATCGTCGAACCAATCCATGCGGCAATCGCGGACGGCGTGGACGTGGCCGATGTGCTCTTCAAAATTCAGCGCGAAGCTGGTCTCCATGTCGATCTGCCGGTGCATGCCGCTCTTCTCCATCACCGACGCGAAGCAGAGCTTGCTGATCGCCGGTCCGGCCTTGGCGAGACTGCGGTCGGTGCGGAAATTGAATGTGTATGGCGTGAAGATACGGTTGCCGACTCCGTCGCCGAGCGAGGTGATTTCAACGGAGACGTCGGAGTTGTCCAGCCATGCCACGCCGGCGTGAGCGGCATTGTAGATCAGCACCTTCTCCACTTTATTGTAGGTCAAACCGACCGCGCCGGCGGAGATGGCGTGGCCGTTGATGTTCATGCGCACGGAGTTGAAGTCGATGCCGCTGGGATCGTCGAGGTAGATCTTGAGCGTCTGCCCCGGCGTTGCGCCGCCGTTGGGCGGTTCGGTTTTGGTGACGCGCGGTGGCGTGTTGTCGAGGAAAAACTTGCGGTGCGCGGGCGCCGACCAGACCCCGGCGCCGCTCTTGACGCGGACGTGAACGTAGTTCCAGCCCGTGTGCAGTTCCTTCTTCGCGTTCCACAGCGCTTTGCCGATGTCTTCGCCCGGTGCGATCTCCTGCAGACCGGCGGGATCGGTCTCGGGCTTGTCGTCGAGGCACGAGGCATACGCGGCGATGCCCGTCACGTCCTGCGACTGCCAGCGCACGGTCAGATCGGCGCTGCGCCCGGCGGCGAGCGGCGTGATGTCGTGGACCCAGTACTCCATGCTGCGCCGGTTGCCGCGCCAGCCGTGATCGTGGAGCGAGAAGTTGGAAACTTCCGCGATGCCGGTGTCCGGCTTACCCGCGTCGAGCAACTGCTGCAGCGCCACGGTCGTGCGGTGCCACGTGCCATCGGCGACGAAGTCCGGCGGCGGACCGCAGCGGCTGATGATGTTCTGCGAATCCGGATCGCGTGCGTCGCCGGTGTCGGTGAGGATCAGTGCGTGGTGCTGACCGAGCGAATCGGTGAAGTGCAGATTTACAGGAGACTCCGGCGGCAGCTTGTATTCCATTTCCAGGTACGGGAAGCGGCGCAGTTCGTAGGCCAGGCCCGGCAGCGTGAACCCAAACGACGTGCCGTCGTGCGGGTTGACGATGTGAACGCTGTTGCGCTGTCCCGGCGGCGTCCACGGCGGCGCGTCGTCGGATTCTTCGACGCGTGCGGATGGCGCTTCCTCCGGCCCGGCTTCCATGGCCAGCGGAATGCCTTCGCCGACGAGCACGTATGGCGCGTCGACGGGTTTGCCCGCGGCGAACACCTTCGCGGCGTCGTAGACGTAAGAGGATTGGAAGCCCGCCTCGGCCGCATTGTCGGCGCGATCGCGGAAGGATTGGATGTTGAGCTTCAGTTCCGGAATCTTGGTCAGCGCCGGCAATCCGATTTTCGTGAGATCGATGCGCAGGCGTTGCGTCGCGGAGTTGAAATCCCGAATCGCGCGTTCGACCGCGGCGCCGTTGATGGTGATGTTGATCGATTCTTCCTGCACGCCCGAGCCACCCGGGTCGTCGAAATCGATGAAGACCGACTTGCCGTCGCCTTCCGGATCGAAGGGCCAGACCACGCGCTTGACCGACGGCGCGCGCTTGTCGGCTTCGCGCGGCGCGTAGACGATCAAATCGCTGATCGAATACGCCGCGCCTTCGTGATTGCCGTTCATTCCCGCCAGCAGGTAGCCGTGGTTGTCGAGGTTGCCGATCATCGGGCGCAGCGCCCAGCCGCGCGACATTTCGGAACGGCTGCGGTGGAGCTTGATCATCTCGCGCCACGTCGGTTCGAGATCGAACTGGACGGTGTGCCAGCGGCCGTCGGCCTGAACGTTGGGCACGTCACCGACCAGCGTTGCGAACTCGTTGGATTCCTTCGGCCCGGTCAGGCGCCAGCGGTACGCGCCTTCGTTGCGGACGTTGAAATTCGGATTGCCCTGCTGGCTCAGGTCGAGCAGATACAGATCGACATTCGCGCCGGGTTCGATGCGGTAGGCGAAGCGCACGACGCCGTGGTGTTCCGGATCGATCGCGACGTTCTTCCACTGCAGCGCGAACGGTCCGCCGCTGACGCCGTTGATCACCCGATACGCGTGCGTGTCGTTGGCATTGAAGCCGTTCTTCGCAATGGCCTGATCGCCAGGCGGTGCGTCGGCGGCGGCCGGGGTGAAGGCTTCGGCCGGCTGCGAGAGCGAATCCTGGATGACGCGCGGCAGTACCTGAGGTTCGACGCGCGATAGGATTTCGCCGTCGTACATGTTGATTACGCCGCGGTCTTCGTAGAGCTGCGTGTTGCGCGAATCGAACGGGGCGGGGCGCACACCGCCGTGCGCGATGCGGACGCGCGAGAGCAGGAAGCCGTTGTCGAGCGTCCAGAACGCGATGCGCCCTTCGGGCAGCGGTTCAGGATCGACGTACGAAAACGCTTTCATGCCGTCGCGGTAGAAGGAGACGGTGTTGCCGAGTTTCTCCAATTTAAGGTGGAACCAGCGCTGATGGAGTTCCGGCTTGTCGGGATGGCGGATCTTATCGCTGAAGACGCGGTGGTCTTCGTTCCACGATTCGGCGACGAGCTTGCCCTTGCGGAAGAGGCGCGTCCAACTGTTCAAGTCGCCGCCAAAGATCAACGTATAGCCGGAGTCGAGATTCACGCCGTCGCCGCAGAGCGTGATGTTGTAATCGCCGGGGCGTTCGTACGGCGGATCGTCCTTCTGCATCATCAGCGCGACGTGAGCGTCAACGGTGGTATCGCCGGTGAAGATGAATTTGTTCCAGAGCGTCGCGATGGTCTTCGTCCGCCCGCCAAACCAGCTCCAGCGCGGATCGCAGATCCATTTGTTGAGCAACCCCCAGCGGCCGCTTTCGACTTTCCAATCCACCGGCGCGGTGTCGAAGGTGTATTCGAGCGTGTTGGCGGCCATGATGCGTACGGCCTTCGGGTCGCCGATGTTCTTGAGCCCGCGCATGGCGATGCGGTCGCCCAGCGGCGGCGCGCCGTCGAGCGTCGCCGTGACTTTCTTGCCATCGATCTCCGCTTCAAAACCGCCGGCCGAGAAGCGGAGCGTGGCGCGCTGGATTGGATTCGTGCCGACGTTGATTTCGGTGCTCTTGATTTTGGCGCCCGCAAACTTCGCGACGCCGTTGGCGATCGTGAATTGCGGGTTGTCGGCGGCGTCGTGATTCGCGCCGGTGGTGAAGAGCGTGACCGCCAGATCGTTGAAGCGCGGCGCGTTGAGGATGACGATCTTGCTCTCGCCGGGAAAGCGAGCCTGATGAATCGCCCACGGCGTTTCCGGTTCGCGCTTCCATTCCAGCGCGGGGTTGGCCCAGACTTCCATGTCGTCTTCGAAGACAAAGATGTCGTTGAGCTTCCGTTCGTGCGCGTGCGCGGTGGACAATGTCTCGCGGTTGGCGGCGACGTGGAGGTCGTCGAAGAAAACCGGATCGCCCTGCAGCGCCACGAATCCAATCTGGCCGCGCTTCAGGCCGGGAACAGTGGCAGCGAGCATCTCGTTGCCGTCGATGAAGCACTTGATCTGATCGCCGTTCCAATCGATGCCCATGCGGTAGAATTCGTACGGCCGGTACGCGGCGGGCTTCTGCGCGAGTATCTTCTCCTGGCCGTCGACAACGCGGACGAGTTCGATGCGATCGGTGACGCTGGACATCGGCGCATTGAGATTGGGGTTGGCGCCTTTGCGTCCCGCCGGACCGCGCCAGCGGAAGAGCAGGTAATCCTTCTGCGACAACACCGCGACGGCCAGCCCCGCGCCGCCGGAGCCCAGCGGTTTGATCGAGACTTCCGCGGCGTAGTCGCTCCAGCCCTTCTCGCCGGAGACGATCATTGAGTACGGATCGTCGCCCGCCACGTCCGGCGCGGAGACGGGCGGAATCGGCCTGCCTTCCGAGGGCGTGGCCCATTCGTACTGCTGCGGCGTGATGGTGTACTCGCGGAATTTCTTCTCGCCGGGGCGCAGCATTTTCAGATGGATCGTGCCGCCGTAACCGCGCTGCAGCAATTGATGCGCGTAGTACGCGTTCATCTCCTCGACGGGGTTGCCGTCGATCTCGATGAAGATGTCGTCTTCCTGCAGTCCCGCGCGCGCGGCAGCCGAACCGCCGCTGATGCGCGCGATGTGGAGCGTTCCTTCGTAGGGCGAAATCATCACGCCCAGGCCGTATTCGTCCTGCCGCTTGCGCCCCTTATAGAGGGGATCGTCGCCCGAGCGGTCGCCGTTGAAACTTGCCCGCATCGCGAAGGGATTGGCGCTGCGTTCGGGAAAGGCCATGCCGGTCAGTTCCCAACGTCCGCAGAGCGGCTGCCAGCGCGCGTCGGTGGTCTCGCGCATGAAGTCGTCGTCGAAGCGGATGTCGCTGAGCGGCAGCGTGCGTCGCGCGCCGAGGCGGACGTTCTGGCCGGTCACGCGCACCGCGCTGGGCAATCCTTTTCCCGCCTGAAGAAAAGGTTTGTCAGCGGGCGGCTTCCATGTCAGCAGCAATTCGCTGTTGTGCCAGACGGTCAGTTCGCCTTTGCGCCAGAGCGTGCCGAGCAGATGTTCACCGCGTCCAAAGCGCGGCGGTAGCGTGGAGGCCAGTGCCGTGGGCTCTGCGCCTTTGCCGCTGATCTCTTCCAAGATCACTGCGTCCGAGCCCGCACGGATGCGCAGGCCACCGAGCGTATTGGGATCGATTGCGATGTAGAGTTCGAGCAGATTCTCTTTCGGCGCGGCGATGCCCGGCGGCAAGTCAAGCATCACGAACGGCTGCTCAAGCCAGAAATCGCCGTTCTTCAATCCCGCGTCATCGGCGACGCGCAACGGCGTGGGGCCGGAGGGCAGGATGGGCGGAGGTTCGACCGGCGGGCCTTTTGGCGGACCATCCGGACCCGGACCGGGGCCGGTGTTGGGAGGTCCCGGTGGCACGGCCGGACCAATCGGGCCGACATCGGTCTGATCGGACGTTTCGGTACTGGTCACGGTGAGCGTGTCAGGGCCCGACTTCACGCGATGCGCGTGCTGGAGCACATTTGCCACGAGCAGTGCAACGCAGGCCAGCAGCACGAGGTAAGCGGCGGTACGCAGTTTCAAGCGCGGAGACCCGGAGTCAGGTATACAATCACAACTTCCTTATATAGTAAACGTTTCAGACAAGTAAACAGATAACGATTTTCCGCATTTCCTCACCGATTTTTCGACGCATCTCACGACTTGAATGCGACTATGTAGGTAGGATCAGCAGCGTACTTTTGCATTGGGCGGGCATCGGGACATCCCCTATAACGACTAATTATGGAAGAAAAAAGCTCGTTCACCGACGAACTCGCACAATTCCAACAGGCTCACGCTCAGATTGTCCGTGAACTGAGCAAGGTGATCATCGGCCAGCGCGAAGTCATCGACCAGATGCTCTCGAGCATGCTCTGCGGCGCGCATTGCCTGCTGGTTGGCGTGCCGGGACTGGCGAAGACGGCGATGGTCAAGGCGCTGAGCGAAGTGCTGGCGCTGAGCTTCAAACGCATTCAGTTCACGCCGGACTTGATGCCCAGCGACATCACGGGCACCGACGTGATCGACGAAGACCCGAACACGGGCAAACGCGATTTCAAATTCCTCGCCGGACCGATTTTCGCGAACATCGTCCTGGCCGACGAAATCAACCGCACGCCGCCGAAGACGCAGGCCGCGCTGCTGGAGGCGATGCAGGAGCGGCAGGTCTCCGTCGGCAAGCTGACCTACGCGCTGCCCAAGCCGTTCTTCGTGATCGCGACGCAAAATCCGATCGAGCAGGAAGGCACCTACCCGTTGCCGGAAGCGCAGCAGGACCGCTTCATGTTCAACATCCACGTCGGGTATCCGTCTCCGGAAGAAGAGCTGGAAATCTACCGCTTCACGACGCACGGCAAGCCCTCGCGTCTCTCGCCGCTGCTCAGCGCGGAAGACATCTTCCGGCTGCAGGAAGTCGTCGACCGGATCGTGGTGAGTGACTATGTGATTCAGTATGTCGCCGACTTGGTGCGCTCCACGCGGCCGGCCGATCCGAAAGCGCCGAAGTTCATCAAGGAACTGGTCGACTGGGGCGCGGGGCCGCGAGCCGGTCAGTATTTGATTAAAGGTGCCAAAGCGTTGGCGGCGATTGAAGGGCGTGTGAATATTTCGTGTTCCGACGTCCGCAAAGTCGCGGTACCTGTGCTGCGGCATCGCCTCGGCACCAACTTCCAGGCGGAATCCCGCGGCATAGACGCGGTGCAGATCGTGAGCATGTTATTGAAAGAAGTTCCGGAACCGAAACTGGTTTGAACCTGCGAGCAGCTATGCGCAGGTGATTTTCGATACAACTCTCAAAATAATTGATCTGGAGTGTTGAAGTCTGCCGCGCAGATGCCAATATGGAGCGCAGCACTCTACTTTTCATCAATGGGACCTCAGGGGTTTTTCATGGCCACACAGCCGCGATCGGGAAACACCGCGATGCTGCCGGTGAAGAATCTGCGTGTCACGTTTTGGGGCGTGCGCGGAAGTTGCCCGATTTTTCCAGCACCGCATGAAGTCGAAGAATTCTCGCGGCAGATTTCTGTGCTCTCCGTCTTTAAAACGCTCCAGGACATCGCGAAGAAGTCCCAGGAACTGGGCGGCAAGCTGGATCTGGAACAGATCATCGGCGGCCCGCTGACGCAGACGACCGTTGAGGCTTACCAGAAACAACTTGGCCAGCCTGATCTCCCGATCTACGGCGGCGAAACCACTTGCGTTGAAGTCGAAACGGCCGAAGGCAACATCATCATTCTCGACGCCGGCAGCGGCATCCGTCACAGCGCGCTGCGCCTGGTCAAGCGCTGGGAATCGCGCCAGGACCGTGTGCTCCACCTATTCTGTTCGCATGAGCACCTGGACCACCGCAGCGGCATCGCTTTTTCGCGCTTCTGCTTCGCCAAGCCGCCGTTCAACATCAACGTTTACGGCACCGGCCATATGCTCCGCGCGCTCGACACGCTCTTCGGGATTTTCTCCCGCGACATCAGCGTCACGACGCACTTCGACGACCCGCTCGACTACCGCCTGATGTCCGCGCGCTACCACGGCTTTGAATTGCGCGACGCCGCCAACCCGCCGGGCTCCAAGCGGCCGTGGAATGTGATCAACATCGACGAACCGGTGAAGATCGGGAAGACGACGGTGACGGCATTTCCGGTCTATCACGGCAACTGCCCGTGCCTGGCGTACAAGATCGAGCACGAGGGTTCATCCTTTGTCTTCTGCACCGACCACGAACGGCGGCACGGCGAAGACCCGGAAGACCCGCGACAGAAGGCGAGCCTGGAAGCCGAGGAGCGCTTGATCCAGCACTGCATGAACGCCGACGCGGCGTACTTCGACGGACAGTATTTTCTGGCGGAGTACCTCGGCCAGAAGGGCATCGGGTCTGCGCCGCCCACGCCGCGCATGGACTGGGGCCACAGCTGCATCGAGGACATTATCACGCGCGTGCAGCGCTGCCGCATCCGCAACACCTTCATCGGCCACCACGATCCGGACCGGGAATGGCCCGAGCAGGTGCAGATGGACCGCGATCTGGAAGCGCTGGGGAAGAGCTTCCGCGTGCAACTGGCGCGTGGCGACTTTACGATCGATATTTAATAAACACGATTAAGCGAGCTGATTGCCACTATGTCCGATGAAGAAATTCCGCCGGAAGTCCTCAATGAAATGCACCGCTCCCATTTCTGGGGGCATCTGGGGGCGTCGGCATTTTCGCTGCTGAGCATTGGATTCTGGGGCTGGATGGCGCTGGACTGTTACCGCCGGCGCGGCGGACTCGATACCTGGCACTATTTCTTCTTCATTTTTCCACCGTCCGTGGTGCTGTACTTCATTGTGAACAAGGGCGACATGGTCTTTGGTTCGCGCGGCGGATCGTCGAACGGGCTGTTCGGCTTCGGTCTGCGTTCGCGGATCACCAAAGCCGAGCAGACGCTGCGGGTTTCCGGAACGCTGGCGGCGCGGATGGATCTGGCTGAACTTTACTTCGAAGCCAAACGCTATCCGGAATGCGAGAAGAACTTCGACGAGGTCCTGAAGCTCGACCCCAAGAATCTGGACGCGTATTACTACGTCGCCGTCTGCCGGTTGGAGCGCGGCGATCACGCCGGCGCACTGGATTACCTTCAGAAGGTGATGGATGGCAACAAGAAGCTGCGGTTCGGCATCGCGTGGCTGCGTTACACCGACGCACTGATTGCCAATAACCGCCGCGACGAAGCGCTGGAAGAGCGCCGGAAACTTGCGCGGCAGTTCCCGCGACCGCTGACGGAATTCGCGTACGCCCAGTTACTCGCCGATGCTGGCCAGAAGGAGAAGGCGCGCGAGATGCTCGACGAAATGCTTTCGACGACCGCCGGTTCGCCGGCGGAGGACCGGACGTGGGTGAGCAAGGGGAAGAGTTTGCGCGGGGCGTTGTAACGAATGTCGAATCACGAATGACCACGCTATGAACCATTCGCTCCGTTCGCTCGTAGTACGTTGATGACTTCGAAGAAAGTTCTACTCATTACTTTGATCGCCATACTTTCCTGGCTGTGGATGATGATCGTTCACGAGTTTGGTCACGTCCTCGTTGGAATATTCTCTAACGGCGCCGTTTCAAAAGTTGTTCTGCATCCGCTGGAACTTTCCCGCACGGAACTATCGGTGAATCTCCATCCGCTAGCCGTTGCGTGGGGCGGTCCCGTAGTTGGCTGTATTGTTCCGCTGATGGTTTGGGTTGCTTTGAAAACTTTTGCGTGGCGGAGCCTGCATCTTTTTCAATGGTTCACGGGCTTCTGTCTAATTGCTAATGGCGTGTACATTGGATCCGGAGCGAACACACGAATCGGCGATGCCGGAGAGATGCTGGCGTACGGATCAGATCCGTGGATGTTGGCGTTGTTTGGTTTGGTAACGGTGCCTCTGGGATTCTTTCTGTGGAACGGTCTCGGTTCGAAGTTCGGAATAGGAAATAAAGACGAAAGTCCAAGCACCTCTGCTATCCTTGTGTGCAGCGGAATACTGGCGTTAACGGTAGGCGCCGAACTTCTGAACACAGCGTTAGCGAGATTCCCATGACTCAGTCCTCTTTCCAAGTGATCGCGCACCGCGGAGCCAGTGCGAAGGCTCCGGAGAATACTTTTCCCGCATTTGAACTGGCCGTCAGGGCCGGGACTCACGGCATCGAGACGGATATTCGCGCCACGAAGGATGGTGTCGCGGTGCTGCTTCACGACGAAAACGTGAAGCGCACGACCGGTGTAGACGATCTGGTTCAGAACGGTACGTGGGCGGATATTCAGGCGCTGGACGCGGGGTACCTGTTCGGACGGCAGTTCACCGGGACGCGCATTCCGCGGCTCGACGATTTTCTCACCATGTACCTGCCGCATTTGCCGCTGCAGTTGGAATTGAAATCCGAAGACGCCATCCTGCCTACGTTGAAGCTCCTGCGCCGGCAACTGGCGTTCAACCGCATTCTGTTAACGAGCTTCGAGCCGAAATTCCTGAAGACTGCGCTGGCCGCGGAGCCGAGTCTGCAGACCGGGCTTTTGATGAACAAAGCCACCGATCCCGTCGATGCCAAGAAGCTCGGCTGCACCGTCGCGATTCCGAATGCGGCACAAGCGACGCCGGATTTCGTGCACGCTGCCAAGCTGCTCGGCCTGCGGGTCTACGCGTGGGGCGTCAAAGACTTGGCCGCGGCGCAGGCAGTGCTGCGCGCCGGTGTTGAAGGTTCGACGTACGACGATCCGGCGGAATTGCTGGCGTGGCTGAAGAGCAATCCCTCGGCGTGACGATCGCTGCTGGAACCCTGGTACTAATTTGTACCAGGGTACACACAGCTTAATTTCGGACACCCAAGTGACTCCGGTCACTAGGGTCTATTTAGTCTTCAATTTACCCGTTCCCGTCTTGCCTTTCTTCGCCGAGTACACGATCGGCGCGTCGAGTTCGTACACGGTCTTGTTGAAGAGCAGGAAAATCTGAACCGTGCGTGCGGAGTTCTTGACGTCGGCGGTGCCGGTCAGATTCGCGGCGGCGAAACCGGCGGCCAATGTTCCTTTGTGGAACATCGCGCTGAACTTTGAGGTCTGCGCGAGCACCTGGCCCTTCTTCGCTTTCAGGCTGAGCTTGCACGACGCGGTTGCGGTCTTCGCAGAGCCTTTGCCGTCGAGGAAGAAGTGCTGCGCCACGCCGCCGGTGAAGATGAAGACTTCCGTTTTGCTCGGCGCAAAACCGGCCGGAACGTTGAGCGTGCCGCCGAGCGTCACCTGGTCCTGGCCGCTCTTGGCGAAGTTCAGCTTGATGTCGAAGCGCGAGAGTTTCAACGGCTGGATCGCGCCGGCCGGCGCACCGCCAAACGGCGTGGAGTTCGGATCGCTAGGCGACGAGCCGTAGGCGACTTCCAGCGCGTCGGGGAAACCGTCGCTGTCCGCGTCGCCGGGTGTGCTGCCCGGTCCTAGGCCATTGGCTCCGCCGGCTTTGTAAAACTGCAGAAGTTTGTGAAGCGCGAGCGGTTCGTTGACCGGCGTCGGGTTGCCGGCCTGGTCTTTTGTGTTGAGGCCGTGACAGGACGTGCACGAACGGATTTCGCCCGGCGCGAAGGTCAGCCAGTAGCGTTCACGGACGACCGGCGTGCCGCTGCCGTCGGTGAGCTGCCAGGTCATGGCTCGGCGCGCGGGCACGAATGCCGCTGTCGAACCGTCGGACGCGATCTGCACGCTGCCGATGGGGCCGTCGCTGTTGACGGGATTGATCGCGGCGGGATCGTGCATTACCTGCGCGAGGACGCGGCGGCCTTCCTTCGGTGTGTCACCGGTGTTGAAGATGCCCAGCCCGCGGATCTGGTCGGCCTGAAAATACTGCTGGTGCGCGATGTCGTAGAGTTTTCCGCCGTTACCGAGCGTCTGCGTCGTTGTGCCCAGCACGCGCAGGTTGAACGGTTGCTGGTGATCGGCATTGTCGCGCGTGGTCACATTGCGGCTGACGAGGATCGCAAGATTCTTGGTACGGAGGAACGCGCGTAGACCGGCTTCGTCGACGCCTTCCGCCGCCAGCACGTTCTTTTCGGGGGTGGGGAGGGGGAAGGTCAGACGCGCAGGCTTGGTGCGCGCGACCAGTTCGACCGGGCCCATTTCCCAGAGCGGGCCGGAGTAATTCCGCAGCACGTCGGGACTCCACCAGGTCACCGACTTGCTGATCCCGGAAGTAAGCAATCGGCCGGCGGTTTTGTACGCGTTGCCATTGGAGGTGACGATTTCGTAGAGGCGCCAATCGTAGCGCGAGCGCGGCGCTGAATTGGTGCCGATGTCCATGTCGATCCGCGCTTCGCCGGTGTGCATGGCGATCAATTGTCCGTCGGTCAGCGGAATGGCATTGCGGTAGTGGCCGGAATTGTTCGGCGGCGGCGTGGTGCCTTCGTTGATGAACGAGGCCGTCGACGGGTCGGTGATCGAGGTTACGACCATCTTGTCGGCCGAAAGACCCATCTTGCCGGTGATCGTGACAATGCGGCCGCCAGAGTGCGTGAAGAATTCCGGCGCGTCGGTGGCATAGAAGAGTCCGGGATTGTTCGGGTCTTCGCGGATGTGCAGGAAGCTCTGGTCGTGCTCCTGGTTGACCGCGGTCGCCGGCGGGCCATCGAACTCCTTCAAGTTGGGATCGTCGTTGAACACCTGCGTGAAGAATCCGTAGAGCTCATGGCGGCCGATGTGATTGAGCGTTTCTTCGTCGGTTCCATCTTCCGTGATCTGCCACGGGAAGAATTGATTGAACGAGTTGCCGATCAAATTCGTACCCGCCAGCAGGTCCGTGCGCGAGCTGCGTGGCTCGGGGAAGACTTCGGCGCGGGGTACGATCGTCGCATTCGCCGCTTCGCTTGAGTAATTGAACGTGCCGTAGGTATTGCCGCCTGCGTCGGCATCGGCCTGCTGATCGCGCTGCAGATGGTCCCAGCGGGTGTAGATCACGCGGCCGGCGCTGTCGATGATCGGGGTGAAATTGCCGGACGGATTGTGGCTCATGATGAACAGGTCGCCGGTCGCCGGGTCGAGACTCCAGAGGCCCGAGACTACCGGTGCTTCTTCGTACTCATCGAGCTGCGGATAGAGGTGTGGCGAGCCGTCGCGGGGGCGGTCGGAGGTAAAGATGATGCGCTCGTCGGTGCCGTAGGTTGGATTGATGTTGTTGAAGTTGGCCGGCTGATTCGGGACCTTGGTGATTACCGGCGTTTCCCCTTGGCCCATTCCGGTGATTTCGTAGAGCTGCCAATAGAAGGTATCGACTTCAAATTGCTTTAACGGCGCGCCGATGACCATGCTGAAGATCGCCTTCGTGCCGCTCCAGTGTGGGGCGGGATCGCGCACGGCGATGGAGTTGGCGCCCTGTTGACCGCCCGCGGAACCGAAACCCGCTGCGGCGGTGAGGTTCTTCAGCGTGCCGTCGGGATAACGGATGTAGAGGTCGCCGCCGCGCGTTGCGCTTTGCATATCCGTCAGTTGATTCCCAAAGACCGAGCCGATGGTCGTGAAGTCTGCCGGAACGGGAATCTGCGTGACGAAGAGGATGGGATTCTGAGTCGTGACCGGCGCTGCCGCGTGGACGCAACCGGCAATCGCCAACGCCAGAATTCCCACGGATGCAAAGTGATGACGACGCATAGGCAGCTCCGAGAAAGTGAGGTATGGTACTGTACATCAGGCAGAAACGACCGTTCATATATTCATGTCACAACGCGCACAAATTGGTTAAAAAATTCCGAAGTTGCACTAGTGATGTGTTGCACGAGTGGGTCGCGGGTTTTTTTGTCTCGCGCAAAGACGCAAAGTAACGGATTAGCGGAGCGAGCGTTTCCTTCGAATATTCCATTCATTGATGCGCTGCTGTTTTCCACCATTCCTCCCATACTCGTTTTAAGTTTTGGCGGTCATACGGCCATTTATCGTTGGGTAATGGATTGACCCCGGCGACGCGGACTAGGGCTTCGTGGGTCATTCCTCCACTGCTCTCAGATTCTTTGCCGATGATTGTAATGAGAAATGGGATGTCTGCTTTCGTACCGCATTCTGCCAAACCGCCTACCAGCGCAGGGCCGTAGCAGCAATCGAGAAGGTTAATCTGCCTTAGGAGTTCGCGGATCTCTTCACGCGCGCCGAGAGGGCCGAGATAGCTAGCAAGGATCGCGAGGTCGTGTTTGTTCCGCGCATGTTTTAGCTTCGTGAAAATGCGGTGTGCGAGTTGGGTGCGCTGGCTGAGTCCAACTTTTCCATCGCGGGTCTTCCAGAGAAACCAGACGCAGGCCGCGCGACTGTTGTCGCGCCAATCGCCGACTTGCTTTTTTGCGAGAATAACGGGAAGGAGCGACCCGGTGCTGGGAATGGAGTACGTGGGGTCCGTTGGCGGACCCGAGGGGTGAGCGGACGGCCAGTCGGGATCATCCGCTGCGAAGAGAAAGGCCGCTGATAACAAGAGGAGTGTGACACCAGTATGAAGCTGATTCATGCGTTTATCTATCGTCCGGTCCCAGGCATATCCGTTGGGTCGATTTGCACGGAGCTGCGCTCAAATGAAATCACATGTTCAACGAATTTTTCTTATCTCCAGATCAAATTTGATCGCATAAATTCTGGTGCGAATTTGTGTTGTAAAATAAGAAATTCAGGTCGTTCACTCTAACTACATTACGCCATCAATGAGTTACGCAGTGCGATCCCAACAGCGACGCAAAGTTCTCACGCGGCTATTTGATACCAGCGACACTCCTTGTGCTCGACGGTAACTTTACAGGCTTGCGCTTTGCACCATGAGTCCTACGTCAAGCAAAGTGCGACACCGTCGGACGCGACAGGGAAATGCAGAATGAATCCGAACCGTCGCTGTAAAACCTGCTTCTGGTTCATTGAGGGTCATGGATGTACGTGCGCGAGATCCGAGCTCCGCGGCAACATGGATCCCGAGAAGACCTGTGAGAAGTGGTCGGCTGAACCTCCTTCTGGACGTTATCCCGCTCCTCCCAAGTCGACGTCGCAATCTGCGTCTATGGGCAAGTCAGAACGAGAATCCTAAATCCTATCGATGACGCGTGCTATTTCATGCCGCTATTTTCATAGATCGTACTCAATACGCCCATTGAATTAAGCCGCCGCGAAGTCAGCGACATCTCTCGATCCATTTTACAGAGTGGTTACAGGAGCGTGGCTTAGTCAGCGGTATATTCCAATGCAGTGCCGCAAGTGTTTGGTTCCGGAAACGTATAGGTCGCTTAAACCTCATTTTTGGGAGCTTACCCATGGCCAGATTGAAGCCGTTGTTCCGTATCGCGGCGGTGTTGAACGCGGTGTTGTTGCTGTGCGCCTATGTCGCTTATCGCGGTGGGGTGGTCCAAGCGTTTGGCTCGACACCCGCCGCGCCTTCGGAGCCAACCGCTCCTTCGCCTGAAAACATTACGCGGACGCTGCCGCCTGCGGAGTCGGCAGTCCCTGAGTCGGCGATAACTGCAACGGCGTTGCCAGCCGCTTCGCCTGCAACCGATGCGTCGCGAACGGTCGTCAATGACTATTCGATGGTCGCAAAGGTTTACGTCGTACCGACGGAGAGTCCCGCGTCCGCTCTACGTCGTCACGAGGTGCTACTGAGTGGCTCGAAATCCTCACCCATTGAGTTTTCGGAAAAGCGACCAAGTGAGCCGATGGAAGTCGTGACGCCATGGCCGACGAAGCCGCCGGTTTTCACGCGCCGTGAAGCTTCGCCACCTCCAAAGGCTGCTGCCCCGGCGGTTCGACAGGAATATTCGCGGCGGATGATCATGAGCAGTTCCAAGTCGATGAAAGTGGAGATCGTGGGGAGTGTTGCTCCTGCGCCAAGTTCCACGCCGCCGGCCGTGAAGCCGTCCGACAAACATTCCGTGCTGATGAAATCATCGAAGTCGGGGCCGATAGAATTCGATGTACAGGTAGGCAAGTGAGTTTTGTTGATCTCACGCAAAGCCGCGAAGCCGCCAAGAACGGCAACCGCCTGATTTCCTGCGTGCGCGTTTATCCACTCTTCAAGAACAATCGTTGGCAGTTCTGTGCGACTTTCCGGCTTGGCGTGAGATGAAAGGAACACCGCATGACTCTTCCCAATATGATTCTCGGCAGCGGCCTGGGTCTGCTTTTTCTGGTGATCGTTTTCCGGCCGCTGGAGCTCGCGTTTCCGGCCAAACCAGGGCAGCGTTTTTTTCGGCCAGATTTCTTTACGGATCTGTGTTTTCTGCTCGGGCAATATCTACTCTGGAGCGGCGCGGTGTTCTGGCTGCTCACGCATTTCGCGACGTGGCTCGATGAATACATGCCCACGGGTTTACGCGTGTCGGTGGCGGCCCAGCCGTGGTGGCTGCAGGCGGTGGAAGTGGTGTTGCTGAGCGACATCATCGTGTACTGGGGGCACCGGCTGCAGCATCGCGTGGGATTTCTCTGGCGCTTTCATGCGACGCATCACAGTTCCGAGCACCTCGATTGGCTCGCAGCGCACCGCGAACATCCCATGGACACGATCTACACGGTGGGCCTGATCAATCTGCCCGCATTTCTGCTCGGATTCCCGCTCGAAACGCTGGTCGGCCTGATTGCGTTTCGCGGGCTGTGGGCGATTTACATTCACTCCAACGTGCGCATTCCGACCGGCCCGCTGCGCTGGTTGTTCGGCGCGCCGGAACTGCACCACTGGCATCACGATCGCAACCGTGAAGCCGGCAACTACGCGAATATTTCGCCCCTGATGGATTTGCTCTTCGGCACGTACGTCTGCCCGGATCACGAGCCGGAGCAGGTCGGACTGATGGAGCCGATCCGCACGAATTACCTGGGGCATATGATTCGGCCGTTTATTCCGAAACGTAAGACGGAAAGCTCGAGCACTTTACCCGGAGAGGTCGTCTCTGTCCGAGAGAACCTGGCGTCAGCGGAAGTTCGCGCGCTGAGCTAACACCGTTCGCGTCTCAATTTTGCCTCCTTAGAAAAAGCGAGCTGCTCAAAGCAGCTCGTTTCATTTCCTCAGTCCATCTTTCTCGATTGGCCCGCGCATTGATATGTGGTCCTCTGCAATCGCGGAGGTAGCACTATGTTGGACGGGCGTGTTACGGCTGGGTACGAGTGGGAAAGCGGGGAATGCACGGGCGCGTTGCAGGTTGTGCCGGGGCGGAACGGTAACTGTTGGTTACCGGGCGGTAACAACGGCGCCATCGGTAACGGACGTGCGAGGAGATGCGCGGGGCTGTCGCTGATTGAAGTCGCGATTTTTATTTCGACGGTCAGCGTAGCGATGCTCGCGACGCTTTCTTCGTATGTCCGCTACCTGCAGATGAAGACGTCGACGGAGCAGCATCGCGCGGCGCAGATCGCGGCGGAAGAGAAGTTCGACGAGATTCGCAGTTTCATCAGCCGCGTGCGACTGGGTACGGCCAAGGACGCCAACGGCGCGACAGTTCCGCTGAATTCCAATCCGCTGGACGCGGCGTTTAATCTCTATGGTCCAACGCCCGCGATTACAGGGCTGCAACGGCCGTGTTGTTTTTCGGTGCCGAATTTGACGCCAATCGGCAATGCAGCGGTGGGCACGGTCACGATCATCAACAGTGAAACGCCGGACGCGACGCAGTTTGGATATGCATACGACGGCACGACGGCGCCGAAGATTTTCGGCGTCAATCTCTATCAAAACACCTATGGCGACGGTGGGTTTCCCGCGACGCTGCCGCCGGCTGCGCCGTTTCCGTTGGATCTCGATGGCGATGGGCTGACCACGAACAACAACGTGACCTCCAATTTCAGTCTGCTGCCGGTGGTCGTCACGGTGCGCTGGCGCGCGCCGGATGGTTCGCTGCAACGGCTGGATCTGTTTTCGCTTTTGAGCGCCGAGCAAGGAACACACTGATGAAACTCCACGGCGAAAACCTGCGGCGTCCGCGTGGGCTGACGATGATCGAAGTGACGATGGCCTTGTCGCTGTTCAGCGCGGCAGTGGCGATGACTTTGCAGATCGTGGCGACGACGGCGCAGCATCTCGACGCGGACCTCGCGGATTCGGATCTGCAGAAACGCACTTCGGGTCAGATGTACTCGATGCTTGCGGAACTCGAATCGATTTCACCGACGCAAGACCCGTTTTTCTGCATCGCCAACCAGGGCACGTCGGGAAACGCGCCGGGCACGGCGCTGCCGCTGGTGACAGGAGCCAGCGACGGCACGGCCCTCTCGCTACCGGCGGGAAATTACGTCATTGGCGACAGCGTCACCTTCCGGCTGCCGACGGGGACCGATGGCAACGGGATCGTATGGAGCGCGCCGATCCGCTACCGCTGGGCGCCGCTGGTGCGCGGCGGAACTCCGGTGCCGGGGATGGGTATGATCGTGCGCGAAGAGTTAAACGCCACCGGTTCGGTGGTGATGGCGTCGCGAGTGCTCGAAGAAAATGTGCCGGCCTGCGATCACCAGTGGGACCCGACGATCACGCCGAAGAAACTGCCGTCGGGATTCGCGATCATTCAGGCGGATGTCGAACCGGTGGGAACCACCGGTCTGAAGCCGGTCGCACGGCAGCGCGCGCTGACGATCTGTATTCAGCGCTGCCAGGATTTGCATGCGACGGTGACGGACAGCAGTGGCAGCACGGTCTCCACATCGACGACGCTGCAGACGATTTTTTTGAAGACGCCGTGAACACGTTCCGGAGTGCCAACGATGATTCTGAACAGTTGTAATCAGCCCCGCGGCAGCGCGCTGTTTTTCGGACTCGTGATCGTGGCGATGATGGCGGCGCTGACGCTCAGCTACACCAGCGGCATCGCGACCAATGCGACGCGCGAAGAGAACGATATGGCTGGCGACCGCGCGCTGCAATTGGCGCAGGGCTATGCCGAGCAGAAAGTGCAGCAGGCGTGGAGCAGCTACTGGCTTGTGCGCACGGATTTGCGCGTGGCGGCGGCGTACGCGAATCTGCAGTCAGACGCGGCATGGTCGACGTTTGGCGAGGGGCGGGTGAAGTGCGTGGAGTCGGCGCCGGATTATGTGCCCGGCGCGGATCACATCGACATTCATTTCACGGTGATGGCGCTGGTGCGGAGCAACATGGGCCTCACCGCAACTGGGCCGCGGACGGCCTCGCGGCAGATGGAACGCGTAGTCCGCTTCGGGCTGGGGCAGTCGCCGGTTTTCGACTACGTCTATTTTGCGAACAACTTCGGCTGGATGTACGGCTCCTCGCTGTACCTCTATGGAAACATGGGTGCGAACGGGAATTTGAATTTCTTGGGAAATCCGAAAGTGGATGGAAATCTCTTCGCCGCGCGCAATCCGCTGATTGGTGCCGACGGCGTGGTGATGGGAACGGCGCTGCACGATAGCGTGGCGCAGTACCAGAACATCGCGTCGCACAACGCCCTGATGTCGCCGACTAGTCCCGCGGCGCCCGGTGTGCCGTTCGCCGCGGGCTACGGCGGCACGCAGACGGCGCTGACCAATCAGAAACCGATCGACATGCCGTACCTCGGCGATCTGGCGATGTACACGACGCTGGCACAGACCACGCAGATCGCGCCTCGTCCGGAGCTTGGCGAACCGCTCGGCCGGACCGGCGGCGTGATCAAGCAGCTCAAAGCGCCGGGCCTGGACCCGACGGTTCCGGATAATTACACCGTGATTGTGAATCAAACGTACGGCTTCAACGGGCAGAACGGGGCTTACGCTCAGCCCACGAAGGATGGGCAGGGCAATATCGTCAGCGTGACGATGAAGAATTTCGCCACGGCGCTGGACGTCAACGCGCCGCAGAACAACGGGAACCTCGCGCTGATCGGCACGCCGCAGCAGCCGCTGGTGATTCTCGGGCCGGTGGTGATCTCCAATGATCTCGTAATCCGCGGTACGGTGACCGGGCAGGGAACGTTTTACACCGGACGGAACGTGCATGTCGTCGGCGACGTTACCTACGCCAATCCGCCGCAGTGGGCACAGAACGACGTGAACGTCAACACGACATCGACCACGAACAAGTCGAAAGATGGCGTCGGCTTCGGTGCGAAGGGCAACATTGTGCTCGGCGATTACACCCAGGCGACACTCTCCGGCGGCACGGGCAGCGACTATTGGGATTACGCGCTGATGTACATCTCGCCAGGCTTCACCAATCCATATCCCGTCGACTCGACCGATGCGAATCTGGGCTACGCATCATATCAGCAGAACGGCCAACCGTGGTTCAACGGCGATTACACGGCCAAGGATGGCGGGATGAAATTCGACGCGAATCAGAACAGCACGGCCAACCGGCGCTTTTACGAATCGAGTTTTTCGACGGCGTACATCGCCTCGATCGCGAGCAAGCCGGGTAACGTGCAGGGCATTTACTACTGCAATCACTACTACGGCGGACGCGTGAACAACTACGCGCTCTACGGCGCGAACATCATGCGCGACGAGGCGATCGTCACGGACAACCAGGCGAATTTTTATTACGACCCACGCATCTCCAACGGCGCGCTCAACGCATACATCAATCTCTTTCTGCCGCGGAGTTCGACGTACCAGACACTGCTGGTGCATGAGATTACGGGCACGGTGTTGCCGCAATTCGCGGATGCGCCAGTAGATCAATAGGCCTCCGACGGCTGTTGCGCAGAAGAATAGCGAAACGTTTACCAGGTGAAGAGGAAGGTCTTGCGAGGTGCGTATGCGAAACGTGATGTTTGTATGGGTGTTGCTGACGTGTTCGCAGGCCTGGGCGTTGACAGTGACGCCGGAATCGGGCCAGGCACGGATTGAAAAGCCTGCGGATGTCGGATTGCGTGATCGCTCTGCGCCGGATGCTGATTCGGTGAAGATGACGGCGGGGACGGAGTCGGATGCGCGCGGGGCGGAGATTCTGGCGATGCGGGCGGATGCGCGCGTGGCGGACGATGTTGCGGCTTCGGCGACGACAGGAAATATCGCGGTGGATTATTCCCAGCACGGAGTGCCGGTTGTGTTTGGCATGACGCTGTTGGTACTCGTGGGACTGGGCGTGTTTGTGCTCGGTTTGCTCTCGCGGAAATTTAATCGTGAGCGGACTCGGCGCTGACCCGCGTTCAAAATCTCATTTAAATTTCAGTTACCTTCTCTCGCGCGGCGCGGTTGGGGAATTGTCCGCGCTGGCGTGCTTTTCGTGTGCTCATGAGCGCGGGTCCGATTTCTTCGCGGAATTTCTGCGAGAAGAGGGACGATGCGGCTTGCGAGCGTGGTGCTGATCGCGTCGGTCCTGGCAGTTCCGGCTTGCGCGTCGGACGTATGGGTGTTCTTGAAAGACGGGCGGGTGGGGTGGGGCGATCCGTCTAGCGACCCGATGGTGTTGACGTTCGATGACAAATCCACGGCGACGGTGCCGAAGAGTTCGATCTCGTTTCAGCGCACGCGCGAAGAAGTGGACTACGGCGTCGCGGCGATCGCTTCCGATTTCATGCACGGCCGGAAATTCACAGAAGGGCAGAAGCAGCTCGGCATTCTTGGCGCGTCGGCGGTGCCGCAGTTACTGGAGTGCCTGAAATCCACCGATCTGGTAATGCGCGCGGCCGGGGTTTTTGGGCTGCAGTTCTGCTGGGCCAGCGCGGCGGAAGAACCGGTGCTCAAATCGTTCGCTCAAGACAAGGAAACCCGGCTGGTCGCTCTGGAGGCGCTAACGCGGCATGTTTCTGAAGAGAAACTCGCGACCCATTTCAAAAATCTTGCCGACGACGAGAACCTAGAGATCGCGGCGCTGCTCTTCCCGATGGTGGACCGCTATTTTCCGGACGAGACGAACAAGCGGATCCTGCGGGTGCTGGGCGACGAGAAATACTGCGCGGACGCGCTGGTCCGGTTGTCGCATTATTTCTCACCCGAACTGTCGGAACATATGCTGAAGCTGGCAGCCGCGCCGGATCCCAAATTGCGCCGTGGCGGTGTAGTGGGATTGATCGCAGAACTTTCCGGCGACGACGCAGTTCGTTCGCGCGTGCTGGAGTTGCTGAAGGACGCAAATCCGGAGCTGCGCGAGATCGCCGCGGAATACGCGCTGTGGCTGGCGCAAGATGCGGATGTTCCGCTGCTCAAACAAGCCTGCGAGAGCGAGAAGGATTCGTACGTGCGCGCGGCTCTGAATGGAGCGTTGGCGCTTGTGGCAGCGCGCAGTCAGGGCAGCTCGGAGGCGAAGGCGGCACTGCTGAAGGAACTGCGCAGCGGTCAGGTCATCGAGCCGCTGTTCCTGTACCAGACTCATGAGTACGCCACGAAGCTCGATTATCTCAAGCGTGCGGGGAAGCTGCAGGAATTCATCGATTCACCAAGCAAGGGTACGCGCAGCAGTACGTTTGGTGATGCAGTGGAAATTCCTGTCGCCGCAGCGGCGGATTGGATGCCGCCGCTGCGCGACTATTTCGATCCGCGCCGGGCGAGTTACGGGACGAAGGTAAAAGGCGCGCTGAGCGTCTTCGCCGGAAGCGTACACATTGGCGACGATTGTTCGTGGGGCAACGAACTGCGGACGGTCGTCGCGGCGGCTCCGGGAGTGGTGCGTCTGGCGGGGCACATATTCAGTTGGGGACACATCGTGGTGATCGAACACAAGCTGTCCGACGGTAGCGCGGTCTGCTCGCTGTACGCGCATCTCTCGCCGGCACTATCGGTCAAGCCCGGCGACATTGTGAAAGCCGGGCAGCGCATCGGCTGTATCGGGCGCAGCCACACCGTCGATAACGGCGGGTACTACGCGCATCTCCATTTTGGAATTCATCGCGGCGTGTACATGACGCCGGACGAACATTGGGTGTCGGGGTACGTCAACACGGCACGCTGGGATCACGGCGACCATACGTGGGTGGATCCGCAGATTTTTTTGAAGGGCATGATGGAAAGTAAAAATTAAGTTGAGTGGACAATTTCCGTCCACTCATCCGTACGGCATGGTTTACATGGAATGCAGCGCGACGCGGTTGCCTTCGCAATCGAGCACCACCGCGCGGAAACCGTGCGGCCCGATCGCGTGCTTCGGCTGCAGAATTTTGCCGCCGAATTCTGTGACTGCAGCGATGGCCTGATCGAGCCGTCCTTGCGCATTCAAGTAGACGAGCGGGCCACTGGCGCCGGGCTTGTCGTGTTCCGATTTCACGAGACAACCGCCGACATCGTTGCCCGCGTGGTGGAAGACACCGAGTTCGCCGCCCGGAAACTTTTCGTGCTTCACGGCTGTGCCGAGCACGGCGGAATAGAATTTGATGGAGCGCTCGAGATCCAGAACGGGGATGTCGAGCCAGACGACACTGTTGGCCATGATCTTCTCCTTAAATGCAGGTTGTTTCAAATGCTACGGTCGCCCAAGTCGGAGCTCAACTGCATCTTGCAGCTCCGACCGCACTACTAAGATGGAACAAATCGAGTAGAAATGGACATATAATATTCAGGTGGAGCATTTCAGGGAGAACCGATCATGGCAGCGAACACGGACGTCGTTATCCTCTCGGCAGCGCGAACTCCGGTGGGGAAATTTCTGGGCGGGTTGTCGGGGCTGAGTGCCGCAGAGTTGGGTGGCATCGCTTTTAAAAATGCTTTGGAACGCGCGGGGATTTCCGGCGCGGATGTCAACGAAGTCATCATGGGCAACGTCGTTAGCGCGGGCGTGGGCATGGCCCCGGCGCGCAATGCGGCGCTGAAGGCGGGTCTGCCGGATTCGATGCCGTGTTTCACGATCAACAAGGTGTGCGGCTCGGGTTTGAAGGCGGTAATGCTCGGCGCCCAGGCGATCAAGGCCGGCGACGCGGCGGTGATTCTCGCCGGCGGCAGCGAGAGCATGTCGAATGCGCCGTATCTCTTGCGACGCGCGCGCACCGGGTACACCTACGGCCACGCCAAGATGGAAGACAGCCTGCTGACCGATGGCCTCGAGTGCTGCAAAGAAGGCTGGCCGATGGGCAACGCGGCGGAGTTTATCGCGCAGAAATTCTCGATCTCGCGAGAGGCGGCCGACCAGTTCGCGTTTGAGAGCCACAAGAAGGCGGTAACAGCGGCGGAAGCTGGGAAGTTTAAGGCCGAGATCGTGCCGATCGAGATCGCTCAGAAAAAGGGTCCGCCCACGGTGATCGTCAAGGACGAAGGTCCGCGCGCCGATACGACGCTGGAGAAACTGGCGACGTTGAAACCGGCGTTCGATCCCAAGGGCGTTGTTACGGCAGGGAATTCCAGCACGCTGAACGATGGCGCGGCGGCGGTGGTCGTGGCCAGCGCCTCGTGGGCGGCGGAGAAGGGGCTCAAACCGCTCGCGCGGATCCGCGCGTATGCGACCAGCGGCGTGGCGCCGAAGGAAATTTTTCACGCGCCGTCCCTGGCGGTGCCTGCGGCGGTGCAGCGGGCGGGTCTGGAACTTAAGGATATCGGCCTGTTCGAGCTGAACGAAGCATTCGCGACGCAAGCGGTGGCGAACATTAATTTCATGAAACTGGACGCCAAACGCGTCAACGTTCACGGCGGCGCGGTGGCGCTGGGACATCCGCTGGGCGCCAGCGGCGCGCGGTGCCTGACGACACTGCTCTACGCGATGCGCGACCGCAACGAACGGTTCGGCGTGGCCGCGCTGTGCATTGGCGGTGGCAACGCGGTGGCGACGGTGGTGGAGTTGATGTGACCGGGGCCGCGTCGTGTCCAGAATTCAGACCGAAATGGCGCTGACAGTTCTTTTTGGTGGAACAGAAGTTCCGGGCGTCAGCGTTTACGGATATTGGCCCTATGAAAATGCAATATTCCCGGCGTTCCCAAGCCGGATTTGGACAGTTCCCACTCGAGTGAAGAATTCCACGCTGAGGCCCCTCGATGGTTCAGCATGGAGTATTCTGGTTTGGGATATTCATATCGTTGAGTGGCCGGATGCAGGCGAGTGGACTTCATTGATTAAGCAGACACTTCAGGTCTTCACGCACCATGGCGCTAAAGTTGCCTGGTGTGGACTTGAAGGGTTGGTTGCCGATCCACCATTTTTATTTGATCCGATTCACATGAGTGGTGGCGTATGGGCCTGTCTAACTTCGGATGACGAGTTCTTATGCAGAGGTCATCTTGGACAAGAATTTAATGTCATGTCAGACTTCGATATGGCAGTGCTAAAGACAAAAATTTAAACTATGGCAGCGTTTCGATGATGATCGTGATGGTGACCTGATCGCCAGCTGCCAGGCTGTTTGCATTCTGTTTGTCGGACTGTTTGTTGGCTGCGGACTTGTCTAGTTCCTTGGTTTCGTCAATGTCAGGCACTGAATTGGGCGCGGCAAATCCATCTTCAGTAGTGCCATTTCCAGCGCCACCGTTGCTACTACCTCGGGTTGCGCCGGGGCTTTCTTCCTTGCCAAATTTACCCTCGTTTCTGAACCGTCCGTCGGGGCGCAGCTTGGATTCCATGGCGCTGATTCTCGCGAGCAGCGCCTGACTCTGGCGGTCACTGACGGAGAGGGTGAAGGTGAATGACCGCGCTTGTTCCCCGGCCGCGTCATCCAGAGCTGGCTGAGCGGCGAGTTGCTCATTGGAATTCGCTTCGTCCGCGGTTGTTGCGCGAGTAATCGTCGTGTCGTCGCTGGACTTTTTCGCGACCGCGGACTTGGCAGCTGACTGCGACCGGACAGGAGCCTTGGTACCGTTCTGTGAGTCCTTTGAAGTCTGCGCGGAATCGGCGGGCGCAGCCAGTCTGCCTCCGACCATTTTACCGCCGGATTGAGCGGCCAGTTTCTGAAGTTGATCGACCAGGCCAGCGACTTCTTCCTTACGGCAGACGATTTTCCGGACCGTACCTGCACCGACTTTGGCACGGATTTGCAGCTTATCATCATCGCGCTCGTCACGAGCCATGCCTGAGGCGGCGGGTTTATCCTGCGCGCTTTCGCCGTCCTTGATCCGATCGCGTTTCGATTCCTCCCGCAACGGTTCGTTATTCAGGCCTGACTCTCTGGGCTGAGTTTTGGCCGGCGGCGCGGCAGGAGCCGCTCCCGGACCGTTATGTGGCGCCGGAGTTTGTGTTGGCCCAGTCGTTTCCGGATCACGCGGTGCGGCCGGGACGGCGGTTGCAGGTGCTCCAGAAGCAGCTCCCGCGGGTGGGAGTGTTGCGGCGCGGACTGCAGGCTTGGAGTCCGCGAATTTTGAATCCATGTCGGCGGCCTTCGATTTGGCCAAGTCGCTTTTTTGCGCCTGACCGCCGCCCAATTTTTCCCCCGAGGCTGGCATCCGATCGTTACGCTCGGCACCGGCTCCGCTGCCAAGACCGCCACCCTTGCCCGGGTCAACCTGAGTTTTTGTCAACGGTTCTTCGTTCTGACTGACGGCTCCGACAGTCTTTTCCTCCGATTTCTCGTTCTCCGCTTTTTTGCTTTCTGTAACTTCCTCACCGCCGTCCGCCAAAGGTCGGGAAACTCTGGGTGCGAGGTCTTGCTCGAGATGCTGACCCGGTGGCGTCGAATTTTTGTCGTTGCGCTGTTCCTGGAGATGATCGACTCTTCGCTTCTCATCCAGCAGCATTTTGGCATGAGCCAGTGAATCCGCAGGATCGAATTTGCGGTCCTTGACGGCATCGACCTCAACTGCATTGGATGCTTCGTTGCGATCACCTTTGGGAGCCGCGACTTGATCTCGGAAGATCGGCTTGGCTTGTTCCAACTTTTTAACGGCACCTTCCGGAGTAGTCGGGGCGGCCGGAAGCGCAGGCTTCCTCGCAGCCGAATCCGGCACCACAGGCGCTACAGGTGCGGGCGAGGGAGATGGGGAGTTGGCTTCCAGTTTCCTCGACGGCAAGTCAGCTTGTGGAGCGTTGGTGGAACCCTGCGGCGCTTCTGCTTCCTTGGCGGCTTCCAAGGTTGGGGGCCGAGATTTCGCGGGAGCCGCGGGCTGCGTTGCTACGCGCGACTCTTCGGTCATAGCGGTCTTGGAGTGATCGTGCGAGGCCAGCATGGGCAGTAGTTGAAAGATCAGAACTCCGGCCATCAGCATCGCTGCGATGCCCATCAGGGCGGGGCGCCAGCTCTGTGTCGCGCGCTTGGGTTCGAAGGAAACAACCTGCGGAATCGCGGGGCGGCTTTCCTGCTTCGATGTTTCCTGGCGGATGGCAGCGGCAAGCGTGGCCGGGGCTTTGAGCTTGGGCAGGCTGGCGAGGGCACCCTGCGCTTGCGACAGTTCGTCAAGCAGCGCGCGGCAGGCGGGGCAGTCGCGGACGTGAGCCTCGATGGCGGCGCGTTCGGACGGCGGAGCCTCGCCGTCGAGATACGCGCTCAATTCAATTTGGATGTCTTCACAGTTTTGCATGCTGCCTGTCCCGAGGCCCGTCGAAGGGCCTACTTCCTCAGATCCTTTAAGATCCGCGCCAGTTCCAACCGTGCCCGGTGCAACCGGGACTTCACGGCGGCTGTCGTAATATCTAGTGTTTCCGCGATGGTCTCGTAGTCCATGCCCTCAATGTCCCGCAGCACCAGAATGGAGCGGTAATCTTCGTCGATCTCCTGCAGTCCTGCCCGAACGCGTGCCTTGAGCTGTTCCTGTTCCAGAATCTTCGCGGGGTCGGTGTCTTTACGATCGGGAATCACCGCGTCCAGGGAAAGATCGTCGTCGCCCGACTTGCCTGATCCAGCATCCAACCGCGCGCCTTCGTGCGCTTTGCGCCGGACTTCCTGTCTGCGCCGCGAAAAGCCGGTGTTGACGGCGATGCGGAAAAGCCACGTGTAGAATTTCGACCCTTGGCGGAACGACCCCAGTGCGCGGAAAGCTTTCAAAAACGTTTCCTGCGAAAGGTCTTCGGCCTCCTGAGTCGAACCACACATGCGCGCCAGAGTATTGAACACCCGGTCCTGGTAGCGCACGACCAGTTCGTCAAACGCGTCGGAGTTCCCGGCCAGAACCTTTTCGACCAGGTCTTCGTCGCTGTTGCCCCGAGCTGCAGGATTGGCCACGATACCCGCTGCGGCCGGAAGTCGCTCCGCGCTGGGTGCCAGCCCTGTGGGCTTCACTTTGTTTGACTCACCGTGGGCCAAAGTCGATTCGCACTTTCTTACCAAAAAATGAGGGTACGGAAAGTGGGGCTGCGCCGCCCCTTTCCATGTGCACTTGCGTGCCGAGCACAGGCGATCACTTCAAGTTTAACGGCTATCTGCGCTTCCGGGTAATCAAAAATTAGACGTGTAGATCGGAATGGGGCGGGGATACGAATAAAGAAGCGGACCCTTTTCGATCCGCTTCCTACATATAAATGTGGTACAGCCCGCCAAACTTCAAGACACGACGGGCGTCGTCGACGTGGCAGGAGCGCCTTGTGTTGCGGGAGCTGCCGCAGCGGAGTCGGATGCTTTGGTGTTCTCGATCCGCTCTTCCATGATCTTGCCGGCTTTGAACGTCACCACCTGTTTGCTCGGCACCATAACTTCCGCACCTGTACGCGGGTTACGTGCTTTGCGGGCTTTGCGCGTGCGCACTTCGAACACGCCGAAATTGCGCAACTCGATGCGTTTCTCGCTGGTGAGGATCTCAACAATGCTGTCCAACGTCAGTTGCACGATTTGCTTGACCTTCTGCTGCTCGACGTTGGTCTTCTTGGCGATCTCAATCACCATATCATTCTTTGTCACCGACCGCGCTCCTCCCCTGCGAACCCAAGAACGTGACGTCCATTTTACAAACCGAGTATGGATCGTCGCTTCAAAAAACGCCTGGCCGCCGTTCCTGATTAACGAAAACGACCGCACCTTCTACCGAACTAGGCTCTAAGTATCATGTTAGCGGATTCCTTGTCTATCACCGCCCTTGAGCGTGTCAAGGGAGAACCGCGAGGCGACGCACAAAGCTTGTAAAAACCGACAAAATCAGTTCGGCACGGATCGTCCTGCGATAAACCCTTTGCAGATGCCACAAAGCGTTTGTGCAGGAAGTTTCATAGCCGCCTTGATCAACGTGACCGAATGTTACAGTTTGTTACAGCCGAAGGGGAACCTTTTCGCAAAGTTCGGAAAAATCTTCTTATCGAGGGAACTGTGGTGACGATCGTACGCTGGCGTCCGAGGCTGCATGCGGTTGCGCGTGCATTTTCGCCCGTTATAGTCGTCTTAAAGATATTACCTTTAGAGAGGATCTGACTACGGCTATCAACGACGCAGAAGTCGAGCTTTATCTTGCTGAAATCAGCAAGTTCAAGCTGTTGACGATGCAGGAAGAGCGGGAGCTGGCTTACAAAATCGCGCAAGGCGATACGGAAGCTCGCGACCGGATGATCCGTTGCAACCTGCGTCTGGTTGTCAGTATTGCCAAAAATTACAACGACCGCGGCATGGCGTTTTTGGATCTGATTGAAGAAGGAAATCTGGGATTGCTGAAAGCAGTCGGCCGATTTTCGCCGGACCAGGGTTGCAAATTTTCGACGTATGCGTCGTGGTGGATCAAGCAGACCATCCGCCGCGCATTGATCAACAAAGTTAAATCCGTGCGCGTGCCGGCATATATGGTGGAAGTGCTGACGCGCTGGAAGCGCACCAGCGCCAAGCTGGCGCAGAAACTCGGGCGCGATCCCGACATCGACGAAATCGGCCGCGAATTGAAACTGTCACCTTCGAAGATCGCGATCATCCGCCAGGCGCTGAGCGCCTCGGCGCCGGTGGGCCGTGGCGGTGGCGGCGGGCAGGATTCCGACGGCTCGTTCGATCTGGAAGACATTCTCGCCGGCGTTCCCAGCCGCGAAGAAGAAGCGAGCCTTCCCGGCGACTACGACCGTGAGGCGCTGCGCTCCGCACTGGAATTCGCGCTGACCGATCGCGAACGGCACATCATCGAACTGCGGTACGGGTTGCATTCCGAAGACACATCGGAAGACGCCGAAGCGTTCACGCTGGAAAAAATCGGCGAAAAAATCGGACTGACGCGCGAGCGCGTTCGGCAGATTGAAAACCAGGCGCTGCGGAAGTTGCAGATTTTCCTGCAGCAGAAAGACGAGCGCGAAGAACGCGAGCGCGTCGCGCGCCGGAAAAATCGCGCCGAAGCGCAGCGGCAGGGCCTGCCCGCGCCCAAGCCCGATCACGCTCAGGCCACGCCGACAGAAAGCGAAGCGTTGGAAGCCGCACGGCAAGTCAAACAGCCGCGCGCGCGCAAGGCCAAAGCCGCTCCTCCCAAGCCCCTGGTTGCGTCTGATCCGGACGACGATACAGACGACGCCGGCGATGCGGACGAATAGTACGATTTCCCGATCAGATCGGACGTGACCTGCCATGATCCTGGGCGCTCCACTTACGCTTTCCGCGCAGCAGCCGCTCGCGGAACGGATCGATGCCGTCAAGAAGGCCGGATATTCGTGCGTACAGGTGAATCTGTCCGGACCTCCGACCTCGGAACTCAACGACAGCCTGAAGCGTTGCGCCGACGAAGGACTTGAGGTCGTCGCGATCGGCTGCTACGGCAATCCGCTGCAGCCGTGGACGCGATCCGCGCAGGACGTATGCGCGGAGGATGCCTTTGCGTTGCTGGAATTTCTGCCGGTGCGCGAGAAGCCGTGGCCAATCGTGACGTGGAGCGGCACGCTTTCGGGGCAGCTCACCACGCCGCATCCCGGCAACACCAGCCCCGGGGCATTGCGCGAATTGAATTTCTGGGCGCGCCGCGCGAGTGCTGCGTTCAGCGCCAAAAATGCCAAGCTGCTCTTCAAGCCGCATAACGCTCACGCCTTGAACAACGCGGATGGAACGTACGATTTTCTGGCCGAACTGGACAACCCGCGCATTGGTGTGGTGATCGACGTCTGTAATTTTCTGACGCCGCGTAATTTTCACGAACGCGAGAAACACATCGTCGGCGCTATCGATTTGCTTGCGCCATTTGCCGGGTTGGCAGCGTTGAAAGACGCGCGGATCGAGCAGTTCAAAGTCGGGTATACGTCTCCCGGTCAGGGACAGGTCGGGTATGCGGGGTTACTGCGCCAGTTGAACCGTCGCTGCAAAACCATTCCATGGATGATCGAATGCCCAGAGAGCGAACAGCAGCTGCGGCATGCGCGGGCGTATGTGGAGTTGCAGGGGCAACTGGCGGGTCTTTGAGCTTTTTTATGTCACGCAAAGCCGCAAAGAACGGCAACTGCCGGGAATGGGGATTCGGGAATCGGGATTCGGTGATCCGAGGCGGCGAATGCCGATTCCCGAATACCGGCAGTTCTTTGCGGCTTCGCGGCTTTGCGCGAGATAAAAAAGCGGGTCTTAATAGGGGCGAACAAAGTCGCCGCGTGGCACGTATAGTGTAGAAACGCCATTGGAGAACGATTCATGAGCGGCATGCGGACGCTGATCACCGGGGGTGCGGGGTTTATTGGGAGTCATCTGGCCGATCGGCTGCTCGCGAACGGCGCAGAGCTGACGATCCTCGATGACCTCTCCACCGGGCGCTACGCCAATGTTGCGCATCTGGAAGGCAAGCCGGGTGTCACGCTGATCGTCGACAGTGTGCTCAACGAACGGCTGATGGAAGATCTGATCCGGGGATCCGACCGCGTCTTTCACCTCGCCAGTGCGGTGGGCGTGAAGTTGATCATGGAACAGCCGGTCAAAACGATCGAGACGATTTTTCGCGGCACGGAAATCGTGCTGAAAAATTGTTCGCGCTACCGCAAACGCGTCCTGATTCCCAGCAGCAGCGAAGTCTACGGAAAAGGCGTCTCGGTGCCCTTCCGCGAAGACGACGATGTCCTGACGGGTGCCACGAAAAAACACCGCTGGGCCTATGCCTGCGCCAAATCGCTCGACGAATTTCTGGCGCTTGCGCACTTCAAGGAAACGCGGCTGCCGGTCTCCGTCGTGCGGTTGTTTAACACCGTCGGCCCACGGCAGAGCGGGCATTACGGCATGGTCGTGCCGCGTTTCGTGCAGTCGGCGCTGGCTGGTGAGCCCATCGAAGTTCACGGCGATGGCAAGCAGAGCCGCTGCTTCGCGCACGTCGCGGATATTGTCGATGTCTTTGCCAGAGTGCTGGAGACGCCGGAATGTTTCGGCGAAGTGATCAATCTCGGGAACGATACAGAAGTCACCGTTGAGCAACTCGCGCAGACGGTCGTGCAGCTGACGAAAAGCAAAAGCGAAATCCGTCGGATCCCGTACGACGCAGTGTATGGCGCGGGCTTCGAAGACATGCAGCGCCGCGTCCCGTGTCTGGAGAAGGCCAAACGGCTGCTGGGCTACACGCCTTCGCGGGATTTGAAGACGATCATTCTGGACGTGGCGAGCGCGCTGACGCGCGAGGGGTCAGGGGTCAGGGGCCAGGGGTCAGAGTAGAGGACCGTTGCGTGGGGAATTGTGTCCTCCTGGTTTCGAATGTCATAACGCGACAATGCAACCTGTTCGCCAAAAGGCGGTAGACAAGTTTCAGCGGTAAGCCGCACTCTATTCTGGCCCTGACCCCTAACCCCTGGCCCCTCACGCGTCAGCGCGCCAGAGGCATTCTAATCGCGCAAAAATTCGCTAATGCATTATAGTATCGGTATGGAATCCTCGAATCAGCTTCAGATGCAACACGTCCTTGTCGCCTGCGCGACGTTCAAGGGGACGATGTCGTCGAAAGAGGCCGGTGAAGCCGTCGCGCGCGGACTGACAAGCGTGGGGATTCATTCTCGCATCGTGGTTCTCGCCGATGGCGGCGAGGGACTTGTGGAAGCGCTGGCCAATCAGGTGAAGGGCGCACTGCTCGTCGGCGTGCCGAGCCGCTGTCCGTTGCTCCACCCGCGCACGGCGATGTTCGCGGTGCTGCCGAAGACCTCGCGGCGCACGGTCAGCACGGTTGTGATTGAAATGGCTGCGTCGAGCGGGCTGAACCTCGTGCCGGAAGCGCAGCGCGATCCGAAGATCACGACGTCGTTGGGCGTGGGTGATCAGATTCTCGCGGCGCTGGAACATCAAGGGGAACACATCCAGATTCTGCTCGGGCTGGGCGGCAGCGCTACGAACGACGGCGGCGCTGGCATGGCTCAGGCGCTGGGCGCGAAATTGCTCGACAAGAGCGGGGCGGAATTGGAACCCGGCGGCGCGGCGCTGTTGAACCTCGACCGCATCGATATTTCCGGCATGGATCCGCGGCTGGCAACGGTGCCCGTGACCGTGGCGTGCGACGTGACGTCGCCGCTGTGCGGTCCGACGGGCGCGAGTTTCGTTTTCGGCAAGCAGAAGGGTGGCACGCCGGACGACCTGAAAATTCTCGACGAAGCCCTGGCGCATTACGCCGATGTGATTCGACGTGATCTGGGCAAATCGGTCGCCGACATTCCCGGCTCCGGTGCGGCCGGCGGGTTGGGTGCCGGGTGCCTCGCCTTCTTGAATGCGACATTGAAACCCGGAATCGAGATTGTGCTGGACGCGGTAGACTTCGATCGTTCGCTGAAAAACGCGCTGCTTGTGGTCACCGGCGAAGGACTGCTCGACGACCAGACGCTGATGGGTAAAGCGCCAGCCGGCGTGGCCGCGCGCGCCAAGCGTGCGGGTATCAAGTGCGTGGCGATCGGCGGCTCATACGCGGAAGCGCATCGAGCCCAATTGCTGGACGCGTTTTCAATTGTCGAATCCGTGAGCGAATTTGCCGGATCGAGCGAAGCGGCGATGCGAGAACCGTCGCGCTGGCTGGAAAATCTGGTTCACGACCGCGCGAAAGGCTGGCTGGCGTGAATGTCGAATACTGAATGTCGAATGCCGAATATGCCGAGTCAATTTTGAATTGTTGTCGTCACGAACCTAATTTAAAATTCAAAACTCAAAATTAAAAATTGCTTTAGATGCGTTGACTGATTTCAATGCGCGCTGATTCCTGCCGATACATTCTGCATGACCAAACTCAGCGACCTGGCCACCGAACAGTCCAACTCCCGCAGCGCCAAACTCGACCGGCTTTCCATTCCTGAAGTTTTGCGCGTGATCAACCGTGAGGATGCGACGGTGGCGCGCGCGGTAGGCAAAGCCATTCCGCAGATCGCCGCCGCCACGAAAGTCATTGCACAAAAATTGAAAGCCGGCGGCCGGTTGTTCTACATTGGAGCAGGCACCAGCGGCCGGCTGGGTTGTTTGGATGCCAGCGAAATGCCGCCCACCTACGGCGTGCCGCACACCCTGATTCAAGGCATCATCGCCGGCGGCCCGCCCGCGCTGACGCGCAGCCAGGAAGGCGCTGAAGACGACGCAAAAGCGGGAATCGGCGATATTCGAAAGCGCAAAGTCTCCAAGCGCGATGCCGTTGTCGGATTATCCGTCTCGGGGCGTGCACGGTATGTCCGCGAGGCGCTGAACGAAGCGCGGCGGCGCGGCGCGTTCACGGCCTGCATCACCTGCAACAAAAACTCGCTGCTGATTCCCTGTGCGGATGTCGCGATCGTGGTGGAGACGGGTCCGGAAGTCGTAGCCGGCTCCACGCGCATGAAAGCCGGCACGGCTCAGAAAATGATTCTCAACATGATCTCCACCGCATCGATGGTCCAGCTCGGCCGCGTCAAAGGCAACCGCATGCTGGATCTGCAGATCAAGTGCGAGAAATTGGAAGAGCGCGCGGTGAATCTGATCGTCGAAGAAACTGGAGTGAGCGCCGCGAAAGCTCTAAAAGCCCTGAAGCAGGCGAAGGGCTCCGTGCGTGCCGCGATCAATCTGCTCAAGTCAAAGTACTAGGTTCCAGAAACAAAAACTCCCCGCCTAAGCGGGGAGTTTTTACTTCTCAGTCCTCAGTCGTCACGAGCCGCCTTTGTTTTCCCAAGGACGGGTGCGGTTGCCGCGGCGATTGTTGTTATTGCCGCGCTGCCAGGGTTTCGGGGCCGGGCCGCCATGACCTTGCGGCGCGCGTTCGCTGGCGCGCTCGACTTGCGGTTCGGACGTCTGACGATGTCCCGCGCCGCGGATGGGTTCATTGGCCGGGCCGGATGGTGCACTGTAATGCGAATCGCGACGCGGCTGGTTGTAGGAGCGATGTTCGCCCTGGCCACCACCCTGATTGCGATTCGGGCGGAAGTTGCGTCCGCCTCCGCCCTGCCGGTTTCCACCATAACCGCCGCCTTGGCCGCGATGGCCGCCCGAACGCGGTGGCGGTTTGGCCACGTGGCGATCGAGTGACGGCGGGTTGACATAGTCGAAGTTCTCGAGCGTCTTGCGTTCGATCTGGCGGGCGATGAACTTCTCGATCGCCTTCATGTAGACCCAGTCTTCCGCGGCGCAGAGCGTAATGGCATCGCCCGTGGCTTCGGCGCGTCCTGTGCGGCCGATGCGGTGAACGTAATCTTCCGGATGCTGCGGAATGTCGTAGTTGATCACGTGCGTGATCGATTCGACATCCAGTCCGCGCGCGGCGATGTCGGTGGCGACCATCACTTCAAAACGCCCGTCGCGGAAGCCGCGTAGCGCCTGTTCGCGCTCGCGTTGCGTGCGGTTGGAATGGAGCACCGCCACGGCGTGTCCGTTGCGCTTTAACAACTGCGCGATGCGGTCGGCCTTGTGCTTCGTGCGGGTGAAAACCAGCAGCGAGTCGTAATTCAGCCGCTCCATCATTTCCAGCAGCAGCGCGGTCTTCTGTTCACTCGCCACGGGGTACATCGCGTGCGTGATCGTCTCGGCCGGCGAGCGGCGGTGGCCGATCTCGATGACCTCCGGCTGATGCATGGCCCAGCGCGAGAGGTCGGAGATTTCCGGCGGCATCGTCGCGGAGAACAGCAGCGTCTGCCGCTTCTTCGGGCAGGCTTCGATAATGCGCTTCACATCCGGCATGAAACCCATGTCGAGCATGCGGTCGGCTTCGTCAAGGACCAGGTGATTGACGCAGCGCAGGTCGATCGTGCGGCGCTGAATGTGGTCGATCAGGCGGCCGGGCGTGGCGACGACGATGTCGGCTTCGCGCAGACTGCGTTCCTGCTGCGAGTAGCCGCAACCGCCGTAAATCACGGTCGTCTTGAGATCGGTGAAACGCGAGTAATCGCGAAACGCCGTCTCGACCTGCGACGCGAGTTCGCGGGTGGGTTCCAGGACCAGCACGCGCAAATTGCCGTGGCCGTTGAGGTGCGAGAGGATCGGCAGCGCGAACGCGGCTGTTTTACCCGTACCTGTCTGAGCGCTGCCGATGATGTCTTTACCGGCGAGGCCCAGGGGGATGGTTCGAAGCTGGATCGGCGTGGGGTCAACGTACCCCATGGCGCGGACGGCTTTTACAATGGGAGCTGCAAGCTCAAGTTTGCTGAATGGCATCGATAGACAGTAACCGCAAGAGAGGGTGAATTCGAGTGACGAATGTGTTGAATCGCGAATGCCGAACGTGGAGCGGATGCGTCAGGTGTGAATTTGAATTCATGAAAGCCTGTGGACAAAATCGTTTCTCAGACCAAAATTTGGTGATCCATTGAGTCTGTTGATTGCGCCGGGGAAGCGTCTTGAACACTGTGAAATCCGATTCCGTCAGCGGCGATTCAAAGGACGGCGATTCCGCCAGCGAAGCGACGTTGCGCATCGACGGCGGGACCAAAGCCGCGCCCCTGCACACACCCAAGCCGGCCCCAGCTCCGATTGGCGACGAGACGATTGCCATTCCGGGCGGCACGGCGGCGGTGCATCCCTCCGGCGGATACGCCATGAGCGTGGAGGAGACGGCATCCGGCCGGATCGTCACGCGCAAATACGCGGTGGAACGCGAAGTGGCGCGCGGCGGCATGGGCGCGATTCTGCGCGTCACCGATCTGAACATCAAACGCGAAGTCGCGATGAAGGTGATGCTCGGCGAAGCCGATCCGGTTACCTGCGTCCGCTTCATCGAAGAAGCTCGCATTACCGGGCGGCTTGAGCATCCAAATATCGTCCCGGTCCACGACTTGGGTATCGACGACGAGGGCCGGCACTACTTCACAATGAAGCTGGTGAACGGCCGAACCCTGGGCGATCTGCTGGATGAAGTACGCATAAAGAAAGAGAAGGGCCGAACGCTCACGCAGTTTCTCCAGATATTCATCAACACGTCTCACGCCGTGGCGTTCGCGCATTCGCGGGGCGTGATCCATCGCGACTTGAAGCCGGCCAACATCATGATCGGCGATTTCGGCGAAGTGCTGGTGATGGATTGGGGCTTGGCTAAGGTCAAGGCGGCTCACGGCCAACCGGCCGCCGCGCCGCATGCGCCGGTGAATGTCGACGTGAACGCGAACACCACCGATACCAGTCAGACGTTGCAAGGCACGATCATCGGCACGCCGGCATACATGTCTCCGGAGCAGGCGCGCGGTGACATCGAGCACATCGATGAACGCAGCGATATTTACGCGCTCGGCGCAGTGCTCTATGAAATTCTGACGTTAAAGCCGCCCGTGGAAGGCAAAACCATTGCGATGCTGCTGGGCGCTGCGGCTGCGGGAAACATTGCGCTGCCGGAATACCGCAGCCCCGAACTAAAAGACAATATTCCGCCGGAGCTCGCGGCCATTGCGATGAAAGCACTCGCGACGCAGCCGGAGAAGCGCTACCGCACCGTCGACGAACTGATCACGGACATTCACCTTTATATGGAAGGCCGCTCGGTCAGTGCCAAAGAGGACACGGCGTTCGAGGCATTCCGCAAGCTGATCAACCGCAACCGCGCGGTCAGTCTCGTGGGCGGAGCGGCGCTCGCGACGCTGCTGATCTTCGGCATCATCAGCCATCAGTTGAATTCCGCGGCCCGCGCGCGGGCGGAAACTCAACGCGCCGTTGCGGAGAAGCATCTGGAAAACCTGCGCGACGAACAACAGCGCCGCCGCACCGAACAGAAAAACGCAGCCCCTGCATTTCTGGGCCGCGCAAAGAGCTGCGCCGAAGCGCGGGACTTTGCCGGCGCGTTGCAGGATGTCGCCGTCGCGCTCAGCTTCGATCCGGAACTGCCCGGTGCGCATCTGTTGAAGGCGCAGATCCACATCGTCAAAAGCGAATTCTCCGACGCGCTGGCCGAACTCGACATCTATTCCAAATTGAAACCCGAGGACACCGACGCTTTTGAGCTCAAGCAGATCTGCAAAGGGGCCGGGGTGGATGTCACACCCGCGATGGCTTCGGCGCTGGCGGATATTTTCATGCGACAGCAGGCGTTCGGGATCGCCGAGAGCATGCATTTGTCCGTCGAGAAGCAGCTGGAAGTCTACCGGCAGAAAGTCGCGAAGGCGTGGCCGGACAGCGGCGCGAAGCTGTTCAAGGATCATGACGGCCACTGCGTCGTGGATCTGAACCGATCCAAACTCGTCACCGATCTCTCGCCGCTGAAGGACATTCCCGTGCAACGACTGCAGATGCAGGAGACAGGCGTGCGCGACTTAAAGCCGCTCGAGGGGATGGCGCTGACGCATCTGTTGATGGAAGGCACCGCGGTCAACGATTTGACGCCGCTCAAATCGGCGAAACTCGAAGTCTTCAACGCGATGAATGCGCGCGACCTGCGCGATTTGCAGCCGCTGGAAGGAATGCCCATCCGCTTCCTGAACGTCAGCGGCTGCCGCGGGCTGCGTGACATTGGCATACTCGCCGACATGCCACTGACGGATGTAAATCTGGCACTGACACGCGTGCGTGACATCGCGCCGCTGGCGGGCCTGGAGATCAAACATCTCTACCTGACCTCGACGCTCGTCACCGATCTTTCGCCCATCAAGCTGATGCCGCTGGAAGGACTGTGGCTCGGCAAAACCAATGTCATGGATCTGAGCACGCTCAAGGGACAGCAGCTGAAAACTCTCTCGCTTTACGACTGTGAGAAAATCAGCGACCTGTCGCCCCTCAAGGGCATGCCGCTGGAGGATCTGGCCATCAATGGTTCAAAAGTTTCGGACCTGACGCCGCTGCAGGGGATGAAACTGAAAGCGTTCTCGTTTACGCCGAAGAACATCACCAAAGGGCTGGACTTGATCCGCTCCATGGACACGCTGCGGGAGATCGGCATCACGTCCGAGCAGCGGCTGGAGTCGTCGGAGTTCTGGAAGCGCTACGACGCCGGCGAGTTCAAAAATTAATTTAGTCGAACCTGTCAGGTTTACCTTTTCCCACACTTCAAATGACGGTATTGCGAAAAAATTCTGTTTCGCGATGATGCTCGCTTCCTTTCGCGGGGAGTGATGCATGCCGGAAACGCAGGATCTCGAAACTCGAACCATTTCCAAAGTGACATGGCGGTTGATCCCGTTCATGATTTTTTTGTATCTGCTCAATTACCTCGACCGCGTCAACATCGGCGTGGCCAAGCTGCAGATGTCGAAGGATCTGAATTTCAACAACACTGTCTACAGCATCGCCGTCAGCGCGTTTTACATCGGCTACTGCGCGTTTGAAGTTCCCAGCAACCTGATCATGGACCGCGTCGGCGCGCGCATCTGGATCGCGCGCATCATGATTTCGTGGGGCCTGGTCTCCGCGGCAATGATGTTCATCACCGGGCCGTGGAGCTTTTACGGCATGCGTCTGCTGCTGGGTGCAGCCGAAGCGGGATTTTTTCCGGGGATGATTCTCTATCTTTCGTATTGGATTCCCCGTCGCCAGCGCGCACAGGCTGCGGCGTGGTTCCTCACCTCGACGGCGCTCTCCGGCGTAATCGGCAACCCGCTTGCCGGACAAATCATGCGCCTGGACGGCTACCGCAATCTTCTCGGCTGGCAGTGGCTTTTCATGATCGAAGGCCTGGTCACGGTCGTCTTCGGTTTCGTCGTCTACTATTACCTCACCGATCGTCCCGAGCACGCCACGTGGCTGGACGATGACGAGCGGACGTGGCTGTGCGATCACATGAACCAGGAAAACGCCGGCAACGCGCACGGACATCACAACATCGGCGTGGCATTGAAGGACAAAAAAGTGTGGTGCTTAAGTTACGTCTACGCCACCATTCTGCTCGCGTTCTACTGCATCATTTACTGGACGCCGACGATTTTGAAGCAAGTCCTGCATACGGACGACACGACGCGAATCTCCACGCTCTCCGCGCTTCCCTTCGTCGCCGCGGTGATCGGCATGGTGCTGATCGGGCGCAATTCCGATCGCACCGGCGAGCACATGCGGCACACGGCCTACGGTTGTCTGGCCGGTTGCCTGGGAATGCTGATCGCCTGCTATTTCACCAGCTCACCGGCGCTGACGATTCTCGGGCTCTCGATTTCCGCGGCCGGAACCTTCGGCACGCTGGGGCCCTTCTGGGCGATGCCGGCGAGTTTTCTGCGCGGCGCGGCCGCCGCGGCGGGAATCGCCGCGATCAATGCGCTCGGCAATGTGGGCGGCGGTTTGCTTGGGCCGCCGGTCATTGGCAGCCTGAAAGATTCCACCGGAACCTACGTCGTCGGACTGGCGATCGTCGCCGGCGCGCTGCTCAGTGGTTACTGCCTTGCGCTGAGCCTCGACAAGCCAAACTCACCTGAGCCGATTACGCAACCGGCCAGCGCGCCCGCTACCGCTTGAATTCCATCGTTCCAAATTTGGATGGATTGTGGAACGAGTGGCCGACGAATGCCCAGGAGCTGGTCTCCGACGGTTGCGGCTGACGGTTGCGGCAGAGGTTTACGCCCCAGACGCCGCCCTCCTTGGCTTCCGCGCCGAGTGATTTGAGCGTCACGGACATTTCCACGCGCCACAGTCCTTTTTCCTTGCTCACCGCGGTTTGAATGTCTCCGTTCCAGAGCGGATCGCGGCCGTCTTCGTCTTCAATCGTGCCGAGACAGTTGATGGCAATGTGCTTGTACGTCTGCTTGTCGTGCTTCGTGTCGAGGAACAATTCCACCGAGTCGTCTTCCCAGCACGCGTCGTCGCGATTGATGGCGTAACCTTTCAGTTCGCCATACTTCGGCTCGTTGCACGTGAAAAGAAAATAGAGCTTCTCGCCGTCGCAGAGCGTATTGACGTGCGTCTGCACCGGCGCGAAAATTCCCTGCGCCAGATTGACGAAGTCGGTGACTTCCGTCGCATCTTTCCAGACCGGATCGCTGCCCTTGCCGTCGATCGCCGGCCCTTTGGCCACAAGCTTGCAGATGACGCGCCGATCTTCCTCCAGCGCCTGTTTTGGGAACATCGCCCACGCCGCGTCGACTTTCTTCGCGACCCGATTTTCCTTCATCGCTACGATGTATTCCGCGATCTGGGCGCGCCAGAAATCGAAATACGCCGTTGCCTTCGATTCGTCGTACGTGCCGCCCGCTTCCGCGCCGGTGGTCTGGCCGATGTCTTCCGGATATTCGGGCAGGAATTTATTCAGCACCGTCAAAAACGCCTGCGTGTCCTTGGCGGCCGGCGTGGTCTTATCCGTGATGTTCAGCGTTTCATTCAGCAGTTCAAGGTAGCGGTGATCGTCGATGCCTTCGCGTACGTTCTCGTACTTCAACGTATTGAGGAATCCGCCCGGGCAGACGAAAATTGCCGACGACTCTTGTTCGAAAAAGACCGGCACGTTCGCATTGCAGACTTCCCACGAGTAGACCCACTGCCAGTGGCCCAAGGCTTTGCACTTCCACAGATAGTAGCCATGAGCAAAGCGCGTGAAGCCGTTGTTATAGCACCAGAAGTCCGCGATCTTTTCGACTCCGGCGAGGTAGATGATGTTGTCGGAACCCGGCCACGAATGCGTGGACATCACGTCGATCAGCGAAACCAGCGGCGCGTACGGACGGCCGAAAGCGTCCTTGTCACCCATGATCGTAACCATGGTTTTCAGTCCGGGAACTTCGCGGGCCAGGCGCAACAGCTTGATCGTGTCGCGCCGGTTGAAATTCCAATCGTTCAATTCGGTTTCGCGCGGTTCGTCGGTGACTTGCAGGATGCCGTTGATGTCGTTCTTCTTCATCCAATCGCGGACGTCGGCCATCATCTGCTTGAGCGCCGTGTTGTACTGCGGACTGAATTCGGTGAAGCCGTGCTTCAACAAACCGTACTTCGCCAAGCCATCAACGCCGAATTTGTGGCGACCAGTCATGCCAAATTTCTTGATCGCTGCCGCTTTCAAATCATACACATGAAAGTCGAGCGTCGCCGACTGCGTGCCGAAGTCGTAGCTCTTCGCGGTGGGCCCGTCGAACGAGAAGCAATTCAAGCCGTGTTCGGTCATGTTCTTGCATTCGGCGTCGAGGATCTTCGATGCCGCTTCGTCGTTGGGGAACGCGTCGATCTGGTGGCTGGAGAGAGCGCCATTGTCCCACATGCCGCACTCGGTTTTCGTCTTCGGCAGATCGAATGGATAGACCGTGATCGTCAGTGCAATCTTGGCCGCCTCGCCGTTGGCAGGCGTGAGCGTGATCGTGCCCTTGTATTCTCCGGCTGGTGTTCCCGCCGGAACGTGCAGCGTCATCCAATACTGCGTGTTCCAATCCTTCTTCAGCTCTGCGTCAAAGTACGGATAAAGCACCGTCGGCAGCGGCTCGTACCAGAAGCCGTCGACCTTTTGCGGGAAGTATTTGACGATGAACTTCTCCAGCGTTTCTGGCGCGAGTTTCTTGTCGCCCGCAGCGAGTTCCGAAATCGCGAGCTTGGCCACGCCCAGATCCTTGAGCGGCCGCACCGCGAACGTCACCGGTTCAAATTCGTTGGCCGCGCACGCGACTTTCAATCCGTCGGGGATGAGCTCCTCGTTGGTCGGCTGCGAATTCGGATAAACCCGGTACTGGTAATTGCGCGCGAACAACTGGTAACCGCGCTGCTGGTCCGCGGCATTCGCAGCGACGCCATTCTTCGGCGCTTCGTGATCGCGGACGCGTGCCTGGTTGAGCCACAATCCGTACGCCTCTTCCGCGTAGCAGCATTCAACGAACGCGCGACCCTCCTCGGCCATGGCCTTGGGATACACCCACAGCGCGTGGACACCACAATTCTCGAACTTCAGCGCGAGCTTGCCATCCGCAGCTTTCGTTTCGAAGCGATGACCTTCGAAATACTTGCGGTGGTATTGATCGAAGAGCGAACGAGCAGGGTTGTAGAAAAGATTTGCGCCGTAGTATTGATTGTCGAAGGTGTAGAAATTCTCCGGCGTAACCTTCACATCCACCAGCGGAGCCTCTCCGGCCAGGATCCGATACGACGAACTGCGCACGCCCTGCCAACTCGTGCCGAACGCCACAGCGTGAACTTCGTAATCGCCATCAGGAACTTTGGTCGTGAACGCCAGATTTGTGCCAACAATGTCTGAACCCAACAGCGGGAACTTTGGCTGCCAGTTTTGTACGCCAATGTCCGTGCCACTCACGCCGTAAGTCTTGTCGTTTTCGAAAATGGACTTTGGATTGATCGGGATCGCACCCGGCGTGGTCGATCCGAACGTGAACAGTTGCAGCTTCGACGCGTCGGTGAACACTTTCTGCGCGGCAACCTTGCCGAATTTCAAATTGGCCGGATCGCCCTGGCGTGGAATCGAGACGCGGAGTTTCTTGAGTTTCGAGAGCTCCAATTTCTCAGCGCCGCCATCCTTCGCGACCCACCAGATCGGAAACGCGACGGTGGTCGATCCGGGATCCAGTGGCATGGCGAACGTCGCGGCGCCACCGTCGGTGCCCAGTATCAGCTTGGCCTGCACGCGCACCTTGCCGGCGTTCTGTACGTCGAAGCGGAGCAGATCGGATTTCGAGAGATCCTTTTCGCCACTCCACAATTCGATCGTTGGCCCCTCCTCACGCGCAGGGAACGTCGCGGAGAGCCAGCCTTCGCCGACCTCCACTTTGGTTTGCGGATGCAGCGATTTTGCCGTGGAGTTTTGTTTGTCGGTGTAATCCGTCAGAACTACCTGCTCCAGCACCGGGCGCTTGAGCAGCAAGCGTTCGGGGGTGGCTTCAACGGCGAATGCGGAGCAGAGGAAGCCCTGTAAAGCAAGAACCAGACAAGTGATTGCTGCCTTGATGGAGTGCGGCATGAGTGCGGGTGACTCCTGTTTTAGCTTTGAGCTACACGTGATCAACGGAAGTGTATACACTGGAAAAGTCATAACAGTTTAACAATTGCGGGGTGGTACTTAGTACGCCACAAAATGGAATTCGGCTCTTTTTTCCCGAATGATTTTGAGGGCATCGGGCCTCGTAACTGTTAAGGATCCCGGAGGCGTTAGTGGGTGTCGGGTCCGAGTACTTGAACGACACGGCTCTGGCTAAGCGGATGCTGGCCGGAGACGAGCGTGCGTTTGAGGATTTCTTCGCAGCGTATTTTCCCGGGCTGTTCCGGTTCGCGCTTTTCCGCGTCGAAAGCGATGCCGGCGCGGCGGAGGAAATTACGCAGGCTGCGCTGTGCGCGGCGATGCTGAAGATCGAAAGCTACCGGGGCGAAGCGCCGCTGTTTTCGTGGCTGTGTACGTTCTGTCGTCACGAAATTTCGGCCTACTACACCCGCATGCAGCGTTCGCCGGCCTCGCTGGGCATTGCCGACGACGAGGCCGTGCAGGCGGTGCTCGATTCGCTTCAGGCGGCGGAATACCACGGCCCGGAGCAGACGCTGCGCCGCAAGGAGCTGGCGGAACTGGTGCGTCAGGCGCTCGACCGCCTGCCTCACCATTACGGTAACGCGTTGGAATGGAAGTACGTCGAGAATCTGTCGGTGAACGAAATCGCGGAACGTCTGGGCATGGGGCCCAAGGCCGCGGAATCGTTGTTAATGCGCGCGCGCACGGCTTTTCGCGAATGTTTCGCGGCCGTCTGTGGCGGGCAGTCTAATCTGGAAACGTAGCGATCTCCCTTAGTGACCCGAGTCATTAAGGGAGAACTGGGAATCAAATGGCCAATCGAGCCCGTGCGAACGATACACCGGAAGGGCAGGATCCCCTGGCGGATTTAATCCGCTCTGCGGGCCGCCGTCCGCCCATCGCGCCGGGCCGCGAGCAGCGCGTCCACAAAGCGGTGATGGAGGAGTGGAAGCGCGTGGTGCGCAAGCGCCGCCTCCGGCGCCTCTCGATTTTCATTCCCTCCGGACTGGTGGCGGCGGCGGTGCTGTTTGCCGTGGCCTCGCACCTCCTCAAGGCAGCCGCGCCCAAACCGCAAACGGTCGCCACGATTGAATTTCTCGATGGCACACTCAACGAAAGCCGCACCAATTCTCTCCGCGCCGTGAAACTCGGCGACGCCATCACCACCGACAGCACGCTCGAAACCACGGCCACCGGCCGCGCGTCGTTGCGCCTGGCGGACGGACAGTCTTTGCGCCTGGATGTGGGCACGAAGTTGCGCATCCTCTCGAGCGGCTTTCATCTCGAAACCGGCGCCGTATACGTGGATTCGGCCAAGCCTTCAGGCTCGAAAGCCAAGGAGTCGGTGCGCATCGAGACCGATTACGCGGAAATCCGCGACGTCGGTACGCAATTTGAAGTTCGCTTGATCGAAGCCGCACGGCCGCTCTCCGTCCGCGTGCGCGAAGGGCGCGTGGATTTCAAGCGCGGCACCGACAAGGCCTCGGTCGGCGCCGGTGAGGAACTGACCTCCGCGCCCACGGGTCAGTTTGTGGCTCGCAAAATTTCCCTCGCCGATCCGCTCTGGGATTGGGCTTCGGCCTGCGCGCCAGCGGTGCATCTCGATGGTCTGTCGTTGGAATTCGCGGTGACGTGGATCTGCCGCGAGCAAGGCTGGCAATTCAGCTACGAAACCGAAGCGGCAAAGGCGCTGGCGAAGAAAACAATTCTGCATGGTTCGCTTGATGGCATTCCGCCACGCCGGGCGCTCGACGCCGTGCTGCCCGCATCGGGATTGACCTATTCGTTCGATGGCACCTCAGTCCACATCAAATAATTCAAAAGGAGCGATCCGGTGAACTTCCGCGCTCGATTTGCTGCCTGCATGCTGGCGGTCGCAATGATCGCCTCCGCCGCTCTTGCCGCCGATGCTCCCTCGAAGCGCTATGCCGGCCGAACGCTGGAAAGTGCATTGGAAGACCTGCGTAGCCAGGGCGTGAAGTTGATTTATAGCTCGGCGCTGGTCACGCCGGAGATGAAAGTCGCCGCCGAACCCGAAGGCAAGACGCCGCGTGAACTGCTGGAAAAAATGGTCGAAGCGAGCGGCTTGCACGTCGCCGCCGGACCCAACGACACGCTCGTCGTCGTCAAGGACCTCCCGACGCAGACCGCCGGTGTGTCGAATGTCGGCGTGGTCAGCTTCGTCAAAATTGTATCCGACAAAATCGAAGACGTTTCCAGCATGGACGCGTGGAAGAAATCGTTCATCAAAGATGGCATGACCGACGAGCAGAAAGCATTGGCGGTATGGCAGACGGTGGTGAAGTTCCGACACCAGACGTCTCCGCCCAATGAATTCCTGGGCGAGGGCAATGTTCACGACCCGATCAAGACATTCAACGTCTACGGTTATGGCATGTGCTGCTGCGCGTCGTCGAACATCGAGGCGCTGGCGCGCTACGCCGGACTGAAGGCGCAGGGCCGCGGGCTCAGCGGACATAGTGTCCCGGAAGTTTTCTGGGACGGCGCGTGGCATCTGCTCGACGGATCATTGATCACGTATTTTCCGAAGCCCGATAAAAAAATCGCGAGCGTCGACGAGATCGTCGAGAGCATTGCCGACTGGTTCACGAAAAATCCCGGCATGAAAGGCAAAGACGCCAAGGAACTGATGGCGTTCATGCGCGGCCAGGGGTGGAAGAAGGGACCGGTCGTCCTGTCTAATTGCCCCTTCTATGGTGAGAACGGTTGGCTTCCGGCGGCCACGCACGGCTGGTATTCGACGATCGGGGAATACGACGGCGCCAACAAATTCATCTATGAGTACACGTATTCGCAGGGCTATCAGGTGAACGTTCAATTGCGAGAAGGCGAGAAGCTGACGCGCAATTGGTTCAATAAGGGACTCCACATCAATCAGGAAGGCGATTCGCCCATCAACGAAAAAGTCGGCGAAGGCGATATGAAGTACGCCGTGGAGTACGGCGATCTTGCGCCCGGACGCATTGGCAACGGTTCTCTGGAATATGACCTGCCGCTGGCTTCCGGGGCTTATCAAACGGCAGCATTGGTCGCGGAAAATCTCGTCAGCAAATCCGAGGCGCGCGCCGGTCCGGCGGTACAAGTGAAGGACGCCGCAAAGCCGGGCGTGCTGGTCGTCCGCATGCCCAGCAGCTACGTTTTTCTCGGTGGCGCGCTGAGCTACAACGCGGTCGTGGGGCAGGGCGGGGAAGTGACCGTCTCCTTCTCCGACAACAACGGACTGGCGTGGACGGAAGTGTCCAAAGCTGGCGTCTCAGGTCCGATGAGCGTGGAGCTGAAGCCGAGGATTCTGCGCCGCTACGATTACCGCCTGAAGTTCGAACTAAAAGGCAGCGGTACGGGACTCGATGCCGTGAAGATCGTCAACGATATCCAGAACTCCCAGCGCGCCCTGCCGGCCCTGGCTCAAGGAAAGAACACGATCACCTTCAGTGCCGGCGCAGCAGAAGGCACGATCACCGTCGAGCCGAATCTGAACTACGAGCACAAAGACAAGAATGTTTTCGTCACGGATTTCACCAAGAACATGACGGGATTCAATCCGACCGATTTTTTCATGGCCGGCGCCAAAGCGCAGATCACCTTTCCAGTTGAAACGCCGGGTGAGATGACGCGCATCCGCATGGGTTGCCAATACCGCGCGCGCAGCGTGAGCGAAGGTTGGGATTTTCAGGTCTCATTCGACGACGGCAAGACGTTCAGGACCATCGACAAGGCCGAAGGCCCGGTCGCCGGCTTCTGCAAGTACACGACCTTCGCCGAGATCCCGCCCGGGACAAAGAGTGCCCTGATCCGCTATTCCGGAACGCAGAACAACACCTGCGGCCTGTTCGGCGTCACGATTAACGCCGACTACAAGGAACCGCACGGCGGCTTCCGGCCCGTGAAGGTCACGTATGTCTGGGAAGAGAACGGCGCCGAGAAAAAGGATGTACACGTCGCCACGAAAGAAAACGAAACATACACGATCGATTGTGCAACCAAGCCAACGATGAAATCCTTGATCGTCGAATTGGCGAACTAATCCGACCTACTTCAGAAAGTCCGGCATATACCCGTCGCTCTTGCCGCCCTGATCTTCCATCTGCTTCTTCCGTTCGCGTTCCTTGCGTGCGGCTTCTTCCTTGCGAAGTTGCTTGTACGAGCCGCTCGGGATGCGGTCTTCCAGCGGCGTGCCGTCGTCGCGTCTGCCTTTTCCGGCGACGACGATGATCGCCGGTTCGGTCATGAACTTTTCCTGCTCGACGTTGATGTGATTGCAGCGCGTCTGGCAGAGCCCGCAGCCGACGCATTTATCGTGAACGACAACCGGCGCGAGGAAGCCGGTGCCGTCGATCGGAATTCCCTGCTCGTCGACTTCGGCGCGGACGCGGTTGAATTCGATCGCGTTGTATCCGGCGGCGGTGCATTCATCGACGCAGAGCTGGCAGGCCTGTTTGCCGGCGATGGGCAGGCAAGTCTGCATGTTCAAAATCGCGAGGCCCAGTCGCGCTTCACGTTTTTCGACCAGCGGAATCGCGCGGATCGCACCCGTCGGACAGACCTGGCCGCAATTGTTGCAGCTCGTCTCGCAGCCCGCGAAATTCGGGTTGATCTCCGGCGTCCACAATCCTTCCAGTCCTTGTTTGAAGCCGACCGGTTGCAGCACTTTACTTGGGCAGGCCTTGAAACATTCGCCGCAGCGAATGCAGGCCTCAAGGAACTGTGCCTCCGGCAAACTTCCCGGCGGACGAACCGGCACGGGTCGCGACGGATCGTCGATCCCCGCGCCAAACGCGTTGCGCATCCCGAAGACCGTCAGCAGCGAGACGCCGGTTCCTGCCAGAAAGCCGCGTCGATTCAGCGCCACTTCGCTCACGGGCGGATCGTTGACGGGTTTGAGGTCGGAGATGTTCCAGCGTTCTACAAATTTGATCGCGTGGGTCGGGCAGACACCGCCGCAGGATTGGCAGAGCGTGCAATCGGCCGTCCGCGTAGTGAAGTCGGCCTTGATTGCGTCGAAGGGGCAGATCTCTACGCATTTGTTGCAATGAATACAGCTCGATTCCACTTTCCGTTCGGAGACGCGGAAGAGATTGAAGACGGAGAAGACGGCGCCCGACGGACAGACATAGCGGCACCAGAATCGCTTCCGCAACAAACCGAGCCCGAGTACGGCAAGAAACAACACGATCGAAACAATTTGCCCGAAGTTGATCGCGGGGACCTGGTGCCAGCCGCGCATAAAGCCCAATTGGAAGGGCTCTAGGATGTAGAGCATGCCGCGCGTGATCACGGGAATCGCAGCGACGAAGCCGGAGAGCAGCACGCCGCAGAGTGCCGAGACGATCACGCCGGTGAGGATGTAATACTTGAGGTGGACCCACCAGCCTTCGCCTTTGACTTTGAAGACGTTGACGCGCTTGCCGATCGCCCAGTCGAAGACGTCGATCAGTGTGCCGAGCGGACAGAGGTAGCCGCAGAATCCGCGCGGGAAGATCAGGCAGACGGCGAGAATTCCCAGCGCCCAGCTCAGCGACCATTCCCACGTGCGCGAACAGATTGCCGTCGAGATGGAGACGAGCGGGTCGATGATCAGGAAGATCTCCGCCGGCACCTTCTCTTTGCGTTCGCGGTCGTCGGTGTAGTGAGAGATCCAGAGCTGCGCCTGCTCATCCGGATTGTGGACGATGGCGAGCACCAGGTCGGTCGGCGTGGTCTTCTCGGCCGTTGCGATTTCGCGGAGATCTCGGCCGACCCAATCGGGGTGCGGCCCGTACTTGCCGAGGATCACGTTGCCGCGCGCGCCGCGCCGCGCAAAGTCAGCGTCGATCTCCGCATGGATGCGCGTGGCATCGGCCGCGTCGTTCAGGCGGCCCAGCATCATGTCCTTGCCGCCGTCACGCGCCCACGCAGGCACGAACATCTGCTCCACGGTTGTACGCGCGTCAGGTTGTGCGTTGTAGGGCCAGCAGACATAGAAAAAGAGCACGAGGAAGAGCACGAAGCACACCGCTTGAACGCCGCGGCGCAACGGGGCCGATTGCGTAACCGGCCCAATCTTCTTGATGGCGCGGCGGATCAGGCCGGGTTTGCCTTTGAGCGGATCGGAGAAGAACGCTGCGGGAAGAATCTTTTGCGCGGCGCGTTCAAACAAGCCAGGCGGCTTGGGTTCCGTGCCCTTTTTGGGGCGGCGAAGGAACGGGAGGAAGTGATTGAGATTCATGCGCATCCCACCCGGGTTCACTGCCGCTTAAAAGACTTCGTTACTTTGCGTCCTTGGACTTCTCCGGCTTGCCCGCGACTGCTTTTGCAGCGCTGGCAAGGGTGAGACGCGCAACGCGGTTGGCTTGCTGCGCGACCCAGATATTTCCGTCTGGCCCCGTGCCAATACAGAACGGTTGGGAGTTCGGTGTCGGCAAGGCGATCTCCGTGATCTTGCCGTCGGGAGTAATGCGCGCGATTTTACCCAGTTTGAATTCGCAGAAGTATACATTTCCATCCGTTCCGCTCGTAATTCCCAGCGGCTGGGCGTTGGCGGAGGGCAGGGGATACTCGGTGGCCTCACCTTTCATGCTCAGGCGGCCGATGGCGTTGACCTTGTCGGCGGTGAACCAGATGTTGCCATCGGCGCCGAAGGCCAGTTCGCGGCCGCCATTCTTCACGGGGAACTCGGTGATCTTGCCCTCCGGCGTGATCTGCCCGATGTTCGGCTTGTCCCATTCCGTGAACCAGAGATTGCCATCCGGTCCAGCGACGATGCAGTACGGCTTGCACGCGGCCGTCGGGATGGGAAATTCCGTGATCTCGCCCTTGGTCGTAATGCGCGCGATTTTGTTGCCGGCCATCTCGGTGAACCAGAGATTCTTGTCCGGCCCGGCCGTGATCTCGCGCGGCCAGCATACTGCGGTGGGGAGTTTGAACGCGCCGTTGAATTCTCCCGTGGGCGTCATGCGGCGGATCATGTTCTCATCGCGCGACGAGAAATAGAGATTGCCGTCGGAACCGGCCGCGATGCCTTGAAGCACGCCGGCTTCCTTGGCGGGAACGGCGAATTCAGTGAACTCACCTTTCGGCGTGAGTTTGAGAATCTTGTGCTTCAACACTTCCGTTACCCACAGGTTGCCGTCGGGCCCAACCGTGAGCGCCTGCGGGCGATGGCCTTCCGTTGAGAGCGGAAATTCGACGATGTCGTCGCTGGCGCGCAACGCGGCGCTGAAAAGTACTGCGATAAGTGAGACCAGCACTGCCAGATGAATTTTCATTCGCATCTCCAATTTGGAAGAAATCTATTTCACGCCCGTCGAGAGCGCTTTGGCGCAGGCGTTGACGATGGCGTTCGACGTGACCGTGGCCGACGAATAGGTGTCGACTCCCTTGACCGTCTGCTTGTCGATGATTTTCTGGGGAATGACCGTCAGCGATGCGTAGCACTGATGTTCGGTCTGCTGGGTCACGACCACGCTGTCGATCTTGTGGCCCTTCGTTACGACGTCCACCGAGACATTGCCGGAGTAGCCCATGCTGGTTCCGGAATACTTGCCGTCGGCGATGCGCTTGAGGTCGAGCAGCTCGAAAAGTTTGATCGCGTCGATGGACGCGTGGGCCTGATCCTGATTCCATTTCAGGCGTCCGGCGGCGGTCTGCGTGTCTTTCTGGACGACTTTCAGCACCTTTTCGTAGAAGTCGATTGCTTCCTTGTAACGGCCCGCGAGTTTCAGGCAGTCGCCGGCGACAAAGTATCCGGCGTCCGGACAACTCATCGCCTTGCCTTCCGCCATTTTCAGCGCGGTGTCGATGTCGCCAATGTCGGCCCACAATTTAATCACGCCGCCCTGGCGGGTGTTGTCGTAGCCGACCTTGTCGAGAACTTCTTTGGCCATGTCCTTGTTGCCCAGCCGGAAGTAGCAGTCGGCGAGCAGTTCGTCGTTGGACTCCGCCTTGCGAAACCAGAACGCGGCGCGCGCGTAGTCGGCGAAAAAGTTGTGATAACATTCGCCCAGCGCGAACATGGTTCGTTTCAGTTTCTCGGGATCACTCTTATTGACATTCAAAACCTGGTGGAGCAGTTTCACGCCTTCTTTCCAGCGCGGCGGATTGGGATTGATCACCGTCCAGATAAATTCCTTCAGATCCTTCTGAGCGTTGCGGCCTTTCGGATCGCCCCAGGTTAAATCGAGCGTCTGCGGATAATTCGGCGTGACGGATGCGAACCAATCGGGCGGAGCCTGGCCGGCCTTCTGGATGATCGCGTCGATCTCCGCGCGGGTGTGCGAATTGGCGGCGGGTTGCGCCGGCTTGGCGGTTTCCGCGGCGGGCAGCGATGCAAGCATCAGCAGCAGCGCTACCGGCAGAATCTTCATGAGTCGAGCGCGAGAATTCACTGATATTACCCTCTCCGCAGGTCCGAATTTGGTTCGCACCAGAGAGTGGTTTGCGCACGTGAAAAGGGTGCGGCGATTTTCTCGAAATTGACGACTATTTCATACCCGTGGCCAACGCCTTGGCGCAGGCGTTAATGATCGCTTCCGACGTGATGGTCGCCGAGGTGTACGTGTCGACGCCCTTGACGCCTTGTTTGAGGATGATCTGTTTCGGCGTCTCCGTCAGCGAGCCGTAGAACTGTTTTTCGGTGTGCTGCGTCACTTTCACGTCGTCGATTTTGGCGCCTTTAACGGAAAGTTCCACGGTGACCGGACCGGTGTAGCCGGTGCTGCTGCTGGTATATTTTCCGTCGGGAACGCGCTTGAGGTCGAGTGTGTCGAAGACCTTGATCGCGTCGATGCTGGCCTGCGCGCGCGCTTTACTCTGCTTGAAATCGCGGCCTGCTTTGGACGGATCGCTGGTCAGGACTTTTTGGAAATACTTCAGCGCATCGGCGTAGCGGCCAGTCGTGCGGCAGGCTTCGCCGGCCATCAGCCAGGCAATGTCCGGCTTGTCGAAATCGGCTTTCACTTCCGCTTCCTTGATTGCCTTGTCGAATTCGCCCAGATCCGCCCACAGCTTGATCAGCGAGCCGTGGCGCGTGTCGTCGTTGCCACAGCGGCCGAGGATTTCCTTGGCGTACGCGGGGCAACCGAGCTTCCAGTAACAGAACGCCAATTCTTCCGTGTCCGTATCGCCTTTCTTCTGCCACCAGTACGCGGCGCGGGCGTAATCGAAGAGGCAATTGGCGTAGAGATGTGCCATCTGGCCCTGCATGTTGGCGACTTTCGCCGCGTCTTTCTCGTTCACGGCAATGACATGGGCGGCAAACTTCACGCCCTCTTTCCATTTGCCCGCGTTTTCGTTGATCACGCTCCAGAAATACTGACCGACATTCTTCTGCGGATCCCACGGCGCGCCCTTGGGTGGCGGGGTCAGGGTCAGATCCAACGTCTTTGGAAAATTCAGGGGCGTCGCCTCCCACCAATCCGGCGGCGTGGTGCCTTGCTTCTGGATAAGCGCGTCGACTTCGGGTTTGGTGCGTACCGGCGGAGCAGTCTCGCCTGCGTAAATCAGCCCGGTAGCGCCGAGCACCACAGCAATGAGCACGCACGTTGACGGTCCGAAATTTTGCACGTTGAATCGTACTCCGTTGAGAATCGATGACCTTGCCGCCAATGGGCGGCAAGGTCAACTGCTGTGCTACTTTTTCTCTTTATGATCGCCACCGCCACCTTCGCCCTTCTTGGTGATCGTATTGGCGTGAATTGTGGGAACGTCGCCATCTTTCTTGATGCTGCCGGTCACTTGGAACGTGCCCTGGCCGACGAGGTCCTTCTCCGCTGCCGCGAGCTTCGCCTTGGTTTCGTCGCTCGCTTTTTCGCCGGCGACGATGGCGTGGCTTTCGCCGTTGGCGGACTTGAACGAGATCTTACCGTCACCGGACTTTTCGAATGTGCCAACCCACGTATGGGCCCCGCCGCTCTGCTTGTGCTCCTCTTCGGCTTTGGCCACCGTGGCCACGCAACAGGCGAACAGACAAACGGCCGCAATATATAACCCGCGCTTCATGTAACGCTCCTTTTCCTCCTCCACATGGCAACACGCCACCCTCACATGAGGGAAGTGCCCCATGCCGATGTGCTGAACTCAATTCGATCGTGCCACTAGACCTTTGTGCCTTTGGGCACAAAGGTCAGGCTCACATCAACCCGCCATTGGGAAATTCTTGGTCGTGTACGTTTTGCCGTCCTTGAACACCAGCAGTCCTTCCGCCGGCGTGTCCGAGATCAATTTCAGGCCGCGTTCCAAGCCCGCCACGCAGACGGCCGAAGAAAGTCCATCGGCGTCAATCGCACGGTTGGTGACCACGGTGACGCTGGAGAAGACCAGCGGCGAGCGCCCGGTTGCCGGATCGAAAATGTGGTTGTAGACAAAGTCGTCGGAGAAGGTCGTGGCGTAGTCACCGGACGTAGCCAGGCACAGGCCGTCGAGCCTGGCCATGCCGATGTACGCATCGGGCTTGCGCGGATGCTGGATGCCCACGGTCCACGGTGCGGGCGTCGCGTCGGGCTTGTTTCCCATCGCGCGGATTTCGCCGGTGTTGACCAGGGCGTGCTGAATGCCGAACTTCTTCAGCGCGTCGGCGCAGCGGTCGGCCGCGTAGCCCTGTGCGATGCCGTTGAACGTAATCGCCTGGCCTGCGCCGACTTGAATCTTGGAGTCGGAGTATTCGATTTTCGTCCAGTCGATCTTCTTGCGCGCGGCTTCGATTTCGGCGTCGCCGGGGAGCGCATTCTTCTTCTTCGCGGCCATGTACAGTTCCCACAGCGGCTGGACGGTCACGTCAAATGCCCCTTCGCTGCGCTTGGAGAGCTTGAGCGCGGCCTTCAGACAATCGACGAAGTACGGATGCGGGTTGTTGAAAACGCCGTCGCGGTTGAGCTTCGAAATCTGGCTCTCAGGCCGGTAGATGCTCATCACGGATTCAACGGTTTCGAGTTCCCCGAACGCGGCGTCGAGCGCCTTGCGGGCGATGTCTTCGTCTTCGTGCATGACCAGCATCGAAATCTCAGTGCCCAGCGCGTACGACGTGCGCTTGGCGGTCTTCATGCCTTCCACCCCCAGCGCGGCGGCGGCCGGACCGTCGCCGGCGAACGCTTTTTTCATCCACGGCATCAGGAGCGCAGCGCTGCCTGCACCAAAGGCCAGTTGAAAGAATTTGCGGCGGTTGAGGTTCGACATGTTCAAGTGCGCTCCTTAGTCCTGCTTTTCAATCCGGACGATGCGGCGGTGTTCTTCCAAGACCCATTCGACTTTAACTTTGTCACCCTTATTCAACTTTTCAAGGGTGCGAATCATGTCTTTGTCCAGATTTCCTTCCTTCGGGTTATCTTTGGTGGGAACCCAGCGCGGGGTGTACTTCTCGTTTTCGCCACCGTGGTCGCGAATCCGAATCCACTCGCCGCCATCGCCCTTCTCGGTCACTTCTCCCACGATGGAACCGGTCTTGTGATGGTGTTCGGTGGAGTCCGGGGGGCTCCAGACGATCTGCATTTTTGTGACGCGCGGGTACTCCTGCATGACCCAGGCGATCTGCACGCGCGTGCCCTTGCTCAACTTGTGAATCGCTTCGAGCATCTCTTTGTCGACGCCGTCGTGCGTTCGCGGGGTGAAGCGGCGCGCATCCTTGCCTTCGTCGCGAAGTTCGAAAAAGTTGTCGCCCTTGTTGGTCACAAGGCCGAAGGCGATGCCGCCCTTTTCGCCGGCACGAAGCGTCGTACCCCATCCGGGCAGCTCCACAGCGCCTTCCTGAACGCTGACATCCATCGTCCGGCGCCGAGCCTGCTCGGTCTTGAGTTCATTGCCTTCGCCGCTGATGGCGACGGTGAACTTCGTTCCCGTTACGGCGACTGTTCCGGAATCGGTGCGAACGGCAAAGGTACCAATGTGACGGTCGACCTGGCAGGTTACGCTGCCGGACTCGAGCAGCACCTGCTCGGCCTTGTCCTTGCCTTCATTCACGAGCGAACTGTTGGCGGCGACGTCGAGATTGCAGTAACCGCCCAGCGCGACCTTCTTTGGCGTGGCGTCGGTCTTGATCCGCTCGCCGCGCGCCCAGGCATTGGGGCTGGGCTTAAAGTCGTTCTCCGGCTTCGGCGGCGTGTAGGGTGGGTCACCCCACTGCAAACCGGGCTCATTGGTCTTGGGCGTTTCCTTGGCCACCTCGACCGGCGGCGCGGGCATGGCAAATTTCCAGACCGCCACGCCAATCAGAATCGCGGCCGCGACACTCGCGCCGCCCGCCAGCCAGTAGAAGCGGCGGCGTTCGCGTTCGACCCGTTTCATGATCCGGCTGGCGAGATTCGGCGGCGCTTCCTTGCCGAGCGCTTCGCGCAGGAGCGTGTCGATCAGGCGGTCTTTGGGATCCGCCAAATCCGAAGGATCGTTGTCGTCGGCGCTCATGCTCGACTCGCTTTGCCTGTGGCCAGCCGCCGGCGGATACAGTCCGCCAGTTCGCGGCGCAGACGGCGCATCAACGATTTCACGCCGTCTTCGGACATCTTGTAGAGCTGCGCCAGTTCGGCGCGCGATTTTTCCTGCTTGTAGAAGTGATCGAGAATGCCGCGCTGCTTGTCTTCCAGTTTCCCGACGCAGCCGCGCAGTGCTTCGATCGCTTCAAAGCCGTCGCCGCCCTGGAGAAAATCGGCCGTCCAGACGACTTCGGCCTGCTCCAACGCTTCACTGTTGACCTTGACCGGGCTGTGCTTCGCGCGGCGGCAGTAGTTGAAGAAGAGATTGCGGGCAATCCCGCGCAGCCAGGCCGCGCGCACGCGCTCGTCGTTGGTGACCGGCGTCGAGGTGCTCTTGAACGCCATCAGGAACGTGTCTTGAACGAGATCTTCCGCGACGGAGACGCTGTCGGCGCCAAGGTAGCGCAGGTAGCGGTAGATCTCCGCCTGATGCGCCAGAATCCAGCTTTCCAGTTCGTCGCGATCCATCACAGCTCCCGAGTATCCAAGAGGAAGTGGTGTAATTTGTAGTAAAGGGTGAGGAAAAACCTGCGAATTTCTTGGGATCGGAGGAGGATCGTGTCGTTTTGACCTCCCGGTAAATTTACCGGGAGGTTCCACAGGTACAACAGTCCTGAGTAATTGCGAAGAATCGCCCCACGAGTTACATCGGCTTTTGAGAGCAATTGAGGATTTAGTGATGGCAAGCATTCAGGACGTCCAGCTTCTACTAAATTCGAATAAAGAGATTTCCGATTTTGGAAAGCCTGCATCGAGCCAGTCAATCAGACGCGCCGAAGAATTCTTGAGTCTAGGTTTTCCAGTAGACTACCGCGATTACCTCATGCGCTGGAGTTGGTTGTCCATAGGACCCAATGAGTACTTTGGGATTATCAGTGAAAACTTTGAGAGCGCGAGCCATCAGAATGCAATCGGCTTTACGCAGATGTGTCGACGGGAGAGGAGTTACCCGAATCATTTAATTGTTGTGCGTAACAATGAAGGCGATGAACTCCATTCGTTGGACACCACTGATCCGGATGCCTCTCGAATAGTGGTATGGGATACGAATTTGCGCAAGATTACGGCTGTGCGGGCAGATTCTCTGTTTGAATACATTCTTAAAGAAGCGACGGACTTTTTAGACTAACGCTTCTCCGCGCTTCCCGTCCCCGCCAGCACATCAAACCCATGCACCGCCACTTCGATCGCGTGCATCGTGTCGTCGTTTTCGTTCTCGATGACACTGGCGCTGTAATTTCTAGGCGCGGGTTTTGGCGTGGCGGCGTGGGCCAGTTGCAGCTCGGTGGCGCGGTTGAGCCACAATCGCGATTCCAGTGGATCCAGGCGCAGGCCGCGGCCTTCTGCGTAGCGTGCGCCTAACCGGGCCGCAGCGTCGGCGTTGTGTTGTTCCGCTGCCTTCAGATACCAGTTCGACGCGACTTCGTCTTCATCGGGCAGGCCGCGGCGGAAGGCGTAATAGTCGGCAAGCTTCACTTGCGACGGCGCGTGGCCCTGCTCGGCCGCGAGCTCAAACCATTCGGCCGCGAAGCCGGTGTCGACGAGGACGCCAAGTCCCTGTGCATACATCATACCGACGCGAAACTGCGATGGCGCGGAGCCGCGCGATCCGGCGCGTTTGCTCCACTGCAGCGCGAGCGCGTCGTTGCGCGCGACGATGAAGCCATCGGCATACAGTTCGCCGAGGTGATCCTGGGCCTGAATCAGATTTTGGGTAGCGCATTCCGTGAGCAGCGCCAGACCCTTGTCCACGTTCGTGGCTGTTCCGATGCCGTGAAGCAGTCCGTAAGCGACGTGGAATTTCGCGGGCAGAAATCCCTGCTCCGCGGCGCGCGCGTACCAGCTGAAGGCGCCGACGGAGTCCTCGAGCGATTCGCAACACACGCCCACGAAAAATTGAGACGCGGCGTTTCCGCGGTTGGCGTCGTCGAGGAAGTCCCACCGCGCGGCCTGGACGAGCGACTTTCCGTACGCGGCATTTTTGTCGGTGGAGTTCGCTTCCAGTCCCAGCAACGTCCGTCCGCGGTAGAGCACGCCCAACGGCGTTCCTGCGCGCCACGCTTTGTCGAGCCACTCGGCGGCGACGTTGGTATCGGCCGGGCAGCCCAATCCGCTGAGATGTGCGTAGAAAACGACGTCCAGCGCGACAGGGTCTTCGTGTTCCGCGCGCTGCTCAAATGACTTCAGCGCGACCGGCGAGAGGGTGGGGGAGAGCTGATTGTATTCTTTGGCATCCCGATCGGGTGCGATGACCACCGCACGATGATCCAGCGCATCGGCGGGAAGTTCGACGACTTCGGAGCGTACACCTGCACATATTATAACGAGCACAAACAGGGCAAAACCGGACACCACCTTGCGCATACATATCCCTCGCAGAAGTTGCGAAGTGAAGGCGCAAATGACGTGACAGCCCGCAGGAATTTTCGTACATGGTGTCTGAGTGCTGCTTGCGGCAACCCAGGTAAAAAGCACCGGCTGAATTTCAGACAGATTCCCGAACGAAATTGCGCGAGCGGCTCATTCAACTTCCAGATTGGGACTGGCGTCTTTGAGCGTTTTGAGCCCAGCGGCGCTGACGGACGTGCCTTTTAGTGACAACTTTTTCAGATGGGTCAGACCTTTCAGCGCGGCGACGGATGCGTCGGTAACGGCGGTGCGGGACAGGTCGAGGATTTCCAGCGACTGCAGGTCCTTGAGCTCCGCCAGACCCGCGTCAGTAACGGCCGTGCCGCCCAACATCAGTTGCTTCATCGCTTTCAGGCCGCTCAGCGATTTGAGTCCAGCATCGGTGATTTTCGTGGCCGTCAGCCAGAGGCCGGGGAATTCGGGCAGTTCTTTGGGTGCGGCCACGCCAGGGACGACGGCCGGCTGTTCTTTCAGCGCCGCCGCGGAAAGCTGCTTCATCGCGGCCAGCTTCTGCAATCCGGCATCGCCGACCGCCGTGCCGTCGAGCATCAGAGTCTGAAGGCCGGGCAGTGCGGCGAGGGTTTCCATGCCGGCGTCGGTGACGAGCGTGCCGCGCAGGTCCAGCGTCTGGAGTTCGGTCATCCCTTTTAAGTGCTGGAGACCGGCGTCGGTGATCTTTGTCTTGTAGATGATCAGGCGCGTCATGTGGGTCATGCCGGCGAGGTACGCCAAGCCTGCGTCGGTGATCTGCGTGTTGCCGATGGAGATTCCCGGAAGTTGCGTCAGACCTTTCAGATGTTCCAAGCCCGCGTCGCCGATCTTCGTTTCGCGGAGACCGAGCCATTCGAGATGGGTCATCCCTTTCAGATTGGCCAGGCCCGCGTCGGTAACTTTCGCGCCTTTCAAGCCCAGCAGCCGGAGTTGGACGAGTCCCTGCAGGTGCTTGAGGCCCTCGTCGCCGACGGCCGTTTCCGAAAGATGGAGCGCCTGAAGTTTGCTCAGCCCCGCCAGCGCGTTGAGTCCAGCATCGGTGACCTTGCTGTGCGCCAGGCTGAGTTCCTCTAGCTGGCGGAGCACGCGGATGTTCTCGAGATCCGCGTCGCCGGCTTGGGTTTCGCCCAGGTAGATACCGGTGATCGATTTGCCGTCCGCGCCGAGCGTGACTTTTCCGCCGAGCCTGACAACCGCGGCGCTGGCGCGCGTCTCTGGCGATTGGTCTTCGGCAGCGGCGACACCGATGGAACTGAGTACCAGAAAAACGGCGGTCGCGCGGGCAACGTTGAACATCGTCAGATTCCTCATTTTCCAATCGTCATTGACCGGAGTGCCATGATCGTGGGTGTATACAGCACAATGGACTGAATCTTCAACAGAAACACGGCGCGAGTCGAGCACTTAATCGTGACCTTTCAGTACGGCAACAGTTATCAGAATACTCAAAGGAGGCGTTGCCATATGCCGGGACTCTTGATGCTGCTGGCCTGGGCGCTGCTCTTGATTGGCGGAATCATGGTGCTGATCGCAGCCTTCCGGGTCGGAATACTGTGGGGGCTGGCGGTGTTCTTTCTGCCGGGAATCGTGCATTTGATCTTTGTCATCGTTCATTGGAAAGAGGCGAAGAACGGGATCCTCGTCCAGCTCTGTGCGATTCCGCTAATCATTCTTGCCAAATTGATGCGCCATTGACGATCGCTCATTTCGATCCGCCTTCGTCAGGAATTTTTTCCACCTTTCGTGTATCATAGTTGGGATCACATCCAATTTTTGACTGATACACGGACTCGAAGGGGGAAGTCATGCGCGTCATCATCCAACCCAACGCTCAGAAGGCCGGCGAGTGGGCCGCAGCGTACATTGCGCGCGGAGTCAAGCGCGCGGCGCCGAGCGCCAAAAAGCCATACGTGCTGGGCTTGCCCACGGGCAGTTCGCCGATTCCCACCTACGCCCGCATGGTGGCGTTGAACAAGGCCGGCGCGCTGCCGTTCGCCAACGTGATCACCTTCAACATGGATGAGTACGTTGCGCTCCCGGAATCGCATCCAGAGAGTTACCATTCCTTCATGCGGCGCCATCTGTTCGACCACGTCGACGCGAAGCCGGAGAACATCAATATTCTCAACGGCAACGCGCCGGATCTGGAGGCCGAATGCCACACCTATGAGGAGAAGATCAAGCGCTGCGGCGGAATCGATCTGTTTCTCGGCGGCATCGGTCCGGACGGTCACATCGCCTTCAACGAGCCCGCATCGTCGCTGGCCTCACGCACGCGCATCAAAACACTGACGCAGGACACGCGCATCGCCAACTCGCGGTTCTTCAACAACGATCCGGAGCAGGTGCCGAAGCTGGCGCTGACCGTCGGCGTCGCGACCGTAATGGACGCGCGCATAGTTCTGCTGATTGTGACCGGGCATGGCAAATCGCGTGCGCTGGCCGAAGTGGTCGAGCACGGCGTGAATCACATGTGGACGGTTTCCGCGCTGCAACTGCACCCCAAGGGCATCATTGTCTGCGACGACGCGGCGACGGTGGAACTGAAGGTGGGCACGGTGAATTACTTCAAGGATATTGAGCGCGAGAATTTGGATCCGGAGCGGCTGCTGGGATGAGTCTACATCTTAGCGATCCACTCCTGCACCACATCACGGTTGGTGACCCAGAAGAAGAATGTCGACGCCAGAATCGCGTGTGAGATCGCAATCGGTATGACGTAGCGGTCGCGGTGGTACGAGTAGCTCCAGAAAATGCCGCCGAGGATCGTCACCGCTGTCAGCTCCGGCGCGGGCAGATGGCACAATCCGTAGAGCACGCCATTGATGATGCTGATCGTCAGCGGCGATGCGAACGGCAGCAGCGCGCGCAAGCGGCCCAGTAGATAGAACTGGAAAAGCGTCTGTTGCAGGAGCGCCCAGGGAAGATAGGCGCACAAGGCCGTCAGGAAATGCAGGCTGAACATCGGGACGTGCGGCTCTTTGAAGACGTCGAAGTGGCGGCAGAGAATACCGATGATCAGAAATCCGACCGCGGGCGGCACGGTGAAGAAGGACGTGTTGATCGCGCAGCGGCGGATGCGGTCGAACGGCGGCGAGGTCACCGGACCCCAGATGCGTTCTTCCGTTTCTTTCGCGGTGAAGCCGACCAGGCCCAAACCGACCAGCGCCATTCCCAGGTAAATGCCCTGCTTGGTCTGCGGATCCTTGGGAACGAAAATCAGGAACAGGGCGGTGAGCACCGATAAAATGCTCAGCTCCGTCGCGACGCGCAGCCGCAAACCATTGGGCGGGTGCGGCATTCCATTGGGATAGACGGCTCCGGCCACGGCTTTTTGCTCCAGCAACTAGCCCCAATAACTACTGCCTTGGGGAAAGGGTATCGGTGGCACGAAAAATAGTGTACTCAGGATCGATCCTGTTTCAACGGTCCTGAAGCACCTTATCTGATACATGCAAACATCCGTTGCGTCACCGGCGCGCGCACACGCAGAAACCGACGTTTGATTGCCGGACGAAAAGTCCTGGCGTTGCCTTCTGTTGTGGGTTATTCGTTCTTTTTGTTCTGTTGAGTTCTCAATTTTTAAACACTATGCTGGAAAAACACACAACTACAGATTAGTTTCAGAGCTGTCTCTAAATGCGCGGTTCATCAGGGATGCCTGGCAGTCGAGGAATTGTTCCCATGCAATTAGAGCCACTGAAGCTGCTGCTGGTGGAAGCGTCCTCCGACGCGGCGTTGCTGATTGAACGCGAAGTCAAAGCCGCGGGGCACGAAACGCTCTGCGTAAACGTTAATTCCAGCGCGCGGTTGCAGGAGGAATTGAAGCGCGCGGCCTGGGACATAGTCATCGCTGACTATGCGCTACCGGGCTTCAGCGGGCTGGAAGCGATCTCGCTGGTCAAGCAGATTCAATTCGATCTGCCAATCATCATTGTTTCCGGAACCGCCGGCGAGGAAGCCGCCGTCGCGGCGATGAAAGCGGGCGCCAGCGATTTCGTGCTGAAGGGCCGGCTCTCGCGGCTGGTTCCGTCGATCGAGCGGGAGATCCGCGAATACCGCCAGCGCCTCGCGCACCGCCAGACCCGCATCAAGCTGCTGGACATGCAGGAGAATTTCCGGGCGTTCATGAACAACAGCCCGGTCATCGCGTTCCTTAAAGATCGCGACGGGCGAATCGTGTACGCCAACGAAACGTTCGAGCGCGTCTTCAAAATGGATGCGGCGGCGTATATGGGTAAAACCGTCGACGAACTGTATTCACCCGAGTTCGCCGAGCAATACCGCCGCAACGATACCTATGTGCTCGAACACAACCGCCCGCTGGAAGTAATCGAGACGGTGATGCATTCCGACGGCGTGCATCACTGGCTGATCACGAAGTTTCCGCTGATCAAGTCCGAAGGTCCGCCACTGCTGGGCGCCATCGGGATTGACATCACCGAGCGCCGCCGACTGGAAGAGCAGCTCCGGCAATCGCAGAAGATGGAAGCCATCGGGCATCTGGCCGGCGGCGTGGCGCACGATTTTAACAACCTGCTGACGATCATCATGGGCCGCGCCGATCTGCTCCTGCGCGGCATGGAGCAGGCCGATCCCACGCGCGGTGAACTGGCGCTTATTTATTCCACTGCCGAGCGCGCCGGCGTGCTCACGCGGCAGCTCCTGCAATTCAGCCGCCAGCAGATGCTGACGCCCCGGGTCATCAACCTGAACGAGGTGATCGTCGACGTGAAGGAGATGCTCTGCCGGCTGATCGGGGAAGACATCGAGCTGGTGACGCGCCTGGAACCGCAGCTCGTGCCGGTCTCCGCAGATGCCAGCCAGATTCAGCAGATCATCTTAAATCTGGCCGTGAATGCCCGCGACGCCATGAAGGATGGCGGACGGCTGCTGATCGAAACCGGGAACATCGAACTGGACGAAGAGTACGCCATGCGCCACGTCTCGGTGGTGCCGGGAAAGTATGCGGTCTTGAGCGTCTCAGACACCGGCTGCGGCATGGACGAGAAAGTCCGCGCGCGGCTCTTCGAGCCGTTCTTCACCACCAAGGAAATGGGGAAGGGGACCGGGTTGGGGTTGTCGACGGTCTATGGCATCGTCAAACAAAGCGGCGGAAACATCTGGGTCTACAGCGAACCCGGCCGCGGCTCGGCGTTCAAAGTCTATCTGCCCGCCTCCAAGGACACCAAGGTCGTCAGTGCCGCCTCCAGCGCCGAGCTGCCATCCGTGCAGACGGGGTCGCAGGTCGTCCTGGTAGCGGAGGACGAAAGTGCCGTCTGCGAGTTGATCGCGGAAGTGCTGACGGTCGCCGGCTACACCGTGCTCACCGCCGGCAACGGCGAAGACGCGCTAACGGTCAGCGCGGAGTATAATGGGGAGATTCATCTGCTGGTGACCGACCTGGTAATGCCGCGCTTGAGCGGCAGCGCGCTGGCCGCGCAGCTCAAGCCATTGCGCCCGTCGATCAAGGTGCTCTTCATGTCCGGCTATGCCAGCAATATGACCGACCGCATCGGCATTCCAGACGGCATGTTCTATCTGGATAAACCCTTCACACCCGACAAGCTGATCCGACGCGTGAAAGAGGCGCTCGCCAGTACTCCCTGACAACAAAGAAAAACGCGGGGCAGTTTGCCCCGCGCCTTTTTGGCTGCGTGAGTTTTCCTTCATTTAGCCCTGGGTCTTGCTCGCCGCTGTCTTTTCTTTGCGGGCCTGAGCTTCGGCCTTTGTGGCTTCCGCTTTCGCCGCGCGTTCCTGCTGCTTGGCTTCGGTCTGCTGGCGCGCCGCGGCCTGGCGGGCTTCCTGCGCGGCCTTCGTCGCTGCCGCCTTTTCCGCGGCCTGCTTCTGCTGTTCAGCGCGGACGTTCTGGGCCTGGACCTTCGCCGCTTCGTTCTGCGCGGCCCGTTCCTTCGCCTGTTGCTGAGCCTGCGCCTGGCGCTGTTCCTGCGCAACCTTCGTTGCCGCGGCCTTTTCCGCCGCCTGCTTCTGTTGTTCAGCCCGGAGGTTCTGGGCCTGGACCTTCGCTGCTTCGTTCTGTGCAGCCCGTTCCTTCGCCTGTTGCTGAGCCTGCGCCTGGCGCTGATCCTGAGCGGCCTTCGTTGCCGCGGCTTTTTCCGCGGCCTGCTTCTGCTGCTCCGCGCGGAGGTTCTGGGCCTGGACCTTCGCCGCTTCGTTCTGCGCGGCCCGCTCCTTCGCCTGTTGCTGAGCCTGCGCCTGGCGCTGATCCTGAGCGGCCTTCGTCGCGGCGGCTTTGTCGGCCGCTTGCTTCTGCTGTTCCGCGCGGAGGTTCTGCGCCTGGACCTTTGCCGCTTCATTCTTGGCGGCGCGTTCCTGTGCCTGCTGCTGAGCGAGCGCCTGGCGTTGATCCTGCGCGGCCTTCGTTGCAGCAGCCTTCTCGGCGGCCTTCTGTTGCTGTTCGGCGCGGAGATTCTGAGCCTGGAGCTTCGCGGCTTCGGTCTTCGCGGCGCGGTCGGACTGAGCTTGCACGCGCTGCGCTTCGCGCTGAGCCACTGCGTCCTGCAACTTCTGGCGCGCTTCCTGGCGCTTCTGTTCTTCCGCGGCGCGGCGTTCCTGGATCACCAGCGGATTGACGGGCGCCTTGGCATCGATCTGCGGGCGGAAGGTCACCAGCTGATCGCCCTGGCGGTGGTCGTGGGGAATCTGCTGGCCGATGTCCACTCGGGCGTCGGCGATCTGCACGGGGCGGATCGTCTGGTGCGTGTAGCTTTCAATCCGGTTCACCGGGATGCCGGCGTTGACGACATGGTGGTCGCGGTACTGGTAGGTGTTGCCCAGGTTGATGCTGATGTTGAAGACATTCTTCACTCGGGACTGGGGCAGCAGGCACGTTCCGACGTCCGTGGCGAGGAAGCGGTCGGACGGGACGAAGTTGTAGTCCGCATCGCGCAGGCCGAAGTCGCAATTGGTTCCCGCCAGATTGCCGTGGAATTCCAGGCCGACCTTTTCGTCGAAGCGCGCCTCGGGGGGCAGCGGCGCCCAACCGTAGGCATCGTTGGTCTGGCGGAAGTTCACCCAGGCCGGCGCCCACTTCGTATCCGGCACCCACACCCAGCGCTGTGCCGAACCGCGCGCCCAGCGGCCGTAGTGGAACGCCGCCCAGCTCCAGTTGTATGACGATTCCCAGTACCAGCCCTGATTGGTGTAGGTCCAGTGGCCGTGCTGAGCATACGGGCGCCAGTCGCTATGCGTGTCGGCCACCGTCGGCGTCCACACCCAGCCGTAAGACGGATCGTTGTGCCAGTTGCCATCCGGCGCGAGCGCCTGGTAGAAGAAGCTGACATTCATGTCGCTGTTCTGCGGCACAGTCACCGGCGGTTCGACCACCGGCGTAGTCTGCAGCAGCGTGCTGGCCGGAGTGTACGCGACCGGCAGTGTCTGCGCGGCGGGCGTCGACGTAGTCGTCGGATCGCTGATCAAGCTCGACAGGCTCGGCTGCGTGGTATCAGTGTTGTCGACAATCTTGCCGTGGTTGATCATCTCCAGGATCACGGCATCGGAGACGTTCTCGCGTTCCAGGCGGATGATGTCGTCGGAGGTCAGTTCGTACTGCCGGCCGGCGTTGTCGATGTAGGCGGTGATCACCGGTTCGCTGACCCCGGCGCTGACCATGCGTTCGATTTCGGTCACTTCCTCACCGGCATGGACGGCGGTCATTCCCATCAAGAATCCCATCGTGAGCGTGGCGATCAGTGCTTTTAAGCTTTTCATGGTTGAGTCCCTGAAGTTTGCTTTTGAAAGTCGTTCTTGTCTCTCCACTTCTCTAGTCGAATCAGACGATTCAAATATTCATTTGAGTTTTTGATATTCTGGATGACAGAATTGATAACATATTGATTATAAACAAGTTAAAATATTAAATATTATCGATAATTAGAGAGTGTCCGTGCGTTCGCAGGCGGGAACATGTGCAGAAGTGAACGAAGCAGTGGTCAAAAGTCAACATAGGGAAAATTTTCCCTATGCTGAAACGGTCATTTTGACCTGTGGGCCACGTGGCCCACAGGTCCGTTCCAGAAGTCGAAAATCCTCCTATATATTGTCACTCTACCTCTAAACCGCGCTGCTTTCTGACCGATGAAGCCCGGGTGAGAGGTGCTGTGTCTATGCCGATGGATAATAATTACCTGAAGACCAAGCCGCCCGCTTCCGGGGCGCCCACGGTGTTGACGCCGCCTCCGGTGCCTTCCCAACCGCCGGTCGATTCCGGAATCCACTACCCGACCGTACCGCTGCCCGAATCCGCCTCGAAGCTTGCCGTCTCGCCCTCTTCCGGTGGCGCTCTTCACGAACTGTCCGCCGGCTGGATGCTCGACGACCTCTCCAATGACGTTTTGCTGGCGCTGGTGCCGCGCACGCAGATCAACGGCCGCCCGCATCCGCTGCTTGATGGCGTGCTCCTCTCCCGCAAACTCGGTCAGGGCGGAATGGGTGCGGTGTACATGGGCTTCCATCGCCGCCTCGGGAAAAAAGTCGCGGTCAAAGTGCTGCCGCTCCAGGGCGCCATGCAGCCGCAGACCGTGCAGCGTTTTTATCGTGAAGCCCAACTCGCCGCGCAGGTCCAGTCGCCGCATCTCGTCGGCGTGCTGGACGTCAACGAACAGAACGGCCTCTCGTACATTGTGATGGAACTGGTTGAAGGCCCGTCTGCGCAGGAAGTGCTGATGCGCGCCCGCAGCGAAGGCCAGCGCGGACTGCCCGAAGCGCTCGCGCTCGACATCTGCATCGCAGCTTCGCGCGGGATCTCCGCGGCACACACGGCGGGGATCATTCACCGCGACATCAAGCCCGACAATATTCTTCTGCCGGGCAATCTCGAAAAACAAGGAGCCTTCGATGCGCTTTCTGCAAAGCTTGCTGACTTGGGTCTGGCACGCCAGGAACACGCCGAACCGGCCCTTACCGGTACGCATGGTGGCATGGGCACGCCGGGATACATGGCCCCGGAACAGGCGCTGAACGCCGGCACCGCCGGCAAAGCCGCCGACGTTTTCGGACTCGGCGCGACCCTCTACGCGCTGCTCTGCGGACACGCGCCGTTCCACGATGCCGAAGCGATGCAGATCATCGTCGCGACCCTGCAGCAGCCGCATGTTCAGGCTCAGAATCTGCGCCGCGATGTTTCGTTCGCGAGCAACGCGCTGCTGGAACGTTGCCTGCACAAGGATCCGCAGTACCGCTTCACTGACGGCACCGCGCTGTTAAATGCCCTGATCGACTGCCGCAATGTCTATCAGAATCCGCCCGAGAAACAGAAGTCGACCGTGAAGCGTTGGAACGATTTACTCACCGCGCTTCCGCCGTCCGCCGGCGGACCCGGAACGGACCTGGCTTCGCGGCCATCGCGCCAGAGCGACACCGGCAAGCTGACGCTCGTCGACACAGCCGTGAACGTGCTGCGGCGCGGCGCGGATCGGGTTTCGTACTGGCGCGCGATGTCGCGCGGTCGCGGGCAGCTCAAGCGCATGCGCTGGACGCAGGCCGAGGACAGTTTCCGCCTGGCCCTGCGCTGCGTGCCCGATGACAAGCGCGCGCAGGAAGGCGTCGACGAAGCTCTCTCCGGCGCTTCCGAAACCCGCTTCAAAATCGCGCTGGCCGAAGCGGAGAAACTGGCCAACACGGAAAACTGGGACGCCGCGAAGGAAGCCTATCAGCGTGCGCTCTCGGAACGGCCGCAGCACCCCGGAGCGATGGACGGCCGCGGCCGCGCGCTTTATCAGCAGGCGATGCGGCAGGCGCGCACGGAACTCGACGCCGTCAAACCCGACGCGCGCGGTTACTACACCGACCTAGACGTCGCCCGCCGCAACCGCGTGGAATGCGCACTGACTGAAGCGCTGAATGCGCTGCCCAACGATCGCGCCGCGATGGAATTGGTCGAACGCGTCGGCGATCCGCGCGAAGTCTATCTGGATCTCGGCGAAGGCGTGAACATCGCGCTCGTCCGCGTGCGCGAAGGCGAATTCGACATGGGCAGCCAGGAAGGCGGCCAGCACGAACGACCCGCGCGGCGCGTGAAGATTGGACGCACGTACTACCTCGCCAAATCGCCGATCACGGTCAAACAGTTCAGCCGCTTCGTCCAGAAAACAAGCTACATCTCCGCCGCTGAACGCGCCGGTAAGGGCTTGGGGATCTCCGGCGCCGATTGGGGTTTGCTGCCGGGCGTGAGCTGGAAGCAGCCCGGTTACAGCCAGACCGACGATCATCCGGCGGTGCTGCTCTCATGGTTCGACGCGCAGGTCTTCTGCACGTGGCTGGCGCGCAACGCCGCCGTCTCATGGACGTCGCGGCAGAAGCATTTCATTCCCACGTTGCCGAGCGAAGCGCAGTGGGAGTACGCCACCCGCGGTCCGCAGAGCCTGCGTTATGCGTGGGGGCAGATCTGGGACGGCCAGAAAGCCAATCATGCGGACGCCAGTTTGAGTTCGCGCGGAACGCTGTTGATGTGCAGCAACGACAACGACGGATTCCCCTTCGCATCGCCCGTCGGGCGCTTCGACAATGCCAGCTGGTGCGGGGCGCAGGATCTGATCGGCAACGTCTGGGAATGGTGCCACGATTGGTACGCCGATGACTACTATCAGATCGCCGGAAACGCCGATCCGCGCGGGCCGGAGAAGGGGACCAAGCGCATCATCCGCGGCGGCTCGTGGGCCGACATGCCGATGAAGTGCCGCGCCTACACGCGCCGCGGCGCGCCGCCCGAAGGCGCCGCGACCAACGTCGGCTTCCGCATCGCCGTCTCGTTCCAGATGTAATCCCGAAAAGCGTCCGGCAGTTCCGCATTCGCTAACGCGCCCTGCTTCGACTAAAATCAGCGCCTCACTTACGAAGACTGGCATTGAGGCGTCATGAAAAAGAAGAAGAGTTTACACCCGAAACGCGTTTATCACCCGCACGACAAAAATCTCCCGTCAGCTCCGACCAAATCGACCAAGAGCTTCGACAAATCGGGCGCGGTGACGAGCATGTACCCCACGGTGGCGCTGGTGGGCCGCCCGAACGTGGGCAAGTCGAGCTTGTTCAACGCGCTGTTGAAGCGCGAAATCTCGATCACCGACGCGCGCGCAGGCACGACGCGCGACCGCATCCTTCATCCGATCGTGATCAACGACAAGCCGCTGGACCTGATGGACACCGGCGGCATCGGCATCGTCGACAGCCAGGATCTGTCGAAGGACGTCGAGCAGCAGATCGAAAAAGCGATCGTCGCCGCCACGGTGCTCGCGTTTGTCGTCGATGCGCAACAGGGCCTGACGCCGCTGGACCGCGAAGTGGCCGCGAAGCTGCGCAAGCTCAACCGCCCGATGATCTGCGTCGCCAACAAGACCGAAGGCAAAGACGCCAAGGTGCTGATCAACGAATTTTCCGAACTGGGCATCGAGCCGGTGGTCGCGACGTCGGCGGTGCATCGCATCGGCCTCGACGATCTGGAAGAAGCCATTGCCGCGCACATTCCGCGCGTTGACGAACGCGAAGACGAGTGGGAAGACATTCCACGCCTGGCCGTGGTCGGGCGGCGCAACGTCGGCAAGAGCAGTTTCTGCAATGCGCTGGCTCATGAAGAACGCACGATCGTCTCGCCCATCGCGGGAACCACGCGCGATGCCGTCGACATGATGCTGGAGAAAGACGGACAGCGCTTCTGCCTGGTCGACACGGCCGGACTGCGGCGCATGAAAACGCCGGAAGGTCCCGTGGAATTCTTCGCGCAGGTCCGCACCGAACGTGCGATCCGCCGCGCCGACGTCGTGATTCTGATGGTCTCGTCGCTGGAAGGCATCAGCACCACCGACCGCAACACCGCCAACCTGATCGTCGAAGAGTACAAGCCCTGCCTGATCGTCGTCAACAAATGGGACTTGAGCAAGGGCGTGATGACCGGCGAGTACGTGAAGTACATCGAAGAGCGTCTGCCGCCGCTGCGTTACGCGCCGATCACGTTTTCGAGCGCGATTTCCGGGACGCGCTGCTGGCAGACCATCGACGTGGCGCTGGAATTGTACCACCAGGCCAGCACGCAGGTGCCGACGCCGCAGCTGAACAAGGCCATCGAACGCGCGGAGTTCGAACACGAACCGCCCGCATACAAGGGCTACAAACCGCGTCTACTGTACGGCGTGCAGGTCGCCGTACGGCCGCCGACGTTCGTGATTCATTGCCGCCACGCCGAGAAGATCGACAAGAAATACCATCGGTATCTGTCGGCGCGGTTGCGCGAAATTCTTGATCTCTCGGAAGTGCCAGTGCGCCTGTTGCTTCGCGAAGCGACGCGCTAAAGGCGACTATTCAATGCGCAGCGAGGCGCGGTATTCCTTCGGCGACATGCCGCAGGCTTCCGCGAAGACCGCGTAAAAACGGCTGAGCGAACCGAAGCCGGATTCCAGCGCGACGTCGAGAATTTTGGCGTCGCTGGTGAGCAGCAGGCGTTGCGCGTGCGAAATGCGGTGCTGCGTGGCGTAATCGACCAGGCTCGTCCCCATTGATTTGCGGAAGAGATTCATCGCGTAATTGGGATGCAGGCCCACGGCGCCGGCAATCTCCGCGACGCGCAGCGGACGCATGTAATGCTGCGCGACATAGTGGACCATCTGTTCGACCTTCGGCAGCGTTTCGCTGTGTACGGAAGACTTGGTCTGCGTCCGGCTCTTCTTTTCACAACTGAGCGTCAGGCGCCGCAGTCGCGCTTCCAATTCCAGCAGGAAAATCGAGCGGTGTTCAGCGCCCTCGTTGGCGGGGCGCGCTTTGTCCGCGGCCCATTGCTTGAAGAGCGCCAGATCGCTCTCCGTGCGCGAGGCGTCGCCTTCGACGATCAATTCGCCGCGCATGATTTTCTGCGTAAAGGAATCGGGCAGCTTCCACTGCAGGAACCAGACGAGCGGCAGCGTTACCCAATTGCAGCGTGTCGCGCCGGGCGTGGCGATCAGTTGATGCGGGATGCCGGCCCAAAACAGAGCCAGACGCCACGGCGGAACCACTGCCTTGTTTCCGCCGAGCAGATATGTAAACGACCCGCCTTCGACCAGATTGATTTCAATTTCATTATGACGGTGCGGCCGCTCCATGCGGCGCGCGTGGCCCTGCCAGTTCATCAGCCCGATCTGAGTGGCCGGAACCGGGCTGAAGGGTTTCGAGTGTGAACGCTTGGGCATGTGCTGAGATTAGCAGTTTGTAGTCCGGGCGTCTCGCCCGGTCTGACTGCACCCGAGTCGAGAGAGGCATGCCTCTCGATCGGCGCATTCACCACCGCGAAAGCAAACGGATTTGCTTTGCGATTCAGCTAGTCCATCGAACGAACGGCTGCGACTACATCTTCGTCCAATCAAACAAAATCCCCATCGTCTCCCCGCGCTTCGTGTTGGCGACGTCATAGGCCTGTTGAAATTCCAGCGGCGCGAAAGTGTGGGTGATCAGACCGCTGAGGTTAAAACGACCGCTCTTAACCAGATTAAAGAAGAGCCGGTAAATGCGCGGCCCCGTCCAGGAGCCGACTTCATGACCGTCATGCGCGCCGGTGATGGTGACGCCGCGCGTCACGACGTCGGAGGTGAGATGCTGGCGGCTGGGCGCGCCTGTGTCACCGAGGAGCACCAGTTTGCCGTGGCGCGCGACCAGCGTGAGCGCTGCCGCGAAGACGTGTTCGTTACCGGTGGTGTCGACGACGATCTTCGGCAACGCGCCGTAGTTCTGCGCTTTGACTTCGTCCATGCATTTGTCGACGGCCGTATTGATCACCGACGTCGCTCCGCCGCGCGTCGCCATTTCCAAGCGAGACGCCACGGGATCGGCGACGATCACGTTCTCCGCGCCGCACGCGCGGGCCCAGCGTAGAGTCATCTGGCCAATGGGGCCGGCACCGATCACGAGCACGTCGTCTCCAATCGCATACGCCGCCGCTTTCGCGCCCATCGAGGCGATCTTGGCGAGCGCAAACCAGGCGGCATCCTGCGAGTTGACCGCGGCGGGAATCGGCGAGCATTGGCTTTCGGAGAGCACGTGATGCGAGGCATGCCCCTCGCGCGCCACGACGCGGTCGCCGACCTTTACATTCTTGACGTCTTCGCCGACGGCTTCCACTTCGCCGACGAGCGAATAGCCGGGGTAGAACGGATACTTCACCCAGCGATCCCAGTGCGTGCCGGCTTCAAAGAGCCGGTTGTAAACGATGTTCTCCGTTCCGGTGCTCATCAACGAGCAGACCGAGCGGACGCGAATTTTGTCGCCGCGCGGATCTTCGACTTTGAACTCTTCCAGAGCAACCTTCTGTTTTCCGGTGAAGACCACGCGAACGCCCATAGTGGATTTCCTTATCAAGGCCAGATTCCCTGGCGTAGACCCAGAAATGCGGAATGACGCATCACTGGTAATTCGTGTCATCGGACTCGCATCGCACAGGTGGATTCTGACCCAAACGAGAGGAGCGGGCAATTCCGAAGAATGGTTATAACTTCCACTTTTTGGCTATCTTGGTTAGAGTTGGCTGTGCACCGCGTGGAGATCAACGATGAAGAGCGGCGATTTGGAAACGTACTTTGCGGCAAAGCCATTGCGGTTCCTGACCGGATTCCGGCACGCCGCGCTGAATTACTGCCAGATGCATTTCCATCAAGCCTTCGAAATCGTCTACCACCCAACCGGCCGCGGCGTGACGAAAATCAAGAGCGGGGAGAGTGTCGCGTACGACGAAAACGGCGTGGTGGTCTACGCGCCCTTCATGTCACACGACCAGACGCCGCAAACGGCCGGCGAAGATGTCTGCCTGCAATTCGACAGTGCGCTGCCGCTGCCGGCGGCTCTGCAGAAATGCATTTACGTTCCGCCGCTTCGCGACGGACACCTGATTGCCGAGATCAACGATCTCGCGCGCTTCAACGCGTCGGGGTTGAGCGCTCTGCAAAAAACGGCGCTCAATTGCCGCATCAACGCGCTGCTGATTCACTTCGTTCAAGCCAGTTCGGCTGCCTCCGCTGGCGCGCGGCGACCCAGCACCGAACGCTACGCCGAGGCCGCGCGCAGCCACATCACCAGCCATTCGCAGGAAATCAGCCGCATCGAGGACGTCGCCGCTCACGTCGGCGTCAGCCACACGTACCTGCGGCATCTTTTCAAGGAACACTACGGCGTCACGCTCGCAGCGTACCTGAACCAGGCGCGCGTGGAGCGGGCCAAGGACTTGCTGACCCGCTCGGCGTTGCCACTGAAGATCGTGGCGACGATGTGCGGCTTTGACAACGAGCGTTACTTCTCTCACGTCTTCAAAAAGCATTCCCGCTGCACGCCCGGCGAATTCCGAGGACGACTACTTCATTTCTGAATGACGTAATACATGCAGTTGTTGAGAAGTTCGATCTTGAGTGTATTGCCCTCGCCCGAAGGGAGGTCTTTCGATTTGCAGCCGTTGGTATCCAGCGCGGTTACTTTCAGCGCGGCAGCATCGGCGCGGGTGATGGTCACGGTTCCAGCGAACTTGCGAACGCAGAGGGGCGCGCCGCCGATGTTCGTGATCTGCAGACAGTCGACCTCGTCTTTGCCGCTGAAGGCGGTCTTTGCGGGCTGCGTCTCCCAGCCAAAATTTTTCTCCTCGCTCATGACCTGCAACAGAATCTTGCCCGATTCCCGAAGTGGTTTTCCATCCAGCGAGACGACGAACGCGGCGCCGTATTCAAACTGAAGATTCAACGCGACGTCGCCGAGTGTCAATGGGCCGGAAGATTGGAAAAATCCCGTGGCGCCCTGCGCACACGGCGCGTTGAGCGTGACCAGGCCTTTGCCGTAATCGAAGGTCAATTCGCCGGTGGCGCTTTTGACTATCTTGGCGTTGCGGTCGATGTGTTTGTCGAGTTCCGGCAAGGTGGACGAGGAGCCCGGGTTGTCTCCGATCGTGCGGATGACGCGCCCGACGTAGAACGCCAGCGGATCGACACTCGTTAAGGTTCCTTCAGGATTGGAATTGGGGTTGGAGTCTCCTTTTTCTGCAGTGGTGTGCGGTTGGGCGTTGAAATCCGAGGAGGCCGCATCGACGGAGAACCTTGCGCCTTTTAACTCGTACAGATCTTTCAGTGCGAGGGCTTCGTTAATGGCGACCGGTCCTTCTTTAACGTAGCCATTACGGAAAATAAGCGAGGCGGCCGGGTATTGCCCGATCGCACTGGGCGTTTGGATGGGCCACTTTTTCAGAACCATGGCGAGCCAGTCGGGTTGAATCGAGAAAATACAATACCCGTCCATGCCTTGAAGCGAACCGTAGCAGGCCTCCAAGAAAGGCTCTTCGGCCCGGAACCTGTTGGGCATGGCCCAATCGCCTTCGGTCATAAAGTGCGGGAAACCCGCGCACTGAATATGCATCAGGATGGCCTGTTCGGGATTTTTCAGCAGCGATAGATCCGTGTAGTAATCTCCCTTGCTCACCGCATAGCCGGATTTGACGCCCTTATGCGGTGGCGCGAAATACGAATTCTCGGCCGTGATGTCCATGCTCATGTTGGCGTACTGATCCAATGGATTGAGAACACGCTTGTCGAATGTCTGCCAGTTCGAACCGATAACCAGTCCTTCATAGCCCAGTTCAGAACGAAGCCATTTCTTTGTCTCTGTGTACCAGTCCCGCATCAGCTCCGTGAGAAAGCGAACTTCGTCCCTCGCGCGCAGGGCATTGCGCTGTGCCACAGCCCAGTCGGCACTTCCGAGCAGGTAGGCCGGGTAAAACCCCACGCGACCTGCAGCAAAGTCATCCCCCTTGGGATACTTATCGGGTCCCCAGGCTGCCGCCGCTTTTTCGAGCGAGCCGTAGCGGACTTTGAGCCACTCAGCAAACTTTCCTTCCAGCAGGTGCATTGGTTCCTCAGTCAATGATCCCGCGTAGGGCTTGAACGTTCCCCATAAGAGACTGTCCTCGTCCAGTAATTCAACCGAGACCACGGATGGATCTTTGGCGAGAGGGATGCCGGTGTAAGGATTGACGGTGCCCAGCAGTGTGCGCGCCCAGCCCTTGTACTGCTCCTGGTACTTCGGGTTGAAATAGAATTGCCCGCTCAGGTCGCCCCCCGCAGTGCAAAACCACAAAAAGTCCGAGTAGATGCCTTGTTTCTTCAGCGCGGCCACGAAGTAATGGACAGCTTCCATCAGTGGCTTGGGTTGATTGAACATGCCGGCCAAATGAAAGCGGACCAGATTAACTCCTGTTTTGGCGAGCCGCCGGGCCAGGTAATCCAGCTCAGGTTTGCTCAACAATACTTCATCGCCAATGGTTACACCCCAGAAGCGAACCTTCTTTCCCGACTTCTCGAAGACCAGGTCGTCTCCGCGAGCCACCACACGGCCTTGTGTACCGGCTTCGGAATCGTTGAAGATGCGCATGTCCAGCAGGGCACTGGCATCAAACGCATCCTTATCCGGCTCGAAGGGAAACCATCCTTCGGGGGCACGATTGTATTTCCCACCCGGCTTCAACGGTCCGTTGGGTGAAAACGCGCCGGGGATGAGCAGCCAGCAATCGAACGCAATCGCGGTGGCGTCTTTTAGCGCCTCGATTTCAAGTACGTTGGCGCCCTCAGGCAGCTTGACGATGCCGAGGAAGACCCAATTGACGCCGACGTCCTGCCGCACCGAGATGCCGTCGGCAAGGATGCAATCGCGCCCGCAGGTCGTCCACTCGCCGCCATTCCAGCGCCACTTGAAGGGTCCGTGCTTCCAGAATTTTCGTGTCCAGAAGTTGTAGTCGCCCGCCGTCGGCGTCTGGATTTCATATTTCGCGGTGACGCCGGACCCCTTGTCCGTCTGCAGCCAGTCGCCGCCGGAGAGTTTTTCTTTTTCCTGGTCCGTTATCGGCTTGAACGAGTTGCTGGGTGGAAACGTGTGCGCCACGGCCGCCTCGCCCTCCCACCAGACGTAGGCGGGCAGCTCCGCCGCGGCGACGCGTGGCCAAGAGTGAGCGCAAAAAACAGCCATGCTAATTGCAAGTACGATCCATTTGGGATTTCTCATGTCTATTCCTTTCGTGTCATCAGCCTCGCAACGCTGCGGTCGCGGTGCTTTGGCGAATCATCAGCTGCGATGGAATCTGTTCGATTTGCTGTTGGAACCCGGCGCGTGCCGTATCACTGGAGGCCAGTTCGATGGCCCGCAGCGCCGCCACCCGTCCAATTTTCTGGAGCTGGTGGCTGATGGCCGTCATCGGAGGCCAGGCAACCGGAGCGTAAATATCGTCAAAGCCGATGACGGAGACGTCCTCGGGCACACGTAAGCCGGCGTTCGCCAGCGCCGCGTACGCGCCGAGCGCAGCCGTCTCTTCGTAGCAGACCACCGCGGTAAAGCCGGAATGCTCCGCGATAAAATTCAGGAGACTGGCGCGCGCGGCTGCAACCTGTTCCTGATCCGTGCGCGGACGAACCAGGCACAGCTCCGTGCTTTCCAGTCCGAGATTTTGCACGGCCTTCAGGAATGCATCACGGCGCACGGCGCAGCTGCGGTGCAACTCCGGCGGCGGACCCATCCAGAGCAAACGGCGATGTCCAAGTTGCGCCAAATGTGTAACAGCTTCGACCACGCCGACTGCATCATCGAGATTCACCACCGGAAGGGAAGTGGGCCCATGGAATTCGGTCAGGACAATGGGCAGCGCGCTATCCATTGTTGCGGAGATGGGGTGGGCCGCAAAGACGAAGCCTGGTATGACCAGGGCGTCCACCCGGTGTTCGTTCAGGAACCGCAAGCCGTTGGCGACATCGGTTAGATCGTCAACCGCCCCAACAATGACGACGTGACGGCCCGAGGCTCGGATAGTCGTGTCGATCGCGTTAAACATGGGGGCCCAAAACGGCGCCCCATTTTCTTCAGCGTCACCCTGGTTGAGCACGACGCCGATCGCCCGCGCTTTCCCGGTGAGGAGTGAACGGGCGTGGTAATTGGGCTGGTAGCCGAGCTGAAGCGCTGCCTTGCGGACGGCCTGGCTGCAGGCCTCGCTGATGCGTCCGCTTTCCGAAGACGGATTAAGCACTTTACTGACGGTTCCGGGGCTGACCTTGGCGCGGCGGGCGACATCCTCGATGGTAACTTTGGATGATTTTCGGGTCATGCGCGCACGCCTTAGTGAGTATTTTTGTCCTATGCGAAAACCTTTTCGCAAAGGTGAATACACCGGACTCTGCGCGTGGTCGTAAGTTTTATCAATTTGTTTAGAAGGTTAAATAACGATGGCCCCAATTAAGGGGCTTCGGACCAGATCCCGCGCCAATTAAGGGCTGTCGAAAATTGGATAGGACTGGAAGCTACGCGCACGGATTGCGCGTCCCTTCCCTGATGAGGTTATGGACGCGAGAGGCCCAAGCCTGGACCGGCCGGCAGAATCAGTTTCGCCTGCTTGTCGATCAATACGCCGCGAAACGGATCGTCGGAGATCAGCAGGTTGCCGTCGAGGTCGGCGTAATCGACCAGCGGGGCGAGGTGCGCGGCGGCGGTGATCAGCACGCTCGACTCGATCATGCAGCCGAGCATGATCTTCAATCCGCAGGCACGCGCCAAGTGGATCATCTTGAGCGCCTGGCGCAGGCCACCGCACTTCACCAGCTTGATGTTGATGCCGTCGACGCAGCCCCACAGGCCGGGGATGTCGTCGGGCGTCAGGCTGGATTCATCGGTCATCAGCGGGACGCCGATTTTGTTTTTGATGCGTTTCAAGGCGGCGTTGTTGCCCGGCGGGACTGGCTGCTCGATGAACTCGACGCCGAGTTTCTCCAGCACCTTTGCCTTGCGGATCGCTTCGGGGACGCTCCAACCGCAATTGGCATCAACGCGCAGGCGCTTTTTGGGCGCGAGTTTGCGGACTTCGTGCATGATCTCCAGATCGTGTGCGACACCGAGCTTGATCTTGAGCACGGGGAATCGGGCGGCCTCTTCGACCTTCTGCGCCACTTTCTCCAGTGTGGCGATGCCGATGGTGAAGGAGGTTTGCGGCGTCGTCGACGGGTCGAGGCCCCACAACTTCCAGAGTGGCACGCCGAGCTTCTTGCCGATCAGATCGTGGAGCGCAATGTCGACAGCGCAAATGGCGCTGGGTTCTTTCGGAAAACGCGCGCGGAGGTCGGTGAGAATTGTTTCAAGTTCAAACGGATCGCGGTTGGCGAGCCGCTTGCCCATCTTCGCCAGCGCGGCGATGGAGCTGGCTTGCGTCTGCCCGTAATATTTCGCCGGCGATGTTTCACCGAGCCCCGTGAACTTTCCATCCCGCAATTCGACCAACGCGTTTTGCGCGATGTCGGTCGAATTGCGGGAGATGGTGAAGGTGTGGCGAAGCGTCAGGTTGAGGGGAGAGGGAGTTAGTTTCATTCACGTTCCTTCGCGGCGTTTAACAGAGTCATTGGGCATTGGTCATTGGTCATTGGTCATTGGTCATTTTTCATTTACGAAGGGCGGCCAAGATTGACCGCCCCGAATCCCGATTCCGACTATCACTTCTTGCTCCGCTTCAATTCCTTCTCGATCGCCGGAATCATCTTGCTCGTGCCGTGGCGGATCGGGTCTTCGGCGGGCAGGCCGGTCTGGTCTTCGATCTGCTTCGCGGCGCGATCGGCGGCGGCGGGCGTCATGCCGACGGTGTTGAGGCTCACGGCGGCCACGCGGCAGGGCTGCAGGGGTTTCATCAACGCTTCGACCAGTTGAATGCCGTCCTTCACGGGGTAGATCTTGAACTTCTCGTAGTGCGAGATGTTCTTGCGGTTCGGCGCGTGGACGTAAACGATCGCGTGCGGCATGGAGCCGTGGAGCAGGCCGACAGTGACGCCGCTGTACGCGGGATGGTAGACGCTGCCCTGGCCTTCCACGACGACCACTTCACGGTTGCGGCGTTCCCAGCAGAGGCGCTCGGCCGCGCCGTTGACGTAGTCGCTCAGCACATGGTCTACGGCGATTCCGGAACCGGCGATCATGATGCCCGTCTGGCCGGTGGCGACGAATTCACTGTCCCAACCGGCTTTCTTCAGACCCTTGTCGATTTCCAGCGCTGTCACCATCTTGCCGAGATTGCAATCGGAACCGAGCAGGGCGATGCGGCGCTGCTTGAGGCCGCGGAGTTTGTCTTCGGCGACGGAAATGTCGGCGGGCGGAACGCGGACGTCGACGAGCTTCACCTTATTCTTCTTCGCGGCGGCGGCAAATTCCGCGTCTTCCGAGAGAACGTGATGGAGACCGCTGACCACGTCGAGTCCCGCGGCGATCGCGGCCAGAATAATGTTGCGCCACGATTGCGGCAGCCGGCCACCGACCGGCGCGATGCCGATCAGCAGTTCCGTCGGCTTGTATTTCAGGCCTTGAGCGACGGAGCTCACGATTGGGATGCCGTGCCCGCAGCCGATCACTTCTTCCAGCGGCTTGCCGGCCTTGGCGGCTTTGGAGTCCAGCACGCACGCCGTCTCGCTCGGACAGTAGCGGATCAGCGACGTCGCGGTCTTCGAAGAGAAGACACCCAGCTGGCCTTCGGTGAGGATCATCATTTTGCGCATTCGGTTTTTCCTTTGATCATGGTTGTTGTGGCGCGGCTCCTGACTCTTAGCTTTTGGCTCTGGAGATCCTGTCGGTCAGTCCACGATCCATCGACTAACCGACAGGACCCTCAGGAGCCAAGAGCCAGGAGCCAAGAGTCAATCTATGCATCCTTCCACATCGCGCGGACTTTGCGGGGGAAATGGGGGAACGTTTTCTCGGGCGGGTCGAGTTCGGGGATCCACTTCTTCTCCCATTCGAAGCTCAAGTAGCTGTCGAAGCCATCGGCTTTCAAGCGTGAGAAGACTTTCGGCCACGGAATCTCGCCGGCGCCGACAAGAACGTACTCGTGCTTGCCGCCGGGGAAGTTGAATCCGTCTTTGACGTGGCAGTAGCAGATATGCTTCTTAATGGTGGCGTAGGTGGTCTCCCACGGTTCCAGGTTGGCGTGGATGCCATTGAAGACGTCGTAGACTACTCCAAGTCCCTTGCTATCGACGCGGTCGAGAATGCCCATCAAATTCTTGCCGGAGCACCAGTCATCGTGAATTTCAAACGCGATCGTGAGGTTGCGCTTGGCGGCTTCCTGAGCCAGCGGCTTGACGGCATCGGCGATGACGGTGGTCATGGCCTCGACGGTGGATCCCTTCGGCACGCCGCCGCAGAACGCACGGATATACTTTGCGCCCATGGCCTCGGCGATGGCAATCAGTTTGTGGCCGAGTTCCTGATTCTTCACGACTTCCGCCGGATCCGTGAAGGCGAAGCGGCAGTAACCCATCACGCTGAAGATGGGGACGCAGTGGTCGCGGAAAATCTGCGCGGTCTCGCGGGCCAGGGCGGGGGAGGCGTCGGGCGAAAAATGATTGCCGTCGGCATGAGTGCGAAGTTCGACGCCGTCGTAGCCCATCGATTTGGCGTTGCTGGCGATGTTTGGAAGCGACCAATCCGGGCAGCCGAGCGTGGAGAACGACAGTTTCATGTCGAGGCCTCAAATTATTATGTCCGTCATGTTCCTGACGGATAAACGCTATCAAGGTGTTTCGTCTTGGCAACTGTGATTTAAAGGTGAAACCATAGCGCGTCGTTTGAGAATTTATAGCGACCATTGTCAACCGCCGGTTAAGCTGTTCTTGACTTCCCTGGAATTTGAATCACAAATCATCTGCACGCTACAAATTTGCAGGCATCACTGGAGGAATTCGACATGCGGCTTTTCCTGATCACGGTCGTGTTGGCGTTGATCGCCGGCTCGCAAGCGGCTCATGCACTGGAGCCGCTCGGCGGTGTCTACTACGTCACCACGTCCGAAGGACGTTGGAAGCTGACGTTCTCCCGCGACGGCACGTATGAGTTGCAGAATCCGCGAGGCCGCACCACGGCGGGAAATTACAATTCAACCGACCGTGAACTGGCGCTGATTGAAACCGGCGGCGCGGGCAACCGCAGGCATTTCCGTTACTACCGCGTGGCGGGACAACTGTCGCTGGAATCGACCAACCGCGACGCGTCGACCAACGACGGACTGCTCAACCGCATGCCGCCGAGCATCGGCTCGAGCGTTGTCTGGTATGACCGGCCGGTGGTGGTCGTACAGCCTCCCGTCGTGGTACGGCCGCCCGTGGTTGTGGTTGAGCCCTCGCGACCGATCTACGTTCCGCCGCCGGCGTATGTCCCCCCGCCAGCGTACGTGCCTCCGCCGACCTGGCAGTCGCCTGCGATTTCCCGGATCAACGATCTGCTCGATCGCGCCGCGCGGGAGACAAGCAATGCCCGCATCTACCTGCGCAATGGCGAGCGGAATTCGTTCCTCGATTCGATGCGCCGCGCCCGCGAAGCCCTGCAGGATGCCGAAGAGCTCGCGCGTTGAACCGGCCGAAGTGCCGGCTTGTTAAGCAATCGAATTGAGAAAACTTCAGGAGAATGCAATGCGCTTCGACGGAACACTGAAAACCTTGCGAGTACTGGTGGCGTGCGGCGGACTGTTGACGGCTCGAAGTTGGGCCGCCGCCGATGCAGCTAACCCGCCGGCGCCCGTACCCGCTGGCGAATCGGCTGGCGGAGCGGACAGTGGTTCGGAGCTGGCCGAGAGCGGCAGTGCCAATCCGCTGGAACGTTATTTTTCTGCGCAGATCGATGCGTCGCGCGAGGAGAAGAAGGGGCTGATCCTGGCAGTCTTCGATTCCGGCACTCCCAGCGCGCTCTCGAAGGTGCTGATACATACGCCGGACTGGAAGGAGCGGATTACGAGCAAGTACACGATCATGCCGTTGGATCTGCGGCCCGCGTTGCTGGCCAATCCGGAATACGCCGGCATGGCGCGCGATATCGCGGAACGCTTTCCAGTAAAAGGCGTACCGGGGATGATCTTTTTCGATGCCAGCTTGCAGCCGGTGGCGCAGATCCATTCGCAGACCACGAAGGAAGGCTTTCTCGCGGCGCTGGACAAAGTAGAAGCGGCCGTGGCCAAGCGCGGTGAATTGGTCGCTAAACGCCAGAGCTTGAAAGCCGAAGAGGCCAAGGTCACCGATCAACTGATCGAAGCGGCGTTGACGCTGGATACTCCTGTCGAAGCGTTGCGGGACCAGATCGACGACGTGCTGGAACTGGATGCCGACGGTGCGGCCGGGTTGAAGGCCAAGTACGACCCGATCGCGCGGATTCTTCAGGCGCAGACGCTGGTGAAGAAGAACACCGCCGACGCCGCGGGCATGGCCGAAGCGGCGCTCAATGCCATCGACGCCACGAAACTGGCGCCGGCGTGGCAGGAACGTCGCATGGCGCTGCTGCTCGATGCCGTGCTGAGCGGTGGTGACAAGGCGAAGATTGAGACGACGTTGAACGCCGCTCTGGCGCTCGACGCGGCCGCGCCGGAGATCAAGCAGGCGTGGACAGCACGCGCGGCAGGCGCTCTGGTCGCCCAAGGCGACACAGTCCACGCGGAAGAACTCGTGAAGAAGGCCGTGGCGCTTGCGCCGCAGTCGGCCTGGGCCAAGTCGCAGGCCGAGGCGCCGGCGGCGACTGCCGCCACCGCGGTTGCCGCGGCGACGTCAGCGTTGAAAACCCACGACGGCAAGCCCTTCGACTTGGACGCCTGGAAAGGCAAGCCGGTCGTAATTGAATTCTGGAGCACCGCCAACCGTCACAGCGCCACTGCGCTGCAGACGCTGGCCGATGTGGCCGCCGCGAACAAGGACAAGGCCGGCTTCATCGCGGTCAATGTCGGCAACTCGGATGACTGCTCGGCCTTCGCCGCGAAATTTCCCGCGCTGCAGTGGGTCGAGGACACCACCGGAGTGCTGGAAGATCGCTTCGAAATCAAGCGCGCACCGTACACCCTGGTGGTCGGGCCGGATGGCAAGCGGGTCTCGGGCATTGTCGGCTTGAACACCTTCAACAAGGCGATGCTGGAAACGCGCCTCGGCGATCTGCTGAAGTAGAGCATAAAATAGTGCCACGGATGCATAAGTTTCTGAGCGTAGCGCATAAGCTTATTCATCCGTGACTCGTCACCTTTCCATAAGCACAATAATAGTTGTGGACGAAGCTTGGCCGCTACGCCAAGCTCCGTGAATTCGTGACACAACTTCCGTGAAATTCTCATTTGCAATTCTCTCGGACCAAAGCTACTGTCCTGACTTGTTGAGAATGATTCTCAATATCAATTCAGGAGGATGTCGTGCGTAAGATCATGGTTTTGCTTGTCTTGCAAGTCTGTCTCGGGGTGGTGGGTAAGGCTCATGCGGCGTTGGACAAGGATTCGGCCGAAGCCAAGCTTGGCGAGCGGTTGTTCCTGGAAACGCGGTTTGCGCAGTTCTTTGCGGCCAACTGCGGCGGGAATTTCAACGCGACACTCAATGCCGGTGATCCAGTGATGGCGGTGCTGGTGAAGCCGGACGGCACTATTCCGGGACCGTTCGCCGGACAGTCGATGAACTGCCGCGCCTGCCATCTTGTTGGCGACGCGGCGCAGACGCCGGGCGGCGGGTTCCGAACTTATGCCGACTTTGCGCGCCGTAGCCCGATACCATTCCGCATCGAAGACGGCTTGACGCTCACGCCGCGCAATTCGCCCTCACTGGTTAACGGACTGCTCAACCTGTCCAGCAAACGTACGCTGCATTTCGACGGCGAGTTTCCCACGATCACCGACCTCATCAAAGGCACGCTGACGGGTCGAAACTTCGGCTGGCTCCCCGACGAGAGTGGGGCGGCGCTGCATCATATCGCTCAGGTTATCCGCCGGGACAATGGATCCGGCCAGTTGGCGCAGGATTCCGGCGGTGCGTACCGCGATGTGTTTGCGGCCAGCGGCGCGGTGGACGAGGAGTTCAAAATTCCGGAACAGTACCAGTTGGATGTGATGAAGGCCTCGGACGCGGAAATTCTGGACGCGGTGGCGAAATTAATGGCCGTCTACGTTCACACCCTGCAATTTCAAGTCACGCCTGGCGGCACGTTTGTTGGTTCACCGTACGACGTGTTCTTAAAGAAGAATGGGTTGCCGCAGCAGCCCAAGGGCCGCAAGTCCGATCTGGTGTATGCGCGCGATTTCCGCGCCAGATTGGCGGCGCTGTCCAATCCGCAATTTGTGACGGAGGCGGACGGCAAGCTCGCCAATCATAACGGTCAGCCGTTCGTATTTGGTCCAAAGGAAATGCAGGGTCTGCAGATTTTTCTCAGCGAGCCGATGGCTGGAAATTCCAGCGCGTCGGTGGGCAACTGCCTGGCGTGTCACGCGCCGCCACGGTTTACGGATTTTGGATTTCATAACACCGGCGCGACGCAGGAAGAGTACGACTTCATCCATGGCGAGGGCGCGTTCATGAAACTCGTCATTCCGTCTTTAAACGACCGAATGCAAAATCCCGACGCCTTTCTGCCCGCAACTGCGGCGCATCCCAAGGCCACGGGCGTGTTCCGATCGATTCCGATTGCCGGCGATGCGCGGCAGACTGACCTGGGCGTGTGGAACATTTACGCCAATCCTGACATGCCAACCGCGCAGAAGCACATTCTCGCCTCGTTGAATCTCAAGCATGCCGATCCCGAGACGGCGCTGACGCGCTGCATCGGCGCCTTCAAAACACCGGGGCTGCGCGACCTGCCGGACAGCGCGCCGTTTTTGCATACGGGGCGGATGGACACGCTCACCGACGTGCTTCATTTTTATCAGCGCTTTTCAACCGCGGCTCGCCTGGGCGCCGTGCGTAATGCCGACCTTGAGATCGCAAAAATCAACATCTCGGAAGACGATGTGGACGCGCTGGAGGCGTTCTTGTTGTCGCTGACCGAGGACTACGATTGACACCTGAACGGCGCTGACGCCTTTAGATTTCATATATTTCGGTTTGGACAGAAATGTCAGTAATGTGGTAGAGTTAATGGCGGAGGAGGGGATCAGCCATGCTCACTACCACGGCCAGCAGGGGACTCACGCGTCTGCATTCTGACGCGGCGCGGTGGCGGATGGAGCGGCCTGAGGAACGGCCGCTGTTTTTTTCTGATTGGGTGCGGGCGGTCTTTATTCATTTCGAATGTGATCCGGAATTGCTTCAGCGTCTGACGCCCTACCGCCTGGACCTGCGCGACGGCAAGGCCTACGTCAGCCTCGTGGCGTTCACGATGGTTCGGTTGCGGCCGAGTTTCGGCGGACGGTTCACGGAAGTTCTCTGCAAGCCCATCGCGACGCACAGTTTTATGAACGTTCGCACGTACGTCCGGCACGGCGGGACGACAGGCATTTTCTTTCTGACCGAATGGCTTCCGAACCGCCTGAGCGTACTCCTGGGGCCAGTTGTCTACGGTCTTCCCTACCGTTTCGGGCGGCTGAATTACCACAACGACATGGCGACTGGATCTTTGCGAGGTTGCGTCGTTGCGCCGCCGGACCAACAGCTGAGTTACACGTGCACCATCGACCCGCTTACTCAGTTGCATCCTTGCGCCAGCGGTTCACCGGACGAATTTCTGCTGGAGCGTTACACGGCGTTCCTGATCCGCGGCACCTCTAAAGTGCTCTTCCATATCTGGCACGAGCCCTGGCCGCAGACTCAGATAAAGGTGGACTTGCCACAGACGGAGTTGCTGCGCGCACACTGCCCGTGGTTCCCGACGGCCCGGCGCGTCAGCGCTAACTATTCCACGGGAGTTGAGAACGTGTGGGTAGGTGCACCGATGGCGGCGGGTCTTTCGTAGCTCCAAATTCGAGGCACTTGGTGAGCTGAGCTCACAAAAATCGGACGGCATTAATTTCTAAGCCATCTGTGCGATAATTCCCGGGGGTCTTAATGTCCGGTTGAGTGTCCTGAGATTGATCCAGTTAGATTTTCCGGATCCTGTACACCGCGTCCGGAATCTCAAGCAGGCAAAATTTCCATTCAGACCTAACGCATGGATGCCTCGCGTATTACACGAAAGTCGCGACCGCTGCGCGTTGCGGCATTTCCATTGCTATTCTCAACAAAGGAAGGCAGCAGTGACCCGCAACCGGGAATACAAAGGTGGAGAATATCATGGACGGTGGAACTCAGAATTCAGTGGCGATAAGCCCGATGCAGGTTCACGGTACATCCCGCATGCGCTCGCGCACCCCAGTGGTGCTGGGTCCACTCGATATTTTTGCGCTTACGACCACGACCAAAATGCAGTCATCCAAAACCGCGCGGCGCTCGCGCAACAACTGAAGTCAAACCTCAATCGTTTTCAGATAGTGCTGCAAGGCCACCGCCAGATCCCGGCCAAACGCGTGAGCCGATTCGGCGCTCACCCCCGCGCCGCTCGCATTCGCATACGGAATTTCAAGCGTCGCGGCCAGCCGGACTCCCGGTAACGATTGCGCCCAGTTCTGGCACATCATCAGCGGCCCGTTGTAGGTGTTCCAGCCCAAGCCAAACGCGAGATTATCAGCGCTCTGGAAGGGCAGGGGTCCGGTGCGTTCGCGCTCCAGGATCTGGCTGAATGCTCCGACGTGGTTCCAGTGTTCGGCCGACGACGTGCCGACGAAGTAAATTGTTTCGTTGTTGCCGCTGCGTATCCACGGGCAGTGCAAGTCCAGCGCAGCACGCAGGCGGCCACCAGACCAGTCGGGCACGAGTTTGCGGAGCGCGCTCACGCTGGCGTAGAGGTCTTTGCCGTAGTCGCGGTTGTGATCGTAGGGTTTGCGGTTCTTGCCCTGGTCGCCGTCTTCGACGCCGTCCTTATCCATGAAAGGGACGGCGAGAATTTCGACGTGCTCGCGGAACCAGTCACCGAGAGCGCCGGTGCTTAACACGCTATCGAGCAGTCCGTCGAGCGTGTAGTTGACGACCGCTTCGCACGAATGATGGCGAGCGGTCAGCAGCACGCGATGCGCGGGCTTGCCGTCAATCCGCCCGGCGCGCAACAGTTCGACGCTGCGGCCGCGTTTCGTTTTGCAGAGTTCGCTGACGATCAGGTGCGAGTTGGCCCGATGCTTGGCCAGAAACGCGTGAAGATGTGATTCGAGATAGGGGATGCCGAGCGCGAAGTAGACTTCGCGTGCATCATGTGCGAACGTGTACGCGAAAGATTGGCCGGTGACGGCTGCGGTGCCCAGCCACTGCCACGACTTTCCGCCATCGGCGCTCACGGCTGGCCCGCGCACGCCGAGGGGATTGCTGCCAGTGAATTCAAAGCGGGCGGTGCGCCCGTGCGCGCCGCGCACGCGGAACGACCAGTAGAACCAATCGCCTTCGGTATCGCGCAGATCCTGGTGGATGCGTGCGACGTCCCCGTCGATGCCATCGACGAGTATGTTGCCGCCGGGGAACGCGCAGTCGATCTGCATACCGTTACGAGTATACCTGCATCGCATAAACCTGCGCGCGCGGCGTGCCGTTCGTCGCCTGGATTACGATGCGTACGGCGTCGGCTTTGACGGCTTCCGGCAGCACGTGGCGGCAGCGGCGGTGGTGGTTGTCGCGGCCTTCGGCAACTTTCTTCCACGACCCGTTCTGTTTTACCTCAACATCGTAGTCCTTGATCAGGTCCGGTTCGATGGCATACGGCGTCGTGACCCACGTATTGGTGAGGTGCCGGTCGAGATCGGAATCGAAGAGAAATTGAATTTCACGGACCGATTCCGCCTTGTCCCAGGCGACTTCCAGCCACTCGGGCTGCTTGAAATCGGAGCGCTGCGAAATCCAGAGATTCGGTTCCTTGAACGGCCGCGCCAATCCATTGACGGTATTGATGGGCGCGTACGACTTGGCGTTTTCAGGCAAACGCACGCAGAGCTGACGGCGGCGGTTGACGTAAAACCGCGAGTGAACGTTGGAATGGCGGGAATCATGCTGCTTGCCGGCGAAATACGATTTTAACCCCACCAGTCTGTCGCCGGATTCGTGCCAGGCGAGGGCCGGGTTCTGTTTCAACTCCAGCATCAACCAGCCGTCGCTTTCCGACTTCGCGGCGACGGGGATACGCACCCACTGCGTGCCGCCGGCGGAAATCGCGACGGTACCTTCGGCCAGCGTTCCGGCGGGAATCGTGCCGCCATTCGCATCGCCGCGATGCAACTGCCATCCGGCGACCGTGTCGGATGTGGCCGTGAGCAGCACCTCCACATGCGCCAGCACGCCCGCATTGGCGGGGAAGAGGACCATGCGGTCGGTGTCCATCGGGACGCGCGTATCGCCGAATTCCATCGACGCCTGTTTCAACTGCGATGACGCGCGCACAATCGTTCCGGTGCGGCGGGCGAGATCCTTCGGGTTGTCGCTGCGCGCGCCGACGATGTAATGATCGTCCTGAAGCAGGCGTTCGCGCACCTCCGCGATGGCCGGGCCGTTGGCGACTTCCCGGGGCGAGAGTCCCTTCTGTTTGCAGTACGCGGCAGCGGCGCCCACGGCTTCACCCATCTGCGCGCAGGTCAGCATCACGCGGACGCTGGTCAGGGCGATATGCGTGCACGAAACGTTGCGGCCCGCGAAGAGCAGATTGGGAATGGTATTCGAGTACAGGCTGCGCAGCGGAATATTGTAGAGTCCCGGAATCTGCGTGTGCATGCTCGCCGGCGCATGATCGTCGAAGAATCCCTTCGGCGCATGGTCGTCGAGATTCCAGCCGCCGAACGCGATCGCGTCAGAGAAATCGCGACGCTCGACAATGTCCTGCTCGGTCATGATGTGATCGCCGATGAAGCGCCGCGATTCGCGCTTGCCGGGAATTGTGCCGACCCATTCGAGCGTGAAATTCTTGTACTTGTCGCGGCATTCCGGATCGTTCTTGAGGTAATCGAATATGCCGTACGCGATTTTCATCAGCTCGAACTTGATCGATTCGTTGTCGTGAATCGTGTCGAGCTCGCCGCCCCATTCGACCCACCAGAACCCGCCTTTAACATGGTCAAATTCGTGAATGGGATTGCGTCCGGAGCGGAAATCCTTCTTCGTAAATTTGTGCGCGAAAGCAGGCGGCACGAATTTCACCGCGTGTCCAACGTCCTTGGCGAGGAAGAGAATCGAACCGCCGAGCGTGCAGGTCTTGCGTTCGGCGGGGGCCATGCTTTCGTTGAAATCGGATTTCGCTTCACGCCCCGTCATGTACGGCGCGCCAGCAAGAAAGCCAACCGTGCCGTCGCCGGTGCAATCGATGAAGTACGCCGCTTCGAACGTCGTGAGGCGTTCGCTGTGCAAGGTTAGCGCCGTGAGATTCTTGATCGCTGCGCCCGGCTTGCCGCCTTCGGTCTGAACTTCAAGCACCGACGTGTTGAGGTAAAGATCCAGCCCCGGCTGCATCAGCACCTTCTCCAGCAGCACGGTGTCCCAGAGTTCCGCGTTGCCTTCCGGATTGCGAAACTGGTTTTCGAGCAGGATCTCTTCCATCAATCCCGTTTCGCGGAAGTAGATCGCGTTCCCGCCGCCGCTGGCGCCTTGCAGCCAGACGCGGATCTCCTTCGAGCCATTGCCGCCGAGCACCGGGCGATCCTGGATCAGCGCGACCTTCGCGCCGTGGCGCGCGGCCGTGATCGCCGCACCGACGCCCGACATGCCGCCACCGGCGACGACGACGTCGTAGGTCTTGGTTTCTTTGCGGAGCGCAGGAAGTGCGGAGAGTTGCGAGACGGTCGACATGGGAGCAGGGCCTCCGGGGTTGAGCGACAGGGGAAATATAGTATGCGTATTGTGCATTGTCAATAAAAATGCGTGGGAAAAGGCGGCGGGATTGGGGATTCGGGAATCGGAATTCGTTGTGCACGGAGAGAGACGAATCGCGACGCGACGAGAATCACTTCCGATGGCCCTGCCGCTCAATTAGTATCTCGTCATGGCCACCGAAACAATCTACGCAGACCTCCACTCCCACACCTTCGCCTCGGACGGCGAGCTTTCTCCCGAAGACCTCGTCGACCGCGCCGCCGCAGCCGGCGTGCAGGTGCTCGCGGTCACGGATCACGATACGGTCGGCGGCGTGGCGCGCGCGATTGCGCGCGGAAAAGAACGCGGTGTCGAGGTCGGTCCCGGCTGCGAGCTGACGATCTACGTCGGCACCACGGAACTGCATCTGCTCGCACTCTTCATCGATTACACTTACGGACCATTCGTGACGTTGCTCGAGAAGATGCAGATGCACCGGCGCGAGCGCGGCATGCAGATGGTGCGGAAGTTGAAAGCGGCCGGCGTCCCCATCGACGAAAGCGACGTGCTCGAAGCCGCCGGCAAGGCGTCGGCGATCGGGCGGCCGCACATCGCCGCGGCGCTCGTCAAACGCGGAGCGGCGCATACCAATCAGCACGCATTTTTGAATTTCTTGAGCAAGGGCAAGCCCGGTTACGTCGCGAAGTACCTATTGCCGCCGTCCGAAGCCTTCGCCGCGATTCACGCCTCCGGCGGCATCGGAATCCTGGCGCATCCCGGCGAACACAAACACGACGAACTGATCGTCCCGCTCTTTCGCGAAGGCATGGACGGCGTCGAAGCGCTCTATCGCACGCATTCAGAGGTCAACCGCCGTTTCTACTCGGGCCTGGCGCGGCGCTATGAAAAAGTGGTCTCCGGCGGCAGCGATTTTCACGGACCGACCGTGCGACCTGGAGTCGATGTCGGCGATGGCGGTGTCGACCGCCATGTGTTCGCGGAATTGAAGCGAGCGGCGGAATTCTGGGCGCGCAAGAAAAGCGACAGCAACGTCTAGCTTTTACTCGCGGTTCAGCTGGCCTTTCAGTCGCTTGAGCTCCCTGTCGACGCCCGAGCCGCTGTACTTCACGTACGACGGCAGATAGTCGATTAACTCTTTGGCGCGCATCAATTTTTCCTGCGCCTGCTGCAGGTATTTCAGCTGGCTGGCCAGACGGTCGGCGCTGGAACTGCGGTCGGAATCGGCCGGCAGCTGTGTCGCCTTCTCTTCAAGTCGCCGCGCCTCCTCGATCAGATTCTGAATGACGATCACAGCTTCCTGCGCCTGAGTTTTCGCTTCGTTATCCAAATCGCGGATCTTCTCGGCGATGCGTTCGGTATGGATGCCCAGCAGCGAGTTGATCGTGTGGAGTTTCTCGCGCGCCGGTTCGAAACCCGGTGCGATCTCCAGCGCCCGTTCGAACCAGCCCTTCGCCTGCTCGTACTCCAGATCGTTCATCAATCGCAGGCCGGTCTGGTAGGCGTTGTCGGCCTCCTGACGCCGTTCCTGGCTGCGGACGGATTCCAGCTTCGATTCTTCTTTTAGTAATCGAGCGGCGCGTTGCTCGGCGGATTCGGCGACGGCTTTTGGCGCTTCCGCGGCACGAATCTGGCTAAAACCTAACACAAGGATGGCAACGACGGCGCTGGAGAGTTGTGTGAAGCTCATGTTAACCCCCGTACTGTAATGACCTCTGGTAGTATAATAGACTTTCGCGGCACTCCATTCATTTCAAGAATCCTACTCTATGCACGTCGGTTAAGTGGAATGGCCAAATCGCCGTAATGGTCTAATATGTCGATCCAAGGCATACGGCCTTAAGACAGGAGTAATCGTGGCATTCGGTGATTTCCTACGTAAAGCAAAACAGACTGTCGTCGGCCTGGCGAAAAAGGCCAGCGACACGCTCGTGCTGGGCGTGCAGAAAACCGCCAAAACGTTGCGCAGCGGGCTGGATTTCATCACCGGCCGAAAGCTGGACGAAGAGAACGCGCAGAAGTTGACCGATGCGCTGATCGCCGCAGACGTGTCGCCGTCGATGGCCGAAGAACTCGTCGAAAAAGCCAAGCTCGCCTTTAAAGACCGCACCATCGAAAAGACCGACGAAGTGCTGCTCTTCCTGAAAGAGAAAGTAAAAGAGATGTTTCCGCCCCAGGAAAGCGCCGCGATCTGGGCACCCGCGGGAACGCCCACTGTGATCCTGATCGTCGGCGTCAACGGCTCTGGCAAAACGACGTCGATCGCCAAGCTTGCGTACCGCTACAAGAACGAAGGCAAAAAAGTGCTGCTCGCCCCGGCCGACACCTTCCGCGCGGCGGCGGTGCAGCAGTTGATCACCTGGGCCGAACGCATCGGCGTCGATTACATTCCCGCGCAGCAAGGCCACAAACCCGATTCCGTCGCCTATCAGGCGGTCGAGAAGGGCGTCGCCAAAAAGTATGACGTGGTCATCGTCGACACCGCCGGGCGCCTCGACAACAAAAAGAATCTGATGGACGAACTCGAAAAGATCGTCCGCGTGATGAAAAAGCTCTGCCCCAGCGCGCCGCACGAAGTCCTGCTGGTCCTCGACGGCAACACCGGCCAGACGGCCGTGCGCCAGGCCAAGAATTTCGAACACACCGCCGGCGTCACCGGTCTGATCATCACCAAGCTCGATGGCACCGCAAAGGGTGGCGCCGTGATCTCCATGCGCGTCGAAGTCGACACCCCCGTGAAATGGATCGGCCTCGGCGAAAAGATGACCGACCTGGAACCCTTCGACTCGGAGACGTTCGTCGACGAAATCTTCAAGACGGAAGACGCTCAATCTGCGAGCTGAGCGTCTTAAATCTCACGCAAAGCCGCAAAGACGCAAAGAACTGCAACTGCAACGGCAACTGCGGGATTCGGGATTCGTCGCGTATCCGCTTGCGCAAATCCCCAATCCGTTGCTGTTCTTTGCCGTTGCTGTTCTTAGCGTCTTTGCGGCTTTGCGTGAGATTAAAACGCCCGCCACGCTAAAAGAACCGTCCGATAAAACTCCCCTCAAGTGCCCCTTATATGGTACCGATACCTAACCCACTACTTAGTGGGGGAGGGGGCTGGCTTTGGTTCATCATCGAACATTAGTGACGTTTGTGCTACCGATTGCGGCGATTGGGATGCTCACGTTTGGCTTCTCTGCATTGGGGGCTGAGGCGGGGACTCAGGTGGCCTCGGCCAATCCAGTCAAGCGCGCGCCGATCCCTGCGAAAGCTCCCTCAACCAGCGCGGCTGCAGCCCCCGCGCCGGCGCCTATACAGAAGCCCGATGTTGCTCCGGATTCGACGATCACCAAAGATTCATGGGGGCAGGTCAGCGGCTCGGCGGTGAACGTCCGCACTGGCCCGGGCACCACGCATGAAATCGTGGCGACGCTGAAGGGTGGCGATTACGTTCAGATCGAAGCCGCGAAGACCGATTGGCTGGCGATCGAATGGCCGGAACGCACGCCGGTGTGGATGGCCAAGGAAACCGTGAAGCTCAACGCCGGCGACGACAAATCGGCCACGGTGAAGATCCCCAATGCACCTGTCCGCGCGATTGCGACGAATAAATCCGAGCCGCTCTGTAAACTGTCCGCCGGCACGAAAATTGTCGTGCTCGATGAAGTCAACGGCTGGCTGAAGATCAAGGCTCCGGACACCCTCCATGCCTACATCAGCGCAAAATACGTATTGACTGGCGTTCGCAAGCCCGTGGCAGCCGCAAAGGCGCCACCGGCAGCCAACGCCGTCATTGCAACTTCCGCCGCGAAGGAAACTGCCGCGGCAAAAGATGCGGCTGCCAAACCGGCCGTAGCTCCGGCGCATGAAGGGACCGCACACAAAGTTGCGGAGATCAAGAAAGCCGATGACGTTGAAGCGGCGCTTCTCGCTGCCGAAGCCAAACACAAGGCGGAAAACGAAGAGCAGCGCAAGATTGCCGACGAGAAGAAGCACGCCGACGAACTGGAATCCACGCGCCTTGCCGCAGAAGCAAAATTGAAGTCGGAATGCGACGAGCAGACGCGTCTCGCCGCTGAATCCAAGCGCAAAGCCGCAGACGAAGAGCAGCGCAAGATCGCCGACGAAAAGAAACACGCCGATGAACTGGAATCCACGCGCCTGGCCGCCGAAGCGAAGTTGACGGCGGAGCGCGAGGAGCAGGCAAAGCTCGCCGCCGAAAAGAAGCACGCCGAAGAACTGGAAACCGCTCGCATCGCCGCGGAAGCAAAACTGGCTGCGGAGCGCGAAGAACAGGCGAAGATCGCGGCGGAAGCCAAGCGCAAGGCCGAAGACGAAGAGCAGCGCCGGATCGCCGACGAAAAGAAGCATGCCGAAGAAGTGGAAACGGCTCGCGTCGCCGCCGAAACGAAGCTTGCTGCGGAGCGCGCTGAACAGGCGAAGCTCGTCGCGGAAGCACAGGAAAAAGCCGCCGCCGAAGAGCAGAAACGCATTGCCTCCGAAAAGAAGCATCAGGAGGAGCTCGAAGCCGCGAAGCTCGCCGCCGAAACGCAGTTGAAGGCCGAACGCGAAGAACAGGCGCGCGTGATCGCGGAAGCGAAGCAGAAGGCCGCCGACGAAGAACAGAAGCGCATCGCCTCCGAGAAGAAGCACCAGGAGGAACTCGAAGCCGCGCGGTTGGCCGCGGACGCGAAGCTCAAGGCGGAACGCGAAGAGCAGGCGAAAGCGCTCGCCGACGCCCAGCGCAAAGCCGAGCAGGAAGAACAGCGCCGCGCCGCCGACGAGAAGCGGCATCAGGAAGAACAGGAAACCGCCCGCATTGCCAATGAAGCCAAGGCGACAGCCGAGCGCGCCGAGCAATCGCGCCTGGCCGCGGAATTGCGTCGCAATGCTGAAGAGGAAGAAGAGAAGAAGGTCATCGCTCAGAAGGAACGCGACGAACAGGAAACCGCGCGATTGGCTGCCGAAGCGAAGCAGAAGGCCGAAGCCGAAGAGCAGTCACGCCTCGCTGCGATCGCCAAGCGGAAGACGGAAGAAGAAGAGCAGCGCAAGATTGCCGCGCAGAAACAACAGGCCGAAGCGGAAGCCGCGCGCGTAGCCGACGAAGCACGCCAGCAGGCTGAACGTGAAGCCAAGGCTCGCCTGGCGGTGAAGAAGAGCATCAAGGACGAAGTCGACGAAACGCGCCGCAAGCTCGCACCCAAGGGCGCGCCGGATATCGAAGGTGGCGATACCGAAACGCAGGTAACGTTGAAGTCGTCGGAATACGGCGCCTTCGGTTCAGCCGCTGACGAACCGAGTAAGAAGAGCGACGCGCCGGAAGCCCCGGCCCACATCGTCGCCCCGGAGCAGTTGCCCCCTGCGTCGATCGTTACTCCCGAAAGCGAACCGATTGTCCCGACCGCGCCGGCCAAGCCCGCGGGTTCCACGCGCCTGCCGGAACCTCTCGGCTCGCCCGAAGCCGCTTCGCAGCAGTCCGAAACTGTGCGCATGGAATACACGATCAAGCCTGCAGCAGCGCCTAAAGTGGAGAGCGCAGAGTCAGCCGTGGTTCAGCCGCCCATCCTCAATAGCAAGGGCAAGAGCAAGTTCGTAATGCCCAGTCGCACGCCGTCAAAGCCGGGCAGCCGCGCGGAAGTCGTGGAATTCAGTGAAACACCGAAGACCGTCGACCTGCCCGTGCCGCCGGAAGCTCCGGTCGCGAAAATCGAACACGATGCGCCAATCACCAATGCGGCCATCGATCGCGAACTGGCTCCCGTGCCCGCCGTGACTCCCGAACCCGTGGCTGCGCCGGTTCCCGCTCCTGCTCCGGTCGTGACTCCCGCGGCTCCGGTGCGTGAAGTCATCCAAGTTGCGCCGGTCTATCAGGAACCGAAGGCCACATCATCGCGCAGGTGAGGACCCAGCGGCTGCGACGCGAGTTCGCGTCCCTCATGGCAACAGTATGACTGACAATTTTAGTATGAAACAGAAGCGGGAATTACTTCCCGCTTTTTATTTCGCTCAACAGTTCCTTCGCGTCGTACATTTTGTCCAGCGCTTCCAGGATCGCGCGCGAGTCCACTGAGATTGCGCGGTTGGTCGGTTCGTCGTAGATAAAATCGCCGATCAGCGATTCGATATTGCCGTCGAAGATCAGTCCGACCACTTCCTGATCCTTGTTAAAGACCGGCGAGCCGGAATTGCCGCCGACGATGTCGTGCGTCGAGCAGAAATTGAACGGCGTGTCGAGCTTCAGCGCGCCCTTCTTGTCCAGCCAGCGCTGCGGCAGTTCGTAATCCTTGTCCTTCGGGTGCTGCGCGGCGCGTGTGTACAGCCCCTCGAAATTCGTGAATGGCTGAATCACCGTGCCCTTCGACGCGTAACCGCTGATCGTGCCGATCGTGAGGCGCAGCGTGAACGTCGCGTCCGGATACGCCTTCGGTCCCGCGCCATCGTAGAACGCACGCGCGATGCGCGTGTACGCGGGGCCTTCGACCGCGGCGACTTCCTTCTCGTATTTCAGACGCAGTTCGCGGGCCTTCGGATCGAGCGACTTGGCGAGCAGGATCAGCGGGTCCTTGGATTCCGCGATCGCTTTCGCGCCGCCCTTGGCCAGTTCCTTGCGGAAGTTAACGTCGCCGAGTTTGGTCTTCTGCAGCAGATTCACGGTGGCCAGCGCAGGCGTGCCGTCGTCGATGATCTGCTTCACCAGCGGGTATTCGTCGCCCAGCGTTTCCTGCATAAACTTGAGTGTGTCGGCGAACTTCAGCACCTCCAGATCTTCAAAGAACGGGGTGGGGGAGAAGAGCTCCATCTCCAGCCCTTCGCGGCGTGCCTGCGTGTACTCCGCCTGTCGTTCGCCGTCGGGTTTGGCGTCCTCCGCGGGCAGGCGCACCAGCGTCAGCGCGTACTGCATCAAGACGCTGGAATCGTTGATGAAACTTTCGAGCACGAACTGTTCCTTGTGCAACTCTGCGGCCCGCTTGCGTGTGGCGGCGATCACGGCATACGGATCGTCCTTGGCGAACTCCGCGGCTTTTTTCGCGCGGAACGCTTTCTCCGTTGCTGCCTTCTGTTCCAGCAGACCCGGCGCTTTCAATCCGTCCAATTCGCCCTTCAACGACTTCAGCGAATTTTCGACGTTCAGCAATTCATCCTTGGCGCGGCGCGCGTGCTCGTCGCTCTTCTTGCCGTACTTGATCAGCATCTCGCGCTGGCGCGTCAGTGCCGCAACCACCGTCGGTAGCCATGTGTCGCGCATGTATTCCAAATGCGACACCGTGTACAACCGCGACGTCGACCCCGGGTGCCCCGCGACGAACAGCGGATCGCCTTCCTTCGCGCCATCCTTCGACCACTTCAAATACTCACTGCTTTCCAACGGCTTGTCGTTCTCGTAGATGCGGTAAAACGAAACGTCCAGGTCGTAGCGAGGAAAATTGAAGTTGTCCGGATCGCCGCCGAAACCCGCGATGCCGTACTCCGGCGCAAATACCAGCCGGACGTCGCGGTAGGTCTTGTACGTATAAAGGTGGTACTGCGCCGCGCCGTAAAGAGGGACGACGTCGCAGCGCAGCTTTGTCTTTTCCTTTGCCTCCTTTTCAATCGCGGCGATGGCCGCCTGCCGGACAGTCTGCGCGGCCTCCGGTGGCATCTCCGGCTTCACCGCCGCATTGACGCGCGCGGTGACATCTTCAATCGATTGCAGCACGTCCACTTCGACGTCCGGCGCTTTCAGCTCCTCGGCCTGCGTCCGCGCGTGAAAGCCGGTCTTCATCAGATCGTTTTCTGGGGAGCTTAACTTTTGAATACTGTCCTGAGCCACGTGATGATTGGTCATCACCAGTCCATGCGGCGAGACAAACGATCCCGTCCCGCCAATGTTGAAGCGCACGCAAGCGTGCTGCGCGCGCAGCAGCCAGGCGTCGGTGATCTCCACGCCGTACTTTTTTTGAATATCGTCCTTCGGAATCGCGTTGAAGGGGAACATGCCTTCTTCGGCGCGGAGCGTGGTGAGCAGGCAGAGCAGAAGCGTGGCGAGCCAGATTCGTGAGCGCAATGGCATGAATGGATCTCGAGAGTGAGTGGGTGACTGTTCGACGACGCGGCGATTAAGCGCGAACACTGTTGTAATGTCAAGCGCGTGCCATTCTTGTATCACCCAATCAGACTCAACTGTGCGATATTCTCGCTTCGTGACCGGAGTCACGAAGCGAAAATATACACTTTTGTTCTACGTGTGGAACCGTTTGGCCAATGGGCCTCGGTTCTCCGGTTCCTTTTGAATTCGAGCGTTACCGAATCGCGAGATTGGGGTATATATTCACTATCTTTTACCAACTCGGAGAATTGCATGAGCCACGAAATCGATCCCCATTCTGAACACATGTCCCGCCGCGATTGCCTGGTGTGGCTGGCGCGCGCGGGCGCATTGGCGGTCGTCGCTGGATCCGGTATGGGCCAATGCTTCGCCGAAGACGCGCCCGGCGGAATGGTCAAGATCGCGGATCTGAAGGATCTCAAGCTCGCAACGGCCTATCCCATTACCAAGCCGAATGTCATTCTCACCCGCACCAAGGACGGCCTCGCGTGCTTCACCACACGCTGCACGCATAAAGGTGGGATTCTGGGATTGGACAAGAGCGGCGTCATCACGTGCCCCAAGCACGGTGCAACGTTCGATCTGACCGGCAAGCCGACCAAGGGTCCGGCCAAATCCGATCTAACCTGGTATCAGCTCGATCTGGACAAGGACGGCAAAATCTCCGTCGACGTCTCGAAGACCGTCGCTCAAGGCAAGTGGACCGCCGTGCCCGCAGATAAGAAGTAAGAATGCGCGGCGCGCGTTACTTGTAGGTGATGTAACCGTTCAAGCCTTTGAAGAAATCGTAGATGCCGAAAATGATCGCGCCCCACGCGATGATTCCGCCGCGTCCGGAGTTGATCGAAGCCACCGTTACCGCGGTGCCGCCGGCCGCCCAGAGAAATCCGTAAAGCATGTGCTTCTTATAATGATCCGCCATCTCCTGGCGCTGCTCGCTCGTGAGATCTTCCGGTCTCCAGTCCATAAAATAACTCCTCTCCAATAGTCGCAGGGTTTTGATCGCGATAAATCTAGTTTGAAGTGCCCACGCTTCAATTACATCTGATATTTATTCTTTCAGGTTTAATTCGTATGAAAATTCCCATCCTTCGCATGAGAAATCCGACGCTGCCCTTAGGCTACAGCGAGCAACAGCGGGGGGCATCACATGTCATTCGTGCAAGCGACGACCGATTTCGAAGCCTGGCTCGGCCAGCAGCTGCCGTTGCTACAGCATGATCTCGACTACAAACACGAACAGATGGCCAAAGACATCTTCATGTTTCTGCGCGCCACGTATTACCGCTGGGCGCAGTTGTTCCCAGCCGTGCTTCCCGAACTGAGCAACGGGCCGGCGGTGCTCTCCGTCGGAGATCTGCATGTCGAAAACTTCGGTACCTGGCGCGATGGCGACGGGCGACTGGTGTGGGGCATCAACGATTTCGACGAAGCCTACACGATGCCGTACACCAACGACCTCGTGCGCCTGGCCACCAGCGTGCTTCTCGCTATTGAGACCAGCAATCTGAAGATCTCCGGTCCCTCGGCGATGGCCGCGCTGATCGACGGCTACGTGGAATGGATCAACGAAGGCGGCCGCCCGTTTGTCCTTGCGGAGAAATCGACCTGGCTGCGCCTGCTGGCTCAGGGGCATCTCCGCGACCCGGTGGAATTCTGGGACAAGATGCAGGCGCTGCCGGAATGCCCGAAAGCACCGAAACCCGCCGAAGCGCTGCTGAAACGCTCGCTGCCCGAACCGGTTGACTACAAGCTCTGCAGCCGCCGCGCGGGATTGGGCAGCCTGGGGCGCATCCGACTGGTGGCGCTGGCCAAGTGGCGCGGTGGCATGATCGCGCGTGAAGTGAAAGCGATGGCCAATTCCGCCAACGTCTGGGCCGCGAAGAAAAAAGTCACCGCGACGATCTACAACGACGAGATCCGCCACAAAGCGATCCGCTGCCATGATCCGATGGTCCAGACGCAGGACGGCTGGATCGTGCGCCGCCTCGCGCCGGACTGCTGCAAGATCGATCTGGCCGAAATGCCCAAGGATGAAGAGGCTCGCTTTCTGCACGCGATGGGCCGCGAGACGGCCAACATTCATCTCGGCACCAAAGGCGCCGCGGAAAAAGTCCGCGCCGACTTGAAACAGCGACAGAAACAGTCGCAGAACTGGCTCGGCGAAGCCGCCGATAAGATGGTCAAGCAGATCAAGCTCGACTGGCGCGAATGGCGCACGCACTGACGGAATGTCGAAGTCTGGCAACGGATCAAAAACGAGGAGAATGACGTGGCGACGGCTGAAGAAATGAAGCAGCGGATTCAGGATGCGCTGGGCAAGGATTCGCGGGCGATGACGTCGATGATCGCCAAGCAGCTGGGCGTACCCGAAGCCGAGGTCATCCGCTATCTGCCGGACAACCGGTCGACGGAGCTCGATCCCAAGCGCGCGAAAGAGTTGATCGAGAAATTCGGCACACTTGGAAAAGTTCACGTCATCGTCAACAACGGAGCGGTGGTGCTGGAAGCGTTCGGCGAATTTGGCGGAATCAGCGTCACGGGGCCATTCCTGAACGTTCAAACGGACTCGTTGGACATGCACATCCGCCAGGATCTTTTAGCCAGCATCTTCTCCGTCGAAAAGCCCAGCCACATGGACGGCGTGGGTACGATCAGCTTTCAATTTTTTACGCCTGAAGGCGTCGCCGCATTCAAAGTCTTTCTTTCATTTGGCGCCAAGCCGCCTGCGCCGGAACGGGTGGCGTTCTTTGAGCAGGTTAAGACGGCATTCAAGCGCGGTTGAAAAATTGTGGTGCAGGCGCCCCGTCTGCCTGGAAATTTGCCACAATCAGGGAAGCAAATTGATCCCTTAAGCGACACTAAGAGTTGTCCGTTGATTTTAGATGGGTCATGCTGATGCGCAGACACCTCTTGCGTAGGGAGTGTCTGTTTGTGTTGTGCGGAGAATGCTAATGACGGTGCGAAAATGCGTTGCGGTGTGCGGTACGATTGCAGTGGCCCTGGTTGCGGCGACGGTGTTGACGCGGCATCACGAAGTGGCCCGCGCGCCGGTTACTGATACTGCCGTGGCAGACTTGCCAGTGCCCGTGATGACCGCCACACCCATTCCGAAAAAGCCTGCCAGCACGCCCGACGCCGCGTTGGGTTTCCACGCGCAGGCCGATGGCTCATTCGACGTGAAGCGTGCGCACTACGCCGCGTCGGTGACCTCCGATGGCGCGCTCCACTACCGCGCAAAGTCCGAGGCCGAAGCCGCGCCGACCGAACTGGAAGTACGCCTCAACTCGGTGGCCCTGGGCGACACGGCGCTCTATACGCGCTCGGAAATGAAGTCGCCTGAAAAAATTCAGGACGGCACAGTCCACATTAGCCGTGCCGATGATCTGCGCGAAAGTTATGCGCCGCGCGAAGACGGCGTCGAGCAACTCTTCACCCTGACCCAACTGCCGGACTCCACAAGCGGTGCATCCGATCTCGAATTCCGCTGCGATTTCAAAGCCACCGGGCTCATCCCCATTCCTCCGCGCGCCAACCGTAACGGTGGAATTCAATTCTGCGACGCCAGCGGCCGCGTGGCCGTGCGCTACGGACAGATCGTCGTCCGCGACGCGGCGGGAAAAGGTATCGCCCTGGAACCGCGTCTCGATGCGGCGGCCCGGACGATCCACTTCGCGGTTCCGGCCGCATGGCTGGCCGGCGCGACGCTCCCGGTTGTTGTCGACCCGCTGGTCGGTCTGGATTTCGTCGTCTCGCCGGACAATCCCAACGGCGTCGCTCCGCCGACGGTGGTTGCGGGCAACAACAATTACCTGATCGTCTGGGACGACTTCACCCTCGGCACCACGGCACCGACGCTGGTCTGCTCGGTCGTCACGCAAAGCGGCATTCCCAGTTCGCCGATCGTTCTGTCGGCGAATACGACCGCGCCACGGCCGTACCGCTTTCAGCGCACGGAGGCCGCATTCGACGGCGCCAACTGGCTGGTCATATGGGCCGCGGACGGCGGCACGGCCACGGGTTCCGCGATTCACGGCGCGATTGTCGCTTCGGGCAGCGGTGTCACCACGCCGCCGGCGGCCGGATCGATTCTGGGCAACACGGAATTTCTGATCGCCGACACCACCGGCACGGTCGAAGAAGATCCGCTGGTCACCTTCAATGGCACCGACTTCGTGGTGGTCTGGCACAGCGGGCCTCCGGGCACTCCGCCGGCAACCACGACGACGACCACCTCCAGCTCCGGAGCGCAGATTTACTTCACGCGCGTGTCCAGCGGCGGAATCGTGGCCACGCCCGTCGCCATCACTTCACTGTTTGCCAAGCCCAGTCAGTCCGCGTTTTTTGTTGCCGGCCAGAAACCCGCGGGCGATACGCTGTTGCTTTACGCTGAAAACGCCGAAACGCCTTCCGGCATCCGCGGCGCCCGCATCGCTCAGGATGGAACGGTCCGCGACCAGGGCGGCTTCAGCTTGTTCAAAGTGAATCAGAAAGACAGCGGCTTCGGCGTGCCCATCGGCGTGTCCTTCATCGGCACCGACTGGCAGGTGCTGTCGTCTTACGATCAAACCACCGACGGCGCGGTCTTTCTCTCGCACGTCAGCACGGCCGGCGTCGTCACGCAGCCGACGGGCGTCTTCGCGGTGATGGGCCTTGGGCCGACCGGCACGAACCTGGACCGCTTCGAACCGGCGTTCGCCGGCAGCACCAGCTGGCTCTTCCTGCGCAACGAAAAAGTCAGCGCCTCGGTCTATCATATCCTCGGCAAGCGCGTAGGATTCGACGGGACCGACCAGGATCCCATTCCCTTCCAGATCGACACGGCCTCGCAGGGCATTCTGCGCAGCGCCGTCGCGGCGCAGGCCGGCAGCCAGTTCCTCGTTACGTGGCTCGACGGCCGCAAAGGCACGCCGCAACCGTCCGACGCACGCAATATTGCCGCGGCGATTGTCGATTCCGTTATCGCCGACGCCAACGGTCCGGCGCTCAACCCCAATCTCGTCGCCAGCCCCACGACCGGCTCTAAACCGCTGGCCGTGAGCTTCGATGGTTCGACGTCGACCGGCGCGTTTGATTCGCTGCAATGGAGCTTCGGCGACGGCAGCACCTCCACGTCCCCCACCGTCTCGCACACGTACCTGAACAACGGCACGTACACCGCTCAATTGACGCTGAAAAAAGGCGCGTACCAGGTTTCGCGCACCGTCACGATTTTTGTTGGCGGCTCAGCCGGCTCCGCGCCCGTGCAGGTTGGCGTGCCGGTCACCAGCACCGATGGCATTGTGCCGAATCTCTTTATCAACACGATGCAGTTTGGCCTCGATTTTGGCACGTCCCGCGATGATGCCGTCGTGATCACCGGCACCGTCGATCCGGAATTCGTTCCCGCTTCGCCGACCGGCACGACCTGCTCGATTACGATCGGCACGGTCACGCATCAGTTTGCGCTCGATTCGAAAGGCTCGTTCACGTCGGATGCGACGCAGCCGACGGCCATCAAGTTCAACGTCAAGCCGGCGTCCGGCACGTTCAATTTCACGGCGACGAAGGATGACCTGGTCAGTTCGCTGGCGCTTTTCGGCGCTCAGAACGCCACCATCAGCCCCGCCGTGCTGATTACCGTGCCGGTCACGGTCACCATAAATTCCCTCACCGCGACGGCATACGCTCAACTCCAATACACCGCGACGCTCAACACCAAAGGCTTCGGCACCTACGCGTTCCAGAAGAAGGGAAAGCCTGTCTCCGGTTCGTTCGTCGTCTCGGGGTTCACTGCGGCGGAGGTGCTGACCACCTCGCACAACTACGCGATCAAGGGTTTCCTGTCGCTGCCCAACGGCGCGGCGGTCACGCCGGCCACGTCGGGCACGTTTGCGTTTCTGCTCGGAAACTACACGCTTTCCATTCCCGCCAACCAGATGGTGGCGAAGGGCACCAGCGTGAAATACACGCCGCCGAAGGTCAAGGGCGCGAAGCTGGTCACCGGACTCAAGAGCTTCACGCTCAATTCCAAATCCGGCGCCTTCGCGATTCAGTTCGTGGGGATTCCGTCACCCGGCGCCAATTCCACCGGTTTGCCACTTTCCAGCGGCAATTCGATTGTGAACGTGGATTTGAATTTCTCGGTCCAGTTCGATCTGGCCAGCGGGCACATCGACGCCGGGCGCTACATCTTCATCACGCGAGCCAACGCCAACGCGAAATCCTGGAAGCTCCGCGATTTTAACTAACTCGGGGTCCGGGCGTCCCGCCCTGTCTAACCTCCGCAAATGCGTTGACGTACTATTGGTTCAATGGAATCAATCGATTGCGAAGCCTAAGATTGCGGCTGGTCGCCGGCCGCCTTTGCTTCGCGGTAGAAATTGAAACACCGAGTAGTTTTGAAAATGGTGTAGGCCGTGCTTTAGACCGGGCGGGACGCCCGGACTACAATCGCTTGCGCGCCACCAGCCGCAACGCAAACGGCGTGCAGAGATTCCGCAGCGCGCCGGAGAGCGTCCGCGAGCTCGTCCATGGCTTCCACCCGAACTTGATTTCCAGCCGCGCCTGCAAGCGCAAGCTCCGGCGCAGCACGTCGAAGCCCAGGCTCTCCGCGTTGGTCACCAGCGATCCGGGCGTGAAGAAAAATAGATGGCGCGGGATCAGCCAGTGGTCCACGTCGCGTTTCTTCTTGCCGTACGCCAGCACATTCGGCGTCGAGAGCACCAGCACGCCGCCCGGCCGGAGCAACTCGTGGACGCGTTTTAAAATCGCGCGCGGATCATGGACGTGCTCGATCAGCTGAAACATCGCGATCGCGTCGAAGCTCGCCGGTTTCAAATCGGCCTTGAGCAGATCTTCGGATTTCAGGTCGATGCCAAACCAGCGCTTGGCCTGTTCGATGCGCGGCTGCGAGAGCTCCAGGCCCTGCACGCGCCAGCCGGCTTCTTTCGCGGCGTTGAGGAAATAACCGTCGCCGGCGCCGACTTCCAGCAGGTCGCCGGCCGCCGGCATCGTGCGCGCCAGCCGCCGGAAATGTTTTTTGGCACGGAGTTCCTGCCGCTTGCTCTTCTCGCGTTCGCCTTTGTAAAATTCATCGTAGTAGTTGTGCATGTCCTCAATGCGCGGGCGCGGATTGAGGAAAATGCCCGCGCAGGTCTGGCAGTACATCAGCCCGAACGGCGGCTTGGGCTGATCGGGCCCGTGCGCGATGGACGGCGATCCGCAGAGCGGACAGGCGGTCAGCGTTTCGAGTGGGCGTTCATTCGCAGTGGTCATCAGTCGACGTAGCCTAAGTCGGCGAGGCGCTGTTCGACCAGCGCTTTTTCAGCATCGCTGTAGACGTCCGCGTTGCCACCGGACGCGATCACCGCCGCGGGACCCGGTGTGAATGAAAGTCCGTCCGTAAAAAACGCGCTCAGCACTTTGCCGGTCATGTCGGCAGGCACCGGCTGCCCGAGTAGCGCCAGCACCGTCGCCGGAATATCCGCGATGCCGGCTTCGCCCACTTTCCCCGCCGTAACGCCGGGACCGCAGAGCGCGAAATAGCCCTCCGGGCGGTGGGTGCCCTTGTACTTCTCGTCCGGAATTTCCACCGCCGGGCCGAACGACAACTTGCGTACAAGGTTCACACCATGCGCCGGCTGCACGAACAATTCCGGCTGATCGAACGGCCCGCAAACAGGATACGCCTGCTGCCGCGTCAGCACCCGGTCGAAGAGCGGCTTGCCCGAATGCGGGCTCTTCTGCTCGGCGAGTTTGCTCGCAATCTCCGCGGCGAGATTCTCCGCATCGGCGTCCGCGACCCGCCCGAAGCGTTCTCGTCCGATGCGGTTGAGATAAACGAACCCGCTGATCGCTTCGAACGGCATGTACGCCGACGTGCCCGGCCAATCGACGGCAATGCCCAAGCCCTTCTGCTTGCGCTGCCCGGTCACGCGCCGCCACGCGTCGCGGGCCTGCGCAATCACGCCGCCGCGCTTCAGGTATCCCAGATCGCTCAGCAGCCCGTTCACGCGGACCAGTTCATGCACCGGACCGTGTCCGTGGTCGGAGCACATCATGATAAACGCATCCTGCGACTGCGGCAGGTTGATGATCTCGGCGAGCATCGCGTCGAGCCGCGCGAAGAACGCGTCGATCAGCGCTGCGCGCGCCGGATCTTCGTTGCGCGTCGCCGGATCGCACCAGCGCCACGCCTTGTGAAAGAGCGGGTCGGTCGCCTGGTAATAAAGAAAGAGCACATCCCACGGCCGCGTCATCGCCAGATGTTTATTCAGCGCATGCGCGCGCTCGTTTTCAGCCGAAAGCGATTCCAGCCCCGCTTTGAAATCTTCGAGCGCCGTCCAGTCTTTCCCCGCGCCGGGATCGCGCACGCGTTCGGATTTGAAGCAGAAGCCCGGCACCTTCTCCAGCACTTCGCTGCGCAGCGCTGCCGGCCAGGCGAACTCCGCGTCCGTCGACGGCGTCTCAAACCCGCTGATCGCAAAGCCGTGTGTCAGCGGCCGCACGGGGTAGCTCTGCGGCTGTCCGACGACGCCGACTTTCAGTCCTTTTTCATCGAGCAGCTGCCAGACGGTTTTATGCGGCACGTCTTTGGTCGCGTTGAGCCGCGATTCCTGCGTGCGCGGATCGAAGCGCCGGAAGTTCATCACGCCATGCACGCCCGGGCTTTTTCCGGTCGCCAGCGTCGTCCACGCCGCCGCCGTGTGCGCGGGAACGGTCGACAGCAACACGCCGCTGGCGCCGCGCGCGAGAATGCTTTTGAGCGTCGGCATCCGACCGGCGTCGAGATGCGGCGCGAGCGCCACGTGATTGACACTGTCGAGCGCGAGGATGAGGATTTTCTGTACGCTGGCCATGAGCCGGACACTTTTAATGTTGCGGGGCGCAAATTGCAAACGCGCAGCCTTTGCAAATTGCCATGGACGCGTTTTGCCCCGTGGGTACACTCAAAAAGTACGGGGGTGTTTCAGGGAGATGCAACTGAGGAGGATGGAGTGGCGACACTGAAGGAAACTCTGGCAAAGCAGATCCCGGCCGTCCGCCAGCAGTTTAAAGACCTGGCCAAGCAGCACGGCACCAAGGTCATCGACCAGGTCACACTGGAACAGATTCTCGGAGGCATGCGCGGGATCAATTGCCTCGTGTGCGATACGTCCAGCGTGCCGCCCGACCGCGGCTTGATCATTCGCGGCAAACCGGTCGCGGACCTCGCCGACCGTCTGCCGGAAGAGATTTTCTGGCTGCTGCTCACCGGCAGTCTGCCCGACGCCGAAGGCTTGCAGTCCCTGCAGGATGAACTTCGCGCTCGCGCCACCGTGCCCGAGTACGTCTGGGCCGTCCTCGACGCGATGCCCGCTGACGCGCATCCGATGTGTCTGTTCAGCACCGGGATCCTCTGTATGCAGAGGGAATCGGTGTTCCACAGGCGCTACTCCGACGGACTGAAGCGCGACGATTTCTGGGACCCGATGCTGGAAGACGCCCTGAACCTGATCGCCCGAGCCCCCGCCATCGCCGCCGGAATCTACCGCAAAAAATTCAACAAAGGCCCACGCATCCCCTCCGATCCCAAATTGACCTGGGGCGCCAACTACGCCCGCATGCTCGGCGTGCCCGACCCCAAGGGCGAATTCACGCAGCTCATCAACCTCTTCATGACACTCCACAGCGACCACGAAAACGGCAACGTCAGCGCGATGACATCTTCAACCGTCAATTCGGCGCTCTCCGATCTCTACTACGCCGTCTCCGCCGGGATGAACGGTCTGGCCGGCCCGCTCCACGGCCTGGCCAACCAGGAATGCCTTGGCTGGATTCTCGACCTGATCAAGAAGTTCAACGGCGTTCCGACCCGCGAACAGATGAAGGAATTCGCGTCGGCGACGATCAATTCCGGAAAAGTGATCCCCGGCTACGGCCACGGCGTGCTCCGCGTGACCGATCCGCGCTTCACCTGCTTCTACAATTTCGGCGCCAAGCACTGCCCGGAAGATCCCGTCTACAAAACCGTCGCGATCGCCTTCGACGTTGTCCCCGACATCCTCAAGCAGGTCCAGAAGATCAAGGACCCCTGGCCGAATGTGGACGCGTCCTCCGGTTCACTGCTCTACCATTACGGCCTGACCGAACCGATCTACTACACGGTGCTCTTCGGCGTCTCCCGCACCTTGGGACTCTGCGCGCAGTCGGTCTTGAACCGCGCGTTGATGCAGCCGATCACGCGCCCGAAGTCGGTGACGTACGAATGGCTGGCGAAAACCGCGCCCGAAAAGCCCGCCGCCGCGAACCGGGAATCCGCACGGCACTAGCGCGATGGGGCGTCGCGGAGGACTGATATGTGTGTCAAGGAGCAAGCGGCCGTATGCTTGCTCCTTGCTCAACGCACGCCAATTTCGAATTAGTACGCTTCTCGAACTGATCGAACCAAATCGCTTGGCCACCCCACTGGCAACCGCGCATAGAAATGAAATGACCGATGGATCTCGACGGCCCTTCTGATTCGCTTCCTCCGCTGCGCTCCAAAGATTCCCTGAAAGCTTCGCTCTCCTCCCGCGGCCTCGCGCCGCAGAAGAAGTTCGGCCAGAATTTCATGATCGACACCAATTTCGCCGCCGCCGTCGCCGCCGACGCAGGGCCGGGGCAGGGGACCCTGACGCTCGAAATCGGACCTGGCACCGGCTGCCTCACTCGCGCGATCCTTGCCGCCGACCCCCAGGCTCACGTGCTGGCGATGGAAATCGACCGCGGCCTGGCCGAACTCCTCCGCGAGACCTTCGCTACGGAGATCGCCGCTCAACGCCTGACCCTGCTGGAAGGCGACGCGCTCGAGAGCAAGCACGAACTCTCCCCGCAGTTCGTCGCTGCCGCGCTGGAGATCAGCGCGCGCGAGAACCGCCCGCGCCGCGTGCTCTGCGCCAATCTCCCCTACAACGCCGCCACGCCGCTGCTGGCCAACATGTCCGGCGACGCGCAGCACCTCGACGTCCAGCTCGCCATCGCCACCGTCCAGCTGGAACTGGCCCAGCGCCTCTTCTGCGCCGCCGGCAGCGCCGACTACGGTGCGCTGACCGCGTACATGGCCGTGCGCGCGAAGGGTTCGATCATCCGCCGCATCGGCAACGAAATCTTCTGGCCGCGCCCAACCGTGGACTCCGCCGTGGTGAAAGTCGAGTACCTCCCGTTCTGCGCCGAGGACGCGCTCGACCCCACGCGCCTGCGGCGCAGCGAAGCCACCGGCTTCCAGCAGTTCCTCCAGAAACTCTTCTCCCAGCGCCGCAAGACGCTCCGCGCCACGCTGAAACCTCAAGTCATTCCGTCAACCACCGGAATCGCTCCAGACGCCCGTGCCGAAGATTTGCCTCCCGGCGCGCTGCTGCGTTTGTACCGAGCCCTTTGTAGTCCGGGCGTCCCGCCCGGAATCACCCCGTAAACCAATTAGTCCAGAAATAAGTAAAGATAACTCTTGACAATCCGCAATTCACGGTCTAAAGTGTGGACGGTGAGTTGCTTTGTCTATTTGGTGCCACTGGTACGGATGACTCAGAGCGAAGCGAAGAGTCAGCCTTACCAGTGCGAACGCGCAGACAACGCTCGCCAATTGTCTACCGCCAGACCGCTGCACGGACCCGGGCCCGCCCTGAGCAAGCCCGTCGCAGGCGAAGCCGCGACGGGCGCGTCGAAGGATACAACAACGCTGTTGTACGGAAAATAACCAGATACCTGAAATACGTAACATTCTGTAGCATTTTGTAACATTTACCTATGACGATTGTGTGGTACTTCACCCCGTGCAAACGGCCCAAATGTTACATCGAGCACGCTCCGGCAAAGCGCACCTCGAAATTCTAAAGCCGGAGGTTAGACTACGGATCGTCACTAAAAATCGGACCGGTAGAAACTAAAACGCATGCATACTGAATACCTCATCCTGGATGGCGGAGCAGGGGACAACGAGAAGCTCGCTCACGCGGCGCGCTTGCTCCGCGCTGGCGAATTGGTCGCCTTTCCCACGGAAACCGTCTACGGACTCGGCGCCGACGCCCGCAATCCCGAAGCGCTCGCCAAGCTGACCAAAGTCAAAGGCCGCCGCGACGGCAAGCCCTATTCGCTGCTCGTGCCCTCGCTGCGCGCCGCCGAAGAAAGCGCCGGCGGCTTCTCGCGCATCGCACAGAAACTCGCGCGCGTCTACTGGCCCGGCTCGATTACCATTGTCGCGCCGCGCCCCGACGGCAGCACCATCGGCCTGCGCCTGCCCGACCATCGCATCGCGCGCGCCCTGATCGCGCAGTGCGGCTTCCCGCTCGCCACGCCCAGCGCCAACAAGTCCGGCACGGCCGAACCGGTCTCCGCGCAGCAGGTCCGCGACGCGCTCGACGGCGAGATCGCGGCGGTTATTGACGGCGGCCCGGCGACACAGGGACGTCCGTCCACCGTCGTGAAGGTGCTCGACAAGACCGTCCAGGTGTTGCGCGAAGGCAACATCACCGAAAGTGATATCGTCCAGCTCGCGCGACCGACGGTGCTCTTCGTCTGCACGGGCAACACCTGCAGAAGTCCGATGGCCGCGGGATTCAGCACAGCGGAATTCGAATCCACGGCGCGCGATGCCGGACTGCCCTTCCGCGTGCTCTCCGCGGGCACGGCCGCCACCGACGGGGAACGCGCCGACCCGATGGCGATCGAAGCGATGCGCGAAGTCGGTATTGACATTTCGACGCATCGCACACGCGGCGTCAGTCCCAGCGTGCTCGACACCGCCGACTGGATCTTCACCATGACCAGCGGCCACAAGGAAAGTATCCTCTCTTTTATGCCCTCGTGCACTGAGCGGATTAAGCTTTTATCGAAGCGAAATGAAGAAATTCCAGATCCCATCTCACATTCACTGGAAGGTTACAGGCAAGTGCGTGATAAGATTGCTATTTGTCTGCGGGATGTAGTACGCTTGGTACAAGGTGCATAACGATCTGGTGGCTCGTCGTTCGGATCATAAGCACTGAGCCAGGAAGCACTCGGGCTTGTTCCGAGTGACTCGGGTCAATTGGCCCGGGTCAACCCGCAGTCGACGCATCATCAGGGCTCACTTGGGGAGCAACTATGGCGACCGACCCCTTAATAGGCACCACCATCGGCGGCTGCATGATCCTGGAGGTCATCGGCCAGGGCGGCATGGGTGTGATCTATAAGGCGCGGCAGAAGTCCCTCGACCGAATCGTGGCGTTGAAAGTGCTCGCGCCGCATCTGGCCAACGATGCCAATTTCGTCGGCCGCTTCCAACGTGAAGCTCGCGCCATCGCCCGCGTCAACCATCCCAACATCCTGGCCGTCTACGACGTCGGCGACGATCAGAACACCAACTACATGATCATGGAGTTGATCGACGGGCAGAGTCTCGCCGAATTGCAGACCGAACGCCGCGGCGCGCTGCCGTGGGACGAAGCGTCGGCGTTCATCAAGCAGGCCGCCCAGGGACTGGAAGCCGCGCAGGCCTCCGGCATCATCCACCGCGACATCAAGCCTGAAAATCTGATGGTCACCAAGAAGAACGTGATCAAGGTCTCCGACTTCGGTCTCGCCAAGGATGCCGACGCAACCACGACCTCCACCGACGCGGTGATGGGCACGCCGGCCTTCATGAGCCCCGAGCAGTGCGACGGCAAGAAGGTCGACGGGCGTTCGGACATCTACAGCCTTGGCGGCACTTTTTACAGATTGATCACCGGCCGCCTGCCGTTCGAAGCCGAGACGGCGATGTCGATGATGTATCGCCACAAACACGAAGCGCTGATCCCGCCGCACGAAGTCGTGCCGACGCTCTCGCAGAACGTCTCCGAAATCATCATCAAGATGATGGCCAAGAAACGCGAGCAGCGCTTCCAGACCATGACGGAAGTGATCGATGCGATCGATCAATCCCGGGCGCAGCCGGCCTCGCAGCCGCCTTCGCGCATGCAGATTCCTGCGCCGCAGATGGAAGAAAGCGGGCTGCCGCCGATGGGCCATTCGGTGCCGCCCTCCAGTTACGATCCGCCGGATTTCCCCGCGCCGCCCGCGGGCATGTTGCAGCAGGACGACAGCCACGCCTCCGGACGCCGCCCCATGCCGCCGATGCCGGTGCCGACCGGCGGCTCCGCCCGCATGAACGCGGCCAGCAGCCGTATGCCGGCGACCTCCGCGCCGCCCGGTGGCTTTGGTTCCAATGATTCGTCCTCGCGGATGAACATGCCCAGTGGTTTGATCGGCGGGATGGCGCCCGGCCTGGCTGTGCCCGACGATGCCTACACCGCCGTGGCCAGCGGCGACGAAGCGCTCGCGCGCGGCGATCGCACCAACGGCATGAAGGCCTACCGCAAGGCGCTCCAATCCCGCGCACTGGACAACGCCACGCGCACGCGCATTGAAGCGGAAGTGCGCAAGGAGATGACCTCCCGCCGCCAGGCCGCCGACAATCTGCTCAAGCGCGGCTTGCTGGTCGAAGCCAGCCGCGAATTCCGCATCCTGATGGAGATCGATCCATCGGACGAAGGCATCAAGGCGATGCAGAAGGATATCGACAACAAGCTGGCGCAAAAGCGCACGCTGGTCAACGATATCCGCACCGCCATCGCCGCCAACCAGTTCGAGCGCGCGATCAAGGTCTGGGACTCCACGCCCACCGAACTGCGCGACGACGCGTTGAGCAAGCAGATCGAACAGCTGCGCAGCGTCGTCGTCCCGTCGTTCAAGCTCGCCGAGCAGGGCGAAAGCTTCGCCAAGCAGGGCCGCCTGGAAGAAGCCATCGCCACCTTCGAAGACGCACTGAAGATCAACGCCGCGTGCGAAGTGGCGCGCATCGGTCTTAAAGACGCCGAGCAGAAAGTGGCGCGCATCGAATTCATGCTCAAAGAAGGCTACCAGTACAGCCTGGAACAGAATTACGCCAAGGCCGTCGAAACGTGGAAGCCGATTCTGCAACTGCGCCCCGGCCATCCGCAGACGGTCAAGAGCATGCTCGACGCCTACGTCGCGCACGCGCAGTATCTCCGCGCACAGGGCGATCTGGAAGGCGCGCTGGCCGCCTATAAAGGCGCGGCCGAAACCGATCCGCAGAACCGCAGCGTGCGCAAAGTCACCGAAGACCTGACCAACCTCTTCGACAAGGAATCCGCGCTGGTCGACCGTGCCAACGACTCCGCCGCGCGCGGCAACCTCTCGGCGGCGATCAAGTATTGGAAGGACATCCAGCGCCTCAACCCCGCCAACAAGCGCGCGGGCCAGCAGATCAACCAGCTGGTGCGGATGCGCTCCGGCGGCCGCGCGAAGTTCATGGTCCTCGCGTTCATCGCGGTCTTTGCGATTGTGGCTGGTTATCAATATTGGACGGAAATGAAGCTGTTGAAGGACTGCGATTTGGCAATGACGGAAAAACGCTACGGAGACGTGGCTTCATTGCTCAGTGGCTCGCGAACATTTTTCCTCACGGAAAAGCTGGAGAAGTTGAAGGCCGAAGCCAGTGCAGAGTTGACGGTTGAGACTGCAGAAAAGGATATGGATGGCCCCAACCCGGATACTTCGAAGCTCAAGGTTCTCATCACGATCATCAAAGACAAACAGAAGGCTGCCAAGATGACCGCGTTGTATATGACCACCGAGATTCGCATTGCCCGGGAGAAAGCCGACATTGCGATTCTCGATGCCATCAAAGGGGACGATATTAATGCGGAAGGTAAATTCAATGCGGCCTTCAACTCGCTCTCCGACCTGCAAGGAGAGGCGCAGGGGTGGCCCAGCGGCACTCCTCCGATGGCGATCTCGCAGCCGGTCCGTGAAGAACTGGATAAGATCGACAAAGAGATCGGTGTCCTCCAGGTATTAAAGAACGCCCTCATGAGCAAACGGGGCGGCGTGAACAATAAGCAAAAGGCGATCGCTCAATTTCAATCCGCGCGCGACAAGATCGCCGTGCTGACGCGGATCGAAGGGATGGACCAGTATATCAGCAAGCAACTTGCCGCTCTGGGCTCGGATAAGAAAGTGCTCTCGGAATCGCTCGAAGGCGGACGCGCCGCAATTGCCGTTGTCGACGCGGAAGGCCGTCACTCCGAATTGGACAAGGCTCGCAAATTCATCGAAACCGCGCGCGACCAGGGCGCGGACCGGGATGAAGTCATCCAGCTTCTCCAGTACATTGAAGACCTGGTGACCTGCGAAAAAGAGTCCAACAACATGCGCATGTACCAGCAGAGCAACCCATTGAAAACGAAGCTCTGGGGCAGTCACGAGCGCGCCGTGGCCTTCTGCATCGACCGTTTCGAATACCCGAATGAGCAAGGCAAGATGCCCGAAACGGAAGTGCTGTACTTGGACGCGATCTCCAAGTGCGCCGCAAAGGGCAAGGTACTCTGCTCCCTGTCTGATTGGAACTCGGCGTGCAAAGGCGGTCCTAATTTCACACAACCGTATCCCTACGGCATCGAGCCGGTGCCTGAAAACTGCAATACAGAAGGCAAGGCAACCGTCGCCGGCGGCTCCAAAAAGCCGTGTAGAAATTCCGTTGGCGTCTACGACATGAGCGGCAACGTCTGGGAATTCGTGATCGATCCGTCTCTGAATCCCAATGACAATCTGGTGACGGTGGTCGGCGGCGGATTCAATACCACGGCCAAGCTCTCCAGCTGCGACGACAAAGATCCTTCGCGCCTGAAGAGTGATAAGTACAAGGACGTCGGCTTCCGCTGCTGCTTGAAGCTGGTTGTCAACTCCGACAAATAACGAGCGTGACATGAGCCGAAGCGCACAAAGCGTTCAACGATCCGCGTATATGATGCTCGCTTTCCTCTTCATTTTTGGAGGAGGCGCGTTTGGCTATTACATTTGGGTCGGTACGGTCGACCTCACTCAACAGCCGCATGTCGAATCCACCGGCGGCTCTACTACCGCCACCGCGCAGAAGATTGCGCCGACGTTGACACTGAAAACCGAAGAGCGCACGCCCGGCGGACTCTTCATCATCGCCACCGTCACCAATACCTCCAGCAACCGCATGACCTTGCCGGACATCATGGTCATCGAGCCGCTCTACACCGTCTCCCTGAAGTACGCGTTTACCAAGTCGGAGGAACTGCGCGAACTGCCGCGCGTGGCTGCGATGCAGACCCGCGTCACTGTTGCCGATGTCAGCCCACCGTTGCCCTACAACTCCATGCGCGATGTTGAAGTCACCTTGCTCAGCGGTCGCGCGCACAGCGTCGCCATCCCGCTCGGCACCTGGTACGTGATGAAGCCCGGGCACTACGAAGTGAAAGTAGTCTTCCGTCCTACCGACATCGTCCTCGCTCCGGATAGCGATGCGAAGTCGCTCCCAAGTTTCAATGCCGGTCCCGCCAGCACGACGCTGGCCTTCGATTGGCCGTTGGAGAAAGCCGACAAAGCCGACAAGCCCGCGCCAGCAAATTCCGGAGCGAAGGCGCCGGACACCGCCGTCAAGACAGTCGAACTGCCGGCCTCAAAGTAAGTTATTGGCTGCTGCCCTTAAAGACTCCGCAGCCGGAAGTACCGATCCAGACTTCACCCGGATTACGCGGGTTCAATGTCGTGTCGTCTATTCCACCGAATGGAAAGTCGTTCATCTTAGCCCAGTTCGCGCCGCCATCTAGACTATGAAACAGACCCTCGCCACCCGCTACCCACGTTTTCCCGTCCGGCGACCGGTCCGCCGAGCGCACTGGCGTGGCGAAGACTTTCTTCCACGTCTCGCCACCGTCGCTCGACGCGTACACGCCCCCGTCCTGGCCTTCCACCGCTGCGATGAGGAACTTCTCGTTCTCCTTGCCGCCCGATTCCATCACGCGCAAGTCGCGAATGTCGGCGAGGGCGGGGGACTTGTCGACCCGCGACCATGCCGACTTGCCTTCCTCAAATTTCCAGACGCCGCCGGGTTTGCCGCGCGTACACGCCAGGTAGATCGTATTGTCCGGCGTCTGCCGCAGCCGCCACACCAGCGGGCTGCCCGGCAATCCCGCGTTGACCGCTTCAAAATTCTTGCCGCCGTTGGTGGAGCGGTACACGCCGCTCGAGTACACCGCCACGTAAAGCGCCCCCGACTTGCGATCGATCAACACGGACGTGCACGGCAACTCGGGAAGCCCGCTTTTCTCGAAGGGCGTCCACGACTTTCCGCCATCGCTGGACTCCGCGACGCCGCCAATGCCGTGCCCGCCCGGTGCGAAATCCGCGCCCGGCAGGTTGTGAAATCCCGAGAACGCTCCGTACAAGTGCCCCGGAACTCTGCGGTCGACGGCCAGCTCATAACAGGAGTTCCGCCACTCGGACTTGATGCCGGTGTTCCAGATCCCTTCGTTGTATGTCCACGACTTCCCGCCGTCCTCCGTGCGGAACGACCCGATGTCCGCGTAGCACGCGTACCAGACATCCGCGCGCTTGGGATCGGGAATCACCTGATAGCAATAGGTCACTTCCAGCCCGCCGCCATCGAAATAGAACGGCGCCTTCATTGGCACTTTCGTGTGCTGTTCCTTGAAGACGTACCGCGGCGTCTCTTCTGGGTACGGATGGCTGTTGGTCTCGGTCAGCGATGCGCCCGCGTCTTCGCTGGTGAACAGCTGCATGTCGCCGGAGAACCAGACTTGCTTGGGATTCTTCGGATTGCATCCCACCGCGCGGAAGCCGTCGTGCGACCACGGGAAGAATGTCATCAGCCATCCCGCGCCCTTGGTCGCGTCCGCGTACAGTTTCCGCCACGACTTCCCGCCATCGAGCGTCACAGCGCAGTTCGGGCCGGCGACGTAAGCGATGTTCGGATCCGACCAGCCCGCTGCGAGCTGCTCGATATTCAGTCCCGCGCCGTCCTCCTTGTCCGAGAGCCCGCGTCCCGACGCCACAAACGAACTCCCGCCGTCGTCCGAGCGGTACACGCCGCCTGGCGGCTCCAGAGCTGCAAGTACCGCGCACTTTTTCGAAGACTTGTCGAACATACACACGCAGTCTCGCAGATCCGGCCGCGGCAGCCCGGTGCCGGCCTTCTCCCACGTCTGCCCCGCATCGCGGCTGCGGTAGAACCCATTCGACGTCGCCGCAAAGAGCGTCCGGTTCCCCACCGGCGAGGACGGATCGATCGCAATCTTCTTCACCAACCCCGCGCCATCCGGCAGACCTTTCGACGCATCCTTGAACGTACCGCCACCATCGACGCTGCGTTCCGCGACGCACTTCTGGCCGCCATAATCTTTGAACCCTGCCTCACCGCCGCGCCCGTACGCGACCCAGATGGATTTCGGATCCTCCGGATCAACCGTGACTACGTGCCCCGAACAGAGCGGGAACTGCCGGTCCGCCGTGATGCCCTGCCACGTCGCACCGCCGTCGATCGAGCGGTGGACCTTGTCCGCCGCGCCGACGTAGATCGTGCTGGCATCCGCGCCAAACGCGACGCCGTGCCCGTACCGCAAACCGGGCAGCACGCGCCAATGCCGTCCGCCATCGCGTGTCAGGTACACGCCGCTCATGTCGCACGTGACCACCGCCGTCTTCGGATCGCTAGGACAGATCGTCGGAGTGTAAATCGTGCCGCCGCCACCCGGCCCCAGGCACTGCCACGGCCCGGCCGGAATCGTCTTCGCGCTTGTCGTCGGCGTGGTTCCCGAAGTCGCGGGAGCCGAAGCCGTTTTGGGCGCTGCCGACTTGATCGACTCGTAGAGCGCCTGAATGTCTTTGGCGCGCGAGGCGTCGATCTTCAACGCCTTATCGAGCAGTTTCTCCGCCAGCGTGTCCTGGCTGACCTGATGCGCGTACCGTGCGACGAGCATCAGCTCATCGGCGCTGGCCGCCGCCACCTGCGCGATACCGAAGACATCTTTCGCGCTGATCAACTTCCATGGAATCGGCTGAGCCTGCCCGCCGATATCGACCGTGAGCATGCTCTTGTCCGCCGAGACAAATTTCGCGTGAGGGGCATTGGCCGACTCCAGCGCGACGCTTTCGTTCTTCAAATTCGCCGCGCGCGCAATGACCAGTTGCAGCAGGTCATCGTCTTTCACATTTTCCTGAGCACCGTTAGCGAATCTGGCGAACGAGAGGACGCAAACCAGAAGGAACAGAAATCGAAGCATAGATCCGCGTATCTCGTGAGAAGAAAGGAGGAAAAGGCCAGGTGATTCTAACGCGCCCTCGCCCGACGCTTCCACAGAAAAGAGCCACGCCACGATATTTGAAGGAGTGTTTGAGCACGGGATCATTCGGCAGTGGAAAGTACACGCGGAGTCGAGTAATAGTAGAAGCTCAAAAGACCGAGCGCCTCAAGACAGCGGAGAGGTGGCAGAGTGGTCGAATGCACGGCCTTGCTAAGGCCGCAGGCGGGTAACCGTCTCGAGGGTTCGAATCCCTCCCTCTCCGCCAGTTTTGTTTCCACCCGTCTTATCTCCTTGCTCATCCTTGACTTCCATTTTCTCGTCCTCCCCGAATCGCGCCATTGTCCTAGATTTGTACTAGATTCCATCCCGCTCACTGACGGCCTCACACACACGACCGGCGACCGCCGCCGCCGCCGCCGTCGGCGCAGCCGCCACTGCCGCTGGGGCCGGTACCGCCGCGGAGACGGGAAGCGCGGCGGAGAAGGAGACTTTGACCATCGCCTTGCGCGAATCGTTCTTGAGCATGCGAAAGTAGCGCATCACCATGTCCAGGCTGGAATGACCGACCCAGTCCGCCACGACGTAAGGCCCCACGCCGTTAAGCAGCGAATGCGTGATGAAGAAGCTGCGGAACGTATGCAGCTTGCCTTCGTCGAGACCGGCCCGCTCTAGCGTGCGCTTCAACGCGCTCAGCGCCCGTCTTCCGGAGATTTGCTGACCTCCTTTGGGGAATCGCTTGCACTTTCCACCTTTGAAGACCCAGCCCGGAGAGCGCGGCAACCGTTGCAGCAGGGCCTGCAGACGATCATTAAACGGTACCTTGCGGTCGTCCTTATCCTTGGGGCGCCAGTCACGCTTGCCACGCACCAGCACAAAGCCGGAGGCTTCGTCGATGTCCTCCCACGTCAGCCAGCACAATTCCCCGATGCGTAAGCCCGTGCACGCCAGGAACTCGAACACGTCCCTCCAGCGCTTGCCGGCGTGCTTCAAGATCAACTCGACCTGTTCGAGATCGAACGCCGGCTGAGTGCGCTTGGACGGCTTCTTGAGCTTGGCATTCTTCAATGGACTGAACGGCATCAGTTCGCGCTGGACGGCGAAGTTGAGCAACTGTTTGAGTACTGTGGACTCGTGATAGATCGTGGCGGACTCCGCCTTCTCCGAAACCCGGCGCGCCCGGTACTGATCAAACAGGCGCACGCTGAAATCGTTGGCGCGGAGCACCCCGCGGTCGCTGGCGAACTGGACGAAACGGTTGATCTCAGGTTTGTAGCGCTTGAGCGTCGAGACGCTCCGGCCTTCCACCGTCAGGTACGCCAGATACTCGGCGGCCAAGTCGCTCAGCAGCGGCGCCTTTTGCGGGACCTTGTGAGTTCCTTCTTGAAGGGAGACTTCCAAGCGCAAGGCTTCCTGCCTGGCGCGCTTGAGGTTCCGGGTCTTGAGAGAAATGCGACGCTGTTTCTTTTCGACGAGAAACTCGGCCCACCACACGTCCTGGCGGCGGAAGATCGTCACGTGCTCGCCAACACGCTCACGCGCCGGCGCGTCGGCGGACTTACCAGTCTTTGCCATCGAAGATCTCCTGGAAAAATTTGTCACGGAGGATCAGCAGGCGCTTGCCCCGTCGCCGGGCGCAGGCATCAAGCCGGCCCTGTGACGACCACTCGTAAATGGTTTTGATGGGAACATTCAGTGCAGCTGCCGCTTGCGATACGCTCAGCACCGGCGACAGGTGACCAAAGGTGGTTTGAAGTTCGGATTGCGACAGCTTCATGACGCGGCTCCAGTGGTGCGACCAAAGGAGTATCCGCGTATTTCGCGTGTGTAAGTTGCGGAGAGGTTGTGTGCTTTCTTGTGCGCCGCTTTTACTGGGAGCGTTTCTAATCCCGTATTCCCAAAGGCGAAGAGTAGCGCATACTGCCCCCGTTGAATATGGAGGGAGTGGCGCGTGGAAAATTCACGGGATGTCGATGGCGGAACGATTCTTAGGTGGCCGCGCTTTCGGAGCAATGCGATTAGAGCGGTCTGTCGCAGAGGGCGTTTTGTGTCGGCATCGCACTGTCGACGTTCACGTGTTGGCGGCGGCGGCTGAAGTCGAAGGCCGCGGCCCACCCGGCATTCATTGCCGTGCGGCTCAAAGATGAACCTGCCCGTGCGTCAGTCGCCTTCGCCTGGGCCTGCGAACTCGTGGGGCCGAGAATCAAGCTGCGGCTGCGTGAAGGTCCGGACGTGCGGAGGAAGCATAATGATGCTGATTCCGGCAGCGTTGCGCATCTTTCTGTCGCGCGAGCCGGCCGACATGCGCCGTTCTTTCACGGGATTGTGCGGGATGGTGCGCGACGGACTGCATGCCGACCGGCTCAGCGGACATTTGTATTGCTTTCGGAACAAGCGCGGTGACAAGCCGAAGGCGTCGATCCCGTCGCGCTGGAAGGACCTGCCGCCGCTGCAACCGGCCAGCCAGCCGAAAACCACGGCAACCGTGGGGACGGGATAACAAAACGGTCCCACTTTTACTGTACGTGGTATAGCTCGGGTCGCTTCACATAATAGCCTTCTTTACGTTGCGATACCGGTAGAAGTCCCTCTTTCAGGAGACGCATCGCAGCGATTTGCAACTCCTTCTCAAACGTCTTCTTCGCGGTTGTGTGGAACTTTTTGCGGATGACACTAAGTATGGGCGCAAGGTTGGTACTACAGGAAATTTCATCCCGAATTTCTTTAAGCGTGACCGGGTCGCCCGTTGACTTGAAGTGATCAACGATGAAACTAAGCAGGTTGAATTCTGCAGACGCAAGTACGACAACGCGATCGAAGAACGTTACCATTTTAGTTTGTAAAGTAATTGCGATACACGGTTCATGCGGCCAACCGAGCGTTCCTGGAGGCTCTTTCCACCGATCGTAAATAACTGGATACTGCCGTTGCATAAACATCTGAAGTTCTTCTTCCGTGGCAAAGATTGAAAAGTTCTTCAAACAGATCGAGCTTGATCTGTTAACAAAAGTGTCCCAATAATCATCAAAGAATGCGTAATTCAGCTTCGCGCCGCGTCCCCCGCTGTCGTAGAGATGGTTAACCAATCCGGCCCGCCCGGGGCTCGGGACGGGGATAAGTCCACGCAGTCTAGTAGGGAGCTCCCGCTCTAACCTGGCATTAGCCAGATTCATTTCTGTCCGCCCGTCTCGAACGGTCTTGGCGCGTGGTAGCTTCCTTCTTTTAATGGCCATTCTGATTCCTCACAATGATGGGCCAAGGCAATGGAAACTCTACCCATTCTTTTCTAACGCGGAAGGCGCACGGTTTTAGCCGATCTTCAGTAACTTTCGTCGCCGATAGCAACGCCATCTACATCCTATTATAACGCGTTTTGCCTCTAATTTTAGGTCGGTTTATTACGTTCGTGAAGTCGGTGCAACTAAAAACTGAATATCCATATACTATTCTATAGTAACGCGAAAAGCCGCGGATTTTAGATCCATCTCGCGCCACGTCCTAAATAGATTGTAACGCGGAAAGCACATGCTTTTTAGCTCTGAGAACCCCCACGCGAACCACTCCATCCACTGAGATTGCGCGGCTTTCAAGTGCGGTTTTGGTGGCGTTGGCTCGAATTTCTTGGCCGCGCGTACCTGATTTCGGGCCGGTTGTACCGAAAACCGGTACCGATTAGCCCCATTTTCGTTCTGGGGCGGCCTGAATCTCTTTGGACAAAATTGAAGCGGATAGCGGCGCTGCTTTACGACTTTAAAGTTACTCCGCTCTTGTCTCCACCCTACTTCCCGCGCTACAATGGCGCCATTGAGGCCGGCATCGGCGCGTTCAAAACCCGTGCTCACCTGGAAGCGGCCCGCCACGGCCACCCGCTGGAGTGGAACTGCAATGATGTCGAGTCCGCACGCTTGCAGGCCAATGCTGAATCTAGGCCGTGGGGCTTTGCGCCTGATTCGCTGTTGTCCCGGTTGGAGAAGGATGAGGCGTCGTTCAAGCTGGCGTTGTCGCGGGTCGTGGAGTTGGAGCAGAAGGCGGTCCCGGCTGAGAAGGTCAAGGCTGACGAGTATATCGCCGCCTTCCGGCAGGTTTTCGCGGATGACTTGTCGAGCCCGGATAAGAAGCAGGCGGTGCTGGGGGCATTTGTCCAGGAGATCGTGGTTGGGCCGAAGGATGTACGGGTGCTCTTGCGTGACCCGGCTGTTGCGGCGCTGCCTCGTGCGGTGGGTGACGACCGGTTGAGGCAGCGTCCAGAGCGACTCCCCGATCTGGATTCGAACCAAAACCCTTCGCATTAACAGAAAGCGCTATTTCGGCACATTTGTGTCCTCAAAAGTGCTGAAGACGCACTTTTAAACAGGACCAGCCACTTGCGCGGTTGCTTCAAAGCCTGGTGCCCGATTGACCGCATTGTGCCGCGTCAGATATGGATAACCGTCCGTGCAACATCTCGTCAAGCTCGTAGGACATGTCAATGAATTCTATGGAATCAATGAACCGCTGAAAGCACTGGATAGCTGCTGAATCTGCTTTTAGCCCATGCTCGCCGATCTGTGCAACAGCCGCAAAGTGCTGGTGTTTCGCTTTTAGGAATCCAGTTTGAAAATTCCAAGTATGCTCATGTTTGTTGGTTGTGGGGTGCCAGGCATACCGATGTTGCGCAAACCGAACACCTGTGGGCAAGGGTGTGCCGGGCCAGCGTTGCGCCGATGTATGCTGAAACAGCGGTAATGCGACATCCACCTGTTTAAGATACAGATCGAGATTCGCACGCGTCGCCATCCACTTCATCATCGCATACGCGTTGCCACTCTGATTGGGCAAGCCAGCAGGCACGGTTCCGTCTCGCCGGCAAAGTTCTTCAATTTCTAAAACGTTCATTTGAAGCTGGCCGAGAATGGAATCCCGGCGCTCCAATACAGCGCTCCCCTGCGCCAGTGCTTTTAAGCAGCCGTCCAGATCGCTGGAAACGTATGAAATTCGAATCGGCTTTGGAGTGTCGCGATGCCATTCGTTTCCGGTAGGTAGTCGGTGCGGCGGCATTTTGGCCAGTCTACATAGGTAGATAAAGGCGCGGCGTGATCGTACCAGAAAGTCGCGCTCAGTAGCGTTGTTCTCGGCCATTATCGATTTGGCTTCCGGCGCAATGCCACGCTGCATTCGCCGGTCGAACTCGTCCGCCGCTTTGACCATTCCTTGGATAGTGAGCATGGCGTCGTCCTACTACGCCTCAATTGAAAAATCAACACCCAAGTTTGAGCGTCCGTACTGGGAGGTCGGTAGCACCCGGACCGTGTTTTTGTAACAACCACAAGCGCTGCTGTATAGGCCTGAATCTTTTGGACACTCCGGAAGCCACAAAGCCTCCGGAAAAAACAACCATCAAGCCGTCTGCAGCAGCTTGGGGCTCTGCCCCAAACCCCGGGATTTTGGAGGCATGTCCTGCAATGGATCGTGAGAAACTCTGTGAAGCCCGGCCGAGGTAGCACCGGGCTTCACGCGTTGATCCGCCGCAGGATTCGGCTATCCCTCGGCAGGCTGCTTCCCAGCATGACCTGCTTCCGTTTCGCCGAACTTCGACAAAGTACTACTTCCGTTTCTTTGCGTCAAGCCGCCGCCTTTTCCAGCTCCATTCGCACGGTCCACGGCGCACGATAACCGTGACGCTCGATCAGCCATTCACTGTTGTAGGTCGCGATCCATTGCCCGACGACTTGACGCGCGTGCTCCGCGTCGGTGAAATCGTGAACCCACAGGCATTCCTCTTTGATCGTCCGGAAAAAGCGTTCGATCACGCCGTTGGTTTCAGGTTCATGCACAAACCCAGGACTGTTGCCCAGTCCCAGAAAATCGAGGTCCTTTCTAAAATCGCCGGCGACATACTGCGGCCCCCAATCGTGCCGGATGCTGATGCCTGCGCCTGACTTTTCTTTCAGCGCGCCGCGCCGTTTGCGTAACGCCTGTTTGACGGGTTCCAACGCGGCCCATGCATCGCCCTGGCCGACCTCGATGATGTGCCAGCCCAAGACTTCGCACGAGAAATGATCGATCACTGCGAACAGCCACAACAAGCGTCCGTTGCCCATGCCGAACTGCGTTCCATCGGTGCCCCATAGCAGGTCGATATTCTCGGGAATGATCGTGCCTTCATGGGGCCTTTGACTGCGGTCCGCTTCAATCCGCTGTGGCGAGAGCAAGCCCGCTTCCCGCATCAACCGGTTGATACGCCCCCGGCTGGCCCGCACCTCAAACCAGGCGCGCAGCCGCCGATGAACTTTCTTCGTTCCCTCGGTGTGAAATGGAGAGCGCTTCAAGACCTCGCGGATCAACTCCAGCAGCCGCACATCATCCGCCTGCATTTTGGGACCAGGCTTTTTTCGCTCCCGTTGCGCCTGCCGCAATTTGCGCTGATATTCGTAGTACGACGAGCGCGGCACACCGACCACCGCGCATACCAGCGACAGAGAATACTTGCTCCCTGTTGAAGACCTCTCGTCCATCAGGCGCGTCACAGTCTCCGGCCTTCCTCTAGCGCCCTCACTTTTTTTCGAAGTTCAAGCTCCAGCGCCTGCTTGGCGATCAGTTGCCGCGACGATGGTGGCGCTATCGCCGTGATGAACCCATGCGGCCCATACTGGTAGTATGTCGGACTTCCCCCCTCCACCATCGCCGTACGTGCGCCATTGTTGTCGTAGAAGTAGTACGTTGCAGTGGCACTCGGCTGTACGAGTCGCTTCACCAGCGAGGTATCCGCCGCGTAGGAATAGTACGCCGATTCCGTTTCCGTATTGAGTGTACTCTCCCTGCGCATCTGCAAGCGGTTGCCAGAAGCATCGTAGGAGTAAGAGAAGGCGTAAATTTTACCCCGGCTCCCTCGGAAAAAATGCCGGGGCCTACTGCCGGGCCTGTGTCGGCCGGATTTGCATCGCCAAGAACGATGTCTGAACCGCCTTGGAAAGCGGTCCTTCGGTAGGGAACCCAAGCCGATCCTGCGTCGGCTGGCAATTAGGGCGGCGGAAAGCATCACGAAGGAAATCTTAGGACTACTCGCGTTGAAGTCACGCGGGATTTCAGATTGTTGCAGGGCAGTAACGGCGTCATACAGCCATCTTGCGAATGCGCTCAAGCGCTTCTCTAAAGGTCATAAATAGAAGCCCGCCTCTACTGAACAAGTCCAGTGCTGCCTGTCTCGTCATGGGCGCGTTGGTCAAGCCTCTCAACTGTTTCAGTGTGAGAGTTATCTGATTCATGATGTCAATCGGCACCATGTCCTGGGCATCTTTCACGAATTGGACAAGCTGAGTGTCCAGCCCGCGAAGCGCCTGGATCGCGGCTTTCAAGTCCTGCTGTGCCAAGTCCCAATCAAGCTCTGCGTTCTTAATCAGCTTTTCCAAGCGGTTGGCCAGCTTTAAATATTCGTCTCTCTTGGGCGACGAAGTTGACCGGGCGGGTTGCGCAGGCTTCACGACTTCAAGAATCTGCCGGACGAGATGCTCAATACCGCTTGCCGTATTGCCAGCCACTTTGTCTGCGAGCGGCGGGGAATACTTCTTCACTTCATCAAATGAGACATTGTGCCAGATTGGCAAGATCATTTGCTCGCCCAAGTCGCGTGTCGTGAGGCCATCCAGTTCGCGCTGCGGCCAGTTCTTAACGAAAAAACTCCTGCTAAGAACCACGATGCCGTAGCGACTTGCGGATAGACCTTCATCAATTTTCCGGCGCAGGCTATCGCCGATTCTCAATGAGAACCTGTGTCGTACTTCCCGAGTCTGACTCACGCTTAATTAGTATTAGTGGTTGAGTAAATCCTCCTCCCTTGCGGCGGCGTAGGTCCGCCAGAAGGGATCGTTATGCAGGAGGAAAGTAATGGCCATCCATCGTCG
>JBBRPR010000021.1:0-134998 GCA_038227875.1 Planctomycetota bacterium
ACCATTTTTTTGTGAGCAGATCCTTCAGCGCATCGTTGTCCAGCATCTGCTGCGCCACGATCTTTTTCAGCCGCGCGTTCTCGCTCTCCAGCTCTCGCAACCGCCGCGCATCTGAGACGTCCATCCCGCCGAACTTCTTTCGCCAGATGTAAATCGTCGCTTCAGACGTGCCGTGCTTGCGCGCCGTCTCTGCAATCGATGCGCCCGCTTCGATCTCTTTCAGAATACCAATGATCTGTTCCGTGCTATACCGTTTGCCCTTCATGGCTGATCCCTCCATCAAAAATGTACAGGGATCCTCTATTTCAGGCTGGCTCAAATTTCCGGGGGCAGGTCAAGGGCACTCGATTTCGCGCGCGGCCACGGGTCGACCTTCCAGGTCTCAGGAGAGATAATGCCACACCCACCAAGGGCTGCCGCCCTTGGCTATTGGCGGTCGGCCTTTCAGGCCGAGCAGCGGCAGAACGTCTCTCGCGATCAAATACCATTCGAACCAGCAACCGCTGTCCGCGAGTTCGCACTGGTGGCTTACGGCCGCCACCAGTGGCACACGATGACGGCATCAATTGCAATCGCGACGCACGCAGAATGTTCGATACGCCGTCGTCAGTCAGTATCAAGTACTCAATGGATCGTTTGCGCGTCTTGCTGCACCCGAGGAACGGCCAGCGCAATAATTTCAGCCCGGGTATATCTAATATCAGGTTCCTTTGTAATAATTCCCGCCAATGATTGAATGTGTCCTTTTGAGAATTTAGATAGGTCATAGGCTATTGGAAAGATATCGTCCAACTTGATCTCAAGAAATTTCGACAATTGCTCCGGACCACGTTTCTTGTAGTCAAAATCATGATAGCGGGCCAAGTGAAACCAACGCTTTCGCTTTAAGAATGAGATTCCGAGAAAATGTTTAGTCAATTCCGGATTACTAACATCTATGTTAGAGATTGTCGCCAAGACCTTTGTGCCGTTTGCAAGTTTGACCTGTAAGGCCACAATTTTCCCGCTCAAATTTTCTACCGGAATCCTCTTAACAGGCCGCACAATCAATTCGCCAGACTTATCGCTATTTGTGTAGGTCCAGACCGGAAACGTTTCGAGGTCGGATTTACAAAGCTTGTCGACGGATATTGAGTTGTCTTTAGACATTTTAGGTTCCAATCATTTCCTAATTTGAGCAGGTAATCTTGTCCTTTAAAATCGTAAACAAACCAGTCTAATTTCAGTGATGCGGGCGTGGGTGCGCGGCCAAATGGAATTGTTTGTCCGCCGCCGTGAGGCGCGCAGGGCATGATGCCGCAACCCCTACAGGGTTGCTCCGCGCGGGTGGTGGACGTTTTCCCAGGGTAGCGCTGCGGCGCAACCCTGGGCTTGGTAGCCGTTAGCCCGTTGGGCTAAGGGAACTGCGCTGCGCTCGGCACGGCACCCGTCAACAGCATGACGGTTCCGCTCGAACATCGCTCGCACATCGCGACGCGCCATTGCAACTGCGGGAAAGACCGGCTGAAGCCGGCTGCCGGTAACTGCATCAACAGTCTCCACCGCCTGAACACTGAAGGCGGTGGCAAGCAACGGCATGGACGGCGGCGGCAGGACCGCTCACGAATTCAACCACCTCACGAACCAGCGGCCTCTGTTTGCGAGTTCGCACTGGTGGCTAACGGCGGCCACCAGTGGCACACAACAACGGGCCTTAATTGCAAACGCGACGGCGTCTCGGCAGGGGTCTCAACGGCGAGACCCGTGGCACCCTCTCTTAAGCGCAAGCTGCTTGGATGATAGATTTCGATAGGGACACTTGCCACCCGTTGGGTGCTCAACCTGTTGATTAAGTCACTGTTCGTGATATTTAAAATGCCATGCCTCAGCATTGCAATCAGGAATGCACTCTCGCCACCTTTCGCCCTTGTGAACTCCATAGTGTGCGGTGGTTGGATTGGGAGGAGGATTTCGTTGCGGTAAACAAGTTCTGGTTTCAGCCACTGTCGATAGAAGAATGGTTAAGTTTCAGGGATATGCAGTACCGCTACTGTGCAGTAATTGAAAGTGCCAGCATTTGTTCGATCGCAGCACTTTGGCGCTATTCTGACAGCGCTTGGGAAGTCGCTGCTGTAAAAACCAGCCCTGAACATCAACGTCGCGGATTAGGCAAATCCGTCGTCTCATTTGTAACGCGTGCCATTCTCGCAGAAGGCCGACTGGCCACATGCCTGACGGCCTCAGAGAATCTGCCGATGCAAAAAACCGCGCAGAGTGTTGGTTTCTATCACGCTCCGCGTCGGTAGTGGTTGGGCAGCCGCGGGACCGGTGACGAATTCGTACGCTTCACGCACCTGCGGCATCTCTTTGCGAGTTCGCACTGGTGGTTAACGGCTCCACCAGTGGCACACAGCAACGGACTTAATTGCAAACGTAGCGCACGCGAGGTCAGTCGCCGCGCACAGGCTTTGAAAAAGATGGGCGCAGGGCTGTGACTCTCGATTTTCGCGCGATCGGATTCGGGGTTTTCAACCGAGTGGACGTGCGTCAATCCAGTGGGGTGCGCTGAGCAAGGAGCAAGCTTACGGCCGCTTGCCCCTTGACACACAGATACGCGCTTCGCTCATCGATCTTCAGATCGACACTCTCGGCGCCAGGCCGGCGGCGCTGGCGCGGTCTAAGAGGGTCCGGACGGCGCGGAAATCTTCGGGGGTCATCTGGCGGGTGGAGGCGTTGACGTAGAGGGCGATGTGGGCGTCCGCTACCTTCGGGTCCATCTCTTGCGCCATTTTTTGGACGTAGGCGCGGGAGGCTTCGGGGTTGGCCCAGGCGTACGTGACGGAATTTTGGATCGCGGCGATGATTGGTTCGGGCGGAATGTCGCGGCGGCAGATGATGGCTCCCAAGGGGATCGCGGCGCCGGTTTCTTTTTCCCACCAGTCGCCGAGGTCGACGAGGTTGGTCAGGGCGTGACTTTGATACGTGAAGCGGGCTTCGTGGATGACCAGGCCGGCGTCGTATTTTCCGGCGGCGACGGCGGGCATGATTTCGGGGAACGGGAGCACGTCGACTTTTCCCAGCTTCACACCGCTGGCGTAGAGGCGGAAGAGCAGGTACGCAGTCGTGCGCTCGCCGGGGACGGCGACGCGCGCGCCGGTGAGATCGGTGCGGCCTTTGGTGAGGACGAGCGGGCCGCAGCCTCGGCCGAGAGCTCCGCCGCACGGCAGCAGCGCGTAGCGGTCGAGCAGCCAGGGCAGCGCGGCGTAAGAGACTTTGACCACGTCGAGGTCGTTGGCCACGGCCAGCGCGTTGGCTTCGTCGACGTCGGCGTAGCGGAGTTCGACTTCGGGCGCGCCGGGGATCAGGCCGTGCGTCCACGCGTGAAAGACGAAGGTGTCGTTCGGGCAGGTGGAGTGGAGAAGTCGGAGCTTTTTCATGTCAGCACGCTTCCATTGCAGTCGCCAGCGACTTCAGCGCGCCGGGGATGTCCCAGGCGGCGACGTTGCGGTCGCCGACAGCGTTGCTGATGGCGCGGATCTCGATGAACTTCAGGACTGAGGTCTGAGGACTGGGGACTGAGAATTTGCTCGCGGCGGCGGCTACGCCGGCGCCTTCCATGGCTTCGGCGACGGGTTTGTATTTGGCGTAGAGTTCGGCGGCTCGGGCGGCGGTGCCGGTGGCGGCGGCGACGGTCAGGATGGGGCCGGTGTGGACGCGGAGGCCGGTGGCTTGGATGCGCTTCGCATACGCGGCGACGGTTTCGGCGTGGCATTCGGTGACGGAGCCGGGCCAGCCTAGCGATTGGGCGTCGAGGAATTTTTCGGGGGAGTGCGCGCCGAGGTCGGCGAAGACGGTGCGGGTGGCGACGACAATGTCGCCGAGCTTCGCGCCGGAGGCTTCGAACGCGCCGGCGATTCCGGCGCTGATCACGACTTCGAGATTGGGGTTGGCGCTGAGCGCGGCGGCGGTGGCGGCGGCGGATTCGGCGGGGCCGATGCCGCCGACGACGACATAGGCGCTACGGTCGGCGAACCACTGCGCGACGTACGGGCCCAGGCGCATGGGGACGTGGAGGCCGAGCTTCGGGCGGAGGGCGGCGAGTTCGGCGTCGACGGCGACGATGATTAAGGTTTGGGGCATGGCGGGCCTTTTGTAGTCCGGGCGTCTCGCCCGGAGGAACGTTAGTTTTGCTTCGCGGGTTGGTTTGTCCAACGAACGAATCGGGCTTTCCGCATTTTATTTTTCACTCCGGGCGAGACGCCCGGACTACAAAGGGCGCTTCGCCGATTGGTATGGCTAACTGATTGTTGCCTGGACTATGGACGGTGCCGCAAACGTCGTTGCATCTACTCGTTAATCCCTTAAAAAGCCAGAGGTTAAATCGTCGAAAAGACTGAGAGTCCAGCGCCCGTTTGGCGTCTGGATGGTAGTTTGGGTAACACATACCGGGAGTGCGGTTTCGCATGCATGTTGTAGTGCGCGTATTGGGGTCGTTGGGACGACGGGGGGCGAAGTGGGCCGAGGAACTCGGCTACATGGGCTTCCTGGCCAAAGACACGGCCAAATTCATCCCCAAAATCCGCCCGGAACCGGTTGCGGTTCAGATGATCCGCTTTGGCGTGCGCGCGATTCCGATCGTGTGCATGGTCAACCTGTTCGTCGGGATGATTCTAGCCGTCGCGATGTCGGAGATGCTGATCCAGCTCAACGCGGTCAGCCATACGGCTCAGATTGTGGCGGTGGCCGTGACGCGCGAGCTGGCGCCGCTGATGACGGGGCTGGTGATGGCCGGCTTTGCGGGCGCGGCGATCGCGGCTGAAATTTCGACGATGAACGTGAACGAGGAAATCCTGGCGCTGGAAGCGGGGGCTCTCTCCCCCATCCGCTTTCTGGTGCTGCCGCGCATGATCGGCGTCATGACGATGATGATGTGCCTGACGCTGATCGCCGACATCATGGGCATGTTCGGCGGGTACATCGTCGGCGTGTGCATGCTCAACATTCCGCCGCTGAATTACATCGAGATCAACAACAACTCGGTGAAGTGGCCGGACATTCCGCTGGGGCTGCTGAAGGCGGCGACGTTCGGGCTGATCCTGACGCTGGTGGCTTGCCGGCAGGGATTGAAAGCGGACGGCGGCGCGCTGGGCGTGGGCAAAGCGACGACGACGTCGGTAGTTCATTCGATGGTGATCATCATCGCGACCGAACTGGTCTTCGCGATTCTCTTCTACTGGACTCTGTCGAGCTGACCATGAGCGAAGCCGGACACACAGTCGTGATGAAAGCGGTGGCCGATCCGACGGTGCTGCCGGTGATTGAGATCACGGATCTGGTCAAGGAGTTCAACGGCCGCCGGGTGCTCGATGGCATCAACCTGAAAGTTCGGCGCGGCGAGACGCTGGTGATCATGGGCGCGTCGGGTTGCGGCAAGTCGACGCTGCTGCGCTGCCTGATTGGCGCGCACAAAGCCAGCGAAGGCTCGGTGAAGCTGTTCGGCAAGGACATCCTGCGCATCACGCCCAAAGAGTTGGACGCGGTGCGGCGGCGCTTCGGGATTCTGTTTCAGTCCGGCGCGCTGTTCAGTTCGATGACCGTCGGCGAAAACGTGGCGCTGCCGCTGAAGGAACACACGGACCTCAGCGCTGAAATGATCGACCTGATGGTGAAAGTGAAGCTCGAACTGGTCGGGCTGCGCGAAGCGGAAGGGCAGCTTCCGTCGCAGATTTCCGGCGGCATGGCCAAGCGCGCGGGACTGGCGCGGGCGATCGCGCTGGATCCCGAGCTGCTCTTTTACGACGAACCGACCTCGGGGCTCGACCCGATCATGACGGGAATCATCGACGGGCTGATCGTCGACTTGAGCCGCACGATGAACGTGACGTCGGTGGTGGTGACGCACGATCTGCGCAGCGCGTTCCGCGTCGCCGACCGCATGGTGGTGTTGAACAACGGCCGGGTCGTGGCAGAGGGCATGCCGCACGAGATCAAGATGCATCAGGACCCGTTCGTGCGGAAGTTCATTCAAGGCCCGGTGGAAGCGAAGACGGCCGTCTTTCACCGCGGCGCGATGGAACGGCCCGCACTGCCGGGCGGCGTGGAAGTCAGCCGCACGGGATTCGGGTTGCCCGGCGACGACATCGTCACCTGATCACTAGCGTGAACTTTTTCCACAGGAACCGCCTTTGCCTGTAGCTGAACGCAAACCCATACCGCGCATTTCGAATGCCGAGGTCCAGGCCGGGATCTTCCTGACCTTCTGCCTCGCGCTGTTCGTGGTGATGCTTTTGGTGCTGGGAAAGTTCGGGCATTCGCTGCGCGGGCGACAGGTGATCGACGTCGCGTTTGCGCAAGCCAATTCACTGCGGCCGGAAGCGCCGGTCTTGTACAACGGGCTGAGCATCGGTTACGTGCAGAAGATCAGCATCGTGCGCGTCGACGACGCGATGCTCGCGCGGATGCTGCCGATCACGCGGCGCGATGTGCCCAACCTGCCGCTGAGCGACACCGACCGGACGGACATGGCCTCGATTCCGGAGGATCAGCTCGACGCCAAAGCGCGAACGATGATCAAGAACCGGACGATGGTGGTCTTAAGCTTGAGCCTGCTGAGCGAAAGCGACACGCAGCGTTTTCGCATGGACGACGAGTACCGCATCGACGGCAGCATGATGGGCGACAGCTCAGTGGAGATCCGCACCGGGACCGGAAAGCCTGTGCCGCCGAATTTCAAGAACGTGCTGATGGGCGTCGGCGGCGACATGTACACGGACCTGGGGAAGAGCCTGGCGCAGGTGAAGGACATCCTCGCGTCGATGGCCGAGATGGCCGGCGGCGACGCGACCAAGCGGAGCATCCAGGGGCAGCTGAATAATTTCGATCTCTTCACGCAGAACATGGACGAAATGTCCGAGACGATGATCAAGAAGCTGCCGGCGAACTGGGATTCGGTCGACACGCGGCTGGTCGCGACGAAGTTCTCCGTGCAGGAAGTGGAGACGCAGGTCGCGAAGCTCAAGCCGAAGATGGAGGACAGTCTCGGCCGCGCGGAAAAGGCGATCGCCGATCTGCGCCAGAACGCCGTGGCCTCGCTGAAAGAAGGGCAGGAGCGGATCGCCGATTACCGCAAGAGCGCGATGGCGAACCTGAAGGAATTGAAAGCGTCGGCGGCGGAGTACAAGGAATTCATTCCCGAACAGATCCACGACGCACGGGAATGGTCGGAACGTTTCGCACCGACGGTCGACAAGATTGATAATTTCTGCTCGCGCGCCGACGATCAGCTCGACAAAGGCATCGACAGTCTGCGCACGACGCTGCGCGATTACGGCATGTCGGCTCAGGAGATCGAGGGGACGCTCTTCAAGGTCAAGACGTGGCCGTGGAGCTTCAGCTATAAGCCTGAAACCGACGAGAAGGCGCAGCAGTTGAACGATCAGTGGCTGCACGAGCTGGCGCGGCGGCACTACCGCGAGCTACGCAAAGAACTGGAAGCGGTGCGCAAAAGCCTGAGCGCGTCGGGTTCGACGGACCAGTCGCGCCTGAGCCACATCGATCAGATCCTGCGCGAATCGGACGCGGAATTCGCGCCCTTGCCCACGCAGCACGAAGAGACGACGCCACCTCCCCCATCCGGGAGGAAGAAGTGATGTCGACGTATTCGAGCCGCGAAGTGAAATTCGGCGCGTTGATCGCCGTCGTTTCGGCCGCGTGCGTGGCGCTGGCGATTGTGTTTGGCACGGGGCGGCTTTCGTCGTTCTGGCGCCGCCGCGAAAATTTGTATGTCCTCTTTGAAAACGCCGGCGGCTTGACCACTGACGCGCCGGTGCGCTACAACGGGATTGAAATCGGGCACGTGAAGTGGATGCGCGTGCTCCATCTCGATGAGGACCATCTCGAGAAGCTCCCGCCGCTGACCAAGCGCGACATGGACAACCTGCCGCTGCGTCCGGCGCTGGTGGTGCACAATCTTCGCGACGTGGCGGACGTGGACTTCGATACGCGTTGCCGCACGGAGCTGCTCAACCGGACGATGATCGAACTGTGTTTGGAAGTCGCGCAGGAAGGCGAGTTCAAGCATTTCCGGCAGGACGATCAGTTCCGCATCGTCAGCACGGTCTTCGGCGACACGGCGGTGGAGATCATCTCCGGCAACGGACCGCTGGTGACCGCGCCGGCCAACCGCCTGATGCTGGGCACGTCCGGCGATTTCTTCAGCAACCTGGCCAAGAGCATGGGCGACGTGAAAGTCATTCTATCCAATGTCACAGACGTGGTGGGCACGGAGGAGCGGAAGAGCTTCACCAGCGCCCAGGGACGCTTCGGAAACATCCAGGACACGCTGCAGAAAATCGCCAACACCACGACGACGCGGACGGAGCAGACGCTGAAGAAATTCGACACGCTACAGGAAGACTCCACCAAGGAATTTGCGGACGTGCAGAAGGTACTCGACGATCTGCAGCCGAAGGTGACGCAGACGTTCGACGGCATCGGGACGCGCGCGGCGGATATTCGCGACCGTGTGCAGTCAGCGCGCGACACCGCCGATAAGGCGATCACGGAGATCTCCGAGGACGCGGCGAAGTTGCGCACGGACGTGCGGCAGATCATCGACCGCTGCAAACCCAACTACGACGCGATGCGCGCGAACATCCGGAAGATCTACGACCGACTCGGCGGGCTGTCGATGAAGCTGGAGGACATCCGGACGGTTGCCGGCCAGGCGATGGAGCAGAGCGGCGAAGACATCGATCGGATGAAAGAATCGTTCGCCAACAGCGTGTTCAATTTCAAAGTCATCCAAGTCGTCGCCAACGAGAACAAGGACCTGATGATCTCCAACAAGGACGAGGGCGAGTACGAATACAACACGGTGGTGAACTGCTATAAGAATGTGTGCGTGGCGGTGCTGCGCATCAGCCAGATTCGCGCCGACGTGATGGAAGCGCACACCGCTGCCGTCGATGGCGATCGCCCCGCCGTCGCCGTAGAGGCCACGCTGGTGACCGACAAGCTCGGCGTCATCCGCGACAGCGTCGAGAAAGTCCGCCAGAGCGCCGAGGACAAGATGCTGCCCGCGTTTGAGCGCAAGAAGGCCGCTTGGGTGGTGGACAGTCCGTGAGCGCGGCGGGCCTGACGGCCCGAGGGGTCAGGGGTCAGGGGCCAGGGGTCAGAGGTTGGGGTGCGCAGGGTGTAGTGGGACGTTCACTTTTGAGTTGGGGCGGTAAGTTAAGGGCAACAGCAGAACAGAACAGCATTGCAGTGGAGAGAGGTTAAAACGAGAGCGAAGTTGTTGGATCGGTTCGAAGGCAAGCAGGCGTGCTCGGTCCGTGGGTCGCAGTCAATTCTGACCCCTGACCCCTGACCCCTCGGGCCTCTGGCCCGCACGCAAGGCAAAGGCAAGGAGTAACGCACAGTGTCGACGAGCACGACGTATTCGAATGCGGAAGTGAAGGCGGGCGTCTTTCTGACGATCTGCCTGGCGCTGTTTATCGCGATGCTGTTCATCTACGGCAAGGTCGCGCGCATGTGGCGCAAGCCGCAGGACATCGCGGTGGTCTTCACGTCGGTGACGTCGCTGCGCCCGGACGCTCCGGTGCGTTACAACGGCGTGGAAGTCGGCCGCGTGAAGGACATCAAGATTCTGCATCTCGATGACGCCAACATTCATCTGCTGCCGCCGATCAAGCCCAGCGATCTGGAAAACCTGCCTCTCTCCGACAAGGAAGTGAAGATCCTCCGCGACGCGCAGAAGACGCCGCCGGATACCTTCCGCGACGCGGTCAACGACAAAATCAAGAACCGCACAATGATCAAGCTGACGCTGGAAGTGGTGCAGGAAAACGACAAGGCACGCTACCGGCAGGACGACCAGGTAAACATCGCCACCACGCTGATGGGCGATACGTCGGTGGAAATCGCATCCGGCAGCGGCGATAGCATCGACGCGGGGCGGCTGATGCTGGGGCATTCCGGCGACTTCTTTACCAATCTCGCCAAGTCCGTAGAACAGGTGAAGGAAATCCTCGGTTCGGTCAGCGACGTGGTCGGGCAGGACGAGCGCGAGAGCGTGCGCAAAGCGCTGCGCCGCTTCGACGCGATCACCGAACGCATCGAAAAGATCGTGAAGCTCGCCGACGACCGCATGCCGGTGACCTGGAACAAGGTCGACGACCTGGCCGACGGCGCGAAGCAGAATCTCAACCGCATCGGCGACACGGTCGCAGGCGTGCAGCCGCAGATTAACAAGACGCTTTCGATCGCCGATGAAGCGGTGAAGGATCTGCAGGACCGCGTCGGCAAGCTCGCCGACGAAGCCAAGAGCGCGGTGGTCGAAGTGCGCGGCGAAGTGAAGCCAATCTTCGGCGACCTGCAGCACATCACGTCCAAGAGCAAGGACGATCTGCCGGAGCTGGTGAAGAACGCCAAGGACCTCGCTGGCCGCCTGCACGAAAGCGCGGGCAAAGTCGACGGCGTGCTGACGACCGGAGAACGGTTGCTCAACGAAAGTTACCCGGACTTGCGACGCCTGATCCTGGCGTTCCGCATGGGCGCGGAGAACTTCGAAGAGGCCACCAACCTGCTGAAGCGCAAGCCGTGGCTGCTGCTGAAAGCACCGAGCAGCGACGACGCGTACAACGTCGCGCAGAAGACGGCGCAGGATCTGGAACGTGCCACGCGGCGCTTCCGTGAACTCTCCACCGAACTCGCGGCGATCCGCAGAAACATGGATCAGGCCCCCAAAGAGAAGCTGGAACGGATTGACTTTGTGCTCCAGGAGCTCGATATTCTGAGTGATAGCTTAAGATTCGCCGGAGATGTGTCGAAAAGGGAAGTACTGCCCGTTTTCGACCGCAAGCGGGGTGGGTTCATTCCCATCCAGGAAGAGATCAACACGGACCTGAAGAAGAAACCGGCGCAGTGAGCTGATGATCGGTGTAACCAGAGTATAAGAGGTAAAACATGACGACGTACTCGCCCTTGTCGTTCACGCAAACCTTCCGCGACGGCATGCTGATCGTGGAGCTCAAAGGCGCGATGGACTCGGCCTTGTGCCTGGACGGCGCGTTGGACGCGGCGGACGAGAGCCCGGCCAAGCACGTCATCGTGGTGCTCAAGGGCGTGGACTACATTAATAGTGCGGGATTCAGCGCGTTGATTCGTTTCTCCGATGTCGTAACGGAAGGGGAAAAAACGCTTTACGTCGTCGGCTTGGAAGAGAAAGTTCACGTGGTTTTTCACTCGCTGGGCGCGCACAGTGTCTTGAACATTCTTCCGACTTTGAACGATGCTCTGGCAAGAATTGCCGAAGAAGGCAAGCAAGGGCATAAATAGTAGCTAGTTATTGCAAATTCAATTATGGAACACGTGCATTTTTTATTCGGCATCCTCTGAAAATTCGCTAAAGTAACCCCGTGGTTGTCGCCTCAATTCCCGGATCAGGGAATTCGTGTCACACTGTAAAACTAGCTATTTTCGCTAAGATGCCGGACGTAGCAGTAGTCAGTACTCGGGGGAGTTAGTCCGCATGAGTCAGAGCCGTTCTTTTTCCACCGTTGAGGACAATCTCTTCGGCACGCTCGCCGTCCGTTATAATTTCGTGCTCGAGCACCAGATCGGCGAAGCGCTGGAAGTGCAGCAGAGTTTCTACGTCACCGGACAGCCAGCACCGAAGCTGGGCGAAATTCTCGCACAAAAAGGCTACATGACCCACGAGCAGATCGCGGCGGTGCTGCGCGGTCAGAGCACCGGGAGCGCCAAGAAGCGCTTCGGAGAAATCGCCGTCACCCACCACTTCTGTTCACAGCAGGAAGTTGACGCAGCGCTGAAAGTCCAGGACGACATTCGCGGTTTCGGTTTTGGCACAACGCAGAAGATCGGCGAAATCCTCGTCGCGCGCGGTGCGCTGCGGCCGCACCAGGTCTCGGCGATTCTGCAGAACCAGGGCACCGGCGAACTGGTGACCTGCCCGTCCTGCCGCACCTCGTTGAACATCGCGGGGCTCTCCCGTTCGTCGCAGGTTCGTTGCCCGAGCTGCAATATTGTTTTCATCCCCAGCGAGCTGACGCGAAAAAATCCCGCGCCCGCAACAACCACAATACCTGCTCCGGTCCAACGGCCACCGACGACGCACGCCAATTCCATTACGCGCCAGCACCACGCCGTGACCGCCACCAACACGCAGGTCGGCGGAGCGGTGGGGCAGTACCAGATTGAATTCCGGCTGGGCGAAGACAGCACCGGCATCCTCTACAAGGCCTTCGATCCGCATACCGGCGTACGCGTCGCGTTACGCATGCTCGATCCGGGCATGGTGGCGAAGCAGGAAGATTACGAACACTGGGTCTCCGCCGAACAGGCCGCGCGGGAGTTGTCGCACCGCAATCTGCAGCGCATCCTGGCGATGAGCACCGACCGCGGCCGGCCGTACCTCGTGATGGATTTCATCGACGGCGATTCGCTGCGCAAAATCATGAACCGGCGCGGCGTCTTTCCGGCCGTCGATGCGATTGGCATGCTGGTGCAGCTGGCCGAAGCGCTGGAATACGGCGCGTCGCGCGGATTGCTGCACGGCGATTTGCGCCCCGTTCACGTGCTGCTGGGCGTGGACGGCGTGGTGCGGCTCTCCGGACTGGGCATTCCCAAGAACGCCGCGCTGAATCTGCGGCAGATGGCCGGGCAGTTCTCGGAAGAGACCCTGCCGCTTTACACGCCGCCGGAAGTCATGATCGATCCCGAGCAGGCTGACGAACGCTCCGACATCTACAGTCTCGGCGCGATCGGCTACCACATGCTCACCGGCCGCCCGCCCCACGAAGGCACGGGCCTGGTGCAGTTGGGATTCCGCATGGCGGCGTCGAAGATCACGCCGGCTCGCGAGATCAATCCGCGCATCCCGGAATTCGTCAGCAAGCTGATCGGCCGGTGTCTCCAGTTGGACGCTAACGCACGCTACGACTCCCCCACTCTGCTGCTCAACGATCTGCGCAAAGCCCGCACGGCGCTGATGGCCGGCGACGACGCGTCGGAATTGACGGAATCGCTGCGCACCAGCAATTATGTTCCGGTCAATGCGCGCCGAGTGCCGCGCCTCAACCGGCTCAAGCGCCTGAAGACTCACATGTCGCGTCCCGCACACGGCGCCTCACATGGAACGCACGGCGCGTCGGCGAAGCGTCCCGGCAGCGGTCCGAAGCGGGTCGGCGGCGGCGCCAGCAACGCACGCCTGCCGATCGTCGGCGCGCCCACGCCGCAGTACAAGCATCCCGGCGGCAGCAGCGGGCTCAATTCCGCGATGAAATTCCCCGGCCGCGGCGCCAGCGGTGTCATGCCGGCCGTCGGTCTGCCGGGCTTGCACGGCGCCGGCTCCAGCTCCTCGATTCCCGCCGTGGTCCCTACTCCCGGCCGCGGTGCGGGCTCCAGTTCGATGAACTCCGCCGTCAACGGCATTCCGCTCAGCCAGCAAGTCACCCCGCGCGACACCATCAGCGACCTCGGCGATGATGTCACGCCCGGCGCGATCTCGCGGCGCAATGACGCCGGTTATGAAGTCATCAAGCAGCTCGATGTCAACCTCGATCCGGTGACCGGCGACACGAGCATCGTCTCCAAGCGCAACAAGCCGGCACGCGTGGCTAAGCGCACGTCCAACAGCGCGATCATCCTGACGTGTATCATCAGCGTATTGGTGATCGGACTGGGCGTGGCGGGGATTTATTTCTCGTACGCCGGCGGCCCGGCGGTGGCCGTGGTTCAACAAAACGAGAAGCTGCTGGCGCCCGTCGTCACCACGACGCCCGACGCCCGCACGCCGGAAGTCGAAGAAGCTCAGGATTGGCACGCGTTTGAACTCTACGCCAAGGACAACCCCAAGAATCCCAAGGGGTTGGTCGATCATCTCCGACTGTTCACTGGTTCACATCCGTCCGGCGAGCACGCCACGAAGGCCAAGGACGAACTGACAAAGCAGAGTTCCCTCGGCGCGGAACAGTCGCTGGCAACCGTGCGCGAAAAAGTCCGGGGGCTGATCAAGACCGACAGCTTCGCCGACGCCAACACCGCGATCGAAAAGTGGCGCGACGAGTGGAAGGAAGCGAAGGACATGGCGACGCTGGAGAAGTCGCTAAAGGATGATGTCGTCGAGGGCCAGAAGAGTTCTGCCACGGCGCTGATGGAGAGCGCGCTGGCGCTGCGCAAGGATCAGAAGTACGCCGAAGCGAAGGCGATCTATGACCGCATCAAGTCCAACTTCCCGTCCGAATTCAAGAACACCGCCGCCAAGGCGCTGCTCGAATCGGAGACCGAACAGTCGGCCGCGAAGAATGCCGCGCAGGCCGAAGAAAAGACCAAGCTGGAGCAGGAAAAGAAGGCCGAACGGGATGCCGCCGCGCCGGCGATTTTCGACCGCCTCTCGGCGGACATCAGTGCCGCGTATAAAACCTTCGACCTGAAGGGCGCCACGTTCGTGCTCGATGCCAACAAGGATCAGCTCGTCGGCACCGTCAAGGAAGCCGACTACAACAAGCTCAAGGCCGAATGGGATCAGCTCAATGCCCTGCGCACCCGCATGGCCAAGGCGATCAAGGACGGCAAGATGCGCGATCAGCGCGTCAATTACCACGATCAGCCCTGCATCCTGCCCGACGCGACAGTGGAAGGCCCCGTGCTGCAGGTTGGCGCGGGCACCGTTCCGGTCAAGTGGTCGCAGGTCAGTGCTGACGACCTGTCGGACATCGCCGGCCGCGCGACGGAACCCGATAGCGCCGAAGGCCTGATGCAAGTGGGCATGCTGCGCTATTACACAGGCAAGTACGTCGAAGCGTTCCAGGCTTTCAACGCCGCGCAGAAACTGAAAGCCGACGCCGCCAAGTGGATCGACATGACGCAGGCGGCGCTCAAGGACTCGCAGGCGCGCGACGAAAAAGCGCACGAATCGGCGCAGGCTGAAGTCCAGGCCGAAACCGCCAAGGCGCTGGCCGCTGCCGGCCTGGAAGTCCGCCACGGCATCTGGAAAATCAATGGCAATACATTCCAGGTCTCGCAGGACGCGCACGAACCCAAGCCGGACTTGATGAGCATGCAGCGCAAGATCAAGAAGACCTTCAAGTCGATCTCGATCGAAGTGCGCGGCACCGGTGACACCGCGGGCTTCAGTTTCAGTGGTGAAGGCCGCCGCTTCGTCCTCAAGCCCGGTCCCAACTGGCAGAAGGTGACCGTGGAACGCGGTGCGACGGGCGTGATCATGAAAGTCGACGACGAGGAAAAACCGTCCGTCGAAAAGATCGCCTTCGACGTGACGCCCGCGACGCTGGTCTCCGACGGCATCATCTACATCCGCTTCATCGGCCAGAAGGGCGAGTTCCGGAACCTGCAGGTCGATGAGTGAGCACAGAAGGACTGAGGACTGAGGAACAAAAAACTCCCCGCTTGCGCGGGGAGTTTTTGTTGTGTTGGCCTTAACGAGCGGAGCGACGCGCAGTAACCTCAGTCCTCAGTCCTTCCGTTTACACCGCGGGTCGTTCGCGGCGGCGTTCGCGGCGCTGGCGGTCTTTCTCTGCGTCGAGCGCTTTGAAGACGTCGCGAATGTCCTCGCGTAGATTCGCGCGGAGGCGCGGGTTGACGCGCACGGCCTGCTCCAGGCACGCGTACGCGTCCTGCGGGGAGTTGAGCAGCAGGAAGACCTGCGCGAGCACTTCCATTGCTTCAAATTGATTGGCGTCCAGCGCGAGCGCGACGAGCGCGTCGTGGCGGGCTTCCATCACCTCACCGTTGCGAAGGTAGGCGTGGGCGCGGTGAATATAGCCGCCCACCCAGCCGGGATTTCGCGAGAGGCATTCGGTCAGCAGCGTCTTCTCTTCAGCGTCTTTGCGGCCGGATTCCAGCCACACAATCCGCGCGCGTACCGCCGCAGCCGGACTGTCGCGGCGCTCCCAGACGGAGAGCAGGTACACTTCCGCGGTCGCGGCAGTTTCCAGCGAGGTGGAGCGCAGATCGTCCAGCAGCGCATCTTCACCGCTGGAATCGCTGTTCAGCGCCAGCACGCGGGCGCAACGCATCCGTACGGAACTCACCGGCGAGGCCAGGCCGGTTTTCAGCGCGGGGACGGCCGTCTGGCCCGCGTGAAGCAGTTCGTCTTCGGCGGCCGACACGTCCGCGCCGGGCACAGCCAACGTCTGCACCAGGCCGTAACTCGAAACGGGCAACTGCACCGCCCAGAGCAGCGCGGCCAGCAGAAAGCAGATCGAGAGCAGGAAGACCGAGCGCATGACCCCGTTTATAGCGGAGTGACGTGGCGGCGCGCCACAAGGAAATGGCGGGCCGACGTGCAAAAAGAAACGGCCTGGTTTCCCAGGCCGCTCTCACGTCATCAAATTTTACGCGGACTTCAGACCTTCACGATCTTGCGCGTGCGGATCGATTCCAGTTCGTGGTAGATCAGCGAGACTGAATCGCGGCCGTCTTCGGCCGTGGCGATCGTCGGCTTCTTCTTCTTGTCGATGCAGCCGAGGAAGTAGTCGATCTCCAGATCCCAGCCGGTCTTGGGCTCCACTTTCACCACTTCGGAATCCTTCGCACCGGCCTTATGCAGGAGCAGCGTCTTGCCTTCGCGGCCGATGTCAAAATCGGCGGTCGCCTTGTCGAAGACCACGGTGTAGCGCATGGTGAAGCCGTAGCTGGGATCGGCGTTCCAGCCGCCTTCAGCGGTCACCGCCAGCGACGGGTTTTTGTAAATGTACGTCGTGAAGATCTGGTCGATGCCGTCCTTCGAGGCCTTGCCGCCGTTGCCGACGGAGAAGACGGCCTTGGGATTGCCAAAGACGTAGCGGATGAAATCGGTGTCGTGAACGTGGAGATCGAAGAGCGCCGAGCCGGAAAGCTCCGCGTTGAGAATCCAGTTTCCTTTGCTCCAGCCGGGCGTCGACGCAAAGCGGCGGAACGTGGCCGAGTGAACCTTGCCATACTTTTTCGTGTCGACGGCGTTCTTGAGCCACGACCATTCCGGCCAGAAGCGCATGCAGTGGGCCGGCATCAGGTACTTGCCGGACTTCTTCGCCGCCTTCAACATGCGCTCGGCGTCCTTGAGGTCCAGCGTCATCGGCTTTTCACAAAGCACATGCTTGCCGGCGACGAGACCTTTAATGGCGTACTCGGCGTGAACGTAGGTCGGCAGACAGATGTCCACCAAGTCGACGTTCGCATCGGCGATCAGGTCTTCGGGCTTGGCGTACCGTTTGACGCTGGTATCGATCTTCAAGTCGTCGGTTTTGCCTACATTGCCGCCGCCGCTGAGTTCCCCTGACGTGCGCGACGGATCGAAATCGCAGATCGCGACCAGTTTCGCTTTCTTGTTCTTTAAATGAATTCCAATGTGCGTCCTGCCCATGAAACCCAGACCGATGACTCCCACACGTACGGGCATGTTTACTCCCCCTATATCTCCAGCGTCTTCAACCGGTTTGCCGAACAGAAATTGTCAGCTTTAAAGTTTCAGCAGTTTGTCCATGTCGCTGCTGACTTGTTTGATCAAGCCGTCGCGCCAAGGCAGCATTTCCGCGGTTACATAACCGTTGTAGTTGGCTGTTCGCAGCGCGGCCATGACATTCTTCCAGTTTACGTCGCCGGCGCCCAGATCGCAGAAGCTGTAGGCTCCGGCCCACGAACTTCCCTGCGCGATTTTGCGGCAGCCGTCGGCAATGACGCCGGTCTCTCCCTGCTCACCGCCCCCGAAGAACGTAAACTTGAAATCCTTCCAATGCACCCGGCCGATGCGCGGTCCGAGCAGCTGAATCCAGTCTTCTGCGAAGCCGGTCATGCGGACGTTGCCGGTGTCGAAGTAGCTCTTCACATATTTGGAATTGAAGCTGTCGATGAAATCGCGGTATTCGAGCGGCGAGAGCAGGAACTTGTTCCAGACATTCTCCAGGCACATCGCGACCTTGTTCTCTTCGGCTGTGGCGACGCAGGATTGAATCGAGTCCTTCGCCAGTTTGTAACAATCGGCGTAAGGAATGTGTTCGCTGTTGGGATCAAAGAAGACGTCGACGGCGCCGGGAATCACGAGGATCGCGTCGACGCCAATCCAGCGGGCGAGGCGCAGCATCTTTTTGGTGTACTCGACGGCCTCCTGGCGCGTGGCGGCTTTCGAAGCCGTTAACGACGAACCCCAGTACACGCCGGTGGCGAGCGAACTGATCTCAATGCCGATAGACTTTGCCAGTTTTGAAAAATCCTGACATTGCTTCTCGTTGGAATCAAAGGTCAGCGCGCCGCCTGGAACGCACAGCTCAACACTCTGATAGCCGGCGGCTTTTGCTTCCTTCAGGCCGGATTCGATGTCGGCCTTGCCTTCCAGACCGCCTTGAAAGGACCAATAGCTGATGCCTTTTTTCATGGAGAAGCTCCAAACAGATCTCTCCGTGAAACGCCTGGCTGTAAAGGCGTTTCGCGGCGCAGGCCAGGAATTGATCACGGGCTGCAGAGTATGTGCGAAAGGTAAAGGTGCTGGTTTTCGAGGACTTCAGCGCGAAAATCAAGCACAATTGAATTGAGGCTTCACATTCCGGTTTTCATTCGGAATTTGCGAAAATTTTCGAGTTGCTGGACCCTTTGGAACAGGATGATTATGGCGTTTGCCGGTGAGGTGATTTTTCAGCGTATTTTCGATCTCGGTGGAACGCTGCATATGCCGCAGGCCCGCAAGTGCCTGGGCGATCTGGCGGCGCTGGGACGCGGCGTACAGCCCTCGCGCGCTGCGCCGGAATACATGAACTACACCGCGCCCATCGCCATTGACCTTACGTCGCTGCATCTTGATCTCGTCGACGAAGACGGCCGCCCCGCACAGGTCAGCGCGCGTTTGTACGAAGTGGGCGCACTGGCGATCATGCTCCGCCTGACGGCGCGCGAAGAACGATTGATGGACCTGTCGCGCTATCCGACGATGCCGCTGTACCGCAACGGTCAGGCGGTCAAGCGGCAGCAGATTTCAGGACTGATTCTGGAGACGCTCAAGCCACTGCTCCGCCCGGCCATGGACGAAGTGTTCGACGTGCCGATCGAGCCGGAACCGTACACGACCTATGTCCTGACCGAAACCACAGCGCCGGCCGAAACGCTTTTTAAAGAACAGCGCGCGCAGATCGCCGCGCTGCTGATCAGCGAACCGTATCCCGACAAACTTTCGAGCAGCGAAATCGACGACACGCTGAAAAATTGGACGAGCTACTACAAGGAAGATCTCGTTGCCGCCGATTGGGACGCTGCGTTCATGGTCGAACCCAGCGGGCAATACGACGACATTCTCTACATCTTCGAGGTTGCCAATCTGCAACTCCTCGCGCTGCGCAAATACGATGTGTATCTCGATCAGACTCTGGACAAGGGCTATGACGAATACGACCGCCTGTCGAAAGGCCCGCCGGTCTCAACGGGCAGCGCGCGCGATATGGTCCGGGAGCTGAGCGAAGTGCGCATGGACCTGGCGAAAGTGACTGACGAGGTCGCGAACACGGCCAAGTTTTTCGGCGACTGGTACGGCGCGCGCGTCTACATGGGGCTGGCGGGGAAACTGCACATCGCCGACTACCATCGCATCGTTGAGGAGAAACTCGCGACGCTCAATGAACTTTATCAGAGCGTGCTGGCGGAAATCGACCGGCGCCAGAGTCTGGTGCTGGAAATTACGGTCATCCTGTTGATTGTGATCGAGGTCGCGATCGCGCTGTGGCACTGAGATGGGACCCTAGGGCCAGCTGGCCCCAGGGTTCCACACGTACAACACGATTTTTACGCGTCGCTGGATTGTGCTTCGTGACCGTCGAGATTGTCGGGAATGCCTTCCACGGCGGGAGATCCGCCAATGGGCGTCAGGCCCGTGGCGTTGGGAATCTCTTCGTACTCCGGACCGGCGTCGAATTCTTCTTCGAAGTTCTGCGGGACGTAGCCAGGCTTCTGGGAGCGGGCGACTTCTTCTTCGTAGCCCTTCAGGATCGCCTGCTGAATTTCGCGACGGGCGCGCACGTTGATGGGATGCGCGATGTCGGCGTGAAGTTTGGCGCGGCCGCGGTCATCGGGGCGCAGACGCTTGACCACCAGGCGCGAACCGCAGTGATTGCAGTACAAAGCCTGTAAATGATTTTTTGAGCTGCATTTGCCGCAACGATCTGTAATTTTGCGGCTCGGCATCGCAACAAACAAGGCACGTGTGCCCTGGATGATCTTGATATCGCGCACCACAAAGCAACGATCGAAGGTGATACTGGCAAACGCCAATAGCTTATCATCGGTACGAGGTACAAGTTTGATTTTTACTTCTGTGACGACCATAGCTTTCCACCAGTCCGTTAAATTGTTGCAATGATATCAAATAGAAACCCGACACACGTGCTCTCACGCAAATAGCATGTGTTCTGAGTTAATCGGGGGTTTCGAAGTTATTCGTTCCAACTTCGATAGATAAGCTAAGGTGTAAACGTCGTCGCGGGGTGTACCCGAATTCCCACATCAATCTGGCTGGCCAGTGTCTCCTTTAGCGCCTGAAGATCGTCTGCAGCGGCACGTACAACAAAATGCACCGATCCACTTCCCGACATCAACCACCGTCCCGGGAACAACTTTTCGAGCACCGTTTGAAGTCCGGTCAAGCGCGGTTCAACCTGTACCGCCGATTTGGTAAGGTCGTTCACCAAACCCAGTTCCAAGAAGTTATTAGTCCGAACGTTAAAGCACGCGGATTGTATGGCGGTGCTCACATCTGTCAAGGCACGCAGATTACTTTTCCCATCCCACACCGGATAGCTCAGCTTCTTATACACCGACGGAGTGGCTACTGGCCAAGGTGGAAATAAGAGTAAAAGGTTGATAGGATTCCCTAATTCATTTTTTTGGAGGGGTTCTACTTTCTCCCCTCGTCCCAAGCAGCGGCACCACCCTCCGTACAGAAAGAAGGCAACGTCACTACCTAATTCAGCAGCAATGGGTTGTAACTGTTCAGTGGTCCAGTTGAGACCCCACAACGCATTCAAGGACTTTAAAGTGCACGCTGCGTCGCTGGAGCCTCCGCCCATGCCGCCGCCAGCGGGAATTTGCTTGGTTAGTGTAATCTTCACGCCACCTTTATAACCGCTTGATTTTTGGAGCAACTCGGCCGCGCGAAAAGCTAAATTTTTGCTATCTGTCGGCAAACTGGGGTCACTGCAATCCAAGCTGATTCGGTCGGCATGCTCAAATTCCATCACGTCGTAAAGGCTGACGTTGACCATAACCGTGTCCAGCTCATGAAAGCCGTCCGGCCGTCGCCCCAGAATTCGGAGATCCCAATTAATTTTGGCGTAGGCGTGTGATCGCATAGTGTGGCTCGTGACTCTGTGGCCTTGGGAGCGCGAGAGCTTGTGCGGTCCCCGCATTCAACTCTGGCGTTATGGCGTGAAAAAGGACTCGCGACTTGCTCTCTGCAACCCAGAGCTACCGACGAGATGCCGCGCTATTTTTTCGCCGCCGCCTTCTTTTTGGCGTGGGCTTTCTCTTCCGGATCCGTGGCCAGCGAGTTCAGGTGCGAATAGAGATTGTAAAGCGCCTGCTCGTCCAGTGCGGTCTCGAACTTCTTGGCCATCTGAAGCGCGGTGGTTTTCGCCTTGAGCAAGCCGGCGTTTTCCGCGGCCTGGAGCAGGAATTCAGAAGGCGGAAAGACGGGAACGTTGAATCCGGTGAGGAATACCGCCGCCAATTCTTCGCGGTCGAAGACTTCCAGATCGCTCAGGAAGCGCCGGACTTCGTGGCTCTTCAGGGTAAAGAGGTAATCGAGATTGAGGCTGCGCTGACGGAGGAAGTACGCTTCGAGAAAGCGCTGCAGCAATGCGATACGTTCCGGTGCGCGCGGCGTGCGGCCCAGCGCGGCGACCAGAGTCGCCGGACGCGAGACGCGGACTTCATTCCAATCGACGAAGTGGCTCATCAACTTGCGCGCCGCTTCGACGCCTTCGGCCGGCGTGCCGTGCAGACCGAGCACCACGCCCGCGACGATCTGAGCGTTCTTGGCAGATACCAATGCTGTCGCCGCGGCGTCCGCAGACGTGGGCTGAGGAACCACCGACGGGCGCTCCACCTTGCCGTACTTGCGGTCCATGCTTTGAACGAAACTGTTGACTTTAGCGCGTGTAGCGTCAGCCATTTGCGGCCTTTAGTCCTGGGCTCGAGTTCTTGCGATACTTAACGCAAATTTAGTCAGACCAACACGTTGCGAAAACGGATTTCCGCCAACGTCCGTCGATAAGTACAGGAAAACAAGCCCAATGTCAAGGTGCTTTTAACGTGGGACAGACGCACCTAGTGGCAAAGTCGGCATTAACTTCTACGTGCTTCGCGAATAAATGCGTCGATCAACGCTGCATCTTTTACACCCGGAGCAGACTCCACTCCGCTGGCCACGTCTACCCAATCGGGTGATGTGCAGCGAACAGCGTCCGCGACGTTCGTCGGATGAAGTCCGCCGCTCAGGATCAGCTGTGTCGAGCGCTTCAGACCGTTGACCAGATTCCAATCGAATGTCTTCCCCGATCCGCCGTGAAGACCTTCGACCTTGCTGTCCAGCACCCAACCGTCGCAGGCAAATTTCGGCAGCGTCGCGATATCGTTGGCCGTGGCGATGCGTACCGCTTTCCAGACCGTGACGTTTAAGAGCTGCTTGACGCGCTGAGCGAACTCGGGCGATTCATCGCCGTGAAGCTGAACGACGTCGAGCTTCAACGTTTCGGTCGCCGCGCGGATTTCATCCAGCGTGGCGTCGACGAAGACGCCGCACCACAGCAGCTTCGCCGTTCCCGCAGCGGCGATCAACGCTTGAGCCGACTGCAGATTGCCGACAAAGCGCGGACTCCTGGCGACGAAGTTCAGGCCGATGGCGTCCGCGCCCGATGCAACGGCCGCCCGGATGTCTTCGGGACGCTTCACTCCACAGATTTTGACGCGCGGCATGCGACTCCGAATCGCGGGCATCTCGCCCGCCTGACCTTCGGAGCAGGATCGCTCAACTCAGCCGGGCACCAAGTTGGTGCCCAGCCGAGACGAAGGGGTATCTGAAATGTAGCATAAATTTGCGTTTCGACACCGTATCGTGCACAATGTAGGGGTATCGATTCCTTTGACTGGCGGAGCGTGACGCGCCATGAAAATTCTCGCCGTCTGTCCGGGCTGTTCCGCGCAATACGATTTGACCGGTTGGCAGACGGGCGAATCCGTCCGTTGCCGCTGCGGCACGGTCGTCGTCGTTCCAGAACCGCGAGCGCAGGATGCGCGGCTCGTCCGCTGCGCCAGTTGCGGAGCGGTGCGCAACACGGACGGCGCGAGTAACTGCGAGTTCTGCGGAGCGTTGTTCTCGGCCGTCGACAAGGGCTGGGGTTCGATGTGTCCGGCGTGTTACTGCCGGCTGCCCAACGATGCGCAATACTGCGTCGAATGCGGATTGAAAATTGATCCACACAAACTGGACGCCGCAAATACCCAACTGCCATGTCCGCGTTGCACGACCAACCTGGGCGAGCGTACGCTGGATAAAATCCGGCTGCAAGAGTGCGGTGCGTGCGCGGGGATGTGGATGAGCGCCAGCACATTCGAAGAGATTTGCCGCAGCCAGGAAACTCAGGCGATGGCGACGCGGGGCCTGGGGCTGATGCGCCGCAGCACGAAATTTGAACTTACCGACACCGAGCAGGTGAAGTACATCCCCTGCCCCACCTGCAGGAATCTGATGAACCGCCACAATTTCGCCAGCGTCTCTGGCGTCGTCATCGACACCTGCAAATGCGGCGTCTGGCTCGACAACCAGGAGCTCAACCGCATCGTTCAGTTCATTCAAAGCGGAGGACTTTCGCGCGCGCGGGACTTGGAGCAGCGCGACCGGGCGCATACCGATAGGATGCGTAAGATGTCCGTGCCGCCACCGATGTTGATGCCGATGTCAGGAAGTTCGAGCGGTTCTTCCTTCAACCGTTCCGGCACTGGCGTATTGATCGAAGTGCTCGCGGAAGTGGCGAAGCTCTTGTTGCGTTAAGATAGTTGGGGCGTGAGGTCCGCGGAAATCGCATGGCAGAATCGGAACAACCTCCCGGGCCGCGCATTCCCCGCGAATTGATTCTCCTGCTGCTGCTCACGCCGCTAATCCTGACCGGAGCGCTAACGGCGCCGTTTCTCGATTTCGACGACATTCAACACGTGGGCGCGCCGGTCGTGCTGGGCATTAAACCGTGGTACACCGTCTTTGAGCTCACCAGCGGCTCGATTTTTCCGCTGACGATCCTGAGCTTCAAACTGGAGCGTTTGATTTTTCTGAACACGCTCGGGATTCAGAACTGGGCCCCGTTCTCGCGCATCGACAACGTGATTCTTCACATGGTCGCCGGCGCTCTGGTCTGGCACATCTTCCGCGCGCTGAAATTCTCCGTGTCGTGGACGACGCTGATCACGGGGGCGTTTCTCTTTCACCCGATGGCCTGCGAAAGCGTCTGCTGGGTCTCCGAACGCAAGAACGTGCTCGCGGCAGCGTTTGGATTGGGCGCGATGTTTCTCTCGCTGGCGTACCGCGGTCAATGGCGCACGCCCTTCATTCTGGCGCTGTACGTACTGGCCTTATTAAGCAAACCCAGCGCGCTGGGACTGATGCCGACACTGCTGGCGCTGCAATTACCGTTCGTGCGTACCGCGATTTTGAAGACCGACGACGCGCTGCAGCTTTCCGCTGAACCCGAGGTACGTCTGCCACCCGTGCTGATGCTCGGCGTGTTCGCCGCGGCGATGGGCAGCGTGGCATTCAATCTCCAGAGCCACAGTCAGATGATCCTGAAGCCTCCGGGCGGCAGCGTCTTCACCGCACTGCTGACGGACGCCGAAATCTTCCGGCGCTACATTCAGAACCTGCTGGTGCCGACACAGATCAGCGCCGCGTATTATGTAAAGCCCATTGTCTCACTGCTCGATCCGCGCCTGCTGATCAACGGCGGGCTCGTCGCCGGGTTCATCGCGCTGTCGATCTGGGTTTCGCGGCGCAGGGCGGTCAGCGCGTTTCTCTGGTTCTGGTTCTTCGCTGGACTGGGGCCGGTGATGAATCTGGTGGCGACGATGCTGCTGATGCAGGATCGCTACGTCTATTTGTCGTCGCCAGCGCTCTTCGGCATCGTGGCGCTGGCGTTGCATGGCATCTTGACGCGCGCCAAGGCCGGCGTACCGGAATTGCCGCGGGTTGCGGTGATTGGGATGCTCGCGATTCTGCTCACGTTCGCCGTCGCGCGAAGTTACGCGTGGTCGATGACGTACACGCTGTTCGGCGACGCCGTCGAGAAACAACCGGAGAGCGCGTTCGGGCAGATGCTATTTGGGCAGGCGCTGATCAAGTACGCCGACGTCCTCGAGAAGCAGGGCGCGTCGGTTAAAACCATCGACGATTATCGCGCCAGGGCCGTTCAACATCTGGAAATCGCCTGCTCGCTGGACGACCAGGAACGCCTGGCTCAGCCGGGAAAGCCGTACCTGGCGCAGGCCATCGTTCAGATCGAACTTGGAAAATTAGATGCCGCCGACGCGCTCTGCCGACGCGTGCTCGAAGATCATCTGCGTACGCCCATCACCTATCCCGACAAGATCGAAGCGCACCTGACCCTCGCTCACATCTTCATAAAGCGCGAGCGTTACGCCGAAGCACTCGCCGAAGCGCAGGAAGCGCTAAAGGTCGGCACCCGCAACGACGACATCCCCGCCAGCGCGTGGCTGCTCTCCGGCGAGGCGTTAGAAAAACTCCACTGCACGGACGAGGCGGTGGAGGCGTATGGGAAAATCAAGGAGTGGATGGCGGAGTACGAGACGGCAAAGGCGCGATTGAAAGAATTGAACTCACCACATCCATAAACAAGTAGCCCGCGGCTTTCACCGCGGGCTATTTACCTCGTGATTTAGACACCGTTCCTTTGCGTCTTTGCGCGAGATTAAAAACTACTTCTTTACCTTCATCTCCAACCCATGCTCCGTGCGCGTGTCCACGCCAACGTCCTTAGCGTATGCCAGCGCCGCGCCGACGAAGTCGCGGAAGAGCGGGTGCGCGGCCGTCGGGGTCGATTTGAATTCCGGATGGAACTGCACGGCCACGAACCACGGATGGTCGTTGAGTTCAATGATTTCCACCAACCGGCCGTCGGGCGAGAGTCCCGAGAAATGCATGCCGCGGTGCTCGTAGACTTCGCGGTACTTGTTGTTGAATTCGTAGCGGTGGCGGTGGCGCTCATCGACCTGTTTCTTGCCATACGCCGCCGCGGCCTTGCTGCCGTCCTTCAGAGCACACGGGTAGGAACCCAGGCGCATCGTGCCGCCCTTGGCCGCCACGTTGGCCTGATCGGGCATCAGGTCGATCACCGGGTTCTGGCAGCCGATCTTGAATTCCGTCGAGGTCGCGTCGCCCAGCCCGCAGACCGTGCGTCCGAACTCGATCACCGCCAGCTGCATGCCCAGGCACAGTCCGTAGTACGGCACTTTCTTTTCGCGTGCGTAACGGATCGCGTTGATTTTTCCTTCTGTACCGCGTTCGCCGAATCCGCCGGGCACGAGAATGCCGTGCATGCCGTCGAGCTTCTCCAGCGCGCCCCGCTTCTCAAGGTCCTCGGCTTCGATGCGTATGATCTCGACCTTGGTGCGGTGGCTGATGCCGGCGTGGGCCAGCGATTCAAAGATCGACTTGTAGGCGTCCTGCACCTTCATGTACTTGCCGACGATCGCGATCTTGACCGTGCGTTCCGGGTGCTTGATCGAATCGATCACTTCAATCCAATCGCGGATGCGCGGCTTGCCCACCGGCAGGCTCAGGCGGTCGGCGACGATCTTGTCCATCCCCTGCTCCACCAACGCCAGCGGTACTTCGTAAATGCTGTGGTCGACGTCCTTCTCGACGAACACGGCTTCCGTGTCGACGTTGCAGAAGAGCGCGATCTTCTTTCGCGCATCTTCGTGCAAATGAACTTCCGTGCGCACGACCAGCACGTCGGGCTGAATACCGATGCGGCGCAGTTCGCCGACCGACTGCTGTGTCGGCTTGGTCTTCACTTCGCCGGCGGCCTTGATGAACGGGACGAGCGTCAGATGGATGAACATGCAGTTGCGGCTGCCGATTTCGTGGCGGAACTGGCGGATGGCTTCGAGCATCGGCGCGCCTTCGATGTCGCCGACCGTGCCGCCGATCTCGGTGATCACCACGTCGACGCCCGGCTGCGCCAGCTTGCGGATGCACGCCTTGATTTCATCGGTGGTGTGCGGCACGACCTGTACGGTCTTGCCGAGGTAATCGCCGCGGCGTTCCTTGCTGATCACCGCCGAATAAATCTGGCCCATCGTAAAATTGCTTTCGCGCGAAACATAGTCGCCAGTGAAGCGCTCGTAGTGGCCCAGGTCGAGGTCCGTCTCCGCGCCGTCTTCAGTGACGTAGACCTCGCCGTGTTCATACGGGTTCATCGTGCCGGGATCGACGTTGAGGTACGGGTCGAGCTTCTGCAGCTTGACCGTCAGGCCGGTGCGCTTCAGCAGCATGCCGACGGCGCCGGTGGTGATCCCTTTGCCCAGCGATGAAACCACGCCGCCGGTGATGAAGATATGCTTGGCCATAACGATGTGCTCCTAGCTCTTGGCTTTCGACTTTTGGGGCTGAGTAACCTCAATCTGCTGGCGTTCCACGAACGCGTCGTAATCTTCGGGTGTGTCAATTCCGGCGACATGCGAGGGCATCACCGAAACATGGATCGAATAACCATTGTCCAACGCGCGGAGCTGCTCCAGGCGTTCGATCTGTTCGTTCAAGGATACCGGCAGCTGGACGTAGTTCATCAAAAACTCCCGGCGATAGGCGTAGATGCCGATGTGATGCAGGCCATAGATCCGCCGCGCCACGCCGCTGGAGTCGGTTAATTTTCGCGTCACACCCCGTTCACCGTCGCGCGGGTACGGAATCTGGCCGCGGCTGAAATAGAGTGCGCGGTTGCGGTTGTCCATCACCACTTTGACCACATTGGGATTGACGAATTTCGCTTCGTCGTAAATGTTCGTGGCCAGGGTTGCCATGCTGAAGGAACTGATCCCCGGAACCTGGGCTTCCGTCTGCGTGAAGGGCCAGCTGACCGCGTGAATGAACTGCGGATCGATCTCTGGCTCGTCGGCCTGAAGATTGACGATGATTTCTTCTTTCAAATCCTGAGCGGCTTCGGCGATCCGGTCGGTGCCGCTCTGATGATCGGGATCGGTCATCACCGCGTCGACGCCGGCTTTTCGCGCTGCGGCGATCAGGCTCTCGTCGTCGCAGGCGACGCGAATGGTCGTAAACAATTTGGGGTGGAATTGCTGCGCCATTTTGGCGCGATCGATGCTGTGCTCGAGCAGCGTTTTGCCGGTGCGGGACAGCAGTAGCTTGTTGGGGAGACGGGTGGATTTCAGCCGGGCTGGAAGGACAATCGCTACGCTCATGCAGGCTCCGTACACAACTTCAAAACAAACATGCTGTACGGGAAAGCCGTTCTAGTGGCTTTCCAATTAAACGCAATGAAAAAGCTTTCAGAGTCAAATCGGGTGTGATCTGTTATTTCGGCTGCGTGCTCGGCGGTGGCGACGTGATCGAATTTCCCCCCACCAGCAGCGCCGCGCCGACGCCCGCCAGCAGCATCGCCACGGCCGCCAGCACCCAGATCAGCGTGTTGTTGCCGCGCCCTCTACGGGATTCGTTGTGCTGCTGCGCGCCTTCATCGTTGGCCGAGGCGCGCCCAGCGCTCTTGTCGCCGGACAAAGTCGGATTGCCACCCGACGGCCGTCGCGCGGCTCCCGACGATCGTGCCGGCGTGATATTCGTGGTCGAAGCACGCGGCGGAATCGCATTCGCTCCGGATGACCGGGGCGGAATGACATTGGCACCCGATGCGCGCGGGGGAATTGCATTTCCGCCGGAAGCCCGCGACACACCGGGGCGCGTTGTAACACCCTTGGCCGGCGTGGCGGGCCGAATGTTGGTCTTGGAACTTCGCGGTGGTGGCGTCTGCGAACCGCGTCCCGGAGAACTCGGCCCGGGGCGCGCCGGCGTCTTGTTCCCCGGCGTACGCCTCTGCAGTCCGCGCGCGGGCGTGGAGCGCCCCAACGGGAGGTCATCGGCAACCTCAACCTTGGCGGCGCACGCGCGGCAGTAGACTTTGTCTTCAAGCGTGACGGTGTCGTCATCTTCGACGCGCTTGTTGCAGGTATAACAATAGTGGATCTGCATCGACCACTCCGACGACATGAAGACTGTTGTTATTAGCGGCTGTAATCTATGAATATCTGATTTAAACACAAGCGGCTTACGCTGTGCCGCAAGCTTCTGAGAGGAAAGAACCCCGAAGCAAACACATCTGCGCTCAAGCTTGCGCGCGGAATCGCCGATGTACTCTATCTTTTGATTGGGAAAAAGGACGCGGAAAAAAAATCGTGCAATTTTTTTCAGCACATCGCGCAGCGGTACGCCCCCTAAAACGTCAATTACGTTTCAGGATATGCATTAGGTAAATCTTACCCTAATATTCATAACTTCATCGAATTCCTACCTTTATCTGCCAATTTTTTTAGCGTTGACAACTGTCAATTACGTTTTATACATCTTTCGTCCCATCGAAGAATTCGGTACCGAAATGGTCTTCTGAACGGCTTTCAGGTGTTCGAGCCCGTCACTCGGCGTCCTGTTCCCCGTTCCCCGGTCGCACCGGTTTAAGGATGCGTTGCTATGAGCAAAATCAAAAAAGCCGTGCGCGCCAAAGTTTCCGCCAGCCGTTCCAAGCGCGCTGAGCCTGTATCCAAAGCAAAACCCGTCGCCAAAGTCGCGGCGAAAGCTGTCACCAAGCCCAAGGCGCAGGAGCCGCAGAAATACGTGCTCTCGTCGCTCGACAACACGCGCCGCCTGCGCGCGGTTTCACCGGTCACCGCACCGCTGGGTTACCGCCACGTTCCAGCTCCCGCGCTTGAAGCCGACGGTTCGCCGGCCATTGAAACACCGCAGATGCGCGAACGCGCACTGGCCAAGGCCACCCGCCGCCAGTTCGAAGATCAACTCTGGGACAGCTACCTCTCGACTCACGACGAAGATTCCCGCAACAGCCTCTGGGTTCACTACCAGCCGCTGGTGCGCTACATTTCCGAACGCCTGAAGGCCAAGCTGCCCGAATGCATCGACGTCTGCGACCTGATCGGCAGCGGCAACATCGGACTGCAGGACGCGATCGTGAAGTTCGATCCGTCGATGGGCGTGCGCTTCGAAACCTACTGCGTGCCCCGCATCCGCGGCGCGATTCTCGATTCCATCCGTGCGCTGGACTGGGTCCCCCGCCTGATCCGCAACAAGAGCCATCAGTTCACCCGCGTCGTCCGCGAACTGGCCGCTGAACTTCACCGCGAACCCCGCGAAGACGAAATCGCCGCGCGCTTGAACATGACCGCCGAAGAGTTCGCCGAACTGCAGCAGGAATTGAACGTGAAGGCCCAGATCTCCGTCGAAGGTTGCGCCAAGGATAACACCGACGAACGCGACCTGATGCGCCTGGAAATGCTGGAGAGCCGCCGCGAAGTCGAACCGACCCGCGAACTCCAGCGCGAAGAAATCCGCCGCATCGCGTTGAAGGGCCTCAACACCAAGGAACGCGCCGTGGTCGAGCAGTATTACTTCCAAGGCCGCAGTATGAAGCAGATTGGCAGCGAGCTGAAGCTCAGCGAATCACGCATCTGCCAAATCCATTCGCAGGTGCTGGAAGTCATGCGCAAGAAGTTCCGCGCGTATCAGGACTCGTGCAGCATCTAAGAATGTTCCTGACAGTTCGAGTACGATCCAGCGGCATTTCAATGCCGCTTTTTTTATTGGCATCCGGTGGACATATTTAGCGTTCGCTCAAGTGCAACCAACATTGCCACCCGCAAGCACAACCAACCGCCGTTCAACTTCGGCAACTTTTGCCTTAGTGGGCACTTTTTCTACCTTCTCTATCCGCCTGCAGAATTGACTTCGCGGCGTGCGCCATTAACCTTTTAACGTTTTCACTTCCAAGCAGTTATCCATAGCTCGAACAGTTCGGATTGAATGCATGTCTGCAGGTGTTCAGCAAGCACGGCTCGGTGATTTCGAACTGCTTGCCAAAGTCGGCGAGGGCGGCATGGGCGCCGTTTACAAGGCGCGCCAGATCTCCCTCGACCGCATCGTCGCACTGAAAGTCCTGCCGCGGCGCCTCGCTCAAGATCAAATTTACATCGGCCGCTTTCTGCGCGAAGCCCGAGCCATGGCGCGTTTGAACCACACCAACATCATTGCCGGCTACGACGTCACGTTCAGCGACGGCTACTACTACTGCGTGATGGAATTCATCGACGGTTTCACCGTGCGGGATTGGATTAAAAAGCAGCGCCGCGTGCCCGAGACCGACGTGTTGCGCATCGGCGCGGCCATGGCATCGGCACTCGCCCATGCGCACGCGGCGGACATCATCCACCGCGACGTGAAACCGGAAAATATCATCATCTCGACGGCGGGCGTGCCCAAGCTGGCCGACCTGGGGCTCTCGAAGTCCGGTGAAGTTCAGGACGCGCACCTGACCCAGTCCGGCGCGGTGGTTGGCACCGCGTATTACATTGCTCCCGAGCAGGCGCGCGGCGAACCCACCGATGGCCGCGCCGATATGTATGCGCTGGGCTGCACGCTTTATCACGCTGCGACGGGCAAGACGCCCTTCGAAGCGCCGACGCCGGCCGTATTGATGCTCAAGCACATCAGCGAGAAGATGCCGCATCCGCAGACTCACCAATCCGATCTCAGCGATGGATTCTGCGAAGTCATCGCGCACATGGTCGCGCGCAATCCTAATGACCGCTACCCCGACATTGCCGAAGCCGGACGCGAGATGGCCGCGCTGCTGGAAGGCCGCCCGCTGAGTCACGAACCGATTTCCGCCGGAGTGCTGAATTTTCTTCCCGGCCCGAAGTCGGTGATCGCGCCGCGCCCCAGCCAGATCACGTCGGCTATCCGGTCGTCCGTGCGCAGGTCTGCGACAGTGGCCGCGGCACCCGTGGGACCCGTGCGGTCGACCAAACAATCCATCGCCAAGGCACGGCCGCAGCAGAATTGGGTTCCCATCGCCGGCGCTGCCACGGTTGGGATGCTGGTGCTGGCACTGATCGTTTTCGGCATGAAGGGCTCGACACCACCAGCGGAGAAGCCTGCCGATAACGCCAGAACGGAAGGGAACACGCCCGCCGCTTCGCTCACGTCATTGCCCGCGAAAGACCTTCCGCCCGTTCCAACACAAGCGCCGCGGGCCAATCCCGGTCCGTTCCGCTCGCTGGTGAACGGCACGACGCTCGACAACTGGCGCAGCAGGCCCCCGGATTTGTGGATGAATCGCAATGGAGCGCTGGCCGGCGTGGGGCTCGAAAATGGGTCGACCCAGATGGCACGCAGCGATGCGCTGCCCGCCAACTTTGAATTTTCGTTCACGCTGGTGTCGAGCGGCTCGTTTCATCTGGGCTGGTCGACGGGTCAGTCGGACCTCAGTAACTTCTACGAACGCGAAGGCAACGGCAACACGCGGGTGACCCGATTTAATGGAGTCGGAGAAGCGACGACGTTATCCCGCGGGACATTCCCCGTTAGCGACGGCAAACACAACTTTGTGTTCGCTGTCTACGATTCGAAAATTCAAGTATTCGTGGACGGACGGCTGCAATGCTCCACCTCGGAAGGCAGCATCACCAAGCCTCCCGCGCGCCACAATCTCTATCTCTACGCTCACGCCAACGCGACCGTCGAATTCCAGAACATCGGCTACCGGGAGCTCTTCACCCAGGCCGATTTCGATGCCACGCCGACCGACAAACGGTGACGGGAATGTCGAATTAGTGCCGTTCTTCTGTTCTTTTCGACGTTCCGTCACTTTCGCAGCTCTTCTGTTTTGCCCGTCTCGCTATCCTTCAGCACCGCCACGTCGATGGGAATTCCCGAAGTCCGCACCTTCTTGGCCTCGGTCTTGGGCTGATTGTCGTCGCCCAACAATGGTACGCCATCGGGATCGGTGACCTGTTCGTGGCGCGTCGCGTCACGGGCGACAGAATCGCGGCGGATTTCCTCGAGCACCTTGCCGGTATCGAACGCGTAGGCTTTGGCGTCGGCCTTGGGCGTGGGCTTGTAAAAGAACTTTCCCGCCAGGCGCGCGCCGGGGCGCACCTCCACGGTGGTTTCGCGCCAGTCTTGAATGTCGTTGATCCAAATCCGCACTTGGAAGCGGCCGGTATAGTTTTGCGCGAGAGAATCAGCGCCTGCCAGAGGTACGGTGCCGATAGTTCCACTGAACTTGATCTCGAAATTCGAGAGCGCCGTCGCCGGAACGATCTGGCTCAGTTGCCCGGCGAACAGGAGATGCGTTGCGTCGTCCGCGACGGCGAGTGCGTCTTTCGGCGCGGTGTAACGAATCTCGCGGAGCACATGGCCAGCGTCGTCCTTCTCGGAACGATTTGCATGCACCGCGCCGACCAGCTTCACTGCGTACACATACGCGTGCTTCGGTTCGACATACGTGTCAGCAAAGCGCACCCAGTTTTCCACCGGCTTGGCCGTGGTCAGGTCGACATTCGCAAACGGCAGCCGCGTATCCAGTGTGTGCGGATCAGTGCCTTCGGCGCGGTAGATGTCCGCACGCTGCAGGGCCATGTTCACAGCCGTCGGCAACTGAAATTCAACCTGGATACTCCCCCGCTCCGCGCGCGTGCGCAGCTCCTTCAATGGCGGAAGTTCCGTCGACTTCTCGACGATCTCCGGCCCTTTGATGATGCTCGCCGGATCGATCCCCGGCTTGCTCGGCCGGAGATAAACCTGGCGGGCAGGGAGCACGGGGATCACGGGTGCGGGGCGTACTAATGGTTGCGGCAGGCGCGCAAGGGCCGCGTCGCCATATCGGTAATCGGCGGAGACCCGCTTGGCGTTGAGCGTGTCTTGAAGCTTCTGCCGGTCGGCTTCGAGCTGCGCGAACGACTCCGGCTCTCGCTCGTCGACATGCAGCGTCACAAATGTGCCGCAAGCGAGAACCAGAATCCCAAAACAGACTTTGTGCCAGTGCTTCCGCAGAAAGCTCATCGCGCCTCCTTGATTCTCAGTGGAGTTTCGGTTCGTGCCGACGGGCATTCACGTTCCGAAAGTATGTCGATGGCCATCGCGATCTGTTGCGAAAAATCTCGAATCAATCCATTATTTAAGCAGCAAAAATTCCGTCGCCATGCTGCCAAACTGCGATTTCTCACCGGCAGCTTTTTGCACCTGCTCCAGATAGGGAACCGCCACGGGGCTTAATTGGCACGTGGGCGAGAACATCGTTTTCAATTGCACTTTAAACGTCCCGAACAAACCGCCGACCGGCTGAAGTTGCTTCATCGCCGCCGATTTGCTCAAGCTGGCCTGCAGCTCCTTGGCTTCCGGCAGCCCGGCCAATTCTGCCGTGTACTTTGGTCCGTAATAGTTGCAGAGAATCGCGTCGTTGTCGGCCAAGTCCTGCGTCACTTTTAAGATCTCGGCGACGCGGTCGGTAATCTTCTTCTTCAACGCTTCGGCACGTTTCCGCAGCGCCTCCGATGTCGTCTTGTTCGCGAGGATCCGTTCCAATGCGCTGATCGCGGGCCCCAGCGTCTGCGCATTGGCCTGCTTCACGATCGATCCCAGATCCTTGTCCGCGTCGTAATCGGGCTCGTACAAGAATGGCGCAAACGCCAGCTCCGAGCGCCGAAATCCTTTCACCGATTCAGCGACTTCCTGTTCGTCGATGCGATGATCCTTTCCCTTCATCACCTTTAAGCACACGTCCGGTACGCCCGTCTTCGCGGCCGCTGTTTCAAGCTGAATCATGTGATCGGTTGCATCGGCGCCCAAGGTCGGCTTGGCCAGCGTCCACTCCGCCGAGCCCACTGAGAAAAACCAACTCATCGGCGGCGCCGCGCCCGGCGCGGGAACACGGTAGTTGGAAGAATACTGAGCTGAGTGACAGAACGGCCAATCCGGACCGCGCGTCTTGGCATAAGTCTGAAAGAGAAGCCCGTGCGTCAGCCCGCCGCCGGAAAACGAACAGACAATCCCCCGCCCCGCGACGATTTTGTAATCGGCGAACGTCTGCGCGATAGCTTCGTGAGCTGCGGCGACTTTTCCCGGCGTATCCTTGCCATTGTCGCCGTCCTGGTACTGCATGTTGACTTGGATCAGGTTGAACGTGTCCTCGTACTTGCTCCAGACTTCGATCAAACTTTCCGCGGTACCCGGGCATCCCTGCCCGTGAAAAAACACATGCAAGCCTGCTGGGTTGTCGTCGGAATAACTGGCCGGAACATTCACCCAGTAATCGTAGCCTGGATGGCTGGTGTGGCATTGATACTTGCCCGTCTTACCTTTATTAGCCGATGGCTTCGGTGCGGCAGGTGCCGCCTCGCCCGCTCGCAACGAGCAGGAAATAAGCACCAATAGAATCGCAATGTTTTTCAGCATGGGATCTCCGTCGTCATATGTATATGTGGACGACCGTTATAATGGGAATCAGGTGAAAAAAGTCACCGAAAATAGACCGGACACAATTGCCGCGGTGATGTACTCCTTACATCGCACCCAGAATCTGCTTCAGCGGATCGCTAATGGGATACGGCCGTTCGATCGGCAGAAGCGCTTTCGCCTCGCTCAATTTTCTAGCTTAGACCAAGGCGTCAAGATGCCGAGCTTGTGCGGTAACATCCGAAATACCAACGGTCCAATCCGCGACGTACCTTAGAACCGCTTCGCCACCAATTCCAATCTGAATCGAGCGATACGGCATCTCACCGAGCACCAGCGAACGTTCCGGGTCCCACTGAACGCGCACTGGCGCCACGTTTTTCCGCTGCTCGAATTCTTCCGCAGTGGCGTACACAGTCGGGTCGAAGTGGCTCAAGCTGGAATGCGCTAACGCCCATTCAAATCCATCGCGCATGATCTCGATGGCCAGTACGCGTTCCTGGCCCGCCTTCGTCGCCCATCCGCAACGGTACATCATCCACAGAAACGAGGGCTTGATCCACGTCATCCTCTCCAATTTAAATGGGGCCACGAAGCGCCCTGCTCGCAATGCCGGTTCTGCGATCTCCGGCGCATATGCTTGATATACAGTGATCGTTGACTCCGTGTACGCGGCACGAATTTGGCGATACGGAATGACGGCGTTCTCCATAAAAACTCCCTCACCTTTTATCTTAGTGTTAATTGTACACTATATTTCTTGAAAAGCAATTATCAAGAACCCTTTGATTTTCGGACGACGAGCCATCCGATTTTCGGACGAACAAAACTATGCACACCCTTTTAATATGAAACGACCTAGTGCAGCGTGTTTATCACTCTCGCAAAGAACTATGAATTGCTCCCGAGCTCCCGATGGCGCAGAAACTTCCGAGGTTGCGCAATGTGGTATTGCGTTGGCTAGACAAGATTTTGGCTCTCGTCGGGGATCTCTCGCATGACACACACCGTTGCTTCCGCCGCCGATAAACTGATCATTGTGTGTGACGATTGCGACGACATTCTGGCCATGTTCTATAGCCTTCTCCGCCGCGTCGGTTACCGGGTGGAAACCGTCCACGGCTACCGCGAACTTCAAGAGCTGCTCAAAACCGTGAAGCCGGACCTGTTCATCCTCGATGTCCTGATGCCTGAATTCGACGGTTTCTGGATTGCCGAAGAATTGCTCTGCCAGGGCTACACCACGCCGATGATGTTCATCACCGCGTACGACAGCCCCGCCCTGCGGCTGAACGCACCAGTGATCGGCGCGGTCGAATACCTGCTCAAGCCCATCGACCCGGATATCCTACTGCCCAAAGTCGCCAAGGCCTTTCAGCTTAAGCCAACGGAGACCAACTGGAACCTGAAGGTGACCGGCCCCAAGCGCTTCGAGGACGACCCGCCGTTGTCGTCGTGAACCCCTGCCGCCGAACAGAAGTGAAAGCCATCGCGATTCCGGTTATAACGCGCACCCATGCCCGATCCCGCTCGAAGCCCCACGCTTCGCCCGCTCAATGCTGTGTGGCCGCGCTACGCAGCCATTTTCGCCATCGCGCTGGCGCTACTTCACAACCTCCAACGAAGCTGGCTGAAATGGGGCGATCTGCTCGTCGATTCGTTCCGCGACCTCGACATCGCCCGCCAGGTCAGCGAAGGCCGGCAGCTCTACTCCGATCTGCGTTACTGCTACGGACCTCTGGCGATTTGGATCAATGCGACCGCGTTCAAATTATTCGGCGCGAACACACACGTGGCGATGACCTGCGGATTTCTCTGCACCGTGTTGACCTGCGTGGTCCTGTACCGCTTCGCACGCTGCTTTATGCCGAGGCTCGGAGCGACTGCCATTACGCTGTCGTTTCTCTACATCTGCGCGTTCGGGCACCTGACACCAAATAGCGCCTTCAATTACATGCTGCCCTACACGCCCGTCGCGACGTACGGCATGCTCACCGCGCTGACCAGTCTGTACTTCCTGACGCGCTACGTTCAGAAGAACAAGCGGCGCGATCTCTTCTGCTCCGCGGCGGCACTGTTACTTACCGCGCTGACCAAAATTGAACTGCTGACCGCGCTCACCGCCGCGCATGTGCTCGCGCAACTCATGCAACTTCGATCCGGGCGCGTAATCTGGCGCGAACTGGCCATCGCGTATCTTCCCGCGGCAGTCATTGCTGTTTGCGTTTACACCGCGCTCTTTCTCCGCGTGGGTCCGGCGCTCTTCTCCGACAACCTGCTCGCGCTGATGGCCCCCACGTTCAAAAAGTTTTCGCTCGACACGCTGGGTCTCGCCGACTGGCGCGCCTCGCTCTGGAGCATGCTGTTCTGCGCGCGCGCCATGCTGGTCGTGCTTGCCGCCGCGCTGGCAGCCGTCCTATTGGAACGCAAACTGACCCGCGCGCGGCCGACAGACACGCCAACCCGCTTCGGATTTTTTCTGGGCCTCGCCTGCATGATGCTCTCCGGCGTGATCTTCGCGCGCTTGCCGGTCGAACACGCGTTTCGCGTATTGCCACTGCTGGCCGTCGCCCGTCTGGCCATGCTGTTGTGGAATGGCGTGCGCAATCCGTGGCGCAGCGATGAGGTGGCCGAAGCGGCGTTGTGGCTTTGTTGCTTCGTCTGCCTGGGCCGGACTCTGTTCCGCACCGTCGCGTTTCACTATGGTTTTTACCTGCTCCTCCCCGGCCTGATTGCGCTGGGAATATTCTGGTTCGTGTATCTGCCGCACAAGGCGCCGGCACAAAACTGGGTGACGCGGCTCTGCGGCGCCGGCGTCTTTGCCGGATTGATCTTCTCGCATGTCCAGATTTCCGACCTCGCCTACGCGTTGAGCACCCAGCCAATCCGCACGCCTGCTACGGAACTCTACGCCATCCACAGTTTCAACGGCGTTCCCACCGGCGTCTGCTGGGCGGAGACCATCCGCCTGCTCGCCAAACTACCGCCGCAAAGCCGCGTGCTCGCCATTCCGCAGGGAATGGGCCTGCTCTTCAGCGCCGGTCTCGAGAACACCTACGGCAGCGGCGAATTCACCGAACCGGAAGTCACCGGCAACTACGACGACGCGCATCTGCTCGCGCGACTGAAGGCCCAGCCGCCCGACCTGATCGTCCGCACCGCCAGTCCGCGCGAAGTCTTCGGCATCTTCGGCGACGATTATGCGCAGAACACCTGGACGTGGATCACCGACAACTACGAAGCGCTGCCGTACTCGGTCGGCCCCGACAACTACATACTGATATTCAAAAAGAAGAATTCCCCCGATCCGTTTTAATTGCACCCACTGGAGAGCCACTCAATGCGACTCGTAACTCTGTCCCGGCTCGTGCTTGTGTTGATGCTCGTCCCGTCCGCGCTCTGCGCCGAAGACTTGACCGTCGTCAGCTTCGACAAGGAAGCCGACGTCGCGAAAATCGTCGTCAGCGACGTGAAAGTCAGCAGCGCCAAAGCCACAGATGGCTCCGCTGTGCTCCACGTCAGCAGCGGCCACAAGAATCCCTGGCCGGGCCTCACGCTTAAACCCGAGGCTGGCGCCGCCGCGTGGGATCTTTCGAAGTTCGAGAACCTCACTGTCGACATCAAAAATACCGGCACCGAAGACGTGCAGGTCAACTGCCGCGTCGATAATCCCGGCGCCGACGGAGTGAAAAACTGCGTCACCGATCACGCCATGATCAAACCCGGCGAACGCAAGACGCTCACCGTTAATCTCCCCCACCCGCCCGCGAAGCAATTGAACGTCGCGCTCTTTGGCATGAACGGCTATCCGGCCGTGGCTGCCGCGGCGATGAAATCCAGCGTCGATCCGGCGAAGATCAACCAACTCGTCATTTTTCTCGCACAGCCGCAGAAGGATTACGAATTTGAATTGAGTTCCATTCGCGCCACGGGCAACTTCACGCCGGCGCCGATTCCCGCTGGTCTCGATGAGAAGAATTTTTTTCCGTTCATCGACACCTTCGGACAGTACATTCACGCCGACTGGCCGGGCAAAACACATTCCGTCGAAGAACTCAAAGCACGCATCGCCACGGAAGCCACGGACCTCGCCGCAAAATCCGGCCCGCCGAAGGTAGATCAGTACGGCGGATTTGTCGACGGCCCCAAGCTCGAAGCCACCGGTTTCTTCCGCACGCAGAAGGTCGATGGCAAGTGGTGGCTGGTCGATCCGGACGGCCGCCTCTTCTGGTCGCACGGCATCGATTGCGTTCAAGTCTGGCAGGATACGCCGGTCGAAGAACGCGAGAACTGGTTCCAGAATTTTCCAGGCGATCAGCCCGAATATAAAAGTCTGCTCAAGAAACCCTGGAAGATTCTCCACGGCCACTACGCCGGAAAGCTTCCCAACTGTTTCTTCTTCAGCGTCGCCAACCTGATGCGCAAGTACGGCGCGGACTGGCAGAAATCGTTTAACGAACTGGCACACCTGCGGATGAAATCCTGGGGCCTGAACACCATCGGCTCCTGGTCCAGCGCCGACGTTTATCTGTTGCGCAAAACGCCGTACACCGTCTTCCTCTCCGCGCCCGGAAAACCACTCGAAGGCAGCGAAGGCTTCTGGGGAAAATTTCGCGACGTCTTTGATCCCAGTTACGAAGCCGATCTGAAAAAACGCTTCGCCGAGCAGGAAAAAGCCATCGGCGATCCGTGGTGCCTGGGCTACTTCATCGACAATGAAATGGCGTGGGGCGACGACACGTCCCTCTCTCTTGCCACGTTGAAATCTCCCGCCGAACAGCCTGCGAAGAAAGTCTTCCTCGCCGATTTGAAAGCGAAGTACACCGAGATCGCGAAGCTCAACGCCGTCTGGGGCACGGCCTACGCATCCTGGGACGCGCTGGCCGAATCGCGCACCGCTCCCGACAAGGAAAAAGCGCGCGCCGATCTCACCGCGTTCTATACCAAAACCGCTGAGCAGTATTTCAAGACCAGCCACGATGTATTAAAAGCCGCCGCGCCCAAGCAACTCTATCTCGGCTGCCGCTTCGCCTGGACCAACGATCTAGCCGTCGCCGCAGCCGTGAAGTACTGCGACGTAATCAGCTTCAATCTCTACCACCGCTCGATCGCCGACTTCACCGTCCCCGGCAAAGCCGATGTCCCGTTACTGGTCGGCGAATTCCACTTCGGAGCTCTCGACCGCGGCATGTTCCACACCGGCCTGGTCCCCACGCGCGATCAAGCCGAACGCGCGAGCCTCTACAAAAGTTATGTCACCGGCGCGTTGAAGCACCCCAATTTCGTCGGCGTCCACTGGTTCCAATATATGGACGAACCCACTACCGGCCGCTCGCTGGACGGTGAGAACTATCAGATCGGCTTCGTCGATGGCACCGACACGCCCTACCCCGAGATCATCGAATCCGCCCGCGAGATCGGCTGGCACCTTTACGAACTTCGCGCCGGCAAATAGGTAGACGTTAACCATACTCCACCCGCGCGATGCATGGGACGGATCAACCCGCGCCGATGCATCGTGCACAAAGCAACGTCCCAAAAGCAATCAACCTCCCACCGAATTTGATTCGCCCGCTTCGATCTTCGAAATGAATTGAGCCCCGTCGGCCCGCGCGCCGTCCGATTTCTCCGCGATCGCGTAACGCGGTCGCATACTTGCAGAGCATTACGCGGAGTTAACTGGGAAGCATTGGGAATAAATATGTTTGCTCAAATTTACTCATGAGGAACCCACAAATGCCCGCGCGAAAAAAGAAGACCTCTCCCAAAAAGAAACCTGCTAAAGCATCCGTTGCTTCATTAAAGGAATATCAGGCCAAACGAAACTTCGCCGTCTCGCCCGAACCCAGCGGTGCGGCGCCAGCCAAATCCCCAAAAGGGCGTGAGCTTTTCTTCTGCGTGCAGAAACATTGGGCCAGTCACCTTCACTATGATTTCAGGCTCGAATGGAACGGCGTCCTTTTGTCGTGGGCCGTGCCCAAAGGCCCGTCGCTACAACCGCGCGACAAACGGCTGGCGATGAAAGTCGAAGATCATCCCTTCGACTATGGAGAATTCGAAGGCGTCATCCCCGAAGGCTATGGCGCGGGCGTGGTGATGCTCTGGGACAAGGGCACGTGGCACGCAGAGTCTGAAGACACCGCCGCCGCGCTGGCCAAAGGCGAACTGAAATTCACGCTCAACGGAGTCAAACTCAAAGGCTCGTGGGTACTCGTTCGTACTGGGCCAACAGACAGTCGCACGTGGCTGTTGATCAAGCATCGCGACGCGTGGTCCGGTGACGTCGACATCGCGACATTCGCGCCAAACAGCGTCAAGAGTGACGGCTCATTCAAAGCCATTCTGACCGCCCACGCGCCTGAATTCTGGAACTCCAATCGAAATCAGGAAAAGGTGCCCGGTGCGCAGTTGCAAAAGGTGATCGAGAAAATTCTCGCTGAAGATTTACCAAAGACCGCGGCAACATCCCGCTCCCAAGCGCGGACGCGAAAGCCACGCGGCTCAACACGAGCCAAATCGGCCGCGCCAATTCATCCGTGACGCGACGTTGGAACGTGGGTTGCTTCCACATTCTGCGCTTCGCGTTCGATGCTGTACCACACGCGCGCTCCGTCTGTTTGAAAATTTCCGCAGGCCTCAGCGAAAACTAGTTCCATGACAATGCTTCAAACCAAACGATCCGTGCAGTTGCCGCTGACAGTACGACCCATGTTGGCAAAAGCGTCATCACAGCTGCCGTTGCCGGATCAAAAGTATGGCTTTGAATTCAAATGGGACGGAGTTCGCGCACTCGCCTTCTGGGACGGCCGAAAAATTCGCCTGCTCAGCCGCAGCGGTCGCGACATCTCCCACGAATTCCCAGAACTCCAAACACTGGGACTTAGCTTGGGGAAGGGCGTCGCGATCCTCGACGGTGAAATCGTGGCGCTGGATGCGAAGGGCTCTCCCAAATTCGAGCTCCTTCAGTCGCGCCTGGGATTATCGTTGGAATCCGCCCAGCGCAAAGCCGCTGAAATCAGCGTGACGTATATGATTTTCGATCTTCTACATCTGAATGGAGACGATCTTTCGCTCCGGCCTTTTACCGAACGTCGCGCCGCGCTCGACGACTTAAATCCCGTCGGTGCCCATTGGCGAGTGTCTCCCTATCGAGCCGGCGGGGGCGCCACATTTCTGGACACCAGCCGCAACTTCAAGCTCGAAGGTATCGTCGCCAAGCGACTGGATTCCATTTACGAAGCCGGCAAGCGTACGGGAGCGTGGTTGAAAATAAAAAATCAGCACCGCGCCGAATTCCTCATCGGTGGCTGGCTTCCCGGCGAAGGCCGGCGTCAGGACACCATCGGCTCGATCCTGGTGGGTTATTACGATCTCCCGCGCGAATTGGCCGAGCAACGCCACGCCCGTCAACGCTTGCTCTTCGCCGGAAAAGTGGGAACCGGATTCTCCGATGCCATGTTGGAAAAACTGAAGGGCATGCTCAAACCCCTGCATCTCCGCACGTGCCCTTTCGAACCGTCGGCGCAGTTGCCGCGCGGCGCGCAGTACTGCAAACCCGAACTGATCGGTGAATTCGAATTCACGGAATGGACTCAACTTAACAGCCTGCGCCATCCTTCATTCAAAGGCCTGCGCAACGACAAGGACCCGCGTGACGTCGTGCGGGATGAGGAGGAATAAATCATGCCACGAGCCATCTGGAGCGGATCGATCAGCTTCGCCTTGATCAATATCCCCGTGAAACTGTACAGCGCCATTTCGCCCAAGGACGTCCACTTTCACCAACTGCACGACGAGGACGGTGCGCGTATCCAGCAAAAGCGTGTCTGCGCCGTTGACGGCATAGAAGTCCCGTACGAACACATCGTCAAAGGCTACGAGATCTCGCCCAATCGTTACGTGATTTTAAAGCCCGAGGAAATCGAAGCGCTCGACCCGAAGGCGCGCAACACGATCAAAATCAAAAGCTTCGTCAACGCCAGCGAGATCGATCCGCTCTTCGTCGAATACTCCTACTACCTCGTCCCCGACAAGGGCGCCGACAAACCCTACGCGTTGTTATTGAAAGCCATGCAGGAAAGCGACCGCGTCGCCATCGCCCGCACGATCCTCCGTACGAAGCAATACGTCACCGAACTCCGCCCCTTGAAGGGCTCGCTCACGCTTTCAACACTCTATTACTACGATGAAGTCATTCCGCAGTCCTCACTGGAAGGCCTTCCCGACGCCAACGTAGCCGTCAACCCGAAGGAACTTTCGATGGCGACGCAGCTGATCGAATCGCTGACCGAACCATACAAGCCCGAACAATACCACGACACCTACCGCGAAGAGTTGCTGGCGCTGATCGAACGCAAATCAAAAGGCGAAGTCATCGACTCGCAGCCCCCGAAACAGCAAGACCAGAAAGTGGTCAGCCTCATGGCCGCCTTGGAAGCCAGCCTCAACAAAGCGCGAAATTCCACGCCAGCGGAACCGGGCGAAGCCTCCAAAACCACCAAAACCTCCGCGAAGAAACCGCGCGGCGCGGCACAACACACCGCTCACAAAAAGCGCCGAACCGCGTAGGATTTCCTGCTGCCCCACATTAACATCGCCAGTTGTGGTGGAATCACTAAAAATCCTCCTCCTGACCGTTGCCGCGGCCATCTGCTTCGGCATCGTGCACGATCAATTCACCGCGCGGATTTGCGTGGAGTACTTCACCATCGGACATCCGCCGGTCTTCAACACGCAATCGCCGACACTACTGGCGCTGGGCTGGGGAGTGATTGCGACGTGGTGGGTCGGCGTGATCCTGGGAATCCCCCTCGCCTGCGCCGCGCGGCTTGGCGCGCGCCCGAAGTTCTCCGCTGCAATGCTCCTGCGACCCATTGCAACCTTGCTGGCGATTATGGCAGTCCTCTGCCTGATCTCAGGCACATCCGGCTATTTCGCCGGCCGTTCCGGTGCGGTAGTTCTCATCGATCCCGGACACCTGATTGATGCCGGTAAACACCCCGCGTACCTCGCAGATCTGTGGAGCCACCTGGCCGCATATGCCGTCGGTTTTCTCGGCGGTCTTGTACTGTGCGTGTGGACTTACGGTCAGCGGCGAAAGATTGAAGCGAGCTAAATTTGGCTAAATTACTTTGCTTTCATAGCTCTCGCTGCCTTCTCTCCGTTTCCTACGATAAGTGGATGCGCCGGATCTCCACCATCACCTTATTTGTCCTCACGGTTCTGACGACTCACGCGCGATCTTTTGCCGCCGAACCCTCCACCCCCTACCCACTCTGGGATACACACGAACTCATCGCCGACTACGCCAAACGCGTCAATCTCCCGCCGACGAAAACGCTCGACCTCGGCAACGGTGTGAAACTCGACCTCGTCCTGGTTCCCGCTGGGAAATTCATCATGGGTACGCCAATGCCTGCGCCGGTCGACAACGACGCCTTTCAAAGCAGGATCATTATCGGTCAAGCGCTGCTGGCGTTCGGTAGCGGTCTGTTGTTGGAATTGCTTGGAACGGTGTTCTTTCTGGCCGCGCGCACACGTCAGCGGCCGAAGATTTCATTGGCGCGTCTTCTGGCGGTAACCGTGTCGGCGGGTCTTGCAGTCATGGGTGCGTTGCATTGGCGGCAATCACTTCAGGATTGGCCCAAGGCGCTTGAGGAATTTAAAGCAGCGGAAAGCCGACATGCAGTGGCGGTGGAAAACGAGAAGCCAGCACATGCGGTGACCTTAACCCGCCCGTTTTATATGGGAAAATTCACGGTCACTCAAGAACAATACAAACAGATTATGGGCGCAACTCCGGCTTCCTATATGGGCAACGACTACCCTGTTGTATTTGAATCGTGGAACGACGCGCAGCAGTTCTGTCAGAAATTGACGCGCTTGACCAACCAACCAGCGCGCTTGCCCACGGAAGCCGAATGGGAATTTGCTTGCCGCGCCGGCGCAACGACGGCCTGCTCTGCCGGCGATTTGATCACAGACCTGAATCGCGTTGCATGGAATGGTGACAACAGCACCAGTGTCATGCCCGTTGGACAGAAGGAACCGAACGCCTTTCAACTCTATGACATGCACGGCAATGTCTGGCAATGGTGTCAGGACCGGTATGGACCGTACGACGCGACGGCCGTCGAAAATCCATCCGGATCCAAAGAGGGCGGTGGTCGCATCTTGCGGGGTTGTTTCTGGTCCTCCCCGTTCGCCCGAAACTGGTCGGCATTCCGCACCTTTAGCGGACCGGACAATAACAAGGGTGATGCCATCGGCTTTCGGATTGCCATAAACGCCGAGTGACACCACACCAAGCGCCGTTCACGGCTTTACCACAAACCCCACCGCCCGCGTCTCAATCTTCGATTTCCACGCCTGCTTGGGCAGTTGCTGATTTCACGCGCCCTACGGTTTCTGCGTCGCGTCGTACGTGACTTTGATCGAGTAATTTCCCCCGGGGTCGGCAGCTTGAGTCCCTTACCGAGCGCCACGCGGTATTCCTCGCCGGCGTCGAGCACCTTATATATAGTTGTCGTCCCAGCCCCCTCCGGCCGGCGCGCCGGATTCTTTTTCATGAGGCGTCAGCGCTGAGCTGTCGACGGGTTTGCTGTCCGGTCCGGTTACCACTGCCGTGTCGAACCAATCCAATCCATGATTGACCGGCATGAGCAGCACCAGCTTTACCGCGGTTGTGTTCTTTTACACCAGTTCGAACACCGGCGCTTCGATTGCACACCGCGAAGTCTGTGCAAGAAAAGTGACCGATGCGGCCGCCGTTTGGACCAAGGACACCGCACCTACCGGCACAGCCCTTGCATCGTGCACTCTCACTCTCTTCTTTTCGTGCCGGATGGATGCACTGTTGTATCCAACGGGGGCGACTTGGGAGGTGGACGTAGTTCAGCCCGGGAACAATTTGGTCCCGACGAATTTTAGTTGCGCCGAAGACGCGCCTTCGTTTGACAGTCATCCCCGACGAAATATAGTTCGGGGGTCTTCAGACAGCGTCAGGTTGCGTTCAGATGAGCTAACGCCCATCTTAATGGGTGTTGCGCATTCGAATCGTGTAACAGTAGCGACCATGTAGCCGTACAAAACAGAGGAGCACGCATTTCCAGATGGCAATGGGCGAAAAAATCCGGAAGGCACTGGACGAAGGTGTCTACAAGTCGGTCATCTGGAAGTCGGTATTCCGTCACGGCTTCCCCGACACCGACCGCAACCGTACACTGGTGGTGCTCTCCAATCTCTTCCTGCATCTCCACCCCGCCAAGCTCAAGGGCCATGCCGTCCGCATGCGCTACACGTGGTGTATGGGCGGGCTGTCCTTCTTCATGTTCCTGATCCTGACCATCAGTGGTACGTTCCTGATGTTCTACTACCGTCCTACTCCCGAATACGCGTACGCCGACGTCATCTCCCTGCGCGAAGACGTCCCGCTGGGCATGTTTATGCGCAACATTCACCGCTGGGCCGCGCATGCCATGGTAATCGTCGTCTGGCTCCACATGCTTCGCGTCTTCCTGACCGGCTCCTACAAAGCGCCCCGCGAATTCAACTGGGGTGTCGGCGTCGTCCTCTTGACCCTGACCCTGCTGCTGTCCTTCACCGGCTACCTCCTGCCGTGGGACCAGATCGCGATCTGGGCTATCACCGTCGGAACCAATATGGCCCGCGCCCATCCGTTCATCGGGCATGAAGGCCCCGGCGCATCACTGCTCAATCCCGCTGTTCTTGGCTACGACGACTTCCCGCTGGTCCATTCCAAGAGCGACATTCGCTTCATGCTCCTGGGCGGCTCGGTGGTCGGTCCGCCGACACTGCTGCGCTTCTACGTGCTCCACTGCGTCTTCCTGCCGGTCGTCGCGGGATTCCTGATGGCCGTGCATTTCTGGCGCATCCGCAAGGACGGCTTCAGCGCGCCTTTGTAAGAGGCGGTTTTTAATCTCTCGTAAAACCGCAAAGACGCAAAGAACGGCACGAACGGATTGAGGATTTTTGAAGTAGCTGAACGAAAACGTAAGGCAGTTCTTTGCGGCTTTGCGTGCGATTTAAGAAGGTGTGGTCGTTCAAGAGTGACTGCCTTTAGGAGTAACCATGTCGGCTGGTGTAGATACAGATCCTGTTGCGCTGCGCGGGTTTTTTCATCTCGTCAACTACCTCTGCCAACCCGTGATCTTCTATACGGGGACGATCGCGGCGTTCTTCGGCGCGCTCATCTTCCGCAAGATCTGGGTGCAACCGAAAGTGGCGCTGGGGCTGTTGCTGGGAAGTTTTGTCTTCGTCGGCATCAGTTGCTTCAACGGCCAGTTCGCACATGAGGCAGCCAAGCCGGACAATATTCCGCTCTGGATCATGCTTTACCTGACGGCCCTGGTGCTCTGGGCCGCGTTCTACCAGGCCGTCCGCAACGATGAACGCATCAAGCAGGGCCTGCGCGTCGACGAAGCAGAAGCCGCCGACGAGAAACTTCACGTCTGGCCGTATCTGGTCTACATCGAAGGCATTGTCGCCGCGTTTGTCCTCGCGCTGCTGTTCATCTGGGCGATGGGACTGGAAGCGCCGCTGGAACAGTTCGCCAATCCGGCAAAGAGCCCCAATCCCGCGAAAGCGCCGTGGTATTTCCTCGGGTTGCAGGAACTGCTGGTGTACTTTGACCCCTGGCTGGCCGGCGTCGTCCTCCCGGGCATGATTGTCACGGGACTCATCGCGCTGCCTTACTGCGACCCCAACCCGAAGGGCGTCGGCTACTACACCTTCGAACAGCGCAAGTTCGCAATCACCACGTACCTCTTTGGCTTCCTGCTGATGTGGATCGTCCTGATCTTCGTCGGCACCCTGCTCCGCGGCCAGAACTGGAATTTCTTCGGCCTCTACGAAGCGTGGGACGAACACAAGCTGATCTCGGCGAATAACGTCAATGTGTCGGAAATCTTCTGGCAGAACATGATGTCTCGCGCCACGCCCACGCAGTGGTGGATGCGCGAACTGCCGGGTTTCGTCCTGCTCGCCGGCTACTTCACCGTGTTGCCGGGCCTCATCGCCGTGGTCTTCAAGCGCTTCTACCAGCAGTTGGGCTTCATCCGCTACTCGATCGTGGTCATGCATCTGATCGTGATGCTATTGGTCCCGATCAAGATGTACCTGCGCTGGGGTTTCAATTTGAAGTACATTGTGTTCATTCCCGAATACTTCTTTAACGTATAGCGGGATAGCAGAACAGCACTTGGCTCTTAGCTCTTGGCTCTTGGACCTGTCGGGTAGATTGTTCTCCCGACGGATCCACGACTAACCGCAAGGTCCAAGAGCCGAGAGCCAAGAGCTAAGAGCGTCATGTCCTACGTACCTCCCCCACCAGGCACCACCAAGCTTGGCGAACCCACGCCCGAAGGTGTCGCCAAGCAAAATGTCCACATCGCCGATTTGCCCGCGGAAGTGCGACGCAGCTTCCTGCTCTCGATGGTCTTCTTTCCGACCATCGTCGGCGCGACCGTCTGCCTGATTCTGTTCCTCGGTTACTACGCAGTCTTCAAGCCCAAGAACCCGTTTCAGTACTCGGTGGAGTTGCGTTCGACCGACGCCCGCCGGCGCTGGATGGCCGCGCGCGAATTGTCGGAGAACATCGGCAAGGACAGCATCTACACGCACGACACGCTGGTCGTACTGATCGAGATTCTCCAGAACGCCGACCTTGACAAGGAAGTCGCCGCGTGGACGCCATCGGCGGCGATCAAGGACGCCGACGAAAAACAATCGCGCCTGCGCTGGTGGGCTGCGCCGATGGTCGGGCATTTTGCCGCCAAGCTCCCCGATCAGGCTGATAAGGACGCGGGCCTCCAGGCGCTGCTCAAGGCGCTCGACGACAAAGACATCGCCCTCTTCGCCGCGAAGGGTTTGAGCCTGCTGAAGGATCCGCGCGCCAAAGACGCACTGGTGAAGCAACTGACTGAAAACAAAGACCCCGGCGTCCGGACCACTGCTGCCCACGCGCTGGGTGCCACGGCATATTTCGTGCTCTCCAATCCGCCGAAGGACGGCAATTCCGGCGACGTGGACACTTATCTTGCACCGCTCCGCAAAGCGTTCGAGACCGAGAAGGACGCTGACGTCCTGGACAACATCGCCATCGCGCTGGCCTCGGTGGGCGATCCGCTCGGCAAAGATCGGCTCGAAGCCCTGACCAAGAGCGACGATACCGTCGCCCGCCAGACCGCTCGATCCGCCCTCGAGATTCTCGCCGGCACACGCAAGCCGCAAACGACCGCGGTGATGCCGTAGGGTTTATGGCTCACGAATGACTTGCAATTTCACACAAGCTTTATGAACGGTTCATCCCTCGCTCGCGACCGTGAGCGATAATCCCAATGCACTGGTCAGTACGGCAGACGATCGCTGCGGAGTGTCCATCACTCCCACCGATTTTCAGACGGGGACCTGATAAAAGTCACACACACACTTCTATTTTGGATTTCATGGATTCAAGCGTTCTGGAATTTAACCATTAGTCGCAACAAAGTTTAGTGAGAGTTGACTGGAGTTGTGTCCAATGGGCATGAAGTTTGATAAGCAAGTTCAGTCCACTCAAGCCGGAACGTTGCAGACAGCACCGACACTGTCCTGCAATGTTCCGGCACTATCGACGGGCGGTTCGAGGATTATCCGATGAAAAAGCCGTTTATGCCACTCTCGGAATTGCTGGGAGGAATTCCAGCGAAATCCGATGTCCCATCTGATGCTCGTCCGATTCAACAGAAGCAAGTTACGAGGTTTCCGTCAGTGCGGATGAGCGTGCTGGCCAGCACGCTTGATGCCCGGAGTGAGCCCCGCAGGAAACGTAATTGACCGAGAGTCCCGATTCGGTCGCTGTCCGGAATTCATAGCTTCGAAAATCGTAATTCGGCCCGTTAGGCCTCTTCCGCAATTCCATCCAATACTGCAACCCCATATCGCCAGTCACGTTCGGCACTTTCAATCACTCTGTGCAAACCCCGGCATAGGAATTGCCAACATTATATCTGTTGGCCCGGCGGGCGAGCTTCGAGGCACGTTTAAATCGGGTGGATCGACTTTGACCACGCAGATGGAAGATCAAGGGAGACACGAAATGTCATTGGCACCCATTCATCGCTATATTGGACGCATCATACATCTCATGCGCAAAGAGAAGGGCATGCGTCAGTCTGAACTGGCGCTCCTGGCCGGGCTGAAGCAACCCAACCTTTCCCGTATCGAAAACGGGTTAGTCACGCCGCGCCAGGTGACGCTCCAACGAATCGCCCACGCCCTTTCGGTGGATGTTCAAGAATTCTATAGCGAACAGAAAGTCCAGGAAGTCGAACGCAAATGGGCTGCGTCGCTGGGCCCCAAACATGCCGCCATGATGCTCGCCGACAAACTCTCGGCGGTGCCCCTTTTCGATGTCGCCCACGGCCGCTCGGTGGAGCTCGACAGTGCCGGCGAACCGCAGGGCCAGCTTGAAGTGGTTCTGCAGCTTCCCCGTGACAGCGTGCTGGGCGAAAACAAAGCGATGGCTTTGCGAGCGCCCGACGACTCCATGCAGAATTCCGGCGGAGCCGACGATTTCCGCAAAGATGAGATCTTGATCTTTTCGCTCAACGCTCAGGTTGCGCATGGCGACTTTGGCTTCGTGAAATTCGCAGACCAGTCGTTGTTCCGCAAGGTGGAATTCATCGATCAGGAACGCATCCGCCTGGTCCCCTTGAACCGCGGCCTCCCTGAACGCATTGTCACCCGGTCGGAAATCAAATCCATGTGGAAGCTCATCCGCCACGTACGCAGTCACACCCGGGAAACAATCGGCGCTGGAAAGTGACTTTGGCGCGGCAGCTTGAGAGGCAAGGAGAGGGACGTCATGGCACAAATTATCGTTGTTGACGATGAACCCGATATCACTGACATGCTGGATACGATGCTTCGCTTACGAGGTTGGACCGTTAAACGGGCCTCCAACCGTCGCGAAGCACTTCAAATGGTCCGAGAAGATCCGGAAATCCATATGATTCTGCTGGATTACAATATGCCCGGAATGCGCGCTGAAGACTTCATCGAACAGATCCGGCACCTCAATCCCAAACCCAAAATCGTTCTTCTGACCGCTGCTCATAAGGTGGAAGACCGGGCCAAGCAGCTCGACTTGGACTACTTCCTCGCCAAACCGTTTGAAGCCGACGATATCTATAAAAAGATCAGTGAATGTATCCAGTGCCACGGCGTTTCCACGAATTGAAGTCCATGCGCTCTCGCTTCGGGCCAAGTGGCCCGAAGGGAGAATCCCGTCTTCTTCTCATGAAGTACGCCCAAAACTCCGCGTCCTGAATTAGTAAGCCGTTAGCGAGAATGACCTTAAGCTGCACAACCCCGCAGTCGAAAAAGAATGCGGGGTTGTGCGTTCATGGTGCACAAGAAGGTCTACACTCGCTTGCAAATTCGGGAGGCGCGCCTAAGATCAGTCCGTTCATGATGAAATGCGATTTCCGAGATCCTTCTCGGCACCCCGCTCCGCTGAGCGAACTGGCGGCGCTGCTTCTGGTTATGATGTTGGCTTACGCCGCATCAACCGGACGTGCATGGTCGGGTGAGACGCCGCCTGCTCCGCCGCCACCCAAGACTCCGCCACCGCTGGCCGCGCCCACGACCGAACCCGGTCCGGACGGTATGCCTCCGCCCAAACCGCGCAAGCCCGAAGACATTCAGGGCATGACGTGGAACGCCGTCCATATGTCACTCGATAAGGATCGCAATGCCTTCATTCTAAACGGCAGCGCGGTGCTTAGCTACCAGGGCGTGAAACTCGAAGCCGACAACATCGTGCTCTTCCGCGACACCAAGGAAATCTACGCGGAAGGCAATGTCCGCATGCGGTTGGGCGAATCCGAAATGTCGGCCGAAGCGGCGTATATCGACGGCTTGAACACCACCGGCTACATGGTCGATGCCGTGGTCCGCGTCTCGGGCAGTAAGGAAGATCTGAAGAAGTTCAAGTCCGTCGCGCCGAAGACCAAGGCCGGTGACCAGCCCGCTCCGCCGCCGAAGGAAGACAACACCACCTCGCCGCCGGAACCCAAGAAGACCGCCAGTGGCGAACCGGAAGCCGCACCGATTGAAAACCGCAGCTTTCTCCGCACCCGCGACCCCTACGGCACGTACGTCAACGTCGCCGACGATCCGCAGGCGCGCACCAATCTGATCATGAAAGCGGAGAAGGTCATCCTTCACGGCAAAGAGCACATCACCGCCGAAAATGCCTTCGCCACCAACGACGACATGGCCCATCCTCTTTACGGCGTGCAGTCGCAGCAGCTCGATTACTTCATGAAGGAAGTACCCGTTCCCCACGAAGCCGGCAAGACGCAGATGGTACCCGACAAGGTTGTGGCCAAGGGCGCAACGATCCAGATTTACGGCGTCAGCCTCTTTCCTTTCCCAACCATTACGTACGACCTGCAAAAGAAGAATGCCTTCACGCAGGCGCATTTTGGAAATTCCAGCCGCTTCGGTTACTTTGCGCTCACCCGCATCGGCTACGGCCTGGGCGGCGACGAGAAGAAACTCTTCGATCCACAGCACGTCTACTTCGATCTTGATGAACGCAGCCGCCGCGGTCCAGCCGTGGGCTTCGACATGGATTGGGAAACCGGACGCCGGCCTGTTGAACAGGAAGCCGATCAGAGCAAGTTCGACCGTGGTCTGGGACACGTTCGTTTCTACGGCATCGAAGAAATTCAGACGTCCACGTACGACGACGTGGTCCGTGCGCGCCGCGATCTGGAACGGCGCATCGAACCGAAGGTCGACGGATTTCCGATGCGCACGTACGATCCGAATCAGCTGTTCATGCACCGCCGCCGCGCCGAAGACGCGGGGCCTCCGAGCCTCGATCTGATCGAATACGCCGGCAAGTTCCGCGGCATGTTCGCCGTGCAGCAGCATCAGCCGCTCAAACGCTTTGCGGGCATCGACAACCTGCTGCTGGATTTCAAATTTGAACGCGATTCGGACCGCGATTTCAAGCTGGAGTACTTCGAGAAAAACTACCTGCGCGAGAACCAGCCCGAAGGGCTGTTTTCCGCGCGCAAAGCCAGCGACAACTACTCGATGGAGTTACTCTACCGCGGCAACACTCAGAACTTTGACGGCGCCCCGGCCCGCAGCCCCTACGACTACGGCACATTCACCAGCTACGAACCCGGGCTGACCTACTCGCTGGTCACGACGCCGCTGGCCTACGGCATCTACATGGATTCCGAATTGCAGGGCGCGCGTCTCAAGCGAGACTTCGATCGCGTCATTTACGATCAGAACAGTTTCGAAGCCGACCGCGCTTACGGCATCGTCGACTTCTCCCGCCCAATCAAAGTCGGCTCGGTCAACTTCGTGCCGCATTTGGGCGGGCAGCAGCAGGTTTACGATCAGACCCGCACCAGCAGCGGCGGCGGACCGCAGGGCGCACTGACGTATGGCATGGACATGACCACGCGCTACTATGGACTCTTTCCGGACCTCGAAAACGATGCCCTGGGCCTGCAGGGCATGCGGCATATCATCGAACCGCGTATCTCCTACCGCGGCGTCTCGGACACCGAATCCCACGCCAAGGACTTGCTTGACTTCGACCGCATCGACGACCTATACCGTCAGGACAAGATCACCTTCGCCATCGATCAGGTGGCGCAGACCAAGCGCGTCACTGAAAACGGCACGCGCACCTATAACTTCGCCGGCTTGAACATGGCCGTGGATGCGCTGCCCAACCCGCGCGATCAGAACCGCCTCAATGACGGCTACGCGCTGGACCTGATGCATCTCGACGGCTTCCTGCGCGTGATGGAAGTGTTGAAGCTCAACGCGTCCATGGGTGTGGCCATCGAGACCAAGGAATTGCAGCAGGCGGTCTTCGGCATCGAAATCGATCCGCACACGCGCTGGCGCCTGAAGCTTGAAGACCGCTTCAACTACGGCAGCGACAAGCGCAAGATTCTCGGCTCCGATCAGTACGAACTGTCGTTCTCGTACCGCCTGAGCGAACGCTGGTCGGCGAACCTGACGGAAATCGTCGAACGCCGCAAGTCGCTGCAGGCTTCCAAAGGCCGCCAGCTGGAACGCATCGGCTTTACGCGCAGCTATGGCTCGTTCGACGGCACGTTCACTTACTCGCAGGACCGCAACAACCGGGATCACTCGACGTACTTCACCGTGCAGCCCGCGGTCGTCTACCGCAATGTGATCGTGCCTTCGCAGGACCTGCTCGTGCCGTCTGCGGAAGTTTCGGACACCGGCGAATCGCCGGAAGAACGCAATTTCGATCCGTTCGATCTTTTGAAGCAGCGCAACAAGGCCAAGAAGAAGAACAACCTCGGCCCCAGCAAGGCCAACGAAAACGCGCCGGTGCCGCCGCCTCCGCCCAAGGAAGAAGACGTCCCCGCACCGCCGCCACCCGATCAGCAGCGCGCCAATGCTCCAGAGAAAGGCAGCCGCGACACGGCAGCTGTCGGCAGCTTCTCGGATCCGCGCAAGGACGACGCGCCGCCGGCCCGGACTCAGGCAAAGAAGTCTGTCGACGATGACGACTGGACCTCGCCGGCCGCGACGCCAGCCAGTACGCGCTGATTGCACAATCGTTAAGCGCGCTGAAGTGCACCATTGATTCCGACGTCCAAGCGGCTACGCTAGTCCTCCGTCGCTTGGTTCTTGTTAGGGATTGGGAGCAGACCATGAGCCCCGTGAACGACTCACTGACATCCCGGGCGATGCTCTGCGCTGCCTTGCTGCTGCTGCCAGCTGGCGCGAATTCCGTGGTCCACGCCGCATCCGCCGAAATCATCGAGCCGACCGATCCCACGCCTGCTCCGCCGCCGCCCGTTCCCATCGCGCCGCCCGCGACAGCCACTCCGACGGCACCGAAAGCTACCGATCCCGCTGGCACCACCGACACTGCAGGCCCGCAGCTCACGGAAGCTCCGCCGGAAAATCCGCCGGTACAACCGACCACGCCGCCGCTGGAACCACCGAAATCCACTCAAGCCGTGACGCGCATGCCCATTACCGTCAACGAACCAGACTTCAAAGCGACGGCAGTCTTTCCTGTGACGCCCGTGCCAAAACTCGACCAGGATACACGCCCGGTCAAGGAAGTAGCCAAGCCCAAGCACCGCGAATTCATAGTACCACAGGAAGACGGCGTGTCGGAAACGACCGTACCGGTCGACGACAAGGGCGATGCCTCCAAGAAGGACGCGGAAGAAATCAGCCCGTTGCTGGCCAATGCAATTGCCAAAGAACGCAGTGGAAAGAAGTTCAAAGACATCCTGCCGCTCTTCCAGCAGGTGGTGACCGCTGAACCGGAAAACGCGGAAGCGCATTACCGCCTCGGATTGCTGATGCACAAATCCGGCAATCTCAAGACCGGCATCCAGGAGTTGGAAGCCGCATTGAAGCTCAGGCCCAACAACAACAAGTACCGCTGCGATTTCGGTCTGCTGGTATTGCAAGCCGGCTGGGTCGAAAAGGCGCTCAGCTCCTGCCGCGCCGCCGCGCAGGCCGCGCCGGCCGTGGCGCGTTACCAGAGCGCCCTGGGCGATGTGCTGATCGCCGCGGGCGATCTCCAGTCGGCAGTGGAAGTCTACACGCGCGCCGTCAGTCTCGAGCCCAAGAATGCCGAGTACCTGCACAATCTGGGCAAGGCCTTTCTGCTCGGCCGCGCTTACAAGCGCGCTGGTGAAGTCATCGACGAAGCCATCCATTTGCGCCCGGACTACGCACCATACTACTGTTCACGCGGTCTGGTTTTTCAAAGCGACAAGGGCATGAAGGACGCCATTCGGTCCTACCTGATCGCGATCAAACTTGACAAGGACAATGCTTACGCGCACTACCTGCTGGCCGGTTGCTACAGCGATGCCGACGACCCGACCTATACCAATCGCTTCGAAGCCTTCGACCATGCGGAGAAGGCCGTCAAGCTCACCGAAGGCAAAAACCCGCAATATTTGATGGGACTGGCTCGTGTCTACCGGTTGCAGCGTAACTGGGATGGCGCGATTTCCACCGCGTCCCACGCCATCGAAATTCAGCCCCGCGAAGACTGGCGGCAGGAACTGGCCGAATTCCAGCGGTTGAGAAACGAAGGACACGAGAAGTAACGACCTGACTTCCCGCCCTACCGGCACTTTTTTCTTACAAATCGCGTCATATTTCAAATTCTGTGTCTACTTTTATGAGACAGAATCGAACACTATTCAGCATTCGCGCGTATTAAGAAGTGCATCGGAAGAAAAGGAAGAGATTACGCATGACCGTACCGCAAGCGTTCCATTCCCAGCGCAAATCCAACCCGGCCTTTACGTTGATCGAACTGCTGGTGGTCATTGCCATAATTGGCGTGCTGGCGGCGCTGCTTTTGCCAGTGCTGGGAAAAGCGCGCGAGTCGGCCCGGCGCATCTCCTGTGCGAACAACCTCGGTCAGCTGGGCAAAGGTCTGGCACTCTATGCGGAAGTACCGGCTTGGGCGTGTTTCCCCACCAACAAACTCAATGCCCGTGGAGACCCACTGACATCGTTTGGAATTCTCTACCGCGACTACGTCGCGGACTTCCGGATCTTCTCGTGCGCGTCAAAACCGACCATAGCTCAATTGTCGACGTTGACGCCAGTCATCGCCGGCACGCCCGCCGCTACGCCGTTAAATGCCACCATGACGCATTATGGTTACGATCCAGGGAACCAGGGCACCAAGAACTCTCCGCACACGACGTCGGAATCGATGGCTGTCGTTGCGGCCGACATGCAGGGCACGAGCAACAACTCCGACAATCACGGCCCCAACGCCGGACAGAACTGTCTGCTTGCGGCGGGAAGCGTGGAGTGGCGCGACACAAATCAGTCGATTATTGCCACGGGATCGCCAACGATTACAGACACCAACATCTATGCCGACGGGGATCTCGGCGACGTCAATTGGAATCCGATGAAGAGCTTCGTCGGCCAGTAAGACAGCCGACCTTCAGGCCCCGGGGCCATAAGGTCACACACGTACAACAGCGGTCCGCTACGCCAACCCCAGCCGCTTTCGCATAATCCATTCCATCGCCAGCAATCCGACAATCAGCATCAGAATCGGGTACGACGACCAGATCTCGTAGCTCTTTTCGACGCTGCGTTCCTTCCCCTGCCCTGCCAGCTGTGAGAACAACTCCGGCGCGTCGAGAATATCCATGTAGCGCCCGCCGCCAGCCTTGGCCATGGCCGCCAGCCGCGCGCTGTCGCGGGATAGTTCAATGCCTTCCTGACCGGCCAGATCTCGGGCGATCACCTGGATCTCCTGCTGAATGCCGTCGAATCCCGGTGCATCAACTTTGACCACGATGTTGTGCACGCCCGCGCCGACGTTCTGCAGATCTCCGCGGTAGAGCCCGCCGCTGTCGGGCACCGCGGTGAGCTGAACGTGCTGCGGATGCGCGGGGTCACCGAGATCCGCGGTGACCGTCGCGTCGGCGACGATGTGGCCCTGGGCGTCGCGGGGCCGCGCCAGGATTTCGACGTTCTCGCCAGGACGGATCTGGCGGCGCACGCAGCCGACTTTCAAGCGCGGTCCGCCGATCAACCGGTTGCTCGTCCCCCAACGCATCGCCTGGGACCAGAAAAACGCATGCACGCGATCCGCAACCTTGTAGCGCCAGTTCCACGTGCCGTCGGTGCCGACGTACATCACGCGCCCCGCGCCGTAATTTTGAATCGCGACGACCACGTCTTTCCGCGCGTCGTCGGTGGAGAGCAGCGTCGTCGCCAGCGGCTTGGCGTAGGCCGGACGTGCGACCCAGTGAAGTTCCGGCAACGCCGTCCAGAGCTGTTCGTTGAGCGTGGGATCGTGCAGGATGCGGGTGATTTCGTGGGTCGCACCGGCTTCGTCGAGTTTCACGCGCACGCGCTCGGAAGCGGTGGCGCTGGTCAGCGCGCTGGTCATCGAGGCCGGCGCCTGCTGTCGTATCGGCAGCAGATCGGCGATGGGGCCGGTGAGGTACGACTGCGGCATCGAGCGCGGACCGGCGAGCAGCACAAGAAAGCCGCCGCGGTCGGCAACATACGCGGCCAGGCGCTTCTGGTCGGCTTCGCTCAGGCGTTCGGCGGGAATGTCGCCGAGAATGATGATTTCATAATCTTCGAGTGCCTTCTCGTCCTGCGGCAGCGCCTTGGGTTTGGGGCCGAGGTTCTCGCCGCTGAGCAGCCAGCGTTCGTCGAGCGTCATCTTGCGTTCGCGACGGAGCAGACTGGCGACGTAGCGGCTTTCCCAGCGCGGCAGTTCGTCGGCGAGGAGCACTTTCAGACGGTCGTTGGCGACGTCGACGATGCACTCGGCGCTGTTGTTCATCGTCAGCGCTTCACCGGTGAGCGGCTTGATCGAAGCCGTGAAGACATTCGGGCCGGGTTTGTCGGCGGGGATTTCGAAATTTTCGTGAAGCCAGCCATCGTCGCCGAGCGTCAGTTCGCGCTGCTGCACGGTCTTATCTTCGCGGCTCAAGACCAGGTTGCACTTCTGACCCTTCAAGCCCGCGACTTTGACGTGCGCCGTAAGCTTGATGGTTTCGTCCATGAAGACCGACTGCGTGCCCTCCAGCCGCGCGATGCAGATGTCCGGCGGTGCCGATTCGCTGCCAACGCCCAGCGTGTGCACGATAATGCCGCGGGCGGCCAGCAATCGTGCCGCGTCTTCGGGAATCGGGCCGCTGGTGTGGCGTCCGTCTGTGCAGACCACCACGGCGGCGATGCTGTCCTGCGCGTGGCGTTCGGCGATGTGAATCAGCGGCGTGGCGAGGTCCGTGTCGGTCGGCGTGGCAGTTTTCGCGGCGGAATCCTTCGACGTGGCGTTGGCGGCAAGTTCGCGAAGATCGGTGTCGAAACCGTATTGGACGAGTTTGACGCGGTCGCCGAATTCCGCGGCGGCTTTCGAATCGATCATGCCGGATACGACCGCGGAACGATCCATGGTGCTGAGCCGCTCCAGCGCGGCCGTCACGGCCGGGTTGTTGCTCGCCGCCAGTGCGCGGTCGGCAGCGTCCTGGACCCGCTGCGATTCAGCGGCGAGTTTCGTGATCTCCGGCGGCAGAGCGCTGAGCACTTTCGCTTTGTCGGCGAGCTTCGCCTGGCTGTCGGCTTTCTCGGCTTCGATCTCGCCAGCTTCCTTGGCCAGTTTCTCAATGGCCTGAGCCTGCGCCTCAGCGCCTTGCGCAAGCGCCGTTGGCGCGGCGGGGATAGCTTTCAGCAACTTCGCGCCGCGCTGGAGTTCCGTCTGCGCTTCTCCCAGCGACGTGCATGCGCCCCTGATGCGTTCGCGCGCGGTCGCGGAGTTCGCGGCATTTTCCGCGAGCAACTGCGCGGCCTGCCGGATATTCCCCGACGCTGACTCCGCCGCGGCAGCCGCCTGCGTGAACGCTTTGCCCGCGTCGTCTGCGCTGGTGTCGCGCAATTTCTTGTCGAGTAACCCCAGCGCCACGGCGTTGCGCACTCGGCGTTCGACGGGCTCGTGAACGTCCTTCACCGTCATGCTGGTGGAGGTGTCGCGTAAAACGATGACGACCGGCTTCTCGTGCTCCAGCCGCACGCTGTTGACGATCGGCTGCGCCAGCAGGAGCACCATCAATGTCACCGCCGCCGCGCGGAGCGTACGCAAGCGCGCGCCGGCCTTGAGCAATCCTTCCGTTTCACGGCGGTACAGCCGCGTGATCAGGTACGCGACCAGCAGCGCAGCCGGCAGCATCAGCCAGAGCGAATACCCTTTGATGAACAGGCTCAGACCGCTCATGTTTCAGGCCCACCGGCGCGTGAGGTAAAGTTCGACGAAGCACAGACCGATCGCGGCCATGATCAGGTATGGTGAAATTTCAATGCCACCGCCGTCGAGTCCGACCAGACGCGCCAGCGCGCTCCAGTCGGCCGCGTACTTCGCGCCGACATCGCGTTCGATCCGGTTCAGCTCTTCGGAGTTCAGACGTTTCAGCGCCGACTCACTGCGGTCGGCGTTGACGACGTAATAGACCTTCTCGTCCGGCGTGCCGTCTTCGGGCGCGACCATGTAGAGTCCGGGCTTCTCGGTCTCTTCGAACGAGAACACCGAGAGCGCCCCCTGGCTCTGGACCTTCAGCGGCAGCGGCTCGCCCTTGGGCGGCGTAAGCGTGTAGGTGCGATGCGCGAGTTCGCCGGTCGCGACGTGCGAGAGAATCTGGCCGACGGCAATGTTGCGCGGCGGAATCACGGTTGAGGCAAGATCGAGCACGAGGTTCTGCATCAGCGGCACATAGAAGGGATGGAGCGGCAGGTCGGACCAGTCCTTGTCAATGGCCGTCGTCAGCAGCAGCACTTTCCCTTCGCCGAGCTTCTTCTGAACCAGTGCCGCCGCCCCGTTGCTGAATGTGGCGATGGTGCGGACGTCTTCCTTTCCTGAGGTGGGCGCCGTGTAGTAGTAATTTCGAATCGTGGACTTGGTCCAATCCTGTCCGCGTTCCGGTCGGAAAAGATCGAGCGATGGCGCATCGGTGACGATGCCGCCGAGATGAACTGCCTCTGCAAGTGGTGCAGACTTCGGCGCAGAGACCAGGCGGAACGAACTCTCCTCGCTGATTGGCCGCGCGGAACTCTCCAGCGGTACCGGCAACAGCCCCCCGCCCTGCCGGTAGAGATCGCGGTTGTACGCGTCGCGCTGGACCTTGTCGCCCAGTGAGACCATCAGACCGCCGCCGGCGACGACGAAGCGTTCCAGATCGGAGACCACCGACCCGGGCAGTGCCGCAACGTTCGCGAGGACGATCACGCGGTAGCGCGCCAGATCGGTGGAACGAATATCGGAGACGTCGATCACTGTCGGTTCGATCACCGTCCGCCATTGGGGATCGTCGCGGTCCTTGGGCGAGAGCGCCAATTTCAGGAACGCACTTTCGCTCGACAACGCCTGCTCGCGGTGGTCGCCGTCTACAATCAGAACTGGAAGCTTGTCGACGACAACGACACTGTAGAGCAGTTCATCGTCGTCCGGCAGCACGTCCTGCGCGCAGCGAAGATGACACGAAACGTAGTGCGAACCAGCGCTCTCGAATTTGTGTTCGAAGGCGAGCACTTGTTTCTCTTCAATCCCGAGATTGACTGTGCGCGTTGACTTCGGCGCGCCATCGACGGAGAACGTAACCGCAACGTCGCTGACCGCTTCCGGACCGTCGTTGGCGATGGTAAAGTTGAACGACACCGGCGAGTAAATATCGATCACGGCGCGAGAGGGCTTCACGTCGGTCATCGCCACGTTGATGCGGTGCTGGTCGCCGACCGAGGCGAGCACAATTGTCGGCGCGATGCGCGTGGAACGAATCGTGCTGCTCAGGTACGACCAGCGTGTGCCGTCATCGAGCTGCCAACCGGACGCCTGCATGTCGGAAAAGAGAATCAGTTCGCGGTGCGGATTCTGGCGGGCTTCGAGCTCCTGCATGCCCGCCGCAATGGCACGGGGCATGTCGGTCTTTTCATAGTGCGGCATGGCGGTTCGAATGATCTCGCGGACACGGTCGAGATCGAAGAGCGGCGTTGGAGGCGGACCTTTCGCGGCCGACGAGGTGAACATCACCGCGGCGTCGTCACCCTTCTTCAGCGTGTCGACGTAGCGGAGCGCCTGGTCGCGCGCTTCCAGCCAAGCGCTGCGCGGACGACCGGCGTCCATCGAGAAGGAATCGTCGAGCAGAATCAGCGCGCTGGTGTGGACGCTCGGACCGCGCGCGCCGCTCATCGCCCAATTCAGGACCGGCCGCATCAGCGCCAGCGCGAGGCAGGCCACGATGCCGGCACGGACGAGGAGGAGCAGCAGTTCGTGCATACGGATGCGCTTGGCACGTTCGGCGACAAGTTCCTCGAGGAACATCATCGCGCCCCAGTCCATGTGCGTGACTTTGCTGCGGTGCAATAGATGAATGATGATCGGCGCGGAAACAGCGGCGAGTCCGCCGGCAAGGATCAGGTTGAGGAAAACCATTTACTTCCCCCGCCTGTGCATCAGGTATTGGGTGAGCGCCTGATCGAACGGCTTGTCGGTGCTCAGCATGACGTGATCGAAGTGAAACTGGTGGCAGGTTTCTTTGAGCTTGCGCGTGAACGCTTCGAAACGCTCCAGGTAATGTTTGCGCACGCGGGACGCATCGAGTTTCACGCGGTGATTGTCGCGCTCGAGGCTGCGAAATTCCGCCACGCTGTCGAAGGGGAAAGTGACTTCGTGCGGGTCGACGATTTGGAGCAGGATGACTTCGTGGCGGTGGTGATGGAAATGGGCGAGCGCGTTTTTCAGGTCGTCCATCGGCGCAAAGAGATCGGAGATCACAATTACCAGACCGCGGCGCTTCAACTGCGCGCTGAGCGAATGGAGAATCTTGGCCAGATTTGTTTCGTTACCTGGCTCCAGCTTCGCCAGCACCTTCATCAGGTTCATATAATGGCTGCTGGTCGAGCGCGGCGGGACGTGCGTGCGGATGTCGGTGTCGAAGGTAACAAGCCCAACAGAATCCGACTGCCCAATCATCAGGTGCGCCAGCGCCGCGGCGACTTTCCGCGCGTAAACGAATTTCTGCTCGCCGCCCCCGGCGTACTTCATCGAGCCGCTGGCATCGAGCAAAATCGTGGCGCGGAGATTCGTCTCTTCTTCGTACTGTTTGATGAACAACCGGTCACTCTTGCCGAAGACCTTCCAGTCGATGTGGCGGATTTCGTCGCCGCGCGCGTACTGGCGGTGCTGCGCGAATTCGACGCTGAAACCTTTGTAGACACTGCGGTGCTGCCCCGCGATGAAGCTCTCGACGACCGTGCGCGCGATCAGCTGCAAACTCGCTACGCGCTCAAGCGCACTAGGGTCGACGATTTCCGCTTCCTGGGCCATGACGGGAGCTCACAAAAGAGGGAGAGAGCGAACGCAAACTCGGCACGAGCTACGCTTTGGGCGCGGCTTCCTTCTTCGGTTCGCCGTTGCGGACAGTTTCGAGCACGCGGTCGATGATCATGTCCTGAGTCAGGCCTTCGCTTTCGGCCGCGAAGTTCAGAACGATGCGGTGGCGCAGCACCGGTTTGGCCAGCGCCGCGACATCTTCAATCGTGGCGTGGAAGCGGCCGTAAAGCAACGCGCGCGCTTTCGCTCCGAGCAGCAGATACTGCGCGGCGCGCGGACCGGCACCCCAGTCGAGCCAGCGCTTCACCTCGGAGGCCGCGCCGGGTTCGTTGACACGGGTCGCGCGGACCAGGTCGACGGCGAACGCGTAGACATGATCGCCGAGCGGAACCTTGCGCACGATCTCCTGCAAGCCAAGCAGTTCCTGCGCGGTGAAAACCGGCGAGAGTGTCGCCGAGTAGGCGCTGGTCGTGCGGCGCATGATGTTGATTTCGTCCTCGCGCGTCGGGTAGCCCACGTTGACCATGAACATGAAGCGATCGAGCTGCGCTTCGGGGAGCGGATAAGTACCTTCCTGTTCGATCGGATTCTGAGTCGCGAGTACGAAGAACGGCGCGGGCAGCTCGTACGTTTTCGAACCGACCGTGACGCGGCGTTCCTGCATCGCCTCGAGCAGCGCCGCCTGAGTCTTGGGCGGCGTGCGGTTGATTTCGTCGGCGAGAAGCAGGTTGGTAAAGAGCGGGCCGCGGAAGAACTCGGTCTTGCGGCGGCCGGTTTCGGCATCTTCCTGGATGATGTCCGTGCCGGTGATGTCGCTGGGCATCAAATCGGGCGTGAACTGGATGCGCGAGAAATTGAGATGGAGCGCCTTGCCCAGGGTGTTGACCAGCGCCGTCTTGGCGAGTCCCGGCACACCGACCATCAGGCAGTGGCCTTTGCAGAAAATGGCCATCAGAATCTGTTCGATCACGTCGTCCTGGCCGACGATGATCTTGTGGACTTCTTCGGTGAGCTTGTCGCGCGCTTCGCCGAGCTTTTTAGCCAGCGCCAGTTCATCCTGCGTCGGGGGCGGAACAACCAGATCGTCGCTCATCGAACGCGTCTCCAGTAATAGTGGTGCGCATCAGCTCAAACTTGTCGGAGCTTTCACCATTACTACCGTTCGACACGTGCAGCGTTGAAACGAACATCCTTTTTTTGTGGACCGGCCAGGCGGACTCCCGGGTAGAGCGTCCCATGGAGCGGGCGGGACGCCGGTCCCTCGAAAAAGACCTCCCCATTGACCAGCACGCGTACGCGGCCGCCGAGGTGCTCCAGCCGGACCTGGTAGAAATGCGCCTCGGCGTTGGAGACTGGGCGCGATTGGAGCAACTGATGATCCGGCCCGCTGGCGAAGACGCCATCGCGGGTGATTTCCAGCGTCAGTGCCTGCGCCGGTTGGACGCTGGGCGTGAACGCCGGCGACTGACCGCCTTCGGCCAGAAAGACGACGGCTTTCGAACGCTCATCCAGGCCCGGAACACCCACTTCGATCTGGAACGCAATCGCATGATCGGCGTCGTAACCGTTCTGCAGATAGATGGCGCCCGCGTCTTCAGATCCGCCCGCTTTCAGGCCATCTTTGCCGGGTTCCCACGCGCCATCGCCGACCAGTTCCCAGCCGATCAGTTTCGGTTCCTTGAGCGTCGCCGAGTAGGCGACGTTGTGCCCGAGGCTCAGCGCCTGATCGCCGCCAAATTTCGGCAGGCCGATAAAACTGATCGCCAGAATCAGCGCGCCAAGCGCGGCGACGATCGCGACTACCAGACCGATGATCGTCTTGCGACGGCCAAGATCGCTTTCGAGCATCACGGTGCGGAAATGCGGCGGCGCGGAGGGCAGTTTCGAAGCAACGGCGGTGCGGATTTTCGCGGTCAGTTCCGCGGACGGTTTTTCGTTGCGCCAATCCTTGCTGCCCACCAGCAGCGAGACCACTTCGTCGAGTTCCGCACAGAACTGGCGCAGCTCGGGATCGCCGGCAGACGCGGCGTCGAGCGACTGGCGCGCGCGGTTGTCCAGGCCGGTGAGGGCGCGGACGATCAATTCCTGAAGTGACGCATCATCGGGGGACATCAGGGCTGCTCCTTCAGACGATCGCGCAGTTTTCGCAGGGCATGGAAGACGCGTGAGCGCAGCGTGCTTTCGGGATCTCCGGTGATCGCGGCTGCTTCTTCGTACGAGAATCCGTTGAACATGATCAGAACCAGAATTTCGCGGTGCAGCGGCGGAAGATCCTGGAGCGCATTGAGCATGCGCGCTTTCTGTTCCTGCATCTCCGCCCGGTTGCTGGGATCGTTGGCGTTGCCCGGCGACGAGGGCGGATTCCAATCGGAGAGATCCGTCTGCACTTCCAGATCCGAACGCAGTCGCGTTTTCTTCAGCGCGTTGAGCGTGACGTTGCGCGCGATGGTGAAGAGCCACGGGCGGATCGCGGTGCCGGGGCGGAAATCCTTGGCATGCGTCAACACTCTCAAAAAAGTTTCCTGCAGCAGATCTTCCGGATCGTATTTGCCAACCGTCAGCCGCGAGATGAACGACAGCAGCGTGCCGCTGTGCCGCGCAAAGAGTTCATCGAATGCCGCGCCTTCGCCTTCCGAAAGGATGCGCAGCAACACTTCATCGCTGAGGCTGGTCAACGCAGGACCGTTTCCATCTGACGTGACAGACGGATTCGCCCGTGGCGGCTGGCTGATCGCTGGTTTTTGCGGTTCGGGACGGCCCGGCACGTCAGATCCTCTTTCCCTTCTACATCTTTAGTCTGAGCACGTTGCAGAGTGTAGGAAGAATTTCAAATTTGCGCGTGCAGATTAGTCATTCCGTTGCGCCGACAAAAAAAGCGCGCCGGTTTCCCGGCGCGCTTTACTGCAATAGGACTGACTCCCTTTATTTGTACGCACTCATCAACTCGTCGGCATTCGCAGCCGCCGCGGTGCCTGGATACCGCTGGATCAACTGCGTGCAGCCGCCGATGAGAATTTGAATCGTCTGCGCGTTGATCTTGCGGAAGCCTTCACTCTTGGGATCGCGTTGTCCCTGGAACGCCTTCATTTGATTGTTGAAGAGCTCGACCTTCTTCCACATTTCGTCGGCTTCCATCTCCTTCTTTACTTTCGGATCCTTCTTCAGCGTGTCGGATTCCTTCTTCGCGTTGGTGGCGATTTCATCGCCGGAATAACGGACTACCAACTTGTCGAAACGCGCGATGGCGCCCAGCGGGTTGCTGTCCTTCTCCGCCACGGCGCTGTCGAACGTTTCTTTTGCGGCGCCGTGAATGGCGTCGTACATCAGCTTGGCTTCGGCGGCTTCTTCAGCGTCCTTGCCGTCCTTCTTTGTCGCGAGGACCTTCAATGCCTGGCCGAGGTTCTGCCCATTCTTGATTGCGGCCGCCAGGGGCGCAAGCTTCTTGTACGGGCCCTCGCCGAGATAAACGACCGACGATTCCAGCAGGAGGACCTTAATCTTGTCCTCGAGCACCTTGCCCATCATGTTCTCGCCGGCCAGCGTTCCGTCCGGTCCGAGCAGATAGGTGTGAGGAATCCCTTCAACCACCGCGCCGGCGAGTTCGCCGCCAACGGTGCACTGATACGTAATGCCTTTGGATTTCGCAAACGTCTGAATATCAGCGGCTGGCGTGCCCTGCGCTTCCAGGCCGATGATGTGAAAACCTTGTTCGGAGTACTTCTTGTAAAGTCCCGCCAACTGCGGGATCTCAGCGACGCACGCCCCTCAATGCGTTCCCCAGTACACGACCAGCGTGCACTTTCCCTTGAGATCTTTCTGTTGAAGATCCGGACCGACTGCGGTTTTACCGAGTTTCAAACCGGCCAGGCTGACACTGGCGGCGTTGGCAGTCGCAGCAAGAGCACATAGAACAAAGGCAACAAGCGATAAACGCATGTGAATCTCCTTAAAAGGTACGTGTCGAATTTTATAGCACAGAGTTGCACATATTTCTTCTCCTTTATGGGCAAATTTGAATAGCACACTCGACTTTGGCGCGGGCAAATCTGCCCGCGCCCGAGGTGCGTTCTCCCCGTGCCGAGCTTGTTGAAATGGCTTGTCCCCGATACATTACGTCCACCCATGGAAAACGCTCAGACGACTGCCCCGCCCCCGTTTGAACTCACGATTGTCATGCCGTGTCTCAACGAGGCGGAGACGCTGGAAGTCTGCATCCGCAAGGCAATGTCGTTTCTCAAAACAAACGCTATCAACGGCGAAGTCCTGATCGGCGATAACGGTTCCACCGACGGTTCCCAGGAGATCGCCCGGCGCTGCGGTGCGCGCGTCGTCGATGTTCCGGTTCGCGGTTATGGCGCGGCACTCTTTCACGCCACGCATGCGGCACGCAGCAGTTACGTGATCATGGGCGATTCCGACGACAGCTACGACTTCACCTCGCTGATGCCATTTGTCGAAAAGCTGCGCGCGGGCTTTGAGCTCGTGATGGGCAACCGCTTTCAAGGTGGCATCAAGCCCGGCGCAATGCCGTGGAAGAACCGCTACATCGGCAATCCGGCGTTATCGGGCATCGGCATGCTGCTGTTCCACTGCCCCGCATCTGATTTCCACTGCGGGCTGCGGGGCTATTCGCTCGAAGCATTCAAGCGCATGGATCTGCGCACGACCGGGATGGAATTCGCCTCCGAGATGGTGATCAAGGCGACGCTGATGAAGATGAAGATCGCGGAGGTGCCGACGACGCTGAGCCCCGATGGCCGCTCGCGGCCGCCGCACCTCCGTCCGTGGCGCGATGGCTGGCGGCATTTGCGCTTCATGCTGCTGTGCAGTCCGCGCTGGTTGTTTCTGTATCCCGGCATCGTGACGACAATGGCGGGATTGGCGGTGCTCGCGTGGCTGCTGCCCGGGCCGCGGCGGGTCGGCGATTTCACGCTGGACGTCCACACGCTGCTTTATGCGGCAATGGCGATCTGTGTGGGCTTTCAGGCCATTGCATTTTCGCTTTTCGCGCGCATCTTCGCGATCCGTGAAGGCGTGTTACCGTCCAGCCCGCGCATGGAGCGGCTGATGCGCACGCTCAACCTGGATCTTGGCGTCGTGATCGGCGTGATCCTCACCCTGATCGGCCTGACCGGAGCGGTCTTCAGCGTCGTGAATTGGGGTCGGCATTCGTTCGGTGATCTGGATCCGCATCAAACGCTGCGACTGGTGATTCCTTCGGTGCTCAGCTTCATGGTGGGCTGCCAGATTGTGCTGTCGAGTTGCTTCATGAGCGTACTGGGGTTGGGCGTGCGCAAATGATCGCGCGCTCAACTCGCCTGTTTATTTTCCTCGGCGCTTTTCTGCTTTTCCTGACGTTTTTCAAAGGCGACGGCGGCTACCACGACCTGGTTTACTATCTCGACGACGCTCAAGGCCTCTGGCTGCGCGGCGACATGGCGCGTCCGGACGAGTTTGAAGAGATCGACCAGCCGGATGGCTCGGTCGTCGAGCGGCCGGTGTACAGCCAGTACGCACTGGGGCTGGCGTTTGTCTCTGGCCCGTTTGTGCTGCTTGGCCGCGGCCTGGAACGATTGACCAACGGCGCGATCCACGCGCGGGCAGTGGCCGTGCTGATTATTCCACTTCTCGGCGCGCTCTCCGCGCTGCTGCTGTTTGAAATCGGACGAGCGTTGAACGTTTCAGCTCCGGCAAGCATGTGGGCGGCCACGCTGTTCGTGCTCGGCACTCCGGCCCTGACGTTCACGCGGTTGTTTTACACGGAAACAGCGATCGTCTTCTTTCTGCTGTTCGCGGTATGGGCCTATTTGAAAACGCAGGATCGAACGCTTTCGCCGTGGCGAGCGCTCCTCTGGTCATTGCTGGCAGGAGCTGGATTGGCCGGCGCTGGCGCGTGTCACTATGCCGAAGGCGTAACCGTCGCGATGCTATGGCTGGGTATGGCCGGTACATTCCTGCTGATCAACGAGATCCGGCCAGACCGCTCGCGCGTGTTGAACGTATTTGCGCTCTCAACACTGCCGATTCTCGCGGTGAGTACAATTCTTTACGTCAACTACCTGCGGCGCGGACATTTTCTGGATACCGGTTACAGCAGCGATGTCGCGGAAATCTCGCTGAGGAATATCGCTTACAACTGGCGCTACTTCTTCTTCGCTGTGGAAACAAAAGTGAAGCTGGGTTTATTTCTGCGCAGCCCTTGGATTGTGCTCGGAGCCGCCGCACTGCTGGCGTCGCAACGGGACGCGGAATCAATCTGGCTGCGCCGCGCGTTGGTCGCCGCGGGCTTGCTGCAAACTTTGTTTTGGATGAGCTACGCGATGCTCGGCTTTTCGCCCGTCCGTTATCTCTACCCCACGACTGGCATGCTCTCAGTCGCGTTGCTCTGTCTTGGCGCGCAGATCGAAGCACGCTGGCGGATGCGTGGTTTGTATCTTTCAGGATTGCTGCTCATCGCGTGCAATTTGTATTTCTTCTTCGCCGGAGATGATCGCAACTTGTCGCTGATGTTTGCCCCGGACACACACGCGCTATCGCTATATTCATGGTATATGCGACCGTTCCCTAACGGAATTCTCGACGGTTATGGAACTGAACTGGGAGTCAGGCAATGGTTTGTACTCTTCACGCTTGCCGGTTTCGGAATTTTCTGCCTCGCGCACGCGTGGTTTCGAATTTTGCGCGCTAATCTTAATCACACTGATTGATTCTGAGTCACCCCACTCTATAGTTACGCTGCGTCAGTTGTACTTTCTTGGGGTGTTTTATGCGCACATTATTGGTGGAAGACGATGAATCAACACGAGAACTCATCGAGTTGATTCTGCAGCGTCGCGGCCATCAGGTAATCGCATGCGAAGACGCCGAACACGCTTGGGAAGAATTCAGCAAGGACCCCTTTAAACTCGCGGTGATCGATTTGATGCTGCCGGGCAAGGACGGCTTGGAACTCTGCCGCCAAATCCGCAAGCATGCGGACGGACGCGACAGCACCCTGGTCGTTTGCACCGCCCGCAACCTGCCAGAAGATCTGGAAAAAGTACTCGACTCAGGCGCCGACGACTACCTGACCAAGCCCTTCGACCCGACGCACTTTTCTGTTCGCGTGCGCATCGCCGAACACATGGCGCGAATTCGCACCGACCGGAAATTGATTGAGCTGTCGCTGCTGGATTTGAATCGCAATCTGGATCTGGCCCAGGCCGCGGTGATCGGCCGGACGCTCGATGGATCGGTGGTGAGCTGGAACAGTTATGCGGAAAAACTGTTCGGCTATACGGTCGAAGAGATCAAATCGCATTCGATTGATCCGCTCATTCCCGCCGATCGGAAGTCGGAACCCCAAAGCCTGCTGGAACGCATGCTGCGCGGCGAGAAGGTCGAGCATTTCGAAACGCGGCGCGTTCGCAAGGACGGCGAACATATTTCCGTGGTACTCAACATGGCGCCGATTTACGACCCCACGGGGAAAGTGATCGGCACCAAGAGCGTGACGCGCGATGTTTCATCAGACCGCCGCGTGCAAGAAAAGCTGCGCATCACCGAAGACCGCCTGCGCGGGCTGTTCGAATCCAATCTAATCGGGATAATCTTCTGGGACTCCAGCGGTTCGATCTTAAGCGCCAACGACACCTTTCTAAACATGCTTCGCTATACGCGTGAAGATTTTGAAAACGGAACATTCAACTGGAAGTCGATCACGCCGCCGGAATTCACCGAGCTGGATAGTATCAACGTCAAGCTGATCGCGGAGACCGGGTCGTGTCCTCCGTTCGAAAAGGAATACTTTCGCAAAGACGGAACGCGCCTGCCCGCGCTGGTCGGCGGTGCGGCCGTGAAAAGCGCGAACGGCGAAGGCGTCGCGTTCGTGCTCGATATCAGCAACAAGAAGATGCTCGAAGAACAGCTCCGGCAGGCGCAGAAGATGGAAGCCGTCGGACGACTGGCTGGCGGCATCGCGCACGATTTCAACAATCTGCTGACAGTGATCATCGGGCGTTCGGAGCTGGTCTTGAGCCAGCTCGATCCCAAGGACAAAAATTACAAGCCCATCGAGCTGGTGCGCTCCACGGGCTCCCGCGCGGCCGCGCTGACCCGTCAGTTGCTCCAGTTCAGCCGGCAGCAGGTACTGCAGCCGAAGATCGTCAGCTTGAAATCGATCTGCGCCGACATGCGCGAAATGCTCCAGCGGTTGCTGGGCGAGAACGTGGAACTGTCGATCGTCGCTCCGCCGAAATTAAGGCTTGCGAAAATCGATCCCAGCCAGATCCAGCAGGTCATCCTCAATCTCGTGCTGAACGCGCGTGACGCCATGCCTCAAGGCGGGCGCATCACCGTCGAAACGTCCGACTTCGACCTGACCGAGGAATTCACGCGCACACACCTCGGAGTAAAATCCGGCCCGCACGTCATGCTCAGCGTCGCCGACACCGGTACGGGCATCACCGAAGCCGTGCGGGCGCGGTTGTTCGAGCCGTTCTTCACCACCAAGGAACAGGGCAAAGGCACGGGCCTGGGCCTCTCCACGGTCTACGGAATCGTCAAACAAAGCGGCGGAGACATCTGGGTCTACAGCGAGCCCGGACGCGGCACAATTTTCAAAGTTTACTTCCCCGCCGTCTCTGGAAATCCGTCGACAGAATCGAACTCCGCGATGACCTCGGTCAAAACGGGCGGCGAAACGATTCTGGTCGTCGAAGACGAAGAGTCGATTGCGACGTTGCTGCAGGATGTCCTTAAGCAAGCCGGCTACACCGTGCTGCTGGCTGGCGATCCGGTGATAGCGCTCGACAAAATCAAGCAGACGGCAGCTCCATTCCAGCTGTTGCTCACCGATGTCGTGATGCCCCGGATGAGCGGCCGCGACCTGGCTGACATCGTTTCCAAAGAACATCCGGGAATAAAAATTCTCTATATGTCCGGGTACACCAGCAATACCATCACCGATCAGGGCGGGCTGGCGGCAGGTGTTTCGTTTCTTGAAAAGCCCTTCACACCGCGCTCGCTGCTGAAAAAAGTCCGCGAGGTTCTGGAATCCGAATCAGCCAAGTGACCTCTTAGTCCTATGACCATTAAATCCCAAATCGATTACCGTTGTCCGGCCTGCATGCTGGAATGGCTGCCTTACGCCAACGGACTGCACTGCCCGAAATGCGGCCGCGAAATTCCCGACGCGGAAGTAACGGCGATCATCGCTGAAGCGCTGGAGTCGGCGAAGTTCAACAAGAAACTCTACGGGCATTTCGATCTGGAATACTGGCTGCCGCGGCGACTGGGCGACAATTATTTGAAGTGGGGCTTCGTTGCGCTTCAGGCCGCTGAATCCGAACCGGATTCCGATTCGAAAAATCTGGCGATCGGCGCACTGATGCAAGTTGATCTCGAAGCGCTCGCGCCCTACCGAGAACACGTCGCCGGATTTCTGGCCGCACTGATCGACAGCTACCGCGCGGCCGCAAAGAGCAATCCCGCCGATTGGCAGAAGATGCCCGAGCCGGACAAGCCGTTCTTCGGGCGCAAGACAATTGAGTAGTAGCCTTCCCTTCCTCGCCGCTCAAGCCGAAGGGCTGAACGTCCGATAAACATTATCGGAAGTTCACTGGCGGCTTGAGGAATCACACAATGTCCTATTTGGAAAGCTTGACGATCATCGCCATCGTCACGGGATTCTTTGTCTACGTGATGTGGATGGTCGAGCACAAGAACTGGCCCAGCGACAACGCGACAACGCTGGAAGCTGTGGTGAAAGAATTGATGGGAATGTAACGCGGCCGACGATGCTTATTGCTTTTCGAACGGATCCTGCCGGAAGACAGCGACGACTTCTCCATTAAACTCGCGTTTGAATTCCTCAATCGGAGTCCAACCAAGAAAGCCAATGGGATCGGCCACGTTGATGCCTTTCTGTGGATCCGTCTCCAGAACCGCCACCACGTGTGGCGAGCCATTGAAGGTCATCGCACACACCACCGGTTTTCGGAGTGCCATGAACGCTCTCCAGTCCGGTGCGACAATTTTCACGTGCCATCCCTGCGGAGACGCCTTTGTCTTCAATCCCGCCGCCAGTCCCAGCACCGACGAGCCTGCATGCGGACGGGTCAGGCAGAGCACCGCCATCTCCGCTTCGGTCGCATTCGCATCGATGCCACTGGCACGCAACAACGTCGCACAGGCCGACGGCCCGCAGGTGTAATTCAGGGTTTGGCGCACGAACGTTCCGCGATCCGGCGGTTTTCCATTCACCGCTTGAGCGTTGTTGATTTCCGAAAGAATTTCTTCCGGCTCGAAAAGTGTCGGCGCGGCCGCGGCATACAAAATGGCCGTGCACAAAAATCCCAGCATCACTTGCATCCGTGCCCATTTGGCGAGCGTTCGCTGATTTTCTGCGGAGCGCAGAAACGATTGGCTCGCCGCAAGGTAAAACAGCACGGTCGCCAGCGGCGCATACCAACTCGTCTGCAGATAACAGGTCAGCGGACAGAGCGCGAATTCCGGCAACTCGGCCGGATGGTGCGAGAGATACGCGCCGCACACCAATAGCACGCAGACCAGCGCCGCGAATACCGTCGCATACGCCTTCCTAACTTTGCCCACCTGCCAGCCGACAATCGCCGCGACCAGCATCGAAAGCGCAATCAGCCCGGTGATCAGCACAGTTACGTCCCTATTCGCGCGACGCTTCGAATTTCATTTTTCACTCGCGACATTCGTCATTCGAAATTCGACATTCCCTTAGCCTTTCAGCCCCGTCATCGCAATGCCGCGCATAAACGTTTTGCGCGCCAGCAGGAAGAGCACGATCAGCGGCATCGAAAACATCATGCTCGCCGCCATCACGTAATGCCACGGCGTGCCGCCCTGCTGGCTGTAAAAGCCCTGCAGTCCCAGCGAGAGCGTAAACTGCGACTTATCCTGCATGTAGACCATTGGCCCCATGAATTCTTTCCACATCGAAATGAACTGAAAGAGCGCCACCATCGCCAACGCCGGACGCGCCAGCGGGACGATCACGTGCCAGACGATCTCCAGTTCTGAGCAGCCGTCGATGCGCGCCGCGTCGAGCAGTTCCTTGGGCAGTCCCAGAAAAAATTGGCGCAGAAGAAAAATGAAAAACGCACCGCCAAACCAGAGCGGCACCCACAGCGGCCTGAACGTGCCGATCCAGCCAAACGTGTGGAACACATCGTAGAGCGGCACCATGGTCGCCGGGAACGGGACCATCATCACCGCCAGCGTGACGGCAAAGAGCACCGTCTTGCCCGGAAATTCGAGAAAGGCGAACGCGTACGCAACAAGCGTGCAGGAGGCCACCGCGCCCACAACCGACAGAATGCACAGAAAAAGCGTGTTCAGCACGTAGCGTACAAAGCCGACTTCGTACCACTTCTTGTCTTCGTTGCCGATGCCCTTCATGCGTTCCAGCGCCGAGCCGTAATTTTCAACGAAGGCATGCGGCGCGGAACTGATTTCAGCGTCGGGCACGCAATCCCACCCGAGTTCGTGATCTTCTTTCGCGCGCTCTGCCGAAATTTCGGGAGCCCACTCCACCACCAACCACCATCCCGCCGGACAATCCTTGACGACGTCCACTTTCACCGGATCCTGCTCGAAAATTTCGCGGCCGGCCTGCACAAACTTGATCATCGCCTTCGACGACGCGTCAACTTCCGCCTTGCGGATCAGCTTGCGCTTGCCCTTCTCGTGGCCTTCCTGCGGAACCACTATGACGCTGTCGAACTCCAGTTGCTTCTCTTTGATGACAATCTTCTTTTCGCCAGCGAGCTGCACGTAGTTGGCGCGCGGAATCAGCGTCGGCGGCAGCGACATGGTCTGATCGTGCGGCTTGAGCGAGGTCGAGGCCATCCACACCAGCGGCAACAGAAACAGCAGGCCGGCCGTGAGCAGGATCAAATGCGAGACGCCATTGAGCAGGGGGCTCTGCCCGTGGCGCGAGCCGTATCCTGCGCTGAGGTCGGTTTCTTTTTCGGCCACAGTTTCAGCGCCCCGCGTAGTAGACCCGGTCTCTGGAGAGCCGGAAAGCCAGAGCCGTCAGCAACAGAATGATCACGAACAGAATCCACGAAAGCGCACAGGAATAACCCATGCGCATGTATCGGAAGGCGTTGTCGTAAATGTACTGCGGGAGAAAATAGGCTGCGCGGTCCGGGCCGCCTTCGGGAAAAATCAGATACGGCTCGGTGAATATCTGGAGAGCGCCGATGATCCCCATGATGATGTTGAACAGGATCACCGGACTGATCATCGGCAGCGTGACATGGCGGATCTTCTGTAACACATTCGCACCGTCGATCTCCGCCGCTTCATATAGTTCTTGCGGCACGTCCTGCAATTTCGCCAAGTAGATGAACGCTGTCTGCCCGATGCCCCAGATCACCACCAGGAACAACGACGAGAGCGGCCAGTTGGTCAGCCACGCCGGCGGACCCCACGCCAGATCGGGCTGCTTCAACACGGCGTCGACGTAATGCGGATCAATCGCGCCGCGCAGCGCGTTGGCAAGCGTATAGAACGGGCTGAGCAGACCGTTGATCAGTCCGTACTGACCGTTGAACATCCAATTCCACAGCAGCGCGGAAACGACCGCCGGAATCAGATGCGGCAGGTACAGCACCACGCTGTAGAGCGACTGGCCGCGGCGAACGGAGTTCATCAGCAACGCCAGCCCCAGCGAGACGAACAGCCCGCCGAAAACGCTGAGCGCACCGAACAGCAGCGTATTGCGCAGCACTTTCCAGAAGAGGTCATCGTGGAGCATCGCCGAAAAATTCTCCAACCCGATCCACGTCGCCGGGCGGAGCACGCTGAATTCCGTGAAGCTGTAATAGATTGACGCCGCAAACGGATAGAGCGTGAAGACGCTCAACCCAATCAGCCACGGCAGCACGAAGAGCAGAGCTTTGAAGCGCATTATTTGGTCCGTTCCGCTTCGAGCGCTTTGGCGTCGGCCGTCGATTTGAGCAGTTGCGTCAGCTTCGGCTGCATGCGGTTTTGAACATTCTGCAGCGCCTGCTCGGGCGTGACCGTGCCCAGCCACATCGAATCGAACGCCGATTGCAATTCGGCTTTGTATTCGTCCCACATTGGCAGCTTGGGGCAGCTCATCGCATTTTTACTTTTCGCCAGGTCAATGAAGACCTGGAGATGCGGATGCAGATGCGCGTCGATCCAGCCCGGTGTGGTCGTCTTGAATGGCGTCAGCTTCCCCTGCCCGCCCCGGTTGCCAACGCCCCCGCAGAGAAATTCCATGCCTTCCGTCGAGTTGATGAACTTCATCACTTCCCACGCTTCTTCGGGATGCTTGGCACCGCGCGGAATCGTGATCACATCCATCTCCGCGATGGTCACGGGCTGTCCTCCGGTCTCGAACGCCGCCGGACATGGGCCGCAGCCCCAGTTTAAATGCGGGTTGTGGAAGCGGATAAAGTTGGCCATCCACACGCCCTGGATCACCATCGCCACTTTGCCATTCAAGAACGCATTCTGCGGCGAATCGAACGAACCGAAACCCTGGCGGTACGAGTACGTCTCCTTCCTGCCATATTTCTCCGCAAAACGCGACATCCAATTCCACGCTTCCACGTTCTTCGGATCGGTCGCGGTGATTTTGTCGAGTCCCTCGCACAGCCGGCCGCCCCAGAAAAATCCCCAGCCCCAATTCCACCAGCCCGGCTCGGTTGGCAGGAATCCCATCTGAACAATGTTTCCCTTCTCATCCCGCTTGGTCAGCTTCTCGGCGTACTCCAGCAGTTCGTCCATGGTCTGAGGTGGACGCTCCGGATTCAGCCCCGCCGCGCGGAACAAATCCTTGTTCCAATGCAATGCCACCGTGGCCGGCGTGGTCGGCAGGCACCAGGTTTTGCTGCGGTACTGGCAGCTCTGCAGATACACGTCGATATACTTCTCGGTATCGAAGTGGTCGCGCTTGAAGTACTCATCCAGCGGCGTCAACGCACCCATGTCGGCCAGGGAATACGTATTGTTGGACCAGAAACCGGCGAGGTCCGGCGGGTTGCCTCCGGCGATGGCCAGCAATGATTTCCGGTCGACCTGCGTCATCGTCAGGTAATCGCAATGAATCGTTTCACCTTTGGTGTTCTTAATCTGCTTGGAATTGAACAAACTGATGGTGCGTTGCATGGCTTCGCCCTCGAAGCCCGTCCATTTTTCCCAATACACGATCTTGACGGTGCCCGGGTGCTGCGCGGGTGCAGGCACACGATCAAAAAAAAACCCACAAGTAAATAAAAGGACTAGCGAAGTAAGTACCACGTATGGTATTCTCATATTGTGCAATTCCTTAATACTGCTGACGTTTAACGTATGATAAAGGTCACATTGCGCATGTGCAATCAGGTTTCATTTTTATGCATAACCCGTTCTGATCTATCTGCTTATAAAAATAAAAAGGTTTTATAATTGTGACTAATAAAGTTTGTTTCAGAATTACGTCTGATTCACGCGGCCGACACCGTACTAATTACGTAACATACTTAACCGGCATGTGTCGCGACCGATGAAATAGGGACTGTTGCAAGCTTCTTCTGAGAACAGGTGCCAGAAACATGCAGAATATTCCCGGCTATACGATTAGTGGAAAAATCGCCGAAGGTGGATGTGCCCAGATTCTCGCGGGGACTGAAGTCAGCACTGGCCGCAGAGTCGCCGTCAAAATCCTGCACTCCCGCAACCTCGCTAACAAGGTGGAACACAAGCGCCTCGTCGATGAAGGCGCGCTCGGCTTGAAGCTCAAGCACGATAATCTCGTCCGCACCTACGCGACGGGCATGTCCGGCGACCTTCCCTACATCGTTCTGGAATACATCAAGGGCCGCATGTTGCGCGATTTGATCGCCGACAAATATTTGCTCGGCAATGTCGAAACGCTGATCCTGGCCAAAAGTCTCTGCCACGTCATCCGCTACCTGCATGACTCCAGCATCATTCACAAGGACATCAAGCCCGACAACATCATGATCGGTGAACGGGGTGAAGTGAAGCTGCTCGACCTGGGCTTCGCGGAAGTGCCCAAAGGATTCTCGTTCTTCGCGCCCAAGCGACTCGATGGCAGCCCCGCGTACATGGCGCCCGAACTGCTGCTGACGAAGAAAGCCTCGTTCGCGACGGACGTCTACGCGATCGGCTGCACGCTTTACGAGGCCGCCACCGGCTTCACGCCCTTCGAAGGCATGTCTGACGCCGAGACGCTCACCAAGCAGACCAATATGAAGTACGCCGCGCCGCCGGTCACCCAGTCGAACAACCGCATCTCCGCGCTGACGGAAAAGACGATCCTCCGCGCCATCCAGAAGGACGTCGGGCAGCGCTACAAGTCCGTCGACGAGATGATGCTCGACATCGCGCGTAACCCGGCGAGCAACGATCCTAAAAGTTCAAACCGGCTCGCTCCAGTTACCGCCTGATTTATAATTTTCCCAGAACGTCGCGCGCGATGATCATGCGCTGAATTTGCGACGTTCCTTCACCAATCTCCAGCAGCTTCGCGTCGCGGAAGTAGCGTTCGACGGGAAATTCGTGCGTGTAGCCGTAGCCGCCATGAATCTGAACTGAATCGTTGCAGATGCGATTGCAGATTTCCGACGAATAGAGCTTGGCGATGCTGCATTGGCGCGTGTGCGGTTTGCCGGCGTCGCGGAGCTGTCCGGCGTGATAAACAAGATGCCGCGCCGCTTCGATGCCCACGGCCATGTCGGCGATCATGTTCCCCACCGACTGAAACGAACCGATCGCCTTGCCGAACTGCTTGCGTTCCTGAGCGTATTTGACGGAAGCCTGCATCGCGCCAATCGCCAGCCCTACGCCGAGCGCACCGATGCCGACGCGGCCGCCGATCAGCGTGTCCATAAAGACGCTGAAACCCTGGTCCTGCGTGCCGAGCAGATTGTCGGCGGTCACCTCGGCGTCCTCAAAGCTGATTTCACCCCAGTCCGAACCGCGCATGCCCAGCTTCTTGCTGCCGGGATGAATCTTCATGCCTTTGGTACCGCTCTCAACCAGCAGCGCGCTGATACCGTGCGTTCCAGCCTCGGGTTTGGTGGATACCGCGAGCAGAAATACGCCCGCGACGTGCGCGTTGGTGATGAACGTCTTCGCGCCGTTGACAATGTAGCGGTCGCCCTTGAGCACAGCGCGCGTCTGCGTGCCGCCGGCGTCGGAGCCCGCGCCGGGTTCGGTCAGGCCAAAGGCGGCGAGCTTCTTTCCAGTGCAGAGATCGGGCAGAAAGCGTTTTTTCTGCGCGTCGGTACCGAAGCGATTGATCGGCGAGGTCCCCAGGCTGACGTGCGCCGCCACGGAAAGCGCCGTGCTGGCGCAGACGCGGGCGATTTCCTCGACGACCGTCGCGCCGCAGAGCACATTCAGACCCATGCCGCCGTAGGTTTCCGGAAACGGCACGCCCAGCAACTGTGCGTCGGCGAGCGCCGTCCAGATCTCCTTGGGAATGTGTTGCTTCTCATCGATCTCTGACGCGACCTTTTGCAGATGCGTCTTGCAGAAGGTCTGCACCGTCTGGCGCACGGCGGCCTGCTCGTCGGTCAAATCCAGCGGTGCGAAAACATCGTTCTGGCTCATGGTCTACTCCTCATTGTGGTCGCCGGCGCAACGTGGATGGCATTCAACCACAAAGCCGATTTGGAATCATGGAAAAACTCGCGGATTGTCCGACGTGGTTTAGAATTCCGCCCATGTCCCTGCTCTTCCCCACGTCAGATGACACCGCCCGTTTCGCCGCGGACTTGCACACGGAACACGTCGGCAAACACTTGGAATTCCGCCCGCGGACGGATTCCACCAACGATCTGGCGTTGGAGGCCGCGCGCAGCGGCGCCGCACATGGAATGACGTTCATCGCCGACGCGCAAGACCGCGGCCGTGGCCGGCGCGGACGGCAGTGGCAATCTCCGTCCGGCCTGAGCTTGCTGTTCTCCGTGCTGACGCGCCCGGGCCAGATTCCGCCCGCGGAGTCCGGCTGGATTCCACTGCTGGCAGGACTGGCCAGTCTCGATGGCATCCGCGCCGCAACGGGCCTTCACGCCGCGCTGAAGTGGCCCAACGACATCGTGTTGCCGTCCACCGATGCGCCGGGCTGGCGGAAACTCGGCGGCATTCTCTGCGAAAGCGCACTGCCCGGGAAAGAATCCGGCTCCGCCAGTTCCGGCGCGTTCGTGGTGATCGGCATCGGCATCAACGTCAACCATTCCGCCGCTGAACTACCCAAGCACGTGAAAGCTCCGCCGAGCAGCCTGCGCATCGAATCCCTCCGCACTGTCGAGCGCACCGTCCTCTTCGCCGCCATGTTGGAAGCGCTCGAGGCGCGCTTCAAGCAACTCGAAAACGCGTCTACACGCCCGGAGCTGAAACGCGCCGTCGAATCCAGCCTGCGCGAGTGGTGGACCGAAGACCGCGTGATCAGCGTGCGCCCGGGAGTGGAAGAAGACGGCGCCGAGATTATCCAAGGCCATTTTCAGCGTCTCGATGAATTCGGAAGACTCGTGCTCACCGATTTGAGCGGCAACACCGTTCCGCTTGCGGATGCCGAGATCGTTGGCGTGTTGTGATCGCGGCAAAACCCGCGCGTGGCCAAGCCATTCGATAAAAAAACTCGCCGCAAATTGCGGCGAGTTTTTTCATCTGTCTGCCTACTTCCGTACTGACCCCTGGCCCATTCCCTTAGTTGTGCGTCATCGTCTCTTCCACGCGCACGGGGCGGTACATCGTATCCACCGGCGCGTAGCCGTCGGAGAGCACCGGCACGCCTTCGAGTTCCGTCGGCTTCAGGCCCGTGTACAGGCCGTGCTGGACGAAGTTGACGATGTTTGGAATCTTCACGATGGGATTGCTGCCGGCGGTCAGCGACTTGATGTCGGCCAGCAGTCGGTCCGGATCCCGAGGCGTCTCTTCCTGCGTCGCGATGATCACGACGTTGCGGTATTCCTCCAGGCTCGCGCGCACCTTCTGGAAGACATAGAGCTGATCGGGGCGGAAGAGCTTCTGGCTCTGCTCGGGCGTCGGATTGGAAATGTCGTACGCGTCGGCTTCGCTCGACGTCAGCGTCTTGAATTCCGCGTGGAAGAGCGCGGCCGGCTTGATCTTGTCCGGGTCTTCGCCGTTCTTCAGCGCGGAGATGATGTTCGTCGCGATCACGCCGCGCTTGGTCAGCTTCTTCTTCACTTCGCGCATGAATTCGTACGTCATCAGATGGAACGGCACCTGCCCGCCGGAAGAGTACGCGTCGAGCACGATCACGTCGTACTGATTGTCCGGCAGATTCTTGATCGTCTGGCGGCCGTCGCCGACGTGAAAGACGATGTCCTTGCTGTAGCGCACCTGGTCGGGAAATTCGTCCTGGGTCACGTAGAAATACTGCTGCGACACTTCCTTCACCTTGCCGTCGATCTCGGCGATGTCGACCTTCGTGTTGTAAAATTTGTTGTACTGCGTCGGAATGAGCCCGCCGCCGCCGCCCACGACTAGCATGCGCGCCGGCAGGGGCTCATTGACGAAAATCAGCGGCAGGTGGAGCAGATCGGTGTACTGCACCGCGTTCGTGTATTCGCCGCGATACGGGTAGATACCGCTTTCGATATTCTCGTTGAACTTCAGCCAGCGCGGCACGTCGCTCAGCCAATCGGGAAGATTGTCGGTCTTCGTCTTCCACATCTTCACCGGCCACATGTAGTGCTCGCTATCGCTGTCGAAAAACACCGACTCCGTCACCAGGATTTCGTGGTACGCGGAATCTTCGTAGCGCAGCAGCCGGTCGGTGGTCGGCACGTGTGGCTGGGCGGGAAACACCAGGCCGCCTTCGATCACCAGCACCGCCATGATCGCCATCACCGCCATGCCACGACGGTCGTCGGCGCGGATGCCACCCATCGCCGAGCGGAACAGGACGTAGCTGACCAGCGCCACGACGATCAGCGCGGAGCCCAGGCAGAACATCAGTTTGCTGATGAATAGCACGGGGATCAACACGAACGTGGTGAGCATCGTGCCGACAATCGAACCAAACGTGGAGAGCGCGTAAAGATTGCCCGCGATGCTGCCCAGTCCGGCCAGGGACGTCGCGCGCAATTTCACGGCGAACGGCGAGACCATGGCCATCAGGAAGCTCGGCACGAAAAAGATCGCCGTGGCCGCGCCCAGCGGGCCGGCGATCGTGCCCCAGCCCGAGCGCGCGATGTAGTCGGAGACCAGCGGCCCGACGCGCGGAATCAGTGCGACCCAGACGCCGGCGAGGCTCAGCAGCATCGCCAGCAGCCCAAAGCTCGGATTGCGGTCGGAGATTTTTCCGCCGACAAAGTACCCGGCGGCGAGTGCGCCCATGAACAGGCCGATGATGCTGCCCCAGACGAACGTCGAGGTGCCGAACCCCGGCGCCAGAATTTTCGCGCCGGCGATTTCAATGCCCATCAACACCGCGCCGGAGACGACGACGATCAGGTACAACGCCCACGCGGCGAGCTTGGCGGATCCCGGCGAAAGCACCGGCTGTGGCGAATTTGGATTGTTAGGTGTGCCAGTAGACATGGACGTCAACGCTCTCCATTCCAAAACTCAACTGCTCAACTCTCAACTTACTCCAGTTCCCATTCCTTCAACAAACGCGGCAGTGTTTCCCGGAATAATTCGATCGGAAAACCGACCACGTTTGCAAAGCTGCCGTCGATTTTCTCAACGAAGCGGTCGCCTCTTTCCTGAATCGCGTACGCGCCGGCTTTGCCATCCGACTCGCCCGACGCGACGTACGCATCGATCTCCGCCTCGTCCACCTTCCGCATCGTCACCCACGTCGAAACTTCCGCCGTCCATGGGGCCAGTTGGCGCACGGAATTGGCCATCACCGGCCAGACGCAGACGCCGGAGATGACCTGATGCCGCGTGCCGGAAAGACGGGTCAGGATACTCTTTGCGTCGGTGCGGTCCACTGGCTTTCCAAGCACCTCGTGGCCGGCGGCCACCAGCGTGTCGGCGCCGACGATCAACGCCGGCCGCGGACCGCTGAGCGAGAGTGCGACAGCCCGCGCTTTCAAGCGCGCCTTCTCCACGGCCAGCGCCTCGGGCGAGACGGCCCGATGTACCGCGTCTTCTGCATCGCCAGGGTCTTTGGCTTCAAACACAAACCCGGCATCGGCGAGGAGCTGGCGGCGGCGCGGTGAAGTGGAAGCGAGAATCAAACGGTACGACGGCATGAGTCGGGTTCTTAATCCTGAAAGAATAGAGAAAATGTAAACGACAATAGGCCCGCGTCTAAACAGCGCAGCTCCTCAAGGGTTGCGTTGAGGAGCTGCGCGTTACGTCCAGTAACCGGTGCTTATTCCTTGGGCGCGTCCGGCGCCTTGTCCGGCAGCGCTCCCGGGTCCGGCTTCTTCTCTTCGGCCTTGGGCGGATCGGCCTTCTTCTCGTCCGGAGCTGGTGCAGGCGCTGGATCGGCCGGCTTGGCGTCAGCGGGCTTCGCATCCGCGGGCTTGGCATCAGCCGGAACCGGCGGCGGCGTGTTCGTAGCGTCGGCCGGCGCTTTCGCATCGGCAGGAGCCTTGCCATCCGCGGGCGCGGCGCCATCGGCAGGCTTCGTGCCATCCGGAGTCGACGGCGTGACGGGCGGCGTCGTATCCTTTTTCTTGAATACGCCCATCTTAAAGGCCACACCGGCGCCAGCAGCCAACAGCACCAACACCACGGCGGCGATGATCGGCCCCTTGCCCTTCTTCGGAGCTTCGTCGCCGGCGGCTTCGGACGTCCGCGCGCCACGCTTGGTGGCTGCCGAAGTTCCGCTCTTCATGCCGCCCTTCACACCCTTCAGGTTGGAATTGCTGCGCATGCCTTTGACGCCTTTGCGCATGCCCGACGTCTTCGGCTTCTCTTCTTCGGCTTCCGCATCGGCGCCCACGGCGGCGGCGATCGCTTCGGCCTCCTCGGCAGGCGCGGCTTCGGCGATCGGCTCTTCGACTTCTGCCACTTCCGCGGCCTGTGCTTCCGCCGGTTCTTCCTCGACGGCTTCGGCTTCCGCCGGCGCTTCTTCGACCGCTTCGGCCGGGGCGGCTTCTTCCACCGACTCGACTGCTGCGACTTCGCCCGATTCTTCGGCGACCGCTTCTTCTTCGGCACCGGACGCAGCGGCATCCGCGGCGCGTTGCGCGCGGAGCTTCTTCTTTTTCTTCAACTTCATGCGCAGGCGTTCCTTCTTGGAAAGCTTCTTGCCTTCGCCTTCTTCCGCTTCCACGCCCGCGGCTTCTTCAACCGCCAGCGCAGCTTCGGACGATTCAGCGGCCGCAATCGCTTCTTCGCTCGGCGCTTCCTCGGACTCGGCGACTTCGGCTTTTGGCTCTTCGGCGAGTTCTTCTTCGGCTTCGGCCGGCGCTTCGACCTGAACGGGCTCGGCTTCCGCTTCCGCCTCGGCTTCGGCAGGCAGCGCTTCGGCTTCGGCTTCTTCTGCGATGGGTTCGGCAGGCTGAGCTTCGGCTTCTTCTTCCGCAGCCTCTTCTTCGATAGGCAGCGGCACCACGGCTTCCTCTTCCACCGCTTCTTCCGCGACTTCAGCTTCAGGCGCTTCCGCTACTTCTTCAGCGGGCACAGCGGCCGGCTGTTCCAATTCGAGTTCTTCTTCTTCTTCCGGTTCTGGTTCCGGCGCGGGTGGAGGTAGCGGCGGCGCAGCCTTCTTGGCTTCCGGCATCGGCGCGTCTTCAAACTTGATCGCCGCAGCGCGGTTGGCCGAGCGCGACGCTTTTACTGGCGCGGGAGGTGGCGGCGGCGGCGCAGGTTCTTCGATCAACGGTTCAGCGGCCACCGATTCTTCGATCGGTTCCAGATCGGGCTCGGGTTCCGGAATCGGAACCGGCGGCGGAACGGGCGCGCGCGGAGGCGCAACCGGAGGTGCAGCCTTGGCCGCGACGACGCGCGGCGGTTCGGCGACGGCGGTCGCAGTCGCGCCGGAGGATCCCGCTTTTCCGTTCAAGGCCAGACCCGTGCGAATCTTGCGCGATTGAGCGGTGCTGTGCGGAATGCGCATGATGCGCCCACACGACGGACATTCGCCCAACTTATCCGCAAACTGTGGAATGATGCTTAAGACCTGCTCACACTCGCACCGAAAAACCAACATTGTGTGCCTCCGGAGGTAAGGCGGGGCATTATAGGAGAAAGTCGCTCAGGCGGAAACGGCAAAAATCTTTCCTCTATATATGTGGGCGCAGGAGAGCCACACACCGTGCAAGATTTCACTATTTTTCCCGGATTTCCTGCCACACACATCGGTACTGTTCCGTCTAATCGCAGTCTTTGAGTGACAGACGCACAAAATCCAGGAAAATAAGAACGATGAGCGATCCGGCGTCCACCCCCCAACCGTCCGCCACTCCAGTGCCAGCGGCTGCAACTCCCGCTGCACCGAAGCCGGAAATTTCCGCCGCTCCGCCGACTCAGGCTGCACCTGCTCCAACTACTGTCACGGTGGCCACCGCGACCACGATTGCCAAAGACCACCCCGAACTCAACGGCTACAAGCTGATTCAAGAATTGGGCAAAAGTCCGCGCGGCACTGTCTATAAGGCACGCCGCCAAACCGAACAGGATATCGTGGCGGTCAAAATCATCCGCGCATCGACCTGCGACAAAACGTTTCTCGAAAAACTGCCCCAGCGCGCCGAAGCGACGTTCATGCTCGAGCACGATAATCTGGTGAAGTGCCTGGGCTGCAACAATGTCAGCGGGCGCACCGTGCTGGTGATGGGTTTCGCGCCGGGACAGCCCGTCTCGCGAACGTTGAAAAAGAACGGACGCTTCCAGCCCTCTCAGGCGTTGATCGTCGCGTTACAGTGCGTAACCGCGTTGCGCCACGCGGCGCAGCATAATTGTCATCACGGCCGGCTCCACCCCGCCGACATTATTCTGGGCGAAGATCACGCGCGCATCACCGGCGTGGGCTTGGGCGAACGCGCGGAACATCCGCCGTGGGACGAAGGCCGCGCGCCGCATCTTTTCGAACCGCTGATTTATACCGCGCCGGAAGCGATGCCCTCCAAGCCGCCGCTGGAAAAATCGGAAGCGAAGTGCGCCGCGGACATTTATTCGCTCGGTGCGATTCTCTTTCACATGCTCACCGGCATGCCGCCTTTTCACAGTTCCGACGAAACCGGCCTCAACGCCGAGCGCGAACGGCTGAACATGTCCGTTGCGTGGCCGCGCCAGATGGCCGTGCAGTTGCCCAGCGAAGTGATCAACCTGACCGAAAAAATGCTTTCGTTCAATCCCGCCAATCGCCCCGCGTACGAGCAGCTGGTTCCGGCGCTGACGGTTTCGATTCCGATTGCCGAACAGATCGAAGAACCCAAACGAAAAGCGTCGGCGCTTCCCGCCAATCTCGGAGCCGCAGCCGTGGCCGCGCGCGCTCCGTCGGTGGGCGGCAGCGGCACGCCGCACAAAGTTGTCGTGATTCCTGCCTCCGATCCGCAGGCGCAGGCAGCCGCGCGGCCCGGCACGGCGGTTTCGGTGCTCGACTTTCCGACCGCGCGCGGCGGTGCCACATCCGAGCGTCAGACACTAAAAGGGGCGAAAGCCGAACGCTTTTTCACGACCGTGCTCGTCGGCGTCACCGTGATTGTCTTCCTGTTCGCGGCCAGTCTCGCCGTCGAACGCTTCATCTACGAGCCCAGCCGTGCGCAGACCGTCGCGCAGTTGAATCCCGCTCCGACTCCAGTGGCGCCCGTCGCACCGGTGGCGAATCCCATGCCCCCTGCGCTACCCACTCCCGCGCCAACGCCGCCTGCGGCAACAGTAACCGAACCAAAGACGGCCCACGGTCCGACGACGGACGAAACCTCGCATACCCAGGCGAGTGCGAATGCCAATGTCAACGCCAACGCCACGGGCACGGATGATTACGCCGCCGCCACGCGCCAGGTCGATCTGATCCGCGAGATGATGAAGTCCGGCCAGGTCGCTCCGTCGGCCGCATTGCTGCGCCTCGTCCGCGGTCTGGTGAATAAGGCCGGGCACGATACGCCGGCGGGAATCAACGCGCTGGTCCTCGCGACGGAAATTGAAGACGCGATGGTTCACAAGTATTACGCGCAGAATCAGAATACGAATCTGCCGCTGACCAATCCCGGCGCCGCTCCGCAGCCGAACGTGCCGCCTGCTGGTCCCGAAAAACCGCAGACCGTTGCGGAGAAAACTACGCCGCAGGAAAAGCCCTCCGCCCCCGCGACGGCCGCCCCGGCAGCAGAAAAGCACACGCACGATTACGACGCCGGCATCCAGGCCGCGTTTGGAAAGGTGCGCAAGTATCAGTACACGCAGGCCAAGCAGGACCTGGAAGACCTCGCCGCCAAAGCCGATGGCGACGGCAAGAAGGTCGTGCAGGCGGCTCAGGAACTGGTCAAACTGGAAGCGGATCTCTTCGAAAAGTGCCGCGGCCATCTCAAGACGTACATCGATAAGGATCCGCAGCACGCCTCGATGCTCCAGGTTTTCCCACGCAAGAACGATCCGAAGGGCGACGACATTGTCGACATCGACGACAAGGGGTTAAAGATCGTCTCCAAGCGCGGCGGCAGCGAAACTTCGCGCGTCCGCGAATGGGAAAAAGTCTCGTCGACCAACGGCTTCAAGATGTTCCAGCTGCTCAGCGACAAAAAGTCGGCCGACGAGCAAGTCGGCCTCGCCACCTTCGCCGCCTTCCGCGGCATGAAAGACGAATTCACGTCGACGCTCGACGGTGTGCGCGGATTGGCGAACGGCAAGGACAAAGTCGATTCGCTCAATCAGGATCTGGAACTGCTCGGGAAGCTAGTCGAACCGGGCAACTGAGTTAGCATATGGGCAACTGTCCATATGCTGACTTTTGACCAGTGAATGAATTCGTTCCAAGGTAAGGTCTATAGACTTGGTCGTCTATACGTGGTGAACCTCCGCAAAATTTCGAAGTTCAATCGCCCCGTTTTTCAAAAATCACGCAATCAAAACAGACCGATTCCGCTCATCATCGTGTAAGCTCCGTCGTTTGCGGTCGGCCCGGGATGATGCCTGATGGACAATCTCGATTCACTGTTCCAAGACTCGCTGAAAAGCGACATCGATCTGGATGCAGTACTGCGCATCCTCGGTCAGGAGTTGCACCATTACGCGCGCGTGCTGGCCGGTTCGCGCGAGGCCGGTGAGGACGCGCTGCAGGACACGCTCGTCGCGCTGCTTCAGGAAGGTCCGAAGGCGGCGAAAATCCGCGCGCCGCGCGCGTGGCTTTTCACGGTGCTCCGGCGCAAGGCGCTGGCGTACCGCAAGACCGAACCGACATCACTCGCCAGGGAATTTTCCGCTTCCGTCAATGCCGATCAGAGCGCCCGCTTGATGCTCGAAGAAGCACTGCGGCGGCTCACCGCGCTCGATCAGGAAATCATTCTACTGCATCTGTGGGAAGGGCTGACGTTCGAGGCCATCGCCGACATCCTGGTGATGCCGCGCAACACCGTGCTCAGCCGCTACGCCCGCGCGATCCAGCAACTCCGGGTCTTCTTCGACGTCCCGGAACAGATCAAGAAGCGGCAGGAGGTCCGCTGCTCATGAACGACTTGCCAAAACAATTTCCACCGAAAGAAGTCTCCAACGACACGCTCGATGCCATCGCCACGCGCGCGCGCAGAAAATTCGCCGCAAATCCAAACGCGTCGGCCGGCCCCGAACCCACCGCACAGCGTGTTTCGCCGTTCGTCGCCGCCGCGCAGCAGTGGATGCGCGGGGCAGGTCTCGGCGTGCTCGATCTGGCGGCCATCGCGGCGCTGCTGTTCATCTCACTCTCCGCGGCGTGGATGTACCTGATCGCGCCCAGTTCGAAAACAAAGGGGGCGGAAGGAGCGCCAAAAATCGCCCACGCCGACGAGAAAGGCCCGGTTGAAAAAGTCACGCCCCCTGCGCCTCCGAAAGAAACGCAGTCACTGCATACCGTGGCCGGCGACGGACCCGACACGCCGAAAGCTCCGGACCCGGAGCCCGCTCCGCCCCAGCCCAAACCCGTCGTACTGCCGAAGCCTGAAACCAACTCCAACGCGCTCCAGCCGCTTCCGCCGGAAGATGAAATCATCGCGCCAGCGCACGAGATCGTGCCCGATGAAGCCAAGAACCTGCTGTTGCCAAACGAAATGACTGCCATGACTGGAGACCGAAATGACGTGGTAGCGGACTTGCCGCTAGCAGGAAGCGGCGCGTTCGGCAATCGCAACGGCGGCGGTCGCAGATTGATGGCCAAGCGTTTCGGTGGCTCCAAAGCCACGGAAGACTCCGTCGACCTTGCGTTGCGCTGGCTGGCGTACCATCAGGAAGCCGACGGCCATTTCGACGCGATGAAGTACGGCGCGGCCAACAAAACGGACACGGCCGTAACCGCACTGGCGCTGCTCGCCTTTCTGGGGTCGGGACACACGGAAAAAGTCGGCGCGTACAAAGAGAACGTCAAACGCGCCGTGGCGTGGCTCAAGTCCAAGCAACAGGCCAACGGTCTCGTCTACGACCAAACAGATGCCGGCGCACATCGAGGAATTGGCTATCCGCACGGCATCGCCTCCCTGGCGCTGTGCGAGGCGGCCGGCATGGGCCGCGTTCCAGATACCGTCGCAGCCGCGCAGGCTTCGATCGATTACGCCGTCAACATACAGCAGAATTCTGGAGGTGGCACGAGACTTGGTTGGCGCTATGCAGCCAATACCCCAGGCGATATCTGCGTTTCCACATGGTACATCGGCGCGCTCAAGTCCGCGAAAGTAGCGGGACTGAAAGTCGATCACCGCGCATTTGACGGCGCCATCCAGTTTCTGGATTCCGTCGCGATAATGAAGGGCGGCAACGTTCACTACGCCTATCAACCCGGTGGAGACAACAACATGCGCCGCGACGCGATGGGGAATTTCTGCAGACAATTCCTGGGCTGGCGCGCCGCCGACCTGAAAACCAGCGTCGAAGCCTTCGTGAATGAAGGCGGCGCACCGTCGTGGGGCGCCAATGGTGCGACCGTCGATATGTACTACTGGTACTATGGGACGCTCTGCACGTTTCAACAGGGTGGAGACATCTGGCAGCGCTGGAACGAAGGACTGAAGAAAGCGCTCATCGAGAACCAATGCAAGCAGGGCGATGACGCCGGAAGCTGGCCGGTCGTCGGTGACTTCTCTGGCGAATGGGGCCGCGTGGGACAGACGGCTTTCGGTGCGCTCTGCTGTGAAGTCTACTACCGCTACGCTATGTTAAACGCTCCTCCTGCCGGCGGTCCGATGATGGCCGCGGCACCTCCCGCCGATCCGTTCAAGGCAGACGCCAACGTCGCTCAGCCTCAACCGCTCGGCGCGAAGTTGAAGACAAAAGTCAGTTTCAACCTCATCGACAAGAGCCTGCCAGACACGGTTGCTTTCCTGAATCAGCTCACCGAGGTGAAGATCAAGCTCGACCCCAAGGTGGCCGGTCAAGGCGCCATCAGTCTGCGGGTGAGCGAAATGGAGCTGGATCTCGCACTGGATTGGGTGACGAAACTCGGCGCACTTGCCTGGCATGAAGAAAACGGAGTCGTCGTGATCAGCACGCCGCAGAAGCTCGAAGAAAAGAAAAAGCCCGCCGGCAAAGACGAGTTCTAAAAAGCAGACCCCCAGGCCAGCTGGCCTGGGGGTCTAAATTACTTCCTATCCCATCGCGCTTTATTATTCCTTGCGCCGTTTCTTACTGTGCGGCATCGCGCCTTCATCCCGCAGACGCACCTTCCAGCCTTCGATCTCCTTGCGCACCAGCTTCGGGTTGGGCGAACCCTGCGACGCATAAAGATGCACGACCGACCGCGCGCCGAGCATGCGTTTCACTTCTTCTGTCAAAAACGCGTGCGCGGTTTTGAGGTCGTTGACCGGCAGATCCTTCAGCTCGACGCCGCGCTCTTCAGCGATGCGCACGAGATTGCCGACCACATGATGCGCCTGCCGGAAGGGGATGCCCTTGCGGACGAGATACTCCGCCAGCAGCGTCGCGTCCATGAAGCCTTCGTCGCAGGCGCGCAGCATCCGCTCGGTCTTGAACGTAACGTGCCGCAGCAGCGGGTCGAGGATCTTCAGGCAGCCTTTGAATTGCGTGACGGTGTTGAAGAGCAGTTCCTTGTCTTCCTGCAGATCGCGGTTGTACGTCAGCGGCAGGCCCTTGGTCAGCACGATCAGGTGCGAGAGCAAGCCGACCGAGCGCCCGGTTTTGCCGCGGATCAGTTCGAGCAGATCGGGATTCTTCTTCTGCGGCATGATCGAAGAGCCGGTGCAGAACGCGTCGTCGATGCTCAGGAAACCAAATTCCGTCGTCGCCAGCAGCACGAAGTCCTCGGCCAGGCGCGACAAATGGAGCGCACACGCCGTCTGGCAGAACGCAAATTCCAACAGGTAATCGCGGTCGGCGGTGGTGTCCATCGAGTTGCGGGTGATGTCGTCGAACTTCAGGAGCTTGGCGACGATCGTGCGGTCGATCGGCAGCGACGATCCCGCCAAGGCGCAGGCGCCCAGCGGCAGAATGTTGACGCGCTTGCGGCAATCGCCGAAGCGTTCGTAGTCGCGCTGGAGCATCTCGACAAAGGCGAGCAGGTAGTGCCCCACGGTGACGGGCTGCGCGCGCTGCAAATGCGTGTAGCCGGGCATCACGTCGTCGGCATGCTTGTCAGCCAGGTCCACAAACGCGGCCTGGACCAAGGCGATCAGGTGGCGGATTTCATCGATCTCATCGCGCAACCAGAGCCGCTCGTCGAGCGCGATCTGGTCGTTGCGGGAGCGGGCGGTGTGGAGTTTGCCGGCCGCTTCGCCGATCTTCTCCTCCAGCGCCTTCTCGATATTCATGTGAATGTCTTCGAATTCACGCTTGAAGACAAAGCGGCCGGATTTGATCTCTTCGGAAATTTCGGTCAGGCCTTTGACGATCGCGACCTTCTCGCCCTGAGTGATCAGGCCGACCTGCGCCAGCATCGTCGCGTGCGCCATCGATCCGGTGATGTCGTGCAGAAACAACGCGCGATCGAACGACACGGATTCGGTGAAGGCTTCGGTCTGAATATCGGTGGCTTTCGTGAACCGTCCACCCCACGGCTTCTTCGATGAACCCGACATTGCGTCTCCAAGTTTTGACTGATTCAAATTGGAATGAGATGTCCGAACTCCGAAGTTCGAGCGGCCGGGGCAATCGCCACGGCACTCGAACTCGAAATTCGAAAGCGGTTACTTCTTCTTGCGCATCAACTTGCGGTTGCGGCGTTTCTTGCTGCCGATTTTGCGTCGGCGGCGAGGTTTAAAAGCCATCGCACTCTCCTTTATTACGGGACAAATTCTTACCAGCACCACACTTTGGGAATTCGGGGATTATCAGCAATTTTGTTCCGATTGCAATCGTGTTTAGCGCCCCGTTGAAAAAGCGCCCGCTCAATTCAGGCGAATTTCCAACGGTGAAGCTACTTGACCCGCACGAATACCCGATCGTGGATGCCCAGCTTCTTGCGCAGAGTACGCGTCTCTTTCAAGAAACGGTTGCCGTCGCCGTAATAACCCGCCGTCGGTTTAAGCTCCGGCGCGTGGCTGCGGAAAAAATGATTCAGCCGCTTCATGCACAGCTCGCGCGCCAGTTTCGCCGCCATGGATCCCAGCGCCACGGGAAGCGATTGCCCATCGGCGTCGACGCGAAAGGCGACGCGAATCGTGCGGCCGTCGCTCTCCAAGCGGTAGACCGACGCGGCGTCCGATTCCTCCTCGACCCAGACCATCGCGCCCGGGAAGAGCTCGCCGACTTTCTGTGCGTAAAACTTACGCCCGCCCTGCCGGTCGATCACCGCGTGAACCGGCTCGCCGGGCAGCGCCTGCTTGAGCAACTCTGAAAATTGCTCGGCGATCACGGCCCAATTGAGATCAGCCTTGTTTTTGCCATCGGTCATCGCCGCATTGAAATACTTGGCGCTCAACCCCCGCGCGCCGAGCGTCACGACGGAAAGTTCGCATTGCGTCAGCGCTTCGCGCAAGGTCGGTACGGGTACCGGCGCGGCCGGGGTCTTCCGGCTCGACCGCCGCGGTTTCGGCGCAGCTTCCTCTTCGACGAGAGGCTCCGCCGCCTTCGCCGCACACCACGCGTCCTCTTCCAGGCGGATTCGGTCCCGCTCCGGAAGGATCATTGCGTAGAGATCACCACACTCTTCCGTTTTCGGTGCGGCCTCGGCGCAACATTCGAGAAACGCGAGTACCGCGCGCGCGAGCAATTCCTTGCCGCCGGGCGCGCCGTGGACAATCTTCGAGTCATCAACGACGACGCTGCCGTCGCTGCCCGGAAATCGCGAGACGCTCGGATGCAGCAACTTCCAGAGATCGGGCGCCTGTGGCCGATCGGCGTAACGCATCGCGCTGTACCCGTGGCACAGCGGGCCCAGCACTGGGCCGTATCCCGCCTCGTCGATTCCAATCAGCAACATGGTGGTTCACTATGCGTAGGACCGCCAGATTTTTCAAGCATTACAACGTCGGCTTTTTGATTTTCCGCAATGGGAGGGCGCTGCTAGTATCACCGCGTCATCAGGAGAATTTCTTCCGTGTCCGAATTGCCGCTGCTCACGCCCGAACAACTTCACCGCGCCATTCTCGCGCGGCTGCAGTTTGAACAATCGATGGGCATTGAAACCGTGCAGCGCATGGAGCTCAACCGCTCCGCGCAAACGGTCGCCGCGACCGTGGAACAAACGGCCGTGGCCACGACCACACCGGCGATTTCCGCGCCAGCAGTTGTCGCACGTCCGGCCATTGCGACGGGTGACGTCGCCGCGCGCTGGGCGGATCTGGAATCCCGCGCGCTGGCCTGCGTGAAGTGCCCGCTTCACACGACGCGGACTCAAGTTGTCTTCGGCGTCGGCAACCGCTCGGCGAAACTCGTCTTCGTCGGCGAAGCGCCAGGCGAAGATGAAGACAAGCAGGGCGAGCCCTTCGTCGGGCGCGCTGGCCAGCTGCTCAACAAGATCATCACCGCGATGAAGTGGACGCGCGAGGAAGTCTACATCTGCAACACCATCAAGTGCCGCCCGCCGAACAACCGCCCGCCCCTTCCCGATGAGCTGGGCAGTTGCAATCCATTTCTCGTCGAGCAAATCGAATTGATCGGCCCAAAAGTAATCGTGGCGCTCGGCAGCCCCGCCGCCAAAACATTGCTGCAGACCATCCAGGGCATCATGAGCCTGCGCGGCCGCTGGGGTGCGTACCGTGGCATTCCCGTGATGCCCACGTTCCATCCCGCGTATCTGCTGCGCTCATACACGGAAGAAAACCGACGGCTGGTCTGGGAAGATATGAAAAAGGTCGCGGAGAAGTTGAAGGAAGCGTAGCGCAAGCGCTCTAAAACGCGTCACTCTTTGAAGAAGGGCAAGAGCTTCTGCGCTTCGGTGCGCTTCTTTTTCCCGGCGGAGACGTCGTAGTACAACCACGGCTTCGCGAGTTCAACGTAGACGGCTTCACCGACGTCGACCACCTTCACCTTCTTATCTTTCTGCAGCCGCGCAATCTGATCCTTGAAGAAGGAACGGTTGAACGTGTTCAGTGGGAGCAGCCGGATGTAGGTATTGCCATCTTCCTGCTCAAGGCCCGGCAACATCTGGAATTTCGCGCCACGCGTGGCTTGCACGCCGAGCACCATTTTCGACTGCCCGACAGTGATTTGAATCGCGGCGTCTTCGATTGTTTTCAGCATCAAGCGGTACGGATCGAACGTGCAGCCGCACAGCGCCACCATCTGGCCTTCGCACTTGCCCACGACTTGAATGTGAAAGCGCGTCTTGCGGTCGCGGCTGTACGCTTCGACATTCGGCGCGCTGGCGCGGCCCGGTCCGCCGCCGGAATACGCGAGGCTCTCGGCCAGTTGCTGCCGGTCGACCTTTGCGGGAATGCCGAACTGCTGCGCGACCCAGTCAAGCGGATCGCCGATCTGCCCGAACGAGCCGGACAACACCAGCGCAACGGAAATATGCGGATCATCAGGAGTCAGCGGCACGCGTCGGTTTTCCGGGGAATGAAATGAGAAAAGGCGTTCAGCGCATCATCATACGCGCAGCGAATACTTTTAGAATGGACGTTTTTTAGAGCTTCACCGCGCTGAAGAACCCGAAGGCGGCCCATTCGTCGAACCAGCGCTTCACTGAGGCGGCAAGATCGATCGACTGCGCGTCAGGCGCCTCCATGCAGAGTTCCACCGCCTGTCCAACGGTCTTGCCGCGAACCAGCGCGTTAAGCATCGCGAATTGCGGGGCGTCGAGGTCCAATCGCCACACGCGGAGATTCTTCTTGCGGTAGACGACCAGGTGCGACGCCTTCGCGGCCGGCAACAGCGGATCTTTTTCACCGCGCACGGCTTCGAGGAAATCGTTGATCGGGAAGCGCGAGGCCACCAGCCGCAGCGCCGGCACCGGCTGCAAGCGCGCGTTGACCCACTGATCCTGCGGCACACGCAGCAGTTCGTCGACGGTCAGCGCTTTCGCCGGCTGCTCATCGAAAACCTCTTCAATCGCGCGTTCGAGTTTGGCCAGATCGCCGAGGAAGATGCGGTGCTTCAGTCTTTTCACTCCGCGCATGAAACCCGGAAACTTCGCGCCGAGTCCGTTCAGATCGTAATGGTGCGACGGGTGCGCGATGATGTACTCGCGGGCCATCTCGGTGAACACATCATCGCCCAGTGCGTAGAGCACCGCCGGAAAATCGCCCCTGAGAATATCGATCAGGCGCAGGTAGTACATCTCGTGGTAAATGTTGATGCGTTCAAGGCTGGTCAGATTTTTCGAACGGCGGACGATGGCGTGCGCCTTCTGGCCTTTGATCGCAGGCGGGCTGTTGCGGCTGGAATCGATTCCCGCGCGGATACCGTCCGGATGCGTGATGGCATCCATCATCCAGCGCTGCAGATCGGAAAGCTTGGGTGCCTTGGCGTTGCTCATGCCAGCACTCCGGTCTCCTTGCGGAAGCGGCGGGCGCGCAGGACCTCCGCGTGCACGTCTTCGAACTTCGGAATCTTGTCGTCCCACTCCAGCAGCGTGGCGCGGCTGCCGGCTCGCTTCATCACTTCGGCGTAGAGTTTCCACACCGGGTTGATCACCGGGCCGTCGTGTGTGTCGATGCAGTGTGTGCCCTTGTCCGTGTGCCCGGCCAGATGGATCTGGACGACGCGGTCGTAGGGAATGTGCTTAAGGTACTCGAAGGCATCGAGGTCATGGTTGCGCGCGGAGACGTAGACGTTGTTCACGTCCAGCAGCAGCGCGCAATCGGATTCCTCGGCCATGCGCTTCACGAAAATCTCTTCAGGCATCGTCGACGCTTTGAACGTGATGTACGTCGACGGATTCTCGATGACCAGCGGACGCTCGAGGTATTCCTGGATCGTCTTAATGCGCGAAACGACGTGCTTGAGCGACTCTTCATTGTACGGCATCGGGAGCAGATCGTGGCTGTTCTTGCTGAGCACGCCGGTCCAGCAGAGATGGTCGCCGGCCCAGACGGCATTGACGCGTTTGAGCAGCGCCTTGAGTTTCTTCATGTACTCGAAGTCGATCGGATCGGTGCTGCCGATGGACATCGAAACGCCGTGAGCGACGATGGGGTAGCGTTCGGCGATCTGGTCGAGGTAGTACGCCGGCCGGCCGCCGGAGTTCATGTAGTTTTCAGAGATGATTTCGAACCAGTCGACGTCGGGGCGTTCATTGAGGATGTGAGCGTAATGAGTGGTGCGCAGTCCCACTCCCAGGCCAAGGTCCGGTAAATCCCAGCGGTTCGGCATGGTCATTACGCTCTTCCTTATTGGTGCGGATTGTTAGAAACGGCCGGCGCTGCCGATTCGAAAATCGGAGCGCCGGCCGTCATGAACTACGGTACAGCGTTGGGCTTACTTGTCGGCCTTCACAGGAACCGCGCAGCCGCCCTTACCCTTACATTCGTTCTTGCCCTTTTCGGCGCCGCAGCCACCCTGACCCTTGCAGGCGTTCTTGCCTTTGCATTCGTGCTTGGCATCGGCCGAGGCGCAGCCGCCCTTGCCCTTGCATTCGTTCTTGCCCTTGTCGGCGCCGCAGCCGCCCTTGCCCTTACAAGCATTCTGTCCCTTGCAGATGTGCTTGTCTGCAGCCGGGGCATCTTCCTTGTAGTTCGCGTTCTTGTCGCCAGGTGAAGCCTTGACGACCGAATGCGTGGTGACACCGGCGAACAGACCAACAACCGCCGCCGCGACGACTTTCTTGCTCATGTCCAAATTCTTCACGTGCGCTTCCTCCTCGTGTTTTTCCCGTTTCCCGTTTTTCCCACTAACTACACACACACTTTTTGCCGATCAACATAGACGTGGACAACTCTGCCTCCGCATCCTCCTTCTCCCCGCGGCAACACGATTCCCCCTCGCATACCCGGTCCGGGGACCCGAACACTGGAGGCTCGGTACATCCACGTTCATCCACTTGTCCGGTCTTCATCTGCTGCGCACAGTAGACGACCGTCAAGGATGGTTTATTCAGCGTTTAGTGCGACCGAACTACTCTACGCATTCCAACCTTAATTTCAAAAGAATTTTTGAGGTGTCAAACTTGATTCACGGAAGCATAACCGCACAACACAATTTCAAAATTCCAGAATTCTTATCGATTTCCATTGCACGTGCGCATTTTCATAGGTAATTCAGACTTCCGCTACTTCGACGCTTTCGCATCCAGCTCCGGCGGACGCCCTACGATTAACCTAATACTTTGCTCGCCCCGCATCAATGTCACATACCCAGGAAACTTCTGCTTGTCTTTGCCCGTTGTGGGCAAGGCCATATCCCGGACGCGGAACCCCGCCGTCACTGTCTCACCTTCGCGCACCAGCAGTTCCTTGCCGTCGGGCGTTTTCAAGACCGCGCCCACCGGCCGGCTGTTGTCGGGAACCACGTCGACCAGCTGATAAAGTTTCAGCAGTTCGACTGTCTGGTCGCTCAACACGCGGTCCACTTCCGGCCAGCTCTGATCAATGGGGCTCGGCAATGTCGAAAGGAAGATGTCGCCCTGTTCCCCTCGCAATGTGCGCACGCAGGAGAGCATCGTCAGCCGCTCCGTCGCGTCGGCCTGTCCACCGCGCAAACCCGGCGGCAGTTCGGTGTTCACCTTCTGTCCACGGCCCGCTTCGACGAGAGCCGGAATTGCTTCGGTTGCCTTCAGATGTACCAGCGCCACGGCCGCGGCCTGGCGGACGAGCGTGTGCGAGTCCTGCAGCTTCTCGATCAGCAGCGGAATCTTGTCGGTGTGCATCAGCTTCGCCATCAGTTCGCAGGCCATCAAGCGTTCCTGAAGGCTGCCGACCCGGGCCGCGCGCTCTATATAAGGGAGAGCGTCGTCGCTGCCCAGCATTCCCATCACCAGCGCCGCGCGGCGGCGGAGCGTTTCGTTGACCGAATTCATGCGCGCGCGCATCATCGGTAGAGCGTCGGCGATTCCCACGGTCGGCATCAGCGTCATCGCCGTCACCCAGACTTCGTCGTAGGGCGACTCGAGCGCGGAGTTCAAGTACCCGGCGATCTCCGGATCGCGGAGCTGCGCCAATCCCGAAAGCGCCATCACCTGCATCGCCGGCAGGCGCGAGTCCAGCAACGTCACCAGATGCGCACGTCCCGACGGATCTCCGAGGTTGGCCAGCGCCTGAGCCACGCGGCTGCGCACGAATTCGACTTCAGTGCGGTCTTCGAGCATCAATTTTAACGCCGGAATCGCGCTCCGGTCGCCAATCACGCCCAGGGTCTGCGCGTAGGCCGAGCGGCAGGAGTAGCTCTTCTCGGTCTTGATCACCAGGATCAGCGGCTGAACGGCATGGCGGGCCTTCAGGTAACCCAGCGCTTCAGCACACGAGCGGCGCATGTTGCCATCGGCATTGTAGAGCCCGTGAATCAGCGTGACTTCCACGTCATCGTTAAGCTTGCCGATGCCCGCCAGGTACTGCGCCGCGTAGGGCGCCAGCATGGTGTTGTCGTGAATTTCCTGGATCAGGTACGGGATCGCATCGGTGCGGTGCTCGACGGCCGCGCGCTGATACGCCGCTTCCTTGGCCACGAGGTCCTTCGACTTCAGCCCTTCCTTGTACTGCGATTCCTGCGCGTACTTGATATCCGCTTCGGTGGCCGGCGCGGTGCCGTCCGGATTTTCCGTGTTGGCTTTTTTCGGTTCCGGATGCACGCCTTCGATCGCCGCCACTGCAGGCATCGCCTTCGGATCGCCATCAAGCGGCACCTGTTGTCCGCGCGGAGGAATCGGGACCACGTCGGCCGCTGAGGGTCCAGCCGGAGCATTCAAATCGACTACTTCACCGGGTGCGTCCGGTGCGGGCGCTTCCGGCTCCTTCGGTTTGCTCGACGCTTCGCCCTGCAGGCGTTTGCGCGCCATTTCGGCTTCGACGCGCGAGACCACGGTGTCGTGAGAGCCGGTCGGCGCGCGTGGAATCTCGCGGTCGGTTTTCGCGTTGGTGCCGACGCTGATCTGGTCGCCTTTTCCCGCGGCCTTGAAGTCGCTGTCGGTTTCCTTCTTCGAGCCGAACATGCGTTCGAAGAAATTCTTCTTCTTGAGCTTGTCCGGGTCCATCAACTCCGTGCTGCCATCGTTGGAGCGCTGGATGTCCTTCTGATTCCTGGCGGTCTTGCCTTCCAGATCGGTTCGGTCGAATTCCACCGTGCCGTCTTTCACCTTCGACGATTTGGCGCCATCAAATTGCACGGTATGCGAGCGATTGGGGTCCGCGCCGTTGCTCTTCGGGATCGACTGCGGAACCTTGTGGCCGTGGCTGTCGAAATCCGAATCGACTTCAACGGTTTTCGAGCCTGAACCGGAGAAGACCGTCATGTCCTTGTTTTCGTCGTTCTCGTCGGGGGCCTTGGCTTTCTTCTCGCGCTGCTTCTTCTCCCACTTGGCCTGTTCCTTCTGCGCCTTGGCCTGATCTTCCTGCATCTTCTTCATGGTCTTCGCCCGCAGCTGCTCGGGCGTCAGATCGGCGTCTTTGTTGTCGAATTTCTTCAGACCAAAACCCTGGCCGGGATGATACGTCGGGTCTTCGTCCTTGGATTTTTTGGAGTGTTTGGAATCGCTGGCGGGATCGGGATCGTCTTCGGCGCGGAGCCACTGCGGGCAAGCCAGCATCGCAACCGCGAACAACGCCGCGAGGACAGAACCGTAGCCGGTGCGCCGCGCGAAGCGGACACAAACGGAAGCTCCGAACTCACGCATGCGCGTTCCGGGTCGGATGGTCCGCCCTCCCCTGCCGTTCTGTAACTGGCTACCGCTTCTGACGCTACCGCTTTTGGCGCTGCTGCAACGCGTTGAGAATCACGTGCTCAATTAGTTCATGCGGAGCAGACTGGCCGGTCCAAAGTTCAAACTGGCGCAGCCCTTGTCCGACGAACATGACCCACCCTTCAACGGTCTTGCAACCACGTTCGGCTGCACTGTTTAAAAGTCGGGTGCGGAGCGGATTATACACGGTATCAAAGACAATGCTACCCTGTGGAATTTGTTCTTTTTCCAATGGGCTGGACTCGATTTTTGGATGCATGCCCAGCGGCGTGGTATTCACGAGCGCGTCGATCTTTTGTGTCGCAAGCTCTTTTAGATCAATGACTTGCGCATTGGCTTCGCGCGCAAGAGTCTCCGCCCTTTCGCGCGTCCGGTTGGCCACCAGCACGGTCGCTCCGAGTTCCCGCACGCCAAAAGCCACCGCGCGGGCCGCGCCTCCGGCGCCTAAAATCAGTACCCGCTTGCCCTTCAAAGTCCCGCTGGCTTGCTCCAACGCCTTGGCCGCCGCGAAGGCATCGGTGTTCGCCGCGAACCACGTTCCGTTCGGTTTCAGCACCAGCGTATTCACCGCACCGATCGCTTTGGCTACGGGGTCAATTTCCGTGCACGCCGCGCCGACGGTTTCCTTGTGGGGAATCGTCACCGATAATCCGCGAATCCCCAGCGGCGCAAATACGCGTACGAATTCCGCTGCGTCGCAATCCACTTTGAACGGAAGGTAAAGCCCGTCCAACTTCAGCGCGCGAAAAGCCGTATTGTGGAGCAGCGGCGAGAGCGAATGCCCGATCGGATTCCCGATCACGCCGTACACCGGCCAACCCGGCCGGATTTCGCGGTAGCGGTAGAGTTCATCCAATTCCCGCCACGTCAACTGCCCTGGCGCCGTGCCGGGCGCGCCTTCGCCGCGCGCATATGTCAGCGGCGAATTGAAGAGCGGGCCACAGACGCGCGTCCAGAATCCGAACTCGCCCATACCCAGCACAATCGCGCTGCGCTTGGAATCGCGCGCGTTCGTCAGCAGGTTTAACAACCGCACGCCGTCGAGCATCGTCTGCGGCGTGGTCGCGATCTTGATCACGTCCGCGTCGGCGTCGCCGCTCATCAACGTCCATTGCGCCGTCAACGCCGCCTCATCCGGCACCGCGTTGAAATCGTGAAAACTCAAGATGAGCTGCGAGCGCCCCTTGCGGAAATTTCCGCGCCGCGTCCGCGCCTCGATGTCCACGTACCGCACGCCCGCGTCAGCTGCCTGTTGCAAATACGCCAGCCGCTCCGCATCGGTAAGCTTCGGATTCTTCCCGCCTTCATCCGGATGCCGACAGGTGACCACGCACTCCGTCCCTACCGCCGTCAGCGCCGCACTCAACGTCGCGCTGCTGAGATCCGAATAAAAATCCAACCGCAGCTCAACGAGAAACCCGTCGCGGCCTTTGAAACCGCGAAACTCCGCATCGCTGAGCAATTCAGCGATGGAGGTATGGTGAGAGGCAACGCAAATCCGGGAGGTCATCTGGTTTTTGATCTCTCGCAAAGACGCAAAGACGCAAAGAACGGCAACGGATTGTTGCCCAACTTTCGCGACGTCGGTTCCGCCAGATCACCTGCAGTTGCAGTTCTTTGCGTCTTTGCGACTTTGCGCGAGACTAGAAAATCCGGCTTGGCGAGCAAGCTACGCATCATCGAGATCCACCGCCTGCTCCAGCGGCACCACCGTGATCTTGCCGTCACCGATGCGCCCTGTCCGCGCGCCTTCCAGCAGCGCCTGCTCGATCGCCGCGACCGCGGAGTCTTCGCAGTAAATCTCGATCCGCGCTTTGGGCAGAAAGGTCAGGCCGTACTCCGAACCCTTGTACAATTCCAACTGCCCTTTTTGACGCCCGTAACCGCGCACTTCCGCGATCAGCACGTCGAAAATGCCGTCCTGCGGAAGCCGGGTGAGAATGGCTTCGAGCTTGAATGGCTTGAAGTAGGCGGTCACTTTTTTCATGCGTTACCCGGAGCGGTTGAAACCAACTGTGAGCACTTTATATCGACGCAACGAAGATTGCCACCGCAGTCAATTCCAGCTGCGAAATGGGAGCAACTTCAGACCGGCTCTGGGCGCGGCAATCGGGCGATAAATTTCTCCAGTTCAACCGGGTCCACCGGCTTGACGATGTGCGTGGTAAAGCCAGCCTCCTGAGAAAGTCGCCGGTCTTCGTCCTGCCCCCATCCCGTGCAGGCGATGATCACCGGCTTATCGCCGCCCGGCAGGCTCCGAATGCGGCGACACACTTCGTAGCCGTCGACAAAGGGCAGTCCAATGTCGAGCAACATCACGTCCGGCATCGACTCCCGCGCAGCTTCCACTCCGGCCAGACCGTCGTGGAACACACGAACCTGGTGGCCCATCATCGTCAGCATCATGCTCAACGTTTCGGCCGCGTCGTTGTTGTCGTCAACGACCAGGATCCGCAGTCCGGCCGTGGCGCGACGCAAACCGGACGCATCCGCGGTGCGGAGCGGGGCCGAACTTTCGAGAATCGGGAGCCGCACGATAAATTCGCTGCCCTGCCCGGTGCCTGCGCTGCGGGCCTCCACCGTGCCCCCATGCAACTCGACGAGCTTCTTCACCAATGTCAATCCGATCCCCATGCCGCCCTGCGCGCGCTCCAGCGTCCGGTCGACTTGCGTGAACATTTCGAAGACCTTCGACAGCATCGCCGGCGGTATACCGGATCCAGAATCCTTCACGCTGACGATGACCTCCCCGTCGCGCCGTTTCGCGGTAAATTCGATGTGGCCGCCGTCGGGCGTGTACTTGGCGGCGTTGTTCAACAGGTTGGAAAAAACCTGCGACAGGCGCGTCAAATCCGCATCCAGCTGGATGGGCTCTGACGGAACGTTCACGTTCAACATGTGCCGGTTGGCGTCGATCAACGGGCGGCTCGTTTCCAACGCGGTTTTCACCACGGCGGAAAAGTCGATCCGCTTTTTGCGCAGTTCCAGGCGGCCGCGCGTGATGCGGCTCACGTCCATCAAGTCATCCACCAGCCGGACCATGTGCGTCAACTGCCGCTCCATCATCGGCAGAATGTCCGGCGTCGTCGCACCTTCCGCGCGGGTGCTTTTCAGGATGTGAATGCCATTGCGAATCGGAGCCAGCGGGTTGCGCAGTTCATGCGCCAGCGTTGCCAGAAATTCGTTCTTGCGCCGATCGGCATCCTGCAACTTCTCTTCGCTTTTGCGCAACGCCTGCTCGATGTCCTTCTGCGCCGTCATGTCGCGCGTGAAGCCGGCCACCGCAATGACGCGTCCGTCGGCGTCCATCACGGGAGAGAAGATGTATTGATATACGCCGGCCTTGCCCGTGGGACTGGTATAGGGCGTCTCGTCCACGACCCGTGTTCCCGTCCGGACCACGTCTTGAATCTGCCGTTGCAACGTCTCCGCCAGATCATAAGGGTATTTCAGATCGTGAAAATTCTTGCCCACCGCCTGTTCTTGAGTAATTCCCCAGAGATCCAGCAGCGCCTTGTTCATGTAGGTGAAACGGCCTTCCAAATCGAAGGTGTAGGCAAAATCCGAGATGGAAGACAGCATCAGATCGAAGCGGCGCGACTGCTCCGCCAGCCGCTCGTCGGCCAATTGCTGAGCGGTAATGTCGATCACCACACCCGGCAGCCCGACTGCCCGCCCTGAAGCATCGCGCTCCAGTCGGCCGCGCGCCACCACCCAGCGCCACGGCACGGTCGTACTGCCGTCGGTCGCGCGAATGCGGTATTTTACGTCATACGCTACACCCGTCTCAATCGCGCGCGACGTGGCCTCTTTCACACGTACCCGATCGTCCGGATGAATTGCGGCGATGAATTCGTCAGGCGACGCATCGGTCGTAACGTTGAACATCCGCGCCAGATTGCGGTCCGCCCGTATGGAATTGCGGGCAAGATCGTATACCCACGTGCCGATCTCACCGATCGTCAGCATCGATTCCAGCCGCGAACGGGCATCGTGGAGTTCATCGGCCGTGCGCTTGGCGTCCGAGATATCGGTATTCGTGCCAAACCAGCGCGTCACCTTTCCGTTCGCATCCTTGACCGGCACGACCCGCGTGAGGAACGTGCGAAACGCGCCATCGCCGCCCTTCAGCGGAAAGACCATGTCGAAAGGGCTTCCCGTCGCAATGGACGCCTGCCAGCGCTCCAGCACTTTCGGCAGTTCGTTGGGATCATGTACCGACTGCCAGCCCCACCCTTCCATCTGGGCCAGCGTCGTCCCGGTGTAATCGTACCAGCGCTGGTTGTACCAGAAGATATGGCCGTCGGATTTCGCCATCCACGCCAGATGCGGTATCGACTCCGCCAGCGTTGCAAACTGGCGCTCGCGATCCACGATCACTTTTTCGGAGCTTAAAATTCCGGCCCCCACCACGATGCTCGTTACCACCGCCACAAGCACGCCGGCGATCAGCAGAAACAACGCAAAGCCCACGACGGCCTTGATGTCCGAGCGCACCTGCAGACGCCGTGTGTCGTATTTTTCCCCGGCGTCCTGCTGAACGGCTTCGATTTGCTTCTGCAGCGCCGACCACTTGTCCGCCAGCATCCGCGAATCGGCGGGCGGAATCGCCCCCCTGTCGGTGACCATCAATTTCCGACCGATTTGCTGCAAATCGTTCCAGCGTTCCTGCAGCTGCGCCGCCATCTCGCGCTGTTGATCCGACTGCGCCAGCCGCTCGTAATCGGCCAGATTTTTGTCCACCTCGTCGATCGCCGTTTTGGCTGATTGCTTGGTTGTGGATTCGTACAGTTGCATGCCCGTCCGCACGTGGAGCGTGAACTCCGCCACGTTGGTTTCAAGGTCCTGCGTCACGACGCTGCGCGGTCGCGCGAATTCAGAAACGCGCCCGACGTTGTAATCGATCGCCTGGACGCGAAAATAAATAGCGGCCACCGCCACCACCAACAGCATGGTCAAGGTTCCAAAGCCCAGCATTAACTTTTTGGTGGTGGTCATACGAATTCCGAAGAACTGGCGTGCGGAACGTGAACGCCGTCATGTTTGCCCCGTCGCAATAAAAGACAAGCAGAAATAGCACCTGCAACCGACAAAAAGAATGCGCCCAGCGGCTGAAGCACATGAACTCCGTGCGATGGATTAGTCACCACCATTCAGTCATCCACCTAGGCTGAAGACCTCAATAAACATCAATTTGTGCTAAAATATAATAAGTCCGTCTCTAGGGTCCCGAGCCTCCATCCGGTATATTTCCTGCGTCCTTTGGGAAGCCACGAGACATATATACCGGTCCGGAGTGCCCGACATCATGCTGAACCCGCAACAGATCGAACAGTATCGCGTTGATGGCTATGCCGTGATCGACGGCCTCTTCTCGCCGTCCGAAGTGGAAGAGCTGCGCGCCGCCAGCGAAGATCCCGGCGTCAAGAAGAGTCTCAAGGCCAGCGGCGGCGACGATCACATCGTTCACCTGCTCGAGATTACCTGCAAGCACGCCGCCTTCCGCGAACTGGCCCGCGACACCCGCATCACCGATCTCGTCGCGCAACTGATCGGCAACGACATTCAGCTCCAGCATTCCAAGCTCGCCACCAAGCCGCCCAAAGTCGACGCCGGAGCGTTCGCGTGGCACCAGGATTACGCCTACTTTCCGCACACCAACACCGACCTCCTTGCCGTGATGGTGATGCTCGACGACGCCACGCCGGAAAACGGTTGCATGTCGGTCGTCAAAGGCAGCCAAAAGCACGGCCTGCTCAAGCACGACGACAAGGGCTGGTTTCTCGGCGCGTGCCAGGAACCGAAGTACTGGGACGACGCGCCCGAAAATGTCGTCCCGCTCACACCCAAGGCCGGCGGCATCAGCATCCATCATTGCCTGACGCTCCACGCCTCGCCCAACAACCTCAGCGGCCGGCCGCGCCGCGGCGTCGTCTTTCAGTACCGCGCCGCCGATGCCTACCAGATGTCCGATCACGTCTGGGCCGACACGGGCTTCCAGGTCCGCGGCAATCCGTCCGATTTCGCGCGCTGCGACGCCGGCACCGTGCGTCTCTCCAAGTCGCGCTCCCGCAAGCCCAATCCGTTCGGCAACATGTACTTTCAGACCGGCGCGCTGGCTACTGAATGGAACGCGCCGCAGCCCGCCGTGAAAGCGTGAATTCGTCTCTAACCTTCGCCTAACCCTTTTGGAGAACCCTTCATGTCCGGCAAAAAAGTTCCCGTGATCCTCGACACCGATATTGGTTCCGACATCGACGATGCCGTCTGCCTGGCCTATCTGCTCAAGCAGCCCGCCTGCGAACTCGTCGGCATCACCACCGTCAGCGGCGAACCGCAGAAGCGCGCCGCGCTGGCCGATGCCGTCTGCCGCGCCGCCGGCCGCAAGAACGTGCCGATCCACTCGGGTTGTACGACCGCGATCCACGGGAAAGTGATGCAGCCGGAATGTCCGCAGGCTTCCGTGCTCTCGCGTTTCGATCACCGCGCGCCCGAGGAATTCAAGCCCAACACCGCCGTCGAATACCTGCGCGAACAGATCCGCTCGCGCCCCGGCGAAATCACCCTGCTGGCCATCGGCCCGATGACCAACATCGGCCTGCTCTTCGCCGTCGATCCGGAAATCCCTTCGCTGCTCAAGGAACTGGTCCTGATGTGCGGCATCTTCACACATCGCCTCAACGGAATGGGTCCGTCGGGCCGCGAATGGAACGCGCTCAACGATCCGCTCTCCACCGCGATCACCTACGCCGGCAAGGTCAAGAAGCACGTCTCGATCGGCCTGGAAGTGACCTGCAAGTGCCAGCTCCCCAGTACCGACTGCGTGGAGAAGTTCAAACAGATCGGCGGCCCGCTCTCCGTGGTCTCCGCCGCGACGGAAGTCTGGTCGAAGCACGGCCACAAGGTCACCTTCCACGACCCGCTCGCCGCGACGACGATCTTCAAGCCCGAAATCTGCACGTGGGCCGACGGCAAAGTCGACGTGGACATCAAGAGCGAGCTGGTCCCCGGCATGACGCTCTTCAACGAAAAAGCCGCCGAAAAGCCCCACCGCATCGCCGTCGACGTCAATCCGGAGATGTTCTTCAATCACTATTTTGAAGTGACGTCAGGGAAATGACGGAATGTCGAATGTCGAATGTCGAATGTCGAATGTCGAAAAAACGCGCCGCATTCAGCGGCGCGTTTGTTTTGATGAAGCCCGTCCTCAAAACCCGCGAGGGTGGCCCACCCGATTTTCGAAGAAAACACGTCGTCAAAAACCCGTCCCGAGAACACGGGTGCTCCCGTCGCGCGACCGCCTACTGCCTCACACACCCTGCCGCCCCAAAGCCGCCTCCAACTCCTCCGCCAGCCCCTTCAGATCAGCCTGAACCGCCAGCGGCGCCCCAAACTTCCGCGCCAGCTCCGCCTTCCGTGCCTCATGCTTTTTGTAGAGCTCCTCCGGAGAATCCTTCGACGCAAGAACGCGGAAAATCTTCCGCTTCGGTTCGTCCTTCGCAAACGCCACCCGAAGACTCACCAGCACCGCGTTCTCCTTTTCAAAACGCGTGACGAACTCAAAGCCGCACGCCGGCGACTTCATCGCATCGCAATTGAACTTCGCCCACGTGTCGCCCTTCGTGTACCCACGGTAAATGTTATGAGCCAGGAACGTGCCGACTAAATTCCCCAGCGGCGTGAAGCCCAGCCCGCGCATCGTCGCATCGGCCTCCGCCAGCATCTCCTCCACGCCCTCGCCCACGCTGCGCGGATCGACGGTGTAGTAACGCCGGAACGGAAGCATGCCCGACTCCAGCGTCTTTCCAGCGCCCGAGTCCCAGACCAACTGATGCCGCGCGCTCGGCTGAGGATTCTGAAAGGCCACGGTCGCGCGTTCGTAATCCGTCGCCAGGCCCAGCGCGGTAGGTTCGAGCTGGCGCAGCGGGCCGTAAAATTCCGTCAGGTACGCGCAGCGCCGCGTGTGCGCCTCCCACAGCGCCGTCTCGGTGATCGGCTGCAATCCCGTGCGAAAGACATCGCGCGGCAGATCGTCGCGCGCCATCGCGTTGCGCGTGGACGTCAATCCCCCGCCCTGCTGGAAGTAGCAGAAAAATTCAAACGAGCCGTTGCCGCCAGGGCCGACCATCAGCACACCCCAGTGGCTTCGCGTCGCGTCCACGTAGCCGCGAACGACCAGGTGCGACGCGCTGCTGATCAGCATGTCTCCGGCATGAGTAAACCCCAGCGGTCCGATCTGCTTCTCGAAGTCGGCCACGCGCTGCGCAGCCGCCGCATCGATCTTCGTCGCATCGCTGGCGAAGTACTGGCGCTCACGCTCGCCCTTCAGCAGCGTTTCCCCGTGCGGCAGCGCCGGGCGGTTTCCGAATTGCAGCGGATTCCGGGCGCGCTCCTCCTTGGCTTTCTGCTCCTGCTCCTCCATGTCGTAGACCGTGAAGGCGTCCTTGAACTGCCGTACAAAAATCTCCGCGGCGACGTAATTGAGCATCTCCGGTTCCGGCCTGGTCATCGCCACGCCGCGTGAGCCGTCGGCCACGGCCGGGTTCTCTTTGAAGAACGCATGCCGCTTCAGATATGTCAGCACCTTCTCCGCGACTTCGGCGGAGTCCGCTTCGATTTTCGTCCCACTCTCAACCTGAGCCGAAAGCGCCAAGGCCTGCTCCAGCCGACTGCGTTCCAGCGGTGGGAACGTCTCCTCCAACTCCAGTTCTCCCCCGCGAACGTGCCCGTAGTACCGGTGCAGCGCCATCGGGCGCTCCAGCTTGACCTGTTGCTCGTTGTAATAGAGCGTATCCAATTCCACGCAGCTGCCGTCCGGAAGTCCTTTCAGCCGCCGGGCGATTTCCGCGACCAGATAAATCTGCCCCAGTTGCCCGCCCGTCGACTGAAATCCCGCGTTCACCCTCGAGCCATCGACGTTCAGCACCGAATTTTTCAAGCCGGCGCCGTCCACGGTAAAACGCGCTTCTTTCGGAAGCTCCACGCGGATCTGCGGCATGGTCCAGGCGTGGCAACTCCACGCCAGGCGGAATAGCCGCTCCAGCCGTTCCAGCGGCATGCTGATCGCGCCACCCGTGAGCGGCGTGCGCGCAAATTTCTGCGTGTGTCGAAAGACATCCACCGGCGAGACCACAGATTCGACCGGTTTGGGCAGGCCCTCGATCTCCGCCGCCACCAATCCCGCGGGGCAGCGCTGGGGCTCGCGCAGCTGCGAGGGCGTCGAAAACCACCCCTGCTCCAGCGCCGGCATCGTCAGACTTGCATCTTCTTCCAAGGGCGTCAGGTGCAGGAGGAAATCGACCAGGCGCGTCTGCTTCTCTTCAATCCGCGCGGCCTTTTTCCACTCGGCTTCGTGACCCGGATCCTCCGCGGGATCGCTCACGCAGTCGTTGTGCAACCACGTGGGAAATGCTTCGCCCGGACGCGTCTTGCGGAACCATTCGCCCAGCGGCTCCGGCTCGTCGCCACCGCGAGCCGACTGCAGGCACGCGTGTCCGTTGATGCCGTTGAAATTCATGTAGAACGCCACGCGGTACTCGCCGCGTGGGATCGCTAAGGTCCGCGAATAATCGCTCCAATGCTCCGCGCGTTCGCTGGCCTCGCACGCTTCCGACACAAATTCCGACCCGCCGCACACGACCAGTTTTCCGTCGGGAACTTTGATCTTCCAATCCAGGCGCCCGGTCCACTCGTCCTTTTCCGCCGTGGTCAGTTCTCCTCCCACCACGACGCGCACGACGAATTCGTCATCCTGGATCAGCTCGATGGGGATCAGCTCCCCCTTCTTCACCGCCGTCTCCCACTCCGTGCCGTCGGAATCCCAGCCCTTCCCCGCCAGCTTCCGCGACGTCACCAGCATTCCCGTGGCTTCGTTGTAAACGTACAGATCCTTGCGCAGCTGCGGCGCCGCCCTCTCCGCGGATTTCGGCTGTGCAGGCGGCGGTGAGGAATCCGCCGCGGCAGCAACCGCAGCCGCCGGAGCCTCGCCGCCGGCAACCAGCGCGTAGCCTTTCTTCGTCTTCTCGCTGATCAGCTTGTCGTATTCTTTTTTCGCCAGCGCCTCGCTCGTAAACGTCTTGGTCTGGCTCTGTCCCTTCGTACCGATCTTTCCGTACTGGACGGTGAAACTTTTCTCCGAAAGCGCAATCTCCCAGAACTTGCTGGAGCCGCCTTCCGTAAATTCATAGCGAGGCATCGTCGTCCCTCCGCGATCCGATTATTGTTAATCCCGCCAGTCAACTGTGGCAAGCTTTATCGGCGCACGCGGCTTTCAAATTTTCGATGACCTGAATCCCGCTCGCCGGTGTAGAATGAGCCACACTACCGTGCGTGAGGGACAGCATGAATTTTCGGAAGCTACTGATCGTCGCCGTCTTGCTCGGCATCCCGGTATTTCTCTACGGCGTTCACTTCTATATCGGGCATCCCGACCGCTACGCCGCCGCCAAGCGCCGCCACCAGCTCACCCTGGTTGAAGCGCAAATTTTGCGCTACGAAAGTGAACACGACCAGCTTCCCGCATCGCTCAACGATCTCGTCACCAATAGCTACCTCCGCGACGACGAAATCAACGGACCCAGCGGCCCCGTCTATCTCTTCGACGCCGATAAACGCACGCTCACCGAAGCCGAAGGCAGTCACATCAGCGGCCTCATTCCTTACCGCATGAAGCCCTACAGCATGGTCATCCCCGGCACCAACGCGCCCAAACCCGCTGCGGTTCCTGTACCCTCGCCGTCACCCGTCGTCGTCGCGCACGACACGCCCCAGCCACCGACTCCACCGCAAACTCCCGACGTTACGCCGCCCACCCCGCCGAGCGTACCTTTAAAGGTGGCGGACGCGCCGAAGCCGGAAGTCATTCCCAGCGTGCCCGTGTCGGCCCCCGTCCCCGCGCCTGGCCCTGGCCCTGGCCCGGAACCCAAAGTCGCCACGCGCGCCACACCGCTCACGCTCCAGGCCCCCGCCCTCGCCGATCCGCCACCGGGAGCTTTCGTCTTCGAAGCCGAAAACTTCACCGACACCAACTACGGCTGGGAAGCCCACGTCGATCCAAAAGCCGGCGGCGGCGCGTACCTGCACACCAAGGAAGGCATCGCCAACGGCCCCGCGCAGTTGCGCTACGACGTCGGGAATTTCTACGACATCAAAGCCAAAACCGATCTCACCTTTCTCCGCTACCATTTTTACCTCCCGCGCGAAGGCACCTACTACAGCTACGGCCGCATGTGGACCACCGACACCCACTGCTCCAATCACCTCTGCCTCGATTTCGACAACGATTCGCGCGACGGTTCCATCGACAACCGCACGCCCTTCCGCTGGCTGTGGACGCAGATCAAGGACAGCCCGCGACACTTCACGCAGGGCGATCACTACATCAATATTTTCATCCACGAAGACGGCATCCGTCTCGACCAGTTCATCCTGACGCCCACGCCGATTCAGCCCGAACAGGAACCGTTCAAAGCGAATTTGATCCCCGGCCACAACACCCAGTGGGAAGCCAAAGGCACCGCGCCGGCGCAACTTTCGATCGATCTGGCCAACGCCGTCCTCTCGCCCGACATCCCCTTCAACGCCAAGCTCGTGCTGCGCCGCCTGAGAAACTCCACCGGTGAAGCCGCGCTCAACGTCGTCCTCAAGAACGCGGGACCTGCTGGCGAAGATTTTCCCATGCTCAATTCCACCGTCGATCTCGGCGCGCTCAACGAACTCAATTTCTTCCCGCTGAAACTCGACGGCCTCGATCTGGCGAAACTCCCGCGCCGCGAATACGTCCTCCAGGCGGACCTGACCCGCGATGGCAAGCCGCTGGCCACGTTCAACGTCGTCCTCGCCCGGCCCTACCTGTGGGAACTCTTCGGCCCCGGCAAATACCTGGTACAGGGCATCCAGGGTCCGCTCGACGGCGAAGGCACGCCAAAGCCCGGCGATACGCGCGTGTGGACTCCGTTCAAGGACACCAGTTACGATTGGTTCGGCGTGCTCGATTTCGGCGTCCAGTACGGCAACAACAGCAAACACGCTCCGCAGAACACCACCGTCTACGCGCGCACGCGCGTCACCGTGCCCAAGGACGGCACGTACAAATTCAAAGTGATGGCCGACGATCAGATGATGTTGTGGCTCGACGGCGAGGAAATTTACCGCATCGACGACGTGCTCCCCGTCACGCGCTCCGCCCGCTCCTTCATGCACGAGCTGAAAGCCGGCGAACACCGCATCCGCATGCGCATCAACCAGACCGAAGGCCCCTGGCAAGCCTACCTCCGCATCCGCACCGCCGAAGACGACACCAGCGACGTCCTCGGCCTGGAAGCGGAATCGAAGCCGTAAATTCACCCATAACCCGCCCGTAAAAACGATACACAGGGCACGGCCTATCATCGCCGGCCAGATGCGGGAGGCGCACGATGCAAACGTTGCGAATGCTGGGCAAGAGCGCAGTGGAGTGGACCGACGACCGCGATCCAGAACCCGGGCCCGGCGAAGTCCTGATCGAAACCGCCGTCACGCTATTGTGCGGCAGCGAACTTCACGCTTATCGTCAGGCCGGCATGCCCCGCGGCAACCTCGGTCACGAAGCTGCCGGCACGGTGAAGCAGTTGGGCGCCGGTGTCACCACGCTCAAGCTCGGACAACGCGTCGGCGCCAGCGCGATCAGCGGCTGCGGCACCTGTCCGGCTTGCCAGAAGCAGCAGTTTACGTGGTGTGTGAAAAGTCGGTTCTACGGCAACATGCACGCGGAACGCTTCGTCGCCGCCGCCGCCGCATGCAATCCGCTGCCCGATGATCTCGCCTGGGACCTCGGCGTGCTTCTCTCCGGCGACGGACTGGGCGTTCCATACCACACGTCCCGCAAAATTACGTCTCCCGACATCCGCACCGTCGCCGTTTTCGGAGCCGGACCCATTGGCCTGGGCAACGTCCTGCTGCAAGCGCATCTGGGCCGCCGCGTGATCGTCGTCGACATCTCCGACTACCGCTTGGATCTCGCCAGAAAACTCGGCGCATCCGACACCGTCAATCCCAAGCACGACGACGCCGTCAAAGCCATTCGTACGCTCACCGCCGATGCCGGACCCGACGTCTGCATCGAAGCTGCCGGCCGTTCCGAAACCGCGCTCCAGTGCTTTGCCGCCGTCCGCACCGGAGGCACCGTCGCGTTCAACGGCGAACAGGCCGCGCTGCCGCTTTCCCCCAGCGACCACTTTATCCGCCGCGACATCACCGCCTTTGGGTCGTGGTACTACCATTTCTCCGAATGCCCGGAGATGCTGGCGCTCCACCGCAACGGTCTGCCCACCGCGAAACTGCTCACGCACCACTACCCTCACACACAAGCCCCCGCCGCCTTCGAGAATTTCTCCGCCGGCCTGACCGGCAAAGTCGTGCTGCACTATGCCGGAGAAAAGTAGTCCTTAAGATCACGCGTCATGCGCCTCACCCTCCGCCCCGCCACCCCCGCCGACGCCCCCATCGTCGCCGCGCTCCGCAACGCCGCCGCCGAAACCCTCACGAAGCAATTCGGCCACGGCCCCTGGTCCTCGCTCGCCACGGAGAAGACCGTCCTCTTCCAGATGAAGTACGGCACCGTCTACCTCGCGCTGAAAGGCAAATCGCCGCTCGCCACCGTGACGCTTACAAAGAAGAAACCGTGGGCCCACGACCGCAGCTACTTCACGCCGTGCGAAAACCCGCGCTACCTTATTGCCATGGCCGTCAGCCCCGCCCACCAGCGCCAGGGCGTCGGCCGCGCGAGCCTCGAAGCGATAAAGAAACTCGCCGCCAAACTCCCCTGCGACGCCATCTGCCTCGACGCCTACGATCACGCCGCCGGAGCCGCCCCGTTCTACGCCAAATGCGGCTTCAAAGAAGTCGGCCGCGTCAGCTACCGCGGCACCCCGCTGATCTACCTGGAATGGCTGGCGTAGTGGCTCACACATTTTGTAACTTTTCATATCCTTGAGCGTCGAGACTTACCTATACTGTGTACCTCACTTTTTCTGAGGCGATCCATGCCCCTTATATGCGTCATCCGCCATGCCATCCTCGTCTCCGCTGCGACGGCTGCAGCCGTTCTTCTGGCGTGCGCTTGCTCGGCCGAGGAAACTCCGCCCAGCATCGATTACCCGTCCTCCCGCACGTCCACCAAGAACATCAATGTCGGAAGAATTTTCGTCGGCGTCGATCAGGGCATCGAATTCAACGGCGTCAAGGTCTACCTCTCCCTCACCTCTGATCTGCTCGGTGTCGATACGGCCAGCGACAAGACGCTCTGGCACCACGAAGTCGGCGCCTTCTGGAGCGGCATGGCGATCAAGCAGATCGAAGTTCACGGCGAAAAAGTCTGGGCCGTCGAACTCCACGGCAGTCCCGACACCGACCAATTTGACAAGCACTACGACTACTACGAATTGAAATCCGGAAAGAAGATCGATCTCCCGGCGCCCAAACCGTCCGGCGTCTCGCTCCTGCCCATCCGCATCATTTCCTGCGGCGGCGCGTTCGCCAAGCCCTTCCATGCGCTGATCACGACGCAGGCCAATTTCGACACGTTCCTCAAACGCGCTTACGGCCCGTCCCGGAGGGACATCGGAGCTTAGCCGGGGGCCGGCCTGAAAGGCCGAGCCCCCGGAGTTCGATCCCGAGAGCATTCAGCGCCCTGAAGGGGCGCCGGAAAATGCGTCGTCAGTTCCGCCGTTGTCGTTCAAGCCGTTGCTTGCCACCCACCTTCAGGTGGTGGTCCAGCTCACCCTGAAGTTCCCTCCAGCCGGCTTCAGCCGGCTTTCCGGCCGTTGCTTCAGGCTACTCCTCCGTCCAATAACGAATCGGCGCATTCCCCCCCGGTTCGCCCATGGAGTACACATCCACGGTCCCATCGGCCAGCCGTTTGTACTCCAGCGGCTGGCCCCAAACATCTACGATTGCAACAGTACCATCGGGTTGCTTTGCAACGTCATCCGCCTTTTTTAAACTCGCAAGCAGATCCTTCATCTCCGGATGATCCAAAAGAGAGTAGAGCGCCGCCGAGCTCTTCGCGCCGTTGGGTGCGACGTCTGGCGGATACTCACGATAAATCAAACGATATTCTTCAAGAGACGACTGAATGCACCGCAACTCGACGAACGTCGCATGCCGCTTCGCCCGAGCCGACAACCGGCCCTGAATTAGCGCCACGCCGCTCCCCAGCATCGCCACCAGAAGCACAGTCACCACTACCACCGTCGTCTTCGATATTCCCATCGCACCCACCGTCCCTTTCGCCAGCGCCAGCACATGGCCCGAGGCCATGCCAGCGCTGAGTTTTCCCGCCGCGGCGGCCAGCACCGCACTCTTGGCGGTCGCGGCAATCAAGCCCTGCGGCAAGGCCGGCTCCGCGACATGCAACAGCAGCGCCGAAACGGCGCCGCTTGAAACTGTTACGCCGCGGCGCATCAGACGCTCGCGCAGTTGCTCCCGCGCGCGGTCCAGCCGCGCTGAAATCGTGCCGGGATTTTCCTTCAGCAGCCGGGCCGTCTCGTCTTTCGTATGCCCTTCCAAATGATGGAGCACCAGCGGCAGCCGGAATTTTTCCGGCAGCTTGTCCAACTCTTCATCCAACAGCGGCTGCAGATCCCGCCACTCGTCCTCTGCCTCCGGCGTCGACGCGCGCACGGCCATGTTCCCGGCCTCCCGCTCTAATCGTGTTTTCACCGCCTGAGCCGACCGCGCGCGCCGCGCCACGTTCCAGGCCGTGCGGTGCAGCCAACCCCCGAGATTCGTGCGTCCCTTCAGCGCTCCGGCCTTTAGCGCGAGCGTCAGAAACACCGCCTGTGTCGCATCCTCAGCGTCCTGACGCTGGACCAGCGTGCGCCGACAAACGCTGTACACCAGCGGCCCATGACGACGTACGAGTTCCTCGAACGCCGCTTCGGACCGCCGGGCAGAAAACTCCGCGAGCAGGTCGTCGTCCGACAACTGCTGCACCACCGCATCCGGCATGTCATCTTCCCCGCTTCCGTCTCTCCACCATTATCTCCGTCCAGCCGGCCTCAGTGGTTCAAAGAAATTCAACTTTTTCGAATTTCGATACGCACCCTTATTAGAATCTAGGCCCCTCGGAATCGATCAAATTTCTCTTACTGACCGTTGCAGTTGCAGTTGCAGTTGCAGTTGCAGTTGCTCGCCGTTGCCGTTCAAGCCGTTGCTTGCCACCCACCTTCAGGTGGTGGTCCAGCTCACCTTGAAGTTCCCTCCAGCCGGCTTCAGCCGGCTTTCCGGCCGTTGCTTCAGGACTCCGCCACTGCCGAACAACTCTCGGTAGCACCAAAATTTAACTTCGTGCCACCGCGTAGCACGAAAAGACATCCCGGTAGCAACTGCTCATTCACGCTCAAACGCGCTCATTCCTGCTCATTCCTGCTCATTCCTGCTCATTCCTGCTCATTCCTGCTCATTCCTGCTCAAACACGCTCATTTCAGCTCATTTGCTATCATTCGCGATCATTTGCTATCAAACCCGCTCATTTTAGCTCATTCGCCAGATTTCCCTTGATTTTCGGGTTCAAGCGTTGCTTTATATATATAGAGAGACACTTTTCACCACGACGCTAACAGCTGGACCCTTTATCCCAGATCTGCCCAAAACCGCGCCCCAAACGCCCTGGAAACACGCAAAACCTCAGAATCCAACAGAGTACCCGTTTTAAGGTCTATCTCGCCACAGCCCCGCCAAACGCAAATTTCAAGGCACCGCCGACCGACCACTTTTAGCCGGACTGAAATCGAACTCGCCAACGGACACCAACCAAGGACGCCGCCATGCACACGCCGAACGCCCCTAACAGCCCGTTGAAAAAACCTCATTCCGCCAAGCCTGGCAGAAGAGGCGTTTCGCGGCGCAGTACTAGAGATTATCAACGGGCTGCCAACTGACCACCGACCACTTTTCGCCGGACGCGCGTCGACGCACGAATGCGACACCGCCCCACCGTGCACCAATAAAAGGAGACACCGCCGATGTAACATTTGGTAACATTTTGGAACATTGCACGCCGCTACTTCTTCGGTTTCGTCTTCGCAGCCGGCACAGCCTTCGGAAAATCGGCGATCCGCCACAAATACCAAGCGGCCGCCGTGCGATAAGGTTTCCAGCGCTCGCCGTGAGCCAGCAACTCCTTGACGCTGGGCAGCTCCTTCAAGCCGTACGCCGCGCGAAACCCGTTGCGCACACCGAAATCCGCAGCGGGAAGGACATCGGGCCGGCCGAGCTTGAAGATCAGCAGCATCTCCACCGTCCAGCGCCCCACCCCGCGCACCGACGTCAGCCGCTCGATGATCTCCTCGTCGGTCATGTTCACGATGCGCCGCGAGGTCGGAACAATGCCCTCGATCGTCTTCGCGCCAATGTCCCGAATCGCGAGGATTTTCGCCCGCGAAAACCCCGCCGCCCGAATCTGCTCGTCGGTCACTCTCGCCAGGTCTTCGGGATCGGGAAAGGACTTGCCGGGAAAGAGCGCGACGAAGCGCCGTAAAATCGTCCCCGCCGCGGTGCCATTGAGCTGCTGATGAGCCACCGCGCGGACCAGAGCTCGGAAAGGAGGTGTCGCCGGTTCGTGCTCAAACCGAAACGCCCCGATCTTGCGGACAATCTCCGCCATGACCGGATCGACCTTGGAAAGGTGTTTAGGGGCGAGTCGCTTCACCAGAAATCCCCATGCATCAAGAAAAGAGTCTACTTTCAACACAGGTAGACCGGTGGCAGGAGGTTTATAGGGTGCGCGTATAGCTTTGCAACGGAATACGCCCATTGTTCAGCCGAATTGGACCCTCAGGAAATGTATGAACTTGTGCTCCTTGTACTTGCCAGAACCGCGGAAAAACTTTATCCTAGCTACTTCGCACTATATAAGGTGAGGTGTCGTGGGCGTCATGGGGGGATAAAACTCCAGTGGGCGCACATGTAAAAAAGAATCGGATTTTCGGGAGCCCTTTGCCCGGAAATGGTCACTGATGAACAGGGGTTAACGTCGTCTGAATGTTGATGCAGAATAGCTAAGACAAAGCTGTTACAAGGTTTTTTAAGAAAAGTTCGATTGCACCAAGTTGATTTTAGGATTGTTGCAGTAACTTCGACCTTAGATCGACGCACGGTGGGGTTAAATTCAGTTCAGGAGGTTTAGAGCATGTCAGGTCGCAAACTTGGGTTGGTCTTGGCAGCGCTGGCGCTGATCCAGTCCGCCGTGCTGGCTGAAGAGACCACGCCGTCCGCCGGCAACCGCATCACGGGCGGGCAGAACATCCCGGTCGTCAATTTTCCGCCGCCGGTCGGTTCGCCTCCCGTCAACAATCCGACGGTCGGTGAGATGGGCCGCAACTCCCTGGGTACATTCGACCTGGGCGTGGGCACGCTGATCGGACCGCAGCAGGTGATTTTCTCTGCGCAGACCATCACCGATCCCAACACCGGACAATTGATCAATCCCAATATCGGCACCGACCTGCGCTTCCGCCTCAACGGCGTCATCTACGCCGGCCGCGCGGTGGCGATTCATCCGACCTGGTTCGGCATTAACAATCCGCCGATTCCGGCCGAGACGCACTTCGATCTTGCAATCCTGATTCTCGCGCAGCAGGTTCCGAACACAATACCGACCCCGCTGCTCCGCAAGCCGCCCACGAATCCCTGCCTCATCGGCGGTTTCGGTTACCTCAGTGCGGCCGGTGGCTGCGGACCGGCTCAGCCAGGTCTGCTCCCTCAGCCCGGTACGATTCAGGCTGCAACCACGAACGAAATTCCGTTGCTCCGAACGCCGACGTTCTATAAGTGCACCGGCGGCGCAAACTCTCCGTATCCCCCGGGAAATGTGGTCACGGTCAATCCGCTTCCGACAGGCGGTGGCGGTGGCCCGCCGTTCCCCTTCTATGGCGACACGGGCGCGCCCTTGATGAACCTGGATCCGCTGGTCGGAACCCCGCAGGCTTGGAAGATTGCCGGCATCGCCACGTTTAACACGCCGTCCTTCACCTGCGGAAACCTTGCCACTTACGTGCGCCTGGACGTCCCGGCTGCTGTGACGTTCATCGATAGCTTCATCAATCCGTCCGCGGGCCTTCCGCCTCCGCCGCCGAAAGCGGATCTGGTGATCACCTCCGTCTCCCTGCCCGGCCAGCCGGTCGCAGGCCAGCCGTTCACCTTTACGGCTACCATCTTGAATCAGGGATCGTTGATCGCCAACGCGTTCTACGTCTCGGCCTTCCTCGACAACAACTCGTTTGTCCTCAGCAGCACCGGTCAGGCCGCTTCCGTGCAGGTCCTGGGCGGACTGTCCGCGGGCGCCTCGACCACCGTGACGCTGACGGTCACCTGGCCGAACCCGGGTAAGTTCAACCTGAAGATCCAGGCCGATCCGGATCACAACGTTGACGAAGCCGACACGCTGAACAACACCGTCATCGTTCAGGAGAAGGTGCTCGCGAAGAACATTGACCTGAACATTCCGCTGATCATCAAGCAGTCCACCGGCGGCGTAGACACCGGATTCGTGGTCGTGATCGAAAACGACGGCCTCGGCACTGCTGGTCCGTTCAGCCTGGCGTCGTTCAGCAATCTGCTCGCGTCCCCGGATCAGGCGCTCTCGCAGGATCCGACCGCCACGCCGCTGCCTACGCCGGACCTGGGAGTCATCATCGTCCCCGGCCTGGCCGCGAACTCCTCCACGACGGTCGCCGTCAATCTGCCGAGCGGCGCGGGTTCCACGCGCAGCGGTCAGGCCTGGTTCTATGTCAATCCTCCGCAGAGCCTCGGCAATTCGCTCGTGCCGCTGGTTGAAGACGTCACGACCAACAACACCGCCACCGCAACGTGGGGCGTCCAGACCGCCAACATTCAGTTGAACTCCGCGGTCTCCTCCACCAACACCACTGGCAACATCGGACAGATCGGCTTCCCGGTTACCTTCACCGTGGGCGGCTCGGCCACCGACACGAACAACGGCGCTGTGCCCCTGACCTACAAGTGGGACTTCGGCGACGGCACCTCGGCCATCACCAATTCCGGCACCGTGACGCACGTTTACTCGACGCAGGGCACGTACACGGTAACGGTGACGATCTCGGCCGGGCAGTTCAGCACAGCAGTGAGCACGCTGAGCTTCAAGGCCACCACCAATCCGACCGTGACTCTCGGACCAGTCAGCGTCTCGGCCAAGAAGGGCCGCCTGGCGTTGAAGTTGCCCCGCCCCTCCATCTTCGTCAAGCAGGACCGCGTCACCAGCAAGCTGCTCCTCAGCGACGCGATCGGCGTGACGAAGTACTCGAACTTCCGCCTGTCCGGCAAGATCACCAGCGCGGATGTGGGCAACAAGCAGTTCACCGTGAACTACATTGCCGCGAAGTCCAACAAGCAGATCGCGGTGACCTACATTCTGCAGATCGTTCCGTAATAATGTCCTTCAACGAGAATGGCGGAGAATACTCTCCGCCATTCTCACACTTCTCTTTTCTATTGCACTGCCGCCCGTCTATTTCAGCCAGCGCTCAAACCACGCAAACGCTTCACTCTGCATCGCCGTGCTAAACTTGTGTCCACCCTCATAAAATGAAACGCGATAGCGCTCCGCCACGCCGGCTTTTTTGTAAACGTCACCCAGTATCTTCCCCGCCGCTTTCATGCCCTCCAACGTATAGAGCGGATCCTGATTGGTATTGAGCACCAGCGTCGAGAGTGGCAGACGCAGCCCCAGGATCTCCGGAAAGTCCAGGTCATTGGGCAGCAACGGCACGTAGGTCATCCACGTATGCGTATACGATTTATTCAGCATAAAATCGCGCCACGTCGACATGAAGCCGACGCATGCGCAACTGCGGATGCGGTCATCGAGCCCCGCCAGAAAGACCGTGCGCATGCCGCCGCCGGACAACCCCGCGCAGGCCAGGCGCGTGTCGTCCACTTCGGGCCGCGCCGCGAGAATCGAGAGCGCCACCTGGTCTTCACGCAGGTACACGCCCGGCCAGGTCGTGCCGGCGCAGAAGAGGCTCTTGGCCATGACCGACTCGTGTTCGCCGGCCCACTGGTTGTACTGGATGATGCTGTCGAGGTCCTCGTCGACCGGGTCGCTCATGCCGGAAGTGATCGAAGTGCGGGTCTCGCTGATTTTCACACGGCGGCTGGCGAACGGAAACGTATCATGAACGAGCACCGCGTAGCCGCGCTTGGCCGCTTCGTTGGCCCACGCCAGGCCGTCGTAGCACTCGGCGCGGTGCGCTTCGATCTGCGGGTGCACGCGCTCGCCAATCTGCGCGATCTTGCGCCAGCCGAAGTACTTTCGCCCGCCGTGATCGTGCAGGCCCAGCACCGCCGGCAACCGCTGGCCGCGCTTCGTGTTTTTCGGCTTGAGGAACACCGCCTCTGTCGGCGGTCCCCACGGGAGCTGCCAGCTCAGCTTCTCCCACGCGAGGCCGTCGAATTCGCCACGCTCCACGACGCGAACTTTGGGCACGCGGGGCAGGGCCGGCGCGGCCAGCAGATCCCATGTCCGCTTCCGAGCCTGGCGCCGCCAGGCATTCACATTCTTGAATTTCGCCGAGCGAAAACTCAGCCGCGGCGGACTGGAGCCCACCAGGCCCGCCGCCCACGTTCCGTATGCGCCAATCAGTGATGGCTTCATTTCGCGCTCCAAAATTGAGGTAAAGAAGAATGGATTCGACTTTACGCCGGCACGATTCGTTTTCCAGAAGTTCCGCGCGCCGCCTGGCTCCGCGCGCGTTCCCGCACGGCGCGCGGCGACCGGCCCAGCACGGCGCGGATCGTTTTGTTGAAGAGATGGAGATCCGGGATGCCCACTTCGACGGCCACCGATTTCACCGGAATGGTGGAGAACGCCAGCAGATGCCGCGCGCGTTCGACGCGCCGCTTGCGGATGTAGCCGGCGATGGTCATCCCGTACTTCGAACGGAACAGGCGCGTCAGATGGTTGTGCGAAATTCCCAGCTCCTCGGCCAGATCCGCGACGTTCAGGGAGTCGCCCAGACGCCGTTCGATCATCTGGCGCACGGCCTTGGCCGGATTGAGCTGCACGCGCGATTCAAGGCCGCCTTGCAACTCCGCCAGTTCCCAGAGCAAATCCCACAGGCGCACTTCCGCGCGGCGGGGCTGCGTGTCGAACCAGCCCAGCGCGTCTTCCAGCCGCCGGTACATCTCGGTGAACGAATGGGAGATATCGGCGAACGTCTGCATCGGCACGACGTCGTCGTCTGCACTTTCTGGAAACGTGAAATGCGCACAGAGATGATGCGACCGCCCGCGCCACTTGTAGACCAGGTCGGAATTCGGCGGCACCAGCGAGAATGTCCCCGGCTTGATCAGCCAATGCTGCCCGTTGACCCAGAAATCAGCCGTGTAGGTATAAAAATGGAGCGACCAGAATCCCAGCAGCTGAAAGCGCTCCAGCGGCGCATGCACGCCATGCGTATTCAGCCCCATGTGCCGAATCTGCGGGCGCAGGTGGAGCGGGACCCTCCAGGTCAAGGGCGCGCTCGGCGTGGGTGAGGAAGTCATGGTGAAAATATACCAGCGATGGTGATTGAGGGCCATTGTGAAAGCCCGCCGTAAATCGTTAAATAGCACCAGTGAAAATGAGCCTCCCCTGGAGAACCGCCTACTCATGAACGCCACGCAATCCGCGAAAGCAGAATTGACGCCCGCCCAGCTCGAACAGTTCGACCGCGACGGTTACCTCGTCGTTGAGGATGTGTTTACCGATGCCGATCTGCAGCCGGTGATCGATGAAGTCGCCGCGGAAGTCGACCGCGTGGCCCGGGAGTGTGTGGCGAGCGGCGAACTTTCGCAGCTGTATGCCGAAGAAGGCTTCGAGACGCGCCTGGCCAGGATCAGCCGCGAAACCGACAAGGTCGCGCGCTCCGTCTGGAACGGCACGCTCGCCGGCCCGGCGTTCTTTAATCTGATCCGCAACCCGCGGCTGCTGGACGTCGCCGAACAATTCTGCGGACCGGAGCTGATCGCCAGCAGCGTCTACCGCCTGCGCCCCAAGATTCCCAATCACCGTAATAGCCCCGTGCCGTGGCATCAGGATTCCGGATACATGGAACCGTACTGCGACAAGGCGTTGGTGCTGACCGTCTGGCTGCCACTGGTTGACGCGACGGAAGAGCGCGGCTGCATGTGGGTGCTCCCCGGCGTGCACAAAGGCGACGTCGTCTGGCACGGCACGTCAACGGCACATGGCTATCTCGAAATCGCGCCCAAGGATCTCCCGCCCGGAAAACCGATCTGCGTACCCGTGCGCAAAGGCAGCGTACTCCTGCTGACCAACCGCACACCGCATGCAAGCTTCGATAACAAGACCGATGTCGTGCGGTGGAGCATGGACCTGCGCTACCAGAGCGCCGCGCTGCCCACCAACGCCGCGATCTCTCGGCTACCGGGCGAATCGATCGGCAAAGTCGGTGGACCGATCCCGATCGCCTGCTATCCACCGGAAGCAGACTTCCTGATCCGCAGCACGCTCCGCCCGAACCAGGTCGTGACCGACCCCGAGGAATTCCACCGCATCCGCAAGACGCACCTGGCCCAGGGGATCACGCCGCGTTGGAAGACGGAGAAGAAGGACTGAGTCGAATGTCGAATGTCGAAACAACTCACCGCTTTCAGCGGCGGTGCTTATGAGATTGGCAACTTGGACCCGCGAGGGTGGCCCACCCGATTTCAAAGAAATCGGGTGGGTGAGCGTAGCGAACAAGAACCTCGTCCGAGCGGCGAATCAGCCCGAAAACGGTCCCGAGAACAGGGATGGGTGTTCAGTTCACAGAACGCCGCGTCTCGTCCCATGACCACGCAACCACGCGAACTGGCGCGGCTCCGCCATCGATCTCAGCACGCGAAATGGGGAGCGTCTCGAGCACCACTTGAGTAACCGGCGCGTCGCCGGATTGGATGCGCATCTGCTGTTGCTGCTCCATCAAGGCATGCAATTCCGAGTCGAGTTTCGCGACCGCCAATTCCATGACGATCTCAGCTCCGGAATTTGACGGCACGACCAAGCGCACGCGGGGCAGCTTGCGTCGGTTGTAACCAGCGGGATAGAGTTGCATCGTGGCGAGCACGCGCTGGGCCGGCGTGAACGGACCGGGAACCGCCGGCGGCGGTCCGGGAAGCGAAAGTCCGAAGTACGTGAAGAACGACAGATTGACGACCGTGAACCACGCAACTACCCCACCGGCAGTTACAAACCAGCGACCGGTCCACATTCCGTACAGCACGAGGCCCGAAAATCCAATCACCAGCAGACCGATCCAGATCGGTTTGCTCCAGTCCGTGCCGCGGGCGCAGAGCCACCAGCGGAACCAGCCGTGCCACTCCTGTTTGCGCCAGAGCTCAATGCGCGCAGCGCGTTCGGCTGGACTGGTGTCCAGGGCGCTCAGCGTTGTTGCGACGCCGCGCGCAGCCTCTTCGTAGTTGGGGCTTTGAATCAGAATTACATCTCCGGAAACTGCGCTGATGTTACTGCCCAACTTCGAAATGAGAAGCGAGTCAACCTGCCCTCAGGCAAATCTGCTTCGGATCACCTGACCCGAAGGGCTTTTCCAGCGCGTTCAATTTTGTCCGTGAAGGAGTGGACACGGCGGAACGTCCCGATAATGTCATGGGTTCACCCAGTTCGTACATTCTTAGGAGGAACGATGTCAAAGTTTCATGCAGTAGCTTTTGCCCTGGCGATGATGGCCCCTGTGGGCGCCTTTGCCGGCGATGGCGACAAAGTGGAAAAGAAGGAAGAGCCCAAGCCCGTCGTGGTCGAGACCAAGCCGGAACCGGCAGCCTCGTCGACCACCACCGTGGTCACCACGACCGACAGCAGCGATTCCTGCGACGTGTGCAAGAAAGGCAACAAGTTCACGCGCTTCTGGACGCACACGGTCGGCGGAAACATCGGCGGCGGCCTGAAAAAGGGCGGCAGCAAGATTTCCGGCGCCTTCTAATTCCATTCCTGATGTCTGGACGTAAAGATACCACTGGCTGCGTGAACCGCAGCCAGTGGTATTTTCATCGAATCTGGTTGATGAGCCGTGCTGGAATAAACGAGCGGTTACTTACGGCGCGTCGGGCCTGCTCCGGCCAGCAAATCCTTGCGCTGAGCACGGCGGGCGGCGACCAACTTCCGGCGCTTCTTGTCGCTCGGCTTTTCAAAGTGCTGATTCTGCCGGAGCTGCTTCGTAAGACCTTCCTTCTCACACGCCTTCTTGAAACGGCGGAGAAGTTTTTCCATGTTCTCGCCAGCCCTGCCTTCCACTCTGACCACGCTGAATTACCCCGCTTCCCTGAAAAAGGTTTATCCCTGCTCTGCCCCACGGGCAGCAACGTCGCACTACTGTAGCGAGCCGCTCCCCGGACGCAAGTGCTAGCTGGCTGCCTTGCTGCCTGCGGCAGAGGGGCCAGGGGTCAGGGGCCAGAGGCCAAAGTTGGGTGCGTCAGCCGATCGAAGTTCGATTGTCCGTGGTGGGTACGACGTCCGAACCAAGAGCCAGGAGCTACGAGCCAAGAGCCGCCCTCAAATCAACTGCAGCAGGCTGGCGGCGAGTTTGAACGACTTCTCGAACACGCGGTTGCGCCCGCGGCGGCCGAGTTCGCGGTGGAGAAGGTCGGCGAGACTCGAATCGGCGTGCGGTACTTTTCGCAGCACGGAATGTCCGGCCGGTCCATCGGTGGTCAGAATTTCCAGATGGTCCTTGTGGTCGCGCTCGACGGACAGCAGCAGCTTCTTGCTGTCGGTCGACGTCTCGATCAGGACGCGCTGAATGCTCTGGGCGGTTGGCGCGCTCTGGGGAAGCTTGACCAGTTCGGCGTCGACAAGCGCGCCTTTACGGCTGGTGAACTGCAGTTGCGCGCGCTCCATGCCCGGCACGCCGCGCACGGGCTCCCAGCCCAGTTGCGCGGCCATCCACGCCACGTACAGCAACGCGCGGAATTCGTAGCCTTCTTCCATGTCCGGCAGCGCCATGTATTCCACGCGGACGTGATTGATGTCCCAGATCTCGCGCTCAAACATACCGACGTCGAAGAAGCCGGCCAGATTCTCACGCCACGGGCGCAGCCGCGACCAGTTGAAATTGGTGAACCCCACCGTCTGCTGGTACCGCTCGAAGATGTCGGTGACCTGCAGCACCGTGTAATGCAGATTGGTCCAGCCCACGCCGTCGTAGATGAAGCGGTCGCAGAAAGTGAGCATCTGTTCGACCAGCGCGCGGTGGTGAAGGAACACGCCGCGCCACCAGAGGTAAATCGGGAGATCGGGAACCAGCAGCGGCTGCACCGCGCTGGCCAGTTCGCGCACGCTGGCCCCGGTGGCCCGCAGCGTAATCTGATCGCAGATGGCGCTCTTGCCGCTGCTGCTGACAAAGGTGTGCGGGCAGGATTCGGCTTCGAGTTTGGATTCCGAACTGCGCGGCTGGGCGAGAATCAAAATCACGCGGCAGGGATGCTTGACCACGAACTGCGAGATGGTCTCGTTGAGTTCCCGCTGATCCTCCAGGTTCTCCGTGAAGATCACCAGATTGGAAAGGCACGCCTGCGAAACGCCCTGGTCGATGGGGGTTTTCTTGACGATCTTGCCCCATTGGCTGGTCTCGTTGGCCTTGGTCACCGGTCGTGTCTTCGCGTCCATTGAAGCCTCGTCCCTATTCTTATAGCCGCCGCCAGGTCCGACTGTCCTTCATCAGCAACTGTTCCGCTTCCTTCGGCCCCCACGTTCCGGCCGGATACGTCGGCATGAAACGCGCGCTGTCGTTTTTCCACTCGCTCAGAATCGGGTCGAAGAAGGTCCACGACTGTTCGGCCTCGTCGTGGCGGATGAACAGCGTCGGGTCGCCGATCATTGTGTCGAGCAGCAGGCGCTCGTAGGCTTCCGGGGACGCGCCGCCGAATTCCGAACCGAAGCGGAAATCCATCTTCACCGACTGGATCTGCAGCGACTGTCCCGGCACTTTCGCTTCCATGCGCAGCGAGACGCCTTCGTCGGGCTGGATGCGGATGGTCAGCACGTTCATGTCGACGGGCGTTTCGCTCTCCGCCGCGTTGAAGAGAATGCCCGGCGCTTTTTTGAAGAAGATTGAGACTTCGCTGCCGGTCTTCGCCAGGCGTTTGCCGTGGCGCAGATAAAACGGCACGCCCGACCAGCGCCAGCTGTCGATGAACAACTTCACCGCCGCGAATGATTCCGTGTTCGACGCCGGCGAGACCTTGTCCTCTTCGCGGTAGCCGGGAACCAACTCGCCGCCGAGATACCCGCGAATGTACTGCGCATGGACGGTGTTGTTCTTGACGTCGGCCCCGACGATCGGGCGCAGCGCCTGGAGCACTTTCACCTTCTCGTTGCGAATCTGTTCGGCGTTCAAGCTGATCGGCGCTTCCATGGCGACGAGCGCGAGCAACTGCATCATGTGATTCTGCATCATGTCGCGGACCGCGCCGGCTTCCTCGTAGTACGCGGCGCGGCGGCCGACGCCCAGTGTTTCGGCGACGGTGATCTGGACATGGTCGATGAACTGATTGCGCCAGATCGGCTCGTAAATGCCGTTGGCGAAACGCAGCACCAAGATGTTCTGCACGGTTTCTTTGCCGAGGTAATGGTCGATGCGGTAGATTTCTTTTTCGGAGAACAATTTCCGCAGATGGGAATTCAATTCGCGCGCGGAATTCAGATCGTGACCGAACGGTTTTTCGACCACCACGCGCCGCCAGCCGCTGTTGTTGGCCACGTCGCTGTTTTTCAGCTGCGTCGTGATCGTCTCGAACATGCTCGGCGCCGTGGAGAGATAGAACAATCTGTTGCCCGAGGTGCCGCGCTGCATGTCGCACTCGGCCAATTGCGCCTTGAGCTTGGTGTACGTTTCTTCGCTGCTGAAGTCGCCGTGAATGTAGAAGATGCCTTCGGCCAGGGCGTTCCACGCGGCTTCGTTGATTGGCTTGAAGCGCGAAAATTCGATCACCGCGCGCTTCATCTCTTCGCGGAACGTGGCGGTGGTGAAGTCCTGCATCGCCACGCCGATGATGCAAAAGTACGGCGGCAGCATGCCGTCGTGAGCCAGGCTATAAAGGGCGGGCATCAGTTTTCGATGGGATAAATCACCCGACGCGCCGAAAATAACCATGGCGCAAGGTTCGGGCACCCGTTGTCTTGGCAAACCTTCGCGTAATGGATTCATGATTGCCACGTCTATATCCTTAAAGCGGAGCCGACAACCTCTATTACGCAAATTTTAGATTGCCAACAGGGGATTCACGCACGCCGTGCAAAAAAGGAGTTTCGCTCAAACTTTGCGGCTTTCCAGCGTCAAACTGAGTCGGAAGGCTGGACTTCCGGGCTGAAAAACGTAAAGTTATGCGGCCCATTCAAGAGCTTTATCGGGTTGCTAACGCGGTACTGTAGAATCTTTTAGAGGAAAATTTGATGCGGCATTCAATGCTTGGTCTGGTGCTCGTTTTTTGCAGCGCGCTCTTCGCGGCCCAGCCCGGGACGACCACGACGACGACCGTCAGCCCGAATAGTTCCAGCGGAGGCAATAGTGATCCGAACAGCAGCAATATCTTTCAAACGATCAACGACCAGTTGAAGGTGACACGCAACGCTCAGCACGCTGAAGGCTTCGGACCGGTCACCGCGCGGCAGGCGAAAGTCTGCGAAATCTGCAAGCAGCCGCTTTTCAAACACGCCGATCCCAACTTCGAATGCATTCCCGTCGATGAAGACGGCGAACAGCGCAAGATGATCCGCATTCAGACGCGCGCGGCGCAGTGTCCGGTCTGTTCCAAGGCGCTGATCGGTTCGCTGGCGGGAAATTACAACAGCAAGGGCGGCAGCGACCGCGATTTCTGCGAGCACAGCCTCGGCCGCTACGCCGTCCATAGCCGCGTCTGGGTCTGTCCGAACTGCGGCTACGCGGCGCTCTACGAAAATTTCAACACCACGCTCGACGGCAAACCGATCGACGAAGCGACGAAGCAGTACGTCCGCGAGAATCTCTCAAAGAACATGCTCACCCGCATGTACGACATCGTCGGCCTGATCCCGAAAGCCAACCAGGCGATTCCCGAAGAGCTGCAGGATTTCGGCTCGTACATTCCGCAGAACGAAATTCCCGACTGGGTGAAATACGAAAACGCGCTGAAGATTTACGAACGCGTCAAGCCGCCGCGCGGGTTCCTGGCCTCCCTTTATCTGGAAGCCGCGCACGCCAACCGGCGCGAAGTCTGCAGCGAAATCAGCGTCTCCGGCCTGCATAACGCCACGCAGGTGACACTGGGCCGCTCGATCCGCCTCATCAACGGCTACCTGCAGGGACAGTGCCTGGCCATCCGCCGCCGGCAGGGCGCATCGATTCTGGATCCGACCAAGATGGAGACCGATCCAGAAATTCTCGCGCAGGCTTGCGGAGAGATCATTCACCTCGGCGAAGAAAACTACGCCACGGCCGCGACGCCCACGCCCGCGGATCAAACTGCGCAGCCCGAACGGTTTTTCTCCAGCGGCGACATGTTTGTGCTGAATGTCCGCTACGCCGGGATTCTGGACCGGCTCGGCAAACTCGACGACGCCGAACGCACGCTGCGCCGCGCGGCGTCGTACATTCCGGATAAAGCCTCGGGGCTTTCGGAAGCAGAGAACACCCCGGCCGCTCAGGAATACTACACGCATCAGGTCAAGCTGATCCGCCTGGTGGTCGACGACCGCCTGGCCTGTCTGCAGCGCGAGAAGGATTACCTCTTCAATGCCGCGAAGTTCAATATGCTCGCCATTAAATTGGGCGAAGTGAAATTCGCTGTGGACGGACAGGCCGAACAGAGCAAGGTCGCGACACTGGATGCGGCGCCGACCAGCTACCTGCTCGGCGAACTGCTCCGCCGCGCCGGAGAACCCGGTGCCGCGGCCGTCTGGTTCGACACGGCCGGTTCGGTGGTCGCGCAACGCCTCTCCATTCTGGAAAAACTCACGCCCCAGCGCACACCGCAGCAGTCCGACGAGGAATACAAGGAAGCTCAGAACGCACTGACAGCCAAGCGCGAACGCTGGATGATGCTGCGCGATTGGATCAAGGAACAGCGCGCGCTGATCAAGAATCCTCCGCCTGTCGATGCCAATGTGATGGATTCCGTCAACGTCGTGTTGCAGGCCGAAGGCGTGAACTTGAAATCCGGCCCGGCGTTGGTGCAATCGCCCGTGCGTCCAACGACGGATGTCGATCCGAAAAAGGGCCCGGCTCCCGCAGCGCCGACAGGCTCGGGCAAAATCAAGACGCGCGACGAACTCTACAAGTTCTACTACAAGGCGCTGCTGGCCTATCGCGCGGCCAAGGGCGAAAATCCGCCGACGCTCGCCGACCTCGTCCGTGCCGGTTTCATCACGCGCGAAGATTCCTGCCAGGACGACAAGGGCCGCCTCTTCTGTCCGGAGACCGGCGACAAGCTCGGCTACGCCCGCAACTGGGACAAGGGCGACAAGACCGCCGCGGTGATCTGGTCAAGCACCAACATGAAGTCCAAGCGGCTCTTCGCCGATGGCTCGATCCGCGACGCGGACGCCAAATAGAATCTTCAGGAAGAAAAATTACCCACGATGACGACCTCGAATTCGCAAGTCAGTCTGGACGAGTCCTACATGCAATGCGTCAATGTCACCAAGGAGCGCGCGGCGAATTTTCACTTCGCGTTCAAGGTGCTGCCCGAACCGCGTTACCGCGGCATCTGTGCGCTCTACGCGTTCTCTCGGCTGGCTGACGACATCTCCGACGACGAGGCCGATCTGGAAAAAGCGCGCGAAAACACGCGCGCGTGGCGCGCCATGTTCGACAAGGCGCTGGTTGGAGACACGTCCGCGCATCCGATTCTGCCGGCTGTCGCCGACACCATGCGCCGCTACACCATTCCGCCGGTGTACATGCACGAACTGCTCGCCGGCACCGAAATGGATTCCGACAAGAACCGCTACGAAAAGTGGGATGACACGTACCTGTATTGCTACCGCGTCGCGTCCGTGATCGGGATGATGACCATCCACGTTTTCGGCTTCACCGGCGAGCAGGCGATCCCGCTGGCCGAAAAAACCGGCATCGCGTTTCAGATGACCAACATCCTGCGCGATCTGGCCGAAGACGCCGGCCGCAACCGCATCTATCTTCCGCTCGAAGACCTGCGCGCGCTGAACGTCAGCGAAGAGGAACTGATCGCGTCGAAGGATTCGCCGAAGCTGCGCGCGCTGGTAAAATTCGAACTCGAGCGCACGAAAAAATTCTATGAAGCCGGCCGCGAACTGGTACCGCTGATCGTTCCGGAAAGCCGCAACGCGCTGGGCAGCCTCGTCGCGATCTACCAGCGCCTGCTGCTGGAGATCGAACGCCGCGAATACGACGTCTGGACCGAACGCGTCTCGCTCTCGACAGCCGAAAAACTCAAACTCGCCGCGGGCTTCGCGTGGAAACAGTTCCTCGGCTGACGCCGTTCACGATCCTCTTCGCGACCGATCCGCACGGCAGCGAATCCGCGTACGACCGTTTGCTCAAGGAAGCCGATCGGACCGCCGCGGATGCCGTGGTGCTCGGCGGCGATCTCACGCCGCACTCCGATCCTCACGGCCAGGCGCGATTTTTGAAAACATGGCTGCGGCCGCGCCTCGAGAAATTCCGCGCGGGCAATCCCACGATCCGCGTCTTCGGCCTGCTCGGCAACGACGATTGGATCGCCAACAATGCGCTCTTTGAAGCGCTCAACACCGACGGCCTGCTCTTCTCGCTGCACCGCAACTGTCACGCGCTGACGCCGGAGCTCTGGATTGCCGGGTGTTCGTACGTGCCGGTGACGCCGTTTGGCATCAGCGATTGGGACCGGCTCGACTCCGCCGCAAGCATCCCACCGGCCAAGCGGCGCGGTCCGCTGTTCAGCGACACCGGCAGCATCGAATTGCGCGCGATGGACGAACTGCTCGCGCGCCCCACGATCACCGAGACGCTCACCGAACTCGCCACATTGAGCCCGCCGGCGCAGACCGTGTATGTGATCCACACGCCGCCGCACAACACGGCGCTGGACATGAAATTCGATCACGAGCACATCGGCAGCGACGCCACGCGGCGCTTCATTGAGCGTCATCAGCCGCCGCTCACGCTGCATGGCCACATTCACGAATCGTCGGAAGTCAGCGGCTCGATCGTCGACCAGATCGGCCGCACGGTCTGCCTCAACCCCGGCGACAGTCGCGAGCAACTACGCGCGGTGGTAATTCGCATCGCCGCGGGCGGTGGCGACGATTGCGTTACGTTTGATGTGCTGAAGTAGCGCGTACGCGACCCAGGAGTTCGCACACAAGCCGCGCGATGTTCCAGGCGTCATCGTCGCCGCGATGGTGGCGGCCTTCCATTTTCCATTCGAGCTTGTCGTAGGCACCATCCAGGCCAATCTCGCGCGGCAGTCCCAACGCCGTCGCAAAGAGCGTTTTGGCGTTAAGGTGCGTCAGACCAAACGGGTAGGTCACGCGCTGATCCTGGCAGACGCGCTCAAACTGCCGCCGGTCGTAATCGCCCCAACTGGCCCACAACCGTTCGCGTGCCGAGAAGGTTTTCTTCAAGACAGAAACTGCGTCCGCGAGCGATCCCGCAGACGCAAACATTCCCAGCTCCAGGCTGGTGAGCTGCGTGCAGAATGCGCTGATCTGGGATTTTACGGGCTTGATGAGGATGCTCTGCTTCTCGATCCGCTGCAGAGTGGCCACGTCGATGACGCAGATTCCAATCTCTATAATTTCACTCACTTGCCCCGCGGGAGGTTCTCCGTCCCAGCAGGTTGACTCCACGTCTACGACATTGATTTTGTCCAAGAGCTTTGCCATTTTCCATCCATTCGTTAGTCCGCCTCTTCATCAGCAGTTTGATTTAACTAACCTCACCGCGTGGACGAAGTCAAATGTGCGGTCACGTCTTTGCCGGAACGTTCTGGTATCGGTTCTGAGCATCGTTAGAAATGAGGCATGGAAAACACATCCGCGCCGTACCATTTCGATCTCGCCAACGGCAAATCCCCCGTCGATGTCCAGGGGGTTTTTAAGGCGGTCTTGCGGAGCAATTTTGATGCTCCGGGTTTCGCGTTGCTGGACCTGGGAACAGGTCGATCGCCACGCGAGATTCGGCAATTCATGGTCAATATGAAAGCGCAATTGAGCGCAATGTTGCAGCACGCGTCCGGTCGCCCGCTTCACTACCTCTCGATGGGCCGTTTCGACCAGCAGGTCACGACCAAGTTTCATCTCGACGGCGCGCCGGAAGAATCGGTGCTGATGCTGGGATACGAGCCCACGCCGATTCACAGCCGGCTGTTCATGGCCGACTACGCAGCCTGTGCGCACGCGAACGGAATTTCGCCCAAGGACTTTCTGCGGGACTTCAATCCCATGTTCACGCTCGGCGCGGAGAAGCTGAATGGTTTCGTCACGGAGCTTCGCGAATTCAATCACCAGAATTATAACGTCGTGCTGATCAACAATAGTTCTGCGTCCTTTTCGGCAGGCATGCAGGGTGTCATGCACAAAGCTGAAGTCCCCTCCCCCGACCTGGCCCGGCAGCGTATCGTCAACTCGACCATGATTTTTGTTGCTGACGCCAATCAACCCGAACCGATTTCGCGTGTGGCTCAAGAGGAGTTCGTCGCCAGCGATCTCGTCAGTCCCCGACTCGCATGAATTTAAAAAAAGCAGGAAGGGCGGCTTTCGCCGCCCTTCCTGTTCACGTACCCCTCATAGTGGTGTGGTTTAGTATTTGAACTGGCCGACCAGCTTCTGCAGTTCCGACGCCATCCGTGACAGGTCTGACGCGGAGCGTTGCGTGTCGGAGGCCCCGCTGGTAGTGCTCTTGGCGGCCGTTGCTACGCCCACGATATTTTGTGCAATTTCCGTTGTGCCCTTCGCGGCTTCCGAGACGTTTCGGGTGATCTCGTTGGTCGTTGCCGTCTGCTCTTCCACGGCGCTGGCGATCGTGTTTGAGATATCGCTGATCTGGCTGATGATCGAGGTGATTTCCACGATGGCCTGCACCGCTCCCTTCGTTCCGCGGATGTCCCATCCGTTGTTGAAATTGGTTGAACGTCCGTAGCCGAAACCGAAACGTACCTTCCTTTCACGGCCTCGTCAAGGGGCTCGCTTCGTACTGACCGCTTTGTCTACAGGACAGACGCGGTTTACAATCC
>JBBRPR010000022.1:0-130066 GCA_038227875.1 Planctomycetota bacterium
ACTGGATTGTAAACCGCGTCTGTCCTGTAGACAAAGCGGTCAATACGAAGCGAGCCCCTTGACGAGGCCGCGAAAGGAAGGTACGTTTCGGTTTCGGCTACGGACGTTCAACCAATTTCAACAACGGATGGGACATCCGCTCATCGAATAGCACTTGTTGATCTTGCCAAAAAATCTACATCGACTGTCTGGGGTATACCGTCCGATCGGTTAGACGGGGAGCTCACGAACAAAATTGTGCTTGGTAACGCGTGCCCCGCCCGAACTGTACGCGACATGACGTTTCGACCTGGTGTCGTAGGCTATGGCAGCGTAGTGCAACGCGATGATTCGCTGACTGTCGTTGCGAGAGGAACAAACTTTTACTTGCTGACGAAAGAGCTGGTGAAGGGAACGGCTGAGTTGATCTGTCTGCATGGACTCAATAATCTAAGCGATGAAACCTATCAGCTCGTTTTGAACGCTGCCGACAGGATCGAATTTGAGCCGTGGATGCTGCAAACGGGCGGGGAACTATGGCGGCGTTTACTAGCGCTGGTTCCCAATGGCCGGCTGGTGGCGTACATAATGATGCACCTGGCCCGTCTGCCGGCAAAATCTCTGGAGTCCCTAATGCTGGCGGTGATTGAGCGACCGCAATGGGCGTCGGAGCTTTTGAGCGGGATAGGAGACGAACCCGATAAGGATCGCTTTGAAGTTGAAGGAATAGGCTGAGGACTCGGACGTAACACGACCGAAGTTACGCCATCGTACGCTTGGGTTTGTCACTCATGGCTTGCGGCCCTCGCGGCGGCGGATGATGCGGCGCTACAATCGCGTGCTCAAATGTATCTGGAACCATGGTCGTTTATTCTTCGGCTGTTCGGCAGGCTTTTCACCCATAGTGCCCGCATTCTACCGCTCTTCAAGGCCGTCGCAAACTCCCGCCGAAAGCCACGTGCCCGGATACCTGAACTTCATTCCGAACCACAAACGTCGTTGCTTCTATTATTTTTGCTTCGCGGATTGGATCCATCGAACGAATCGACCACAGGGTATTGTCTTTTTCACTCCCGGCGAGCCGCCCGGACTACAAAAGTCACGGTCGCTCCGCGGAAACGATGCAACCGACGTGACTACGAACGGATTGCGCCGGATGCCGACGGTTCGCTGTACTCGACCGGTATTAGCGGTAGGCTGCACGGATCATTTAATTTCAATCGGAGAGAATTAACCATGCGCTTGCCTGCCTTGTTTTCCGACAACATGGTCGTCCAACACGGCCGCCCGCTGCCCATCTGGGGCTGGTCGGTGCCGGAAGACTCGGTCACCGTCACCCTCGCCGGGAAAGTCGCTCACGCCAAGGCGGACCACTTCGGCAAGTGGCATGTCGAACTGCCCGCCATCGACGCGGGCGGCCCGTACGAACTCAAGGTCTCCGGCCGCGAATCGCGCGCGGTCAGCAACATCCTCGCGGGCGAAGTCTGGATCTGTTCGGGCCAGTCGAACATGGAATGGCCGCTGGAACTCTCCGATAACCCGCAGGAAGAGATCGCCGCCGCCAACTATCCGCGCATCCGCCTCTTCACCGTGCCGCGCCGGCCGTCCGACGCGCCGGAATCGGACGTCACGGGTTCCTGGTCTCCCTGCGATCCAGAGAGCGCGGCGCGCTTCTCCGCGGTGGGCTACTTCTTCGGTCGAAAGTTGCAGCAGGAACTGAACGTGCCGATCGGCCTGATCAACACTTCGTGGGGCGGCACTCGCGCGGAAGCGTGGACGAGCATCGAGGGACTCTGCGCCGAACCGGCGCTGAAAGTCGTGGTCGATGAATTGCAGGCGTCGCTCGGCGGTTCGGTCGAGGAACGGCATCGGCGTTACGCGCAGATCCGAGCCGCTTGGTACAGCAAACTTCCCGATGGTGAAGCCAAGCGCTCCCTCTCCACCGGGTGGGAACGCCCGGAGTTCAATGACAACAGTTGGAAGACGATGCGTTTGCCCAACTATTGGCAGCAGATGGGTCACCAGACCAACGGCGTCTTCTGGTTTCGCACCACCGCGGAAATCCCGGCAAGCTGGGAAGGCCAGGACTTGCAGCTCTCGCTGGGCGCCGTCGACAAGACGGATGATACCTACTTCAACGGCCAGCGTGTGGGCGGGGTGTCCTGGGCCGACGAACCGTACTCGTGGTGTACGGGCCGCGTGTATACCGTTCCAAAAGCGCTGGTCAAAGCCGGCCGCGTCGTCATCGCCGTGCGTGTGCTCAGCAACTTTACCGGGGGCGGCATCGTCGGCCCCGGTTCCGACATGAACATCCGGCGGATGGGCACGACCAGCGCCGATGCCCTGCCGCTTAGCGGCGAGTGGCGCTACAGCATTGAACAGGATTTCGGCCCGATCAACACGCCGCCGGAACCGCCGCCGCCGCTGGACGCCAACACCGCCACGGCGCTCTACAACGGCATGATCAACCCGCTAATTCCCTTCGCCATCCGCGGCGCGATCTGGTACCAGGGCGAATCCAACGCCGGCGACTCCAAGCGCTACGCGGTGCTCTTCCCGCGCATGATCAAGGATTGGCGCGAGCACTGGATGCAGGGCGACTTCCCCTTCTACTTCGTCCAGCTGGCCAATTTCGGCAGCACCGATCCGCTGGCGAAAGGAAACTGGGCCGGTTTGCGCGATGCGCAGGATCGGACCCGCGCCTTGGCACAGACGGGCATGGCCGTCACCATCGACATCGGCAACCCGACGGACATCCACCCGCGCAACAAGCAGGACGTCGGCCTGCGCCTGGCGTTGAACGCGCTCGCGCTGACGTACAACAAGGACGTCGAATTCCGCGGCCCCAGCTACCGCGGATTGAAGATCGAAGGCCCGTACGTCCGCATCAGCTTCGAACACGCCGATGGACTGCACGCCAAAGGCGCACTGAGCGGATTCATCATCGCCGGCAGCGACCGCAAGTTCGTGGTCGCCAACGCCGTGATTGAGCACGACCACGTGGTCGTCACACATCCCGACATCACCGCGCCGGCGGCCGTGCGCTACGGCTGGAGCGACTCGCCGACGTGTACGCTCTATAATGGAGCGAAGTTGCCGGCGGAGCCGTTTCGGACAGACAATTGGGAAGAGTAGTTTTTCCGAGGGAGGATGAGCAGGGGTAGTTTTGAGTTTTGAGTTATGAGTTTTGAGTTGTATCGCGGCAGTCGCAGCGTCAATCTCAACTCAAAACTTAAAACTACATTCCCGCGTTCTTTTACAGTTCCGTTACACTCCACGTGCTCAAACGCCGTAGTATAGAAGTAGCACCGAGGGCGGATATGAAGCAGCGCATTCTGGTAGTTGAAGACGACAGCGCCATCCGACAGGGCATCGTCGATTCGCTCAAATTCAAAGGCTTCGAAGTCTTTGAAGCCAAGACGGGGCTGCAGGGCCTCGAGATGGCGATCAGCAGCGACTGTAATCTCGTGCTGCTCGACCTGATTCTGCCGGGCAAGGACGGGCTGGAAATTCTGCGCGAAGTCCGCCTCACCCGCCCCGCGCTGCCGGTCATCATCCTCACTGCCAAGGGCGACGAGAGCGATCGCGTGCAAGGCCTGCAGCTCGGCGCCGACGACTACGTGGTCAAACCCTTCAGCGTGAAAGAACTGCTCGCGCGCGTTGAGGCGGTCCTGCGCCGCTCGGCCGAACGCCCGCTCGACGTGAAGGACTTCGAAGTGCCCGGCGGCAAAGCCGACCTCGCGCGCCGCGAACTCCGTTTCGAAGACGGCACGCGCCGCGAACTGTCCGAACGCGAAATGGAGCTGCTGCGCTACCTGGTCTGCAACCCGGGCCGGGCCATCTCGCGCGACGAGATCCTCGCCCGCGTCTGGCGCATCCCCGCCGGCCGCATGGAAACGCGCACGATCGACATGCACGTCGTCCGCCTCCGCGAAAAGCTCCGCGACGATCCGGATAGTCCTAAGGTGCTGCTGACGATTCGAGGGAAAGGGTACATGTTTGCGGCTACTTAACAGAGTCATTGGTCATTGGGCATTGGTCATTTTTCATTGGTCATTTTAACAGCAACGGCAACGGCAGCGCGGCGCATGAACGGACGGATGTACTGGTGAGAGCAGTTAAATGACAAATGACCAATGCCCAATGACCAATGACCGCTGGCTCTGTTCAGCCTCGCTCTGTTTATGGAGCGCGGATCGATGAACAAGCCTTGGCACACCTGGGTCGCCTTCGCCTGCTGCCTCATCGTCGTCCTCGCGGCGATGGGGTGGATCAGTCGTATTGTGCTGCGGCTCGACCGCGTCGAAGAGCAAGCGCGGCGGCAGGCGGATTACGAAGGGAATGTGCGACTCGCGCTGTGGCGCATGGACTCAACGCTCGCGCCGCTGATCGCGCAGGAAAGCGTACAGCCGTACTTTGCGTACGGGTCGTTCTATCCGGCGGGGCGCGCTTACACGCAGATGTTCGCGGAAGTTCACAAGGGCGACCTGCTGATTCCCTCGCCACTACTGACGCAGCCGTCGGCCCATTCGTTCCTCCATTTTCAGTTTGGTCCTCAGGGCGAACTGACCTCGCCGCAAGTGCCGCTCGAAGCCAAGAAGACGCTGGCCAAAAATCAGTGTGCCAGCAGCGCGACGCTCAATACCTATGCAGACCGCTTGAATAATTTTAAGAAGCTCGCCAGGCCCAATGACATCCTGGCGCAGCTACCGCCGCTCGATGAAGACGCGCCGCTGATCGCCATGCAGGAGCCCAACAACGACAACAACCGCAACCCGAACGAAGCCGTGCAGCAAAGTGTGGCCAATTTCCAGAATTCGTTCTCGCCGGGAAATACGCAGCGCTACGGCGTCTCGAAAATCGACGAACCCCAGATGGCCGACCAGCAGCAGACCACTACTAAAGTGCCACAATCCAAACAGCAGCAACGCAGTGAGGCCGACTTTCAACAGCGCGCGCAGGCGTATGAGCAGGCTTCGCAGCAGTACAACACGTGGTCGAACAAGGCCAATGGGCTCAACACCAATCCGCTCGTCGCGCCGCAGATCAACGTCAAGCAAGGCATTCTCAAACCGATCTGGGTCGGCGACACGCTCGTCCTCGCGCGGCGGGTGACGATCGGTGAAGACACGTACGTTCAAGGCTGCTGGCTCGATTGGGCCGATATTCAGTCGTGGCTGAAAACCTCTGTCGCGGACCTGGTGCCCAACGCCTCGTTCGAACCAGTGAAGAGCGACCCCGGCGACCGGCCGGCCAATCTGCTCGCCGCAATTCCAGTTCGATTGATCCCCGGCAACATCCCCGACGAATCGGCGGCGGGCATGTCGCCCACCTTCGTCTCGCTGCTGATCGCGTGGGGCTCGGCGCTGGTCGCCGCGGCGGCCGTGGCGGCGCTCTTGATGGGTGCAATGCGCCTGAGCGAACGGCGCGGCGCGTTCGTCTCGGCCGTCACGCACGAACTGCGCACGCCGCTGACCACCTTCCGCATGTACACCGAGATGCTCAGCGACGACATGGTCCCCGACGAAGCGAAGCGCCGCAGTTACTTAAACACGCTCCGCGTCGAAGCCGATCGGCTGAGCCACCTGGTCGAAAACGTCCTCGCTTACGCGCGACTGGAACGCGGCCGCGTCGGCGGGAACATCGAAACGACGCACTGGAAAGACGTGCTCGACAAAGTCTGTCCGCGCCTGGCCGAACGCGCTGAACAGGCCGGCATGAAACTGGTCGTCGATCCCGGCGCCAGCACCGCGGCGCTCCGCACGGATGCCTCGGCCGTCGAGCAGATCCTTTTCAACCTGGTCGACAACGCGTGCAAGTACGCCGCCAACGCCACCGACCGCGTGATCCACATCGAAGGCAGCACCGACGCGACCGCTGCGTACTTGAAAGTCCGCGACCACGGCCCCGGCTTCGCCGCGAAGGAACGCCGCACGCTCTTCCAACCATTCAGCAAGTCCGCGCGCCAGGCGGCGCATTCCGCCCCCGGCGTGGGACTGGGCCTCGCGCTCAGCCGCCGCCTCGCCCGCGAAATGGGCGGCGACCTGGAACTCTCGCCGTCCAAGGACGGTGATGGCGCGTGTTTTGTGCTCACGGCGCCGCTGGCCTGAGCACAGACTATTTTCCATTTTCCATTTTTGATTTTCAATTTTCCATTTACGGAGCGCAAATCACTCGCACTCCGTAAATGGAAAATGGAAAATGACCGATGGAAAATGGAAAATGAATTATCATCAGGACACCACTTGAGGAGACTTCGCCTGCAATGCTGATCGTCATGAAACCGCACGCCAACGCCGATGAAATCGAAGCCGTCAACGCCAAGATCCGCTCGTTGCAGCTCACGCCGCACCCCATCCCCGGCGCGCAGCGCGTGGCCATCGGCATCACCGGAAACAAGGGCGCGCTCGACGTCGAGCTCTTCGCCTCGATGCCCGGCGTTGCCGACGCCATCCGCGTCTCGCAGCCGTTCAAGCTCGTCTCGCGTGAAGTCAAAGCGGAAGACACGATCATCGACGTCGGCGGCACGCCGCTCGGCGGACCGACGCTGGCGATCATGGCCGGGCCTTGCTCAGTCGAAAGCAAGGATCAGATTCTCGAAGCGGCTCACGGCGTGAAGAAAGCCGGCGCCACGTTCCTCCGCGGCGGCGCATTCAAGCCGCGCACCAGCCCGTACGAATTCCAGGGCCTACGCGAAGAAGGCCTGAAGCTGCTGGCCCTCGCGCGCGAAGCAACCGGACTCAAGATCGTCACGGAAATCAAGGACACCGAGACGATCCCGATGGTCGTGCAGTACGCCGACGTGCTCCAGGTTGGCGCGCGGAATATGCAGAACTATTCGCTGCTCGAGAAGCTCGGCAAGATCGACAAACCGATCCTGCTGAAACGCGGCATGAGCGCCACGATCAAAGAACTGCTGATGGCCGCCGAGTACATCCTCTCGCAGGGCAACTACCGCGTCGCGCTCTGCGAACGCGGCATCCGCACGTTTGAAACAATGACGCGCAACACGTTCGACATTAACGCCATTCCCGTTCTGAAAAGCCTCTCGCATCTGCCGGTCGTCGCCGACCCGTCACACGGCATCGGCCTGCGCCCGCACATCCCCGCCATCGCCCGGGCTTCCGTCGCCGCCGGCGCGGACGCGCTGATGATCGAAGTTCATCCCTGCCCCGACAAAGCGCTCTCCGACGGCCACCAGACGCTCTCGATTCCGCAGTTCGAAAGTCTGATGAGCGAGGTGAGGGTGATTGCGGGGGCGGTGGGGAAAAAGATGTAGAACGGAGTCATTGGGCATTGGTCATTGGTCATTGGTCATTTTTCATTGGTCATTTACGGAGAGCGGTAGACTGGCATTTCGGCTCGCCATTCCGCTCCTCGTAAATGACAAATGACCGATGACCAATACCCAATGACCAATGGCTCTGTTAAGGTCTTCGTATGCAGACTGACGCGACACAGCACTGTGTCCACCACCCTACTCTCGCCGCGTCGGTGCAATGCCGCGGCTGTGGGAATTTTCTGTGCCGGCTCTGCGTGCATGTGGAGAACGGGCTCGATACCTGCAGGGACTGCAATGCCGCGTGCCGCGACATCGTTACTGACAACGAAGATGATTCGTACTACGCCGCGGTGGAATTGACGCAGACGGCCAAGCCTTCGATGGCAGCCACGTCATCAAAGAAAGGCCGCGCGCCGGAGAGTGTTCCGCCACCGGGTTCCGCGCAGCCACCGAAGACGCCGGCTGTGCCGCGGCCGATGGCGCATCTGAAAGCGCCGCCGTACTTCTGTAAGAACCATCCGCATGAAAAGGCCACGCGGCAGTGCCGACCGTGCAGCGAGGAATTCTGTAACGCCTGCGCGAAGATGGTTGAAGGGAATCCGCGCTGCCCGGACTGCGGCGGACAGATCAACGCGCTGCTGCCCGAAGATCAAGGTCTGCCGCCGCGCGGCATTTTTCAGGACGTCGCCGACGCGCTGCTCTTTCCGTTTCGCGGGTCGGGACTGTTGATGATGCTCTTCGGCAGCGTGCTGGTTTTTGTCTGCAACTTCGGCGGCTGGAAATCGCTGCTCTTCAGTTACGCGTTCATGTACACATTCGGCATCAAGATCTGCAACACGTCCGCGCTCGGCCGCGAGACGCCGCCGGATTGGCCGGGACTCGGCGACATCACCAACGCGTTCTATTATTTCGTCGCGTGGTTCGTCAGCCAACTTCCGGCCATCGCGTACCTGATCCTGATCGCCGGCATGAGTGTCTCGTCGTACGTCACGGGTTCTCCCGACGACGAGGCGACACCCGACGAAGTCCGCGCGATGATGGGCGGCGGAGCGCAGCAGCCGCTGGGCAATCATGAGGAATCACAGAAGCAGGCACTCGAGCGCGAAGAGCGTGAGGCCCGGATCAAGGCGGCCGCCGAGCAGCGACTGAAAGCCGCGAAGGTCCGGCTCGCGGCCAAACTCATCCCGTTCTATGTGCTCGCGCTGCTGGGAAATCTGTACCTGCCGATGGCACTGCTGGCGCTGATTCTCTACCGCAACTACACCGTGCTGAATCCGCTCTTCATCGCGTCGTCGGCGCTGAAATGCGGCACCGGGTATCTCGGCGCCGTGCTGACCTTCATCGCGGCCGACGTCGTCCGCATGATTCCGGGTCTGTGCGGGCAGGCGCTGGGGGAAATCGGCATGCTCGTGGTTCCGCTGCTCGCCGCGCCCCTCTTTCTCTATCTGCTGATGGTCTCCATGCGCGCGCTGGGCGTAATGTATTACTACAATCAACGCAAATTGGGATGGTTCACGTAAAAATCAAAACTGGCTATAAATCAGTATCGAAACTCATTAAAGAGCATATATTCCACCGATCCTTTTCGTTGGTTATTGACTATTCGACTGCTGCCATCCTGGAGAACCCATGGGCGACACCGTCATATCCCAAGCACCCCGCTGCACCAACCATCCACCCATGTCCGCGGTTCTGGCATGCACGGCCTGCAAAGCCAATCTGTGCCGACTTTGCGTGGTGATGGTGAAGAGCGTGGAAGTCTGCGTCGATTGCAAAGCGCCGACGCGCCGCTTGAGCGGCGACGAACTGGGCCAGGCCGCTCAGCACCAGACGGCCGTGCTGCGGCGGCCGTCCACCGCGACTGCGCCGACGCGAGCTGCCTCCGCGACCGCCACGCCGATTCCCAAAGCTCCGCCGCCCGTGCCGCCTGCTCCCGCGCCCGCTCCGGTGGCGGCACCGAAAGAAGAAAAGCCGGCCGGCGCGCCGACAATCCTTGAACGCAAGCCGCCGTACTTCTGCAAGAAGCATGAGAAAGTGAAAGCGACGCGTTCCTGCGCGCACTGCAGCGAGTACTACTGCAACGGCTGCGCGAAGATGGTCGAATCCAATCCGCGCTGTCCGGATTGCGGCGGCCAGATCAACGCGCTGCTGCCGGAAATTCAACGCATGCCCGCTCGCACGATGGGCCAGGACATTCACGACGCGATGCTCTTCCCTTTCAAAGGGTCCGGCAAGCTGATGCTGGTGCTGGGCACGGTCTTCATTTTTGCACTTCACTTTGCCGGGAACAGAGGCCGCGCGATCGCGGCGGGATACATGTACGTTTACGGCATGAAAATCTGCAGAAGTTCGGCCACGGGTCGCGAAGCGCCGCCGGAATGGCCGGCCTTTGGCGATTTGGGCGGCGCGTGGTATTTCTTCATCGCATGGCTGGTCAGCCGGATTCCCGCCATCATTGTGCTGGTGGTAATCTGCGCGGCCAGTCCGCTGGCGGTCATGGTTGGCAACACCGACGATTCCGGAATGAGCAGCATGCAGAGTTCCGATGACGAACCGCCGGGCGAGCCGCTGCCGGGACTCGACAACCAGGACGAATCGATGCGCGACAAGGCGGCGCGCAAGGAGCGCGAGCGGCAGGCGTGGGAGGCCCGCCACCGCCGGCGCGAACTGGCCAAGCCCAACCTGATTCCTTATTACATCGTCGACCTGCTGGGCAATCTCTACATGCCCATGGCACTGCTGGCGCTGATCCTGTTCCGCACTTACGGCGTGCTCAATCCGCTCTTCATCTTCGGCTCGATCCTGCGCGTCGGCGGCGCGTACCTGGCGACTTTCATGACCATCTCCGCCGCGCATCTCGTCGCGCACGTGCCTGAAGTATTGTCGAAGGCGCTGGAGGAAAGCATTGCGGGAATTTTCATTGTTCCGTTTGTCAGCGCGTTCTTCTTCCTGTATTTGCTAATGGTCTCCATGCGTGCTCTTGGCGTGATGTATTACTACAACCAGAAAAAGCTGGGATGGTTCACCTGATGGCAAAACACAACCGGCCGCGCATCGCTGTCATCGGTGCCGGCCACATGCCGTGCGACTTTCATCTTCCATCGCAACAGCACCTCGCGAAAATCGGACGCAGCGATCTGGCGGCGATCTGCGACATCAACGCAGACACCGCCGCGCGCGCCGCGAAGGAATTCGGCATCCCAGCCGTCTACACCGATGTCAACACGATGCTCCGCACCGAGAAGCCCGACGGCGTGATCGTGGTCGTGCCGGTGAAATTCACCGCGCGCGTCGCCTCGCAGGTGCTGGCCGCGGGATTTCCCGTTTTTCTCGAGAAGCCGCCCGGCGCATCGTCGCGGGAATGCCGGCAGATCATCGCCGCCGCCAAAAAGAGCCGCAAACCGAACGTCGTCGCCTTCAACCGCCGCCACTGCCCGGTGATCGTGCAGGGCAAAGCCGAGATCCTCAAGCGCGGCAAGATCAAGGGCGCGTCCGCCTTGATGTACCGCCACCGCCGCGAGGACGATGACTTTTTCTACGGCACGGGAATCCACAGCCTCGATGCGCTGCGCTACCTCGGCGGCGACATCGACCGCGTCGAACTCGATCACCGCACCGTCGGCAAGGGCGAACGGCCGGTCTACACACTGATCGTCAGCTACAAAAATGGTGGCGTGGGCACGCTGGAAATCCGGCCTCAGTCCGGCGCGCATCTGGAGCGCTACGAGATTTTCGGCACGGAGGCGATCGCGTTTGTCAACGCCGGCGTGGGCTGGCTGCTCGACGCACCCGGCTCCTGCACGCTCTACGATCAGAACAAGGCCGTGAAGCTACCCAACCCACTGGCCGCGCACGCCAAAGCGAAAGGCAAACTCGCCTCGGCCATCGCTGGCGGTTTTTTTGGAGAAAACGAAGCCTTCGTCAACGCCTTGCGCGGCGAAGGTGCGTTTACGCCCAGCGTCGAAGAGAGCATCCAGTCCGTCGAGATCGCGGAGTCCGTGCAGGCCGGCAAGAGCTGGAAGCGCCGCTGACGGCGCTTCACGCTCCGCGCATTATTTCAACAGCTTCTGGTACGTCTCCTGATCAAAGCCGACGATCAGCGTTTTGCCGACCGTGAATGCCGGCGCGCGAAGATTGCCGCTCGGTCCGATCAGCACGTTCAGCAGCGCTTCGTCGTCGGGCTTGTCTTTCTTCAAGTTGAAGTGGAACACCTTCTTGCCCCTGGTCGCATAAAGCTCGTCGGATTTGCGCGCCAGTTCCAGCGCTTCTTTCTTGCCCAGCGGAGCCTTCTTCGCGTCGACGACTTCCAGTGTCTCTACTTTGTTCTTCGCAAGAAACTCTTGCGTGCGTCCACAGGTCACTCACCCCTTGCGGTGAAACATCCAGTCGATCTTGGCCACGGTATTCAAATCCCCCTGCTCGATGATTGAAGACGGTGTTCCGATGAGCCTACTTTTCTACCGGCACGCGCTTGCCAAGCAAATGACGGAGCGCATCTTCCAGTTCGGGAAAGCGGAAGCGGTAGTTGTGTTCCAACAGTTTCTTCGGCGTCACGCGCGTGCTGGTCAAGAGCAGCTCCTCGGCCATTTCGCCCAACGCCAGACGCGCCGCGAAAGCGGGCATCGGGAAAATCGTCGGGCGCCCCAGCACTTTGCCCAGCGTCTTGGTGAATTCGTGGTTGGTCACGGCGCGGGGCGCGACGACGTTCATCGCGCCGTTGATCTCGTCATTGACGGCCGCGAAATGCAGCGCGCCGATCACGTCCTCGATCGAGACCCAGCTCCAGTATTGTTCGCCCGAACCGACCACGCCGCCAACGCCCATCTTGAACGGCGTCAGCATCTTCGCCAGCGCGCCGCCGGCGGGACTCAAGACCACACCCAACCGAGCGTGGACGACGCGAATGCCCGCGCGCTCCGCGGCCGCCGTCGATGCTTCCCATTCCTTACAGACATCGGCAAGGAACTTCGGCCCTTTTGGGGACGATTCATCGACGATGGTGCTGCCCGTGTCGCCGTAGTAACCGATCGCGGACGCGGAGATCAAAGCCAGCGGCGGGCGCTTGAGCTTCGCCAGCGTTTCGCTGAGCAGCGTGGTGCCTTTCACGCGGCTTTCGAGGATCTTGCGCTTCTTCTCCGCCGACCAGCGGCCGGCGATATTCTCGCCCGCGAGATGGATCACCGCATCCACGCCTTCCAGTCGCGCGGCGTCGATGGTTCCGGCCTCCATGTCCCAGGCAATGTCGTTGGCATTCGGTTTCGAACCGGAGCGGACCAGGCGCGAGACGCGGTGCCCTGCGGTTGTCAGCAGCGGAACCAACGCCGAGCCGACCAATCCACTGGCGCCCGTGACGACAATGTTCAGCGCGCGAACCGGCGCGTGCGTGGCAGTAGCTGCGTTGCTTTCAAGATCCATTTGAGTCACCTGATGGCGGTAGTCGAAAAGATGGTTAAGCCGGTTCACAATCATGCCCTTCCCCAGCGCGCGCCCGAGCACGCCGAAAGGCAGCTCGTATTCCACGCGATCTTCCAGCACGCAGGCATAATCGCCTTCGGGCACAAACGTGTGAGTATGCTCCCACTTCGCGAACGGACCTTTCTCCTGAACATCCTGAAACTGCGCGCCCTGAACGACGTTGGTGTGCCGCGCCAGCCACTTCATCGAAAACGGGCCGGCTCCGATTTTCAGTTCCACCGTGCTCCCATTTTCGAGACCGCCACTGCGCCGCACCACCGTGACGGGATCCCACGGCGGGTTCAGTCGCTCGAACGCGCCCGGATTGGAGTGCCATTGGAAGGCCTCGGCTGCGCTGGCTGCAAGTTTGGAACGATGAACGAATACACTCATAATCCACCACCTTCTAATTTCACTCTACCCCATAGCAGCCTCGAAATCCATAAGAAAATTCATTCAATTCGATCATTCTACTGGATAGCCTATCCACTATACGCTATAATAAATTCGTGGAAATCGACCCAGAGGCCACAACCATGCGCGAACTCCTTACTCCCCGGCAAGTTGCACAAGCCATCGGCGTCAGTGAAGCCTCGCTCAAACGCTGGTGCGATCGCGGCCTGCTGCTCACTCAGAAAACCGCCGGTGGACATCGGCGGCTACCGCTCAGCGGTGTACTGGAATTTCTGCGCACCAGCGGCCATCCCCTGATTGATCCCGCGGTACTCGGGCTGCCATCCAACGTGGGCAAGGGTGAGACGGTCATCAATCGCGCGGCCGAGCACGCGCAGCGCGCGCTGGAGGCGGGCGCCGACGAGGAGTTCCGCAGCGAGACGTTCAATCTTTTTCTCAACGGCAACGCGCTCTGCGATCTGTGCGACAAAGTGTTGGCGCCGGCGTTCAGAAATATTGGCAACAGCTGGGAGCATGGCCGCATCGAAGTGTTTCAAGAACGCCGCGCGTGCGAGATCTGTCTGCGCACGCTCCACGAATTACGGTTGATGCTGCCCGCGCTTTCAGCCGATGCGCCGCTGGCCATCGGCGGCGCGCTCTCCGGTGATCCGTATGTGCTCTCCTCGACGATGGCCGAGCTGAGCCTGCGCGAAGCCGGCTGGCGCGCGGAGAATTTTGGCGTCGGCATTCCCGTGGAGACATTCTGCGCAGCACTGACCACCGTCAAGCCCAAGCTGGTGTTTCTGAGCGTGTCCACCATTCCCGATGTGGCTCCCTGGATTGAACGTTACAAGACACTCCGTGCCGCTGCGACGGCAGTGGGCGCTGCCGTGTCAGTCGGCGGCCGGGCGCTGACCGAAGAGATCCGCCGCGAACTGGATTACACCGCCTACTGCGACACCTTCCGCCACCTCGCCACCTTCGCAACGGCGTTGCGCGCGTCGTAATTCCCACCCGTACTTTCCACATGTCGCCTTTTCGGTTCTAATTCGTTTATGAATCTGGACAGCCTTACCCTGCATCCCATCGGCGTGATTCGCACGCCGTACTCCGACCGTTTTCGCGCGCCGCGGCAGCCGAGCATGGCCGACGCCAGTTGCGAAGCGACGGTGATTTTGAATCCCGACCACAATTTCGAGCAGGCGTGCGAGGACCTCGTGGGCTTCGACATGATCTGGCTGATCGTCTGGCTCCATCACAACAAAACGTGGAAGCCGAAGGTGCTGCCGCCGCGCGGGCCGCGCAAGAAGCGCAGCGTTTTCGCCACACGCTCGCCGCACCGTCCCAATCCGCTCGGTCTTTCCACGGCACGCCTGCTGGAGATCAAAGGCCGCACACTCCATCTCGGCGCCACCGATCTGCTCGACGGCACGCCGATCCTCGACATCAAACCGTACATTCCGTACGCCGATTCCTTCCCCGATGCGCGCGCCGGCTGGCTCGACGATGTCGCCGCCGCGGAAGCGAGCGCCAAGGCGGCGTGCCTGACTTACACCGTGGAGTGGTCGGAACTCGCGCGACGACAGGCGGAATGGCTGGCGAAAGAATTCGAGATCGAACTGTCCGCCGAAGCCACGCGCATCCTTACCAACGACCCCTCCCCTCACCCGTACCGCCGCATTTCGCGCTGGAGCCGCACGCATCTGATTCTGGCGATCAAGTCCTGGCGGGTGAAGTTCACCGTCGACGGCACACGCGTTTTCGTGGAGCGTATTGTCAGCGGGTACTCGATTTCATCGATGTCTCGCGCCGCGCAGACGCAGGAGTTGCTCCACGACCAGCAAGCTCACGACGCCTTTCACAAAGCATGGCCGCAGATTCCCGACTGAGTGGCGCCACGGATGCGCGAATTCCAGAGCGAAGCGATGGAATATGTTCATCCATGCGTTGCGTACCACAAATTCAATGCGCCACACGCACGGATGAACGGCTCGTTTCGCTACGCTCAACGATCCGCGCATCCGTAGTACCAGGAGGACAGATTGCTTGACTTCAGTTGGCCGGATGTTATTTCCGACTCAGCACCCAACCTATAGGAGGATGCCATGAGTACCAAATTCCACGCTTACGCTGCCGCAGCTAAAGGCGCACCGCTCAAGGTCATCGAATTCGATCCCGGTGCGCTCGGCGACGAGCAGGTTGAGATCAAGGTTGACTACTGCGGCGTCTGCCACTCCGATCTATCAATGCTCGATAACGAATGGGGCTTCTCCGCCTATCCGTTTGTGCCGGGGCATGAAATTGTTGGCACGATCGTCGCCGCCGGACCGCAGGTGAAGAACGTCAAGGTCGGGCAGCGCGTCGGCATGGGTTGGTTCTCCGGAAGTTGCATGGCCTGCCAGCAGTGCCTGTCGGGAAATCACAATCTTTGCCCCACGCGCGAACAGACCATCATTCAACGCCACGGCGGATTCGCCGACCGGGTGCGCTGCCACTGGGTCTGGGCCTCGCCGCTTCCCGATGCGCTCGACGCGTCGAAAATTGGACCGCTCTTCTGCGGCGGCGCCACTGTCTTCAATCCGATCATTGAATTCGGCGTCAAGCCCACCGACCGCGTCGGCGTGATCGGCATCGGCGGGCTCGGACACATGGCGTTGAATTTCCTGAACAAATGGGGCTGCGAAGTCACCGCGTTTACGTCAAGCGACGCGAAGCGCGAGGAAGCGCAGCGCCTCGGTGCGCATCGCGTGGTGAATACGCGCGACGCGTCGCAGCTGGCCGGCATCGCCGGTTCGCTGAACTTCATTCTCTCGACGGTCAACGCGCCGCTGGATTGGGAAGCCTACTTCAAGGTCCTCGCGCCCAAGGGCAAACTGCATTTGGTCGGAATAGTCAGCGCGCCGATTCCCGTCAATGCGTTCACGCTCATCGGCGAACAAAAATCGCTCTCCGGATCGCCGCTGGCCAGTCCCTCGACCGTGCAGACGATGCTCCAGTTCTGCGCGCGCCACAAGATCGAACCGATCGTCGAGAAGTTCCCGATGTCCAGGATCAACGAAGCCATCGAACGTCTCCGCGCCGGAAAAGCGCGGTACCGGATCGTCCTCGAAAACGATATGAAGGGATGAGCCGCATGGCCCAGGCGTCAGAAGTGCGTTTGCGCGCGATGGAGCGGAAGGATTGGGCGGAAGTCGCCGACCTGATCTACGTCTCCACCAACTATTGGTACGAAACCCATGGCCGCCCGGCAATTTTCCGCGGCGGCCCGTCGGCGACGATGCTCTTCTGCGAAGTCTACGAGAGCCTCGATCCCGGCTGCTGCGTCGTCGCCGAAAGCACGGCGACCGGGCGGCTGATGGGTTCGTGCTTTTACCATCCGCGCGAAACGCACGTCTCGCTGGGCATCATGAACGTTCATCCCAACTATTTCGGCAAGGGTGTCGCGCGCGCGTTGCTGAATTTCATCATCGACTTCGCCGACCGCGAGAAGAAGCCGCTGCGTCTGGTCTCCAGCGCGCTGAATCTCGATTCATTCTCGCTTTACACCCGCGCCGGTTTCGTGCCGCGTTGCGCGTTTCAGGACATGTTTCTGGAGGTCCCCAAAAGCGGCCTGAGCGCCACGAACGCACTGAGCTCGCGCGTGCGGCCGGCGACGCTCGACGACGTCGAAAAGATGGCCGCGATTGAGCTGGCGATCAGCGGCATCAGCCGCCGCAAGGACTACCGCCATTTCATCGAGAACGCCGCCGGAATCTGGCACGTCTCCGTGCTCGAAAATGACTCCCATGCGCTCGACGGATTCTGCGTATCGATTGCACATCCGGGCAGCAACATTGTCGGCCCTGGCGTCGCGCGCACGGAAGACGGCGCAGCCGCGCTGCTGCTGGCGGAGCTCAACCAGAACCGCGGTCGCACGCCGGTTTTTCTCGTGCCCGTGCACTGCGAAAAGCTGGTGCAGTTCGCTTACGGACTGGGCGCCAAGAATTGCGAGATGCATTTCGCGCAGGTCCGCGGCGCGTTCACGAATTTCAACGGAGTTGTGCTGCCGTCGTTCATGCCGGAAACGGCGTAAGGGCATATCAAAATTTAACAGGGACCATATGGCAAATTTGCCAGAGCCCTTCTAATTCGCGCCGATGGCTACGCGGCGGTTCTGGGGCTGCGTGAGATCTTCGCCTTCCGGCCGCCGAAAGTTCTGCCAATAGCCGTCCTTGTCCTGGCCGCGGCAGAGCACCGACTGGCCGCGCCACGCAGGGTTCACGGAGCGGACGTACGGCGGGCAGTAGCGCAGCGTCAATCCGCAGCGGCGCTTGTCCGACGGATTGGGCGGCGAGCCATGCGCAAGCATGTCGGCGTGGAGTTCGATCTCGCCGGCTTTCAGTTCGATCGGCACCGGCCGGCCGTACTGCTCGATCTGTTCGATCTCCTGATTGAGCACCGCCGGCCCACGCGTGTCCTTCCACGAGAGATGCCCGAGGCGGTGCGTTCCCGGGATGAACGACATGCAGCCGTTCTCGACGGACGCGTCGTCGATCGCCAGCCAGACCGTGACCGTGCGCGCGGGTGTGAACGGCCAGTATGACGCGTCCTGGTGCCACGGCACGCTCTTGGGATCGTGGGGCGTCTTGCAGAAAAAATGCGTGCCCCAGCAGACGATGTCCGGCCCGATCAGGTCTTCGACGAGATCGAGAATCTGCGGCGTCATGATCATGTCCCAAATGCCACGGCAGTGCGTGTGGTAGCCGTTGATCGAATACGTATCGCGGCCGTCGCGGAATTCCTTGAGCTGTGCCAGCAGGCTGTCGAAGTAGCGCCGGTTCTCCGCCGCACCGGCTTCGTCGAAAATCCGGAACGCTTTGAGATAGCCGTCGCGGTTATACGTCTCGATCTGCTCGCGGGTGAGATGCTTCGGGTTGGGATTGAACGTCGGCTTGAAGATCAGGTCGCGTTGACTCATCGGATCGGCGGTGGCTGTGGACATGTTTTCGAGCTCTCCAGAGAATTCAATTTTTACATACCCGATCTTATGCTACCGATACCCCGCTCATCCATGGAATAAAGCAACGTAGGAATGTCTTTTCTTAACTTCCGCGCTAGACTCTGTGTTCATGGACATTCGCCTGAGCAACATCATCACCGGCGGTTATTACGTCTGCACGCCACGCTGGAAGGTCGCCGACCGCGAATTTGCGGACTGCCATCGGCTCTACTTCACGCGGGAAGGCTCGGCGGAAATCACCTGCCACGGCAAAACGTGGAAGCTGGACGGCGGCTACGTCTACCTCTTGCCCGGCTACGGCTGGATCAAATACCGCTGCTCGAAGCAGCTGACGCTGGATTGGCTCCATTTTCGCGCCGATTCCGTCGAGATGGACCTGCGCGTGACGCAGACCAAGCCCGGCCTGCGCTGGCCTGCGAAAGAATGGGCGTTCTGGAAAAGTCTCTACACACGCATCCCCGAAATTGTTAAGACGCGCAGCCCCGAGTTGATCAGCCGAACGCAAGCAATGCTGTTGTGGCTTTATTCCGAGTTACTGCAACGACCGGAGTCCATCGTACAAAGCATCGACACGCCGCAGATGTACGCGGCGCTGAAGCCGGCGCTCGATTTCATGAACGCGCGCTTTTCGAGCAACCCGTCGCTCGACGATGTCGCGGCGAGCGTGCACTTAAGCCCGATCTATTTTCACCGCTGCTTCGCGCAGACCTTTCACGTCACGCCGCACGCGTACTTGCAGAGCAAACGGATGCACGCCGCGTGGGAGATACTCCGCGGCGGCGATGCGACTGTATCGCAGACGGCCGAGCGACTGAACTTCGGCAGCCCCTTCTATTTCTCGCGTGCGTTCAAGCGGTTCTTCGGCGTCGCGCCGGTGGATGTTCGGCTCGGACGCGCGGCGCAGCGGCCGTGAAGTTCACGCGTAGGCTTTGGCCTCGCACAGCACTTCATCGAGCGTCGTCCAGCCCTCGAAGACTTTGCGCAGGCCATCTTCCAACAGCGTGTTCATGCCGTCGCGCAAGGCTTGCTGACGGACCTGATCGGCGGTGGCTTTGTTGAAACACAGTTCGCGCAGCCGGCGATTCATCACCATGATTTCGTAGATGCCTCTGCGTCCGCGAAATCCTTTGCGGCGGCAGGCGTCGCAACCGGTCGCCGTGTACGTGACACGGCCGGCGAACTGGTCGTCGCGAACGCCCAGACTTCGCAACCGCGAGCGATCGAGCTCCTCTGGTCGCTTGCATTCCGGACAGAGCATCCGCACGAGGCGCTGGGCCTGCACCGCTTGAATCGAGCTGGCGACGAGGAAGGCCGGAATTTTCATGTCCATCAAGCGCGTCAGGGCGCTCGGCGCGTCGGAGGTGTGCAGCGTGGCGAAGACGAGGTGGCCGGTCAGCGCCGCTTCGATCGCGGCGTGCGCGGTCTCCTTGTCGCGAATTTCGCCAATCAGAATCACGTTGGGCGCCTGCCGCAACATCGCACGCAGCGCGCGGTGAAACGTCATACCGGTCGCTTCGTTGACCTGGACCTGGTTGATGCCTTCCACGGTGTACTCGACCGGATCTTCGACCGTGATGATCTTGCGGTCGGGTGTGTTGAGTTCATTGAGCGCCGAATAGAGCGTCGTCGTTTTCCCGGAACCAGTCGGCCCAGTGATCAGCAGCAGCCCGCTGGGCTTGCGCATCAGCGTGTGCATCAATTTGCTGTCGTCGGCGTGAAGTCCGAGTTGATCGAGCCCGAAGTTGATCGACGCCTTGTCGAGGATGCGCATCACCACCGATTCGCCGTGCGCGGCCGGCAGCGCCGAGACGCGCAGATCGTACGCGCGCCCGTGGACGCGTACCTGGATCTTCCCGTCCTGCGGCCGGCGGCGCTCAGCCATGTTCAGCGCGGCCATGATTTTAATGCGCGCGATGATCGCGCCCTGCAGGTGCTTGGGCGGCGCATCCATCTCTGCACAGACGCCGTCGATGCGATAGCGCACGCAGAGGCGATCCAGCATCGGTTCGATGTGAATGTCGCTGGCGCGGCATTCGATGGCTTGCGAGATGATCATGTTCACGAGCTTGATGATGGGCGTATCGTCGGCTTCCTTGGCGCTTTCTTCGTTCTTCAGGCGCTCTTCCTCGATGTTGCGATAGTCGATCACGATGTCCTCGATGCCAGTTTTCAGGACATCCTCCGGATAAAGGCGCGCGATGGCCGCGTCGATCGCATCGGCCGTGGCGAGCACCGAGTCCACCTGCATGCCGGAGGCAAAATTGATCTGGTCGATTGTATTCAGGTCGAGCGGATCGGAGATCGCGACGGTCAGGACCGACTCGCTGTAACCCACCGGCACGGCGCGGTTTTCGCGGCAGAATTCCGCTGACAACAGCGCAACGGCCTCCGCAGAAACTTCCAGCCCTTCAAGTTCCACCATCTCCATGTTGAACTGCTCAGCCAGCGCGGCAGTGATGTCTTCGACCGTGCAGTCTCCATGACTCACCAGCAGCTCACCCAGACGCACGCTCTCGCCATTCAACTGCCGCTCCAACGCCGATTCAATCTGCGCGGGCGTCACGCAGCCCATGTCGATGAGGATTTCGCCCAGCGGGCGTGGTCGAAACGCGTTGGACATGGGCAGGCGCCTCCTGATTTCGCGGAATTGTGGCGAACGAGATACGACTGCTACATTCGTTCTGAACCGGCCGAGGTATCAAAGGTCAGCGAAAAAGCCGCATGGAAAATCTTCACGTGTGAACGCGGAAATTCCGTCCGCGCTCGAGCCATTTGCAGGCCGTACACTCATCGCTACCATTATTGGTACACCCGCGAGACAACCGCACCTTCATGAACGCTCCGACCGGCTCCCTTCATCCTGATCACGCCCATCCGCAGCGATGGCTGGCTCTGATAATTGTGCTAACGGCGGCATTTCTGGCGGTGCTGGATTTCTTCATCCTGAATGTTTCCATCCCCGTGATCATGGCCGATCTGCACGCGTCGTTCGCGCAGATTCAGTGGCTGATCGCCGGATACGGTCTGGCCTACGCGGTATTTTTGATCACCGGTGGGCGGCTGGGCGATATCTATGGCCGCAAGCGCATGTTCATGCTCGGCGTCGGGGGCTTTACGCTCGCATCGGCGCTCTGCGGTTTTGCGCACTCGCCGGAGATGCTGGTCGCCTCGCGCGTGATTCAGGGCTTCATGGCGGCGATCATGTTTCCGCAGGTGCTCTCGATCATCCTCGTCACGTTTCCGCCGGAGGAGAAGAACCGCGCGTTCAGCATTTTTGGCGCCTCGCTGGGCATGGCCGCGATCGCAGCGCAACTGATCGGCGGATTTCTCGTCGACGCCAATCTCTTCGATCTGCATTGGCGGCCGATTTTTCTCGTCAATCTCCCCGTCGGCATCGTGTCGCTGATCATGGCGCAGCGCATCGTTCCGGAATCCCGCGCGCCGCACGCGCTGAAATTAGATCTCGGCGGCGTGGCGCTGGGCACCCTGGCGTTGCTGCTGCTGATGTACCCGCTGGTGCAAGGCCGCGAACAAGGCTGGCCGCCGTGGATGTTCGGGCTGCTGATCGCGTTCGCGCCGGCCACGGCAATCTTCCTCTTCTATGAAAAATGGAAGACGGCGCGCGATGGGTCCCCGCTGGTCGAACTACCGCTCTTCCGCGACTACGGATTCATGATGGGCCTGCTGGTCACGCTGGCGTTTTACGGCGGGCTCTCGGCATTCTTCATGACCGTGACCATTTTTCTCCAGGACGGCGCGCACTTTTCGGCCACGCGGACCGGTTACGTCTTCGTACCGTTCGCCGTGGGATTCCTGCTCGCCTCGACGCTCTCGCCGCGCATCATGAAGTACCTTGGCCGCTACATTCTGAATTTCGGCGCAACGCTGATGATCACCGGGCTAGTCTGTATCGACTGGCTGATCCGCACGCACGGCACCACCGTGATGCTGCGCCAACTGCTGCCGATGACGCTGTGCTACGGCTTCGGCCAGGGCTGCGTCATGCCGCAGCTGGTGAACATCGTGCTGAGCAGCGTCGACCGGACGCACGCGGGTTCGGCTTCCGGGCTGCTGACGACCACGCAGCAGGTCGCGCTGGCGGCGGGCGTGGCGGCAATCGGCAACATTTATTTCGCGCTGCTGGGTCCGCAGCCGCAAGCGGCGGACTTCTCGCTGGCGCTGGGGCATTCGCTGCTCTGGAATATTGGGCTGCTGTGCGTGGCGTTCTGTCTGGCGCTGATGTTGCCGCGGAAGGCGAAGCACGAAATTGAGGCGACGCCGGATCACGCCGCGGCGGTGTGAAGCGCCGGTATTTATCTCGCGCAAAGACGCAAAGGCGCAAAGAATCAGTGAAGGTGTAAGAGGCGAAGTTCAAAACTTCGCCCTCGGCACATTAATTAAGTGTACAATTTTGTTCACATGTGCACTTACATAGGTAGACTCAGGCTTTAATTCGGGCTCAAGAATACTGAACAACTTCGAGTCGATCGCACATTAGCTTCTGGGACGAGGGAACGGTAATGAAATCGAAAGTTATCTGTGCGGCTGTGTTGATTTGTCTCGTCTCAGGGAGTGCACGTGCGGCTACAATTAGCGACGCATTCTGGACATTTACCACCGATAACGATCTCGACGGATTTGTTCAGAGCGCGACGTTGAATTGGACAGAACCATTTGCGGGTGGAGCGACACTCTACGAAAACATTTTTTACCGACCGACCGGGACCACGAACTGGATATTTTTTCAGCAGACCAGTTTGCATACCGCGGTGGGTACGAGAAGCGTCAGTATTGTTAGTGGCTCGCACAACCAATACGATTGGGAAATCGATGTCTATGTATTCGGCAATTCCATTGCAGACGACTCTCGATACAGCGGCAATGATGCAGACCTTTCTGCATATAAGATGGAGTTATCCAGCGAAGACGTCAACGCACCCGTCATCACCAGCAGCCTAACGAAGGCCGGCGTGGTCGGTACCGCGTTCGCCTACCAGATCACGGCCACGAACAGTCCGACGAGTTTCAACGCGGTCGTCGCCGGACGGACGGTGCTGCCCTTTGGGCTCACCATCGACCCGTTCACCGGAATCATCTCCGGCACGCCCATCGAATTTGGAAAATTCCAGATTACGCTCACGGCATCCAATGGCGGCGGCAGCGGTAATGCCACGCTGAATCTGGATATTCACTACCCGGCGCGCGGCGCAGTGGGATTGCCGTTCTACTTCTACTTCTACCCGACCGATAACACCGGCGCGGGGCCGATCAGCAGCACCCCGCTGCCTGGCGGACTGTCGCTCGCGGCGCTCGATCCCACCTATGCTGTGCAGGTGGTTGGCAAGTCTGTCGCGGCGGCGATCTACGGTCTGCCCACGACGGCCGGATTCACCAGCGTCACGTTCACGGGCATGTACACCACCGAAACGATCACCGCAACCATCGACATCTCCATCGATCCGGCGCCTGCGCCGTCGTCGCTGATCACCGGCATCACCATTTAGCGCGATCCGGTGCGCGTCAATACGCCCGTCACATTCACGGCCGTCTCGCAACAGCTCGCTACTGGCGCGCAAGCCGTCTTCGTCTTCCTGCAAGGCAGCCAGGTGCTCCCCGATGGCGTGCAGGTTCCGACGACCTTCGGCAGCGGCGCCGTCACACGGACGTTCTCGACGCCCGGCGATTACACGGCGTTCTCCGCGGTCTTCGACGGTTTCAACGTGGGCTTCTACACGCAGAATTTCACCGTTCAGGCGCTCGATCCCAGCAGCGCGGTGGCGAGCCTGGCCAGCGGCACCATCACCAATCCCAACAATGGTCTGGGCATCTCCGTCCCCGATAGCCTCGGCGGGGTGCTGGACTTTGACATCGTCGACAGCGGCACGGCCGCGGCCGTGCGCGACGACACCGTCGTCAACGACATCTCCGGACGCTCGTCGGTGCAGGGCATCATTGTTGGAAAGAATCGCAAGAACTTCGCCAGCAAGTTCATCGACAGCGGCATCTATGTGATCAAGTCCAACGTCAACGGCCGCATCGCCCGCCGCATGCTGCCGATCGGCAAGCCGGAAATCGGCCAGCCCCTCTCGTTCGTGGCGCCACGCGACGACGCGTCGGGAATTCCCGGCCGTACGACGATCTCCGGAAAATTCATCTTCAGCGCGGCCAAGTCCGACCAGGTCAAACTCTCCGGCACCATCACGCTGCCATCGGGCGTCGATCCGGCGCAGCAGTCGGTCGATGTTGGCGTGGGTAACGTGGTCGAGACGATCATACTCAATAAGGGCTCCGGCACGAGCACCGACGGCAAGGTGAAGCTGCAATTGAAGACGTCCAAAAAAGGCCCTTCAAAGTTCTCGGTGACGCTGACCTCGCCGCAGCTTGATACGCTCGGCTTCGACACCGAAGGCGTTTCCAAGGCACCGAAGTCGTCACTGAACATTCAGCTCGCGTTCGTGATCGAAGGCGTGCCGTACTTCAAAACCGTCCCGGTGAAGACCAAGACGACCCAGGGCAAGGCGACGACAGTGCAGATCTCCGCGAAGTAGCGAAAACGGAAGGACTGAGGAACAAAAACTCCCCGCTTCCGCGGGGAGTTTTTGTTGTTCAACTTAACGAGCGAAGCGGCGCGCCCCAACCTCAGTCCTCAGTCCTCGGCTCTCAGTCCTGCCGTTAACACGCCCGCGCCCGATCCATCGTCAGCGCCAGCGCTTTCGAACTGTCCTCGGCGTAATTTAGCAGTGTCGTGCCGAAGATCTTGAACTGTTCCACGCTCATGTCTTGGTCGGTGGGGAAGACCATGCTGATCGCGGAGATCGTTTTCAGCGAGGTGATGATGCGCATCAGGCCGGGGCGGTAGTTGATCGAATTGATCTGCTGGAACAGCTCCATCGATCTCACCGACGGATTGGCCTTAATCAGCTTCTGCAGGCGCGTCGGCATTGATGTCCACGCGTGCTTGCCGTTGCGCACGTGGCCGATCAAGACTTCTCCGCGCAGATGGCCCTGGCCGCAGGTCAGCTTCACGCGGCACTGATCAGGCGGCATCTTTTCGCGGCTCAAGTGGACCACGCGGCCGTCGTTGATCGTCACAAAGCCGGCGAAGTTGGCGAGATTCTCCGCTTCGTACAGATTCAAGCTCGTCAACGGCCCAGGCGCGGCGGGGCTGGAGAACGCGCGCGAAATCGCCAGCGGATCGAGCGTCCCGCAGTTCTCGACGACCGTGCGCAGCAGCGAGAGCGCGTTGCGGCGGTCGTGGTACATCTGGCGCATGGTCTGAACCATCATCGCGACGGAGAAAAGTCCTTCCTGCGGCGTGCGGGGAATCAGCGCGTGGCGCATCGCCACGCCGGTTTCCTGCAAGATAAAAACCGAACTGAGGGAACGCTGGTTGATCTGGTTGAGCGTCTCCAGAATCGGCATCTGCGTCACGGCCGTGAGCGGCAGATCCAGCACGAGCTGCTCGAAGTAGAGCAATCCGTTGTCGGCGAAAACCCGGAAGGTGTCAGTGGCGATCACGCCCCGGCGCGGCGTGCGGATTTTCACGGTCATCACGAACGATTTGTAACTGGGATCGGCCTGGCAGTACCAGCCGTTGAGGCGCAGCGTGCCGAGCGCGGTGTTGACCAGCGCTTTGTCGGGATCTTTGGGCTGTACAGGTGGCGCGGCCGGGGTACTTAAAGAGGGAGAAGTGCGAACGTCTTCGAAAAAGGAGACGCCGGCAAACGGATCGGGCGTGGCGCGGCCAACAGATTCCTCGTGCGCTTCGAGCTCGATGTTGTCAGGACTGTTCATGCTCCCATCTCCCATTTTAGTGCGCCTCCCCCAACAACCAGCCGAACAGTCACACGTGCGCACCGATCGACACATTGTGAACTGTCGCCATTTGCAACATACCTTGCGAGAACTGCCGAAAGCAAATTTTTCTGTGGATGTTTCTTCCGGATTCGAATTAAAGTTTACGCGCCAGTTCAGCACGTGTGAAAATGAATGGAGTTTCCTAGAGCGATGACTGTAAACCGACGCGCCTCACGTGAAGCCAAGCCCAAGCCGAAGAAGAAAGAGAATCTGTTCGTGTGTGCGATCGCGATCTTTGGCATCATCGCCGCGCTCTATTATTTAAAAACGCGTACCGCTCCACCCGACCGCTATGAGACCGTGATCGAGCAACCCAGTCAGCGCCTCGACGCACCGGACTCGCGGCCGAACGATCCGATCTCGGTTTCGGATAAGCCGCCGCCTGGAAAGAAATGAGATTGATTTGGCCGGGACGGGGCATATACGGTCGCCGGCTCGGCCGGTCCGGCGCTGGTCCCCGTGATTTCCGCGTCGCCGACCTCCGACGTCGCACCGCTGACCGTCTCGTTCGATCGACGCTTGTGCCTGAGACATTGAAGATCTCGCCGACAACCTGCCTCGTCTTGCCCGGGCACCAATTGGTGCCCCGCCGAGTAGTCATTTTATCCCGCACAATTTTCGTCGCCGTGTTCACCATTAGGCCTTCCCATCCCTATTTCATCATCCGCCCACCCGAGTCCGCGAAAACGCATAACCAGCTAGAGGCCGCCATGCGACGCCCCGGATTTATCTCGTATTGATAACCATAAGAGGATACAAATGTAGCGCTTAGACTTACCTTATATAGCAGTTACACCGGGGAGGAGCTATGTCTCGAGCGCGGCGATGGTTGATGTATGCCGAAGTGCTCACACTGCTATTCGCTTTCGTCGCGCTGCCCGTCTCGGCGGCGGTGAGCGTCCAGGACGTCTTCGATTTCACGGCCTACGCGTCCGGCACCCGGCCGACTTCGCCGCTGCTTCAGGGCCTCGATGGCGCCCTCTACGGCACCACTGCCAGCGGTGGTACGTCGGGGTATGGAACAGTCTTCAAAGTCAATCCCGACGGCACCGGCTACACGACACTTCATACGTTTACGACCGTTGGAGTGGACGGACTTACGCCATATGCAGGACTGGTACAAGGCAGCGATGGCACATTATATGGCACCACGTACGCCGGATCTTCAAGCAGCGGCACCGTCTTTAAAATCATGCCGGATGGGACAGGTTTTGCCGTGCTCCATTCGTTCCGAGGAAGTGATGGGAGCAGTCTTTTGGGCGGAGTGATCATCGGGTCCGGAGGCGTGTTGTTCGGTACGACTTATTTCGGCGGAACGTCCCATTTAGGTACTCTATTCAAGCTGAATCCAGACGGCACCAATTTTGCCGTATTACATTCCTTCACCACCAACGGAAACGGCGGCATCTTCCCGCGATCAAGCCTGTGCCGGGCATCTGACGGCGTGCTGTACGGCACAACCGAGCAGGGTGGCGCCTCGGGATTCGGCACGGTCTTCAAGATCAATCCCAACGGCACCGGCTACTCGGTCCTGCATTCCTTCTCGGGCGTAAATGACGGACATCCCAATGCATCGATGATCCAAGCGGCTTTTAGCGTTCTGTATGGCACCACGCGCGACGGATCGATCTTCAAAATCAACACCGACGGTACGGGCTATGCGGCCTTCTCGAATTTCAATCTATTTTTCCAGCGAGCACCGCTCGTTCAGGCCAGTGACGGCGATCTGTATCTTCCGACGGGCTTCGGTGTCTACAAAATCCACACGAATTTGACCGGATTTACCAGCCTTCATTCTTTCACAGGGGGAGACGCCAGCATCGCGGGCCTTATCCAATGTTCCGACGGTTCGCTCTATGGCACGGCACAATACGGTGGAACTGCCAACATGGGTGGATTATTCAAACTCAAGACTGATGGCACGAACTATTCGCTGTTCTACCCTTTTTCAAGCGCCGGGGGCAGCGGCTACGCCCCGCAGTCTCAATTGACCTTTGGCAGCGACGGCAAGCTATACGGAGCAACCCAAAATGGCGGCGATGGAGACGCTGGCTCGTTCTTCAAAGTCAATCCCGACGGCACCGGCTACACGCAATTGTATTCCTTTTCAAACTTTTACTTTTCCGCCAATCCCAGCGCTTTGACTCTCTGCAGCGACGGTGCGCTTTATGGAGTAGCTGCTGGTGGAGCCAACGGTGATGGCGCATTATTCAAAATCGATGCGAGCGGTACGACTGTCACCACGGTCTATTCCTTTAACTATATAGGGAACGCAGGCTATTCACCCATCAAAGCGGTCATTGAAGGACTCGACGGCGCGCTCTATGGCGTGAACTACAGCGGCGGTCTGTTCGGTGGAGGAACAGTTTATAAAATCGCAAAGGATGGAACTGGATACGTGGATATCCATTCTTTTGGATCCGCCGGCGATGGGAGCACGCCCTTCAGCAGTTTGATTCAGACCAGTGACGGCTCCCTTTACGGAACGACCAACCAGGGTGGCGCGTCGGGTAACGGCACAGTATTCAAGCTCAACAGTGACGGCACAAATTATTCGGTGCTCCACTCCTTCGGAGTTGCCGCCGGCGACGGTCTGAGTCCCAATGGCATCATTAAAGGGAGTGACGGCGCCATCTACGGAACCACGGGCAGCGGCGGCGCCAATTTCGGCGGCACCGTATTCAAGATCAATCAAGATGGATCTGGTTACACTTCTATATTAAGTACTCCGAACTATTCGTTAGGCGTCAGCCCCACCGTACTGCAAGGCCCGGACGGCGCGCTGTATGGCACCTTCGGCTACGGTGGAACTCAGTATGCCGGCTCGATTTTCAAAGTGAATAGCGACGGCTCCGGGTACTCGGAAATCTATTCGTTCAACCAAGGCGATACGATCGGATACTATCTCTACTCGGGCCTGGTTAAAGGCAGCGACGACGCCTTATACGGCGTGGCGACGCTGGGCGGAGCCAACGGCGCCGGGTCCATCTTCAAAGTTCTGGGGTATGCCGATCAGTCGATTGCCTTCGGACCGCTGGCCGATCAGACCCTAGGCGCCGCTCCGCTTTCACTCAGCGCCACCGCAAGTTCCGGCTTGCCAGTGAGCTTCGCCGTCACCGCCGGTCCGGCGACGCTCAACGGCACGACGCTCACACTGACCGGCACCGGAAGCGTGACCGTCCAGGCCACTCAAGTCGGCAACACAATTTATGGCGCGGCCGCGCCGGTCAGCCAGACCTTCACGGTGAATCCGCTGCCGCCGGCGATCCAGACGCTCTCGTTTCCGCCCATTGCCGATCAGACCTACGGAGTCGCGCCGCTGACCTTGAACGCCACAGCCAGCTCCGGCCTGCCGGTCACGTTCGCCATCATGAGCGGTCCGGCCAGTCTCAACGCCAACACGCTCACGATTACCGGCGTGGGCAGTATTACGGTTCAGGCGACTCAGACCGGCAACGCCAATTTCGCTCCCGCGACGCCGGTCGCCCAAACTTTCAGCGTCAATCCAGCCCAGGCGATCGTGACGCTCTCCGATCTGTACGCCACGTTTGACGGCACACCGAAGTCCGTGACATGCGCCACCACTCCGGCAGGCTTGGCCGTGAACATCACCTACAACGGTTCAACCACACCGCCGGTCAGCGAAGGAACGTATCTGGTTGTCGCGACCGTCACGGATCCAAACTACGTGGGCAGCGCGACTGGCACACTGGTGATCAGTTCCGTGCTGTCGCAGACACTCGATCAGCTCGCCGGCATCGCGCCCGGCGCCGCCGCTCTACCGCAGTCCGCGAGCCTCACCGCAACCAAACTATCGATCGTGCTGAATTTCTCGAAGTCGCATTCCGATACACTGAAACTCACCGCAACATTCTCTTTGCCGCCGGGAATCCAGCTGGCCGGTCTGACGACTGGCATCGCCTGCGATGCCTTTTCAGACAAACTTCATTTGAATGCGAAAGGCAAAGTGCCGACCGGCAACTCCGCCGTGCATCTCAAGCTGACGCCGTCCGGCGCAGCAACCCTCACCTACAACATCCGCAACAAGGATCTGGCGACAGCGCTCGCCGCCAGCGGCCTCACAAAAACCGCCACGCCCAAATCTGGCGAACACCGCAGCCTGAATGTGGGCCTGATGCTGAAAACCGCCAGAGGCTCCGTCTACTTCTATACAGAATCCCTGAACGTCCTCTACAAGGTGACAGGCACAATTGGAAAATGTAGTCTGAAGTAAGTCGTGCGCTACTACTGACGATTCCCCCATCCCATTTGATCCCCAAGTGCCAAGAGCCTCTCCGCCCATTCCGCGCGTTGCAAACCCGCGCGCGCGCGCCAGAATCTCCACGGGGGGATGTTGATCGCTGAAACTCAACCCGATGGAGTAAACTCACTGTGTGCGGAATCGTCGGATACACCGGTCCCAAGAACGCGGCTGACATTGTCCTCGGCGGGCTGCGCAAGCTAGAATACCGCGGCTACGATTCCGCCGGCATCGCCCTGCTGGAAGGCCGGGAGCTCACTGTGCTCCGCGCGGTCGGTCGCGTCGAAGCGCTCGCCGCGAAAGTCGACAGCCTCCACGCCACCGCGCACACCGGCGTCGGCCACACCCGCTGGGCCACGCACGGCCGGCCCACGGAACTCAACGCGCATCCGCACAAGGACAGTTCCGGCCGCATCGCCGTCGTCCACAACGGCATCATCGAAAACTACTCCGCGCTCCGCCAGGAACTCAGCGCCGGTGGTGCGAAGTTCGTCTCGGAAACCGATACGGAAGTCGCCGCCGTGCTCATCGGAAAACTCTACGACGGCGACCTCGTCAAAGCCGTCCAGCGCGCTATCGAGCGCATCGACGGCACGTTCGCCTTCGGCGTCGTCTGCACCGAACACCCGGGCCTGGTCGTCGGCGCGCGCCGCGGTTCGCCGTTGGCCGTTGGAGCCGGACCCGACGGCGGCGAGATGTTTCTGGCCAGCGACGCACTCCCGATTCTTCCCTACACCAACCGCGTGCTCTATCTGGATGACGACCAGATCGTCTCACTCGAGCCGGGAAAACTGGCGCTCTTCCAGAGCGGCAAGCCGATCGAAGCGAAGCTCCAGGAGCTGCGCTGGACGGCCGAAGAAGCGCAGCGCGGCGGCTACGCCCACTTCATGCTCAAGGAAATTCACGAACAGCCCGGCGCGCTCCGCCGCCTCACCGGCGTGCTGGTCGCGCATCCCGGCTCGACCAATCCACTCACGCCGCCGAAGTTCAATCTCGACACGCTGCCGCTCACGTCAGAGCAGCTCCGCAAGGTCTCGCGCGTGGTCATCATCGCGCAGGGCACCGCGTTCCACGCCGGCCTCGTGGCGCGCAACATGATCGAACGGACCGCGCGCCTTCCCGTTTCCGTCGAGTACGGCAGCGACTTCCGCTACCGCGATCCGGTGATCGATCCGAGCGTCCTGGTGATCGCCGTCTCGCAATCGGGGGAAACCGCCGACACACTTGGCGCCGTGCGCCTGGCGAAAGAACGCGGCTGCACGACGCTCTCCGTGATCAACGCCGTCGGCAGCACCATCGCCCGAGAAAGCCACGGCGTGATCTACATGCACGCGGGCCCGGAGATCGGCGTCGCCTCGACCAAGGCATTCACCGCGCAGATCGCCGCCCTGTACGTGCTCGCGATCCATCTGGGCATGATTCGCGAAACGCTCGCGCCCGCCGACGCCGTACGCCGCGTCGAAGACCTGCTCCAGGTCCCCGGCCGCGTCGAAGAAGTGCTCGCGCGAGCCGATCAAGTCGAAGCGGTCGCATTGAAATACAAGGACGCGACCAACGCGCTCTTCCTGGGAAGAGGCACGGGTTTTCCGCTCGCACTGGAAGGCGCATTGAAGCTCAAGGAAATCTCGTACATCCACGCCGAAGGCTACGACGCGGCCGAAATGAAGCACGGCCCGATCGCGCTGATCGACGAGCGCATGCCCGTCTTCGTGCTGGCGCTCAAAGGGCGCCGCTACGACAAGATCATCAGCAACATCCAGGAAGTCAAAGCACGCGGCGGCCGCGTTATCGTCATCGCCAGCCACGACGACACAGAGATCGCCAGCAAGGTCGACGACGTGATCCGCATCCACGACGACCGCGGCATCATGAATTCCATCGTCGCCACGATTCCGCTGCAACTGCTGGCGTACTACATTTCCGTCGCCCGCGGCTGTGACGTCGACAAGCCGAGGAACCTCGCCAAGAGCGTGACGGTGGAATAGCAGCCGGACAGTGTTTCAGCCGACGTGACAGCGCGGTGCTATTTTTAGTCACGATATTGGTTATTAAGAATTTTTGAAGAAAGACGTGACTAGTTTGCGTCGAAATGTAAACTACTGTGTTTGCGCACCGGAGTTGGCGCGCGTTTCAAGGAGTCGTATGGCAGGCACTGGGGTGACAGGCGCGGAGCGGGAACGTTTGGAACCGCTAATCCGTCTGTCGAAAGTAACCAAAGAATACAACTCCGGAGCGAACCTCGTGAGAGCTGTTCGCCCCGCGTCGCTCACACTTGAAGCTGGAGAATTTGTACTCCTTCAAGGTATGTCCGGCAGCGGCAAGACGACGCTGCTCTCCATTATGGGCTGTCTACTCAAACCGACCGCCGGCCAGATTTTCATCTGCGGCAAAGACGTCACGCGGATGAGCGAAGGACACCTCCCCGGACTGCGACTCAAGCACATCGGTTTCATCTTCCAGACCTTCAATCTCTTTCCCGCCCTAACCGCGTTCCACAACGTCGCTCTCGCACTCAAGCTGAAAGGCTACGGCTGGGGCGAACGGCGCCGACAGTCCAAGCGCCTGCTCGAACGCGTCGGGCTGTCCTCTTGCATGAACCGCAAGCCCGGCGAACTTTCCGGCGGCCAGCGCCAGCGCGTCTGCATCGCGCGAGCGCTCGCCGGCAACGTCGACTTGATCCTCGCCGACGAACCGACCGCCGCGCTAGACACAACGACCGGTCTCTCGATCATGGAACTGCTGAAGGAAGAAGTTCACTCCGGCAACAAAGCCGCCTTCGTCGTCACGCACGATCCTCGATTGGAACGCTTCGCCACCCGCGTCGACCGCATCACCGACGGCATCCTGACGATGGGCGGTCCGGTCAAACCGCAAGCACAGTCCACCAGCACGGACTCGGGAGTCTTTCCGAATCCGACTCTGGAGCACGTGCCGGCGTGATCGGGTAGTTTTGAATTTTGAAATTAGTTTTGAGTTGCGGCTGTAGCTCGCGCAGCATTCCTAATTCGCCTGCGTAAGATGACTTCAGAAACCACGACTGTTCCCACCAGTATTCCCAACCACATTGAAACTTCTGTGGCGACGAAGACGAGCCATTCGTTGTAGTACCGTTGCTTTAACGGATACCATCTCAGGATCATCGTGTCCGTCACGTGAACTCTAAATAGCGTTTCCTGGTAGTCTTTTGACTTCCTGGAATTAATCACGACGCTGTTCATCGGCCAACCATACAATTCGCAAACACCATCACTTTCCGGTGGGCCATCATGAAGCGTTGTTGGAATGAGATTCAATCCGACGATGCCACCTGTCACGATCGTCAGCGCCACGACTGTGCTCAGGTGAATCTGAAACCAACGTCGCTTCTTCGCTGGAGCGGCGGTTTTCATTGGTGAGTTCTTAGAAGCCTCGGCCGCCTGGTCGGAAACCGCGCCGGGATCGCGGTGGGCCGAAGATTTCCAGCATCACAATCGCTTGCCGCGCGGCGTCGCGTTTGTCGGCGGGCGGAGCTGTGCGGATGGCTTGGAGCAGGTCGGGGATGGCGAAGACCTGCGCCTGAGCGGGCTGTTTCTTGGCCTGTGCGCGGATGGGCTTCACTTGCGCGGCCGGCGCTGACACGGGAATCGCCGCGATCACCGGCGGCGGCGCGGTCTGCAAGGGGCGCCGGCTTAAGTTCTCGGCCTGCCGGCGCTGCTTGGGGGTCTGTTGTTGCTGCTGTCGCTGCTGGGGCGTGGGGCCGGAGATCGATTCGAACGGCCGGTTCGGTTCTTCCGCGTTGACCGGGCGACCCACAACCGTACGGATCGTCGGCGTCGTGGATTCGGATTCCGTATCGAGCACCGTCCGGGTCGTTGGCGGCGGCTGCGTGGATTGGATCGGCCGCGGCGGCGATGGACGCATCGTGCCGCCGCTCATGCCACTGCCGCCACCCCCGCCCTCGTCGCGTCGCTGCGCGGCCTGGCGCCGTGCCTCTTCCAGAATTTCTTCGAGCGTCTTGGGCGCACCGCCCGATTCGTCACCATACGTGTACGCGCCACGATCCTTCCGCAACGGCGGCTTGCGATTGAGTCTGGTCGTGTCGACCGTCTTCTCCGGATCCCCGAAGAAGGCTTTGAACAGCCATACGATCAACTCAATCAGAATTTCCATGTCGACGGATAGGACTGAGGTCTGAGGACTGAGGACTGAGGATATCAGCCCGCGATCACCAGCTCACTCCCGTCTCCAAACCGTGCAGTGAAGTCCACGGAACGTATTCGTTATTAGCCATTCGTCGTTTGCTGTTCGGCGTTCGGATTTATCACTCATCAATCCTAGTTCATCCTTCCGAGAGATCAACCGGACGACGCGCGCTGATTCTGCCCGCCGCCGCCGATCTGCTCGCGCATATTGGTGTCGGCCTGGATGTTCTTCATGTTGTAGTAGTCCATCACGCCCATATTGCCGCTCTGCAGGGCGTGAGCCAGCGCGCGTGGCACTTCCGCTTCGGCCAGCACGACCTTGGCGCGATTTTCGACGACCATGGCGCTCATTTCCTGTTCCTGAGCGCGGGCCATCGCGGCGCGTTTTTCGGCTTCGGCTTGCGCCATGCGCTTGTCGGCTTCGGCCTGATCGGCGCGCAGTTTCGCGCCGATGTTCTGGCCGACGTCGACGTCGGCGATGTCGATAGAGATGATTTCAAACGCGGTCTGTGCGTCGAGGCCCTTCTCCAGCACCGTCTTGGAAATGCGGTCGGGATTCTCGAGCACTTCCTTGTGCGAAGGCGACGAACCGATCGCCGTCACGATGCCTTCGCCGACGCGCGCGATGATCGTCTCTTCCGTCGCGCCGCCAACCAGGCGGTCGATGTTGGTGCGTACCGTCACGCGGGCTTTGACCATCAACTGAATGCCGTCCATCGCCACCGCGTCGATGGTCTGGCGGCCTTTCGCCGGGTCGGGGCAGTCGATGACCTTGGGATTCACGGAGGTGTTCACCGCGTCGCGGATGTCGCGGCCGGCAAGGTCAATCGCGCAGGCGCGATCGAACGAGAGCTGAATGTCGGCCTTGTGCGATGCGATTAACGCTTGAACGACCGGCACCACGTTTCCGCCGGCCAATGCGTGAGCTTCCAGGCGGTCGGAGGAGATGTCGATGCCGGCCTTTTTGGACATGATGCGCGCGCGGGTGATCATGCGCGGATCGACGCGGCGCAACTGCATCCCGATCAGATCGAAGATGCTGATTGGCGCGCCGGAAAGCAGCGCCTGAATCCACAAACTTCCAAACCGCCAGAGTACCGTGAAGACCACCAGCATGATAATGCCGGCGACAATCAGCAGCAGCAGCCACATGCCCGTTTCGTTATTGCCATTACCCATGAACGTTCTCCGTAGTTACAGACACGCCCCATCGCACAAGAATTGGAAACTGCATCAGAAATCGAAAAACTGGCCGGGCTTCAGGACCATGCATTTGTTGCCCTGCTTTTCAATTTTGAACGCGAACGTTTTCACATCGACCTTGATCAGATCAAATGTGTTGTAGTGCATCGGCACGCAGCGTTCCGCTTTCAGGAACTCGTTGGCGCGCGCGGCGTCTTCGACGCCCATTGTAAAGTTGTCGCCGACCGGCAGGCACGCCACGTCGATCTTGGTCTTCTCGGAAATCAGTGCCATGTCCGAAAACAGCGCCGTATCGCCGGCATGATAGACCACTTTTTTGCCGAAGGTGATCAGGAATCCCACCGGCGTGTTCGGCGGCGGAGTGCTGTTGTCGGGCTGCAGGTCGCCTCCGCAGCCGTGGAAGGCCGGCGTCACTTTCACGCGGCCGAATGGAAAGTCATGCGCGCCGCCCGTCGACATCGGATGGACTGTGACGCCCTTCGGTTCCAGGTACTGGCAGAGCTCCCACGTCGCGATGATCGTGGCTTTGTGGCGCTGCGCCAGCGGGACGGCATCGCCGAGATGATCGGTGTGGCCGTGCGTCACCAGGATATAATCGCACTTCTTGATCTCCGCGGACTTGATCGCCGCCAGCGGATTGCCTGTGAAGTAGGGGTCGATCAGGATGGAAAATTTCTGGTCGTGGATCTGAAATGCGCTGTGGCCGTAATACGTCAACGTCGGCATGTTCGTCTCCCTCTCATGCGGGCGACTGGCGAAATTCCTGTGAATTCGTCGTAACTGCCCCGATTATTGACCCAGCGTCTGCACAATGCAATTAAAAGTGCATCATAGGTTGATATTCGGGAAGAATGCGTCAAACTGATGATCATGTTGAAGTGGCTTATTCTCTTCGCTCTTGCTGTCGCCCTGGTCGATCCCTTTCTGCTTTACTACATCTATACGCAAGTGGGTGGATGGACGTGGGCGGTCTTTCTCGGTCCGATTTTCGTCGGCAATTTGCTCTCCAATCATCTCCGCATGAAAGCCGCCGCGGGCCAGGTCGATCCACTCAGCGCGATGGCCGAAGCGATGCTCGGCCCCATTGCCAAGATGATGCTGTGGTACCCCGGCCCGATTTCTTCGCTGTTCGGACTGCTGCTGCTCTTCCCCCCGACTCGAAAACTGGGCATCAAGATCGCCATGCGGCGAGCCATCTCGGCGTTCTCCGGGCCGAACGGAATGGCCGGCATGAACGGCATGAGCATGAATGGAATGGGGGGGATGAATGGATTCGGCGGACAAGTCAACATGTGGAATGTTGGTGGCGCACCCAGTCAGAACAATCCGTTTCAAGGCATGAACGCCGGCGGATTCCGCAGTGCGCCCGTGCCACCCGGACAACTCAAGCGCACGGATGCCCGTGTGGTCGACGACGATGAACCACCTGTACGACCCCTGCTCCCCGAGTAATCGATGCTGACACGTTCGTTTTTACACATTCCAAGCATTGGACCCCGGCGCGAGCGGTCCATTTGGAACGATGGCATATTGTCATGGACCGATATGTTGAAGGACCGCGACCTCTTCGACGACGGTCCGGCTCCCGCGATCGAAACCGCACTCGTCACGTCCCGTCAGAAACTGGCTGATGGCGACGCGCATTGGTTTGAAGCCGCTCTGGGCGCATCGGAATCCTGGCGCCTGGCCGCGGATTTCGACGACGGCCGCATCGCCTATCTCGACATCGAAACCGATGGCGGCGACGCCACGCAATCCCGCGATGGCGAAGAGCCCGGCGGCACGACTGTCTGCGCTGTCTGGGACGGCATTGAAGCGCGCGTCTTCCTGCGCAACCGTGATCTCGACCAGCTTCCGCAGTACCTCGCGAAGTACAAAGTGCTCTGCACATTTAACGGGAAGACTTTCGACATTCCGTATCTGGAAGGCCGCTTCGGGAAAGATTTCTTTCCCGGCGCGCATCTCGACCTGCGCCCGATCACCGCGCAAGTCGGGCTGACCGGCGGCTTGAAGAAAATTGAGAAGCAGATCGGCATCGAGCGCCCGGCGAACATCCGCCGCTACACCGGCTACGACGCCGTGAAACTCTGGGGCGCTTACCGCCGCGGCCGCAAAGACGCACTGGAACCGCTGGCGCGTTACAATCTCGCCGACGCAGTCAATCTGCAAGCCGTGCTGCGCGTTGGCTACAACTGGGCCGTCGCTCAGGACGAACTGCCGTTCCGCCGCCTCGATCCCACGCCGGCCGATCAGGTGCTCGAAGGCACGGAGCGCGGGATCAAGGAACTGATGAGCGGCGTGCTGCGTCGGTAAACTTCACGCGATCGTGATCGCGCCCGTCACCATGTCCGCATCTACTTTCACGCCGTTGTACTGAATGCTCACGCGATTTCCGCTGCGTTTCAGGTCGGGGAGTTCGCCGTTGACGGCGATCACCGAAAGGAAACGTCCCGCCGAACCGCTCGGCACATCCCAGCGCATGTGGTACTGCGTCGGGAACGTGACGTGATTTTCCTTGGCCACGCCTTCGTTCAGATCGACGCCGAACTTGTCGGTCATGCTGTACGCCGGGCGCGTTTCCGGGTGGAGCACCACCATCTTCAGCGACGCCGGCGCGCGCTCAATGGAAATCACGCCATCGTTATCCGTCGGCGCTGAGAGCGCATGCGCCAGCCACGAGAACGATGCGGGCTTCGGCGTCTCGATGGCATCGTGGACGAGCACCAGGCCCGGGCGGATGAACGCGAATTTGCGGATGTACTTCGTCGACTGCGGATACGCGGCGGTGATGTCGACGGTGCTCGTCGCAAAGCGAGCGGTGTTCTCGAACGCGGTGATCGCTCCCGTTGCGGTGTGTTTCCGCGACGGCTGGCCTTCTCCATTAATCAGCACGCAGTTGTGCGCGACGGTGTGATTGGTCCAGTCGAAGTGGTGCTTCGTGCCGTAGGTGAAGCCGAAGTAGCCGGTGGGCGAGATCAGTCCTTTTCCGCGGCTCATGATCGCAAAGCCGCCCTGGTCGGCGAGACGATGGCTGCCGTTGCCATACTTCGACGCGCGCACGAGCAGCGCAGTGTCATCGTCGGGATGCTGAATGTCACTGTGCATCGAAACGAATCCCGAATCGCGAAATGCGCGGGCGTTCTCGACCGGTCCGGCGGCGTTGGGCCGCTTGGGCGCGTGGGTCGGCGGGAACTGGTCGAGCAGATGAAGCTTGAAAATCTCCGGTACGCCGCACGTCCGCGCGAACTGTCGGGCAAGGTCCGGGCCAAAGCGCTCAGCGTAGACGCCGAACGGATCCTGCGCATAGAAGCCCGGCCATTCCTCCGAATCCGGCAGCGACCAGTAGCCGTCGCAGAACGGATGGATCTCCCAGCCGGGAGGACTGAAGTGGGTGAAGAATTGCGAGACGTTCCAGTAAAACGGACTGTCGAGAAAGCTGAAGTTCGTCAGCCGTTCCACCGCGAAGAAAAACGGCAGGTACCACTTGGTGTAGCTGGTCGCGTAGAACGTGCCTTCCGCCCACCCGCCATCGCGCGTGCCGTAGTGCGGGAAGAACGAGCCGTAGACATCGAGCGCGAACTGCAACCACGACGCGGAATCGGCAGCGGGAACGTGACCGTGCAGCACCAGCGCGATGTTGCCGAGGTACGCGGGCATGCGTCCAGCATGCGACGATCCGGGATTGGAGTAGAAGTTCATCGTTTCCAAGTGGCGCTTGATCGCCGCGCCCATCGATGCGAGTGTGTCGCGGATGTAGCGGTGTTCCTGCGGGGTGTAGAGATCGTACGTCCAGTCGTAGACCAGCGGCATGTTGCGCGCGTGGCTCAAACCCATTTCATCGCCCCACGGGCCGTCGACAGAGCACGGACCATCGGGATTCCAGTCGCACATTTCCAGCAGCGTGGCGCGCGCGAACTGTCCGGCTTTCTTATCGCCGAGCAGGATGTAGCCCATGGCGCAGGACATCAGGTTGCGGTCGACGTAGACGCGGTGCCGCCCGACACATTCGCGGTCATTGAGCGCACCGGAGATCATCATGTCGTTGCGGTGAAAGTGCGGGCGCTGCACAAAGCCGTCCTTGTACGCCTGCTCGATGTTCCGCTTGAGCGTGGGAATCTTGTGTGCGTGGCGTTCGACGATCTGCGGGATGTCATTGGGAAAATACATCACGCGCGGATGCGAATTGGGAAGCTTGCCCAGGATTTCTTCCGCGGTGGGAACGATGCGCGGCGTCGCGTCGGCGGTCACTGTGAACGACCACCAGCCGCGGCTGCGCTCGCCGGCGCGGACATCCCAGCGGTACTTTCCCGGCGGCAGAATCTCGCGTGGCACGAAGATGTTGTTTGGCGAGGTCGCGTCGAGCACCGTTTCGCCGCGGTCGTTCTCCACCAGCACGCGGTATGCGGAGACACAGTCGACCGCCAGCCAGACTAGCGGCGGCGGCGAGATCGGCATCACCGCGCCGTCTTCGGGCGTCGGAAACAGCGCGGTGGGATTAATGCGATCCTGCGGCAATACGGTCGACGTGCTCATCAACAGTTCCCTTTCAAGGAGTGCGTTTTTCAGAAGTTCAAGATTTGAACCAGATGTATTCGCCAGTCTCCGCATCGATGCGGCCGATCTGTTTGGCGGGCGTGCCGGCCATGATCGCGTAGTCGGGAGTCGGCTTGGTGATCACCGAGTTGGCGCAGATCAGGTTGCATTTGCCGATGTTCGAGCCGGAGGTCACGGTCACACCCGACGCCAGCCAGCTACCGTCGCCGATCACGATTCCGAGGTCGTCCTTGGCGCGGTCGACAGTAAAGTTCTGCAGCTTGGGGCTGAAGAGATGGTTGCCGCCGGCGATCGAGCAGTGCGGTCCGATCAGAACGTTTTCACCGATCTTGACGATGCCGTTGACGTAGCAATGCAGGCCCACGTAGGAGTTCCGGCCAATGCCGCCGGGCGCGCGAATGCGGATCACCGCGCCGGGCGCAATGCGGACGTCCTCGTTTTTGAAGCCGAGGATCAACGCGCGATTGCGGTTGTCGATGGCGTTGTCGGAACGGCTGCTGTACATCGTGAATTTTTCGAACTCTTCACGCGACAAGCCGGTCTGGGTTTCCCACGCGTCCACTTTCATGCTTAAAACTCCTTCTGATGTTCCCGGCGCTTGCTTCTCCACTTGCGATGATTTATCAATACCCGCTATCAAGAGGGGAAGAAATGGCGAAACAGCCGCTCGATTTGTCAAAATCGCTGATTCCAGATCCGGAGCCGGATGCGGCTGGCGGGCTCCTGACAGGTGCTCAGGGCGTTCAGCCCCTCAGTTGCCTCTACCTTTACCACGGCGTCGTCTCGTTTTCGCAGCGGCGCGAAGTGCCGCTGCACACACATCCGTTCTGGCATCTCGATATCCAGATGTTCGGTACCGCGACGCTGCTGAGCCGCAGCGGCAGGCGGCCAATTGCACGCGGCGCCGTCTACTTCATTCCCGCCGACGTACCGCACGGATTTTCGTACCCGGGGCGCCGCTCGGAATTCTTAACGCTAAAAGTAGCCGTGATGGGCCGCGCCGGTGGCACAGAGGCGCTCTTCGCTAAGCCGACGCCGACCGTACTGGGACTCCGTCGTGCGCTGGTCGATGCCACGCCGCGCACCGGCACACCCAGTCGCGCACAGCAGACGACCATCGAGCTGCTGACGTCAGCGCTGATTTCCCACTGCTACCCGGAGGCCCCCGCCCCGCCCGTCCATTCCACGCCGCTGGTCGCAGGCATCAAAGAATTTGTCAGCCGCGCGCAGGGGCGCGTGCCGAGCGTCAAGCAGGTCGCGCGGCACATGGGCTATTCGATCAGCCACATCGCGGCTCGTTTTCGCGAGAGCGAAGGCGTGGCGCTGAAATCCTGGCTCGACACAGAACGTTGCCGGCACGCCAGCTGGCTGATGGTGTATTCAGATCAGAGCGTCGGCGAAGTAGCGGAAGCGCTGGAGTTCGGCGACATCTACTCGTTCTCGCGGTTTTTCAAACGGCTGAGCGGCGCAAGCCCCACCGAGTTCCGGGCGAACATGCTGAAAAAGCTGACGAGCGAACAGGGCAATCAAGGGCAGCCGTGATATTTGCAGGTTGTCGCAAATTCAACGGCGCTTAAGCTCAAGCCTCGCGTTCACGATGAATTTGGAGAGACGCATGAAACCGATTCGCATGGCCCTGGTGGGCGGATTTCTGGGTGCAGGCAAGACGACGCTGCTGGCCAACGCCGGCAAGCGCCTCGCCGCTCGGGGGCTCAACGTCGGCTTCATCACCAACGATCAGGCCGCCGATCTGGTCGACACGGCGCTGCTGAAAGAGACCGGTATCGAAGTGAAGGAAGTTGCCGGCGCGTGCTTCTGCTGCAAATTCGACGACCTGATCTCGCGCACGGAAGAACTCTACGCCAACCTTAAACCTGACGTACTGCTCAGCGAACCGGTCGGCAGCTGCACCGATCTTTCCGCGACGGTGCTCCAGCCCATCAAGCGCTTCTTCGGCGAACGCTTCCGCGTCGCGCCGTTCACGGTCGTGGTCGATCCAACGCGCTTGAAGGAACTGTTCTCCGGCGTTGAGAGCATCTTCAGCAGCAACGTCATGTACGTCTACTCGAAGCAGCTCGAAGAAGCCGACGTCATTCTGCTCAACAAGATCGATCAGCTCAGCGAGACGGAAACCGCGGCGCTGTTGCAGCAGATCACGGCGCGTTTCCCCAACGCGAGCGCGATGGCGATCTCGGGGCTGAACGGTACGGGGCTCGACGCATGGCTGGACGTGATGCTCTCCGACCGGCCGTCGGGAAAGAACATTCTGGAAATCGATTACGACCGCTACGCCGATGGCGAGGCGGTGCTCGGTTGGCTCAATGCGTCGGTGAAGCTCAACGCCGGAAATCCGAAGGCGTGGCGCGAATTCGCATTTGAGCTGCTGCGGACATTCAAGGCCGAATTCAAAACGCAGAACGCGGAGATCGCGCACCTCAAATTATTCCTTAACGCCGACGGTACCGGACTGGTCGGAAATCTGACCAGCACGCGCGGGATGCCGTTTGTGATGGTGACGGGAAAGTCCGGCGACCCGACGAACGCGGCGCTGCTAATCCTCAACGCGCGCGTCCACGGCACGCCGCAGCAATTGCGCGCCACGGTCGAGCGCGTGCTGAACGCGCTTCCGGCGCAGGGGATCCAAGTTGAAGTGGTGAACATCGAATGCTTCAGCCCGGGAAGACCGATGCCAACGCACCGGCTCAAAGCGGAGGTTTAATTTTTTTCGCGGCGAGCCCTTTGTAGTCCGGGCGTCTCGCCCGGAGTCACATTTCATAGGTTAAATTGGCGATTGGTTCGATGGATTTTCTAGATTCGAAGCAGTTCGTCTTTGTGCTTCGCGGCAGAGAGTCGGATGTTGACGGGTCAGATATTTTTTGACTTCGGTTACGATTTCCGGGCGAGACGCCCGGACTACAAAGGGCGTCTCGCCGCGGAAAATTACGCTTACAACGTTACTTCTTCCCCGACGCCAGCTTGTTTGACGTGAGATACGCATAGCTGTCGCGCACGGCTTGCATCATGTCGGTGGCGCAGCGGTCGAGTTCGATCGGCAGCGCTGCGCAGTTGCCGGCGGCTTCCGCGGCGTGGATGCAGTCGGCGACAGGGACGTCACCTTTACCCACGGCGACCATGTCCAGATTCGGTTCGCGCTTGTTGGCCGGGCCGTCCTTGACATGGAGGAAGCGGATGCGCTTGCCGTAGCGCTTGATGTATTCCGCCGGCTTGCCACCGCCGCACTGGGCCCAGTAAATGTCGAGCTCCAGATGCGCGCGCGGGCAGAGTTCCAGCAACTTGTCGTAGCGCGGCGTATGGAACTCCCACCAGTGGTTGTGCAGCGAAACAGTGAAACCCTTCGGCACAAAATAATCGAGCGCCGCATTCAGATCGTCGGCGGTCTTCTTAAGAATCTCGTCGTTCTCAAAGACGTTCTGACCGTAGCCGTTGATCACATCTTTGACGCCCACCACGCCTGCGTCTTCGACCAGCTGCGGCCGCTTCTGCGCGTCGAGAATCGGACCCCAGAGCGCGCTGACCTTCAAGCCCAGCTCATCGAGCTCGGGCTTCACGGCCTTCGCGGTCTTGCCAAAAAAATCACCCATTTCCACATGGCCATACCCGATTTCTGAAATCGTCTTCAGCACCGAATGGTAGCCCTGCGTTTTGATCAGCTCACGAACGGTATAGAGCTGAATCGAGATCGGCAACGCCATCGTCTGCTCCTTAAAAGGTAGAATTGGACAACAGGAATGCATAAAGCGTGTGCGCGAGCAGCTTCGGCGTCAAGCGACGCTTGAGCGGACACCTCGTGGCAAATTTGCGACAAGGTAAATCGCGTCAAATTCTTACATTGTGCGCGATTCCGTGGTTGCAAATTTGCAACCACCAAAAACCACTGAATTGCGGACACTGAGCTACGCGCTAGGTTCAGGGCGTCGGAGCCACAACCGAGACGGGAACGCCTTCGACCATTCGTTCATTGGGCGCGGCGACGACGTCGTCCTTCTCGTCCAGCCCGGCGGTCACGGTATAGGTCGAACCGAAATCGGTTTCGACGGTCACTTTCTGAAAGTGGACCTTGCCGTCGCGGACCGTGATGACCTGCGTGCCATCGGCGTTCACCACCAGCGTGCTGCCGGGGAGAATCAGCGGCGGCGTGGTGCTCAGCACGGCCAGCTTGACCTGCGCGTACATGCCGGCGAGGAGTTCGCCGCTCTTGTTGGGAATCTGGATTTCCGTGCGAAGCGTGCGCGACGCGATGTCGATGGCGTGAGCGGTGCGGACGACCGTGCCGGTGTACTTGTTCGCCGGGAATTCGCGGACGAGCAATTGCACGTTCTGCCCTTCCTTGACCGTCGGCGCGTACGCTTGCGGCACATCGAGGAAGACGCGGACGGGATCGGTGCAGGCGAGGTGGAAGAGCGGCTGCGCGTTGGTGCCGCTGCCGGCGGTGATCAGCGCGCCCTCTTCGGCCTGGCGCGCGGTGATCGTGCCGTCGAATGGCGCGGTCACGCGTTCGAACGATTGCAGCACTTCCAGGCGCCGCACGTTGGATTCGGCCGCGTTGACGTTGGCTTGCGCCGCATTGATGTTCGCCTTCGAGGCCACGATCGTCGCCTCGGCCGATTGCACGGCGGCCTCGTCGGCGTTCACGGCAGCCTTGGTGGTTTTCACATCGGTCTCGCGCTGGGAGATATCCTGCTCGGAAACGCTGTTGGTGCCGCGCAGATTTTCGTAGCGCTTCATCGTCACTTCGGCATTGCCGGCCGTCGCCTGCGCGTTGACCAGGTCGGCCTTGGAGCGCTCCAGCGCAGCGTTCGACTGTTCCAACGCCGCACGCGATTGCTCCAGTGCCGCTCGCGTTTGCTGCAGCGAGGCGCGAGCCTGTTCCAATTGCATGTCCACTTCCGGTGAATCGATCTCGGCCAGCAGTTGTCCGGTCTTGACGCTGTCGCCGATGTCGACCTTCCAATGCTTCAAATACCCAGTGGTCCGCGCATAGAGCGTGGTCTCGCGGACGGCTTCGATCTGACCGGGCAGCAGCGCGTCGTTGCTGACAGGCGCGCGTTTGGCGTTGACTGTGGTAACGCGGATCGCCGCGGTCTTAATGTGCTCGGCGTCTTCCGTCAGGCGCGATTCGCGCGCTTTCAGCGGCATCCAGCCCAGCATGAACAATCCACCAAATACGCCAAGCGCGACGATGAAAATCAGGAGAATCCAAACGGCTTTCGGACGGCTGGTTTTCTGCAGTGTGAAATCGGGTTCATGCTCCGTCGCGGCGTGTTTCTGCGCGGGAGCCTGAGGCGCCGGCGTGGCTGCCGCCGATGACGTATGTTCGGCTTCCGATTTCATCATCCGCACCGAAGAAGGACTATGCCCCATGGCTGAACTCCGTCAGAATTGAATTATGCATGAACGGTCGTCGCTTTAGAAGCCGCTTCCTGCGCCTGCGCGACCTCCAGTTCCAGCGCGTCGGTCTTGTGCTGCTTGCGTCGAACGATGGTGTAAATCACCGGCACAAAAAACAACGTGGCGAAGGTTGCGCAGATCAGTCCGCCGATCACCGCGCGGCCCAGCGGCGCGTTCTGCTCACCGCCCTCCCCCAGCCCGAGGCTCATCGGCAGCATCCCCAGGATCATCGCCAGCGCCGTCATCAAGACCGGGCGCAGGCGCGTGACGCCGGCGATCCACGCGGCATCCATCGCCGACTGGCCTTCGGCGCGTTGATCGTTGGCGAAGGTGACGAGCAAAATACTGTTGGCCGTCGCCGTCCCGATGCTCATGATCGCGCCCATCAGCGAGGGCACGCAGATGTTGGTGCCGGTGGCGAACAGCATCCACAGAATTCCCGCCAGCGCGCCGGGCAAGGCCATCAGGATCACGAACGGATCGGACCACGATTGGAAATTCACGACCAGCAGGAGATAGACAAGCAGCACGGCGAAGATCAAGCCGAACGACAAGCCGCGGAACGACGTCCGCATGCTTTCAACCTGGCCGCGGATGATGACCGTGGTGCCGCGCGGCAGCTTGGGGCGAACTTTCGTCACGGGATCGGGCGGGCCGCCGACTTCGTCGAGCACTCTGTCGACGCCGGCGGCGACGCGGCCGAGATCCTGGTCCTGCACGCCGGCGAGCACATCGAACGTCGGCGCCACGGCGTAGTGCGTGATGTTCACCGGACTGAAACTGCGTGTGACGGCTCCGAGGTTGCCCAGCAATTGCGGGTTGGCCTGGTTGCCGACGGTTACCGGCGTGTTATTGATGCCGGTGACGGAATTCATTTTGTACTGCGGCGTTTGCACGGCGAGGATGTACTGCACGCCGGTTTTCGGATCGAGCCAGTAGTTCGGCGCGGCCTGTCCGCTGGAACTGAGCGAGACCAGTACGTCGCCGGCAACATCACGCTGCGACACGCCCAGCTGGCTGGCCATGGTGCGATCGACGTCGATATGCAGTTCCGGCGCGTTGGGAACCTGCTGCAGATGCGCGTCGACGGCACCCGGAATCGCGGACATCTTGTCGCGGATCAAATATGCAAGCTTCAAGTTCTCTGGAATGTTGCGCCGCGGCCCGGCGATCTGGACGTCGATCGGCGCCGGCAGCCCGAAGTTCAAGACCTGCGTGCTGATATCCGGCGGCTGAAAGTAGACCACCAGTTCGGGGAACTGCTGCGCCAGCTGGGTGCGGATCTCCTTCACGTATTCGGCGGTTGGGCGGTGTTCTTCCGCGAGCGTGATCGAGATTTCGCCGTCAGCGCTGGAGATCAGCGAACCGTCGCTCAGAGCCAGATTGATGCCGCTGTTGGGAATGCCAATGTTGTCGAGTGCGGTCTTGAGCTCCGCGGGTGGAATGATCTTGTGGACGACGTCCTCGACTTTCGCGAAGTAGCGTTCGGTTTCTTCGATGCGTGTGCCGGGCGGCGCGCGGACGTGGAAACGGATCTGTCCGGCATCGACAGTCGGGAAGAAATCCTGGCCGATCAACAGCACCAGTCCGCACGACGAGGTGACGAAGAGCAGGAAGGCCACGATCACGGCCGCGCGATGGTCCAGCGCCCACGCCAGCCAGCCGCCGTAGATGCGGCGCATGCCGTTGAAGAGCTGATTGAAAATGTCGTGAATGTGCCAGAATAGCGAGCGCTTGGGTTCGGAGTCCGCATTGCTGTGCGCCAGTTCGCGTTCCACTTCAGGTCCGAGCAGATAATGGATCATCGTCGGCACCAGCGTGCGGCTGAGGAAGTAGGAAGTCATCATCGCGAAGACCACGGACATGGCCAACGGGGTGAACAGGCTTTTCGCCGCGCCGCTGATGAAGACGACCGGCACGAAGACGATGCAGATGCATAAGGTGGAAACAAACGCCGGCATGGCGATCTGCTGGGCGCCGTCGAGGATGGCTTGGATGATTGGCTTGCGCATGTGGATGTTGCGATGGACGTTTTCGATTTCCACCGTCGCATCGTCGACCAGGATGCCGACGGCCAGCGCCATGCCGCCGAGGGTCATGACATTCAGCGTCTGGCCCAGCGCCGCGAGAATCATGATCGCGACGAGAATCGAGAGCGGAATGGAAATGCAGACGATGATGGTACTGCGCCACGAGCCCAGGAAGAGCAGGATCATCAGCGCCGTCAATCCGGCGGCGATGCCGGCTTCCTTGACGACGCCGGAGATGGCGGCGCGCACGAAGATCGACTGATCGTTAACCAGGGAACAATTCAGTTCCTTGGGCATGGTCGCCTGTACAGCGGGGAGATTGGCTTTGACGCCATCGACGATGTCCAGCGTCGACGCGCCGCTCTTCAGCACAGGCTGGAGGACGCCGCGAGTGCCGTTGACGTTGACAATGTTGGTCTGCGGAATGGCGCCGTCGCGCACGTGACCGATGTCGCGGACGTAGACGGTGCGCCCCTTGATGGTCTTCACGGGGAGGTCGTTGAGTTCGTCGATCGTTTTCGTGCTGGAGTTCAAGCGGATCTGGAATTCCGTCATGCCGATCTTGGACGTACCGCTGGGCAGAATCAGATTCTGATTGCTCAGCGCAGTCGACACGTCCTGTGGCGAAAGGTTGAAGCCGTAGAGTTTCTCGGGATCGATGTCGACCATCACCTGGCGCTGCTTGCCGCCATACGGATAGGGAATCTGCGCTCCTGGAACCGATGCCATGCCCGGACGCAGGACATTTGTGGTGAGGTCGAAGATCTGTTGCTCGGAGAGCGTGTCGCTACCCAGCGAGGCCTGCACGATCGGCACGTTGCTGGCACTGTAACGGATCACCAGGGGCGGAGTGGTTCCCGGCGGCATGCCGCGGATGACGCCCTGCGCAGCGGAGGTAATCTGCGCGATTGCATTGGGAACATTGGCGCCGGGCTGCAGGTAGATTTTGACGATGGCTTCGCCGGAGATCGACTGACTTTCAATGTGTTCGATATCGCTGACCACGGAGACAAGAACACGCTCGAACGTGCCAGTGATGCGCGTCTCCATCTCTTCGGCGGGAAGGCCCTGGTAATTCCAGATCGTGGCGCAGACGGGGATGTCAATTTCCGGGAAGATGTCCTTGGACATCCGCGAAATGGTGAAAACGCCAGCGACCGCGATGAGCACGGCCATAACCACAAACGTATAGGGGCGTCGGAGAGCAAGTGCGACAATCCACATCGGTCAGCGACCTCATTCCCAGAGGTGACAAAGGCCGAGACTATTCGTCTCATGCTTGAGAATAATGTACCATACGGTAGGCAATGTTCTATTAAAGTATACGTAAACGTACTAGTTTTTATAAATTACTGTCGGTCATATATTCTGCAAACTCTCGGTCAGTTATGTGTTTATGCCAGGGTCCGCGCACCCGGCGTTGCAACCCTTGAGGTGGATTCGGAATGCGCTATGTTGAATGAAAATGACCATGGAGACCGTGGTCCCCATGGTTAGAAATAAGCAATTTTGTGATCGAAAACTATATTGCGCGCAACACCGCTACCTGCTTCAACGTTTCGCTGGTGATCGCCAGGAAGTCTTCCTTGGTCAGCCCGATACTCGTGGCCAGCTGATCGGGAATACTTACCTTAAAGGTGCGACGGTTATCGATCGCGGTGGACTCGACGCTGTGAGCCACGTGATCGGCGACGGCCAAAATGCGCCACGAATCCTTGGTTGAGGCGTCGCTGGGCTTGTCGTGGTGAGCGGCAATCGGCTTGACGACCAGGTCGGGAATCTTCCAGAACCGCAGCAGTTCTGCGCCGAGCGAGGCGTGTTGCGTACCGTAAATCTGCTGCTCGCGTTTCACCAGCTCTTCGCCAAAGAGTTGACCTTTGTTGCACAGTTCCAGATAGTCTTTTCCGGCCTGAGCCAGCAGGAGTTTGCCGATGTCGTGCAGAATTCCAGCGGTGAAGAAAAGGTCGGCGAAGCGGGGATTTAAGCGGCGGGCGAGTGTGCGCGCGAAGATGCCGGTCTTGAGCGAGTGGTCCCACTGCTCAGCGAAGAATTGTTCCATCTGCGGCGTGGTAGCCTTGAACATTTCTTTACCTTTGCAGGCGGCGGCGATCGACCAGATTTCGGTATAGCCCAGCCGCACGATGGCGTCATCAACGCTGCGGACAGTACGTACCGAGCCGTAGAATGCGGAATTGGCCGACTTCAGAATCTGTGCCGTCAGGCTGGCGTCTGACGAGAGCATGTCGACAAGTTTGTCGTTCTGCTGCTTGGCGTTGTTGAGCGCCTCAACCAGGCTCAGGAAGACGGTGGGGCAGACTGGAATTTTGATGTTGCGCTTCAGGATTTCTTCCAGCGTGAGCGGTTGCAGGGTTGAGACCATAACATCCTCCCGTGAGCAGAGACCAATGGCATCCTTCGCTTCCAGATTCATCGGGGGGAAACGTACGAAATTCAGCCAGAAAAAATGTTCAGTGCGGAAATCCGTGCTGAACGCGAGGTTCAAAATGCGTCTGAACTATTCGCCATCGTGTGCACTGGTGCCGTCGAGTACTTCGCGTACTTTGCGCACAAGTGCGATGGGGGTGAAGGGCTTTTCCAGGAAATGAATGGGCAGGCCCGGCAGGCTCTCGAGGTTCAACGCGCTGTCAGAATAACCCGACGTCAGCAGCACTTTGATCTCCGGATTTTTCGCGCGCAGCCGTTCCGCCAGTTCGTGGCCGCCCATCTTGGGCATCACGATGTCGGAGAGCAGCAACTGGATCGCTTCATTTTCCCGCTCGAAGATTTCAATCGCTTCGGTGCCGTTGGCGGCGACGAGGATCGTGTAGCCGTTGGATTCCAGCATCGCATGAACCAGTTCTCGCACGTTCTGATTGTCTTCGACCAGCAGAATAGTTTCACGTCCCGCAGCGGTTTTGACACTTGGAATTTGAACCGACGAAGAGGAGGCTTCTCCGTAGGAAATAGGCAGGTAAATCTTGAACGTCGTACCCATGCCCAGTTCGCTATAAACCTCGACTGAACCGCCGCTCTGCTTGACGATGCCGTAGACGGTGGAAAGCCCCAGTCCGGTACCCTTCCCCTGCTCTTTGGTGGTGAAGAACGGTTCGAAAATGCGCGCGCGAACGCCTTCTTCCATGCCGGATCCGGTATCGCTGACGGCCAGCATCACGTATTCGCCGGGGGTGACGTCCGGATGCGAGCGGCAGTAATCCTCGGAAAGCGTGACGTTTCCAGTTTCGATCAAAATCCGCCCGCCGTTGGGCATCGCGTCGCGGGAATTGACGACCAGGTTCATCAGCACCAGTTCGATCTGCCCGGGATCGACCTTCACGACTTTCAACGCCGGCGAGAGCTTGGCGGAGAGCGTGATGCTCTCGGGAATCAAGCGCCGCAGCATCTGGTCCATGTTCGCGGCGACCTTGTTCAGGTCGAGAATCTTCGGTTCGAGAATCTGGCGGCGGCTGAAGGCGAGCAGCTGGCGCGTCAGCGAGGTGGCGCGATCGCCGGTCTTGCGGATCAGCTCCAGATACTGCTGCAGTTTGTCATCCGGGGCCAGGCTGTCGCTGAGTAACTGGCAGCAGCCGTTGATCACGGTCAGCATGTTGTTGAAGTCGTGCGCCAGGCCACCGGCGAGTTTGCCGACCGCCTCGAGCTTTTGCGAATGGTTGAGCTGCTCTTCGAGCCGCGTGCTGGCCACTTCGGCGAGTTTGCGGTTGATGCCCAGCGCAATCGTGTCGGCGCTGGCGCCCAGCGAGGTCAGCAGGAATGGGCTGATCGACCGGGGCATGGTAATGCCCAGCACGCCGATCACGCGTTCTTCGACCATCAGCGGATAGCAGGCGACGGCCACGACGTCGGGATGGACCATCCAGGCTTCGTTGCGGCAGGCGGGGTGGCTTTGAACATCGTTGGAAAGGAATTTTTCGCGCGAGCGAGCCACTTCCCCGATGATCGTATGGCCCAGCGCAATGCTGGGGCAAATTTCGTCCTTCGCGCCGGCGCATCCTTGCAGTTCAAGCGTCGCATTGACATTGAGCGTCCAGATCGCGGCGGAGACTGCGTCGAGCTGTTCGACCAGAGAGGTCAGGCAGGAGTTCAGAATTTCTGCAAGACTGTTCTTGGCCGTGAGCACCGTAGCGACTTCGGCGGCGAGCGCGGCGACGGCGGATTTCTCCAGCACGGCGTCTTCGGCAAGTTTGCGTTCGGTGATGTCCTGTGAGACGCCGGCGATGCGTACGACCTTTTTGCCGGCATCGTCGAAAATTGGAAAGACGCGGTCCCAGACACAGCGCACCGATCCGTCGGGCCGGTTGATGCGGTATTCAAAATCGACGCGGCTTTCGGTGGATAGCGTCAGCGCCTGAATCCGGGCGCGGTCGCGGGGATGGACGGACTGCAGAAACGATTCGGGATGGTCGTAGAGACTCTGGCAGCTCCGTCCAAAAAGCTGCTCATAACCCGGGCTGACGTAGTGCATCACGTCGCGTTTGGGCGAGGACATCCAGAACACTTCGGTGACGACCTGTGAAAGCTGACGTAAACATTCGTCGCTTTCGCGCTGACGGTTGTGCTCCGAATTGCCGAGCGGAGTGGAATCCATCCGTAGCCCTTTGTACGGCTAACAATCAACGGCTACTGACGGACGTAGCGACCTGGGGAATGGACAATTCCTAATTGTTGATTATGAAGCAACCTCTGTCGACTTTTCTGCACAATGCGATGTTTGAGCCGTTGGAAATTATTGTAGGTAACATTCTGAAAGTCAATAAAAATACATAAGCTCAAGGGAAGGCTTTTATTAAGACAGTATAAATCGGCTGTTATTGCCTTGCAGATCGAGGGGTTAATCATGACTTGCCGGTCACGGCGATGCGTTCCATGGCCATTTTGCTCTGGAGCAGCTGCAGCGCCATCTGGTGGGTCATGGAGTTCTTGTTCATCTCGGCGAGTTCTTTTTCGACGCTCACATTGTTGCCGTCGGCTCGCGGCATGTCAGTGGTGTCATCCTTGACGGCGAATTGCGCGGTCTCCGGGTGGCCGGCGCTGACCGCATCGGCCAGTTCCTGTTCAAAGTTCACGTCCTTGCGCGTGTAGCCGGGAGTATCGACGTTGGCGAGGTTGTTGGAGAGTACCTTGTGCCGCATCGCGGTGGCGTCAAGGAGCTGCACCAGGGTTTGCGTGGCCACATCCATTTTCGTTTTCATCGCGGACTCCTTTTCACAACCCAACTCAACCGTGCGCTTTGGTGGCGGCCGGTACGGCGGGCAGTTCTTCGCGTTCCTTCTGCAGGTTGCTCAGCCACTTCAACTTTTCGACTTTCCATTTCGCATCGTGAAGGATGTCGGCAATCTCGGCGCCGGTTTCGTTGGCGTTGACGGTGAGCAGTTTTTCATAGCCCTTGATCGCGTCGTCCAGTTTTCCAGAGCGCTGGTCCATCAGCGCCAACTGGTACATGGCGATGGAGACCAGCATCGGGTTCTTCGGTTCGGTGGTGAGACCGGAGAAGATCTCGCGCGCTTCGCCATCGCGGCCCAGTTGCTGGAGCAGGAACGCGCGGCGGATTTTGATCTGCGCGGCCCGTTCGGAGTTGACGGTCATGTGGAGCATTTCGTCGTAAAGCGCCGCGCCGCGCTTGAGATCGGTGGAGCGTTCCTGGATTTCGGCGATCTTGATCATCGCCTGCGCCGAGGCCAGTGAGTTGGGCTGCGTGCGCATGATTTCTTTCAAGATCGCCACCGCTTCAGAACCCTTGCCGTTCTGGTCGAGCAGTTCGGCTTCCTCCAAGTCGGCGACGGTGGTCATGTCGCTGGCCGGCCAGTCGCGATGGAGCTGATCGAGACGCTTCTGCACGCCTTCCTTGTCGTTGCCCAGCCGCATCGCGCGGATGCCCGCGCACAGCGCCTGGGGCTCGTACTGTTCGCGGGCTTCGTAGGGAGCTTCCAGCAGATTCTTGAGCAGAAGATTGACCTGGTCGTTGGCGTGATCCACCATTTCGACGGCGAGGAAGCACTGCGCACACTTCAGGCGCGATTCGATGGCGAACGACGCCTTCGGATGCTGGTCGGCGGCGCTGGCGTAACTGCGCGCGGCGCTGAGCATGTCGCCTTCTTCGTCATAGGTGCGGGCGATGCCGTATTGGGCGGTGGCGTGAACGTTGTCGCTGTAACGCGGTCCCATCAGGCCCGTCAGCGTGGCGCGGGCGTCGCCGTGCTTGCCGGCGAGAATCTGCACCTCCGCGAGCTTCATCGCAATTGGCGTGTTCTGACTGTCGAGTCCCGCGGCGCGCGAGTAACAATCGATCGCTTCGGAATACGCTTTGTTTTTGACGTGGATGTCGCCGGCATGTTCCGCTGCGGTGCGGGCGTACTCGGTTCCGGGATGGCCGCGCTCAATGGTGCGGTATTCGTTGAGCGCTTCCTTGGTTTTGCCCATCTGTGTCAGGCAGTCGGCGGCAGCCAGCAGCGCCGGACCCGCGTGGGAATCGTGCGGGAAGCCGTCGGCCAGCGTGAGGTACTCTTTGCGCGCCTCTTCGGGCTTGCCGGATACCATCAAGGCGTGCGCCAGGTTGGCGCGGGCGTCGAGGGCTTGTGGCACATCAGGGAAGTGTTCCAAGATGTGCCGATTGGAGGCAATCACCTGTGGCCAATCTTCTTCCTGTTCGGCCAGCGACGCCAGACCTGTGTCGGCGTCGAGGACCGCCGGCGTGTCGGCGTAAGTGCTGAGCACTTTCTGGTAGACGGCGCGGACATGATTGCGCAGGTCCTGTTCATACGGTGTGAATTTGGTGGTCGGCGCGATCTTGTGGTGCGCTTCATCGGTTTCATCGAGGAACTTTTCGAGGAAGCCGGTGGGTTTGGTTTCCGCCGCCGGCTCAGTCTGCGCGACAGTCTTCGCACCGGAGTCCGGCGCAGGGAGCAGAGTAGTCACCGCCGCAGGAGCGGCAGGCGCAGGCGCTGGCTGCGGCAGATTGGCGCGAGCAGTCACCGATCCGGAGCGATGATCGTCCTTGGCGCGCTCGAGCATTGCGAGGCGTTTTTCAAACTGCTGGCTGGCGACAGCGACCTGCTGCTTGGTCTGCTGCAGTTGCGCGTCCATTCCGGCGACTCTTTGCGTGACGTCCTGCAACTGCTTGTTCTGCGCTTCGGAGCTGGATTCAAACGTGCCGAATTTCTGTTCGACGGCATCAACGCGGTTCTGGATCTTGTCCTGCGTGTCAGCGATGTTCGCCATCAACTCCAGACTCTGATCGACCGCAGCCGACGTACCGGGGCGGGCCACATCGCGGGGCGGCGGCAGCGCTTCGCCGCCAGGGCGGACCTTGTACTTGGCTGCGGCTTCGGAAATGTCGCGGACCTGGGGTGTCTTGTGCGGCGGAGGCGCGGCCGCTTCGCGGTGTACGTTGCAGGACGTCTGCATCAGCAGCGCGCCCCCCGAGCACAGGATCAGCAATAAACGCTTCACTTGCGTTCCTCCTTCGAGCGGGACTGCGCGACCAGACGGATCATTTCAGCATACTTCAGCGATACCCGCGCACGTTCTTCCGAGCTGAGTCCACTGGCGTCGGAGACCCAGGGATTGATCAGGCGCTGCGCTTCGGCGAGATTTCCTTTTTCGACCGCGCGGCGAACCGAGGCCCACTGATCGTCAGGCACGTTCGGTTTTTCGACGGGCGTTTCTTTGGACATGCTGGGTTTGTCGTGAGCGACGGGCTTTTCTGGGGCCAGTTCGTTGAGGTCCAGCACTTCAGCGCGCACCAGGCCCTTGGTGTCTTCGCGCTTGGCGCGGTCAAGCTCCACGCGCGCCAGTTCAACCAGAGCAGTGGCGTGAACGTCGCGGGGCGCGGGATTCTTGACGAGGTGCTCGAGTTCGTCGCGCGCTTCGTCGCGGCGGCCGAGGGCAAACATCGATTGCGCGCGCATCAGGCGAACTTCCTGAATGCGGTCGCTCTTGGGGAAGGTCTTCACGAACACGTCCATCGACTGCTGCGCGTCTTCCCAGCGGCCGAGGTGGGTCAGGCAGAGTCCGGCGCGGTACTGCGCCCATTCCTTGTCGGCAGCGGAGAGATTGGACGTGAGCAGCGAGGCGTAGGAGTCGAAAGCCTTCTGAAAGCGAAGCTGGGCCGGGAGCGCTTCGGCCTGGTAGGTTGCATCGGCGAGTTGCTTGATCCACATGGTGTCGTCGCGGCCCATGAGGTTCATGGCCTTCATCGCGATCATGCGGGCGTCATCGTAATTGCCGCGGGTGTAGAGATCATTGTAGCGGAGCTGGAGTTGCTGGACTTCGTCGAGGTCCTTGGCTTTCTCTTTCTTTTTCTCGTCCTCGATCTTCTTCAGTTCTTCGGGGCTCGGCCGCTTTTCTTCGGCCTTCTTCTCTTCCTTCTTTTCTTCCTTTTTCTCGTCCTTCTTTTCGCCGTCCTTCTTCTCTTCGCCCTTCTTTTCGTCCGCCTTCTCCCCGCCCTTTTCGGCGCCTTCCTTCTTTTCGGATTCAGGCTTGGCTTTGGCTTTGTCGGCGGCTTCTTCAGATTTGGCTTCGGCGATCTTGGGATCTTCGCCTTCGATCACAGGTGCGCTGTCGGCTGGAGCCTTCTTGGAGCCGATGGCCATCAGGCCGACTCCAAAAATGAGAGCGCCGATCGCGAACGCGCCTCCTAAATTGATAATCATGTCCTTCTTCATGGGCAGTCACCCTTGTAATGGAGTGAACCATTGCAAAGGTGAGACCATCGGACACTGCAAAATTTGCCTGATGAACGAAAACCCACCGCTGGCAGGCTCCCTCGCGATCACAACTGATCACGGCCAAGGGAGGATTTAGCCCAAAGCACGGGCCCCAAGCGACTTGCAGCGGTCTGGTTAGCGCAGATCGTCGAACTTCAGGACCATTTCGACGACCAGCTGATGGCCGGCAATGTCGAAGTAGCCCGCGCACCAATTGCCGCCCGAGAGGGTTTGGGTCGTATGATGCGGACCGACGACGACAGTCGGGACGGACATCTTCACGGCTTCGCCCACGCAGGACGAAAGCGTGGTCTTGAAGCTCCCGACCGTAATGTTGGCGATTTCGCCGACCGCGTCGCGGACTTCGTCGCTGATCTCCGCTGGCGGATTAGCCATCGGCGGCTCGCCAATCATCGCCAGCGAAAGCGTGTTGGCCAGCGCGCTGCTGCCGTGAAGAATCACGGTGCCGGTGAGCGCTGAGCCGGTCAGGACGATCAGTGCCGACACATCAGCAACGATGCGCTGCGCCTGACCCTCCTTCGTCTCCGTCAGCGTCGCCTGCAGACTGGTGGTGCTCTCAAGTACCTGCGAGACCGCCGACATCAGTCCGGTCGAGAGATCGATTCCGCTTGCCGTTTTCACAACGTCCTCCTCGCTCTAACTGCCCCGTGTTACTCCGCCTGGTAATAGACCGCCTTGCCACTTTGTGTCCGCGAGAACCCCTCGCAGACGTTGATCACTGTCTCGGCGCTGCCCAGAAAGAGCGCGCCCTTGGGATTGAGACTGCCGCGCAGCTGCTCAAGGATCTGCTTTTTCAGCGGCAATTCGAAATAGATCAGTACATTGCGGCATAGAATCAGATCGAAGCTGCCCATCGTTTTCAGATTGCCCAGCAGGTTGAGCACCTGAAACCGCGGCATTGTGCGAATTTGGTCTTTCAACTGCCAGTCGCGGCAGTTCTGCGTGAAATGCTTCACCAGCAGCTGCGCCGGAAGGCCGCGGTTCACTTCCAATTGCGAAAATATCCCCTGCTGCGCCCGGGCCACCGCCTGCGTGGAGATGTCAGTCGCCAGCAAATCAACTTTCCAACCGGGAAGTCCGCGGAAATGTTCCTGCAGGAGCATGCAGATGGAGTAGACCTCCTGTCCGGTGGAACACGCGGCGCTCCAGATACGCAGCGTTTTGCTCGCGGCATTGGCGGCGATGATTTTCGGGAGCAGATCGGTGCGCAGTGCTTCGAAAACGCTCTGGTCTCGGAAAAAGGACGTTTCGTGGGTGGTCAACGCGTCGACGACATCGTTGCGAAGCATCTTTTCCGAAGGAGTGCGAACCCGGCGAAGGACCTCGGTGCTGGTGGTGTTCAAGCGGCGTGCAAGATCGTATAGGCGTGTCTCGACCAGATACTTTTTAGTCGTATCGAGTACGATTCCACACTCCGCGAAAATGAACTGTTGCACGAACGTCAGATCTGCAACAGTCAGCGCGCTATCGCCGACGACAAACATCGTTCCACCTCTGCTGCCACGTTTTGAATCGGCACCACCACATCGGCCAGACCAGCTTCGACCACCACTCCGGGCATACCCCACACCACACTGGATTCCTTGTCCTGCGCTATGATCCGCGCCTTATGGCGGCGCAATTCCTGGACACCGAGCAGACCATCGCGTCCCATGCCCGTCAGAATCGCGCCCAACGCCGCCTGACCGTAGACTTCGGCCACGGAACGGAAGAGGACATCGACCGCGGGACGACAGGAATTCTCCTGCGGCCGCTGATCCAGCGCGGTGAACACCTGTCCTCCCATGCGCTTGACCGTGAGATGGTAATTTCCGGGCGCGATGTACGCGGTGCCTGGTGTCAGTAGCATGCCAGCTTCGGCCTCAACCACGGAAATTTCTGAATCCGCGTCGAGGCGTTCGGCCAGCAGGCGCGTGAACATCGGCGGCATGTGCTGGACGATCACGATAGGCACAGGGATATCTTTCGGCAGCATCGGAAGGAGTGTCGCCAGCGCATTGGGGCCGCCGGTGGAGACGCCGATTGCAACAATCTGCCGCTGCACGCGCTTATTTGAATCGCGCCAGGTCGGCCGGATCACAGCTTGCGGCGCCGGGACATGGACTTTGAACTGCTTGATCTTGGCGATCAGTTCATCTTTGATGTACGCCGTATTGGCAGCCACACTGCCAAGATCGGCACCCTTGGGCAGGAAATCTGCCGCGCCAAGCGCCATCGCTTCGAGAGTCTGGGCGGCGCCGCGTTCGGAATGGACGCTGAACACGATCACGCGAATGTGCGGATGCGTGGCCTTCAGCCGCCGCAGCACGCCCATGCCGTCCAGTTCCGGCATTTCCAGATCGAGTGTGATCACGTCGGGGTTAAGCTGAGCGACTTTCTGCAGCGCGATGTTGCCATTGGGCGCGGTGCCGGCGAGTTGCAATTCCGGATCGGCGGAAATCACGTCGGAAACGACACGACGGAAGACCACGGAATCATCCACAACCAGTACGCGCAGCGGCCTGTTCATTGCTCGATGGCTCCCATCAGCATCTGCAGCTTTTCCTGGAGCGCTTCGGGCCCAAAGGGTTTCATCAGGTATTCGTTGGCGCCTTCGTTCAGCGCCAGGACCACTCCTGCCATTTCCGATTCCGACGTGACCATGCAGACGCGCACGTCTTTAAACCGCACGTCGGCGCGCAGGACACGCAGACATTGGATGCCGTCCATCACCGGCATGTTCCAATCGAGCAGGATAAAACCGATTCCCGGAACGCGGTTGAGCGTCTCCAGTGCCGTGCGGCCGTTGTCGGCTTCGTAGACTTCAACTTGCAACGCACGGAGGCTGTTGCCCACGATGCGCCGGATAACACGGGAGTCATCCACAACCAGGGCTTTCAAAGGTCCGCTCATGATTCTGATGGTCCTCCGACTTGGATGACGCGATTGACGTTCAGTGCGATAAGCAGCGTCGATTTCAGTTTGTATACGCCCTCAACCAGCTCACGCTGGACGCCTTTTAACATGTCGGGTGATTGTTCGAAGACATCAGCGCCAACTTCAATGACGTCACCGATTTCGTCGACCAGCAGCGAGACTGGACCGTCGCTGGTCTGCGCGACCAGGTTCATCACCGGTGCATCGGACTTGCGCGCCGCCAATCCCAGTCGCAGACGCAAATCAATCGCGAGCACAATCTGGCCGCGAAGATTGATCAGGCCGCTAACCACCGGCGTCGCCAGGGGCACGCGCGTCATGGCTTGAGCGCGGATGACTTCCTGCACGTGGATGACGTCGACGCCAAAAAGATGACCGCTGAGATAGAAGGTGACAAACTGCCGAGTCCCGACTTTCCCCGGTGCGTCGGCAGCCGAATTCTTTTCCATAGTTGCAACCATCTTCGGTACTCCTCAAAAGAGTTTCTTAAACCGAGGCCAGTTCCATAACCCGATCACGCTCGGTGGCGAGTTGCGATACAGCCTTCAGCAATTCTTCACGGTCAATCTTGACCAGATGACGGTCGAATCCGGATGAGGTCGAATGGCGGCGAACGTCATCGGACTCGAGACCGGAGAGCGCGATCAACGGCAGATGTTTGAGCTCCGGATTGGCGCGAATGGCTTCCGCCAGTTTCCAGCCGTCGACCTGCGGCATGTCGATGTCGCTGATGATGAAATCCACGGGATGAACAGAGAGGCGCTTCAAGGCTTCGGCGCCGTTGCTGGCTTCGTCCACGGTGTAGCCGGCGAATTCCAGGTACGAACGCGTGAGATTGCGGAAGAAGGGACTGTCGTCGACAAGCAGGATCTTGCGCACGCCTTTGCGCCCGGAGTTCTGGACAAACACCGGCTGCGACTGGCTGCGACGGAAAAACCCGGGGTTGGCCGCTTCGATCAGGGCGTAGGGATCCACGAACACCGTCGTCTTGCCCTGCACGATCGCAGTGCCAATGATTCCTGGCCGCTTGTTTTCCACCTGCGGACGGGCAGATTCGTCGACGATGTCCAGCAGCTTGTGCACGACCATGCCGATCGAGCGTTCGCCGTCGCTGAAGACGATTACCGGCAAGGTCGACGCATCCGTCGGCGGAGTGACTCCGACGTGGCTGGCCATGCGCAGCAGCGGCATGACCTGACCGCGATACTGGACGACTTCCCCGTCGTTGGTGCGTTCGACGCGGGAGATCTGGAATTCCTCGAGACGCGAAACCATCGAGAGCGGCATCGCGAATCGCATCTGTTCGTCGAGTGTAAAGACCAGCAGTGTGGAGCGGTCGGCCTGTTCGACGGCGACCACTTCTGCCTGCTTGATTTCTTCCTTGTGTTCGGCGGCGTCGGCCGATTCCAACAGACCGGCGCTGTCGAGAATAAGCGCGACCTGGCCGTCACCCATGATCGTCGAGCCGGCGAAGGCGTGGATACTCTTCAGCGGCTTGACCACGATTTCTTCCGTGTCGTTGACGCTGTCCACGACCAGGCCGAAGACCTGGTTGTCGGCCGTGAGCACGACGATGTTCACGATCTCATCGCGCGCGGCTCCGTTGGAGAGGTTGGCTCCGGCCGCGTTGGATGTGGCACGGGTATCTTCCTCAAGCTTCAAAACACTGCGTAGACGGATCAGCGGCAGCAGGTTGCCGCGCAGGCGGTAGACTTCGATGCCCTGCATCCATTCGATACTCTTGCGTGCGGCTTCGCCTTCCAGACGCACCAGTTCGCGCAGATTGATCTGCGGGATGGCAAAGCGGTCGCCGTTGGCGGAGACGATCAGCGCGGGAATAATGGCGAGCGTCAGTGGAATCTTGATCTTGAGCGTGGTGCCGTGTCCAAAGTTGTTGATCACATCCACTGCGCCGCCAATGCGTTCAATGTTGGTCTTGACCACATCCATGCCGACGCCGCGGCCGGAGATCGACGTGATTTTCTCCGCCGTCGAGAAGCCGGGGCGGAAGATCAGGTTGACCGCTTCGCGTTCCGACATCCGTTCGGCTTGCTCTTCGGTGATCAGGCGCTGCTGAATGGCTTTGCGCTTGACGCGCTGAATGTCGATGCCGCCGCCGTCGTCGGCGACTTCAATGTTGACCTGGCCGCCTTCGTGAAACGCACGCAGGCGGATTGTGCCACGGCGCGACTTGCCCTTGCGTACGCGTTCGTCGGGAGATTCCACGCCATGGTCGATGGCGTTGCGGACGATGTGAGTAAACGGATCCTTCACGGCCTCGAGGATGGTTTTATCCAGCTCGGTCTCCGCGCCTTCCACATGCAGGTCGACTTCCTTGCTCATGGAATTGGAGACGTCGCGAACCAGCCGAGGCAGTTTGTTCCAGACGCCGCCGATGGGCTGCATGCGGGTCTTCATTACATTTTCCTGCAGTTCGGTGGTGATCAAGTTGAGTCGCTGCGAGGAATTCACGATGGCTTTGTTTTCCAGCGTCCCCGCGAACTGCAGAATCTGATTGCGTGTCAGCACCAGCTCGCCGACGAGGTTCATCAGGCGGTCGAGCAGCGACACTTCGACGCGGATGGTGCTGTCCGCGGTGTTCGATTTGACGGCTTCGGCTGCCACGACATTGACGTCGCCGGAATCCTTTGGATGCGGTGCTTCGACATGTGGCACTTCAGTCACTGGCTTCGCCGGAGCAGGTACGACTGGAGCAGTCACGATGGGCGGCGTTGTAACAGGAGCCGTTACAATGGAAGGCGCTTCCATCGCTACGGTCGCCGCAGGCACCGCGGCCTTGATGGAAAGCCGCCGGGCGGGAGATGCGGCCGCGGACGAACCAGCTTCGGCCGGCGCGCCCTCCGCGATAGCTTTCAGCCGTTGAATAATCGGGGTGTAATCCTTGTCGCTCTCAGCGGAAGTCGCATCGATGGTGGCGAGGACGTCCTTCACGGCGTCGACGCCTGCCAAAAGCGCGTCGATCGTCGCGGGGGTAGCCTTCATCTTTCCATCGCACATCTTGGCCAGAATGTCTTCGGCAAAGTGGCTGATGGAGACGAGTTTCGGAAAATTGAGAAAGCCGGCAGTACCTTTGATCGTATGGATCGTCCGGAAGATGCTGGCCAGCAATCCTGTGTTCTCAGGATCCTTTTCGAGCTGCACAAATTCTTGATCGAGACGCGATAGATTCTCGTTTGACTCAACCAGGAAGTCTCGTGTGATGTCGTCCATATGCGTCGGTTCCCTTTTTCAAAAACGCCAGAGTGCGAATATTTCCGGAGTCCTTACGGAATCCCTAGGTCGCAATGAGTATGCCATGGAAGGTGAGGGGCAGATTCTGCCCAGTCAGTAGTACGGCAAGATTGCTGATAAAAGGTGTGAAAGTTCTGCCGTCCCAACATTAGGACAGTGTCGCGCACGACTTAGGACGAAGAGTGCTGTCAAAAATAAGAATGCGCGCCGAAGTTGGCGCGCATCGCTGGGTGAACTTTCGCCAATTAATTCTTGGCGGCGTAGGCCTTGGCTTCCGGCGACGGATCTTTCGTCAGCAACTTCTGGAGCAAGGTGTAAATCATCTGGCGTTCGTCTTCGCCGATCGGCGTTTCACCTTTGGTTCGCTGCACCTGTTCGATCACCTGCTGTACGCCGTTGTTTTCCAGATCGCGCGTGGAGGTTACGAATTCCAGGCGCCCGTCCATCAACACGAATCGTTCGATCACGTTTCGCAATTCGCGAACGTTGCCTGGCCAAGTGTGCTTCTGCAGTATCGCTTTGTTTTCATCGGTGAGCGTAGGGATTTCGCCGCTGATGTCCTTGGAGAAATGCTTTACGAAATTCTCAGCGAGCGGAATCACGTCGGCTGGGCGTTCTCGCAATGGCAATAAGTGAATTGGAATGACCGCGAGTCGATAATACAAATCTTCTCGGAAGCGGCCCTGCCGCACCGCGGCGGCCAGATCGACATTCGTGGCGGCGATCACGCGTGCTTCGAGCGGAATTTCCTGAGTGCCACCGACGCGCCGGAAGTTGCGTTCCTGCAACACGCGCAGCAGCTTGCTCTGCAGTTCCAGCGTCAGGTCGCCGATTTCGTCGAGGAAGATCGAGCCATCGCCCGCGGCTTCGAAGTAGCCCTTGCGCGTGGCTTTGGCGTCGGTGAACGAACCTTTCTCGTGTCCAAACAACTCACTTTCCACGAGCGTGACTGGGATTGCGGAGCAATTCACGGCGACGAAGGGCTTGTCGCGGCGGTCGCTGGACCGGTGCAATCGACGTGCAACGACTTCTTTTCCTGTGCCAGTCTCACCGGTTATGAGAACGGTGGTCGTGCGACTGCGGGCGATTGTGCGCAACTTCATGGCGACTTCGCGCATGGGATTGCTGACGGCCATCATCTCGTTGTCGGAATGGTTCGCGGGATCAGCGGTTTCCTTGGCGGGCGTTTTGGTCAGGCTGATTTTGCGGAGGATTTCAAGCAAGGTGTTGATGTTGAATGGCTTGGGCAGAGCTTCGAACGCACCGAGCTTCATTGCTCGCACGGTTTCAAGCACGCCGATCGAGCCGCTCACGATGATGATCTTCATGTCAGCCGAAACACGCTTTACGCGCTGAAGTACTTCAAAGCCGTCCATTTCCGGGAGATTGATGTCGAGGAGCATCGCGTCGTACGTATTGTGCTCGACCATCTCGACAGCCTGCGAACCTGTGTTGGCGATGGTGACCATCCACCCTTGCTGCTGAATCGCCATCTGAAGCATGTTGCAACACAGTGGGTTGTCTTCCGCGACTAGGATATGCACGGTCCCCCCTTTTTACCCTTCCGGGTGCGCAAAATATGCAAAATACAAAGTTCGAGTAATTCTTAAGCAACAGGTATACCGATGCCGGTCAAATGGGTCCAGCCACGTTACCTTTAATAGTAACGTGGCGTGCGTACATCTGACACTTCAAACTTCCAAAACTATCTTTACGCCTTTTTACACCTTGAACACACGGCAAACTTTGCAGTCAAAATTGAGAAAATCACTCCAAAAGGCCACATCGTGTTGGCCTTTAAGTTGCAATCGGACGCTATTGAAATCGATTGAGTACATTTCAGCGAAATTCTTGCGGAACTTCTGGAGTGCGAACATGAACGGGATCTTCGGCTCGATGGACATCAGTCTCTCCGCGCTACAAGCGCAGCGTAAACGCCTGGACGCGATCGCTTCCAATCTCGCCAACGCTGAAACGACCAGCACGCCTCAAGGCGGCCCATATGTACGGCAGCAGGCCGTCTTCGAAGCGGTGATGAACGATGCCATGAGCGGTGATGGCTCTCCGCAGGTCGGCGGCGTGCGCGTCGCGAGCATCTCGCAGGATCCGCGGCCTCCCATAGTAGTACACAATCCGGGCCACCCCGATGCCGACTCGAATGGCAATGTGATGATGCCCGACATTCGCCCCGCGGAAGAAATGGCCGATCTGCTCCAAGCGTCACGTTCTTACGAAGCAAATTCTGCAGCGCTCAAAATTTCACGTGCGATGTTTCTCAAGGCACTCGACTTTGGCAAAGCGTAGTCCACTGATTCACTAGAGGTGCGGTCATGATTTCATCCATTTCAAGTTCACTGCCGCTCACAACGCCCCAGTTGCCGTCGACGCAGACGCCGAAGGATGCGGAACCGAAACAGAGCTTCACCCAAATGGTGTCGGATCTCCTGGAGCACACCAACGAAGCGCAGCTCAACGCCAACAAGTCGATCAGCAATCTGGCGTCAGGTAAGTCCGAGGACATTCATCAAGTCATGCTGGCGATGGAACAGGCGCGGCTCTCCATGCTCGCTGTCGTCGAAGTGCGCAACAAGATGATCGATGCGTACCAGGAAATTTCGAAGATGCCGGTCTAAAGAGCGCGAGACGGACTTGATTGAATCGGAGCAACAGGCATGAACTTTTTCAACGACTTTCTCAAGAAAGGCAAGAGCGTCTGGACGGCGATGGGCACCGGCACGCGGGTGACCTTCATCACGTTCCTCGGCGCCGCCGTTCTTCTGGTCTCGGTGCTCGGCGTCTGGTCTTCACAGCCTGATTTCGTCCTGCTCTATGGTGGCCTGACCACGGAAGACGCGGCCGCGATCAGCACACACCTCAGCGACGACAAAATTCCCTTTCGCTACGAAGCCAGCCGAGGCGCGATTCTCGTTCCCGCGTCCAAAGCCGACAGCGCCCGTCTCTCGCTGGCCGGACAAGGCCTGCCCAAGAACACCACGGAAGGTTTTGAAATCTTCGACAAATCCAGCTTCGGCATGACCGAGTTCGTCCAGCGCATCAACTACCAGCGCGCGCTGCAGGGCACGCTGGCCCGGAACATCCAGGCTATCGACGCCGTTGAAAGCGCTCATGTTTCGCTCTCGATTCCCGAAGACGAACTCTTCTCGCGCGAAAAGAAGGAAGCCAAGGCCTCGGTCGTCATCCGCCTGCGCTCCAACCGCACGCTCAGCAACGAACAAGTCGGCGCTATCAAGTATCTGGTCTCTTCCAGCGTCCCGAAGCTCGAAGCCAAGAACGTCACGCTGGTGGATTCCACCGGCAAGATGCTCACCCGCCCTCAGGAAGAAGACAGCATCTCCGCGGTGAGCGAAGAGCAGCTGGCAATTCAGAAGCAGGTCGAAAAGCACTTCACCGACAAGGTACAGTCACTCTTGGATCAGGTGCTGGGACCGAATCAGTCGGTGGTGCGCGTCTCGGCGCAGCTCAATCTCGACCGCGTCGAACGGAACTCCGAAAAGATGGATCCTGATTCGGGCGTGATTCTTGAAGAGTCGGCGCACAGCGACGATTCCACTGGGAAGACCGGCGGATCTGCCGTGGCGCCGGGTGTGTCCGCCAACACGACGCCAAACGCCACCGTGACCGAAAGTGCCCTGGGCAGCAACTCCCGCAAGCAGAAAACAACGTCCAACCGCTACCACTACAACACGATCTCCGAACGCGTAATCGCGCCAGTCGGCTCCGTACGCCGGCTTTCGGTCGCCGTGCTCGTGGCTCCGCATACCAAAACAGGCGGCAAAGATGCGAAGGACGCCGGCGCGCCGGCTCCGTTGCGCTCGCTGCAGGAGATGAACCAGCTTAACGAAATCGTACGCTCAGCGGTGGGTTACTCGGCCGAACGCCAGGACGTGATCAAAGTCGAAGAACTTCCGTTTACGGCTGAACCAGTGGACTCCGCCATTCCCGTTGTGGCGCCGACGGCCGTGTGGATGGATATGCTGATGCATAACATCGGCGACATTCTCGCCTTCATCGGCGTCGCGATTATGGCGCTGGTCTTCTACAAGCTTTTCAGCCGAACGGTCGTGCAAGCAGCCGCGCAGCGTGCGGGTGGCTTGACTTCCAGTTCGAGCACCTCCAACACCAATTCACTCCAGGAACGCCCGGTCAACGTGGTGATGCAGGAAGAAGTGAAGCAGTTGGTCTCGCAGAACAGCACGCAGGCCATCAATCTCATTCGCTCGATGATGAAGTGATCCTCTTTTACTCCTTTTCCATAGGAAGCGTTCACCATGGCAACCGCAACGAAAGAACAGAAGGGCCCGACACTCACTGGTGTGCAGCGCGCCGCCATCGTCATCACCTCCCTGGGCCTGGAGAGCGCGGCGTCGGTGTTCAAGGGCCTTGAAGAAGAAGAAATGGAAGAGCTGACCACCGCGATCGCGGATTTGAAAAGTATTCCCGACGACGTCCGCAACCAGGCGCTGAAGGAATTCGGCGAACAGATGAAGTCCGGCGCGGCCTCCAATGAAATGGTGAGTTTGCAGAACCTGCTCGAAAAGAGCATCGGCAAGGAAAAGGCCGAATTCATCCTCTCCAAGATTCAGACCGCCAAAGACGGCAAGCTGTTTGAAGCCTTCAACATTCTCGACCCCAAGCAGATTGTCGCCATGCTGCAGCAGGAGCGACCGCAGACGGTCGGGTTGATCCTCTGCCATCTAAATCCCAAGCGCGCCGCCGAAATTCTCTCCGTCTTCGATTCCGAATTCCAGGGCCAGGTGATCTGCTGCATCGGCCACATGGACCGCATTTCGCCGGAAGTCGTGATCAAGATCGATGCCATCGTGAAGCGCAAGCTCAGCGGCATGCAGGGCAAACTGCGCGTGACCGGTGGACCCAAGACGATCGCCCAGATGCTCAATCACGTCGACCGCAGCTCGGAAAAACGCATCTTCGAAGTCCTCAACAAGAAGGACGAAGGCCTCGTCGGCGACATCAAGCGCCTGATGCTCCTGTTCGAAGATCTCGTCTCGCTCGACGACAAGGCCGTGCAGCAGCTCCTGCGCGAAATTGACATGAACGACTTGGCGCTGGCCTTGAAGGGCGCGCCGCCGGAGATGAAGGCGCTGATCCAGCGCAATCTCTCCAAGCGCGCCGCCGAACGGTTGATCGAAGAGTCGGAATTGATGGGGCCCAAACCGCGCCAGGACGTGGAATCCGCGCAGCAGCGCATCGTCGCGGTGGTCCGCCGGCTGGAAGAAGAAGGCAAGTTGACGCTGGGCGGACGCGGCGGAGGCACCGATGAACTCGTCGCCTAAAGGACAAACCGTCCACATCGGCCGCATTCTCCGGGGCGTTGAATACGTCGCGAAGTCGGTCGATGGCCAGCCCGAAAACGGCGCCAACGGAACAGGAAAGCCCGCGGGCCCGACCACCTCGCAGCTGATCGACGCGGCTTATGAACAAGGCCGCGCGAAGGGCCGCGAAGAGGCGCTGCGCGAACTGGCGCCGACGGCCGTGGCGCTCAAGCAGATGATGGACGTACTTACCCGCGAAACCAAGGATCACGCCGGCGCGATCGATCGCTTCGCGACCCGCTTGTCACTGCGCATTGCCGCAAAAATTCTCGATCGCGAAGTCAGCGACCCCGCGGCGCTCACCCACATGATCGCCAGCGCGCTCTCGCAGATTCCGCTCTCCGGACCTCTGCAGATCCGCCTCAATCCGCTCGATGTCGTGGAACTCAACGCGTTTCTCGGCCAGGCGCTGAGCAAGAATGTGTTCCTGCCAAAAGAGACGGTACTTGTTGCCGATCCCAGCCTGCGGCGCGGCGGTTGCGTGATCGACAATGGCACCGGCCGGCTCGATGCCCGCATTGAAACTCAACTCAGCCTGATCGAAAAGGCGCTTGAAGCCTACCCAGACAAGGAGCGCGCCCGTGGTTGATGCCCCGCTCGATCTCAACTCCAAACTCAAACGCGTCCATGAAAGCTCCCGATTTGTGCGCATGGGTGTGATCAACTGCGTCTCCGGTCTGACGATCGAAACCTGCGGCCCCTTCGCGGCACTGGGTGAAATCTGCCACATCCATCTTCCGGATGGCACGCGCCGTCCCGCGGAAGTGGTCGGCTTCAAAGGTTCAAATCTCTTCCTGATGCCGCTGGGGGAACTCGATGGCATCGCTCCCGGACTGACCGTCACCGCCGAAGGCCGAGGCCTGACCATTCCCGTCAGCCGCCACATGCGCGGCCGCGTGGTCGATGGCCTCTGCCAGCCGATTGACGGCAAAGGTCCGATCACTCCTGAAGCGCACCAACCACTGGCCGCGCTGCCTCCCGATCCCCTCACCCGCCCCCGCGTGAAAGATGTGATGCCTCTCGGCATTCGCGTCGTCGACGGCATGCTCACCTGCGGCCGCGGACAGCGCATGGGTATTTTTGGCGGCTCCGGCGTGGGCAAGTCCACACTGCTGGGCATGTTCGCCCGCTATGCAAAATCGGACACGAACGTAATCGCCCTGATCGGCGAACGCGGCCGCGAAGTCCGCGACTTCATCGAACGCGATCTGGGCGAAGAAGGCATGCGCCGCTCGATCGTTATCGTCGTCACCTCCGATCAGCCGCCGCTGCTGCGCCTGAAAGGCGCGCTGACGGCCTGCGCGCTCTCCGAATATTTCCGCGATCAGGGCCAGAACGTACTGCTGATGATGGACTCGGTGACGCGTGTCTGTCTGGCGCAGCGCGAAATCGGCCTGGCCGTCGGTGAACCGCCGACGACACGCGGCTACACGCCGTCGGTCTATTCGATGCTACCCAAGCTGCTCGAACGGTCGGGCACATCTGAGAAAGGTTCGATCACGGGCCTCTACACGGTGCTGGTGGAAGGCGACGACATGAATGAACCGGTTGCCGATGCCACACGCTCGATTCTCGACGGCCACATTGTCCTCTCGCGCGACCTGGCCGGCGCCAATCACTTTCCAGCGATCGACGTGCTCAACAGCCAGAGCCGCGTGTTCACGGACATCGCCACACAGAAGCACCGCGCCAACGCCGGACGCATCCGCAATCTCATGGCCTCGTACAACCGCGCGCGCGATTTAATTGACGTCGGCGCGTACGTCCCTGGCAGTAATGCCGACACCGATGCCGCGATTCAGTCTCAGTCCAAGATTCAAAACTTCCTGCGGCAGGCGCCGGAAGAACATTCGACGTTTGAAACGACCACGAAAGCAATGGCCGGAATCACAGGGTTGGGTGAATAGGAATTGGCTACGCGGTAACGCCTTTACTGCCAGGCGTTCACCGAGACATCGGCAGAATAATACCCTTCGATGGACTGCAATATGCGCTTCAAATTCCGACTGATCCGATTGCTCGAACTGCGCGACGCCGAAGTCGATCGCTGCGAAAAGGCGCTGGGTGTTGCAATTCAGGCGACGCAGGCTGCGACGATGGATATGCACCGCAATCAGCGTGAACAGCGCGAGTTGGATCGAGCCTGGGCAGAAGCGATGAAGACCTCGATCACGGGCGCCACCCTCATGGATTTCAATAACGAACGCCTGAAATTGTTCGCCGATTCGCAAATGCTCAACGACGCGCTGCTGAAATGCCGCCAGCAGGAAGATGTCTGCAAGAAGGAGCTCGAACGCGCAATGGCCAAGCAGAAGTCGCTCCAAAAACTGGAGGCTCGCGCGCGGTTGAAGCACGAAGCGGCCGAACGACTGCACGAACAGAATCAATTGGATGAGTTTTGCGTCACCAGCACAGCGAGGAAGAGCGAATGAGACACGGTTCTGGAAAAGCAATGGCGGTGGTGCTCTTCATCGTCGGAATTGCCGTCGGCCTGGCCATCGCCGTGGTTCCACGCGTGATGGGCAAGGACCTGTTCAAATCAATGGTGCCCGCGGAAGCTGCCGTCGCCACGAATCCCGATGAGAAGACCGAAGACAAAGCGGACGACAAAGATAAGTCGAAAAGCGGCGCCGCACCCATGGTACATCCGAAGGAAGTGGAACTGCGCCGCATGATCGCCGACGTCTCCAAGCAGCGCGCGGCGCTCGACGAACGCGAAAAGCCGCTCGCTGTGCGCGAAGCCAAGATCAAGCAGGAACTCACCGCGCTGGAAGAATTGAAGAAGCAGATTGAAGACAACGAAGGCAAATTCAAGAAGGACATCGTCGAAGTCAAGACCGACGAAATCAAAAACACAAAGAAGCTGGCCAAGATCTGGTCGCAGATGGAACCCAGCGAAGTCGCCAAGATTGCCTCGGGGATGGACGTCGAACTGGTCGCCAAGATTCTTGGCGCGATGACCGAACGCCAGGCGGCGACGATCATGGGCTCGCTCACCGCGCTGCCCGATGCAGGCAAGCTCGCACCGGAACTGATCGTGAAACTTAAGCAGATGAAGGTGGCCGCGCCGCCCGTCACGGAGGCCAACTGATGTCTACCGTCTCGACCAGTTCCACGGGTACGCCACCGCTCAGTGGCAGTCCGGTTCCCGCCTCTCCCGTCCCGGCCAATCCGAGCGATGGCGCACCGGCGCAGTCATTCAGCGACGTGCTGAACTCCATGCCAAATTCCGCGCCAACCTTGGCCGCGCCTGTCGCATCAACGGCGCCCGCTCCAGTGGCACCGCAAACGAACGGGCAGTCCGCCAAGTCTTTCAACTCCACGGCAGCGGCTGCCTCCAATACGACTGCAAACGAAACGGCCTCTTCCACGCGTTCTGATTATGTAGAGCCGAATGACATCTCGACGTTGCCTGACTCCGCGGCGAATGGTACCGACCTGGCGGCCTTGCCTGCCGCGTCCACCGTTTCTCCAGACGAAGACAACGCGAATCTGCAGGCGTCGGTTCCGGTAAATTCCAATGGAAGAATCACGCTATCCGCGGCCGACGCCAGGGCCGCGAATGCAAAAATCCTGCGCGCGCTGGCACTCACGAACGCGCCCGCTCCGCTACTCATCAATCCTCTTGCCGTCGCTTCGGATTCCAATGCGCAAAGCGCGCCCGTAACGGCGGCGGTTCCACAGGACAACAGCAAAAACAGCGACGATGATGCGCAGGCTGCCACGGATTCGCCATCCACTTCCGAGCAGGTTCAAGCGCAACCGGTCGCGGTGCCGCCTCCCATGCAAGTATGTATTCCGCCGATCCCGGCGCCTGTCCAGGCCAGCTTCACTCCAACCACGAACACAAACACGGATGGGGAGAGTGACGCAGCTTCCGGAGAGCGCACACCCATCACCGCGTCATCCACATTTAACGCCAGCACCCAGCCTACGCGCATCATGGTCAACGCCGCCACTGTGCGCGATCGGTATGCACAGACGGATTCAACGCCACACTCCAGCGACGCAGCTGCGCCAGATCAGGCCGCGAGCACGCAGCTTGATCCGTTGCGAAACCTGTTGGATACCATGACTCCCGTCGATGCTGCGCCAGTCGCTCCTGCGTCCGATACCACGCTCTACAGTCAGAATGACGCAGCGTCCATCGTTCCGGCGGACACGTTCACAATACGGACGACGACAACAGCCACCGCTGGCCAGAGTACGAAAGCCGGCGCCAAATCGAGCACTGTGGAGAATGCGTCGAATTCCACGGTGGTGGCTCATTCGAACACGCTCGCGAGTGCTCCCTCTATCATCCAAACCGCAGCGCAGTCGGCGGCACTGTCGAACGACACGGTTTCAACGTCGAATGCGAGCGCCGCAGCGGCCACGATAGCAGCCGTCAGCACCGATACTCAAAACGCCCGCGGTACCAGCGAAACAGGTTCGAATTTCCCAAAGAATTCCGCTCAACCCGCGTCGTTTTCGAACGATCAGTTCAATGTCGCCGCGCCCGTTGCTCCGGCCCTGTCCGCCGGATCGACCGACGCGAATGCAAACAATGCCGACACCGCGTTTGGCCACGACCGGCAAGCGTCTTCAGCTTCACAGCTCGACTCCGACGCGCCCGCAAGCGGCCCTGCCGCCAATGGGTCGAAGGCTGAAACTTTTGCAGCGAATGCATTTTCTGCAGTCGCGCCCGGTGGCTATTGGACGGAAAAAACTCCGGATGCCGCGCCTGCGAAAACCTCCGAAGTTTTCAATCAAGTTCTCGACGTTCTTCCAAAGCCTTTGCAGGCAACGACCATAACGATCAAGCCGGAAGGCTATGGCGCGATCACCATCCGCGTAACCCCTCAGCCGCTGGACACCGCGTCGCCGTGGCGAATTTCCATTCGCACCTCCGATGCTTCGGCGCACGCCTTGCTTTCACAGAATGTTGCCGAACTTCGGCAAAATTTAAAAGGCGATCCTGCGCATGTGTTTGGATCGCTGAAACCGGCGCTGCAGGCCAGCGCCACTCAGGAAACGCCAATGCGCCAGGACAGTCAGAATTCAAAGGGCGGACAACGGCAGGATTTTGAGCAACGGCAGCGCAACAGGTCCCGCGGATTCGTCTTCGAATTACCGGAACTGGACGCGTAAGGAGCGATCATGACGACCACTAACGCACTCGGCAGCACTTCGACTTCCAGTGTGGCCAACACGGCCTCGAACCTGTCCAAGAGCATGAATGCCGACACGTTCATGAAGATGTTCACCACCGAACTGGCCAACCAGAATCCGATGAGCCCCATGGACACGGCGCAGTTTCTCAATCAGTTCTCGCAGATTACCCAGGTTCAGTCGGTCACAGAATTGACCCAATCCATGGGTAAATTCCAGAACATCATGTCGTCACTGCTCAATTCGAGCAACGCCAACCAGGGCGTCGGACTTCTGGGAAAGACCGTGAATTTCACCGACCCGAATGGCCAGCCGGCCTCAGGACTGGTGAGCGCGATGGCGATCGCGCCGGATGGCAGCGTCAAACTCAATGTCAACGGCGCCGCCGTTGATCTGACTTCCGTCACCCAGGTGAACTGACCACGCATTCGTCAACCGCGCCATTCCGGCGCCCGTTCGGAATAGGAGAAGAACAGCATGTCCATTGAATCGATGTATACCGCGGTTTCCTCGCTGCAGGCGCATCAGCAGTACCTCAGCGTGGTCGCGAACAATCTGGCCAATGTGGATACGATCGGATTCAAGGACAGCCGCGTGCTGTTCTCCGACGCCATCTCGCAGACGCTGCAGCAGCCCACCGCGTCGTCGGGCCTGAACCCCGGCGGCAATGGCTCGCAGATCGGCCTGGGTGTCGGCCTGAGCAGCATTACGCCGCTGTTCACGCAGGGCTCCTTGATGTCGACGGGCGTGCCCACCGATCTGGCGATCAGCGGCAAAGGCTTCTTCGTGGTGAAGGATCCGACCGTCGCTCCGGCCAGCACGTACTACACGCGCGCCGGCGCGCTTAATCTGCAGAATTCCTCCGTCGCCGGCATCCAGGGCTATCTCGTCACGCCCACGGGCCAGCGCGTACAGGGTGCGGTCATCACCGCGCCGGCCACGGCCGCCGCCAATGGTGCCGCGCTCGCCGATGTCACCATCCCGACGACGGCCGGCGGTCCTCCGGCGCTCAACGTTACTGACTACAACATCGATTCGTCAGGCCGCGTCAATCTGCTTCTCTCGGACGGCAGCAATGTGCCGTGGATGCAGATCGGTCTGCAGAATTTCCAGAATCCCGAAGCGCTCCTGAAGGTCGGCCAGAACTTGTACCAGGCTTCGCTGGCCTCCGGCGCGCTGTTCACCGGCGGCGGCACCGATGTCTTCCAGACTCCGGGCACCAGCGGCACGGGCAATCTCCGCTCCGGCTATCTCGAACAGTCCAACGTCGACCTGGGTACCGAGTTCTCGAATATGATCCAGGCCGAGCGCGGACTGCAGGCCAGCGCCCGAGTCATCACGACTTCTGACGAAGTAATGCAAGAGCTCATTAACCTCAAGCATTAGCGTCCGATTAGCTAGTTAGACAGTGCTTCTGTTTGAGCAGCGCGCTCCGGCGCTGCTCCGCGTGGACTCGTGTACCTGTTCGACATCAGGAGCTGACCGCTGTGGTGCTTCCGGGACTCATAGTCGTCTTTGGTGCGATGATCGGCGGCTTTCTCATGGCCGGCGGCAATCCCCTTGGACTGATCCAACCCGCCGAGTTCATTACGATTGGCGGCATGGCGTTTGGTTCCATGGTCATTTCCACGCCCATGAAGATCCTCAAGCAGTGCTTTGCCAAGCTGCTGGGTTCGTTCAAAGGCGGTCACATCTCTAAACAACTGTACATGGACCTGCTCGTGATGATGTTCAAGCTCTTTTCCCTCGCCCGCAAGAACGGACTGCTGGCGCTGGAACCGCACATTTCGGAACCGGACAAGAGCGACATCATCTCCAAGTACCCCAAGATTTCGCACAACAAGATTCTGATCGAAATGATCACCGAAGTCCTCCGCCTGGTCGTCGACGGCAGTGCGCAGCCTGAGGAAATCGACAAGCTGATGGACGAGAGCATCGAAACGTTCGAAGCCGAAGGCCACATGCCCGTCGGCGCGTTGCAGAGCGTCGCGGACGGACTCCCGGGCATCGGGATCGTCGGCGCGGTGCTGGGCATCATCATCACCATGGGACATATCGATGGCAAGCCGGAAGAAGTCGGTCATCACGTTGCTTGCGCGCTGGTCGGAACGTTTCTCGGCGTTTTCTGTGCTTACGGCGTACTGAGCCCCATGATCGCCAACATCTCCCAGGCCGAATCGGAAGAAGCCAAGTGCCTGGTCGTGATCAAGACCGCGATCACCGCCTACGTCAACGGCTCAAGTCCCGCCGTGGCGATTGAATTCGCACGCCGCGCCGCCTTCAGCTTCGACCGCCCGACCGCCGCGGAAGTGGACAAGGCCTGCAAGAGTGAAGGCTGAGTTTGAAATGATGAATTCTGATCGACGAATGTGCAATGCAACGCCATCTGAAAATTGAAAACTGTCCGTAAAGGACGCTGTCATGAGTGAAGAAGGCGCAGTCAACGAACGCCCGATTATCATAATCAAGAAAAAGAAGAAGGGTCACGCTCATCACGGCGGCGCGTGGAAGGTGGCGTTCGCCGATTTCATGACCGCGATGTTCGCGCTGTTTCTGGTGCTATGGATCCTCTCGCAAAGCCAGGAAGTCAAGGCTGCCGTTGCCAGCTACTTCCGTCATCCCACCGACTACGAAGGCAAGCCCGACGCCGATTTCCACGGCAACAACGGCCTGATGGAAAACCGTCAGGGCCGGCTGGATCACATTCCCAACGTACTTCAGATTGAAGGCAAGCAAGGTTCGGAAGGCGCCGGCCAGTCGCCTGAATCCGTCGCTGGAGGCACCGCTCCTGCCACAGCGGAAGCCGGCTTACGCCCGGAGATTGTCGAACGCGTCGAAGAACAGGAAAAAGATGAGACTCGTTCGTTCCTCAAGATCGCCGACGACTTGTGGATGGTGCTGGGCATGGACGGCTCGTTCAAGCGCTTCAAAGACAACGTCCTGATCGAAGCGATCGAAGACGGCCTCGTGATCCAGCTCGTCGACCAGCCTCGCGCGCCGCTGTTCGAAGAAGGCAGCACCGACTTCAAGCCCGCGATCAAGCGCGCCCTCTCGATCCTGGCCAAGGAACTTTCGAAGTATCCAAACAAGCTCGAGATCGACGGACACGCCACCGAAATGTCCAACGCGTACGATTCACGCAAAAAGTGGCTGGCCAGCAGTCTCCTCGCCGATCTGGCCCGCGGTGAATTGGAATTGCAGGGATTGAAAGCCAACCAGATCACCAAGGTCTCCGGCTGCGCCGACATGCGCCCGCTGAATCCCCAGTCTCCCTCCGACCCCGTCAACCGCCGCATTTCGATTCTGGTCCGCCCGCGTCAGTGGCGTCCCGAGCGATACTGAAAGAGGCAGAAGTCAAAAGGCACTCAGCAGGAGCTAGATCGCGATGCATTCCGTGATCACGTCTAGGCGAAACTGCCTTCCGCCAACTGCTTTCTGCCTTCTGCTTAATTGGAACGCCTCTTGCGATAGGACTTTCATGCAATCGGAATCCGGCAAAAAAGTGAGGATACTTCCGTGAGCGCCACTGAACAAGCTGCACCAGAGCAAGCTTCAGCACATGGAGCCCCTGCGAAACCAAAGTCCAAGATCATGCTGATGGGAATCGGTGGCGTCGTTTTCGGCGCGCTGGGACTCGGCGGGTACATGATGTTCTTCAAAGGTTCGGCCCATCAGCCGCCGCCGCAGGAGAAGACCGCGACACCCGTCGCCGCTGGCGAAGAAAAGCGCGCCAAGGCGCAAGTCATCACTCTGAAGCCGATCGTCGTCAACTTGCGTAACAGCAAAGGGACGCGGTACTTGAAGGTCACCGTGGCGATGGAAACCACCTCGAAAGAGGCGGCCGAAGAGTTGGGCACTTTAAGCCCGCAGATCAGCGACCTCTTCGTCGACAAGCTCAGCAACGTAGAAATCACGGACGTGGACAACTCCGCCGGCCGCAACCGGTTGAAGCGAGAATTGCTCTCGGGCATCAACGAACTCCTTGAAAAGGGTTCGATCAACACCATCTACTTCACCGAGTTTGTCATTCAGTAGGAGCGGACGAGAAGCGATGGCCAACCTGCTTTCTCAAAACGAAGTCGATACGCTGATGCAGGCCATCTCGTCGGGCACTGTTCCGGCGACCGAAGACAAGGCCAAGCAGCCCGTAAAAGTCCGCCGCGACGCCAAGCTCTACGACTTCCGCCATCCCGTCATGTTCCTCAAGGATCAGCTGCGCACACTGCAGATGATCCACGAGTCCTTCGCCCGCAACTTTTCCAATTCGCTGGCCTCGTACCTGCGCATGGGTGTGAAAGCCAAGTGCACCGGCGTCGACCAGATTTCCTACGGCGAATTCGCGCTCTCGCTGCCAGACCCCTGTACGATCGTGAACACCCGCTTCCATCCGTCCGAAGGCCGCACGCTGCTGGCGATTCATCCGGCCGTGGGCATCGGCGTAATCGATCGCGTCATGGGTGGAACTGGCGCGGGCGGATCGCTCAACAGGCCGTTTACGGAAATCGAACAGACCATCATCGATGAACTCGTCAACATGACGCTCCGCGACCTGGAACCGGCGTGGAACCGCATCTTGAAAGTCTCCTTCACCGCGGAAGCCACTGAACAGAGCACGCAGTTCATCCAGATCGCCAACATGGAAGACACCGTCGTCTCCGCGACGCTGGAAGTGAACTTCGCCGAGACCAGCGGCATCGTCAGTCTCTGCTATCCGTTCCGTTCGCTGAACACCGTTGCCGAACGTTTGAACGCCAAGCATTGGGTTGAAGAAGAACAGAAGGCACAGGCCGCCAAGAGCAAGACCGCCGGCATGGCCTCGATCAGTCAGATTCCGCTGCAAATGGCTGCGAACCTTGGTGTTGCGCACATCACCATGCACGACTTAATGCAACTGAAGAAGGGCGACGTGCTGCTGTTGAACCGCGAGATCGATCAACCGATTGAATTGGAAGTCGGCGGCAAGGTCCGTTTCACGGGACGACTGGGTGCGCGCCACGGTCATACCGCCGTACAGATTGAACAACGCTCGATGTGATTTGGAAGACTTAAGGGAGAAGAACCATGGGTAATGCCGTCGCCACCGATACGCTCAAAGCTCTGATCGTCGACCCCGACGAGAAGCGCGCGACCACGCTTGTAGATGCACTGAAGAACTGCGGCTATTCGCCCGTCACCGCCGAGGACGAAATGTCCGCGCGCATGTTGGTGGACTCCGAGAAATTCGACGTCGTGCTCTGTTACGACAAAGTCGCCAACGGCACGGTGATGGAGGTTTTAAAGAGCCTCCACGAAGCCAATCCGGATCTGCCGGTGATCGTGTTGAGCGACGATCCCAAATCACCGCTCATCGCCGATGCCATTAAGGCAGGCGCCATTGACTCTTATGCGACGTCGGAAAATTTAGCAGCGCTTTACCCCAAGCTGGCGGCGATTCAGGCTCAGCAGGAAGCGAAACACGAACATGCACATGCGCCTGCCCCCGCTGCGCCCGCCACGACGATTCATCCTGTCCGGTTGCCCCAATTGGGTGAAAGCGCCGCCAAGAACGAACCGGCCAACGTCGACCTAATCATGGATGTGCCCGTGGCCGTGAATGCGATCCTGGGCAACACCACGATGCGGATTTCCGAGCTGCTCCAGCTCGGGCCCGGAAGCGTCATCGAACTCGATAAACGCGCCGGCGAACCCGTCGATATCTTCGTGAACGACAAGCTCATCGCCTTTGGTGAAGTCGTGGTCGTAAACGAAACTTTTGGCGTGCGAATTACAGAAGTGATCGACCCCAAGCAGCGCATCCAAGCGCTCGCCTAATTCCTACGTTGTTCAGTTAATTCTATGAAGCTTCAAGTGTTAGGTATTGACCTTCGCGTCGAATATCCCTGCTGATTTCTCAAATGCAAAATTTGCCGACGGGAGAGCTAAAACTCTCCCGTCGAGCTGGCCTTCGGCTTGCATCCTTCGGACATATCGGTTCATCCGGAGAAATGTTTATGCTGAAAGTTTCGAAAATCTGTGCGCTGGCGCTGATTTCTTTCTTCGCTCTGAACACACAGCCCCTGTTCGCCCAAGACGCCGAAGACATGGTGCTGAACCGCAAGGGCGAAGCGAACGCGCGTATCGACTTGAGCGTCCCGACAACGCACTCAGGCATGAACGCCTCGCGGGCCGAAAGCCTGGCGCTGCAGAGCTCCTCGAACATCCGCCTCGCCGGTCTCCTCCTGGTGCTGCTCGGGGCGTGCGGTGGTGCGACGGTGCTTTACTACAAGCGCCGCCGCGGCACTTCTTCCGCGACCGGCTCGCCCCGCTTGAACATTGTCGAACGCCTGCCCTTTGGACCCAACCGCGAATTCGTGCTCTTAAAGGCCTGCGACCGGATGCTGGTGGTCGCGGCGCATGGAAACCAGATCGTTTGCCTGACGGACATGGCCACCGATCTCGCTCCCGTGACTGCCGCGTCCATGCCCCACATGATGGAAGCTACCGGCCAGGCTCAAGATTACAGCGATGCAGCGCCGCTCTCCTACGAGTCGCTCTTCTCGCAGGTTCGCCGCCGCGCCTCGGGTGACGTGACCCCGCCGGCCCGCGCCAAGGCCCCGGCGCAGATGGCCAAAACCGCGCCTGTTCCCGTGCAGGTCGCCGCTCAAGAAAACGACTGGCCGGAAATTGAAGGAGCCGACAAGTGAACGTCCGCCGCTTACTTCCCTCAACCTGCACGCTGCTGTTGGCCGTCATGCTGGTGCTGATCGTTGTGGCGCCACACGCGATGGCTCAGGAAGCAGGCAACACCCCGACCGCCACGCCAGCGCCCTTTGAAGTCAAAGTCGGTGAAGACGGCCCGCGCCTCAGCGCCAACTTGAGCATCCTCATCGGCATGACGTTGCTGGCGATGCTCCCGGCCGCGCTGGTGATGATGACCTCGTTCACCCGCATCATCATCGTCCTGGGTTTCCTGAGAAACGCGCTCTCCACGCAGCAGACTCCGCCCAACATTGTGCTGATCGGCATCGCCATGTTTCTGACCCTTTTCATCATGGCCCCGACCATGGAACGCGTGCAGCAGAACGCCGTCGGACCGTACATGAAGGGCGATATCAACGCCACCGAAGCGATCGACAAGGGCCTGCTGCCGATGCGCGAATTCATGGGCAAGCAGACCCGCAAGAAGGACTTGGCGCTGATGGTTGACCTCTCCCGCGCCAAGACGCCCAAGGACTTCAGTGAGATTCCAACCCTGACGCTGGTCCCAGCGTTCATGCTCAGTGAACTGCGCACCGCGTTTCAGATGGGATTCCTGCTCTTCCTGCCGTTCCTGGTGATCGACCTGGTCGTCTCTTCTGTGCTGATGTCGCTGGGAATGATGATGGTGCCGCCGGCCAGCATCAGTCTGCCCTTGAAACTGCTCCTATTCGTCGCCGCAGATGGCTGGGACTTGCTCGTGAAATCACTCGTCGTCTCCTTTGGTGGATAGGTAAACAGTCATGGAATCGGCTTCGCTCCTGACGCTTCTCTTCTCCGTCTTCATGGTTACGGCCAAGATCGCCGCACCATTGCTGATCTGCGGCATGCTGATCGGCCTGGCGACGGGCTTATTCCAGGCCGTGACGCAGATCAACGATGCCACGTTCGCGTTCCTCCCCAAAGTTGTCGTGATGGCGCTGGTGCTGTGGCTGTGCCTGCCTTGGATCCTGCAGGAGATGACTGGCTTCCTCGGCCGCACGTTCGAAATGATGGAGCATGTGACGCGATGACTGTTTCGCTGCAGATTGTCTATCTGTTCATGCTGGTCACGTCGCGCGTCAGCGGCCTGGTGACGCTCGGCCCGGTCTTCTCGAGCATGATGGTCAACGCGAAAGTGCGTATCGCCCTGGTTCTTTCAATCTCCGCCGTGCTCACCGCCTCACTTCCCGCTCAGAAAGAGATCAACCCTTCCATGATGTCGATGGGCTTCGCGATGGCCGGCGAATTCGCGACGGGACTGCTGCTGGCTGGCGGTTTTCGCCTGGCGATGACCAGCGCAAGCATCGCCGGCGAGCTGGCGGGATTGCAGATGGGCCTGGGTTCGGCCTCGCTCTTCGATCCGCATACGGCGGCCAACTCCTCGGTGCTCCCCAACTTTTTCGTCCAGGCGTTCACGGTCCTCTTCATCGCGCTCGACGGCCACCACCACATGCTGCGCATCCTGAGCGAAAGCCTGACGGTGCTGGCCCCCAACGCGAAAATGGCGCTGCCTTCGATCGAATTCCTGCTCCGCCAGACCGCCGAAATGCTCGCCTACGGCTGCCGCCTCGCCGCGCCGGTCGTGATTCCGCTGCTGCTGATCACCATCGCCGTGGGCATGGTCTCCCGCGTCTTCCCGCAGGCGAACGTGATGTCGCTCAGCTACGCCGTGAGCATGACCGTCGGGCTGCTCCTGCTGGCCGTGATGATGACGGGGATCGATGGCGCCGTATGGCACCTGATCCAGGACGCGGACCGCTTCGCGCTCCGCAATTTACAAGCTCTTGCTGGCAACTAGTGAACAGGGTTGGACTGAACTAAGGGAACGGGCACATGGCCGAAGACGAACAGGGCGATCGAACGGAAGCCGCATCACCGCGCAAGCGCGAAGAAGCGCGCAAAGCCGGCCAGTTCGCGCGCTCCCCGGATCTCTCCGGCGCCACGGTGCTCTGCGCCGCGCTGATCGGCCTCGGTGCGTTCGGCGGCACAATGTTCACCGGCGAAATCTCCTTCATGAAGCAGTGGATCGGCAACCTCGACGGCAAGACCGACGTCGTCAAGATTCTCACCAATCAGTTCCCCACCGGCTTTGCCGCCGTAGGTTGGGGACTGCTGGGCATGCTGATCATCGTCGAACTCGCGGCGCTGGGCATCGGCATCGTACAGTGCGGTCTCCACATTCACGAAGACATCATCCCGCTGCGCTTCGAAAGCCTAAACCCGATGAACGGCTTCAAACGCATCTTCTCGATGCAGACTGTGCTGAGCACCGCCTTCGGACTGACCAAGATTGTCGTCATCTCCATCTTCGCCTACCGCATCATCCACACGCTGATCGAAGCTGCGCCATTCTGGTGGCAGTCGTCGCTGAATAACCTCTTCGCGATGGGCTGCGCGCTGGCCAGCCAGCTGGCCTGGAGCATCGCCATTCCCATGCTGCTGCTGGGGATCATGGACTACGGCTACAAGTGGTGGAAGACCGAAAAAGACCTGATGATGACCAAGGACGAAGTGAAGCAGGAAAACAAGCAGAACGACGGCGACCCGCACGTTAAAAACCGCATCCGCCAGATCCAGCGTCAGCGCGCCGCCAAACGCATGATGAAGGACGTGCCGAAAGCCACCGTGGTCATCACCAACCCGACGCACGTCGCAGTCGCGCTCTTCTACGATACGAAAACATCTGGCGCGCCGGTGGTCATCGCCAAGGGCGAACACCTGGTCGCGCAGCGCATCAAGCAGATCGCCCGCGAACACAACATTCCCGTCATGGAAGAGCCGCCGCTGGCCCGCGCGCTCAACCGCACCACCGAAATCGGCCAGGAAATACCTGTTGAGTTTTACCGGGCAGTGGCAGCCATTCTCGCCCTGCTGCATCGAGCCAAAAACGCGGCCGTTAGAACGGTCGCCGGGAGGCAGGCGTGAGTACAGCAGCGGCAATTCGCCCCAGTGGCATTCAAGGATTGATGCGGCACATGGATGTCGCGTTGGCCTGCGGCGTCATCGGCGTGATCATCATCATGGTCGTGCCGCTGCCCACGTGGAGCCTCGACATCTTCCTCTGCTGCCAATTGGCACTCTCGCTCTCGATTCTGCTGGGCACGATCTACAGCGCCGAACCTCTGGAATTTTCGGGCTTCCCTCCCCTGCTCCTGATGGTCACGCTCTTCCGCCTTGGACTGAACGTCGCCACCGCCCGTCTAATCCTGCTGCAAGGCGATGCCGGCTCGGTGATTACCGCCTTCGGACAGTTCGTGGTCGGCGGCAACTACATCGTCGGCGTGACGATCTTCCTGATCCTGCTGGTGATTCAATTCGTGGTGATCACCAAAGGCGCCGGCCGCGTGGCCGAAGTGGCCGCACGTTTCACGTTGGACGCCATGCCCGGTAAACAGATGGCCATCGACGCCGACCTGAATGCCGGCCTGATCAACGAAGAACAAGCCCGTGCCCGCCGCCAGAAGATCGAACGCGAAGCCAACTTTTATGGAGCCATGGACGGCGCCAGCAAGTTCGTCCGCGGCGATGCGGTGGCCGCGCTGATTATCACCGTCATCAATCTCCTCGGCGGTTTGGCCATCGCCTGCCTGCAGCGCGGCATGTCGCCCGGCGACGCCCTGAAGCACTTCGCCCTGCTGACCATCGGCGATGGTCTAGTCACCCAGATCCCCGCACTGCTGATCTCCACCGCCTCCGGCATCCTGGTCACCCGCGGCGCTTCCGACCTGAGCCTCGGCGAAGATTTCGGCCGCCAGTTGTTCATGCGCCACAAGGCGTTGCGCGTCACCGGCGTCTTCCTGGCCATCTTTGCCTTTATCCCCGGACTGCCCACGATTCCGCTGCTGCTGATGGCCGCCGGCGCCTTCGCGCTCTCGACGATCGTCAAGCGCGACGAAGCCGTCAACACCGCCGCCGCGGCGCGCAAGACGGCGCTGGCCGGCAAAGATACGCCAGCGGGCACCACGCCCGCTCCCAAACCCGACTCACCCGAAGCGCAGCTCCAGATGGACATCCTGGAACTGGAGCTCGGACCCTCGCTGCTCCCGCTGGTGGATAAGGGCGGCGGCGACCTGCTCAACCGCATCACGACGATTCGCAAGAAGCTCGCCGCCGAACTGGGCATCATCATTCCGCCAGTTCGCGTGCGCGACAATCTGCAGCTCCCCGGCCGCCAGTACCGCGTGAAGGTGCGCGGCGCGGTGGTCACCGACAACACGCTCCAACCCGACCGCCTGCTGGCGATCGATCCGGGTGGCGCGAAGACCGGTCTGGATGGCCTGCCCGCCCGCGATCCGGCGTTCGGACTGCCGGCCCTCTGGATCACGCCCAACCAGCGTTCCCGAGGCGAAGCCTACGGTTACACGGTCGTCGAACCCGTCTCGGTGCTCTCGACGCACGTTCACGAAGTCATGCGCGCCAACGCCGCGGATCTGCTCTCGCGCCAGGATGTGCAGAAGATCGTCGACCGCGTCAAAGAATCCGACCCGGGCCTGGTCAAGGACATCATCCCCAACGCGATCACGCTGGCCACCCTGCACCGCGTCCTGCAAGGCTTGTTGCGCGAACGCGTTCCGATCAAGGACATGGGCACGATTCTGGAAGTGCTCGGCGATTCCACCGGACAGAACCGGACACTGGAAGCTCAGATCGAAGACATCCGCATCGCGCTCGCTCCGTCCTTTGTCGGTGCAATGCTCGACGACTCCGGCAAACTCATCTCCCTGGCGCTCGATCCTGCCTTGGAAAGCCGCCTGATCCAGAGTCTGGTTCAGAACGACCGCGGCGCGATGCTGGTCCTGCCGCCGCAGCAGGTTACGGCGCTGGTGCGCCGCATCAACGACGATGTCTCGGCGCTGCAGCGCAAGAAGCTCAAGCCGGTGCTCGTCTGCTCCGGTGCACTGCGCAACCACATCCGCCGCCTGATCGAACGTTCGGTGGCGACGCTGCCGGTGATTTCGTACTCCGAAGTGCCACGCCGGGCCACGTTGGAAATCGTGGCTCAGATTCCGACCACAATCTTCAACCCCGCCGAAGCAACCAAAGCGGTGATCAAGGCCTGAAGTTCAGGCCGCTAACGGAGTGTCCGAGCCATGCAGATTAAAACGTGCCAGGCTGAGAACTTGAAGGCGCTGATGGATAAGATGCGGAAGCTCTACGGCCCTCAGGCCGTGCTGCTCTCCGTTCGTCGACTGGCGGACGACGATCGCCGTACTTCGGCCTACAACGTAATCGAAGGCACGGTGGCGACCGAAACACCGGCCGTGGCTCCGGAGCAGCCCACAGTGGCCTCCAAGCCCCAGATCCAGGCTCCTCCGCTCGCGGCTCGGCCACACCCGGCGCCGCGTGAATCGGCAGCGCAAAATGTGCCGTCCGATTTCTCGCACACGGCCCCTTCTGCACCGTGCGAGAGCCTCGCGACGCTGCAAGCTGTGGCTTTGGTCGGTCCGATGGGCGCCGGCAAGACCACCACCGCCGCAAAAATTGCCGGTCGTTTGGCGCAGATGCGCAACCAACCCGTTGGCGTGATCTCCACGGATACCGATCGCCCGGGCGGCTCGGCACTTCTGGCGGCTTACGCGCAGGAACTGCAACTCTCGATGACCACCGCGACCGCGGCATCTGATTTGCAGAATCGTTTGTCACGCTGGAATTGCCGGGGACCACTGGTCATCGATACGCGCGGATACAGCCCTCGAGATGGCATCGCGATCGAACGCCTGGGCGAACTACTGAGCACCAATACCATGAAGATGCAACGCTACCTGGTTTTAAGCGCCACTGAACATCCGGCTGTGGCGCGCGAATGTCTGGACGCCTACGCCGCGATCGGTCTGCACGGTGTCGTCCTGACGCGCGTCGATCAGGCGGCCGGCATCGGTCACTGCCTGGCGGAAGTACGCAAGTCCAACGTGCCGATTGCTTTCATCGGCACCGGCGAACGCGTCCCGATGGATCTGCGAGAACCCAGTTCGACGAGTTTGCTGGCCCTGGAGAATTCCGCTCGAAACGTTTTCGCTTGATCTACAACCCGCAGCGTTGTGCCGGAGCCGTACTGCATGATCCCTGCTCACGAAAATAACACCAACCGAGAGCCACACATCTTTGTCATCGTCAGCGGCAAGGGCGGCGTCGGCAAGACTAACACCGCCGCCAATCTCGCCGTGCTGCTCTCCATGGGCGGCAAACGCGTGCTCCTCTGCGACGCCGACTTCGGCCTGGCCAACGTCGACGTACTACTGGGCCTCTCGCCTCAAAAAACCATTCGCGATGTAATCGAAGAGCGCTGTAACCTCTCCGAAGCCATGCTCCGCGGCCCGGCGGGCATCACGATTCTCACCGCCTGTTCCGGCTACACCGACATGGCGGAACTCGACGCGCACAAGATGGACTGGCTGCTCGAGGAACTCAAGAAATGCGCGGCCGGCTACGACTTCGTGCTGATCGACGCCCCCACGGGCATCGCCACCAACATGCAGCGCGTGATCGAATTGGCCGACGAAGCCATTCTGCTCACCACCCCCGAACCCACGGCCGTAATGGACGCTTACGCGGTGCTGAAAGTGCTCTCGACACGCGCTCCGGATCTGCCGGTGAAACTCGCAGTGAACATGATCTCCTCGATGGACGCCGGCGAACGCATCGCCGCGGGCATCGATGAAGTTGCCTCCAAGTTCCTTAACCGGCGCATCGAAACCGTGGCGCAGATGCCCTTCGACCCGAATGTGCAACTGGCCGTCCGCCGCCAGATTCCGTACGCCTTGAATTTTCCCAACTGCCCCGCGTCGCGGTCGCTGCGCCTGATGTGCCAGCGCCTGCTTAACGGCATGCGGGAGCCGGTGTTGTCCACCGCCAGTCGCTTCAGCGCCACGCTGAACCGGTCCACGTCCTGGCCTGGCCCCTTGAACGGATAATCGACCATGTCGCAAGCCGTCGCCACTCCTCCAGCGCCAGCCCCTGCTACGGCAGCACCTGCAGCGCCACGCGTTTCAAACCCAAACGCAGCCGGTTCACTGGTCCGCGCGTTCGCTTCTGCTCCGAAGGGCGCTCCGCCCAAGCCCGTCGAAGAAGAAGCCCCACCCCCGGAACCGCGTTACAACCCCGTGGAGCTGGCGATTTTTCTGCGGCAGACCGTGCTGGTGATCTGTGCGATGGCGGCCGTGAGTTGCGCAGGCGCGGCGCGTTATGGCAACCGCAGCTGGTTGATGGCCGTGATGTGCGCCGCAGTCGCTGCAATCGTCTCTGGCGTCATCGGCATGGCGCTTGCACGTAGTTTTGCAGAACATTGTTTGACCGAGGACACGCCCGTTAAATAGGCAAACGCAGCCGGATGTCCTGGATCCCACGGTACTGAGCGGGAAGCCGGGTCTGAGTGAAAGGCAGTCTTATCGTGCTCGATTCAGAATCACACACTCACTCACACGCCCGAGGCCCCTCCGAGCCCCAGGTCTCCCCGCTGCCCTCACCTATCCAGCAACTCTGGGCGCGCCGCACCGCCGATCCCACGGACGCCGATGCCGTTGAGCAGCTCGTCATTCATTACCGCCCGCTGGTCAATTCCGAAGTCCACCGCGCCCGCGCCAAGTTTCCGCGCCATGTCGATCCCGATGAACTCGATGCCGCTGGATTGGAATCACTCTTCATGGCCATCGACGGTTACGACCCGTCGTTCGGCACCACGTTCGAAGGCTACGCGCGCCGGCGCATCTGGGGCGCGATTCTCGACCGCGTCCGCTCCATGGACGGCACCCCGCGGACCGTCCGCCGCGCCGCGAAGGTACTCAACGGCGCCACCAACAGCTTCCTCCAGCGCACCGGCCGCCAGCCTGGCATGGAAGAGCTGGCCGAGGAAGCGGAAGTTTCAGCCGATGAGCTCAAGCATCTTGAACGCTACTCGCGCATGTCCGGCAAGCTCTCGCTCGATGCCGTCTCGTCGAATGGTCAGTCGGATCACGACGATTCCTACGCGACCGCTGCCGGCCTCTCGAACGACAAGGTCCGCGATCCGCTCCAGCAGCTCACCGATGGCGAAACCAAAGCCGCGCTAGTCAAAGGGATTGAAGCCCTCCCCGATCGCGAACGCGCCATCCTAGTGCTGCACTACCACGAAGGCATCATGTTTAACGAAATTGCCGCCGCGATGAACGTCTCCGAATCGCGCATCTCGCAGATTCACGGACGTGCGCTGGAACGACTGAAGCGGTTCCTCACTTGCCGCGAGTAGGCTCGTGGGGACCTTCAGGTCAATTGGCCTGATGGTTAGAAATCAACACCTGCTGGGCCGCGTGTGGCGATGAAAAACTCCAACGCTACCGACCGCCGGACAACCTACCGACACCACTGCAATTCTGTCTGCCAGGTGGGCCTCAACGCAGTCCTGCGCGACTTGAGTCTGGGCGGCGCGGCCGTCGAGCTCCCGTTTTGCGTGCCGCCGGGCGAACGGATTCTCCTGCGTATCTACGACAACGATCCCAAACTGCGAAGTGTGTCTGCGGAAGTGCTCTCCACCAGCGGCGGACGAGTGCATGCATATTGCATGCACGTGCGCTTTTATAAGCTTCAGCCGGACGTGGAAAAAGCGCTGCAGCGCTACTTGCTTGCGCTGCAGGCGAATCGAGTGGCGTAGGTTTTGGTGCGGGTCGAGTCGGTCAGTGAGCACGTTGTGTTGTGGTATGGACTGGACAGTGTCCGATTTCTCGGACGCTTGCATCGGCTGGTGTGTTAGTCGCAGACAAAGTAATCTTTATGGCCACAGACACATTCGTATTCGAATCCCTTCACAGCGCCGTTCTCTTTCTTCAGTGTCAGCTTGCCGAATTCAGAATGCTTTCCCATAGGCTGAATCAGGACCGGCTGCGTCGCCACGGTAACGGCGCTGGCCTTCAAGCAGGCGGTATTGCGGCGGATGATTGCGGTGCGATTTCCCATTGTAAAATTCTCCGAGGTGTCCATTCACTGCGTTCCGTAGTGTTACATGGCAAATCAAAGGCCCATTTTCTCAGCAGTGCTCAGGCATTTACTGCACATCCATTTCCTAACGATTCCCCGCAGGTTGTGGCAAGAGGATTGCAATCTGTTCGGTGTCCGGCAAGCGTCCTAAAGTGCCCGGAAAATTTTGCGGCTGCCCTACTCGGAGATTTTCAATATGCGCGTTCTAGTGGTCGACGACTCCTCAACGATGCGGCGAATCCTCATCAACTGTCTGGCGAAGATCAAGGTGACCGACGTCGCCCAGGCAGGCGACGGCACCGAAGCGCTGACCGTGCTCGCCGCGCAAGGTCCCTTCGATCTGATGCTGACCGATTGGAACATGCCGCAGATGACCGGCATCGATCTCCTCAAGGCGGTGAAGGCCGACCCCAAGCTCACTGCCATGCCTGTGGTGATCGTGACGACCGAAGCGGAAAAGGAACGCATTGTCGAAGCGATCAAGTGCGGCGCGGCCAATTACATCGTCAAGCCGTTCACGCCCGAAACGCTGTACGAAAAGATCAAGAGCCTCGTGACGTTGCCCGCGCCGGCCTGAACGCGGGTCGGATCGGTCAACTGTGCGTCCTTAACAACGATGATTAAGGGAACCTGAAAATGCTCAATTCGCTCCAGAACACCAAGGCGCCTTCGGCCACCGGCGCACCATCGGCCGGCGGTGACTCTCACAAATCGATCGCAGTGGCGGAAACGCAGAATCCGCCCAAACGCAAACTGCTCCAACCCGACAGTTTCAACGAGGTCAAGCTCGCGGAGGAATTCCGCGAGTCCACGAAGAACTGCAAGGCAATGTTCGCGGATCCCTCGTTCGATCTGCCCATGCTGCCGACCTCCGCGGTGCGCGTAATGAACCTGATCCAGGATCCCAACGCCTCGCCGAAAAAGATCGCCCACGCGCTCCAGACCGACACGGTGCTGACGGCTAAGTTCCTGCGCATGGCCAACTCGCCCTTCTATGCCGGCACGCGCGTGATCGACTCCGTCCATGTCGCCGTTGACCGACTGGGCATGGCCGTCACCAAGAATCTCGTCCTCAGTATTTCACTCAACGGCACGATTGTGCGCGAAAAGCGCCTGGGTCACAGCGCCATGGGACTGTGGTCGCACGCCAACAACGCCGCGCTCGCCTCGCAGCTCCTGGCCCAGCGCCTGAGCATGCCACAGCAGGCCGCGTTCATGATGGGCCTGATGCACGACATCGGTAAACTCGCCGCGTGGGTCACCCTCAACAATATCCTGAGCAAGTATCCTGGCGTTCGGCCTGGCGTGCTCGAAATGCTGGTCGAAGAGAGCCATCTGGCCATGGGCGATGCACTGCTGACGATCTGGAAGATGCCGCTGGAAGTTCGCGTCGCTGCCGGCGCGCATCACAACATCGAATCCCTCAATACCGCGATGCAGTACGTGCTCGAGGTCTGTCCGGAAGTCAACGTCTCCGATTGCTCGGCCGTCGCCTCCACTGCCGCTTGTGTGATGCTCGCCGATCGCGCCTTGGGTGCGCTGGGACTGTCCGATGAAGAACTGGAGCTGGATGTGACCCAGCTGGAAGTGGCTGAAGAGATCGGACTGTCTCAGTCGCTTTTGATGACGTACCTGTCTCAATTGCCGAAGTATCTTCAGGACAACACGTTCCAGGATAAATAAAAAGTTGGAGTTTAGGGCTTAAACGCGGCATAATGGCGCCGATAAGCATTGCAGGAGAAGAGGAATATGCGAGTCGACGTCAACAACAGCATTAACGGCCCGGCACCGAAAGATCCCCGAGCCGAAGCGGCCAAGCAAGGCGAGAAGGCCGGCCAGGTGGTTCCCGCCAGCACGCCCGATATCGATCACGATGGCGATACCGACAGCGGAAGCAGCGACACCATTGAATTTTCGGCCGGTGCCCAGCAGCTGCTGGAACAGGGCAAGGGCGCTTCGGGCGCGGTTCGACCGGAGATGGTCGAGCGAGCCAAGTCGATTCTGCAGTCGGGTTCATACAACGACAAGGGCGCGATTGAAAAGACCGCCGAAAAAATTGCCGACAGCTTTAGCGCTGAGGCATAACGGCGGACTCCGAGGTCTGGAGTCAGACTAGTTCCATGCGCTGCGCAGATTGCGCACGCAAGTTCTGACTCCCGGCCACCAGCCCTTTGCCAGTTCAACACACCTCACCTCCCCCAATTAAATCCCAGGTTCTACCGTACGCGGCAAATTATCCCGCGTGTGGTGGCATTGGCGTTGCTCTCTGTGTTACGTCACAGGAGCGAAGCCATGACACCCGGAATTTACTCGGTAGTATCTGCAATGAACGCCCGCTGGACGCAGCAGACAGAAAATGCTGCCAACCTCAGCGGCTCGACCACCCTCGGCCACAAGCGCTCAGTCGTCGCGTTCGGCTCTTTCAATAAAGAGATGGCCGGCGCGCGCGAAGCGCAGGCAGCCAACGGCGTAAAAGTGCCGCCGCAGGATCTGGTCTACACCAAACCGGTCACCTACGATTGGTCGGGCGGACAGATGACGCCCACCGGCGCACCCCTCGACGCGGCCATTGAAGGCCCCGGCTTCTTCCAGATTCAGACGCCAGGCGGTCCGCGCCTCACCCGCGCCGGCCACTTCATGCTCAATAACAACAAGGAACTGGTCAACGACGCCGGCTATCCCGTGCTCAGCGCCGGCGGCGGCACGATCACCGCCGAAAATGGCGCAACGATCAGCGCCGACGGAACGATCAGCGTCAAGGGCCGCGAGATCAACAAGATCGCCGTCTTCAACGTCGACCGCACCGACGCGCTGAAGTCCGACGGCGGCGCGCTTTTTTCCGCCAACGGCGCCAAGGTCACCGAGATCCCCGCCAAGCTCGCGCCCTCCCAGTTGGAAATGTCCAACGTCAGCGCACCGGTCGAGATGACGACCATGATCCAGAACCAGCACATGTACGAAATGTTGACCCGCGCTTTCCAGGCGCAGGACGAAGGTTTGAGCAAGGCGATCCAGGATCTGTCCGGATCGTAACGAACGCAGTGGTCACGAACTAAATTGGAGAACTACACATGATTCGCGCATTGATGGCCGCCGCCAGCGGCATGCAAGCTCAGCAGATGAACGTGGACACGATCGCCAACAATCTCGCGAACGTGAACACCTCCGGCTTCAAGCGCAGCCAGGTGATGTTCCAGGACATGCTCTATGACACCATTCGCGCTCCGGGCGGCAATCAGGGCAACGGCGCCAAGACGCCCTCCGGCGTCCAGATGGGACTCGGCACGCGAATGGTCTCCATCTCCAAGGTCTTCACGCCGGGGTCGCTGCAGGTCACCAACCGCGATCTCGATGTGGCCATCAATGGCCAGGGCTTTTTCCGAGTTAAAATGCCCGACGGAACCCTCGCCTACACGCGCGACGGATCCTTCAGCAAAAACTCCGAAGGCCGCCTGGTCAACTCCGATGGTTTTGAAATCGACGGCATCGACGCGCTTTCGCCCAACTCGACGGCCGTGACCATCTCTGGCAACGGCACCGTCTCGGAAGTCGTCAACGGCACCACCGCCGACAAAGGCCAGATCAAACTCTACCGCTTCGTCAATCCGTCAGGCCTGCAGTCCCTCGGCCGCAACTTGATGCAGCCGTCGGCCGCCAGCGGCGATCCGCAGGAAGGCATTCCCAGCCAGGACGGCTTCGGCAGCCTGCAGCAGGGCACGCTCGAATCCTCCAACGTTCAAGTCGTCGACGAAATGGTGAACCTGATCGTCGCCCAGCGCGCGTACGAAATGAACACCAAGGCCGTCCAGGCCAGCGATGAAATGCTCCAGGCCACCAACAACCTGAAGAGGTAATCGACCGTGAAAATCTTCTCCACTGTCACACTGCTCTCTTTGGCGCTCGTCTCGTCCGCCCCGTCTCTCCGGGCGGGCGAGGCGGTGCTGGCCGAGCCGATTGCCGCTGTCGCGCCCGTCGCGATTCCGGCTTCCACTCTCTGCGTGACGCTGAAGTCCGACGCCACGTCGACGGACGAACAAGTTTGCCTCGGCGATGTCGCCCAGATCACCGGTGTCTCCGATGCGGTCGCGACAGAGATGTACAAGTTCCCCGTCTGCCGCGCGGCCAATCCGGGACAGGTTCGCACCGTCACCGTCTCGGATGTGCTGATCGCGCTCCAGAAATTCTCGAAGTCCAAGACGAAACCCGATTTGAAAGGCAGCGACGTCAAAGTGATGGCCTCCGCGGACGTCGTCAATGGTCCGCAGTTGGCTGAAGCCGCCGCGACGGCCGTGCGCAACGAACTCTCCAAAGACCAGGACTTCGACGTCCGCTGCGAATCCGTTGGCAACACCACCGACCAGATTATCCGCGCCGGCGCGTACGAACTGAGCGCCGATCTGCCTGAAGAAGGTGCGCGTCCTGGCAACCAGAGCGTCCGCGTGCGCATTCTGCAGAACGGAAAACGCGTCGCCGAGACGGTCTGCACCGTCAACGCGCACATCACCTGCACGATTCGCGTGGCTGCCGAGCACATTCCTTCGGGCGACGTGCTGGAAGCCAACGAAGTGAAATCGATCCGCAAGGAAGTCACAGCAAATGATCTCCGCGAACGCTGCGACGTGACCAAGCTCTACGGCATGCGCGCGCGCACATCGATCTCTGCCGGACAAATGCTGACACGCTCCGAATTCGCCTTGCCGTTCGTGATCAAGCGCGGCGAGGCCGTCCACCTGACGGTCCGGCGCGGCGCGCTGGAACTGACCGCCACGGGACAAGCGCGCGGCGACGCGGCGCTCGACGACCCGGTCCACATTTTTATCGCCGACAGCAACGCCGAAGTTGTGGCTCGCGCCTCCGGTTTGCGAGAAGCCTGCATGGACGATCCCAGCAACCCCAACGGCAAAGGCCAACGCTAAATTTTCCGTTCAAGAGAGGAACCTTCGACCATGCGCACCGCCATTCTCACTCTGATCTCCACGCTGGCACTCAGCGGCTGTGTGGCGCCCAAGGGCCGCCCGACGGCCGCGACGCTGCCGCAGCCGGTCAAGATCATCAGCTCGCCATCGGTCGTCAGCGATGGTTCGCTCTGGCAGGCCGATGCCCGCAACGATAATTCTCTGACCGGAGACATCAAAGCGCGCAACAAGGGTGACATCGTCACCGTGCTCGTGATTGAAAAAGTGAACGCCTCCCACACACGCAATACCGCAACGAATAAGACACAGGGAACCGACGCCTCCGCGTCGCAGTTCTTCTTCCCCGGCGTGGGCACACTGAAAGGTGCGACACCGAACCTCAGCTACAAGTCGGCACGAACCTACGCCGGCGGCGGTACGGTGACCGATTCGAATACCGTGACGGCGACCGTGAGCACCCAGGTGGTCGAAGTGCTGCCCAACGGAAATCTGGTCGTCAGCGGGTCGCGCGAAGTCACGCTCTCCGGCGAAGTCCAGACCGTCACTCTCACCGGCATCGTCCGCGAACACGACATCGCGCCCGATAACACCGTGCCGTCCACCGCGCTGGCAGAAGCCCGCGTCCACATCGCCGGTGCAGGCCCGCTGGATGACGCGCAGAAGCGCACCCAGGTCGCCCGCCTGCTGGACTGGGTCAACCTCTTCTAATTCACTCACTCTCGCGACAGAGAACGGACGGTGGCCATGCGTAATCTCGTGATCGTGCTCCTGATGACCGTGCTCGTCGGACAAGCGCTGGGCGCGGAAGCAACACCGCCCACTCCTCCCACTCCTGTCGCTCCCCCCATTGCAGTCAAGGGGCCGGTCTCCAGTGCCTCACCGGTTATTGCGGAACGGCGCTCCAATCAGCAGACGATCGAAGCGCCAACCGTGCGCATCAAGGACGTCGCGGACATTCAGGGCGTGCGCGACAATCAGCTCGTCGGCGAAGGCATCGTCGTGGGCCTCGACGGCACCGGCGACAAGCAGGGCACGCAGACGCTGCAGGTCCTTTCAAATTTTATCGCACATATGGGCGTCACCGTCCCGGCCGCCCAGCTCAATCCCAAGAACGTGGCCATTGTCGCCATCACCGCACAGTTGCCGCCGTTCATGAAGAAGGGCGCGAAGATCGACATCCAGGTCTCATCGATGGGCGACGCCTCCACGCTCCAGGGCGGCATCCTCATTCAAGCTCCGCTCAAGGGCGCCGACGGCCGAGTCTACGCCGTGGCTCAAGGCGCGATTTCCGTGGGCGGTTTTTCAGCCAACGGCGGCGGCGACTCCACCGTGCAGAAAAATCATACGCTCGTCGGCCGCATTCCCAACGGCGGTCTGATCGAACGCGAAGTTGAAACGACCTTTGCCCACAACGGCGTCGTCCGCATCATTCTGCGAAAAGGCGATTTCACCACCGCGCAGCGCATGGCCGAATGCATCAACACCCGCTGGGCCGATTCGGCCAAAGCGATCGATCCGATGACCATTGAATTCCGCCTGCCCTGCAATCCCAACGAACAGACCACCGTGATGGCCACGGTCGCGGAACTCGAAAGCCTGCTCTTCACGCCCGATCTTTCCGCCCGCGTGGTGATCAACGAACGCACCGGAACAATCGTCGCCGGCGCACTGGTCCGCCTCTCACCGACCGTGCTCTCGCACGGAAATCTGTACATTACGATCAAACGCTTGAACGCCGTCTCGCAGGCCAATTCCCTGAGCAACGGTACGACCGTCGTCACCACCGATACGGCGACCGAAACCGTCGAAGAGAACGGCCGTGCCATCGTCCTCGAACACGGCCCGACGCTGGCCGATCTGGCCGCGGCGCTCAACGCTCTAAAGGTAAAGCCGCGCGACATCATTGCCATCTTTCAGGCTCTGAAGGAAGTGGGCGCATTGAATGCCGAACTGGTGATCATGTAAGGCTGGCACACCATTCGCCATCATGCTCAGTGAGGCGCTCGACCCGGGAGAATTTGCTGTGACACCCACAAGTTCAACGACTTCTGGCATTTCTTCCACCGGTACGATGCAGAACTCGGCCCTCGGTGCACTGCCCCGCGATCCCAAAGCGCGTTTGAAGAAGGCCGCGCATTCCATGGAAGCCCTTTGGCTGACGGACATGCTGAAAGAAGCGCGCCCCAAGGGCGGCATGTTCTCCAAGTCGTTCGCCTCGTCCACCTTTCAAGACATGATGAGCCAGCAGCTGGCACAGAACATCGCCGACACCGGCCTGTTGGGACTTTCCGACAGCCTCAGCCGCCAGTTGCTTCACACCCAAAGTGAAATCAGCAAGACCCAGTCTGGCTTGGCCGGCGAGGGCTCCGACGCCTCACCCGCCAACTCGGCTTCACATCCCGCAGCGGCCGTAGCGCCCATTTCATCAGGAACCAGCAAAAAATGAAGACTTCATCCAGCGACCCTATGAACTTCCTGCGCAAGTTGTACGAGTCACTGCAGTTGCTCAACCGCAAGCTGGTTACTGCCAGCGCGTCAGGGACGTTGGAAGCCGTTCACGACATCGGCGAAATTCTCCCCGAAGCCAAAACGTTCAGCATCGACCAGATTCCAGCCAGCGAGATGGGCGAAGCGCGAGACTTGGTTCGCCGCATCATGCAGCTCCAGGAATCCAACCGCTCCATCTGCAATGGCGGACTGAAGATCATCCGCACGTTCGCCGAATCCATGGGCAAGACTTCATCGTACGACGAAAGCGGAGCGATGCGGGACGCCGTGCTTCAGGACTTGAACATCTCCGCCTGAATCTGGCCCCGAGGCTGCCGACGGGTTGTTGCAGTTCTGAGAATCTTTCCGCATTCGGGCTTCATTGTGCGTGAAAGCATCCGAAGTGGAAAGCAGGAGGAGTTACTTTTATGCCGATGACACTCAGCGGCATCCTACAATCTGGCATGAGTAGTCTGAAGACCTTTCAGAATGGTCTGGCGATTACGTCGAGCAATATCGCCAATGCCAGCACTCCCGGCTACTCCCGCCAGCGCATGAACTTGAGCGAAGAAGATCCGCTCAGCATCATCCCCGGGCAGGTCGGAATGGGTGTCCAGATCACCAGCATCTCCCGGCAGCGCTCGCCGTTCATCGACAACGCCGTGCGCGCGGAGATTGGGCAGCAGGCCAAGTATCAGCAGGTCGGACAGGATCTGCAGAACATGGAAGGCGTGCTCGGCAATCCGACCAACCCGACGCTCAACGCCGACCTGACCAACTTCTACAACGCGTTCCAGACGCTCTCCACCTCGCCACAGGACGTGATCAGCAATCGGCAGAATGTGATCGAAGCCGGCACGACGCTCGCCTCGGATTTTCAGACCGCCAATGCTCAGCTCGCCACGGTCCAGTCGGGGCTCGATACGCAAGTCAATCAGTCGGCCACTGACATTAATTCGATGCTCACCAGCGTCGCGTCGCTCAATCAACAGATCAACAACGTCTCCCAGCACGGCAGTACGCCCAACGATCTGATGGACCAACGCGATCAGCTGCTGGATAAACTCAGCGGCTACATGGATCTAACCCTGAGTACGCAGACCAACGGCTCGATCAACATTGCCGTCAATGGGCAGTCGTTGGTGAACAACTTTACCGCTTCGAGTGTCTCGGTCGCCAGCGTCGGTTCGCCGGCGCACCCGCAGATTCAGGCCGGTGGCGTCTCGCTGGCCACCAGCGGCGGACAAGTGGCCGGCTTCGTCCAGTCGTACACCAATATCGACTCGATGCAGAATTCGCTCGACAGCCTGGCCAGCGTAGTGATCAACCAGGTCAATGCAATCCACGCCGCTCCCGGTGCCGCGTTCGATCTCAACGGCGCGCAGGGCGTCAATTTTTTCACCGGCTCCAGCGCCTCGACCATGGCCATGAATCCCGTGGTTCAGAGCGATCCGGCCAAGGTCGTCGCAGGGAAGACGGCAGCCAAAGGCGACAACACCGCCGCACTGGCCATGGTGGCGCTGCAGGATCAACTGGTCTACCCGGCCGGCGTGCCGACCGGGACGCTGGGATCGGCGATTTCAACACTGAGCCTCCAGCTCGGTTCACAGGCCAACCAGGCCAACAGCATGCAGACCACGCATTCCAACTCGCTGAAAAATCTGACGGCTGAACAAGCTTCCGTCAGCGGCGTCAGTACCGATGAAGAACTGACCAACATGATGCAGTATCAGCGCGCGTACCAGGCCGCCTCGCGCGTGATCACGACCGTGGACGAATGCATGGACATGATCATCAACCGCATGGGCAAGGTTGGATTGTAACGGCCGGCTAAGGGACGTGGCAGATGACAACACGAGTCACCGATCAGGCGCGCTATCTGGATCTCGCGCCACAATACAACAGCTTGCTCGCGCAACAGCTGACGATTCAGCAGCAGATCTCCAGCGGCAAACGGTTGACGCGCATCGACCAGGACCCCATCGCCGCATCGCAGGCGCAGCAGTTGCACGCGGAAGATTCCCGCGTCCAGCAGGACCTGACGAACATCGACGCAATGAATTCCTTCTCGCAGATGACCGGAACTGCCGTCGGCAACGCCGTGCAGTACATTCAGCGCGCGCACGAACTGGCCATCTCTGGCGGCGATGCCACCAAATCCCCCAGCGACCTGGCCTCCATCGCCGGCGAAGTCAATCAGGTCATCCAAGGACTCATCGACACCGGAGCGCAGCAGTTCGAAGGGCAGTATATTTTCTCCGGAGCGAAGTCGAACACGCCGGCCTTCACGGCCGTCAAAGACGCAGCGGGTAACATCACCTCAGTGACCTACAACGGCGACGGCTCGTCGCTCCAGGCCGAATACGCACCGGGCAAACTGATCGACTACAACGCACTGGGCTCCAACGAGAACGGCGGCACCTTCGGCGTCTTCAAGGATGTCGGGGCGGGCATCGATACGTTCCAGACCCTGATTCAGCTCCGCAACGACCTGACTTCCAATCCGCAAAACCTCTCCAATGACGTCGGCGCCGTCAACACCGTGCTGGCACATCTGACGGCCGCGGAAGTGAAGGTCGGCGGCACGCAGAATCGATTGGCAGCGATGACCACCGCGCAGCAGGACCTGCACGATCAGTTCGGCCAGAATCTTTCCGCCGTCGAAGACACCGACGTGGCCGCGTCGGCCACCAAACTCGCCGGGTTGCAGAACGCCTATCAAGCCGCGCTGGCCATCGGCGCAAAAGTCGGGCAAATGAGCCTGTTGGATTACCTGAGGTAAACATGACTGAGACGCGATTCTTCCCCGCCCCTGTTCAGGAAAAAGCACCCCGCCCCGCTTCCGTGCGCGCGTCGGCCGTGCTGCCGACCCGCGTCCATTTCGCCGGCGGCCTGACTCCCTTTGCCACCGCGAAGAACTTCGCGCTGCGTGCCGATACCTCGGTCGCGCCATTTCTGCGCCTGGTCTGCGAAGACCTCGAGCTGGCCTTCGTCCTGATCGATCCGTTTTCATTGATGGAAGAATACAAGCCGGAGTTTTTCGAAACCGACATCGAAGAACTGAAACTCAAGCCCGACGACAAACCACTGGTGCTCTCCATCGTGAATTTAAGCCGCGGCGTGGAGCAGGCGACGGCGAACTTCGCCGGCCCGCTGCTGATCAACCCCGCCACTGGCGAAGGCCGACAGGTCGTCCTTGTTAACGCCGGACGTTATTCAGTGCGCCACCGCTTGCTACAGAGCTGAAAGGAGTACGCCATGCTCGTTCTCACGCGCAAAGAAGGCGAGTTCCTGCTCCTGGGCAAGGACATCGAAGTGCGGGTGCTCCGCGTGGACGGCGACCAGATCCGTTTGGGCATCGTCGCGCCCCGCTCCGTCAACATCGTCCGCGGCGAGTTGCTCAACGAAATCCGCGAAGAGACCGCACTCTCCGCCAAGCCGGCTCACGACAGCCTTGAAAATCTTGCACGCCTGCTCAAAGGCGCCACCAGTGCGCAGCCCGCAGCCCTCGGCACGAAAGCGTCTCCGGAGCCCGTTGTAAAATCCAACTAGTGGTTGTCAGCAAATTTTGCAGCCACTTCCTCTCGATCGTCCGATTTTAAAGCACTTATAAAATCCAAAAGTTCTCTCCTGTTCGGCGCTCTAATTGCAAATCCTATCTTTAACAATTTGAACTCTGCTATCCGCTAACTGGAGGCGTAACAGGATGAACCGTGCATTTGCCAAGACCTTCCGCCAAAACGTCGACCTTCGAGCTGAATCCGCGATACAAATTTACAATACCGCCGTCAACGCGCAGAAGCGCGGACGGGTGGATGAAGCTCTGCTCGGCTACCGCAAGGCGCTGAGCATGAAGCCGACGTTCGCGCCGGCGATGCACAACCTCGGCCGCATCCTCTCCGACCGCGGCAACTACGAAGAAGCGATCAAGATTTTCGAGAAGGCCATCGCCATTCTCCCCAACGACGCCGACATCCAGAACAGCCTGGGCATCGTCTACAAATCCGTTCACCGTTTCCGCGACGCGCTGAAGTGCTTCCAGACCGCCGCCGACCTGAAACCCGAATTCGTCGGCGCGTACAACAACATGGGCACGACGCTCGACAGCATCGACAAGCACGAAGAAGCGCTGATCTGCTACCGCAAGGCGCTCTCGATCGATCCCACCTACCCCGACTGCTACAACAACATCGGCGTGGCGCTGAAGAAGCTCTCGCGCCTCCCTGAAGCCGTCGCTGCGTACCAGAAAGCCATTGAGTACAAGCCCGATTACGCCGAGTCCTACAACAATCTCGGCGGCATCTATAAGGAACAAGGACGCTGCGACGAAGCCCTCGAGATGCTGCGCAAGGCCATCTCCTTCAAACCGCAGTCGGCTGAAATGCACTCCAACATTCTCTTCACCAGCCATTGCTTCCCCGGCTTTACGCCGGAGGTCATCTTCGAGGAACACAAGAAGTGGGGCGTCAAGCATTCGCCGGCGGACATGGAAGCCAAGTCGCACGCCAATATCCCTGATCCCAACCGGCGTCTGCGCGTCGGCTACGTCTCACCGGACATCCGCGACCACTCCTGCGTCTTCTTCCTCGAACCATTGATCGGCGCGCACCACCCCGACCAGGTTGAAACCTTCGCCTACGCCGAAGTGCCCAAGCCCGATTGGAAGACGGAAGTGATGAAGAAGCTCTTCCACAATTGGCGCAGCACCATCGGCATGTCACACGACGCCGTGGCTGAAATGATCCGCCGCGACCAGATCGACATCCTGGTGGAATGCGCCGGGCACACCAGCAACAACCGCCTGCTGACGCTGGCGCGCAAACCCGCGCCAATCCAAGTCACCTATCTCGGCTACCCCGACACCACCGGCATGCACGCCGTCGACTACCGCATCACCGACGCCATCGCCGATCCGGAAGGCGCTGAAGCGTTCCACACCGAAGAAGTCGTGCGTCTGCCCGGCGGATTCCTCTGCTTCAAAGTTCACGACGACGCGCCGGCCGTCGTGCCGCTCCCGGCCAAGGTCAAGGGCCACGTCACCTTCGGCTCGTTCAACGTGATTCACAAGCTCTCGCGCGAAGTGATCGAACTCTGGTCGCGCATTATTCTCAGCGTTCCGGGCTCCAAGATTTCGCTCAAAGCCAACGCCTTCTCCGACAAATTCACGCGCGACCGCTACATCAACATGTTCGGCGAATTCGGCGTCACCGCCGACCGCATCAACATGCTCGCGTGGGAACAGGCACGCTTCAACCATCTCGGTCTCTACGGCGATGTCGACATCTGCCTCGATCCGTTCCCCTACAACGGCACGACGACGACCTGCGAAGGCATGTGGATGGGCGTGCCGCTGATCACGCTCAACGGCAACATCCACGCCTGTCGCGTCGGCGCCAGTCTACTCTCGCGCGTCGGTCTCGAAGAATTCATCTGTCAGTCGAAAGAAGAATACGTCCAGAAAGCCGTCGCGATCGCCACGGACACCAATCGCCTGGAACAGATCCGACTGTCGTTGCGTGGCAAAATGGCCAAGAGCACGCTCTGCGATGCCGACAAGTTCGCGACGTCCATCGAAGAGAAATACCGCTGGATGTGGCAGCGCTGGTGCCAGAAGCAGCAGGAACGCGGCAACGTTCCCACCGCGACCTATACCGCGCCCGCACCGATCATCGACCAGAGCACCCTGGCGAAAACTCCGCAATCGTACGTCCAAGAATTGACGAACCTGCTCGGCAAACCCGCCGCCACGACGACGCCCCCTGCTCCGACCCCAGCGGTCGCGCCCGCTCCCGCGCCGGTTGCAGCCAAGCCCGATTCCTCTGCCTCGACGGCAATCTCGAATCAAGCCCTCGTCATCGGTCGCGTCGCGGAACTCGCGCTCCTGGCTGACGGCATGGCGCGCTTCGGACACTATTCTTCGGCCGCGCAGTACGCGAGCCAGGGTTTGGCCAACTTGAAGCGCGGCCAGTTCTCCGGCGGCTTCCCGCAGGCGCTGCTCTCCAGTTGCAACGCACCCACGATCGAAGGCGTTTTCCTGCGCCAATGCATCGAATTCAGCGCGCACTCCAGCTTCCTCGCGCGCGAACAGTACAAGGACTGGGTAATCGCGTGGGCCAAGCTCGAACCGAACAACCCCGAACCGTTCCTGCGCTTCGGTCTGCTCTTCGCGCTCTTCGCGTTAAGCCGCGGCGTGGCCATCTCCCGCACCGCGTTGGAAACGCTCGATCACGCGCGCCGCATCCAGACCGATGTCCGCCCCACCCTCGCGCTGCAACTGTGCGAAGGAAAGCTTGAAGAACTCCAGCTCCCGTATTTCGGCAGCACGCTCCACCTGTCCAAGGACCTCACGAATCTCAGCACGTTCGTGATGCTGGAACGGGGCGACTGGTACGAACCGGAGCTCGATTTATTCCGCAGCCTCGTCCGCCCCGGCGATCGTGTGCTGGACGTGGGCGCCGCTGTCGGAGTCTACGCGTTCGGAGCCGCCCCCTTCGCAGGCGAGCAGGGCCGCATCCTCGCCATCGAAGCCGATTCGCGTAACGCCGCGCTGCTCCGCAAAACCGCCGCCCAACACGCGACCGTGCAGATTCATGAACTGGCCGTCAGCGACCACGAAGGCATCGGCCGCCTGCGCGCCGGCGACACGCCGGAATTCTCAGAACTCGTCGACGGAGAAGCCGAAGGAAAGCCCGTGCAGTTGAAGACCATCGACCAGGTCCTGGCTGCCGCTGGACTGGAAACGGTCGACATGCTGAAACTCGACATCGGCAACGGCGCGCTCCAAGCCATCGCTGGCGCCGAAAAAACGCTGAGGTCGGGCGCCCCCATCGTCATCTACGACGCCCGCGACGGCAAGAAACTGCGCACCGACCTGATCGCGAAGTTCAAGGATTTTGGCTACGAGAGCTACGTCTTCTCTCCGTTGCGCCGCATCCTGGAACGCTACACCGAAAAAACCGACGTCGACCCCTTCACCCAGAACCTGGTCGCGTTGAAGCCTGAGGCCCTCGACCGCTTCCAGGGAGTCGTCGCCATCGCATAAACCTCTCTTCAGGGAGAGACCGACAGCTCCAGACTCTGTCGAAAGAGAGACTCTCGAAAGCGGCGCCCAGTGCTAAGCGCGAAGAGTGCGCACGCGCCGTCCCAGCGCTCGCACGATGTCCGGCAAGTCGAAGTGCTTCAGCACGCCGTGCGGAAAGTTCGCCGCGGGCCAGCGCACGATCGGCGTTAGTGCCCAGGCATCAAACGACTTCGGCAAGTTGCGCAAGGTTACGGTCGCGACACGGCTGCAAAGCAGCCCCGCGAACGCCGCCAGGATCGCGCCCTGGCCGTGGCCCACCAGATCCACGCGCGTGGCCCCGTCGTGAATCAGCAGATCGAGCGTGCGGAGCACATCGAACACGCGCCGCCCCAGGTAGCTTTCGCCAAACAGAATGCCGTGGCCATGGCACATGTAGTCGAGGCCATAAGGTTCGAAGAAATCCGTGGCGGGCGGCTGAATCGGCATCGACTCACCGGTGCCTCGGACATCCAGCGCGTAAAATCCCGCTTGGCCACGCCATTTTCCCGTGAGCGCACGGTCGTTGAGTTCGGCCTCGGCGCTTAGATGCGGAAGATAGAGCGTGATCCGAGATTCCACGTCCAGCGTGTGGCCGTCCGTGCTCATCGGCTTGAATAAAAACGCGCGAATGCCGCTGACCCGGGATGCGTCTCCGTTCTTTCCATTCTCTGTCTCCACCGCAAACCGCGCGGCGCGAAAATGCTCATACGAATTCGGACGCAGGACGCGGTACTCGGGCGGGTTCGCTGTGCCGCCAGGCGTACCGGGTCGGGGTTCCAGTTGCAGGACCCTGCGGACACGCTGAGCCAATACCGCGCGCGTACGCGCGGGACGCGCCTGGCGCTCCGCAATCTGCTTTTTCGCAATTGCGGCGATCTGCTCAAAGATCGGCGTCGCACCCGCCGCGATCACATTTCCGCGCGGGGTGACATTCAACTTTTCGTGGACATCGACACATTCCCGATCCGACAGCTTCTTGACGCGACCCATCAGGCCCGCGTGGCGCGCAAAGAATTGAACCATTGCGTCCTGATTGTGATGCGAATAGCCGTGCCCCGATGGGCCGACGAAGAGCTCCACGTTGCGCGGCGGCGCCTTGAGCAATTCAAAGAAGCGGCGGATTTCCACGTGAGCTTCCTGCAGCCCGCGCCGGTCGAAGAAATCGAATTTCTGGCCCAGAAGAATCGCCGGTACCGGCGCGCGCGCGATGATGAAGTCGGCCATCTCCAGGCCGGCGGCGAGCACCCCCGGCGGATACTGTTCGCAATCGGCGGGGAGTTCGTTCTCCAAATTTCGCGCGAACGACGTGACGAAACAGCTGGGCGCCGCCATCGTCAGCCGCGGTTCGATTGCCCAGTTCCACGTCGTCATCGTGCCGCCGCCGGAATTGCCCGTCACGCCGATGTGGCGCGGGTCGAGTTCCGGGCGCGTCAGCAGATAATCCAGCGCACGAATGCCGTCCCACGCGCGCCACATGCCGAAGAATTCGCCGACGAGTTCCAGCTGCTTGCCCATCATGTTGTGCGCGAAACAGCAGCTGGCGGAGAGATCCGCGCGCTCCTTTTTGGGTAGCATGAAATACTGGTCGCGCTCACCCTGATTGAACGGATCGATAATCAGCGTCATGAATCCCGCCGAGGCCAGCCGCTGCGCGAACGCCTGGTATTTGGGCTCCCGTTTTCCCGCCAGCGAATGCCCGCAATCGGCGAGCACGCCGGGTGCGCGGCGATTACGGCTGCAGCCGTGCGGCAGGTACAAATTCGCCGTGACAAAGCATCCCGGCCGGCTTTCAAATAGAATCTTCTCGATGCGGCAGACGTCAATCTCGACGGTTCCTGTAACGCGCGCGTTCAACGGCGTTTTCGCGGGGCGCGGCGAGAACGCACGCGCTATCGCCTCCTGCACGCGCTCCTGGTAGCGCAACGCATCGCGGTGCGTGCGCAACGCCGCCAGCCGCGCGGACCGTTCGCGCCGCATCTCGCGAATCCGCGCGATGTAGTCGTCGACCACCATCATCGGATGTGTGTTTGTGCGCAATACGGGCGTGACGTTGAGCTTCATCGGCGCTGGTGTCTCTCTGATTTGATTGAATTGGAAGACGCCACAATCTAAATCAAACTCCTGCGCTATGCATTCTTATAATCCCGCACCTGTTCGGTCGCGTAATGTTGACCAAATCGATTGGCCAGAAACGCATCGAGACCGATCTGCTCCTGCCGCACGAATCCGCGAGGCGGAAGCTTTCCTGCCGCATGCAAGTCGACGGCCGCGCAGATCGCCGCGGCTGTGGTGATCTGGATGGCGCTCCAGTGTTCGCCATACATCTGCTTGTGGTAAATCTTCCGCGCGTCGGTCACCTGCGTCAGGTAGCCGTTGCGGTATCCAGTGACCGTACAGAAAACCAGCACCACGTCCTGCAGCGTGATCGGGACGGAGTTCTCCAGGATGTCCTTCAATATCGAACGCCGTTCCGACAGGCGCAGTCCGTTGACCAGAAATGCCATCAGCTCGCGGTGGCCCTCGTAACGCACCGTCTTGTAGTCGAGCGTGCGAACCTTGCCCGAAAGGGTGTCGCAGAGCGTTCCCAGTCCGCCGGATGTGTTGAACGCTTCGTAGTCCATGCCGTCGAGTGAGAAATGCTCCAAGCCCTCCAGCGGCAGAATCTCGATTTTCTTCCCGGCGTGAATTGCTTCGCACAGGTTGCAGTACTCGTTGATCAGGCCGTCGGTCGACCAGGTCAGATTGTATTTCATCGCGTTGGACGGAAATTGCGGCAGCGCGCCGACGCGCATACGGACTTCGTCGAGCTTGTCGAAACCACGCGCGAGTTCATACGCGGCGATGCAGATGAATCCGGGCGCCAGCCCGCACTGTGGCATGAAGATCTGCCCGTTCCTGGCGCTCAACGCAAAATTCTGGATCGCCCTGGTCGTGGCAACGTCTTCCGTCAGATCGAAGTAGCTGATCCCCGCCGCCAGCGCCGCTTCGGCAATGCGGATGTTGGCGTCGAACGTGCAAGCAGAGACGACCGTCTGCACGCCGGCCATCGCCTGCCGCAGCGCCGCCGAGTCGGAAATGTCGAGTTTCAATGTCTTGACCTTCTGCCCTGACAGGCCCGCCGCGAGACGGTCCAGCGCCCGCGCATCGACATCCGCGACGACCACGTCGTAATCTCCGCAATGCGCCAGCAGTTTGGCGATTGCGCTGCCGATTTTTCCGGCGCCCAGCAGGAGCAGTTTGTGCATCGGCGTGTGTGTTCCCTTTTTAATTTCGAGTCTCGATTGAACTGGAGGAGGCGCGCGTTATTCCGCAGTCCAGCGCGGGAGTTCGCAGCGCAGCGCCCCGTCCTGGCGGTACCCCAGCGCGTATTCGGCCTGGATGATCTGCTGGATTTCTTTGCTGCCCTCGTAGATCACCGCCCCGCGGCTGTTGCGCCAGAAGCGTTCGACAGGAAATTCATTGCTGAATCCGTATGCGCCGTGGATTTCGATGGCATGGTCGGCGGCCTGTTGGGCGTTGACCGTGTTGGTCCACTTTGCCAATGCCACTTCGCGCGTGCATCGCTGTCCCTGGTTCTTCATCCAGCCGCAGCGGCGCACAAGCAGGTCTCCGGTATCACGGCTCTGAACCATGAACGCGATCATCTGCTGAACGAGCTGATGCTTGCCGATCTCACGCTTAAACGACGTCCGCTCGTGACAGTACTTGGTGCTCGCGTCCAGGCACGCGCGAATCAGTCCGATGGATCCGGCTGCCACGGTATAGCGACCGTTGTCCAGCGCCGACATTGCGATGCGAAAACCTTCGTCGCGGTGGCCGAGCAGGTTCTCTTCAGGAATTTCGACATCGCTGAACGCCACGCCGCCGGTGACGCCGCCGCGCACGCCGAGTTTGCCGTGCAATTCGTAGGGCTTCACGCCCTTCCAATTGCGCTCGACGATGAACGCGCTGATGCCGGAATGGTCGCGCTTCTCCTGCTTCTCGCGGTCGGTGTGCGCCATCACCAGGTACTGGTCGGCGACGGTGCTGAGACTGATCCAGATTTTCTCGCCGTTGAGGACATAGCGGCTGCCCTTCTTCTCGGCGAAGGCCTGGATGCCCGCGACGTCCGTGCCCGCCGCCGGTTCGGTCAAGCAGAAGGTCGCCAGCTTTTCGCCGCGCGCCAGCGGTGCGAGGTACTTCTGCTTCTGCGCCTCCGTCCCCCATTGCAGCAGCGCGCAGGAATGCAGGCCGTTGTGGACCGAGACGATCACGCGCGCGGACGAGTCGACGTATTCAAATTCATCGCTGAGAATCGCGAGCGTGTGGTAGTCGAGACCCAGGCCGCCATACTTTTTCGGGATGCTGCAGCCCAGGAAGCCTTCCTCGCCCATTTTTCGATAGATGGACGGATCAGCCTTCGCCTCTGCGTCGCGCTCGCGCGCGCCCGGCGCAACGACGCGCTTCGCAAAATCGCGCGCGGCTTCTCGAAAACTTTCGTGATCCGCGTTGTACGAAAGATCCATGGTGTGAACGTCTCCAGATGTGCTGCGTGAGCTTAGAGTTCGATGCTGACATCGGCGGTCATCGAGACCGTCTTGTCTTTGCCGTTGGCCTTGATCGTGTAGGCCGAGACGTCGGTCCGGGCGATCTTCACTTTCTGTTTGCCGTTTTCCGCGAACTGGCCCTGCCCGGCGGCTTTGTACTCAGCCAGCGGAATAACCAGCACGCCCTTGTCGTCGGCCTTCTGCTTGATCACCTCCTTGCCGCTCTTCTCGAGCACGATCACTTCCGCGTTGGGCGCGGTTTTGACGGTGAGCAGCCAGCCGAATTCGTACTCGGAGACGTAGTTGGTCGTGTAGTCGTTGACCTCGGCCTGGAACGTCATGCCTTCGAATTTATTGCCGTAGAAGCCGACGTTGTGCGTGGGAAATTTGTACCAGCCCAGCACAATCGGCACGAAATCCGACGCGCCCGGCGCCTTGCGAAACGTGTTGCCACGGAACGACGCGTTGGCCGCCGGCCCATACATCGTGCCGATCCACACCGGCGTCACGTTGCTGATGATCGTGTTGTCAGTGTACGTGCCGCCGTTTTCCGAGCCGCCGATGTAGAGGGCGTACGCGCCGTGCTTCTCGTCGTTGACGCCGTCCTTTTGTTCGACGGTAATCGCGTTGTCGTGGACGAAATTCTGCTCGCCGCCCACACTCATGAAAATGCCGTAGACCATCGGCTTGTAGCCGGCATCCGCCTGCGGAAACGCGTGGCCGATCACCTGAATCTTGTTGTGATGAATCGTGTTGTTGCCGCACCAGCCCTTGGCGTCGCCCTTTTTCGCGTCGTAGTCGGTCACGCGGATGGCGCTGACGCTGTAATCGGCCTGCGCGTATTCGTTGACCGGCGGCGAGGCTTCGATGCGGAATTCGTTCTCGCAGACCTCCACGCCCTGCTGCTTGAAGATCAGGATTCCCGATCCCTGTTCGGGCTGAAACTTATTCTTGTAAACCTTCGTATTGTTGCCGCCCGGTGAACAACTGTAGTGATTGACCACGTGCTGCTTGTTCACGAACAGGTTGTCGTGAATCTTCGAGTTGTCGCCGCGCACGGTCAACTGGCCCTGCCCGCCGATGAACTCCGAATCCGAGACGTCGCTGGGCTTGTTGGCGCCCATCAGCGCGACGCCGTAATCCTGCTGGCGGTGCCGGTCAATGATCCACGGCGTGTCCAGTTCCACGCGGCAATTCTTGAGCGTGCCGAACGGCGCGTCGACCGCATAGGTGTTGATGCCGGCGGCTTCAAACTTGACGTTGTCGAGTTCCACCCGGACGTCGCTGGCGGTGGACTGCAGACCCCAGGTGCGGATCGCCTTCGAACCGAGCTTGATCACGCCGTTGCGAACCGTGACGGTGCCTTCGCCGTGAACCACGGGGATGCCGGCCTTGGGTTGGTCCTGCGTGTTCGGTTCGGTGTAATCAAAGAACGCGCAACTGTCGCCGTCGAGAATGCATTTGTAGTAAGCCCATGGCAGCGTCTTCTCGACGATCCCGACGCCGACATCCAGAGCCGGGCGGAGGTCGACTTCGTCGATGATGCAATCCTTGTTCACCGCTTTCACACGGATGCGGTATTTGCCCGCGGACTGGCCGAACATCAGCGCAAAAACCGTCCCGCCGCCGAGCTTGCAGGTGCGGTTGGGTTCCGGACAGCACGGCCGCGTGTTGTTGCCGAACTTGAAAGCGCACTCGATCGACTTACCCTGCTCGTCTTCCACAAAAATCCCGACGTCCATGCCCTCCCACGCCACCGCCGCCATCGCATAATAGGCGCGACCCGCGACCGGCAGATTCACGTACGGCGAAACCAGTTCCTGGCCCTTGGGCAGCAGACACACTTTCTTGCCAACCAGCGGGTGGAGCAGCGACAGATCCTTGACCTGCGCGCCGGGCGCCATCGAGACGTCCCAGCCTTTCAGATCTTCTTCGAAGCTGCAGTTGGCGACGCCCTGATAACCGGCCGCGTAGGTCAGCGTGTGGCCGTTCAGATCGAGCGTCACGTTTTTCGCCAGAAACAGACCGCTGGCGGGAGCAACGAGGTCGCGGGTCAGCACGTACGTCGCGCCTTCCTTGTCACAGACGCCGGGCTTCTCGACGGCGATCTCGCCGGGCTTCAATTCCCGCGGTGCCGTGGTCTGCCACGCTGCATGCGCGGCCTGTGTACACAGCGCGAGGCTCAGCAACGTGGCCCGACATCGTTTCGAAAAAAGCGATTCCATGGAGTTGCTCCTGGGACGGCGTAAACCGTGTGGCCGAATCTGCTCTCAAAAAATACACGCGAACCGCAGGAATGCAGGTTCTTCCTTGTACCTTAAGTGTACCGCAATGACGCAAAAAAACTCCCGTGCGGTTCGACGGCCGCACGGGAGGAAAGGGCGAGAATCGGATTTTCGGACGGGCGCGCGCTTACTTTCTCTTCTCCGCGACGGTCGCGCCTTTCGTCGGCACGAACTTAGCAGTACGAATGAAGTAGACGTCATCGCGGCCGTCATACAGCAGCGCGAAACCCTTAAGCTGCGGCAGGTAGCGGAAGCGGTTGTTGATGCCCGCTCCACCGGCTGCCGGCGGCGCTTTGGAGCCGGGGCCGAATTTGAAGAGACTCATTTCCCACGCGTTGGTGTCGTTGGGCGTAATCACGTAGATGCGGCCGGCGCCATCGCCCTGCCCGCAGTAGTAGAGGAAGCGGTCGTTGTCCGGATCGTAGTCCATGCCGCAGTAGGTCGGCTTGTCTGCGAGGAACTGCTTGACCGCATCGTTGGACGCGAAGGTGACTTGGAAGGTCTGCGTGCCGGCCACCGGAGTTCGCGTGGCGGAGATCACCGGATCGCCGTAGCCCTGTCCGTCGCCAAAGTTGAGTCCGAAGATCTGGTTGCGCCTGGTATCAAACGCGTAGGGAAAGCGCACGCCGACCGGCGCGCCCTTCTTGATCGGGCTGCTCCACGTTTTGGTCGTAGGGGAAAATTTGTGCATGCCCTGCGTCCAGATCTCTCCAGTCGCGGGGTTGGTGACGACGCCGTAGCCTCCCGGAACATCCGGGTACGTCCCCGCCGGATCCCACGTGTTGGTGGCCAGATTAAAGCCGTCGAGCTTCGGAAATTCGTGAGCGCCCGGCGTCGTAAAGCGGCATCCCACGAGCATCACGCGATCCAGCGACGCGACGTACTGCGTACTGGCATACGTGTGTCGCGACGCCGGTTGGCCGTCCGGGTTGTACGGTACGTCGTCCGGAGCCACCGGCGATCCCGCATGCCGCAGGATCCAGGCCGGCGCATCCGCGCGCAGATCGATCGAGGTCACGCGGTTGTCGCGCGACCCGCCGTGCCCGCCCGCCGCCGCGATAATGATTTCGCTGGTGCTTTCCTTCACCGTCATGCCGGAGAAATCATTGACCGGCGCGCCACCCGCTCCTTTGGTTCCCGGGATCGGAAACCATTCGTTGAGCCCCTTCCCCGCCAGCCACTTCGGTTCCGCCGGAAGCCCCGCAGTGGGCTCTGCCGAGAACGCCGCGTGACAACACAGAACACCAACCACGCCGATCATCAGAAGCGAAACGCGAGCCGTTTTCATGGGTTAACTCCTCAACCTGGATATTTCTGACTACTTTGTAACTACAAATGTGACTACATGCTATTCAGGGTTACACCGAAGGCAATGGGGAAAGAAGGAAAAAAATGACTGCGTAAGGGGAGATGATTTAGCTCATTGAAATGGAGGCACTGCAGCGGAAATATTCTTACATTGTGCGCAAAACCGTGGTTGCAAATTTGCAACCACCAAAAACCAACGACCTGGTGAGCCAAAGGATTGAGCGTTTTCCGTTAAGTCGTGAAAAATGCGACCCGGCCTCTAAGACCAGGTCGCTTGTCGAACCCCAAACTTTGACCCTCTGCCTCACTTCATCAAATCAAAGCACGTCAACTCGTCATCATACCGCAGGTACAGTTTGCCATGAGCCGCGACCGGGATGACCCAGCAGGGGGCGCCGGCTGCGTCGCCGCCGGGGTTCTGGGGTTTCTTGTGATGGAGCCACGGGTGGAGCTTCAACGCGCCTTTGATTTCGGTGACCAACTGGTAGGCCGTCGGCGATGGCTTCACCAGTAGCAGATCGCCGCGATAGGTCAGGCAGACCAGGCAGCCGTCGACCAGGATCATCGAGCCGTTGCCGGTCTTCGCTTCCCATTTTACTTCACCGGTCTTGATGTCCATGCAGACCAGATCGCCCAGCGGACCGCCACCGAAGTACCAGCCATTCATCTTGTCGGCCGTCAGCGTGGTGAAGGTATAGACGTACCCGTCCACGGCGATGCCCTGGCTCAAGCTCTGGCCGTACTTGTCTTTGCCGCCGACGTAGCCTTTCCAGAGTTGCTTGGCGGACTCGCCTTCCACTTCAATGCCCATCGGCGGCTTAGCGTCGCTGGTGGAGAGAAACAGCGCATTCCCAACTGCGATCGGACCGGCCGGCGTGTAGTTGCCGCCCCACCCTTTTTCGATTGGGAATTCCCAGATGGCCTTGCCGGTGCGCGGATCAAGTCCGCAGGCCAGCGTGCCGGTGCTGTATAGAATTTGTTCGACGCCCTTGATCGTGACCTTCGCCGGCGAGACGTGGCCGTAGGCGGGATTATCGCCGCCCGCGGCCTGCTTGTAATTCCAGACCACCGCGCCAGTGTCCTTCTTCACTGCGCCGACGAGCGAGAATCCCGCGGGTCCTTTCAGGCCCGGCACAATCAGCAGATCTTCCCAGACCAGCGAACTGGCGGAGTACCCGTGACAGGCAGCGCAGGCTTCAGTCTCCCAGAGTTTCTTCCCGTCGGCCAGGTTCAGGCAGAGCACTTGGCCGACGCGTCCGGCGACATAAACTTTGTCGCCATCCATCGTCGGCATTGTGGCCGGTCCAGTGCCCCAGCCGTAGTCGTCGTAGGAGTCCGGAAACTCCGTCTTCCAGAGCGGCTCGCCGCCCTTGTCCGCGTCGTAACAGAAGACGATATTCGTGTGGCTCTTGCCGTCCGCCTCGTCGCGCTGGCCCATCACGATCAGCTTGTTTTTCTGAATGCTCGGCGGCGACCAGGTACACGTATCGGGGCTCAAGCCCTTCACTTCCCAGACTTTCTTCAGACCACCCGTCCAGTCCTTGCGGATTCCGGTGATCGGGCTGCTGGAATTTCCATTGGGTCCGCGTCGCGCCGGCCAGTCGGCAGAGGCCAATTCCTGCGCGCCGCTGCGCGTGGAAGTCAACGCGACGACCACCGTCATAATAACGACCCATGCTGCCGATCCACGGCTGAGTTTTTCCACGCGCGTCGCTCCTTTGCTCTGTGTATTCCTTCTTACCACATAATTCATACACCTCGTTTTCAGCGCGGTAAGCCTGCGAATACCGTAGAATACCGGAACTATTCCGACTTGCTTTTCTACCGCGTTCGGCCACCTCATTCCCGCGTTTGCCACTCGACTTTAGAGATTCCATCCTTCATCATTCAGCGCTCATTCCACATCTCCTAGAGTAAAGACATGGGTTCCAAAAACAGGCGCTCCAAAGATGAATCGTTCGGCCCAGGCACGTTAAACCGGCGCGCACCGGACGGGTCGAAGCTTTATCTGACCGTCGAAGAGACGGCGATGCACTTCAACGTGGCCAAGTCGACGGTGCTCAATTGGATTAAAGTCGGCGTCGTCCCCAGCTACAGCCTGAAGGGCCGTGTCTACTTCAACAAGAATGAAGTCGCCGCTTACTGGCAGATGTTCAATCCCGAACGCCGCTAGTTTTTTGCGCCATCATTTTTTCGATTGGCACCCATACCGATCCCGTCATCCAAACTATAGAAGGTAGAACCGCGCCGTGGGGGACAGTGCGGGTTGCGCACACGTGCTCGACATTTCGCGCGCGCCGCCCGAGTTCCGGTTCAGTTGCTGCGGTTCGGGTTTATGCTGCTCTTTCGGAGACTTCCTCATGCTGCGCCGCTCCGGTCTGATTTTCGGTACGGTCCTGCTGGCATTGCTGGCTCGCGCAGCGGCGGAAGAAGAGTTCGCGTTCCGCGTCAAATACCTCCGCACGGTCAATCTCGATAACACCACCATCATCGCCACCAAAGTCGACCACGCGCCGAAGTTCGACGGCACGCTCAACGATCCGCTCTGGAAGACCGCCGGACAGACGCAGTCTGCCTTCGTCAATTTTCCGTCGAAAGAACTCTGCGGACGGCAAACGGTTACCTTCTGCTGCTACGACAATGAGAATCTCTATTTCGGCTTCGACTGCGAGGAACCGGAACTCGACCAGCAGCAGATCGACAACGGCAATATTCCCGCGGCCGATCACGTCGGCGTGCATCTGGAAGTCGGAGACACCCGCGGACGCGGCGTGCGCTGCAACATCATTGGCAACCGCAGTGGCTGCAATTATGGAGGACCGTGGCGCGAACAGAAAATTCAATACGAATGCAAGGCCGGACCCAACCGCTGGTTTGTGCTGATGGGTATTCCCTTCAAGTCGCTGCAGGGCACCGACGGCCCGCCGCTGCGCGGCGAAGTCTGGGGCGTGAAGTTCACGCGCTACGGGAAGAACTCCGAGACCGGCGCGTCGCGCATGCGTTCGTGCTGGCCGTTCATTCCGACGATCTCTGAAGACGTCGTCTCCTACAACGCCTCACTTTGCTTCGGTGCCAACAACATGCTCGACAACGGCGCTCTCAGCGGAAACGGCAAGGAGATTGCCGGTTGGACCGCGAACGGCAGCGTTGACGCCACGGCCAAATCTCTGAACGCCGAAGCCGGCGCGACATTGCAGCAGAACCTGTCCTTACGCGCGGGCATGCATTACTGCGTCGAATGGACCGCCGCGCCGGAATTTAAAGGCGACGTCACAGCGCTGTGCGGCGGCAAGACGCTGATGGCGAAGGACCTCGCCAAAGGACAGCGCATCGACTTTCAGCTCCCCAAGGAGACCAAGGATCTGGAGCTCGCCGTGAAGCTCCAGGGCCACGGCGCGCCACCACAGCTACGCCTGACTCCGGTGATCGACGACGTCCCGGCAGATTGGATCTGCCTGACCAACAACGACTGGGTTCCCGAACGCAATTTGAAGAACAAGATTCCCGCCGCGCCCGACGGCGTCTACACCTACCTCAAGACGCCGATGCGCGATTTTGGACGCGCCTACTACACCGCACGCGGCTGCCCGGATCCGGCCGCCAAAGAACTGCCGTATGAATGGATGGTCCTCGGGCGTCCGACTCGCAAGCCGCTGGCCGCTCCACCGCCGCGTCCGGATATCGGCGAAGAGGAGTTCGAGAATTTTCCGTACGAGGTCATCTACCAGGACAACGGCGTGCCGGAATTCTGCGGACTACCGTCAGGAAGCTTCGACGCCGGCGGAATGCAGGGCTGGATTCCGTTCTCGAAAGGCAGCCTCACCGGTGACCCCTCCTGGGCCGGCTGGCCGGTCGATCGCTGGGCTCAGGTTGCACCCCACGACGTCGTCTTCGACTTCAAAGACAAATACTTCATCCGGCGCATCGACATCCAGCAGATCAACTCCGGCGTGCGCAATCTTGAAATTTTCGTGCGCGACAACAACCCCAAGGAGAGCTTCGCCACCGTCTACCGCTTCAACGGGCCGGGCACCGAACGCAGCAACCACACGATTATCCCTGTGTATTTCAGTCAGAGCGGACTGGATTCCGTTGCGCAGCAACTGCGTTTGTCGATGGCCGTCGACGGTCCGTACGGCGCGGGGGCGGCGGTCAGCTCACCGAACCTGGGCCGCGTCAATTGCCAGGTCGGACTCTACGGGCTGGCCGAAGTGTGGATCTGGGCCGAACCGAAGGGCAATCACGCGGACAATGAAATCAAGGAATTCAAAGCCTTCATTCCCAACGCGCAGCCGCCGCTCAAATTCGATCAGCTCCATAAAATCAACGAGCCGGTGCTCTGGCCGCGCCCCAAAGAACTGGTGAAAGGCGAAGGCCGCTTCGAAATCAAACCCACCACCACGCTGCTCTGCGCCAAAAACGGGCGACTGCCGGATGTGGCTCAACTGCTGCTCGACGACGTGAAAGATCGCTTCCTGACGTCGCTCCAGACAAAAACTCCGGCGGAGGCTTCGGGCGGAGAAAACGCGATCGCCATCGGAGTCGTCGGAACCGATCCGGCCTTCGACGCGCTGTGCGTGAAGGCCGGCATCGCCACCGCGATCGATTCTGGCGAGCCCCAGAGCTTTACGCTCAAGGTCACGCCAACGCAGACGCTCATCGCCGCCGCCGACGCCGAAGGCGCAGCGCATGGCGTACGTACGCTGCTGCAATGGATCGAGCACGACGAGACCACGCCGTTCCTGCGCGCCGTCACGATTCACGATTGGCCGCTCTTAAAATACCGCACAATTGTCCCGTCATCCGATCACCGCCAGCCGCTGCTGCCGGTCGTGAAGAATCCGTGGAACTATTTCTCCATCGTCAATGCGGTCTCCTACTTCCGCTTCAACTCGATGATCGACTGGCTGCCCACGGAGCTCTACCAGAACAGCGAAGAGAAAACGCGTGAGCTGCTTCACTACAGTTCGCGGCGCTTCACGGATATCCGCCCAGCGCTCTGGCTCCGCAGCGTTCCCGGCGATTGCATCGAAGCCAATCCCGACGATCAACCCGACGGCCAGGGCGGCATTGCCAATTCCGACGGCACGTGGGAAAGCGACAATCTCTGCCCCTCAAATCCCAAGTCGTACCTCGCGCTGGAACAGTTTCTCGACACGGCCCTGCGCACCCACGACACCGGGCGCTTCGTGGAAGTCGGCTACATGGGTTCGCTGGGCAAGGCGTGGAATGTCTGCCGCCTCTGCCGCAAGCGCGGACTTTCCGGCTACGATCTTTACGCCGACTTTCTCAACAAGATCAACTCCATCTGCCGCGAACGAAATCGCACCGGTATCTTTACGAATGCGATCATGTTTTCCGAAGCCGTCCAGCGCGCCAGTGCGGCGCGGAATCCGGCCGAGGCGTTCGACTCCGTTAACCGCGGCATCGCCGTACGCTTCGACCGGCCGACCAATACCGGCGACATCATGAAGTCCGGCTTCTGGACGATCTCAAAACCATGGGACACGCCGCAGGCCGCCGCCAATGGCGCCGGTTATGCGTGGGGCGGCAAGGCCTACTTCGACAAAGTTAGTGACGGAACCGGTTCAGAAGGTGTGCTCTGCGCCGGCGAACGCTGCGATTACGACTGGTACTGGCGCGGCGAGCTCGGCGGCCGCGTGATGCTGACGGCCGATGCCTTCTGGAACGGCCCCGCGCCGGAAGGCGCCAAGCGACCGGAGTTCGACCAGCAGGCCGCCAATGCGTGCGTGCGCTTCAACGAACGCGTCGGCTCGCACATCGAATACCCGTCCTGGCGCACAGGCATGACGCCGAAATTTTTTCAGCTCGATATCAAAGCGCTGTGCAACCGCAGCCATATCGACGAAGGCTCCGCCTCCGGCATGGGACGCTCCGGCCCTAAGGAAGGTGTCAACGGTTTCGGCGCAGCGTTCGACTTCCGGCGCGTTCCCATGGGTGCGCAAACGTTCGCGGACGTACCGTTTGAGGTCATCGATCCGGCGCAGAACAAATGGAAGTCGATGATCGTCGTCGGAACAGGCGTGAAAGAAGCGCTGATCCCCGGCGCTGTCAGCAGCGTCAGCATTCCCGTGGGACGCAAGGCCGCGAGTATGTGCGTGCTGCGCGCCAATCTGCGCACCGTTGCGCGCTCTGGACAGATGGAGCACTACTTCAACATCCTGCAGCCCGCTTATGTCTTTGAATACAGCGACGGTTCGCGCTGCGTCTGTGACTGGGAGATCCGGCGCAATTTCAACGACATTGTGCCACAGACATTCTACTACGGCGGAGGAGTGGGCGGATCGGTGCTCAGTTTCCTGCTGCCCACCACGCGGATCGCGTACGCTACGAACACCATTTCCGGAGCCGGCGCGAATCTGTTCCTGTCAGAAATCGTCAATCCGTATCCAGAGAAGGACGTGCGCAACTTGGTTGTCCAGTTGCCGAACCCGGAGCACCGCGACTACACGTTCGAATTTCACGACGCGATCTTCGCCGTCACCGGCGTCGAGCCGGTCGAATGGGACGTGAAATTCTGGAAGGAACATTCCAAGCCGCTGCTCCCGCCCAACCCGGCGCTGCCCGCGGACGCGAAGAAGATCGAAGGCCTGAAGTTCAACGACAACGGCAAACTACCCGTGCGCGTCTTCGAATCTCCGGCACCCAAGCCACTGCAACTGCAGGCCATGAAGTCCCGCCTGGCGATGCCGCCGGGCTATAACGGCAACGCCATGTGTGTGCGCAGCCGCCACGCCGACGTCATCGTCTCCGTGACCGCCGACGGCAAGACCTGGACCGAAGCCGCGAAGCTTCCCGCGTGCACCGGAATGGACGGCGAACACACGCTCGTCTTCCCGCCGGTGCAAGCCGCCGCGATCCGTCTGACGCTGGATTGCACGCCGTACACGGAAGAGGACAACGCGGACATTAGTTTTGTCGCGTGTGAGTTGTTTGAGAAATAGGACGAGGACTGAGGACGACGAAAAGAAACTCGCCGCATGGAGCGGCGAGTTTCTTGAATTGTGGACAGTCTCGCCGATTACGCCTTCAACTTCGCCATGATCTCGCCAATCTGGCGCTCCGCATTCTCGGCGCTGAGCTGCGCGGTGCCGGCGCCTTTGTGGCCACCGCCGCCGTAGGTGCTCAGCAGCTTGCCGATATTCACTTTGCACGTGCGGTTGAAAATGCTGTGGCCGACGGCGATCACGACGGCGCCTTGATGCCCGTTGAACAATCGCGCTTCGACGTTGGCCTTCGGGAAGAGCGAGAAGACCAGGAAGCGGTTACCCACCGGCTTCTCTTTCAGGCCGCGAAAATCGGTGACGATCACGTTGCCGTCTTCCTTGCAGCATTTGCTCAGCAGCGCGTTGAATTCATTCTGCTCGTTCAACACCCGCTGCGAGCGCTTGTCGACTTCCGGATGCTTCATCACCTTTTCAAGCGACACTTCCTTGATGTATTCCGCCAGCCAGCGGAAGTATTTCTGGAACTCCGGCCCCAACCCCGAACGCGGGTCGAGCGTCAAGCCGAGGAGAATCCAGCCTTCCGGACTTTTCACGTCCTCCATCGTCAACTGGGCGCTGTCGAGGCGGTCGGTGGCTTCGAGCAGTTCGGCGAACTTCGCGAATTTGGTCGTGTGGTATTGCGGGTAGTGATTGTAAATCACCCGGGCGCAACTCGGCGCGACTTCAAAGCGGCCGTTCATGCCGGCGATGGTCGTAACTTTTTCTTCTTCTGAGATGTGGTGGTCGAACCACAGCCCGCAACCTTTGATGTACGGCAGATTGACGACGATGTCGTCCTTGTCCGCCGCGACTTTGCCGTCCTGAGCGTCCTTGGGGTGAACGAGTTTCACTTCCCGGATCTCGGTCACTTCCGTCAACAGCACCGTGCTCGCCAGCCCGTCAAAATCACCCCGCGTGATGATGCGCATGAAGCAGACTCCTCGCGAAAGTCCAAACTCCAGAGGTACTACTGAATCGTTAACCGTTGCAAGGTAAGTCTTTCGAGCTCCAAGGTCAACGTTTAAGTGGGCGTCGGTTTCACTTGGGACTTGCGCGAAATCATGAAAGCGATGGGAATTCCGATGCCCACGATCAGCAGCAGCGCGCCGATCAGCGGGCGATAGACCACCCACGCGACGGCCACCGTGACCATCCACACCGGAATCGCGCAGACCAGTGAGGCCAGAAACGCGCCGGCACCCACGATCGAACCGATGAACGGCACCACGTCGGCAACGGTGACCAGCGGCGAAAGCATCATGCCGAAGCCGATCCAGATCACCACGAACCCGACGCCGCGGATGATCCAGGTGATGTTGGCGTTTTCTTCTTCGGCCTGCTTGAACATGGCCTCGGCGCTGAGCGTGCCCGCCTGCGCCAGCAGCACTTCGCCGGTCTGCGCCGGGTACGATTCGAACGTGCCATGTCCCTGCTTCGCCACGACGCTCAGGGGACCGGCAGGCAAAGTGGAGTACGCGACGCGGAGGTCTCCGATCGCCGGAGATGCCGGGTCGCCGAAATAAATCTTCTCCTGCGTGATGATCGGTTTCTTTTTAGCGAAGTCCAGGCTTCCGGCCGTTTCCAGTGCCGCCTCGGGGGGCGTCAGCGTTTTGTCCATGGGCAGCTGACTGAGCACGACGTCGTTCAAGGTGAACGCACCGAGCGTCGCGTCTTCGGCATTCCAGCTCTGGCTGCCCACCGGGAATTCGCCGGGATTGGCGTGGCCTGATTGTTTGAAACCCGCCGACTTGATCACCTCATCGCTCCACACTTTTTCGTAGGTGTAGGTTGTCGTCCGTTCTTCGCTGCCGCCGAGATTGTTGTGCTTCTCGGTCTTCTCGCGCTGCTTCCATTGATACATTTCGACTTTTCGGCTCAGCCGCAGCGCACCCGGTGCTTCGACGCCGAACTTGGCATCGTTCAGGCCGTCTTTCGACGCGCCATTTCCGGAGACGTGAATCAACTTGCCTTCGTTGCTTGAATCGACTTCCTTGGAATCAACGGAGACGACGTTGGCCTTGCCTTCCGCCAGGGCCTGCGCGCGATGCACGGCCCGGCCTTCGCCCCAGAAAAGCACGACGGCGCTGATAACGATCAGCAGGAATCCGATGGCCACGCCCTTGATCGATTCGACCAGCCGCGAGAAAAATCCGACACGCGTGGTTTCAGAAAACATGTCCGCCATGAGATCCACCTCGAAAAATATGAAAACAGTGAATGGAAGTAATGGAATGGATGATAGCGGTTTTGAAATTGCAGTGGCAATCTAAAAATGGCGGGGATCGAGCGGCACAGAAAATAGTTTCAGAGCTTAAAGATTCCGTCCAGAATTGTGCGGCTTACTGCCATTCGATCTTGTTCTTCTGAATCTTGGGCATCGCCGAGAGGCGCTTGAAAATCTGGTCGCGTTCGCGGACTTCGGGGAGCGGCGCGCGTTTTACCAGTTTCCGGCGGACCGGTTTCGCGATCGCAACCGGAGCCGGAACCGGCGTGGGCGCGATCTGTATTTTAAAGAGCTTTCCGATCCATTCCATGACAGTCCTCCCACAGTCTGTGCGCGATCTACCGCGCTCAGGCCTTATTTAGACTCTGCTAATTCGTTTGGGGTTCAGTTATTCTGTTCGAAACTCTCTACACCTTGATATACACCGCTGGAAGAATCCAGTTGCGCGAAATCTTAAATTTCAGCGCGTTGTGAATTCCATTTCCAGCAGATGGATCGGACGTATCTTCCGAGATTCACCGAATTTTCAGCTTCTCGACATTGAAAATCTGTTCCCACATCTGCGTATGACGCCCGCGACTTCTCTCCGCGAGTACCAAGTCAACTACCTGTACTCACGGCAGTTATGGCATTCTCTTTGAATCACGGGGATGGCACGGAACGTGGTCTATTCTCGATTGGAGCACGCTGTTGTTGGAGAACGCAAAAATGTTTACGGGACTACTTCTACTCCTCCTCCTCTTGATCGCAGTGGCGTACCTGGTCTCCATCCCGCGTCGCTCGCCCGAAGACTATATGAAACGCCGCTGGGGCAACACGCCGCACGAGCGCGCGCTGGACAACCCGGCGCTGGACAAGGCGCGTCAGGAAAAAAACGACGCTTGATGGGAGTTTCTCGACATGCTCTTCGTTGCCCTGCGCATGCTGATCGGAGACACAACCAAGTACCTGGCACTCTGCTTTGGCCTGGCGTTCTCCGTCACACTGATTACACAACAAGGTTCTGTCGTGACCGGAATGTTGCGGCGCACGGCGTCAAGCGTTGAGAACGTACCGCAGGCCGACATCTGGGTGATGCATCCCTCAACGCGCTACTACGATGAGCGCCGCGCGATCAGCACGAACTCGATCAACCGCGTCCGCGGCGTCGAAGGCGTGCTGTGGGCGGAGATGCTCTACACCGGCGGCGGCTCGGCCATGCTGCCCAATGGCACCTTCGCGAATGTTCAGATCATCGGCGTCGACCGCGTCTCCAAGATCGGATTGCCCAACTTTTTCTCCTCAGGCAACCCGAACTCCATTGATCCGGTTGACACGATTCTTTGGGACGACGGCGGCTCGAAGGCGTACAGCAGCGTCAAGCTCGGCGACGTGCTGGAGATCAACGACCACCGTGCCAAGGTCGCGGGACTGGTGAGTGCGCCGCGCCGCTTTTCCAGCAGCGCGACGATTTATACGACGTTCGACCGTGCGATTCAGTACGCGCCCAGCCAGCGCAACATGCTCTCGTTTGTAATCGCCAAAGTTCAGCCCGGCTTCAAGGCCGCGGATGTCGCGGCGGCCATCCAGAAGCAGACCGGACTCGGCGCCTACACCGCCGACGACTTCTATTGGAAAACCGTTGAGTTCTACCTCCGGAACACCGCCATCCCCGTCAATTTTGGCGTGACCATGTTTCTCGGAATCATCGTCGGCGTGGCGATCGCCGGACAGACGTTCTACTCCTTCACCGTCGAGAACACGCGCCATTTTGGCGCGCTGAAGGCGATGGGTGCGAGCAACTGGACGCTGATCAAGATGGTGCTGCTGCAGGCCGCGGTCGTCGGCACCATCGGCTGGGGCCTGGGAGCCGGCGCGGCGGCGGTCTTCGGCATGAACATCACGCCGCGCTCCACAATCGGCTACATGCTCACACCGCATCTGCTCGCCTTTACCTTCGCCGTAATGTCGATGACGGTGCTGATGGCCGCGCTGGTCAGCATCCGGCGTGTCATGAAAGTCGAGGCCGCCATTGTCTTCCGCTAAACGGAGCCGGTTATGAAATCCGAGATCGCGATTCATCTGGAAGGCGTGACCAAGTCGTTCGGCCGCGGCCAGACGCGCGTCGACGTGCTCCGCGGCATCGATCTCGATGCGTACTTTGGCGAAATTCTGCTGCTCGTCGGGCCGTCCGGCTGCGGCAAGACCACGCTGCTAAGCGTCCTCTCCGGTCTGCTCGACACGGAGCTTGGCCAGATCATCGCCTTCGGTTCGCACATCGAAAAAATGTCGGACAGCGAAAAGACCACATTTCGCCGCGAAAATGTCGGCTTCGTCTTTCAGCAGTTCAACCTCATTCCCACGCTCTCCGCCGCCGAAAACGCGGCCGTGCCCCTTTTCATACAGGGCATCGGTGTTTCCACCGCCAAGAAGCGTGCGGAAGAATTGCTCGAACAAGTCGGCCTGGGCCACCGTTCCCACGCCTATCCCAGCGAATTGTCCGGCGGCGAGCAGCAGCGTGTCGCCATTGCGCGATCGTTGATTTCCAATCCGCGCCTCTTGATCTGCGACGAACCCACAGCCGCCCTCGACGGCGACACCGGCTACAAAGTCATGGAAGTGCTGCGCGAATCGGCCGTGCGGCCCGACCGCTGCGTGATCGTGGTTACTCATGATTCTCGCGTCCTTACATTCGGCGACCGCATCGCGCACATGCTGGATGGAAAAATTCAATCCGTGGAAGTCCCTGAACACGCAGCAGGTTGAAGGAGTACCCGTCATGCTCAAGTACGTCGTAATGGTGGTTTCACTGATCGGCGCCGCAGTGGCCATCACGCTTTCGACGCGGAACATCAAGAAGCAGCCGGTGCAGAAGCCGTTCAAAGAACCGCCCCACAATCCGTACCGCCAGAGCATCGGCTGCGCCGGCATCGTCGAAGCGGCCAGCCAAAATGTGGTGATCGGCGTCAGCGAAGCCGGCCGCGTCGTCAAGGTCTTCGTCCACCGCGGCGACAAAGTCAAAGTCGGCGACCCGCTGCTGCGGACAGATACATCCAATCTGGAAGCCCAGCGCGTCGTGGCCGTCGCGGCCGTGGCGACAGCCAACGCAGCGCTGGAACGCGTCAGCGCGTACCAGCGTCCGGAGAACGGCGAAGTCCTCCGTGCGCAGCAGGCGCAGGCGCTGGCGCAGCAGCACGAAACCGAACACAGCGTAGTTGAAGCGCAGTTCACTGCCGCGCAGCAGGAATGGTTGGTGAAAGATCTCGAAGACCAGGTCGCGCGGCTGGACCTTACCGTTAAATCCCACGCGTCTCCGGAGCAGGATTTGATCCACGCCCGGTTTCTGCTCGGAGCCGCTCAGGAAAATGCGAACTTGCTGAAACAGAAGATCGACACCGCGCGGCTGCATGTCGTGACTGCCACCGCCGCTACGCAATTGGCGCAGGCCAATCTCGACGTGTTCCTTGGCGGCGCGTGGAAGCCGGACCTTGCCGCCGCAAAGGCCTCGGTGCTCCAGGCCGAAGCGCAACTCAAGCAGATCGATCTGCAGATCGAACGCTGCACCGTCCGCGCACCGCTGGACGCGGTGGTGCTCCGACAGGAAATTCACGAAGGCGAGTACGCCACCACCACCGACCCGCTCGCCGATTCCGGAAATGTCGGGATCGTGCTCGGCAATCTCGATCACCTCAATATTCGCGTCGACGTCGACGAATTCGACGCTCAGCGCTTCAAGCCCGGGATGAAAGCGAAGGCGCTCTACAAGACAGGCGAAGGTGAACCGATCGAGCTGGATTTCGTGCGCGTCGATCCGTTCATCATCCCCAAGCGCGCGCTCACCAACAGCCAGAGCGAACTGGTGGATACGCGCGTCCTGCAAATCGTCTACACGGTCGCCACGCCCAATTCCAACCTGTACGTCGGACAACAGGTGGACGTTTACATCGATACCGAAGGACAGCACCAACCCTGAACGCACACGTCCATCGGCAATAGCTGCTGGAGATTCTAATTTCCTGAAGTGGCTCCGTTGTTTCGTGCACCCTTTGCGCTACGATTGGCCACCTCTATGCAGAGGTGACGCTTTCAATGGCCAGTGCGATTCTCGATAACCTCGGCATCCAGATCAAAGAGATCGGCGATTTTGAAATTGTTCGCAAGCTCGGCGAAGGCGGCATGGGCAGCGTCTTTCTGGCGCGGCAGAAATCGCTCGACCGGCAGGTCGCGCTCAAAGTCATCGCGCCCTCCTTCTCGGACAACGCCGATTTCATCGCCCGGTTTCAACGCGAAGCCCGCGCCACTGGCAACCTCAATCATCCCAACATCGTCCAAGGTATCGACGTCGCACGCGACGCGAAGACCGGGCTCTGGCACTTCGCCATGGAGTTCGTCAACGGTCCGTCGGTCAGCAAGCTGCTGAAAGACGGTCCGCTGAGCGAAGAGCGCGCATTGAAGATCACGCTGCAGGTCGCGCGGGCGCTGGACTACGCGGGCAAGCGCGGTTTCGTTCACCGCGACATCAAGCCCGACAACATCCTGATCGCCGCCAGCGGTGAAGCCAAGCTCGCCGACCTGGGCCTGGCCAAGCGCACCGGCGAAGATGCCAGTCTCACGCAGACCGGCTTTGCCGTCGGTACGCCGCACTACATTTCGCCCGAGCAGACCCGCGGCGACAAGGACATCGACGGCCGCGCTGACATCTACTCGCTGGGCGCGACGCTTTTTCATCTCACCACCGGCCGGCCTCCATTCGATGGCCCCACGGCCGCGGTGATCATGGTCAAACACCTTAACGACGAGCCGCCGACCGCGCGGCAGATCAATCCGAAGGTCAGCGAAGGCTGCAGCAAACTGATTTCAAAAATGATGCGCAAAGACCGCGCGCAGCGTTTCAAAACCGCGGCGGAACTGATCGAGCGGATCGAAGGGGTCCTCGCCGGCGAAGATTTGCTTGCATCGGAACCGGCGCGCGAGCCAATTCGCAAGCGCGGCGACCAGGGCGAATCGCGCACGGGCGTGAAGCGCAGCCGGAAGAATTCCAACGCGCTTCTTTACGCCGGAATCGCGGCGGCGGTGGCAGGCGTGGCGGTGGCCACGGCCATCGCGGCGTTCTCAGGAACTCCTCCCGCCGCCCCGGAATCCAAACCCCAGGCCCGGCAGGCGGAACCACAAAAGCCCGAACTGCCGAACGCCGCAACCCTCACTCCTCCACCCGCTCAGCCGGTTGTTCCCGCCGCCGCCGTGCCAGCCGCTCCACCTGTCGCGCCTGCCGCCGCCCCCATCCCCGCTCCGGTAATCCCTGCTCCAGAGTTGGCGGCGCTGGAAGAAAAAGCCCGCAAGGTCTGGGAAGCACTCCACATCACCGGCGCGCCACCGGCCAATCCGCAAGCGGCCGGGTTGCAGATCAGAGTGCTCGATGAATACGGAAAGGTGTTTGGCCGCACCAAATTTGCCGCCAGCATCGCCGACAAGATCCGCGACGCTCGCGCGCAGGCACAGAATGTCGTCGGCGTCGCCGCGGGAATCTTCGTCGGCCGCGCCCAAGGCAGTGATTGGATCGATTTCAAACCCGATGGCGCACCCGCTCCGGAACATCTGGCGATCGATACCAGGAATCAGGAGCTAGTCGGAGTGGTCTCGAAGCTGGTCACGTACCGCCGATTGAAAGTTCAGTGGAAGGATCGCAACGGCGCGAAGCTCGTCTCCTCCGTCGAATTGCTTCCCGTGCCCGCAGAAGGTTCCGAAGGCGTCACGGTCGGGCGCGTCGTGGCCTCTGACCTCAACGGCCAGTGGGGCCTGCGCTACCTTGACATCCAGACTGACGCAGGCGAGCTTCACCGCTTCGCGCCCAACAACCATGGTCGCGACCCGAACTTTCCAGAGATGATTTCGAGGGCAAAAATCGGCGAGAAGATCAAAGTCTCCTGGTTCTGGGAACTGCGGCCGCGCCTCGTCAAGCTCGAACCGGCCGAGTGACTCGCCGCTACTTCGTGAACGACTTGAACGCGCGCGGCACCGGCGCTTCAAAGCGCATCGGCTTTTTCGTGACGGGATGTTTGAAGCCCAGCTTCAACGCGTGCAAGGCCAGCCGCCGCGCGCGCCAGCGGGGATGCGCGGAGCGCTCTGCGCCATAGCGCGGATCGCCCAGCACCGGGTGGCCGGTCTCCGCGAAGTGGACGCGGATCTGGTTGCGCCGGCCGGTCTCCAGCCAGACGCGCACGACCGACGCGTCATGGACGACGCGGTCGAGCTCGTAATGCGTGATCGCTAGCTGTCCGTCGTCCTCGTCTTTCGTTGAGAACTGCTGCAAGCTCGGCGACGTCGCCAGATAGCTTTCGAACTTTCCCTTCTTCGGCACTTCACCGGCGACAATCGCGAGGTACTCGCGCTCCGGCTTGCGCTCTTCGAATTGGGTCTGCAACAGTTTGGCGATCTCGCGCTCCTTGCCAAAGACGAGCACCCCCGACGCGCCGCGGTCAAGACGATGGACAAGCTGCGCACGTTCGCGGCCGCCGTTGTGCGTGAGGTATCGCGTGATCGCGGCGACCAGCGTGTTCTCGTCGCCGGGATGCGCGGGGACGGTCAGCACGCCCGCTGCCTTGTCGACGACGATCAGGTGCTTGTCTTCAAAGAGGATCGTGAAGTTCTCGTCCTCCCACGCGCGCTTTTTGGGATGGTAGCGGGTATGGATGTCGTACGTCGCTTCGACGACATCGCCCACACTGACCGGCGCGCCGATGACGCGGCAGGTCTCATCATTGATGCTGACGCAATCGTGATCAAAGAGCCCGCGCAACTCCGAGCGCGACAGTTTCGTGAGCGTCTGTACGACTTTATCCGCGCGGCCGGCGAGCTCCGCGGTGACGTCGATTTTCTTCGTTATCATTGCCATGATGCGAAACTATACCGCGTCGGGTGAAAACGGTATTGCGGATTTCGGATTGCGGATTGCGGAGTAGTAGGGATGACTCACGGGTTGTTAACCGTGCACCCACTATTGGAATGGCATTTTGGAAACTCGGCGTTGCGCCCTCTCCTAATCCGAAATCCGAAATCCGCAATAATCAGTCCCGCCCTCTGGAATTACGCACCAACCCTGCTAGTATCTCAGGCTCTGAATGTCCGCATTCAGAATGCCGTTTCCTGCGCGTGCAGTCGGCACAACACCGATCCCCAAACGTGAAATGATCCGCTCCCAATAAGGTGCGGTGCTTGAACTCCCATGGCGACGTTACTGAAAATTGAAGACGCGTACAAAGGCTACGGCGACCGCGACCTCCTCGATGGTGCCGAATGTGAAATCCCCGACGATCACAAGGTGGGCTTGATCGGCCGCAATGGAGCGGGCAAGTCGACGCTCATCCGCGTGCTGCTGGGCGAGGAAGAACTCGATAAGGGCCAGGTCATCCGTCATCCGCGCCTGCGCCTGGGCTACCTGCGCCAGCACGATCCCTTTCTCGAAGGGGAAACGGTCCTCGAATTTCTGATGCGCGATTCCGAACAGCCGGATTGGAAGTGCGGCGCCGTCGCCGGCCAATTCGAACTCAAAAAGGAAAAGCTCGAAGGCCCGGTCAAGAAACTCTCCGGCGGTTGGCAGACGCGCGTAAAACTCACCGCGCTGCTGCTGCATGAGCCGAATCTGCTGATGCTCGACGAACCGACCAACTTCCTCGACTTGCGCACCCAGTTGCTGCTCGAAGATTTCTTGAAAGGCTTCCGCGGCGGCTGTTTGATCGTCTCCCATGACCGCACGTTCCTCAACGCGACCTGCGACCACACGCTCAGCCTGTCGCGCGGCAAGCTCACGCTCTACCCCGGTAACGTCACCGCGTTCCTGGCGTACGAACAGGAACAGCGCGAAATTGACGTGCGCACCAATGCCGCGATCATGACCCGCCGAGCGCAGCTGGAAACGTTCATCGCCAAGAACAAAGTCGGCGCAAACACCGCATCGCAGGCCAAATCGAAAGCCAAGCTGCTCGACCGGCTGCAGGTGAAGGACATCGAACGCGCCGAAAAGACCGTGCGCATGAAAGTGCCCGCGGTCGAAGCGCGCTCGGGCCCCGCGCTGCGCTGCACGAATCTCACTATTGGCTATGGCGAGACGGCGATCGCGAAGGACATCAACGTCGAAATCAATCACGGTTCGCGCGTCGCTGTTGTCGGCGACAACGGACAGGGCAAAACCACGTTTCTGCGCACGGTGGCCGGTTCGCTGGAACCGCTTGCTGGCGCGCTGAAGTGGGGTTTCGGCTGCGACATCGGCTGCTACGCGCAGCACGTCTATACCAGCCTGCCCGAACACTACACGGTCAAGGAATACCTCGGCGCGCAGGCCACCGGCGATGCGACGATGCAGACGGTGCTCGACATGGCCGGCTCCTTCCTCTTCCGCGGCGACGATGTCGAAAAGGACGTCTCGGTGCTCAGCGGCGGCGAACGCGCGCGGTTGTGCATGGCCGGTCTGCTGCTCAGCAAGCATTCCGTGCTGATCCTCGACGAACCGGGAAATCACTTGGACGTCGAAACCGTCGAAGCCCTCGCTGATGCGCTCAGCCGCTACCGCGGCACGGTGATCTTCACCAGCCACGACCGCAGCTTCATGGAACGGATGGCGACGGCCGTGGTGGAAGTGCGCGACGGCAGCGTCACGAATTATCCCAACGATTACGCGGCGTACCTCTACCGCGTGAAAAAGGAAATCGAAGAAGGCGAGCGCGGCGCCAAGGGTTCGACGGGCAATGCCCCCGCGGTACGGGTCGTTCTGCCTGAAACAGAAGAAGCGAAGGCCGAACGCAAGGCGCGCAACCGCCGCCTGTTTGAAATCCGCTCGCAGTTGCAGTCGCTGGAACGGCAGATGGCCAAGTACACGGAGAAGAAAAACACCGTCGAAGAACAGGTCCGCACGCTGGGCGGCGCGGAACTGGCCAACGCCAAGCGCGAACAGGTTGCCACACTGGAGAAGCTTTCGTCGATCGAAGAGAAGTGGCTCGCGCTGCAGCAGGAACAGGAAAAACTCGAGAAGGCCAACGCGTGAAGATCCAGTGGTTCACCAACAACGTCCGCGTCCGCATAAAACCCGCGGAACTGGAAGCGTTGCAGCGCAACGATGCCGTGCGCGAAGAACTGCGCGTCCCCGGCAGCGGACATTGGTCGGCCGAATTGCTGCCGGGCGCGACGCACACGGGCCTGACCATCGCCAGCGGCGCACTGCGAATTTCGCTGACCGACGCCGATATCATACAATTGACGAAACCTGATGCCGAAGGCGTCTACTTCAAGCACGAAGGCGTGACCTACTACGTCGAAAAGGATTTTCCCTGCGCGCATTCCGGAACCGGCCCGGCCGCGGAATCTATCACGGGAAAGTTTCCGCCCAACGAAAGCTTCAAGAAGCGGAAGAATATTTCGTAGTCCGGGCGTCCCGACAGGTTCATCCTGCGCAAGTCGTTTACTACCAATAGACTCCAATGTGGATTGTTCTACCGATTTGTTCCCCCGTTGCAATTGATTACGGTTGGTCCCAGACCTTTCCGAAAGGAAGAGCGGCCGGGAGGAAATGGTTCTCGAGGTGATGCCCTCATTTCGCCCGCGC
>JBBRPR010000023.1:0-123954 GCA_038227875.1 Planctomycetota bacterium
CTGCAACTGCAACTGCAACTGCAACTGCAACTGCAACTGCAACTGCAACTGCAACTGCAACTGCAACTGCAACTGCAACTGCAACTGCAACTGCAACTGCAACTGCAACTGCAACTGCAACTGCAACTGCAACTGCTGCGCGCGGCGTGGGCTGCGCGTCAGCATTCTGTTCTCTTGAGATGCAAAGGTCCGCGCGTTTAGTTTTTGACGCCTGCATCTCAGTTATGCAGGGTTTGAACTGCTGGTAATTTGCAGCACGACGACGCGCTGCTGAAAAAGTTATTTAGGAACGATGCTACATCGTCATCGTGCGTTAGAAATTGCTTCACGCGACGGTGGCTGTGATGCTGTAATTTTTCGAGCGCACTGTCAGCGAGTGGCTGCGCGCATGCGATGTAGACCGTGTCCCCGCATTCGTTGAACGGCACGAAGCAGAGTTCCTTCATCATCCGCGTGGTAAAACGGCGCAGGGCGGTTGAGTTCGGTTCGATGCCGTTGAGATGCACGATCGGCAGGCCGCTCTGGAGCGCGAGTGCACGGCACCACTCCGTGGGCGAAATCAGCTTTTCCCTGACGAGATAGCGGCCCAATTGAATGTGCTCGGCATGCGCCTGCCGGCAGGCGTCTTCCAACCGTTCTTTTGAGATTCGCCCGTGGGCGACGAGGATTTCTTCCAGGCGCATGGATCGATAGTCAACGCGCGCGTGTTCAAAGTGGTAAACGGTATCGCATAAGCCGCACACTGCTGAAAGCAGCATCCCAGATAGCGAGGCCACCGGCGACTTGGTTCCGGCGGGAGCGTGCTTGGTCAGTGAGGCTGTCAATCGGCCAAAGGAGCCTGTTTGTGTTTCAGACGGCATCTTGTCAGATTCGTGAGCACGACTTTCGAAGAAGCGAATAGCGCGATCAATCAATGCGGTCTGATCGGCATCCAGGCCATGGAACGACAGTGCGCAATACGATTCGTGCTCACCGGCCGGATCCACGCCGTGAGCATCAACATGAACGCGGACGGTTTCACCGGGCATCACGATCTCTACATCGACTTCGGTACCGATCTCAATCGCGGATTTCCACTCGCTGATGAGGAATTCGTCGGATCGTTCGGCCGGTAACCGACAACGGATGCCATCCCGTCCAAAGTCAACCATGGCGCATCCGAGCGGAGGGAGAAAAGCATGATAGAGAACGGCCAGGAATCCGTGGACATGAATTGGTGGTAGCCCGTTTGAATGGCTCTCGCACGCGGTGATGGTGATCTCGGCCTTTTCATGATGGGTTGAATGGAGATTCATTTCTTGCCTCTCCTTTATTCTGTACGCCCTCGATTCACACATAGGACTGCATGATTTGTGCCAGCGCTACAAACTTGAAAGTCGACGATGCCTCATAGGAATGGGGATGCTCATGTGTGGAGAGAAACGTGTGATTTTCCTTTTACCGCGATTGCCACTCGCACGAGCGGGAATCCAGGCGGGCGATATACCAGTTCGGATTGGGGGGGTGTCGCAGTTGGCCTGTTGGGTAAGTGGCCTGCGCTGCGCTCGGCGCGGCTAAGCAACAGCCGGAAAGCCGGCTGAAGCCGGCTGCTGGAGTGGGGCAGAGGATCTGCCCACCACTTGAAAGTGGTGGCAAGCAACGGCGTGAACGGCAACGGCAACGGCAACGGCAACGGCAACGGCAACAGCAACAAGCAACAGCAACCGCAACGGCAACGGCGAGCCGTACGGAACGGATTTTGGAGCGAGGAGTTTCCTGTGTGATCTTGGATGCGGAATTTTCTTCCGAGGCTATTGGGTTTGGGGAGCGCTTGGGCTGCTTTTTGTCCCTTTAAAAACCACTCGAAGGCTGTCGAAACGTCGGGATCGACATATTTAATTTTCATAGGCTACGTCGACTAAAAATTGAGGTGCTTTTTATATCAATTCAGAGTGGCATTCGGTCGGAGCTGGACTAAATTCTTTCCACTTCCAGATGGACCTCAGCTTTGTTGAAAGGACCTGCAATGTTCGATTGCCTGACGCATCGCTCGTGCTCCTCGGCTCCCGTGCCTCGTTTTCTCGGCGGCTTGTGTTTGGTGATGGCGCTGTGTTCCGTGCTGTCTGCGGCTGAGACAACCGAGTTGGGCGCGTTGCAACGGGACGGGGATGTGTCGCTGAGCTTTGATGGCGACGTGGTGCTCAGCGGTCCGGTCACGGTCAACGGCAACCTCGAGATTCGCGCGCGGAATATCGACGTCACGGGTGCGGTCACCGTGCAGGGCGGGCGACTGGCGCTGCTTCCGACGGCGGGCAAGGATGGACTGGGCGGCGTGGCGCACCTTGGCAGCGGCGCACGATTGCAGGCGGGCGAGATTCGAGTTGGCGGCGACGTTCAGGGTCACGGCGCATTGCCGCATGCGCGCACAGTTCGCATTGATGCGGGCGCGACGTTGTGCGCCGATGCGAAGGGCAGCGGCGCGGGCGGAAAAGTTGTGGTCTGGTCGGATGAGAAGACCGAATTCCACGGCGCGATCTCGGCTCGCGGTGGCCCGCTTTCCGGAGACGGCGGCTGGGTTGAAGTCTCCAGCCGCGGCGTGCTGGATTTCGCCGGGCAGGTAGACACGAGTGCGGCGGCCGGGCACAACGGCTCCCTGCTGCTGGATCCCAACATCATCAACATTGTCGGCGCGATGCCCGATCTCAACGGCGACGGTACGGTGGGCGATGACATTTCTGCTCCGACTGATCTCAGTGTTTCCAGCACCTTCCCGGGCATGACCAGTGTCATTACGGTCGGTGCGCTGAAGAGCGTGCTGGCGGGCAGCGACGTCACGCTGGCGTCAACGATAGCGGTCAACTGGACTGCGGTCATGGATATTGATGGGCTGGGGGTGGCCGGCCGGACGCTGACGATCACGTCGGCGGCGATCACTATTCAGAATGGCGGAGTCAACGATTCCAATTTGGTTACGCCCGACAAGCTCAACGTGACCCTCACGGCCACCAAGTCGCTGGATGTCTTTGGCAGTCTCCTCACCGGCGGCGGCAATGTGATCCTGACGGCCGGGCCCGGCAGCGCGAACCAGGCAATTCGCATCGGCGCCACCGATACCGTGGACACGGCCGGCGGCAATTTGACGATCAACGGCACGGGCATCATTGAAGGCGTGCATGTGACTACCGGCGCGCAGTTGCTGGCGCATGCCGGCGCGCTGTCGATCACCGGTACGGCCACGGGCACCACGGTCAACAGCTACACGCACGGCATCTTTTTCAACGGCGATACGAACATCACTCAGGCCGGCAACGTGACGCTGCTGGGCACGGGTGCCAACGCGGGCGCCGGGCTCTTTTTTGAAGGCGCGGTCCATGTCGAATCCACGGCGGGAAGCTGCTCGGTAACGGGCACGGGTGCCGGGCGGCATGGCATTTTTATCTCCGACACGTCGCCGATCGCGGTGGCGAAGAGCACATTCTTTGGCGGCGCGACGGGATTGACGGTCACGGGCAATGGCACTGAGTTTGGCCTCTATACCCCCGGGCATGGAGACTATACCGACCCCAACACGATGGTGTTTACTCCCGCCGATTACGGCACGGCGACGTTTGTGTCGTCGGCCGGACCAGTCACGATCAGCGGTGATGCGACCGTTGCGGCGGGAACGACCAACGGCACGGGGCGCCATGGTTTTCAAGTCAATGGCGATTGTTCGATCACCGGCGTCGGCAACGTTTCGCTCAGCGGCAAAGGCACCGAGTTCGGCGTGATGGTGCTGCAGAGCCTGACGGTTACCTCTTCTACAGGTACGACAGCGGTTACCGCCAACAGCACCGGGCGCCACGGCCTGCATGCGGTGTCGAGCATGACCCTCAGCGGCGACCAGGGCGTAACGGTCACGGCCAACTCGACGCAATTTGGAATTGAGAGCAACGGCGCGGGCAGTTTCACCAGCGCCAATGGGCCGGTCAGCGTGACGGCGACCACGGTGGTTGGGCCGGCCGACCCGGTGCTCAACGCGATGGTTCCGATCCAGTCCCGCGGCGAGGGCAAGCGGGGCATCCATCTCGCCAGCACCACTGTGCATGGCAAAGGCAATGTCAACGTCACGGCCAGCGCGACCGAAGCGGCCATTGATGCCGGCACGTTCAGCGTGACCAGCGATAGCGGCACCGTGACGATCGACGGCCAGGTCACCACCGGCACGGGAGTGCTGCCGGGCAACGCGGTGGACGCGATCAAGTCAGTCAACGGAGCGATTACGGTTCAGGCCGGCGGCGACGTGCTGGTGAAAGCGCGCGCCAACTCGAATGGCATCACCGCACCGGGCGTCAGTGTCACCAGCACCAACGGCGCGGTGACTCTCGATACCAGCGCCAACTCGATTGCGCTGAAGTCCTGGAACAGCGCCCTGACCATCAATGCTAAAAACGATGTGCAGATCAAGTCGCAAGGCACTCAAACAGGAGTTGAAGCGCGCGGCCTGTCGCTGACCAGCACGGCCGGGAAGGTGACGGTCGCTCCAACCGGCGGCAGTGGCATCGGCAACCATTTGCTGCATTGGAGCAACGGCGGAAGCGCGACGATCCAGGCAGCTGGGGATATCACGCTGAGTTCCCCGTTCCAGATGGCGGGCGACGGCCTCTCCGCCACCAGTACTTCCGGCGGCATTGCGATCACGGCCAACAGCACCAACGGCGGATTGAAATGCGGATTCCAGAATGTTTCACTGACGGCGGCCAAGGACATCGCCGTGGATCTGCAGTGCACGCAGTATGAAGTGCTTTCCAGCGGTGCGTTCACGGCCACCAGCAGCACCGGCGCCGTCTCGATCAATTCCGTCAGTAACTCGGGCTCAGGCGCCTACGGAAATGTCAAAGTCGCCGGATTATTCACAGCGACTGCAGCCAAGGATGTAAACGTGACGGCCAGCGGTTTCGCGCCGTTCTTCAGCCAGGGCCTCGCGTTGACCAGCACGACCGGAAAAGTGACGATGGCCGCAACGTCAACCGAGACCACCGCGAATCGCGCGGAAACGTTGATTGTGTCTGGCCCCACCACCGTCCAGGCGGCCGGTGACATTTCGTTTACGGGCACCCATGGCCGCATCCCCATGTACCTGGACGGGGCCGCGTCATTTACCAGCACGGCGGGTGCGGTCACGGTCAACGGCAGTCTGCCCTCAACGTCGTCGGGCAATAACATTCGCGCGGGCCTCTGTTGCCGCAGCGCGATGTCGCTGCAGGGCGCCAAGGATGTCTCGCTGACCGGCCGGGGCGCGGCCTTTGGCGTGGAGGTGCTCAACGACCTGACCTTGACGTCGACGGCCGGAAAAGTAACGGTGCTGGGCGACGCCACCATTCCTTTCAATCAGGATTCAACCGGCCTTGAAGTGAGCGGCAAGCTCACGGTCAACGCGCAGAGCGACGTCTCGATCACCGGCAAATCGAGCATGTTCGGCACCAAGATCTTCGATGTCACCCAGGTCAACTCCACCGCCGGCGGAATTACGCTGGTCGGCGATGCCTCGGCCAAAGCCCCGCTATTCTCGACCAGCGCGTACGGCGTGGCGTTCAACACCGACAGCACCCTGACGGCGCGGAACGATATCACGATTACGGGAAAGAGCGGCTACTACGGAATTTTCACGGCCGGTACGCCAACGTATACCTCCAGCGCGGGCAAGCTGACGCTCGTGGGCGATTGCAATGCCGCAACCGGCGATCATCACGTTGGCGTGTTTCTGGGACCGAATGCGGCGCTGAAGGCGGGCGGCGATCTGTCGGTCTCCGGAAATGGCGCGACGGAAGGCCTGCAACTGCGGACCAACCCGACGTTCACCTCCACCGGCGGCGGAGTCTCCCTGCTGGGCGACTGCACCGTCAACGTTCCGTTTAGCTCCCGCGGGCGCAACGGACTGGATATGGGCAGCCCCGTGCCTTCCACGCTGACGATCAACGCGATGGGCGACATTTCCGTCACGGGCAAGGGTGGCCAGTACGGGATTGCGCTGCCGTGCGTCAACACCTTCACGTCGACGGCGGGAAAGATCACGATTTTCGGCGACGGCACCGCAAACAACGCGGCTGCCGGGCGCTACGGCATTGATCTCAATGCGCTGACGGCGAGCGCCGCGACGGGCATCTCGCTGATCGGCAAGGGCACGGAATTCGGCGTGAACCTGTGGGGCGCGACACCTTCTCTGAACACCACGGGCGGCACGCTGTTCCTCTCCGGCGACGCGACGGCCACGCCGGCGAACTACAACCTGACCTACACCGTCGGACCCAGCACCTACAACGACGTACCCACGGGCCGCCATGCGATCGTCGCGCCGGCGGGAACTTTCACCGGCGGTGACGGAGTGACGATCAACGGCACCGCGTCGGAGTTCGGGCTGGTGTTGTATGGCGGCGCGTCGCAGATCAATTCCACCAACGGCGCGGTGACCGTCAACGTCAACGCGTCACACCCGTTGCCCGCGGGAACGATTACGGCGTTGTCGGGCGTTGTTCCGCCGGAGGAAACTGCTCCGGACGGCCGGCACGGACTGGCGACGGACATGCCCTTCTCCATTTCGGGCAAGACCGGTGTGAACATGACCGGCTCGGCGAACGTGTTCGCGCTGGAATTTCTGACGGGGAGTAAAATCAAAGCCAGCGCCGGGCCGGTGACGCTGCTGGGGTTGAGCACCGAACACGCAGGTCTCTTCAGCGAGGCTGACATCACCGGCACAGGCATCACCGCCACCGGAATCAGCGCGGGCACCGATACCGGATCGGCGGGAATCGAAATCAACGGCGGCACGGTCGACGGCACCAGCGGATTGGTGACGCTAAACGGCATGGCCACGTCCAATGCAGCTGACGTGGGGGGCGTGAAGTTTTCCGGCGGCGTGGTGAAGACCAGTCTTCCCGGCAGCGGGATTCAAATCACCGGCAATTCGCCGCACGATGGCGTGGCGATTCTGGCCGGCGCAACCTTGGACGGCGGCGGAAACGCGGTGAGCATCAGCGGCACCAGCAACGGCGCCGGACCGACGCAGACGTCCGGGATCTTTGTTGAAGACGGCAATCCGTCCGGCGCGGTGGTGCAGTCCCTGGGCGGCAACGTGACGCTCACCGGGACCAGCAATTCCGGGGACGGCATTCGCATTGGCAGCGCCGGCACCTCTGCCGGTTTCGTCGACGTCGGCGCGGGGAGTTTGACGCTCAGCGCGGACACCGTAAATCTGATCACGGGCGCCGCGCCATCGCTGCGCGGCAAGGGCGGGTTGCTCACCATCGCGCCGCGCACCGCGGGTCTGCCGATTTCCGTCGGCGGCACCGGCGCGTCGGGGACGGTTTACCTTTCTCAGAACGAAATCAACGAAATCAAGAGCGGCTTCGCTTCGGTCACTGTCGGCCGCACCGATGGCGGCGCACTGACGGTGCCGCTCAGCGGCGCCACCGGCGCGGCCTTCTCCAGCAGCGTGAAGCTGCTGACCGGAGCGCAACTGGATGTCGTCGGCCCGTTGACCACGTTGGCCGGCTCAACCGGCGGCGTCACGCTGCAACACGGCGGCGTGATGACGGTGGAGTCCACCGGGCTGGTCTCCGGCGACGGCGGAGTATCCGAACTGGGCGCCGGCGCGGTGATCCTGAAAAACGCGGTCTCTTCAAACAACGCGCCCATTTCCATCACCGGTTCCACCACGGCGCTGGACAACCTGACCCTCAGCGCCGGCACGAGCACGGTTACCTTTAGAGGGCAGGTCTCGCCGGGACTCTCCGGGCCGGGCAAGCTCAACATTACCGGCGATCTGGTCTTCGCGGACAGCAGCGCCTACTTCGCGGACATCGCCACGCCCGCGGCCGGCGGATTCGATCAGATTGTCGCGAGCGGCAAAGTCACGGTGGGCGGAAAGTTGCTGGGGAGCGCGACGGGTCCGTATCTGCCGAGCGACGCCTTCCCGATCATCACCAACAACAGCACGAGTTCGGTCAGCGGCGCGTTCTCGAACCTTACGGAATTGGGCTCCGTGCAGTTGGGAGCGACTACGCTCAATGGTTCTTACCGTGCCGGTGACGGCAACGACGTGGTGTTGAGCACCGATCAGCCGGCAGTCATCACCAGTCCCGGAGTGACTCCGACCCACATCAACACGGGGAGCAGCGTCACCGTGACGGCCATGATCAACGATCCGGACAACACGGCCGTCACGACCGTCTACAATTACGGCGACGGTTCGTCCGACAGCACCGGTGTGCACACGTATACGACGCCGGGGCACTACATTGTCACCATCTCCGTGAACGACGGAATCTTCACCACGGTCACGCAGTTCGCCGTGGACGTGAACGCGTTCACACCGTTCCCGGCAGCGATCAGCGGCACCTTTGGTCCGGCGGGTTCGAGCACAGACTCGCTGAAGATCACCGGCAGTGTTCCGTACACGGCCGGTACGGCTCTCACCGGAAAGACGTTCTCGCTGCAGCTCGGTTCGCACAGCCAGACTTTCACGCTGCGCAAGTCGGGAGCTGCGATCAGCAACGACAAGAAGGCCCGGATTTCGGTCAAACTCCCGAAGAAGGGCGCGAGTGGCAGCGCGAAGTTCATCGTCCTGATTCGCAAGGTCGAGTACGGTGACCTGCTGGGCCAGGCAACGACGGGAACGGTGCCGGTGATCCTCGCGGTGAACTTCCTCGATCAGACGCTGACGGACTCGATTACGCTGACCATCAAGAAGAGGGGCAAGCTCCGCACCGCATCCGGAAAGTTCACGAACTGAGCGGAAGCGGGGCGCTCACGACACCACGCGCCAGGCGGCACTGAGGACGGTTTTCACGGGTGCTGCCTCTTCCAACGGAACCATTGAATCGGTCGCGTAGTCGCCGCCGAATAATTTTCGGATCAGCGCCTCGCGCGCATCCGGGTTGACAGCCGTGAATTTCAAGCGCAACCGTTGATCGTGCGATTCGCCCGTGGAGCGGCGTTTGCGCGACGCTCGTTCGGCAACCACTTCGTGGTCCGATCCGTCTAGACGCTGGATTGCCAGGACTTCGCAATTGAGCGCGCCGACGCCCTTGACCTCCAGCGCGGTGACGTCCCCGGTCTGGAGCGCCGCATTGCGTTCCACGATGACGCACGCGCCGCTCAGCGACAGGTTGTCGATCACGCACGCGATCGCCGCATCGCGCGCGCGCAACGTGGACTCTTCATCGGTCAAGAAGCGTTCGTCCTTCCGCGGGCGCGGACGTTCCACGCACAACATCGCCCCGACGCCCAGGATCAGCGCGGCATGAACGCCCCAGAAGAGATTGACCAGCATGCTGCGCTGCCCCTGGCCGCCGTAGAGCAGCCGCACGTCGGCGTCGCGCGTCAACGCGAGGCTGCCCAGCAGCGCCACGCCCAGGATGACGACCGGCAGCAGGAGCCAGACATGCACCCGGCCGCGCGTTTGGTCGCCGCCTTTCTGCGTCACCTCAAAGCGCCGGCCGAAGGGGCGCAGGAAAGCTTTCAGCACCAGCGGCGTGGTCCGCAACGCGATCAGCAGGTTGGGCGCGTCGTGAAGAATTGGAATCTGCGCCACGCCCGTCAGCCAGCGCACGGCGACCAATTGCCCGACAAAAAAAGGCAGGAAGTAAGCGAGATAGTTTTCGAAATTCGAATCGATCACCGACAGTCCCGTCAGGCCGAAGACGATCGGCACAACGACGCTGGCCAGCTGGAACGGCAGCGACGCGCACCAATAGAGGAGCGTCGAAAGATATTCGACGCGGTGCCGCCAGGTCAGGCCGTTGCGTCCCAGCGGTCCGGTATGAAGGAAGGCGATCTGCAGCGCGCCCAGGCACCACCGCGCGCGCTGGGAGAGATACGCCGGCAGGCTCTCCGGCGCCAGGCCAATGCTCAGGCTCTCGTTGAGGTAGCGCGTGCGGAAGCCGCGTTCGGCGAGGCGGTGCGACAGCAGCATGTCCTCAGTGACCGACTCCGTGGGCACGCCGCCGATGAGCTCCAAACAGGCGCGCCGCGTCACCGACGATGTTCCACAGCACGTCGCGACGTTCCAGGCGTCCTTTGCGGGCTGCAGCACATTGAAGAGCAGCCGCTGTTCATCGGGCATGGTCCGTGTGGCGCGGTAACCCCACTGCACGGGGTCCGGGTTGAAGAACGTTTGGGGCGTCTGGACAATGCCCACCTGCGGATCCGCGAAAAAGCCGACCGTACGCCAGAGAAAATCGGCGCGCGGCGCGAAGTCCGCATCCAGCACCAGAACCAGCTCCCCATTGGAACGCTGACGGGAGACGGCCAGGCCGTTGTTCAGATTGCCGGCCTTGGCGAAGCTGTTGTCCGTGCGTGTGACGTACTCCAGTTTGTGCCGCGCGCAGTATTCCTGCAGCCACGGGCGGCGACCGTCGTCGAGGACGTAGATCGTCTTGCGCGGATAATCCAACGCGCGGGCGCAGACCAGGGTCCGCTCCAGCACCGTCAGGTCTTCGTTGAATGTCGGGATCAACACGTCCACGGTCGTCGGCGTTTTCTCCCGGCGTAGCGCCGCTTCCAGCTTGTCGGCTTCCGCGCTGCCCTCGCCCCCGCGCAGCAGGATTGCATAGGTGATGAACGCGCCGGCATGTGACGCCGCTTCAAGCACGGCGAAACCCCAGGCATACAGCGATGGAAGCCGCCAGTTCAGTTCCGGCAGTGTTGCGGTGAAGCGCCAATACAGATAGCGACCCGCCAGAAACAACAGCACGCCGTACACGAACGTGCGTGTCCGCCCGTGCGTCGGGCGGAAGATCGTCGTACTCAAGAGGAGCACGCCGACGACGAGAATGGACAAGGAAATCAGGTCGGGTCGCAGCATGGTATTTCCGGGCCGGGCCTCAGCGCGACAGTGTCAGCAGATTTTCCAGAACACCGATGCGGTGCCCGAAGATGACGGTGGCGCGCACGCCCATGCCCAACAGCTGCGGGCTGACGAGTCCCGGTGTCTGCGGCAGGCGCACCAGCACCCGGTATTCGTTGGAGCGCACGCGCGGGCCGGCGACCGCGAAGTCGAGTTGCTCGTCGTACGATTCGGGGCTCAGCACGCTTTCGACCGTGCCTTCCAGCCACTGCGACTGTCCCAGAATTTTGACGGAGGCCTTGCCGCCGGGCTGAATGTACTGGACATCGTCGCGGTGCACGCTGCAGTCCACAAAGAAGCTGTCCGTGTCGAGGACCTGTACGAGCGGATCGTGCGCGGCCACCATTTTCCCGGGTTGAGTCAACGCGCGCCAGACGAGGCCTTCAATCGGCGTCGCCACTGCCACGTGCGGCTTGCTGACGGTTGCGGCACGCAGCAACTCGCTGCGCTTGCGCGCTTCGGCCAGCGTGGCGCCCAGATTGGCCTGTGCGATCAGGAAGTCCGCGCGCTTGTCCGCGTTCTCGGGCTGTTTGCGGGCCGTCTCGTTGGCGTTGTATTGGTCTTCCAGAGCTTTGATGCGGGTCGCGAAGGCGTTTAAGTCGTCGTCGAGTGCTTTGGCTGCGCGGCTATCGCTCACGATGTCCAGCGTCACGATCGTCTGCCCTTTGGTGACAGTGATGCCGGACCGGCGCGGGCATTCCGCCACGGTTCCGGCCTCGGGAGCCCGGATCATCAGCGCGCGCGCCGTCACCACCGCGTCGGTGCTGGCAACCTCGTTCAAGCGCGGAACGATCACCCAGAGCGCAAACCCGATGAGCAGGATCGAGAAGACAATCTTAAACAACTTCCACACGGATCGCCCGGCGGACGTAGCACTTGAACTCATTGAAGAAACCCTGCGTGCCTGGTTTTGTGCCGGGCAACTGGCGCGGAAAAAAACATCGAATTCAACACGTCATGCGGCGAGCGTTAAGATCGCATTTTTTATCACACGCAGAGCAGATGTCAAAATCGTCCAGAACGGAAGAGTGCTGATGATTGACGATGAGACCGGCAATCTTAAGTGCTGACTGCTCAGCAAAGTCGTCTATATTCTCATTTTGGTGCGCGCTAAAGTAGCGTGCATGGTCCATCAACGGAACCGTCACGGGGGATATCATGGAACTAAACGCTGAGATTTCGCGGCTGGAGAAAGAGATCGACGCCAGGAAGAAGGAACTCGCCGAACTGCGGCGCAAGGTTCCGCCTCAGGACGTGACGGATTATACGTTCGCCACGCCTGCCGGCGACGTGCGCTTGTCGGAGCTGTTTGCGGGGAAGCCGGACTTGCTGGTGGTTCACAACATGGGGCGCAAGTGTCCGTATTGCACGCTCTGGGCCGACGGCTTCAATGGCGTGTTGCCGCATCTGGAAAATCGGACGGCCTTCGTGGTCTCGTCGCCGGACGCGCCGGCGGTGCAGACGGAATTCGCGGCCGGCCGTGGCTGGAAATTCCGCATGGTCAGCGTGCAGGCGTCGGCGTTTGCCAAAGAGATGGGCTTTCAGTCGGAGAGGGGCGGTTATCTGCCGGGCGTGTCTTCGTTCCGCAAAACGGCCGACGGAAAAGTGCAGCGGATCGCACACACGTATTTTGGACCCGGTGACGACTTCTGTTCGGTCTGGCACTTCTTCGATCTGCTGGCGGAGGGCGTGAATGAATGGGAGGCGCAGTTCAAGTATTGATGCCCACGATCCGGAGCCTGCTCAAGCGAAATCGATGCGTTGTGATTGGAATTCAAGTCGATCGACTTGGGTACCGGCAGAAATTATTTAGTGACATCTCCTTGGTAAAGACGCCACGCCGAGTGCGGTTTCAATAGGTAGAGTGGCACCCGCACGAAGGCCATCGTCGACTATTGCACCTGGTGCGCAATACTCGTAGCCTCAGCTACGATTATTTCCATTTTCCTGCATAAGCGTCCTTCCCAGTGCGGAGATTTAAGTGTCAGGAGGCACGGAGCGTGAGCATTTACGGCCGCAGCGATAGTGATTTGCTCGTTGAGTTCTCTGCAGAAGGGAACAGCGCGGCATTCGAAGAATTGGTGCTGCGGCATGGAAAGCTGGTCACGGGAACTTGTCGCCGTGTGCTGGGCGATGCCGATCTGGCGGAAGATGCAGCACAAGCGGTCTTTCTCACGCTTGCTCACAAAGCGTCGGCGTTGCAGGGTCGCGCTTCGATTGCCGGCTGGTTGCATCACGTCGCGCTGAACATTTCGTTGCGGGCGAGGCAAGCGGAGTCGCGGCGCAAAAATCATGAACGGGAGGCCGGCGAAATGACGCGGTTGAAACCCGATACCAACGAATTGCGCAGCGCCGCAATGAAGGTGCTCGACGGCGAATTGGACGCGCTGCCTGAAAATTACCGGATGGCGCTGATGTTGCATCACCTGGAAGGGAACACCGTGGAGCAGGCAGCGGAACGGATGAACTGTCCTACGGGAACTGTCGCGGCGTGGCTGAGCCGCGGACGGGAAATGTTGCGTGAGCGGCTGGAGCGCAAGGGCGCGGCGCTCTCGCTGGGGTTGCTGGGCGCATTGCTGGATGAGGAATTTGCGCGCAGCGAATTGACGGAAAAGTGTGTGAGATTGACGACGCGTGCCGCGGCACTTGCCGCGGCCGGACATGCGGCCGGCGAATCGGTTTCGCCACAGGCCGCCCAGATGACTCAAGGAGCTTTGAGATCCATGTTGATTGAAAAACTAAAGTTGGCGTCCGTATCTGCAATCGCCTTGGTCCTGGCGGGAACGTGCGGATTTCTTGCCGTTCGTGCCAGTGAGTCCGGGTCCAGCCCGGTTCCGACCCAGGCTATTGTATCGAATTCCGCGGCGTCTGCGGTGTCGGTTGACCCGCGGGCTCGGCTGGCGGCCTGCGTCGAAGCGCTCGCGTCGGCGACCGCTGCCGAGCGCATTGCGGCTGAACGGGAGTTGCGAACGGCCGGAGAGAGCGCGCGTCCGGTGCTCGCGTCCGCCGCGGCCAGCCCCGTACCGGCTGTCCGCGCCCGCGCTTCGCGTTTGATCAGCCGGCTCGACGCCGAGCCGCTGCTGCAGAGGATGGACGCGGCGATCGCGGGAATCAAAACCGTCGATCTGGATTTCGCTTCCAGCCACTCGGGCCGGCAGCTGAGTGGACATTGGACCGGCAACTTTCAGGATCTGAGCCGTTATCGCATTCAAATGAATCGCAACAAGACCACCGATATCGGCAAGATGGAATGGCTCATTTTTGATGGAGCGACAGAATGGAGTTCCATCCTCGACGAGGACGCGCCGTATCTCGAGAAAGTCAGCATCCAGACGACGGCCAGGACCTGGGTCTGGCCGCTGATCAGTGCGCGATTCATGGAGAATCTGCGCGCGAACTACGACGCGACCAGCATCGCGGAGAGCCTTTGGAATAACACGCCGGCAGTGACGCTGACGTTCACCCGGATTGAAACAGATGCCGTTCAGCAACTGGAGCTCTATCACGATTTCTTTCTGACCGCGCAGATCCAGATTCAAGTGCCCAAGGACGATATGATTCCGCGCGAATGGCAGTTCAGCGACGACCAGAATGCCATCGTCCGAAGCCGCAGCGTCTCGAAGCTGAAAGTCAATCCGGTGCTTGAGGACGCCGCATTCAAATTCGTGCCATCGGAGGACGAGGATGTCCTGGATCTGGGAATTCGTACCGATGAGGGATTGATGGCCGCCCCCGGCGAGAAAAACTTCCATGCGACACCGGTACCCAATCCAGATGATTTCTAAAAGAGAGCGGCTGGAATCGAGCGAACTTCTCGACGTCATCCGCCGCGCTTTGGCGGGCTGCAGGAATCTCCGTCATGCCAGTCGGCGGGGATGCGAAGGTGTTCGAACGTCTTCGGTTTGCGTTGAATGATGCCGATGGCGAGATCGCCGAACTTTTCGAGACAACCTGCTGGTGGTGATGTACCGCGCGACGCCCGAGAAGTACGAGGAGATGGGCCGCTTCAACCGCACGGGGGTTGCGGCACATCTCCGACGGTGGTGGGCGGCCAGTTGTTCATGCGACTGAAGGACGGCGTGGCGTGTGATGATTTGGCGCAGTGAGACGGCGACCCGGTAGTATTCGCGCGAGTTACAGCGCGTCCTTGATCGCGTCGGCTTCGGTCTTCTTTTCGTCGGGCTTCTTTTTGCCGTTGGCCTTGGGCGGGGCGACGGGGGCTTCCGGCTGCGGCGTGTCGGGCTGCTTCGGCGCATCCTTCGGCGCGTTGCGCGGAGCGGGGGGCACGGGCGGCGGGGTTTTATCCGCGGGGTTGTCGTGGATCTCCAGCTTCGCGATGAACGCGGTCAGTTTCTGACCGGCCTTGCCCGCCCAGATTGAAATGAACTGCGGTCCGGTTTCGCTCTGGTTGGACGGCAGGACGATCGGTGCGGATTTCAGCTGTACCTTCACTTCGGTCCACGCGGTTTTGAATTTCGGATCGTTGAGCTTCCAGCGTGATTCAGCGCGCTTGGGGAATGTGTCCTGCTTGTTGTCCCAGCGCACTTCGATGTCGGGCGACAAGTCCGAAGCGCCATCGGAGAGCAGGAAGACCAGGAATGTGCAAGTGGCGTTGGGCGAGACGACCAGGTCCGACGGCAATACCAGGCGCGCATTGAGCGCGAAATCGCCGTCGCGCACCGGAGCCAGGCGCAGCGCTTCGCGTTCGGGGACGACTTCCGGCAGCGGGCCGATGTTGGCGACAGGTTCGACGTCGAAATTCTGTGATGGATGTTTGAAGTCGGCGATGAACGATTTGCCGCCGCCCGGATCGGGATGGAGCGCCGCGGGTTGTCCGACGGGAGCGGTTGGCACGGCGGGCGTCTGCGTCGCAGTCCCAGTGCCGGTGGTCTTGTTGGTGGTGGTAACGACCGCCCGCTTGACGGGATCCTGCTTGAACGGATTCCAATAATAGAGCACGGCCAGCGACGCGACGATGATCAGCACCGCGATCAGCAGGCTGGCGTAGTCGTTGCCCTGGCGGCGGCGGCGCACGCGCGTGGCGGAGTGCGGGCCAGTCGAGGCGTGGCGCGTCTGCTCCTGCGGACGGTCGTCTGAATCATCCTCGTCCTCGTCGACTTCGTTGTTGCCTTCTTCGGCGCGGCCGACCTGCCGTGATGACGCAGGCGTGGCGGGTCGTTCCTTGGGCTTGCGGGCAACGGGTGTGTCGCCGGCGACGCTGGCGAGATTGGAAAGATGCTCGTCATCGTAGTCGCCGTCGCGCTGCACCGCTTCGATCGCGTCGGCGAAGTCGAGCATCGAGGTGAAGCGCGCGGTCGGGTCTTTCTGCATTGCACGCATGACCAGTTTGTCGGCGCCGACGGAGAGCTTGGCGTTGATTTTCTTCGGGCTGGGCACCGGATCGGTGAGATGCCGGGTCATGATCACGGCGGCGGTCTGGCCGTCGTAGGGCACTTCGCCGGTGAGCAGATGGTAGAGCGACGCGCCGAGCGAGTAGACGTCCGTCGCGGCGGTCAGATCCGAGACGCCGCGGGCCTGCTCAGGCGAAATATAAAACGGCGTGCCGACGGCTTGTCCTGCCTGCGTCAGCGCGGCGTCGTCTTCCTTGCTTTCGGCGGACCGGACGAGGCCCAGGTCGGCGAGCTTGGCGACCTTGTGTTCCTTGTCGAGGAGAATGTTGTCGGGCTTGACGTCGCGATGCAGCAGGTGATTTTCGTGCGCGTGCTGCAGCGCCATGGCCGTCTGGTGGATGAAGTTGAGCGTGACTTTTTCCGAAAGCTTGCCGCCCTTGTGGTGCATGTACTCGCCGAGGGTTTCGCCTTCGACGTATTCCATCGCGAAGTAGCAGTAGCCGTCGGCAGAACCGACGTCGATGCCGGCGACGATGTGCGGGTGGTTGAGCTTGGCCACGGCGCGGGCTTCGCGGACGAAGCGGCGCAGGAAGTCCTTGTTCTTGGCCATCTTCGGCGAGAGGATTTTCAGCGCGATCACGCGGTCCATGTAGACCTGGCGCGCCTTGAAGACCGAGCCCATGCCGCCTTCGCCGAGCTTCGAGATCAGTTCGTACTGGCCGATGCGTTTGCGGTTGACCGTCTGGCCTTTGAGGACCTGCTGGAACTGGTCCTGGGTCAGGTAGCCTTTCTGGATCAGGATTTCGCCGAGTCGTTTGCGCAGTCCGGCCTTGGCGGCGGCGCTCTGCGCCTTGATCGCTTCATCCAGCTGGTTCTGGGAAATGAAACCCATGCGAATGGCGATCTTGCCAAAGCTCGCCATATCCGCGGTGGGCGGGGAGGATGAATTTGGATTCTTTGTAGGCTGTGCCATGGAATCCCTGCACCCGCTCACTCACCAGGACGCTGCTTGAAACCGCTTTGCTCTGACTTCCAATCGGCCGGACGCCGTGCTGGAGTTCAGTCCGTGTTGATCTTGCATGTGGCACACGTCGGCAGATGGGTGAAGTCTTTCGCGAGGTATTCCTTGCGGAGTTGCGTCGCCCAGGGGCCGTTCCAGATTTCGTACACCGACTGCTCGTGAACATTGCCGAGCTTCACTTCGCGCTTGTAATCGACACAGCAGATCACCGACTGGCCTTCCCACGTCAGCACCATCGTGTGGAACGGACGCCGGCAGGTGGTGTTGGGCTTCATTTCCTCCTCGCCCATCGACTTCATATCCAGCTGATCGCCGCGGTTATCCATATCGATCACGTGCATCTCGAAGCCTTCGGCTTCCCAGCGCTTGGTCATCGCGGGAATTTCCGGGGCGACGAGCTTGGTCTTGACGGTGTTCACGCGCACCCGCAGCGTCTGCTTGATCGCCGGATGATCGCGCAGCCACTGGCAGAAGTACTCGAGATGTTTGAAGACCTTCTCGAACGGCAACACCATGATCTTTTCGTAAACTTCCTTCGATTCGCCGTTGATCGACAAAAACAGCTCGTCGATCAGACCCGAACCGATCAGCTCTTCGACCTTCTCGGGCGTGAGCAGCGAAGCGTTGGTGGTGAGGTTGCGGACGGATTCCGGACAATACTTCTTAAGCATCGCGTATTTTTCCGCGATGGAGCTGTCCATGAGCGGTTCGTTGTCGAGGCACAGAATGAAGCGCTCGACGCCGCGTCCGGCGCATTCCTTAGCGATCTTTTCGAACGTCGCGGTGCTCATCCGGCCCCGCGGCAGATCGTCTTTGAGCTGGGGGTACTGGCAGAAGACGCAGCCGGCGTTGCAGCCGAATTGCGTCTCAATCAGGATGGTCTTGGGGAAGTCCGCGACGGGTTTGCGGAAAAGCCGATTCCGGACTTTCTCCACAACGTTCGATTCTTCGCCTGGGTAGTAATACCACCGCGCCACGCGTGATTGCCTCCAGCAGCCGGACAAAAAATCTGTTCCGCTAACGAGCGGTCTACAGAGTTAAACCGGCTGCAACCAACGAAGTGCCTTACAATCTATCGCAACCCCTGCCTCAGGCAAGGGATTTGAAAGCACTTTGTGTGGAGGGTTTATATACGCAAACGCCCCATTGTCACGAACGCTTTTGCGCTTCTTGCACGGCGGTACTAAAGGTGCGAAATGCCACTCACAGGCGTTTCTTGGCGGCCTCGAAGCATTCCTTCGCGAGGTGCGTGTACAACAGCGCCTGCTGCCAGCGATCGCCTTCTTCCTTGAGCTCGCCCTGTTGATTCTTGATCAACCGCGCGTAGTAGATGTTCGACGCCAGCAGCTCCGGGGCAAAGCAGATGTAGTCGCCGGGTTTGGCGCTCTTTAAGAATCCCGTGAAGGAACGCGTCCACATTTCCTTAAAATGGTCGACGTAGGTCAGATTTTTACCGTCGCCCACATCGACCTGCATTGATCCGGGGTTGCCGATGCGCCCATGAATGTAGCGCACGCGTTGGAACACCGGCTCGATCAGTTCGAATTTCTTCGGCAAATCGCCATAGACCATTTCGTGGCCGGTGTACCAATGGGAGAAGTCGCCGTTGAAGCGGATCTCCGGGAGACGTTTCGCCAGCTGAATCGTGCGCCAGATGTCCGTGGTGAGCGTGGCGCGGTGGGTCTCGATGTAGATGGGAAACTGGCGGCGTTCCGAGGCGCGGATGATGTCCTCGGCGACAGCGAACATCTCGGCGTCGTCTTCGAAGCCCGAACCGACGTGCAGCGTGACGCAGGCGTAGCCTTCGTCTTTCAGTTTGGCGGCGATGCCGTCGGCTTCGCCGGGCTTGTTGACGCGTCCGCCGGCGGTGGCGCCGAGCCCGAATTCCGCGCAGAGCTTGGGGGCGACGCCTTGGATTCCCATGAAGCCGGCGGCCTTCGCCGCGGCCACGAGGACCCGTTCATCACCGTGCGGACCGGAGGATTCTGGCGGCAAACCGAAGAGATTCCCGGCGCTAAGGTCGCAGCGAAGGTACGGTGCCTGGGAGGTGCCGTCGTTGGTATTCGGAATCATGAGAACTCCTGTTTGAGCGAATTTTGTCGCGCCTACGAAAAAAAATATGAGCACGATTTTGGAGCCGATTTTGAAGGTAGAATGCCGCTTTCACTCCCGAATTGAAGTGCAAATTCAGACAGTCCAAAAGCGGAACACTTTTATGTTTAGAACTTGCTTTTCCAGCGAAAATTTCCGATACCATGAAACCTGTAAAATCCCATAACGAGCAACAGTGTTATAATGAGCGCCTAAATAACGGAGCCGGGATCGGCAAATTTCTTCAAAAAATTCAACAAAAATATGAAGATGCTCCACAACATTTTAATTGACTTGCCCTTGTGCTGAACGTATGACCCTAAAATCAAGAGAACCGCAGTAGGGACCAGGTGCTACTTTCCGAGTAGATCTCGGGGAAAAGAGCTGCGTATGCCGAAGCCCACTCATTGCATCGTTGCCGGTTGCCCCAATGAGTCCCACGCCAAAGGCTATTGCCGGCGGCACTATGGTCAGATCTGGCGGCGCGGCATGATTTATAATGACGCCCCCAAGGATCAGACCAGCGCACCCGAAAGCGGGATGCGCCGCGACGACCGCCTCAAGGCGCTCGAACGCGAACTGAAAAAAGCCCAGCAGATGTATGAAGTGGTCGTCGGTTTCCAGGGCCGCATCAAGTGGCGGCGCGAGATGGAAGCCGTCCAGCACGAAATCCGCAAGATCACCGAGCAGGAAGCGGAAGCCGAAAGCCAGATCAACGACGCCAACGAACAGAAGCACGCCAACGAATCCGGCGTCGCCGTGGGCGTGAAAGAAAACTCGCTCGACAACAACATCCTTTAAGTCTCCGACGTGGCCAAATCAAAATCCGAACCTCAACCCTCCGGCGGCGCGCCCCTTAAAAAAGGGCGCTGCTCCCGGTGCGGAAAAGCGTTTCAATTCGAATCGATCAGCAAACACAAATCCTTCCCGTTCTGCAGCGACCGTTGCAAGGACGTCGACATGGGCAACTGGCTGATGGGCCGCTACGCCATCCCCGGCAAACCGAGTCCCGCCGAACAACTCGACGAAGAATCCCACGACGCGACGTGAGTGCTTGGTCTTAGCCGAGCGCAACTGAGAGGCGACTTCGGGATTCGTGATTCGGGAATCCCGCCGTCGCCACGCCACACGTGCGTTTTTCCTCAACGGAGAATTCTGGCCTCCGCGCATTCCTCTGATAATATCCACGCTTCGTTTTTGAGCCGGGGATTCTTTTCATGCTGATCGAGCTTGCCAGCGACGTCGACTTTCGCGCCGAACACGAAGCCAATCACGCCGCAGTGGTTTTTGGACTCGGCTACAGTTTGAAGTACCTGTCGATCATCAAACTCAACGCCGCTCAGAAAAAATCGTTCGGCGTCGGCAAAGGCGCCACCGGTTCCTGCGAGGCCTCGATCCCCGAGAGCGACAAGATCGCGCAGATCAAGGTGCTGCTGGCCGGCGTCTACTTCAACATGGGCGACGACGACGACCGCGAAGAAGCCACGCGCCTGTTGATGGAAGTCTATCCCGAGGACGAGACCGCCCGCCGCCAGGCGCTGAGCAAACTCGGCGACGAGGTCCTGGATATGCTCGACAAGCCCGAGATGAAAGCCGGCATCGCCGCGCTGAAAAGCGCGCTGCTGGAAGAAGGATTTTTCGACGGCAAAAGCGCCGAGAAAATTTTCAAGGGCGCGGCAGTCGGCTCTTAGTTTTTCGGAATCCTGGAGCCAAGAGCCGCCCTACTTCTCCGGCGGCGCCGACGCCTTCTCCGGCTTGGCGAACAACCCGTCGTCCTGATCGGGATTAATACTCAGCGCCTGAACCTCGATGCTCGTCGGTGCATCCGGATTCTTGTCCGTGATCGTCTGCGCGACGGTGATTTTCCCGAACGCTTTCTGACCCGCGAACGAGCGATCGTAATCCTTCTGCCCGTCGGAGACCGCCCGCAGTCTCACCAGCGCGTGCGTCTGCGCATCGAACCAGAGTCGCAGGCGTCCGAGCCCCGGCGTCTGCACGTCGATGCCCTCCAGCGCACGCTCGCCTTCTTTCACCGCGTCGAGCGCCTGAACGACGGCGTCGTTGCTCGTCGCCAGCGCGCGTAGCACGATCAGATCCGATTGCAGCAGCGCGTTCAGGTTGCGCCGCGCGTCGGCGGGCTTTACGTCTGACACTTTCGCGCCGGTGGCGTTCCACGCCGCGTCTTTCGTGAGGACTTCCGAGATCGGCCCGAACGGTCCGGCGATGTCCACGCGCGCCAGGTCGGGAAGTTTCATGCGAACGCAGGCGCGCACCGGCTTGCCGTTGACCGTCAGCGCTACATCCGCGCGCAGCGACGTGATCGCCTGCAGCACTTCCGCGCCACCGGCCGCCTTCAGCGCATCAGCGATGATCCGCTTGCCGTCCGCCTCGCGCTTCGCGTCCTTCTCCAGCACCATGGCCTTCGGCTGCGGGATCGTCACGTCCAGCAACTCGACGTCCTTCAACTTCGCGAAACTCTTCGCGTCGTCCAATCCCGTTGCGTTGCCCACGCCGATGAGCAGGAACTTCTCCGGATCGATATACTGCTTCGCGACACGATTCACGTCGGCGACGGTCACCTTCTTGATGTTCTCCAGCAGCTTCTCCGCGAAGTCCATCGGGTAGCCGTAGTATTCGTACGTCATCTGCCGCCCCAGGATCTTCGACGGCGTGTCGAAATTGAAGACGAACGAATTGATCGTCGATTCCTTCGCATTCGCCAATTCCAATTCGGTCACGCCCTTGTCGAGCAGCCGCACGACTTCTTCCTTCACCGCCGCGACAGCCTCCAGCGCCTGTTCATTGCGCGTCAGCGCCGTGCAGTAAAAACCACCTGGCCGGTCATACGGCGCGTTGGCCATGCCCCAGACCGAATAGGCCAATCCTTTTTTCGTCCGCACTTCCGTGAACAACCGCGCCGCCATGCCGCCAGACAGTACTTCGTTCATCATTTGCAGCGCCGGATAATCCGGGCTATTGCGGCGCAGGTCGAGCACCTGGCCCATCATGAACGTGGTCTGATTGATCTTCGGCCGGTCGACGAACAACACCTTTGCCTTGCGTTCCGTCGGAATCGGCGTCACGTCCGGCGCCTTCACTTCCTTTGAAGGCCACGGATCGAACGCCGCCTTGAGCTTCGCCAGCATCTCCTCTTTCTTGAAGTCGCCGACGACGCCGAGAATGATCAGGTTGGGCTGAAAATACGCGTCGTGAAAACTCTGCAGCGCCGCGCGGTCGATTTTGTTGAGCGTCGCGTATTCCACGTGCCGCGCGTACGGATTCGCCGCGCCGTAGAGCGCCTTGCGGTACTCGCGGCCGATGATCGAATTGGGGCTGTCGTTGCGCTTGCCCACGCCCGTGCGCGCCTGCGTCAGGAACAGATCCAGCTTGTCCTCGGGAAACGCGGGGTTGCGGAGCACGTCGACGAGAATCTCCAGCCCCTGTTCGAAATTCGGCTTCAGCACCGACAGGCTCGCCCAGCCGGAATCCGTATCGACGCCCAGGTCGAGACTCGCCGCCATGCTCTCCAGCGTTTCGTCCAGCTTGTCGCCGGGAAACTTCACGCTGCCGCCGCTGCGCATCACCTGCGTCGTCGCCGCCGCCAGGCCCACCGCGTCCGCCGGCTCGTAGACATCCTTCACGCGAATCTTCAGCGAGACGTCGATCAGCGGCAGCTCGTGATCTTCCAGCAGAAACACGATCATCCCATTGGCGAGCACAAAGCGCTCGGCCAGCGGACCGTGCTTGTCCTTGAGTTCCGGAGATGCGACTTCGTTCCAGATTTTGAACGGCTTGATCGGCTCCGTCTCCGCCACACAAAGACCGGAGACCGCGACAAGTAGAACGAGGGCAGCGATGCGAGTTTTCATAGGAAAAGAGCGTAAATTAATTCCCACGAATTAAAAATTGAATTTGGTGCCACAGCGCAGCGAAAAAATAAACGCAGCCGCGCATCGCGCTTGAAGTTGGCCGTAGCTGTTCACCGATCACTTTTAGCCGGACGGAATTTAGACCGCGCGAGGAATTTCGCGAAGTCCCACGCACTAATTTCCCAGTCAGCCCCCACCGCCCATTGCCGTTTCCGCCAATCGCGCTAAATTACCTCCATGAAAGAGCTCGACCACCTCCTTCCCGCCCTCCGCCTGCTCCACGAACGCATCCGCGATGCCGTCGTCTCCGCGTGTGAAAAGACCGCGCTCGAATCGCTCGCCAGCGTCGCCAAAGAGGAAGAAGGCGACACGATCTACGCCGTCGACAAAGTCAGTGAAGAACTGCTGATCGAATTTTTTGAACACGAGATCGCGCCGAAATGCCCCGTCGTCCTGATCGCCGAAGGACTCGACGGCGGCAAGATCATGCTGCCGCGCGGCATGCGGGAAGATCAGGCCGTCTGCCGCGTGATCGTCGATCCGATCGACGGCACCCGCGGCATCATGTACCAGAAGCGCAGCGCGTGGATCCTCACCGGCATCGCGCCGAACAAGGGCCCCGGCACAAATCTCCAGGACATCGAAGTCGCCCTGCAGACGGAAATCCCGCTGGTCAAGCAGCACCTCAGCGATTCCATCTGGGCCATCAAGGGCAAGGGCGCGCACGCCGAACGCTTCAACCGCATCACCGGCGAACGCCACGCGCTCCATCTGCATCCGTCGAGCGCCAAAACGATCGCGCACGGATTTTCCACGATCTCGCGCTTCTTCCCCGGCGTGCGCGATGAACTGGCCGCCATCGACGACGAAATCATCCGCCACGCGCTGGGTCCGGTCGTCGCCGGCAAGGCGCAGTGCTTTGAAGATCAGTACATTTCCAGCGGCGGTCAGTTTTTTGAACTGATCTCCGGCAAGGACCGTTTCATCGCCGACATCCGCCCGCTGGCCGAAACCATCGCCAAGCGCCGCGGCATCAAGCTGGGCATCTGCTGCCACCCCTATGATGTCTGCACCGAACTGATCGCGCGGGAACTCGGCGTCGAAATCTGCACCGCCGCCGGCGGCCCGCTCAACTTCCCGCTCGCCGTCGAACCCGACGTCGATTGGGTCGGCTACGCCAACAAGCACATCCGCGCGCAGATGGAACCGCTGCTCCACCGCGCCCTGGCGACCAGGGGCTTGCGCGCCGAGTAAACATCGATTCGGCGCGCGCAGTGATCGTCTGTGTGTCAAGGAGCAAGCGGCCGTATGCTTGCTCCTTGCTCAACGCATGTCTCTTTGAAAAACATGCGTCGTGACCTTGCCCTTTCCAAACCGCTCGCGCAAAAGTCGCGAGCTTTACAGCAACGAGCAGGCAACCCCTCGCTTGCTCCATGACACCAGTGCTCGCTCCATCGCGCCACGCGTCAGAAAGAGGATTCACCGATGTACGTACCCAAACACGACGCCGTCAACGATCCGGCCAAGCTCGCCGAATTCATGGACCAATACAGTTTCGCGCTGCTGGTCACGCAGCAGAACGGCGCGCCGCTGGCAACGCACCTGCCGCTGCTCTTCGATCCCAAGCGCGGCGCCAACGGCACGCTGCTGGGCCACATCGCACGAGCCAACACGCAGTGGCATAATTTCTCCGGCGAAGCGCTGGCGATCTTCCACGGCCCGCACGCCTACGTTTCGCCCACGTGGTACGGCGAACCCGGCTTCGTGCCGACGTGGAACTACGCCGCAGTCCATGTCTACGGCACCGTGCGCTGGATCGAAAATCTGGACGAAGCCAAACTGATCCTCAACCGCCTCGTCGCCAAATTCGAAGCCCCGCTTCCCGCTCCGTGGAAGGTCGACCCGCCCGACCAGTTCGACACGCTGGCCAAAGCCATCGTCGCCTTCGAAATCCCCGTCTCGCGCATCGAAGGAAAATGGAAACTCAACGGCACCCACACGCCCGAACGCCAAGCCCGAGTCGCCGCGCAACTCGCCCAAGGCGACGAATCCGCCCGTCAGGTCGCCGCGTTGATGGAACAAAACCTGCGCGCGCCAAAAGCATAATTCGCGCCGCGCAAACCATCTGTATGTAGTCCGGGCGTCCCGCCCGGTCCAATTTCGGAGCGCGAAGCGCCGCCGCAGTTTTTGAACCCGGAGGGTTCACAGCCATTAGCCGGTGGTCGAGCGCAGCGACACCACCGGAACCGGCGGATTTTGAGTTCATCAGCATCCCGGAGGGATGCCAGCAGCATGACTTGAAATCGGTGTGGCGCTGGCATGCCGTGCAGAAGAGATTACAAGAAGTCAGCATTGTAGTCCGGGCGGCTCGCCCGGAGTTACCAATTCGACCGCATTATCGCCATTTATCTCGAATTCGCTGCCACCACGACCGCTCGCGCCGCAGGATTCGAAAAACCAAGGACTTGCCCACGCGTTCAAGTCCGTTTGGATGCTCATAGTAAAGGCTCAGCGGAGCTCCTGCACCGACGACTTCCGCCTGCAAATCAAACACAATCCAATCGCCCTGAACCACGCCGCCCGCGGCACCTGCTCTCCAAATGGCGTGGTCAGTAGCCACCATTGCTTTGCCGTTCAACAAGCTGTCTAGAAACGTAGCCAGATCGTAAGCCTGATAGAATATGACCGGCGGATCGTGGCAAACGAAAAAGATGGGACCCAGCCGCGACGGATCAACTACGGTATCCATTGCCCAGAAATTTCCTGTGTCGTCATCCAGAAGGGGACACAGGTACAGATCATCACCGTAAGGGTTGCTGGGGCACTCGAATGAAATCTGCTGTTCCCCGCGTTTCAATCCCGCTGTCACCCGCAGCAGTTCTTGCAAGAGATCTGGAAACGGGTATCCGCACGTCGACCAGTTGACGATGTGCGCAGCAATTTCATCCTCAGAAAGTCCGGGCAGAACAGTCCATTCGTTGCCGGGCGGTTTCGGCGAATTCTGATAGGAGCGGATGACGTCGAGAGGTGATTTCTTCATTGTCCTAAGTATGCTGTCCATGGGGTCGACTCTTGTCAACTCAGCGGTGTATCGTACTTGGCAATAGAGCGTACGGAGGCGGGGCCGAAGAAGGCAATGAACACTGAGAGAACCTATGAAACTCCTGCTATTCAGCGACCTGCATTGCGACGAACATGCGGCACAGCGCCTCGTTGACCGCGCCAGTAGCATCGACGTGGTTGTCGGTGCTGGAGACTTTGCCAACGCGCGCCGCGGAATTGAGCGCTGCATTGACGTGCTCAAAAAAATCACCAAGCCGGCCGTGTTGGTGCCCGGCAATAACGAGAGCTACGACGAATTGACGGACGCGTGCCAGGGATGGCCCAGCGCACAGGTCCTGCATGGCCAGAGCGTGCAGATCTCCGGCGTTCCGTTCTTCGGCATCGGCGGCGGCATTCCCGTGACGCCGTTCGGCCCGTGGAGTTTCGATTTCTCGGAAGAGCAGGCCGCGAAGCTGCTGAAAGCATGTCCCACAAACGCCATCCTCGTTTCGCATTCACCGCCCAAAGGCACGCTCGACGTCTCCTCATCGGGACGCAGCCTCGGCAGCACCGCGGTTCACGCGACGATCTTAAGCAAGACGCCGCGCCTGGTCGTCTGCGGCCACATCCACAACAACGCCGGTCAGCACGCCACGCTGGGAAAATCAGTCGTCATCAACGCCGGGCCCGATGGTGTAGAGTGGGACGTGTTGATAAACTGATGCGGTCGAATCAATACGAGTCAGATTGAGAATGTACGTATGGCCTTCGAGAATTTCACCCCGCCCCCGCCTCACATCGCCATGCCGAATCAAAAGCGATTCACGACTTGATGTCGCTTTTTTCCTCGAAGCGATGAATGACCTTATCTTCGTTGACAAGGATTGTGGAGCTTAGTGGGATCTTCAACACGTTTAACCGATCCACGAGCTCGTAGTACGCCTTTTCCAAGTCCGTCCATTGATTAAATTCTTTCCACCCCGGAATGGATTCCGTCGACTTGTCCCAAGGATACTTTTCCCATCGAATGGACCCTCTACCATCGCGCCAAAAAGCGTGCACGTGTCGACCACGTGGTGGTGCTAAAATTCCAAACGTGGCTGCCGACACTGGATTCTCGCTTGGAGCGAAAACAACGAATTCTTCATTGCGATTTCCAGTCGGCTCAATCATCAATCGGCCGCACTCGACGCAGACGAAGACGTCTCTGAAAATGCGCTGGAGATGACGTTGTACCACCGTGAAGGCCAGCATCTGAACTGCACCGTCAACGTCGTCGATTCCGTTGGTGTGCCGCTCGAGCCATTGTCGAATGGGTGCCTTAACGTGATCTCCAAGCTCGAAATATTCAACGTCCGAAATCAAACGCCCCTTATAACAAAGTGAGTCTGAAGTCTCTTTAATCACAGCGCCACACTCGCATCGAAACCCGCTCATATTGAATACCCTCTGTCAGGTGCCCTGCTAATCTAGGGATGGAGGTTTAGTTTTCAATGGCTGCAAACAAACTGGCGCGGTTCACGAAGTCTACAAACACCAACCGCTGACGGAGAATCTGATTCGAACGCTGAACGCGAGGTTAACGCCGGCGGAGCTAAAGAACGACATCGCGGAGATCGGGTATCCGATACATTTTTGAGACCAGGACACAGACATAAGGAAAATGAAATGGGCGCACACGAGTACAAACTGGCGAAGCCACCCACGGCTCCGCGAGCGCACAGCTCTGGTTGCAGCACGCCGCCGGGTTCATTCTATTTGAAGACGTTCGAGCCTACGCTACTGAACAGATCGACCCCGAGTTGACGCCAGAGACGCGGGCACTCGTCCAGAAAGGAATTGATGACGCCCTGTATGGACTCATGATGGTCGCCGACGGCGTCTCCGGAAGACTCGCGAATTCCACCGACCAGGTCACGCTCTCAATGCGTGTGCGCCACCGGCGAAAAAAGCCAAAGAAGGAATGGTCGGTTCTCAAGGAAATCGATCTTTTCCACGGCGACGGCATGTGCATGGGTTACCACGGCTGGCTCGAGAATGACTATGGCAAGGATCAGGTTGTGGTTAAGAAAAAGCGCAAGTGAGAACACTGCGATGAGCGACGACACGCCACCCTTCAGAATTCGCAACGGACACATCGTCACTTCGTATTTCATTTTCATGCGAACCTCGCCGCGCGTCGCGGACGATGCGTTGCTGCGGGTATTGGGTATCGATTTCGTGCGGCATGGCTGGGACAGAAAAAATGCGAACGAGGCCCGGGTCTTCATCACCGAGGACGACGCGTGGATTCACATCGCCGACGATTTGAGATATCATCTCTGGCATCGCCGCGACGCGGTGGAAGCGCTCCATCGATTTCGGCCGGACGCGACGATCTTTGCGTGCAGCAGAGGAGACTGCGACTACTCGTTCGATTTCAAATACTACGATGACGGTCGCCTTCTGCGCCATTTTGAAGTCGCCGATCCGAACTACAACAAACGGCCAATCAAAGTCATCACCGATCTCGGAACTCCGTTGCCGGGCGAGAAACCGCTGGATCGCATTGAAGATGAAATGAACTATCTTCTTGCCATCGCCGAGTCGCTGGGTGTAAACACGCAGCACAGAAGCGGCGCGGTTCGTTGCTATGCCTACGACGCGCCGCGTTGATTGAAGGTCAACCGGTAATCCTGCGCCATGGAGCCTTCCCCCAAACCCCGCTTCCAATTCAGCCTGCGCCAGGCAATTCTCGGCATGCTCTTCTGCGCCACGCTGCTTTACGCGCTCCTGGGGCGCGAAACGTGGCGGCTCAGGACAACTGTGCCAGGCCTCATCTTCAATGCACAAACCGCGCTGACGCTTGACGATTCGAAAATTCTCACGCGCCAGAAAAGTTCCATATGCGTTTTCGATACGGGGTCCGGCGCCCAACTGCTTTCCATCCAGACTGATCCCAGCGCGGAGGCCATTTCACTGGACGGCCGGTTCGTCGCGGTGGGCACGAACTCGGGAACGATTGAGCTTTGGAACGTCGCCAGCGGCACGAAGACATTCCAGTGGGACGCGCACAAAGGTGCGATGGAGTCTGTCTCGTTTTCTGGCGACGCGCGGTACCTCATCAGTTCCAGCACCGATCTGGTCGCGCGCGTTTGGGACGTCGAAACGGGAAAAGTCACTTCGGAATTGAAAGGCCATACCGGACTGATCGAACGCGCGTATCTAAATTCAGACGGCTCCTACGCGCTCACGGAAAGCGACCACGGATGGGGAAGATCTATTGATCCAGCTGACCAAAGCAAAATTCTCTGGGGCGACAAGACCGCAAGAATCTGGGATACGCATACGCAACAGGAGCTGAAAAGGGGAACGCGCTGGTTCGAAGAGACTCCCAAAGCGACCATTATTCACGAAGCCCTTACGCCCGAAGACTATAAGCCCTACGAAACTGTTCAGATGTCGACACGCGACGGGCGGATGGAGATCATCCGACCATCGTATGGTTCGCCGTGGTGCATTTACGACAGAGACGCTCACACTGAGGGCTTTGAATTCAAGAGTTGCGTGGGAAGATTCGCTAGCGCGTTCTTTGGCCATAACGAAGACATAATCGTCACCAGTCCGCTGGAATCACGCGTGACTGAAACCAGCATCTGGCAGAATGTAAATTCCTCCAAATACAGTCGGTTGATCTACCGCTGGATGATGCGCTTGCTGGGCGTCTCCGCGCTCTTTGTCGTCATCCGTCGCCTTCAAAAGTGGCGCAAGGCGCGACGGATAAGGTCGGTCGGTCCCTGAAGTTTACAAACTCAAGCCGCACCTTGTGCGCTGCTGCTCATTGTGTATTATAAAATCTTTTTTACTAAATTCACAGAAAACACTTAAATTTTGCGTTTCTCGACCGCATAGATATAATAGAGAAATACGCAATGCTCGTTCAATCTCGTCCGCGACCGCAATCCCTGACCCGCGCCAGCGCTTTCAGGCATGCCACCCATTCGCGTTCCATAAGCCTGTGAACGACTCCAGCACCCCAATCCGATGAAGAGCCCAAATGACCCTCCCATTCATCCACAGACGCCTACAACGCAAAAGACCGGCTGTCACCCCACACACCCCGAACTCTGCCCATTGACCGCACGCCGTGCACTGCTGCACAATATGGATTATAAAATCTTTTTTATTAAATTACTAGAAAACACTTGACTTTCGGGTTTAATCACCGCTTATATACTATAGGAAATATTCAATACGACTCGTCCATCATCGACCTCCGGCGAATACCAGCAACGACGAAGGCCTATTGGCGCGTACAGCCAACCACTTTTAGCTCTGATAATTCTTCGAACCCCGCAATCGTCAACTTTTCAAGGAGGCCCCGTGCATTCGCCCAACGCCCCCAATCGACCCCCGACCACGCTCCATTCGACCGCAGTTTCCAGGCGACTCCGCTCCGCTCTCTAACCACACCGTGCACCTGCAAAGGAGACCCCAAACCATGTAACATTTGGTAACATTTTGAAACATTCTCCTGCCCATCCGCGTCGCACGCTTCCCTCCGCTTGCTCCGCGCGAGCGGTCGGGCACGATAGGTTCTCCTGACGAGGCGCTATGCGGACGCGACGATTCTCGATTCCACATCTTTTGAGTCTCCTGCTGCTCGCCTCGGCCTGCGCGGCTGCTTCGGATTCCAAGCCCGGCGCCGAAAAGCTCACCCTCTCCCGCGAACTCGTCGACTATCTCGCCAAGCCGGAAGAAGAGATCAACATCGGCATGGGCGCGCTGCTGATCTCGAAGGAGCAGTACCCGGAGCTCGACGTCAAAGCCAATCTCGACCAGGTCAACGCACTGGGCGAGAAGCTGTCCAAGGAGCTCACCAAGGCCGGCACGGTGACGAGCAAGCTCGACGCGCTGCGCACGGTGCTCTTCCGGCTCGAGAATTTTCAGCTGCCGCAGCACGATGACCCATCGGACTTTCTCCTCGGCGGCGTGCTGAAAAATAAGCGCGGCAATTGCCTCGGGCTCTCGGTGCTCTGCCTGGCCCTGGCCGAACGTGCGGGGCTGAAACTCTACGGCGTCCCGGTGCCCAGCCGGCTCAGCGGGGCGGGGCACCTACTCGTCCGATACGACGACGGCGCGGCGCGCGAGAATTTCGATCCGACCCGCGACGGCACCGCCTTTCCCGACGACTACTACAAGGAACTCTTCAAGCTTCGGCCGGAAGATCTGAAAGACGGCTACATCCTCGGCAACGCCAAGAAGAAGGACGTGCTCTGCCTGCTGCTGGTAAACCTCGGCGGCGCGCGCGTGGAATCCGATGCGCCGCTGACGGCGCTGCCGCTGCTCGAACAGGCCATCGCCATGAAACCCAACTACGCCTACGCGTACAACAATCTCGGCGCGGCGCGGCTGCGGCTATGCGACCTCAACGGCGCGCAGGCCAATTACGCCAAGGCGCTGACGCTGCAACCCGGGCTGACCGGCGCGCGCCTGGGCCTTGCCGACATTGCCATCCAGCGCGGCAAGGGCGAACTGGCGGAGAAGGACATCGACGCGGTCCTCGTCGAAGAGCCGGACAATCTTCAAGCGAAGAGTTTGAAGGCCAGCCTCGCCGCCTCGCAAGGCCGCTTCGACGCGGCGATCCCGCTGCTGCGCGAAGTTGTGGCGGCCTCCGCGACGGACGTCCGCGCGCGCTGCAACCTCGGCAAAATCGCGCTGCTCAGCGGCGATTTTGGTTCCGCCGAGAAGGCCTACCGCGACGCGCTGAGCATCGATGCCAAAAACGCCGACGCGCACTGCGGGCTGGGCACCGTCTACCGCGGCATCGCGCGCGCGGCCGACGCCGACGTGGAATTCGCGGCGGCGCTGAAGTCGGATTCCAATCATCCGGCGACACAGCTGGCGCAGGCACGCATCGCCATGGAAAACCGGAAGTTTGACGTCGCGGAGTCGCTCTGCGAGAGCGTCCTGCGCCGCCAGCCGTTCGATCTGGATGCGCTCCACACCCTGACCGAGGCGCTGCTGCAGGAGAAGAAATACCCCGACGCGGTGAAGCGCCTGAGCGCCGCGGTGAAGGCCAATCCGGAAAACCTGGGCATCGTCAGCGCGCTGGCCGATGTTCACATCGACGCGCGCGAAATTCCGGAGGCCATCGCGGTGCTCCAGCCGATCGTCGATAAAGGTCCGATCGACGCGGTCCGTCCACTCGCGCAGCGGCTGGCAACCTGTTACGGCCGGCAGAGCGACCATCGGCGCGCTTATGATCTGGCCGACAAACTGTTGAAGAGCAAGTCCGATGATCTCGTCGCGCTGCGCATCGCGGCGAGCGCGTCCGAAGGGCTGCGCAACGGGCCGAAAGCGATCGAATTCTACAAGCAGATCGTGAAGCTGATCCCCGACGATCCAAAAGCCACGAAGGCGCTGGAACGTCTCGGCGCAAAGTAAAGGTACTCAAACCAAGGAGAGTAGCACATGGCAAGCAAAGGTCTGGCCGTCGTTCTGGCCGAGAACATCTATGAAAATCTGGAGCTCCATTATCCGCGGCTGCGCCTGATTGAGGCCGGCTACGACGTCAAAGTCGTCGCTCCGAAAAAAGGCGCGACCTACACGTCGAAGGAAGGCTACCCCGTCGAGTCCGATCTGGCGCTCGGCGACGTCGACGTGAAGGCGATCAAGATCCTGATCATCCCGGGCGGCTACGCGCCAGACAAGCTCCGCCGCTACCCGGCCTGCAATGCGCTGGTCTCCGGCGCGGTGCAGAACGGCGCGATCGTCGGCTTCATCTGCCATGGCGGCTGGGTGCCGATCAGCGCGAAGATCGTGAAGGGCAAGCGCCTGACCAGCGTCGGCGCGATCCGCGACGATCTCGAGAACGCCGGCGGCATCTGGGTCGATGAACCCGTCGTCGTCGACGGCCGCATGGTCACCGCGCAAGTACCGAAGGACCTGCCGGCAATGATGCAGGCGATTCTGCAAATCGCCGGATAGTAAAACGCGGAGCTCCGATTTCGTCGGAGCTCCGCATCGAGTTCTGGGAACCAAGTCCTCCGCTACAGCCGTTCCGCCGCCAGTTCTGCCAGCGCGCTGCGTTCGGATTTGTGCAGCGTGATGTGACCGTAGAGCGAGGAGTTCTTCAGCCGCTCGACGCAGTACGTCAGTCCGTTGGAACTCGCGTCGAGGTACGGGTTGTCGATCTGCTGCGGGTCGCCGGTCAGGATCATCTTGGTGCCTTCGCCAACGCGGCTGATGATCGTCTTCACTTCGTGCGGCGTCAGATTCTGCGCTTCGTCGACGATCACGAACATGTTGGCGATGCTGCGCCCGCGGATGTAAGTCAGCGCTTCCAGTTCCATCAAGTCCTGATCGAAGAGCTGTTCGCGCGTAATCGGGCTGGGCGTGCTGCGGCCGTGCAGGAGGTACTTCAAGTTGTCGAAGATCGGGCCCATCCAGGCCGTCAGCTTTTCGTCCTTGCTGCCGGGAAGGTAACCGATGTCACGGCCCAGCGGCATGATCGGCCGGGAGACGAGCATCTTCTCGTAGCGTTTGTCACGGACGACGCGGTGCAGGCCGGCGGCAATGGCCAGCAGTGTTTTGCCGGTGCCGGCGCGGCCGACGAGCGTGACGAGCTGGACCTGGTCATCCATCAAAAGTTCAAACGCCATGCGTTGCGTCGCGCTGCGCGGTGCGATATTCCAGGCGCGGTCGTACTCGGGCGTGAGCGGGATCAGTTCGTTGCCGACCAGATCGGTGCGGGCCAGCGCCGTGTGCTTGGCGTTGGTCTCGTCCTTCAACAGCACGAACTCGTTGGGCGCCAGCGGCGAACCGGGAATCTTGGCAGGGAGGGGGATCGACTTGTTGTTGTAGAATTTATTGACGTCGGCAGCCGCAACCTGAACTTCGCGCCAGCCTTGATAGAGGCTGTCGAAGTCGACCTTCTGCTGCTCGAAGTCCATCACGCGCAGACCCAGGGCGTCGGCCTTGACGCGCGCGTTGATATCCTTGGAGACGAAGATGACGCGCTGGCCCTTGCGCAGCAGCGAGAGCGCCACGGAGATGATCTGGTTGTCGGCCGCGTCGGGTTTCAGGCCGGCCATCACCAGGTGTTCGCGGACTTCCTGCTGGAGGACGACCTGGAGCACGCCACCGTTTTCCATCGGCACGCCGTCGCCGAGTGAACCGGCTTCGCGGTGGCGGTCGATGGTGCGGATGGCCTCGCGGGCATTGCGGCCGAGTTCGTCGTTGCTGCGCTTGAAGCGATCGAGTTCCTCGATCACCGCCAGCGCCAGGACGACGCGGTTGTCCTTGAACGAGAACAATGACGTGGGGTTGTGCAAGAGGACGTTGGTGTCGAGAACAAACGTCTTGATGCCGTCGCCTTGATCACTGAGTACGAATTGATCGGCGCTTGGAGCCTTCATCGATGAATTGGAACGACCTGCCGGAGCTGCCTCGTTGGGCATTCAGAACCTCCAAGCTCCCCCATTCACTGCAGTACTTCAAGAACCACGATGGACCTGTTCTACCGAAAGCGCTCCGACTATCCACTAACTCTCGGCAACTCTCTTGGAATCTTTATGATCATGAGCAATTTATTTTCAGAACACTTCGACTTCGCTGCCTCTCCAACCGTGTCAAGAGGGAGAAGAGACGCGCGGCCACTGGCCGCTCATCGAGACTTCGCTGTAGCGCTTGAGCATCACTGTGCCCAGGCGGCCGGCGGGTTCGAAGCCGGTGGCGACAGAGTACTTCAACGCCGCCAGCCGCGGGAATTTCTGGATCATGGGCAGTCCGGCGTCGCCGTCCTTCAAGGCCAAGCGGACGGTTCCACAGAGCGTCCCGGCCGCCAACGCAACGCCGAGCACGGGCGAAACCGAGAGCATGTCGCCGGTGAAGAGCTTGGTGCAGACGGCGGCCATGTCCGTGGTGCGCAGCAGGTGGACGCGCTCGTTGCCGGGAAGCAGGTTCGGGCCGGAAACGAAGTTGACCGTCTCTTCCGGGCTCGTGCCGACGCTGATGGGATCGCCGGGGTCCTGGATGTCGAGCGGGAAGAAATTGATGCCTTCAATTTCCGCATAAATACGTGCGTGGCGCGCCCGAGCGGACTGGTCGCTCTCCAGCATCAGCATCGCCGCGCCTTCGCCGGGAATCGTGCCGTTGTCCCATTTTCCCGTGAGACTGAGTTGATGCGTAGCCAGCAGGTGCCGGTGCGCGGCGGGCACCAGGCTTTCGCTGGCGCCGGCGAGCATGAAACGCGCGGAGCCCGATGCAATCTGGTCGGCGGCGAACATCACCGCTTCCAGTCCCGCCAGCTTTTCGCCGGAGAACGTGGCCGCGGCGCCGTGCAGTCCATACTCGATGCACATCAGCGAGGACGGGCTGTTGGCGTAGCCGTGGGTGAAGGGCAACGGCGGAGCGAATTTCGGGTTCGACGACTTTACCTTGTTCCAGAAAATGCCCATCGCTTCAAGGCAGCCGAGCGTCGAACCATACGCGCAGCCGATTTCGTTACTTTCGCCGGCCGGGCGTGCTTCACGTTCGAGCAGCTTGGCGTCGGCGAGCGCGTGCTTGGCCGCGACGAGCGCCAAGGCGCTGGTCCGGTCGACGAAGCTCTTGACGTTGGGCAATTCCTGTTCGAGGTTGACGTCGAGCGCTTCGTAGCCCCAGGTCGGCTGGCCTTCGGAGATTTCGAAGCCGGTGATTTCCGGCGGTGTGGCCGGTGGAGCGGAAATGCGGCCGGCCAGCGCGTCACTGAGAATCGGCGACGCGACGTACCCGATGCCGGTGATGACCACTCGATTCGTTGGCGTAGCGATAAGGCTGATCCTCACGCTGTCATGAACATCATGAGCGGAACGATAGTAACACGGACGGCCGAAATTTTCCGCACCAAACATTTCGCGGCCGGTGCGATTTTGACGGCGGCTGTGTACTTCACCGCAGCTTCACGAATCGACTTACTTGAAGAGGTTCTTAAAGAATGCGCCGATCTTTCCAAAGAACGACGCCGGCGGCGCGGGTTCCTCGGGTTGCGTGGAGACGAAGGCCGACGTCTTCGGCCGTGGCGCGTACGATTTGGATTGTGGCCGGGCCGATTCCGGTTGCGTGGGCGCGGCCGCGGCGCTGGGCGGGCGGGCTCCCGACGGCGGGGGCGGCACCCAGAATTCGCTGCGCCGGTCGTTGAGTTCCGCGTCCGTCGACGCGACTTGCGCGACCGGGCGTACGTCGGCGTAGGGTTCCGGCAGCGTCGGCAGAATCTGGTCGATCTCCGCGATCAGTTCTTCGAACGACTGCTGGCGGTCTTCGGGGTTGATCGACATCATGCGCAGGACCAGCAATGCGGAGCCTTCGCTGATCTCCGGCAGGATGTCGCGCGGGTCGGGGCGGGGGGCCTGCGCCTGGCGGAACATGACTTCGGTGAACTCTTCGTGAAAGAACGGCACCGAACCAGTGAGCATGTGAAAGACCGTGCAGCCCAGCGAATACAGATCGGTACGCGAATCCAAGTCGCGGGTGCCGCGCGCCTGTTCGGGCGAGATGTAAAACGGCGTGCCGACCGTCGTGCCTTCCAGCGTCAGGCCGCTGGTGTCGTTGTCGGCTTTGGAGAGGCCCATGTCGATGATCTTGATGCGGCCGTCGTCGCTGCACAGAATGTTGTCGGGCTTGATGTCGCGGTGCACGACGCCATTGGCCGCGGCGAAGGCCAGCCCCTTGGCCACTTCGCGGGCCGTGCGCCAGGCGACCTTCTCAGGCAGGTTGCCTTCGCGCTCCAGACGTTCGCCCAGTGACATGCCTTCGATGAATTCAATCGCCATCAGCGGGTTACCGTCGACTTCACCGGCGCCGTAGACGGTGGCGATGTTGGGATGGTTGAGCTTGCCGGCGAGAATGATTTCGCGGCGGAAACGTTCGGCCCACTGCGGATCGCTGGTCATGCTGCGCGGCAGCACTTTCAGGACCACGATGCGATTCATGATCGTGTCGCGGGCTTTGAAGACGCGCGCACGGTCTTTCTCCGAGAGCACGCGCAGGATTTCGTACTGGCCGAATTTCTTTGTCGCTTTTTCCGGAGCGGGCGCCGGCTTGGCTTCCTCGCGCTGCGTCAATTCCTGGCGCAGGCTCTTGAGCTGCGGCAACGTGATGTATTTTCGTTCCAGCAGTGTCTGTCCGACCGGCAACGAAATACCGGCGCGGCGCATCTGCTTCTGCAACGAGCTGACCGACTCGACCTGTTCGGGCGTGAGCATGCCCATCTTCACGCCCAGTTCGAGCATGTTGGCAGTATCGCCTACTTCTTTCTTATCCGACATGTTGTGCTCAGACGTGAATCGTCCGATCCTCAGTCAGTATGCAGTTCACCGATATATCGTATGCGTCAATCAGTATAGCATCCACGATTTGGCATTCAAAGGCCAGCGCGCAAACTGGCGCATGAATTTCAGGCCTGGCCAGGAAGCGATCGTAGTAGCCAGCGCCCCTTCCCAGGCGGTTGCCTTGCAGGTCAAAGCCCAGACCGGGAACAATGAGCAGGTCAATGTGCTCAACCGAAATAACTGGAAGCCCCGTACGGGGTTCGCGAAACCCCAGAGGATTTGACTCCAGGTCATGCTGCAGCTCAGTCACGGCGTGCAGGGTCATGCTTAAATCACGCGGATCAATTCTGGGCAGCCCCAGTTGCTTCCCATCCTTCAGGATGACGGCGAGAAGCTCGGGGGTTGGAAATTCGATTCCGAAAGAAAAGTACGCCGCGACGGCCTTTGCGTTGGCGTACATCGGTTCGGCCAGCAGCCGCGCGAGTGCCCGTCGGCTGAAGGCCTCGCGATCGGCCGCGGACAATGCTTTCAGTTTTCGAGAGACATCGCGGCGCTGGACGCTTTTGGAATCTGCCATGGCAGCTCCGCAGAATACTTTTTTAAACGCGCAGCGTGGCCTTGAACTGCTCCAGAATCGCGTGCTGGAATTTGGTGTGAGCCACTTCGACTTCGTCGTCGGTCAAGGTGCGGTTGGCCGCGCGGTACTGGATCGAGAACGCGACCGACTTCTTCCCTGCGCCGATTTTGTCGCCGCGGAAGACGGAGAGGAACTTCGGCGCTTCGTTGGGATCGCGGAGCGGCTCGTGCTTCTGCCAGGTGTGTGCGAACGCTGCGACATCCTGCCATGCCACCGATTCGTCGAGCACCAGCGCGATGTCGCGGACGATTTCCGGGTACGCGGGCAGCGGACTGTAGCGCCGCGGCGCGGAGGGCAGTTGCGCCAGCGCGCGCAGATCGAGCTCCGCGTACGCGACGGGCTTGCGCAGTGCGAACGCATCCTGCAGCGCAGTGGAGACCAGGCCGATCCAGCCGATGGCGTCTTCGGCGCGCTCGTCGCCGACCATTTCGCGCACGCGCAGAATCTTGCAGGCGTAGCCGGCCTTCAGGAACGACGGTGCTGCGACGACCGGATGCAGTTTGATGTGCGCACCGTCAAGCTCCAAGCCTTCGGTGAAGCGCTGCAGTGTGTCGGCGAGCGCCTGAAAGCCGCGGTCGTCGAGCAGACCCAGCGCCAGCTTCTCGTCTGGACGCGTGTCCTCACCGGCGATGTAGACGCGCCCAATTTCGAAGACGCGCACTTCGCCGGTGCGTTGGTTCTGGTTGTGTGCGCGGACGGACAGCAGCGAGGGCAGCAGCGCGTTGCGCAGCGCCGAATGGTCTTCGCGCAGGACGCTGGCTCGGTCGAGCAACAAGGGCTTGTCGTTCGTCCAGACGCCGCCGGCGTTGGGCCATTTCGGATCGATCAGGCTGTCGGACGTGACTTCGAAATACCCCAGCGCGGTCAACTGCGTGCGCAGGGTCGAGGAGACGGTTTCGATCGACGACCGGACGGGCACGCGGGCGCTCATCGAGGTCATCGCGGGAACGTGGTTGTAGCCGTGCAGTCGCGCGACTTCTTCGATCAGATCGATTTCGCGTTCGAGATCGCCGCGCCGCCACGAGGGGATGCGGACATGAACGTCATGGGCGCCTTCGGCGACGATGGTGCAACCGATCGAGCCGAGAATGTTCATCGTGGTCTGCTTGGGAATCGGTGCGCCGAAGACGCGCTGCAATTCAGTCAGGCGCAGCAGGACGGTTTTGCGTGCGCGGGGCGCGGGCCAGACGTCGATCACTCCCGGAGCGACCGTGCCGCCGGCGATCTGGACGATCAGCCGCGCCGCGCGGGCGGAAGCGTTCTCGACGTTCTCGACATCGACGCCGCGTTCGAAACGGTAGCTGGAATCGGTGCCTTTGCCTTCCATCACTTTCAAGCGGCGGACCGTGCGGCGCGTGTTGGCCGGATCGAAGTACGCCGCTTCGAGCAGAATGTCGACGGTGTCCGGCATCACTTCCGAACCCTTGCCGCCGAGCACTCCGGCGACCGCGCGCGGGCGTTCGGCGTCGGCGATGACCAGCGTCTCGGAGGTCAGCGCGGGAATTTCGCCGTACAGCGGCGTGAACGCTTCCTTGTCCTGCGCGCGGCGCACGATGATCTTCTGGCCGCTGAGGCCCTTCAAATCGAACGCGTGAAGCGGCTGATTGAGCTCGAAGCAGATGAAGTTCGTGACGTCGACGATGTTGTTGCGCGGCTGCAGTCCGATCCACTTCAGCCGTTCCTGGAGCCACTCCGGCGACGGCCCGACTTTCACGCCGCGGATCACGCGGGCCGTGTAGCGCGGGCAGAGTTTCGGTTCGAGCACTTCGACAGCGGCCTGCTTGCTGGCCAGATCTCCGGTTTCGAACTCGGCGCAGTCGGCGGGCGGGACTTTGACTTCCACCTGCATAATCGAAGCGACTTCGCGCGCCAGCCCGAGGATGCATTGGCCGTCGGGCCGGTTGGAGAGGACGTCGAGTTCCAGCACCGCGCTGAGGCCCGAACCGTGGACGCCGTCGCAGGCGAATCCGGCAAAGGTCATCAGGCGACCGAGGGTCTGTGCGGTGTCGGCGGCCGGTTCGATCTCCCAGCGCAAACACGCTTCCGCCAGCGCGTGCTCCCACTCCGCGGCGTGTTCAGCGCCCTGCAGGTGCTCGGGAAGATAGTCCATCAGCCATGCGATCGGAAGCTTCATGCGACCCCTTACTTAAATTTGCTTCAAGAAGCGCAGATCGTTTTCCAGGAAGCGGCGAATGTCGGTGATGCCGTGGCGCCGCATCGCCAGCCGTTCGATACCAAAGCCGAACGCAAAGCCGGACCAGACTGTCGGATCGTAAGCGTTGTCGCCGCGCGCGTGATTGATCGCCTGGAAGACCGCCGGATCGACCATGCCGCAGCCGCCGAGTTCCACCCAGCCGGATTGCTTGCAGACCGGACAGCCCGGACAGCCCGGACCGCCGCAGGCCGGGCAGGTGCAATCGACTTCCGCGCTGGGTTCCGTGAACGGAAAGAAGCTCGGCCGGAAGCGCACCTGCGTGCCTTCGCCGAACAAGCCTTCGACGAACAGGGCGAGCGTGCCTTTCAGGTCGGCCATCGAGACGTTCTTGTCGACGTAGAGTCCTTCGACCTGGTGGAAGGTGCTGTGATGCGTGGCGTCGATCGGATCGGGGCGGTAGACGCGGCCGGGCGCAACGACGCGCAGCGGCGGCAGGCGCGTTTCCATCATGCGCACCTGCACCGTCGAGGTCTGGCTGCGCAGCAGGGCCTGCTGATTTCCGTGAAGGAAAAACGTGTCGAAGCCGTCGCGCGCCGGATGATCGGGCGGAATATTCAAGTCGTCGAAGTTGTGGCGCGGGTCTTCGACTTCCGGACCTTCCACGACTTCAAAACCGAGCGCGCGGAGAATGTCGACGAGCGTGTCGGTGGTGCGCGTGAGCGGATGGCGCTTGCCGGTGACCGGCCGCGCTTCCTGTGGCAGCGGTTCGCTGACATCGAAGGCCGGTCCGGCGACGGGCTTGCCGGTGGCGCTCTGCGCTTTTTCGAAGGCGGCTTCGAGTTCGTTCTTGATCTGATTGGCGAGCTTGCCGGCCTGGGGTTTGATGTCCGGCGGCGCTTTGCCGACGAGGCCCATCAGCGCCTTGACGCGCCCCTTGGTGCCGAGAAACGCAATGCGCGCCGCCTCAAGCGACTTGGCATCGCTGGCGGAACTGAATGCGGAGAGTGCTTCCGCGCGAAGAGCTTCGAGGTCGTCGATGAGCGACATAAAAAAATTCTACCACGGAATGCGGGGTTTAGCCCGCACTCCGCGGTGAAAAAGTAATTTACGCGAGCTTGGCCTTCGCCTGATCGGCGAGGGCTTTGAACGCGGCTTCGTCGCGGACGGCCAGATCGGCGAGGATCTTGCGGTCGAGCGTGATGCCGGCTTTCTTCAGGCCGTTGATGAACGTGGAATAGTTCATGCCGTTGGCTGCAGCGGCGGCGCCGATGCGGACGATCCACAGGGAGCGGAACGTGCGCTTCTTGTTGCGGCGATCGCGCGTGGCGTAGGCTTCTGCGCGCTCCACGGTTTCCACCGCGGTGCGGAACATCTTGCTTCGTCCCATGACGAAGCCCTTCGCCCGCTTGAACACCTTCTTGACGTATTTCTTGCGGGGTACGTTCGTTTTCGTGCGCATCTTTTCCTCCTTACTAGTACTCTAGTATCGCGAAGCCGACGGGAGTGCGCGTCCCGGCAGGCATTCGTCTTGCCGCAGCGCCACCGAAGTGGAGACCGCGGAAGAATGTGATTTAACGCAGGCCCAACAGCCGCGCCATACGTCTCGCTTCAGCACCCTTCATGATGACGGAGCGTTTGCCCCGTCGGCGGCGCGCGCCGCCCTTGCCGGTCATCAAATGCCGGTGAAAGGCCTGCATGCGTTTGATCTTGCCCTTTTTGGTCACCTTGACCCGTTTGGACAGACCTTTGTGAGTCTTGAGCTTAGGCATGCCTCTATTCCACTCCCCACTACGGCGGTGAACTGTTCACCGCACGAAAAAAAAGAGGCGGCTCGTCAGAGCCGCACTCCTGCAAACACCGAAGCGACCTTTTTACCCGGCCGGTTTTGAATTGCAATGGTGTTTTTTGAGGCTGTGTTTGTTACTGGTGGCGAGGGCGGGAATCGAGATTCGGGATTCGGGATTCGCCACGCCGCTGCATCGGCGAATCCCGATTCCCGCATTTCTTATACTACGGCTTGAAGCCTTCGCTCTTGTCCACGTCCGCCTGGTCCAGATCGTCGGCGTCGATGGGTATGGTGAGCTTGGGAATGGGGAGTTTGATCTCGCCGAGGTCTTCGCTCTGGCCGTCCTTAATGCTGCGGGTGGCCAGCACCTTCTGTCCGATCACCTGGCCGCGGTCGTCCTGAATCAGCGCCAGCACTTTGTATTCGCCGGCGGGTAGTTTTCTGGCGGTGAAGATCTGGCGATCAATCTGGAAGTCAGCCGGTGGCTTTCCGACAATGGCAATGGGCGTCGCCGGCGGCGTGGTGAAGGCCATCGAGCAGATCGCCTGGCTGCCCACGAGAATCACGTCGACGGAACCGGCGAGATTTTCGTGCGGAACGTTGGCCGGATAGTCCGGCGTCAACGCCAGCGTGATCGTGCCAGTGCCCGTGGCCACTTTCGCGTCCTTCGCCGGCAACCCAGTGACGTCGGCGGTGGCTTTGACCGGCTGCAGCGTCACCGGCTCAGTGGCGAAGGCCAGCAGGGTGGAGCGCTGTAGTTCGTCGCCGGGCGTGGTTTCGTCGAGCACAAACGGGAGATACTCGCCGGGCGCGCCGGTGAATTCCGCGCGGCCGCTGCCGTCCACATTCTGCAGCGATTCCAGCGAGTACCAGTACCAGAACTCTTCGAAATGCTTGAACGCTTCGGCCGGCAGCAGCTTGATGCTGTGACCGCAATTGGCTGTGCCGAGATTGATCGCCGCTGCGCCGTGCGGAAGCAACTTCAGCGCGAGTGCCGGCGGTGGCGGCTGCCCGGCAACCAGCGAGATGCGCGGAGGTTCGCCGTCGAGCAGGCTGCCAGCGGCGATGGCACTGGCGAGATAGTCGCCGGGCGTCAGGCCCGTAAAGGTGAATTCGCCTTTGGAATTAACCGTCGTCCAGGCGTCGGCATTGCTGGTCATATCGGTCAGGATCACTGCTGCTGAAGCGGTCGAAACAGTCGTGGGAAGTTCGATGTGTCCGGAGACTTTCAGGCCCGGATGGAGCGTCACGGTGACGGCGGTGTCCTCCTTGCCGGCGATCACGGTGACTGGCAGCGAGGCTGGCGTGAGATAGCCGGGCTTCTCGACTTTGAATTCGCGGTCTCCGGCCGCCAGGCCCGTGAAGGCGAGCGCGCCTTTGGTGTCGCTGGTCTTCTGATGGAGCTTGACGCCCGGATTGGGATTGGACGGCCAGATGCGGACGCCGGCGACGGGCTTGCCCGCTTCGTCAACCGTGCTGACTTTCAGGCCGCCGTATTCCTGCGCCTTGAGATGGATCTCGAGCTTCAACAGGTCCAGGCCGGGCGTGGCCAGATCCAGCGTGGCCGGCTGAAATCCGGCGGCGATGACTTTGATCTTGCTGGGCGTACCCGGCGTATTTCCCAGCGCCAGATCGAACGAGAATTCGCCGTCTTCATTGGTGCTCTCGTTGGCCTGTCCGGCCGGACCGGCGGTGTCGAGACTCAGGGCCGCGTCGGTGCACGGCTTGCCGTTGGGCAGCAGCACTTTGCCCTTAAGCTGAGCGATTCCGACTTTGGGCGCTTCCAGCTTGATCGAGGGAACTTCCAGAACCTTGCCTTCTTCGACGACCAGGTTGAACACAAACGTGCGCGATGTCGCACCGATCACCGCCAGCGTGTAGGTTCCGGGCGGAATGTGATCGAGCGCAAAATCGCCTTCCAAACCCACGCGGGCGGAGAGCGAGTAGGGTTCCAGCGCCGTGAACTCCATCAACGATTGCAGTCCGGCCAGCGCCGCGAAGCGTTCGGGAAGGACGCCCACGCTGACGCCCGTGGCCGGATCGCCTTTGTCGGTGGTGATTTTCCCCTTCATTCCGCCGCCTGAGACTGGCTTGAGGGTCAGTTCCAGCGGCGCGCCGGCCTTGATTTCCAGCGCGTCGACGAAGTAGAGCCGGCAGGTGGTCTCGGTCTCCTGCATGATCCAGGGTGCGTACTGCAGGCTGTGTTCGGGCATGGTGTCGAAGTCGCGGACGAGCAGCCGGTACTTTCCCGGCTCCAGATTTTCCAGCGTGAGCGCACCGGTTTCGTCGGTGTGCTGCGGCGGTTCCCAGCGGCCGGTCATCCATGTGTCGTAGAGCGTCATCAGGGTGCGCAGTTCCGTGCCTGGCGTGACGGTCACCGGCGACAGGGACACATAGGTGTTGGATTTGGAGACTGCTTCGCCGCCGGCTTTCTTCAGGCTGAGCTTGATGCCGCCCAGGGTTTTCGGGACGAGCTTCATCGGCGGAATTTCCGTCAGCTTATCTTCGTTCACGCGCACGAACGCGCCTTCGATCGTCTGTGAGTTCACCGTCCAGAGGGCTCGGTACGTGCCGTCGGGCACGTTTTCGAGGCGGACCTTTCCGTCGGCGCCGGAGGTCTGTGCGAGGGCACCGAGCGCGAGCTTTGCGTCCTTGAGCGGCTTGCCGTCGGCGTCGAGCGCCGTGGCTTGCACGGTTCCGCCGGCAGACAGCGTGACGATGATGCGGTTGGAGCCGGGAACGAGCCGCACGCGCTCATTCGATTCGCCACGCGGTGACGTAAACTTGGCCCATTGGATATTGAGATCGTAGACCCCGGGATCGACTTTGCCGACACTGGCCGTGCCATCTTCGCGGGTGGCAATCTTCTGCGCCTTGGGATCGTCATCGACGACGTCTTCGGGCGAGAGCGCGGTCAGGTCGCCCTGCGCGCCGGAGATCGGCTTGCCGTCGCGGTCGACGACCAGCAGGGTAAGGCTGGTCTGGCCGAGTTGTCCGAGAAGTTCGGTGGCGGCGATGCGGACTTCAGCGTCGTTGCTGGCCGCGGCTTTTTCGAGCGCTTCGCGGGCCGTTTCGCCCATCGCCGCGATTTTCTGCATGGCGGTGTTGCGTTCGTCGAAGTCCTCACTGTTTAAATGCGCGACGAGCTGGTCGAGGTCCGGCTGTGAATTCGGAGGCAAGTCGGCGGCGTGGCATTGCAGGATCATCAAGGCCAGCGGGACCAGGCTGGCGCTGCGCTTTATGAACGAACTCATGCGGGATTTTGCTCCTGGCTGAATCGGTATCGTTGTATCGGCATCAGGACGCGCGCAAAACATGGTAATAGCGGCCTCGCTGGAAGCCAGCGCGCAGCGCGCTGCTTAAGCGAAGAGGACGTGGCGCGTGAGGAACTTTTCGACGGCGGCATAGTAGGCCTCGATCGTTTCCTTTTTCCGCCAGCCGTGGCCTTCTCCCTGGTAGACGTGGTACTCGTGGGGGACGCCGCGTTGTTTCAGTGACGCGATGATGGCGTCGGATTGGGAGAGCGGGACGACTTCGTCGTCGGCGCCGTGGAAGATGGCCAGCGGGTCTTTGATGCCGGCAATGTGGGTGCGCGGCGAACGTTCGCGGTAGAGATCGGCGGCTTCCGGCAGCGGGCCGACGATGGAATCGAGGTAGCGCTCCTCCATCTTATGCGTGTCGGAGGCCAGGCCGAAGAGATCGGTCACGCCGTAGAGACAGACGCCGGCTTTGAAAACGCCGGGATGGAGCGCCAGCGCCAGGAGTACGGTGAAACCGCCGGCGCTGCCGCCGAGGATCACGAGCTTCTTCGGGTCGGCGTAGCCATTCTGGACGAGAAAGTGCGCCGCGCTGAGCGCGTCTTCGACGTCGCAGACGCCCCAGTTGCCGCGCAGCGCGTTCATGTAACTGCGGCCATAGCCGGTGCTGCCGCGGTAGTTGACATCGAGAACGGTATAGCCGCGCGTGGCGAAGTACTGCGTCTCGGAGGTGTAGCCGGCCTTGGCCTGCGAGGTCGGGCCACCGTGGATCCGCACGATCGCCGGCGGCAGCGGCGCTTTCTTGCCGGAACGGGCTTTGGATTCGGGTCGATCTGCATGATAAAGCAGGCCGTGAATGGTCTGCTGCTTGGCCGTCCACTGCACGGGCTGCGCGGCGACCAAGAGGTTCGCGTCGATGTTCTCGCTGGTGGCGCGTTTGATGATTTGAATGGTGTGGGTGCCGCGTGCGACGTCGAGCACCATCAGTCGTGAGGTCTGCGTGCCCGACGAGCCCACCAGCGCGATCGCGGCGCGCGCGGGATTTACGGCGGGCTGCTGGAGATCGGCGAAGCCTTCGAGTCCGCGGATGAGCTCCGACTTGCCGGAGTTCACGTCGTAGCGGACCAGCGTCGAGACGCCGCGTTCATTGCGGACGCAGAAGATCGATTTGGAATCGTGCGACCAGCCGTACGTGCGCAGTCCCTGCACCCATGCCGGCGCGCCGAGTTGCGCTTTGGATTCGTGGGTGAGCCGACGTGTTTTGCCGAATTTCAAATCGTAGAGGTAGAAGTTGTGCCATCCGCTCTCGTCGCTCAGATACGAGAGATACTTGCCATCGGGCGAGAATTCCGGCTGGAAGATGGCCACGTCCTCGTTGCCGGCGAGCGCGCGTTCTTCCTTGAAGAACGGCAGCCCGGTCGACTGTTCATGAACATCGGCCAGATACAGCCGCGAGCCGTCCCAGGGCATCTGCGGATGGTCCCACGCGATCCACGCGGCATGGCGGCCGTTGCGGGCGAACGTCGGCTGCATGAAAAAGTCGTGGCCTTCTGCGACCTTCTGTGGCCAGAAGCGGCCGGCGATATCGGTGACGGCCAGGCCATCTTTACGTTCCGCGGAGAAGACGTAAAGCACCCACTTGCCGTTGGGCGAGAGCGTCGGGGCCGCGGCATCGCCGAAGGCCGGCGTGATCGCGCGCGGGCGCCCGCCGGTGAGGCTCTGTGCGTGGATACGCCCGCCGGAGACAAAGAGCGCGTAGCCGCCGCCGGCGCAGAAATCGCCACCGCCGTATCCCAGCCGCGCGCGCACGGACAGTTCGTCGGTCAGGTCGCGCGGAGCGTCGCCGTTGAGCTGCGAGGCGACGAGCACCGTGCGGTCGCCGCGCCCTTCAGTCCAGACCAGCGTCTTGCCGTCACTGTCCCACGCCGACGAGCCCAAACTGATGCCCTGAGAGACCCGCTTGGGAGAAATGGGGCTGGGCCAGAGTCCAGGGGCGGGGGCAGGCGTGGTCATGGGCGGTTCCTTTATTGCAAATTTCGGATTGCGGATTGCGGATTGGCTGGGCGGGGTCGCCTGCTCAATCGTGCTCTCCGCGATACCGGTTTACCGGGTGCGATGGTACCGAATCTTGAATGAAATGGTTTGGAAGAATTTTAGCAATCGTTCGTCAAATAGGATAGAATAGATGGTGAGCCGGGACTTCGATTGGCGGGTGATGCTTATGGACTCCAAGAAGAATTTGATGATCGCTCTGGCCGTCGCGGTACTGGCGGACGCCTTGCAGATCCTGCTTCTGCCGCTGACCATCGGTGGCGGATTCATGCCAGTGGACGACGTCATTGATTTCGTCATTGCCGGCGTGATGACCTACTTGCTCGGCTGGCATTGGGTCTTCCTGCCCACGGCGGCGGCGAAGCTGGTGCCGTTCGTCGATATGGCTCCGTTCTGGACGCTGGCGGTGTTCTTCGTCGCGCTGCGGCAGAAGAAAGACCTGACGACCTCCGAGCCACTGAAAACGGATCAGCTGAAGCCAGTGGAAATTACCATCCCTTCCTCGCAGTTCTCCAAGTAAGTTCAGAACTATTCTTTGAACCTTGTCGACCGCTGTCGACAAGGTTCCACGTACAACAGGAATGCATATTTTTCGCTTAGTAGCCATGGCTACTAAGCGTCATTGCCCATTTCGCATTTACTTAATGCCTGCACACGATGCAAAACTGCATCTATATGCACACGTTCAATTTCGTCGAACAAAATGGAATACCTCGTGCCTCTCACGCATCAAATAGGTGGAGGGAATGAAGTACAGGAGGTAAAGATCATGAGAAAGCTAATCTTAGCCAGTCTGCTGTTTACGCTCTCGCTCGCCGGATCCGCATTCGCCAACGTGGTCGATGATGTCGTGACCTTGCAGCGTCAGGGTGTGTCCAAAGAAGTCATGGTGGCCTGGATTGAACGCCAGCCGCGCGGTTACCGCATCACGCCAGATGACTTGGTGCGCTTGAGGAGTGAAAGTGTCCCGGATTCGATCGTGGTCGCATTGCTGCGTAACGGCGATTACACGGTTCGGCATTCCGGTTCGGATGTGGCGGTGAATACGGCTCCGACGACGTCGTACATCACTGATCCTGCAGTGACGACGGTGGTCACCCCGTCGTATTCCACCGTCTACACGGATACGGTCTACAGTCCGTACTATGGTTACTATGGCTCGCCATACTATAGCAGCTACTACGGCTATCCTTACTACGGGTATGGATACGGCAGTGGGCTGTACCTGAACTTCGGGTTCGGCGGCCATTACGGTCACCATTACTACGGCAACCATAACTACGGTGGCCACTACAATTCGGGTTCGCACTATTACGGCAACTCGAACGGTTACCGGGGCAGCGCTGGCACCGGCTACACTTACGGTCGGTCCACGAGCTCGCCGCGGTACTACTCGGGTTCCAGTGCACTTCGCAGCGACGGAAGCCGGTCGTACTCCGGATACTCCAGCGGCCGGTCGTCGTTCTCGGGAAGCCGTTCGTTCTCGAGCGGCGGTGGCGGGCGCCATCGCTAACAGCAGTTCTTAATTTTGAATAATGTTGAATTGAAACTCGCCGCGATCGCGGCGAGTTTTTTGGGAGTTCATTAAGAATTCAAAATTGCGTTTACTGCGCCGGGACCCAGTTGGTGTCCGGATTGAAGAGTGAGATGTGTGCGGTGGTCGAGCCCTGATCGGTCTGGAAAATCACGCCGTTGTTGTTGATCGTGAAGCTGTTGCGGCCGCTGTTGTCCCACGCGGTCGGGATGGCGCTGAACGAGTAGCCGCGCGTCATGTACGAATTGACGACGTAGTTTCGCGGTCCGCCCGTCGCGGCGGAGCCCTGCGACGTGACCACGGTAAACACGTAGCCGGCCCGCGAGATCGCCACGTTGGGCTGGCCTTCGGCCATTCCAAAGGCCTTGTCGATCAGCGCCAGTTCGCCGCTGATACCCAGCAGGCTGTTGGTGCCGGAGAGGTGCTGGCTGTACTGGAGCACGCCGCAACGGGTGTAGTCGGTGCGGTTGTAGATTTCCTGCGCTTCCGCGTAGGCCTTGCAGGCTTGGAGCGCTGCAATTTCGTTGGCCGCCATGCGTGAGCGCAGCAGGCTGGGAATGGCAATGGACGCAATGATGGCGATGATAGCGACCACGATCATCAGTTCGATCAGCGTAAACCCACGGCAACGTTTTCCCGCTTTTTGCATAGGCGTGCGACTCCGCTTCAGTAGCTGCGTAATACGCAAAGAGAATGCCGAGTCAGCGGAGTTGCAAATGCTGTATTTTACATAGGTCGTGGAAATATATGCGGGAATGAAGGTGGTTAATTTTGTCAGGGAGTTGCCAATAGTTTGTAGTCACTCGTTCAGAGTCGGAAGCTATTGCAATGTTAGTGCCCAGCCGTGTCAGTTTTGAAAACATTACAGCCGCGAGACGCCAAGCTTCCGCATCTTGGCCTGAAGCGTCGAGGGCTTCAGGCCCAGCATCCGTGCAGCGCCGTCCTGGCCGTACACTTTTCCATGCGTCATTTTCAGGACCCGCGAAAGATGGGCGGCGATGACCGCGTCGAGATCCAGCGATGTCGGCGCGGCGGAAGACAGGTGCTCGGCCTCGAGCAGCGGATCCATGTAGAGCATCGGGCCGGGGCTTAAAATGACGCTTCGTTCGACCAGGTTTTCCAGCTCGCGGACGTTACCGGGCCAATGGTAGAGCAGGCATTGCTCCAGCGCCTGCGGATCGATGGCGTCGAACGACTTGTTGAGTTTCTGCGAGAAGCGCGCGAGAAAATGGGCCAGCAGCGGTTGCAGATCTTCCTTCCGTTCACGCAGCGGCGGGACGATCAGCGGGAAGACGTTGAGCCGGAAGAAGAGATCGTCGCGGAAGTGGAATTCGGCGCGCGCTTGTTCCAGATTGCGGTGCGTCGCGGCGATGACGCGGACATCGGTCTTGAGCGCCGCCGTGCCGCCGACGCGTTCGAACTCGCGCTCCTGCAGCACGCGCAGCAACTTCACTTGCACGTCTGGGCGGAGTTCCGCGACCTCATCGAGAAAGAGCGTGCCGCCTTGCGCCAGTTCGATGCGGCCGAGCTTCTTCTGAATCGCGCCCGTGAACGCGCCGCGCTCGTGGCCAAAGAGTTCGCTGGCAATGAGCTCCGGCGAGAGTGCGCCGCAGTTTACCGCGACGAAGGGCCGGTCCTTCCGCGCCGACAGGCCGTGAATGGCGCGCGCGACGAGTTCCTTGCCGGTGCCGGTCTCACCGCGGATCAGCACGGTGGCTTCGCTTTTGGCGACCAGCGCCATCTTCTGCAGCGTGCGCCGCCATGGCGGGCTGTCGCCGATCAGTCCGGGGAATTCGGCGGCGGGGAGCGTCAGCGCGCCGCGGAGCTGCGCGTTCTCTTCCTGCAGGCGCGATTTCGCGCCGCGGTCGATCAGCGCGCGGCTCATCAGGCGCGAACGACCGAGCACGGCCGCGAACTGGCCAGCGATCAGGCGGGCGAGCGGTTCAATCTCGCGCGTGAAGGCTTTGCGACGAAGGCTGGCGAAGCTCAACATGCCGGGCGGTGCTTCGCTGGAAAGCAGCGGCACGGACAAGCTGGAGAGAAAGCCTTCTTCGGCCCACTGGGCTTCCGCGGAATCTGGTTCCGTGCGGGCGTGGAGCGGCAGGTCGTCGACGATCGCGATGCGATTGCGTTTGAGCAGCTCAGTCACGCGCGTGTGGGTGAGCGCAAGGCGGCTTCCGGTGTCGAAGCGGATCTTCTTCCGCGAGAAGACCGGACCGGCGATCAGCGTGCCGGAGTCTTCGTGCACGAAGCTGACGGAGAGGCGGTCGCAGGGCAGGAGCTTCTGCACGGCGGAGAACGCCCATTTCAGCAGCGCGTCGAATCCGGCGTTGCGCGGAGACGCTGCTTCGACGGCAAGAGCGTGGAGGAATTGCAGTCGGGCGTGGCCTACATCCATTCTGGATCCCTATTCACATGTCACCCAAATATGGGTGACTCACCTAAATAGTAGTGTCTCAGCGACTAAATGCTATTGATTTCCAAGAGGTTAGACGAACCGATCGGCGGCACGGGGGTTGCCATTCAAGGTCTCCAGGAAAAGGAGACCCATGCCATGCTTGATAACGTGTGTGTCGTGACCTCGCCGTGCATCGGCACGAAAGACGGCGCGTGTGCGAAGGTGTGTCCGGTGAATTGCTTCTACGACGCCGGCGAGATGCTGGTCGTGAATCCCGACGAATGCATCAGTTGCGGCGTGTGCGTGCCGGAGTGCCCCGTCAGTGCGCTCTTCATGACCGAGGACGTCCCGGAAACCGAAACGGAATTCATCGCGCGCAACCGGATGTTCTTTGAGGGGAAGACGCAGGGGGAGTTGGATGCGTTACGGGCAGTGTGAGCCCGGGGGGTAAAAAAAACTCGCCGCGGATCGCGGCGAGTTTTTTCGACATTCGTTATTCGCAACTCGGCATTCTAGTGCGTCAGGTAGTACATCAATACGTTGATGCCCATCTTGATGCCGTCGAGGTTCTTCTCGGGGGCCCAGTAGCGGGACATCCAGCCGCAGTGCAGGTCGCCAGGGGTCGCCACGGTCATCAGGCGGCCGGTGCCTTTTTCGAAGAGGCCCCACGCGCCGTGATCGACACCCTGCATCACCGGGCAGCTCTTGAAATTGAAGTAGCAGCGGTAGATCTCGTGGTTGTCGGGGATGCGGCGCATCGGGTTGTCGGGGAAGAGCGAATTGATGATGCGGACGTAATCCATGAAGAAGCGATCGCCGTCGATGCCGCTGGAGGAACCTTCGCGGACTTTGTATTCGAAGTTTTCCCCGAGGTCGGTCTTGCAGATGCGGCCCTTGGTGTTGGGATGGCAGCAGTCGTCGGCATGCACGAATCCGCCGCGCAGCAGGAACTCGCGCAGGTTTTCGGCGTGCTTCGGGTGCAGATCGAATTCGGTTTCCGAGGTCATGAAGACGTAGGGATACTTCGACATCTTGTCGAGGTCGTCGAGCTCGACGACAACCGAATCCTGGCTGCAGTTGATGTTGGTCAGTTCGGAAAGTTTGCGGCGCAGAATTTCATCGCCCGACGGGCCAACGTCCCAGATGTCGTGCTTTTCGTCGCGCACGTGGAACTTCAAACGCGGGAAGAAGAATTCGCCCGTCTTGACGGCGCCTTCCTTCTTGCCTTCGCGGTAGGGTCCCGTCGGCGCGGGGGCGTCTTCGCCGGCCTGGAGGCTGGTGAAGAGCGTGCCGAGCGTGGTGGCGAAGCCGGCGCCGCCGATCATGGCGACACTGGATTTCAAAAACGAGCGGCGGCCGTAGTCGTCCTCAACCACTGGACGATAGGGGGGAAGAATCTTGGACATGAATCGGACCTCCGCCGTACGTAATGCAGCTGCGCCAGACTGACGTTCGCCAGTACTTACTCTTCAGTACACCGCGAAATGAGCAGAACCTTCCATCATTTCCAAATTATACAACGTGCATTTTTACGCTTTCGGTGTAAGTAAAGCAATAGAAATGTTTCTTACTGTGGGGATCCAGGGTTAGAGGCGTTTGGAAAAGTTGCGGCCCGCGCGTTCAATTTTTCGCAGTGGTAATGATTGAAGGGTTGAGCTGCCGTGTTACGAAGAGAAAAGAAAGTAGCACGCGTATTTGGGCGTGCGAAAATGCTGTCCAGAAAAATCCGGTAAAAATTTGCGACACGGCGAGCGTTTGCGTTGTAGTAGTAAGCGTTCTTCGCAACACAAATTGGCACATCAGATCTTTCGCACCGTACCTTACACTTGGTCTTGGCCGTACCGGGAGGCATCACATGCCTGACGTAAAAGTGGACGTGGGTTATCTGCGCGATGTCCGGCAGAAAATCGTCGATGAGCTGGGCCGCATCATCATTGGCCACAAGGAACCGATCGATCAGCTGCTGACGGCCTTCTTCGCCGGCGGTCACTGCCTGATCACCGGCGTCCCCGGCGCGGCGAAAACGCTGATGGTCACCAGCCTCGCGCCGATTTTGAAGCTCGACTTCAAGCGCATCCAGTTCACGCCCGACTTGATGCCCGCCGACATCACCGGCACGGAAATCCTGGAAGAGAATCGTTCGACCGGGCAGCGCGAATTGAAATTCGTGCGCGGGCCGATTTTCGCCAACATCATCATGGCCGACGAAATCAACCGCACGCCGCCAAAAACCCAGGCCGCGCTGCTGGAAGCCATGCAGGAAAAACAGGTCACCATCTCCGGCACCAGCTACGCGCTGCCCAAGCCCTTCTTCGTGCTCGCGACGCAGATTCCGTTCGAACAGGAAGGCACCTATCCGTTGCCTGAAGCGCAGCAGGACCGCTTCATGTTCAACATTCTGATGCCGTACAACAGCGAAGACGAAGAAGTGAAGATCGTCCAGAACGCGACCGGCGCGAAGACGATTGAACTGGGTTCGATGATTTCCGGCGAATCGCTCTATGCGGCGCAAAGCGTGATCCGCGATGTTGAGATGCCGAAGTCGATCGCCAATTACATCGTCGATCTCGTCGCCGCCAGCCGCGAGAGCGAACCGACGGCCGCTGACTTCGCCAAGGAGTACATCGCCTGGGGCGCGGGTCTGCGCGCATCGCAGAACATCGTCCTGGCTGCGAAATCCAAGGCGGCGCTCAGCGGACGGACGACGGTGAAATTCGAAGACGTGCAGGCGGTGATCGTCCCGGTCCTGCGCCACCGCATCGGCCTGAACTTCCGCGCTGAAGTCGACAAAGTCACGGTTGAAAACCTGATCGAACGGCTGGTGAAGGTGACGCCGGCGCCGAAATGAGGCGAAATGTCGAATGTCGAATGTCGAACGACGAAGGAAGAAGTGGGAAGGCCGAATTGCGAGGCTTGAGTCGTAAAGAAGTGAAGCACATCACTAACGAATAGACGAACTCGGCATTCGACATTCGTCATTCGACATTAACTGGAGATGTTATGGCTATTTCTGACGGACTGACCGAAGCGCAGGTGAAAGACCTCGTCGACAAGCTGAAGGTCAGCAAGGCGAAGATTCTTTCGGAGCTGCGCAAGGCCGTGATCGGGCAGGAACAGGTGGTCGACGAAGTGCTCATGTCGTTCTTCGCCGGTTCGCACTGTCTGATCACCGGCGTTCCCGGCCTGGCCAAAACGCTGCTGATCAAAAGCATTGGTGAAATTCTCGACCTGCAGTTCCGGCGCATCCAGTTCACGCCCGATTTGATGCCCTCCGACATCACCGGCACGGAAGTGCTGGAAGAAGACCACGAAACCAAAAAGCGTGTCCTGCGCTTCAAGCCCGGCCCGCTCTTCGGCAACATCATTCTCGCCGACGAAATCAACCGCACGCCGCCCAAAACGCAGGCCGCGCTGCTGGAGGCGATGCAGGAACACCAGATCACCGTCGCCGGCATCACGCGCAAGCTGCCCGAACCGTTTTTCGTGCTCGCCACGCAGAATCCGATCGAACAGGAAGGCACCTACGCGCTCCCGCAGATCCAGCAGGACCGCTTCATGTTCTCTTCGATCATCGGGCATCTGCCGCGCGACCAGGAAGTGGCCGTGATCGAACAGACCACGCGCTCAAAGACCGTGACGCTGGAACGGGTAATGGGCGGCGAAGAGTTGCTCCATTATCAGCGCATCGTCCGCGAAGTTCCCGTCGTCGAGCCGATCGTGCGCTACGCCGTGAAGCTCGCCGCCTGCAGCCGCCCTGGCGAAAAAGGGGCGCCGGATTTCGTGCGCGATTACGTCGCCTGGGGCGCATCGGCGCGCGCGTCGATCAACCTGGTGCTCGCCGCCAAAGCGCGCGCGGTGCTCGACGGCCGCTTCCACGTTTCGATCAAGGACATCCAGGCCGTCTCTCTGCCGGTCCTGCGTCACCGCATCGTCACCAATTTCCGCGCCGAATCGGCGCGCATCAAGAGCGAAGATCTGATCAAGAAACTGCTGGAGTTCGTCAAGCCGCCCAGCAGCGGCCTGTAAACGAATGTCGAATTTTTCGAACTTCGAATGCGTGAGAGTTTACGGAGGACTCGAATGACGAAATGGTAAAGTGACGCGTGCGGCCGCTTGCGCATTCGACATTCGACATTCGTCATTCGACATTCACATGGCTGACTTCAAATACCTCGACTTTGAAACGCTGGGCCGCATCAAGAACATGCAGATGCTGGCCAAGGGCGTGGTGGAAGGATTCATCCTCGGCCTCCACCGCTCGCCGTACCGCGGCTTCAGCGTCGAGTTTGCCGAATACCGCCAGTACGTCGCCGGCGACGAGATCAAGCATCTCGACTGGAAGGTCTTCGGCAAGTCCGACCGCTATTACATCAAGCAGTTCGAAGAAGAAACGAATCTCGCCTGCAACATCCTGGTCGATTGTTCGCCGTCGATGGCCTACAAGGGCGACACGTCGACGTTTTCGAAATTGGAATACGCCTGCCGCATGGCCGCGTGCCTGTCGTACATGATGATCGGCCAGCGCGACGCGACGGGCTTGATGGTCTTCGACAACAAGATCCAGCACATGCTCCCCGCGCGCGGCAGTCCCGCGCACCGCCAGTTGATGCTCACGACGCTCGACAACGTCAAGCCCGGCCCCGGCGACACCGACCTGGCCGGCCCGATGCATCAGCTCGCCGAAACGCTCAAGAAGAAGGGTTTGATCATCCTGATCTCCGATCTGCTCGACGATCCGATCAAGGTGATGAGCGCGCTGCAGCACTTCCGTTTCATGGGCAACGAAGTGATCGTCTTTCACGTGCTCGACAACGACGAAGTCTTCTTCCCGTTCGATACGATGACGGAATTCACCGACAGCGAAACGCACCAGCAGGTCCGCGTCGCACCGCAATCCGTGCGCAGCGAATACATCGCCGAGTTCGACCGTTTCTTCGGCGCGTACCGCAAAGGCTGCGCGGATTTGAACGTCGACTACAAGTTGTTGAACACAAAGTCGAACCTGGAGCTGGCGTTGAGCGAGTACTTGTATTGGCGCTCGCGGTCGTTCTAAGCGCGGCCCTGCGGCCGAGGGGCCAGGGGCCAGAGCAGAGCGTACGCAGGGGCGGACGGAATTGGTGTTGGATTGGGAACAGTTTGTAAGAAGTAGGCAGTAACCCGAACGACCTGGGAAAAATACATGGCGTTTCTCAATCCACTTTATCTCGCCGGACTCACGGGCATCGCGCTGCCGATCCTGATTCACATCCTTCAGCGCGATCGTGTCCGCAAGATCATCTTCCCAGCGACGCGGTTTTTGCTTGGCGCTTCCAAGCGCATCACGCGCACGCAGCAGCTGCGCGAACTGATTTTGATGATCCTTCGGGCCATCGTCATGGCGCTGCTTGCGGTGGCACTCTGCCGGCCGTTCTTTATTCAAGGCGGCGCCGACGCTGCGGGGATGGCGGAAGGTGGCAAGGCGGCTGTGATCGTGATGGACGTTTCCGGTTCGATGCGCATCGGCTCGCGCATGGACGAAGCGAAAAAGCAGGCGCAGGAGATGCTCGCCAAATACCGCCCGCAGCTTGACCGCGTGGCTTTGATTACGTTCGATCATGAAACTAATCTCGCGGTGCCGATGACCGGCGACTTGAAGCAGGTCGGTGGCGCAATCGACGCGCTGAAGGCCGGCTACGGCGGCACCAATCTGGCCGCGGCGATGCAGCGTGCCAACCAGGCGCTCCAGGCCAACGATGTTAAAAACGCGGTCCGCGAAATCGGCGTCTTCTCCGATCTACAGCGCAACGGATGGGCGACGTACCACGGCGATTGGAAGCTCGCGCCGGGCGTTACGCTCCTGCCGACGAAATTGCTCTCGCTAAAAACCGCCGAGAACGTGGCGATCACGCAGGTCGCAATCCCCAAGAGCACCGTGGTCTCCGCGCGAAACGAATCGGTCAGCTTGCAGCTCGTGAATTTCGGGACGCAGGATCGCCCGGGCCTGAAGGTCGCGCTCAATGTCGACGGCACGAAGGTCGACGAGAAGGAAGTGAACCTCGGACCCAGCAAGACCGAGATCGTGCGCTTCAACTACAAGTTCGACAAGCCCGGCGACTGCGCCGGCACACTCACCGTCGACGCGAAGGACGATTTCGCCGAAGACAACAGCTACTACTTCAACGTCCGCGTGCTGCCGCAGGTGCTGGTGCTGCTGGTCAACGGATCGCCGAGCAAAGTGGCGGCTCAGGACGACGGCCGTTTCGTCGCCGAAGCGCTCTCTGTCGCTGGATCGCCTTTCCAAATCAAAGAAATTGCTCCCGACAAGCTCACGCCAAAGGACCTGGAAGGTGCGCAAGCGGTCGTCTTCACCAACGTCAACAGCCTGGCCGGAAACATGACGCCGGCGCTGCTGAAGTTCGTCGAAAGCGGCGGCGGATTGTTCATCTTCCCCGGCGATAAAGTGCAGCCCGACGATTTCAACAAGAGCTTCGCCGGCATCGCACCCTGCCGCCTGAAAAACGTTGTGGCTCAGAACGAAAAAGGCGACGGATGGACGATCGGCGAAATCGATTTCCAGCACCCGATCTTCACCCACTTCTCGACACCGCAGAGCGGCGATTTCACCAGCGCGAAGTTCACGAAGTATTACGCGATCACCGATTCGCAGGCTTCGCGTGTCTTGGCGCGCTTCATTGACGGCCGTCCCGCGCTGCTCGAACAGAGCATCGGCAAGGGCTACACGATGCTCTTTACATCCACCGCCGGCATGAAGTGGAACGACCTGTGCCTGCAGGGCGGCATCTTCGTCCCGTTCATCCACGAAGCCTTGAAGTACCTCTCGGTGCACAGCGAAGGCGTGACGACCGTGCAGTTGGGCGACGCGCTGCAATTCAATTCGCCGAATGTCGAAGTGACGTCGCCGGACGGCACGAAATTTTCCGTGCAGGAAGGCGCGAACACCGTGACCGTAGCGAAGGTGCCAGGACTCTACACGGTCAAGGACGGCGATAAGAATCTGCGTCTGGCGATCAACATGCCGCGCGAAGAATCCGATCCCGCCACGCTCGACGGCGACGAAATGGCCTCCGCGTTGGCCAGCAAAGGCGAACAGAAAGAGATCGAAGGCGTAAAAGTCTGGGTCGCGCCGACTTCCTCCATGAAGGAGCGCATCGAAAGCGGCCAGATGATCGGCTGGTACCTGTTGATCGCGCTGCTGGCGCTGCTGATGGGCGAGCATCTTCTGGCGAACAATACGTCGAGAAATTGAGCGCGAGCAGCCTTGCCGAGGGGGTCACGGGTCAGGGGTCAGAATAGAGCGTAGGCAGGGGGAAGTCGGGTAGGTCATTGAGATTTGGTGGATTGTTGGAGCACTAAGTAACACGCGTGGCAGTCTGCCCTCTGCCTTCTCGCTCGCACAACGGCAGAGCGCCCATGACCCGCGCGCGCCCATATCCAACTCTGACCCCAGAGCCTTAGACCTACGCGTCCCTTGGATTTCTGAGAACAAAACACTCCCGCGGGTGTAATATAATGTAGGAATCGGGCGGAGGAACTTATGGCGCAGAATTATCTTGAACTTCAGGGGCATCTTGACCGGGTGCGCTGGGCGTGGAAACGCGCGGCGGCACTGCAGGGTCTGGCCACCGTGGTGATCGAAGGCCTCGGCATGTTCCTGCTCTTCATTCTGCTCGATTACATCTACGTGCTGCCGCAGGGCGCACGCGTGGGCACGCTGGCGCTGATGGGCGCGATCCTGGCCTTCTTCTTTGTCCGCCATGTCATCCGCCCGCTGCTGCGCCCCATCTCCGACGAACAGATCGCGATGTACATCGAAGAACGCCAAGTGGACACCGAAGGCGCGCTGCTCACGGCGACGTCCGTGGGTCTGGCCACCGGCGGCGAGAAATCGCCGATGCATGATTTTATCGTCGAAAACATCGTCCAGTCCGCGGTCGCAAAAGCCGGACAGATTCAGCTCTCACGTGTGCTCAATCTCGCCAAGCTGCGCAAGTACGCGATTGCGGCGTGCGTTCTGCTGCTCTTCTTTGGCATCAGCGCGCTGCGTTACTCGACGTTCTTCGCGCGCTACGCCGGCCGCCTCTTGATGCCCTGGCACATGACCGAAGAAGACTTGAAAGCCAACGGCGCGCTGATTGATGACGGTCCGAAGATCAGCTTTGTCGTTTCAATCAACCCCGGCGGCACGCGCGTGATGCGCGGTGCGACGGTGAAGGTGAAAGCCAAGCTCAGCATGATGCCCAGCAGCGACGTTTACCTGCAGTTCCGCTCAGCCGGCAATGTCAGCTTTCAGCCGCTGAAGATGGACGAAGTCGACGAACTCAACACGTTCGCGCTCCGCCTGCCGGACGTGAACGACGATCTGGAAATGTTCGTGCAGGCCGGGCTGCAGAGCGCCCAGCGCTCCGATGTGGTCAAGCTCAACGTCTACGATCCGCTTGAACTGAAGGGCTACGAAGTCACGCTCGTGCCGCCGGCGTATACCAAAATGCCTGCCGTGACCGAGTTCGGGCCGGCCGGCGACATCACCGCGATGCAGGGCACCAAGGTCAAGCTGCGTGTCGTCGCCAACACGGCGCTGACCACCGGCGAACTGGTCTTCGATGACGGCAAGAAACTGAAACTGACTGGCGAAACCAACGGTGAAAAAGGCGCGTTCACGGAATTCACCGTCGAAAAGGACGCCAGCTACACCGTCCGCGTCAGCAGCGCCGACGAACAGACTTCCGACCCCAGCAGCAGCTTCACGATCAAGGCAACGAAGGACGAACCGCCGTCGGTCGCGGTGGAAACACCGGGCGGGGATCTCTCGACGCATCCCGGAGCTGAAGTCGATTTCCGGGCGAAGGTCTCCGACGATGTGGGCATTGCGTCGGTGGAACTGGTTTACGGAACGTCCGGCGCAGGCGCCGACGACAAGACCGACCGCATTCTCCTGCCGCTTGACGGCACCGGTCCCGGCGATCACACCGCGGCCGTCTCTCTGGCCCTGCCCGATGTCAAGCCGCTGCCCGTTCCGGGCTCGACGCTCTTCTACCATTTTGAAGTGCGCGACGTGAAAGGCCAGCCGGCGATCTCCGATATCTACATGCTCAAGGTCCGGCCGTACGAAGTCGCCGGCGCGTTCCCCGATCCCAAGGGTTCGCACCATCATCCGCACCCGCCCTCGCTGGATCTGATGGTCTTCATCGGCGCGTCCTGGAACATCCAGGCACAAAAGGATCTGATCGAAAAAGCCGACTACGACAAGCGCTGCGACGACCTGACCGCGCGCATGACCCTGCCCGACGGTTCGCCGCAGAAATTCAAGAAGCCGAAGGCCAGCCTGGTGCCCGCGGATAAGGTTCCGCTGATCGCCAAGGGCGACGAAATGGTGAAGCTGGGCATCGCCACGCTCCGCGGCCACGATGCAGGCAAGGCGACCGAGCAGTTCCGGGAAGCCGTGGCGCTCTGGACGCAGTGCGGCGTGGCGTTCGACATGCAGGACAAGCAGGAAATCAACGAGATCGGCGAGAAGACTGAAAATCAGATCGATCCTATGCAGGAAGCGCTGGGCTTCCTGAAAATGGACGCGCCGAAGATGGACCAGGAATCACCGAAGTACGACTCGGTGCTGCCTGGTTACAAGCGCGCGCTGAAGCCTGAAGAAGCGAAGGAACTGAAAGACAAGGCCGCCGATCTGCAAAAACGCGAACAGCAGCTGCTGGAAGAAGCGAAGAAGCTGGCGATGCTGAAAGTGGATCCCACCGAACAGAAACCCGGCGAAGCGAAGCCAGGCGAAGAAAAGCCGGGCGAAGCGAAACCCGGGGAAGAGAAGCCCGGCGATCCCAAAGAGGGCGATCAGAAACCCGGTGACCAGAAACCTGGCGAACCCAAAGTAGCCAACGCCGATAACAAGCCTGGCGAAAATAAGCCTGGTGAAAATAAACCCGGCGACAACAAGCCGGGAGATAACAAGCCGGGCGAGGAAAAGCCGGGAGAACAGAAACCCGGTGGGCAGGTGGCCGAAGGACATCCGGAGACCAAACCCGGCGCGCCCGGCGAAGCCCGGCCGACCGATCCCAACGCGGCCCAGACCGCCGATCGCAACGAACGCGCGCAGGATCTGCAGCACAAGCAGGAGCAACTCGCGGGCGAAGCCCGGCAGCTCGAACGTCAGGCCGCCGCGCACACGGCCAATGCCGACAAGAACACCAAGGAAATTCTCGACCACTTCCGCGCCACCACCCGGCAGATGGACGCCGCCGTGACGCAGATGAAGGAAGGCAATCTCCAGCAGGCCGCTGCGCACGGCGAAGAAGCGCGCCGCGAACTGCGCTCCGCCGTCGACAAGCTCCAGGTCTCGCAGTTCGACAATCTCGACCAGGCCGTCGCCGCTGCCGATGAACGCGCCGGACAGATTGCCGAAGCGCAGAAGCACATCCGCGAAGGCACGAAGAAAGTCATCGACGACGCCAAGGCTCGCAACGCCAAGACGCCCAACGCACCGGCCACCGATCCCAAGACTGGCGAAGCGAAACTCAATCCGCAAGACGTTCAGAAGCTGCAGGGACTGGCCAAGCTCCAGATGGAAAATCAGCAGAACGCCGAGAATCTCGACAAGTACGTCGGCGAACTGGAGAAGTGGGCCGAGCAGATGCATAAGACCGAGACCGCGGAAAACCTGCGCAAGGCCGGCCGCACGATGAAACTGGAAGACGTTGCCGGCGCGATGCGCACGACCGCGGTGAACCTCGCACAGTCGGAAGTCACCGACGCAACAGAGACGCAGGGCAAGCTCGACAGGACGCTCGAGAAAGTCGCCGCGAATCTGCAGGCCGCCAATGGCTCGCTGGCGCAGACCAGCGAACAGAAGCTCAAGCGCGCCGCCGCTGAAGCCAAGGAGATCATCGCCAAGGCTGAACTCCTCGCCAACGCCGACGGTAAAGAGGGCAAGGAAGGCAAGAACGATCCCAACGCCGCGCAGAAGCCCGGCGATGAGAACAAGCCCGGGGATAGGAAGGACGACGGCGGCAAACCCGGCGACAAAAAAGACGACACCAAGACCGCTGACGCCAACAAGCCTGGCGACAAGAACGACAAGAACGACAAGAATCAGCCGGGCGACAAGAAGGACGACGGCGCGAAGAACCCGGACACGAAGACCGCCGACGCGAACAAGCCCGGTGATAAGAACGACGGCAAGGGCGACCAGAATGCCGCCGATGCCAATAAGAACGATAACAAGGGCGACAAAGTCGCTGACAACAAGCAGGGCAAGGGCGATAAGAACGACAAGAAAGCGCTCACGCCGGAGCAGCGCAGAGAACTTCAGGGCGAACTGATGCGCGACACGCAGCGCCTGGTCAAGCGCATCGAACAGGACAAGCTCGCCGACGGCAAGCTCCAGCCGCATCTCGAAACGATCAAGTCGGAAAAGTCGTGGGAAGAAATGTTCAAGGAAGGTAAGAAGACGCAGCTCGACAAGTACCTCGGCTCCGTCCACGCCGTCTCGTCGCACCTGGAAGACAAGCTGGAAATGCTGTTGAAAGCCAAGCGCCTCAGCGCCGCCCAGCGCGAGCAGACGCCGATCCAGTACCGCGACATGGTCAACAAGTACTACGAGCAATTGGCGAAGGAGTAGTAGTTTGGAGTTTTTAGTTTTTAGTTTTGAGTTGTGGTTGACTGAGGCAATACGCAACTCAAAACTTCGCGTTCGGTGGGATAAAAGTGCGGTCTAACCACGGTGGTTTTGAAAGTTTAGTTTTGAGTGACGTTCAAAATTTACCACTGCGGACGCAACTCGAAACTAATAACTAAAAACTCAAAACTATCCACAGCAGTCATTGGTTTTCCGGGGTACTTCTCTTCACCATGTTTGAAACCCTCTTCAAGTATCCGCTCGATTTTTACCGCAAAGGCGAAGTGGGCTTCGCGACGCACATGCCGACGGAAGTTCGGCTGCTGCTGATCGTCGCCGCGGGCGTCGTCGCATTCCTGCTCTACCGCAAGACCAGCGTCGGCCTGGCGCCCGCGCGCCGCTGGATGCTCACCGGCCTGCGCGTTGCCACGCTGGCAATCCTGCTGGTCATGGTCTTCATCCCGACGCTGCGCATCCCGAAACTCAAAAGCGAAGAAACGTTCGTCGCGGTGATGCTCGACGCCACGCGCAGCATGACCATCGACGACTCGGCCAAAGGCGGCACGCGCTTCGATGCCGCGCGCAACGTCATTGTCACCGACAAGGGCACTGGCCTGGCCAGCGACTTGAACACGGACTTCGCTGTGCGCCTCTTCAGCTTCGGCGACACGTCCAAGCGCACCAACGATCTCCGTTCGATCAACGCCGACGGCGAACGCACGAATCTCTTCCGCTCGATCCGCGACGTCGCTCAGGAAATGCGCGGCGTCTCACTGGCTGCCGTGGTCATGCTCACCGACGGCGGCAATAACGCCGCCGGTCAGCCGCTGGAAATGGCGCAGTTCCTCAAGACGCAGAACATCAAGCTCTACACCGTCGGTTTCGGCAGCCCCAATCCCCCCAAAGACTACGAAGTCGTCCGCGTCGCCGTCCCGCGCAAGGTCCGCCGCAATTCGCAGGTCGAAGCCTTCGCCACCGTCCGCTGCACCGGCTACACTGTGCCGTTCACCGTCTTCCTGCGCCAAGGCGAAGCCATTCTCTCCACGATGGAAGTCCACCCGCAGCAAGGCAAGGATATGTACCAGGTCCGCTTTACCTTCTTCCCGGACCAGGCGGGCACGCAGAAGTACAACCTTTTCATCAAGCCCGGCGAAGGCGAGAAGATCGTCGAAAACAACCTGCGCGAGTTCCTGGTCGAAGTCACCGAAAACCGCCTCCCCGTGCTCTACGTCGAAGGCAGCCCGCGCACCGAATTCCGCTTCCTCCGCCGCGCGCTTTTCCGCGATCCGGATTTCCGCATCGTCTCCGTTCTGCGCACGGGCAGCGGCCACGACCACAACTACGTCCAGGGCGCGGAAGACTTCACCGAAGCGCAGCGCGCCGAACTAGCCAAGGGCTACCCGACCAGCAAGGAACTCCTCTACAAATTCGAAGGCGTAATTTTCGGCGACGTCGAAGCGGAATTCTTCACCAAGGAACAGTTGAAGATGACCGAGGAATTCGTGCGCGAGCGCGGCGGCGGGTTTGCCATGCTCGGCGGCGTGAATTCCTTCAATCTCGGCGACTATGCCGGCACGCCGCTGGAATCGATGCTGCCGGTGATCATGGAAGAGAAGAAGAATACCTACTCCTTCGACCGCTTCAAAATGCGCGTGCCCGACGCGGCGCTCCGGCACCCCGTGCTCCACCAGGACGACGATCCGGAAATGAATCAGAAGGCCTGGGACCGCGTTCCGGAACTCGACGGCTACAATCTCATGAAGGGTGTCAAATCCGGAGCGCAAGTGCTCGCCTCGCATCCGACCACTCAGCAGCCGATCCTCGCCGTCCAGAAATTCGGCAACGGCCGCGTCGCCGCGTTCTGCACTGGTGGTTCTTGGGCATGGCGCATGTCGGTCTCGACGGAATCAGAAATCCAGGAGAAGTTCTGGCGGCAGCTCGTCCGCTGGCTGGCCGTTGGTTCCAAGGAAAACATCACCATCGCGCTCGACCGCGACATTTACGCCAAAGGCGAACCGGTGATCCTCCGCGCCACCGTGCTCGGCCAGTCGCTCGACGCCGTCAGCGATGCGAAAGTGAAAGCGAAATTCCAGGACCCGTTCGGCAACGTCGAAGAAATCGACATGCCGTGGATCCTGACCCAGGACGGCGTCTATCAGTGCCGCTATGAAACGCACGAAAACGGCGACCACAAGATCACCGTCCACGTCGAAATCCCCGGCCTCAAGCCGCAGGATCTCGATACGACCTTCAGCGTTACGCAGCCGTTTCTGGAGTTCAACAACGCCGGCCTCAATGAAACGCTGCTCAAGCAAATGGCCGAAATGACCGGCGGAAAGTACTTCAACGAAGCCGATACCGCCGGCCTGCTGCCGGAGATCAAGAAGATCATGCTCACGCGCGAACGCACGGGCATGTACGTCGAAGAAAAGGACGTCTGGGACGCCCCCATCTTCTACCTCGCGCTGGCCGTACTGCTGGGACTGGAATGGAGCTTCCGCCGCCGCAACGGTCTGGCGTAACGAGAGAACTCAACCATGGAATCGAAATTCAAACTCCTTCTCGCCGCGCTGATGCTCACTGCCGCCGTCTCCGTGCGCGCCGCGGATAAGCCGCAAGCCTGGGCGCTGGTCGTCGCCGGCGAAAGTGGCGACGCCAACTTCACCGAAAATTACCGAGACTGGTGCACGCGTCTTCATGAATTCCTGACCAAGTACGCTGGCATCCCCGCTGATCACATCCGGTTGCTGATGGAAAAGCAGGACCTGATCCCCACTATCATTTCCGCCACCAGCACGAAAGAAAACGTGCTCAAAGCTTTCGCCGACATCAGCGCCAAGGCCAAGCCTGCCGACCAGGTCACCGTCTTTTACATCGGCCACGGCACCGCGCAGGGCGGCGTGGGCAAGCTCTGCCTGCCCGGGCCCGACATCACCAGCGACGAAACCGCTGATCTGCTGAATAAACTCCCGACCAAGGAAGTCATCTTCATCAATACCGCCGCGTGTTCGGCGGCGTTTCTGGAAAAGTGCAGCGCACCTGGCCGCATCATTGTCACGTCGACCAACAACGCCGGGGAAGGCAATGAGACGTACTTTCTGGAGTTCTTCCTGAAAGCGTTCGAAACCGGGGATCGCGCCGTGATGGCCACGCAGTCGGTGCTGATTGTCTTCAATACCGCCGCCACCGAATGCCCGAAGTGGTACCTGCGTCAATATTACGACGCCAAGGCGCACACCTGGCGCACCGAAGGCAAGCAATCGCGCGCGCTCTGGACGAAATTCTACGGCAAGATGCCCGACAAGAAGGCCGGCGACCCGCTCGACGCCAACGCCGAAGACGCCGATCCGGTGCTGGGTGAATGGGGCGATCAGTGGGCCAGCCGCCGCATGCCCACCGAACACGCACAACTCGACGACAACGGCGACAAACTCGGTACGGGTGTCTTTGTGAACAACCAGTTCACGCCCCTGCCCGGCAGCGAAGAAGGCGCGGATGGCTTCCTCGCCCGCACCGCCGTGATCGGCAAACCATCCACCCGTTGATAGAACACAGCGCGATGGCTAGAATTCACCGCATGAAGAAGCTCGCCCTCATTCTTTCGGTGTGTGTCCTGGCCGCGGGGTCCTCACGCAGCTTCGGCGCGACCATGCCGCTGCCGACCATCGACTCGCGCATCACCTGGGAGACCGAACTGCGCGTCAAGTTCGCCGAACACGTTTTCCCCAGCCCTCACGAGGCTGGCCGCGTCTGGGTCGTCACCAAACCCGGGATCATGGAAACGCTCGACAGCGGCTCAAACTGGAAGCTGCTCCCCGATACCGGCCGCGAAAAACTCGGTCGCATCTCCGACGTGCTCTTCTCGCCGGTCGACGGCGACCTGATCCTCCTCGCCAGCCGCGACCACGGCGTCTTCCGCTCCAATGATAACGGCAAGACATGGCAGAACATTGGCACCACTGCCTCGGGTTTAAGTTCCCCCAGCATCGTCCGCATCGCCTGCGACCCCAACGACCGCGCCTCGCACATTTTCTACGCCTCCCACGGCGACGAAGCGCCCGGCATCTCCAAGACTATCGACGGTGGCCAGACCTGGTTCACCATCGCCGAGGCTTACTACGTTCACGAGATGCTCCGCGACGGCCGCGACCTGGTGATCGGTGCGCGCTCGGTCTCTGAAGAGGACGCGTGGAGCATCGTCGAAAGCCGTAATCAGGGCGCGACGTGGACGGAAGTTGTGCCCAACGTCCGCCCCACCGTCACCGGCGAAACCCGAGTCGCCACGAATAACATTTTCTTCGGCACGCTCAAAGGCCGCCTGCTCAACCGCCATCGTGTTGGCCGCTGGCAGACGGGGGATTGGAAACCCGTTGGTCCCGAACAGGGCGCTGACTGGGCCTCCATCTTCGGCACGTTCGGCGTGAAGCCCGACGAAGAATTCATGTACGCTTACGATCCGCACCGCCTCGGCTTGATCGCCTCGCGCGACGGCTTTCAGACATGGTGGAGCGAAACTGGGATTCTCTTTGTGGGCCCGGTGGTCAGAGACGGTGCGAACGTCTGCGTCAATTCCACCGGCAAAACCTTTTACGCTTCAATCAACGGTCAGCTCTACATCGGTCGCACGCCCTCTCCGGACGGCCCCACGCTGGCTGAATTCAAGGTCACACCGACGGTGCTGCACTGGACCAAGGGCGCGCCCGTGGTGATCTCGACGAAAATTATTCCCTTCGACGACGCGCCGCTCTCCAAGATCCGCACCGTCACTGCCAATCTCGGCATCCTGCACGGCCCCGGCAACGCACCGCTCTTCGACGACGGCCAGCACAGCGACGGCGCCACCGGCGATGGCGTGTGGGCCACGTCTTTTGCCGTCGACGACGAATGGACGCGCACGTGGCAGTGGTGGGACGGTTCCAAGCGCCCGCACTTCCCGGGTCAGTTGCTGCTCACTATTACCGCCACTGACATGTCCAACCGCACGACCACCGAAGTCGTTCCGTTCTCGCTCTACCCCAAGCCTGAATCGATGGTCTGGTGGAATGGCGAAGACGTGAAGCGCGGCGACAAAATGGCCGATGGCCGCCGCGCCACCGAGCCTCAAAAATTCGACGATCGCCACGGCAACATCTTCGACATGAACGTCGAAGCCCATTCCGGCACCAACTGTCTCCACGTCGTCGCCTTTAAACCCGGCTGGATCACCGGATGGGGCAAGGAATACGAGTCGCTCAACATGAGCGACATGGCGTACCTCTCGTTCTGGGTCAAGAGCCCCGAGAACAACACGCGCGACATGAAAGTCCTCCTCGCCGACGCCCCCGGTGGTGAAAACGACGCCAGCCATTCCAGCGAGGTCTACCTGATCAAGGGCGGCTTCATCAAAGAATTCACCACGCAATACCAGCAGGTTCGCATCCCCATCGCAAGGTTCATGAAGAAGAGCGGATTCAGTATCGACATGGTCGGCGGCGTAGTTTTCGGCGGCGACGACACCAAAGGCCACAACGTCTATATTGATGACATCTGCTTCGAGGCCGAAGGCCAGCCGAAGTAGAGCAACGTCATCGGTCAACGCTCCCTCACTGTTTTCACTCAACTCGAAAGCCCGAATTCCAACTCGCGTCCGCCAAGGACCCGAAAAGTCTGCCGATTTTTTAAAACTCCCTGCACCCTTTATTCACATGAGCGCCACTCTCTAATGTTCTGTTCGCCTGAATCCATCTGATATGGAAAGGAATGCGCATGCGTACGAGTGCCGTCGTTGCCATTTTTTTGAATTTTCTCCTTACGTTCTTTGGCGTCGCGGTGAACGCCGCCGAAGAAACTCCAAAAACCTACCCACAGTGGGACGGTAAGGAAACCGTGGCCGAGTATGCGGCAAAGAATGGCTTGAAGCCCTCGGAAACACTCGACCTTGGCGACGGCGTGAAGCTGGAAATGCTGCTCATACCGCCGGGTTCGTTCACGATGGGCAGCCCGACGACGGAAGCCAAGCGGCCGGGCGACGATGAATTCGAAACGCCACACAAGGTCACGCTGACACAACCGTATTACCTCGCGAAGTACGAACTCACGCAGGCGCAATATGAAAAAGTGATGGGCACTAATCCCAGTGTCAAGAAAGACGCAACAGTGCCCGTCAGCGATGTGACGTGGGACGACGCGGTCGCGTTCTGCAAGAAAGCATCAGAACTGCAGAAACGCGAGATCCAATTGCCGAGTGAAGCGCAGTGGGAATACGCCTGCCGCGCAGGAACACAAACGGCTTTCTACACCGGAAACGACGACGCGGCATTGGACAAGGCCGGTTGGTTTGGCGCCAACAGCGGTGGGCACATTCACGTTGGAGGTGAGAAGGAGCCCAATGCCTTCGGACTCTACGATATGCTCGGCAACGTCCGGGAACTCTGCAACGACTTCTTCGCCGCTTACGACGCGAAAGACGCCTCCGATCCCACCGGTCCAGCCACCGCGGAAAAGCACATCTCGCGCGGCGGCGCGTATGCCGCGCAGATGATTTCGATCTGCCGCAGTGCCTCGCGCACGCCCGAGCCCCTGACGCGCAAAAACGCGATCATCGGAATTCGGCCCATGCTGAAACTCGCCGCGGCGGAGAGTCCGGCTGCTAAGCCTGCGAACATCGTCATGATTCGTTCCGCGCAGAGCGGCGCCTGGAGCGACCCGAAGACATGGGAAGGCGGGCAACTCCCTGCCCCGGGCAACTCCGTGCAGGTCCGCGAAGGTCATGACATTCTCTACGACCGAAATTCCGATCAGGCGCTGCGCTCAATCTTCGTCGCCGGCCGGCTCCACTTTGCGACTGACCGCGATACGCGGCTGGACGTCGGCATCATCACGATTCAGAACGGCAACGATACGACCGAGCACGGCTTCGATTGCAAAGGCCCGTCGCCGGTGATCGACCCCCTCAAGCAGAAGGCGACGTTCGAAGTCGGCAGCGCGGAAACGCCTATTGATGCCGCGTACCACGCGCTGATTCGGCTCGTCTTTTTCGAAGGCATGGACCCACAGTCGGCGCCCGCGATCGTCTGCTGCGGCGGGCGCATGGATTTCCACGGCGCGCCGCTGAATCGCACCTGGCTGAAGCTCGGTGAAGACGCGAAGAAAGGCAGCAGCGACGTGGTTCTTTCCGAGCCGGTCACAGGTTGGCGCGTCGGCGATCGCGTGATCGTCGTTGGCAACGTCCGACAGAACAAGATCGCGAAGACCTTCGTGAAAGCTCCCGGCGGCGTGCGCGACCGGACACAGACGGAAGAACGGATTCTCACTGCCGTCAATGGCGCGCAAATCACGCTCGACAAGCCACTCGATTACGATCACGCCGGCAGCGGCGATTTTCGTACCGAGGTGGCGAACTTGAGTCGCAATGTAATCGTGGAATCCGCCGATCCGGAAAAGGTCCGCGGCCACACCATGTACCACAAACATTCCGCCGGTTCGATCAGCTACGCGGAGTTCCGGCACCTGGGCAAGGAAGGCGTGCTCGGCCGGTACACGCTCCATTTTCATCTCGTGGGAGACACGATGCGGGGCAGCTCGGTCGTGGGCGCATCGATCTGGGACAGCGGCAACCGCTGGATTACCATTCACGGCACCAACTACCTCGTTGTGCGCGATTGCGTGGGCTACAACAGCATCGGCCACGGTTTCTTTCTCGAAGACGGCACCGAACAGTACAACGTTCTCGACCGCAACCTGGCTGTGCAGGCCCGTCACGGCAAAATTCTGCCCGAACAGGTGCTGCCCTTTGATCACAACGACGGTGCGGGATTCTGGTGGGGCAACTGCCTCAACACCTTCACCCGCAACGTCGCCGCGGAGTGCGATGAATACGCCTACCGCTTCGACATGACCAGGAATGAGACCTTCGATCCCGTGCTCACCGTCTCGATGCTCGACGGCACCGTCAAGGCCATCGACATCCGCACCCAACCGTACGTTCGCTTCGAAGAGAACGAAGCGCATACGCAACGCCGCCACGCATTCAATCTCGGCGGCTTCGGCAGCGAAGGAAACATCAACGGCCCCGATGCCGGAAAGCTGGGCGTCGGCGGCGTCGGCCCGGACGCCAAACATCCCTTCGTGCTGAAGAATTGCCGCGCGTGGGATGTGCACTGGTCGCTGCACACGCTCAGTCCGCACGTCATCGTCGACAACTTCAGCGTCTCCAACGCCGAATACGGAATCTGGCGCACACCTACAGAGCATCACTACTATCACGGCATTAAATTCAGCGACGTCAAGGAAGCGAACTTCACCGGGACAGGGAATACGCGCGACGCCGGGCTGCCCGCCGATGCCGATCCCGCCACGTCGCCGCTGATTGACGACATGCCGCCGCAGACCATCGTGACGGCCATCAAGCGATTGGCTGAGAACAAGATCCACGTGCAAGGAACCTCTGCCGACAACGGCGTAATCAAGCAGGTTCTGGTCAACGGCCAGGCTGCGACGGCGGTGCGACCCAACTTCGCCGAATGGGAAATCACCTGCGACGCGCCGGCCGACAACTCGCTCACCGCCGCCGCAGAAGACGCCGCCGGAAACGTCGAGAAGCTCGCGCATGTCTTGAAACTCGCGCCGCGAGCCGCATCAACGCTAGTTCCGGCGCCTGGCGCGTCAACCGCGCGCGAAGTGGATTGGAAAATGGAAGTTGGCTGTCAGCATTGCCACTTCTCGGAAGAGACAGGCATCAAGACCTGCTTCCAGAACTGTGGCGCCGCCGGAAAGTACGAAGGCAAGGTCTATTTCCTGAAAGGTGCGACGAGCAAGGAATTCGGGAAGGGTGGCATCTGGAGCGTAAAGGGCGTGCTGGCCGACGATGGCAAGACGATCAACGTGACGGAAATGAAATTCACCGCGGAGCCTGAAGCCGAGACCGCGAATGCCGCTCAAACCTCCGAACGCAAGGAGCCCGCGCAGGAATGGACCGGCGTGGTCTTTCATACCGGAAAGTACCTGCCAAGCCTGACGGTCGGTGCGGAGAAATTCGGCATGAAGCCCGCGAAGGACGCGACGTCGGCAGTGAAAGCCATGCTGACACAGATCGGCGGTGGCGAACTGGTCGGAAATTTCACGGTCGCGGGATCGACGTACAAGGACGACGTCCGTCAATGGATCGTGGTGGAGAAGATTGCGCCGGCAACGCCCGCAGCGAAGTGAGCATAATTTCCATCACTCCGCATTGCGAACCAGCATTCCCTTCTGAATCGCCACGTTCTCGCTGCTCACGAATCGGCCGTCTACGTAGCGCTCACACGTCTTGACGATGGGCAGCAGTCCCGAGGCGAGTAGATCGATCCAGCAATCCCGAAGCGCCCAGTGAAAGTGCGTCATCGACTGCGTTTTGCCGCCGGCTTTGCAGAGCACTTCCCCTTGCGAGACGCGTTGTCCCGGACGAACTTTTACCGTCCGCCCCAAGACATGACTGATTTGGGAGAGTTCGCCGTTGCCGTGATCGATCAGGAAGCCGAGTTCGTCGTCGCGTCCTTCGCTCGCCAGCGTGCGAATCAGGGTGTCGAAGTCCGGATCTTCGCGCCGTCCTTTGCGGGTCAGGAAAACGCCATCGGCCGGCGCGACAACGTCGAGCTCGTATTGAAAACTCAGCCGGTTATCCAATCCGAGCGGATTGCGCGTCTGTCCCGAACTTTGAAACGGATTGACCTCGCATTCCGTCCGCTCAAAATCCGGCGTCTGCTCCGCCTGGCCGCGCCGCGCGCGCAGCCGCATGATCTCGGCATCTTTCATGCCCACGGCACACCGCTGATAATCCTCCGGCGCAATCACGACGAAATCGCATGCCCAGCGGAAGCACGGCTCGACGTAACAGTGCGTGTTTCGTACCCGCCCTTCCGCAGTTCGCAGGTTGCCGCCATCGATCGCCAGCCAGCATCCGGAAAACGGAAGAATGTATTCGTTGCGCCGGCGCTCTTCGGTTGCTTCCGAGAATCTCCCGATGAAGACTCCGTTTTCATTGCGTTTCAGCCGCTCGCCCAGCAGCGGCCAGAACTTCGCCGGATTCGCCAAGTCTTGAAGTTCACTCTCGCTGAAAAAATGGGGCGGCCCAGGCTCAACCGGACGCGCCAGACCATTTTCAACGGCGCGTTCCAGAATCGCGGGTGCGATGTCGATCTTCTTTGCCCCATCATGGAGCGAAAGAGGTCGATTCATCGGCGGTTTCCCCACTACCGTCCCTGACTCGCACTTCGAATGGACACGAGTATACTCACTTTTCACATGTCCACTCCAGCCACAGATCTCGAAGGCACTCTGCGCCGCGCGCGTACGGCCCAACTCGCCTGGGCGGCGTTGCCGCTCTCGGAGCGGCTGCGGCCGATCGCGAAATTCCGTGCGCGGCTGGCGGCAGAGCCGAAGGTTCTCGCCGAAGTCGTGGCCGAAGAGATTGGCAAGACGCGTTTCGAAGCCCTCGGCGCGGAAGTGCTGCCGCTGGCGGAAGCCTGCGCGTTCTTGATCAACCGCGCGCCGAAGCTGCTCGCGCCGCGCCGTGAATCGCTGCGCGGGACGATGCCGTTTTCCGGCGTGGGGTACGTGCATCATTTGCCCTGGGGCATCGTGGCTTCGCTGGTGCCGTGGAATTATCCGCTCTTCCTATGCGGCGGACCGGCGCTCAATGCGCTCGCGGCCGGCAATGCAATCGTGATGAAACCCTCGCCGCGCGCGAAGAAAACCGTCGGCGCCTTCGCGGAATGGCTGCACGCGGCCGGCATCCCTGCGGACCTAGCGCCCGTGCTCGAATCCAGCGACGAGATGGGCCGTCAGCTCACCGCCTCACCGTTGATCGATCGCATCATCTTCACGGGAAGCTCCGCGACGGGACGTTCGGTGCTCACCGCCGCGGCGAAGAATCTCGTCCCGGCCACCGTCGAACTCTCCGGCTTCGACGCGGTCTTCATTCTCGACGACGCCGACGTGAAACTCGCCGCCGCCGCCGTCTCGTTCGGTGTGCGCTTCAACGCAGGCCGCACCTGCGTCTGCCCGCGGCGCGTGTTTGTCGACAAGAAAGTCGCCGGCGAGTTTGTAACGCTAGTCAGCGAGCGCCTGACGAAGCGCCGTCTGCCCGAACCGATGGACCCGCAGACCCTGCGCGAAGCCGACGAACTCGCCGCGAAGCTCGACGCCGCGCCGAATACGCGCAGCCTCAACGGCCGCGCGCGCGGCGACGCGCACAAGGCACTGGCCGTGCTCGGCGGCCGCGAGGCACTTGCCGCCGCGCAGGGAAATTTTGTTCCGGCGCTGGTCGTGATGGAAGTGACCGACTCGGCCGAAGCCCTCTCGCTGGAACACGAATCGCCCTACGCGCTGGGCGCTTCGATCTTCACCCGTAGCGCGCACCGCGCCGATGCCATCGCCACGCACTTGCGGTCGGGAATGGTCGCGGTAAACGAATGCATTACGCCCGCCGGCGAGGCCGCGCTGCCCTTCGGCGGCGCGAAGGAGAGCGGCTACGGCGTGCGCTCGGGGATCGAAGGGTTGATGGAGATGACGCGACCGCAAGCCGTGGCCTTTGCGCGCGGCACCTTCCGCCCGCATCACGACGCCGGCCCGGAAGCAGAAGAGTTTTTGCTTGAGTTGTTGAAAGCGCGGCACAGCGGCTCGTTCTTCGGCCGCTTAAAAGGTTGGATCGGGTACGGCGTGCAGGGCGCAAAGTGGAAACCGCCGACGGATTGATGAACTATGATTGATGAATGACTACAGCCGCCGCCGTTCATCATTCATAGTTAAATCCGACTGTTGATACTGGCAAAGCAGAGAAATAAAAATCATGCGCATCGCGTTCTTCTCCTGGGAATCTCTCGACTCGGTCCTCATCGGCGGCGTTGGCGTGCACGTCACGGAACTGTCGCGAGCGCTGGTTCGGATGGGGCATGAAGTCCATCTGTTCACGCGCCTTGGGGCGGGGCAGGTACATTACGAGAAAATCGAGGGCGTTTTCATCCACCGCTGCGGCTTCGATCACCACGACGATTTCACAATGGAAATGTGGAACATGTGCCGCGCGTTCGAGCACCATTTCTTCACCACGCGCGCGCTGGCGGGAGAATTCGACGTCATCCACGCGCACGATTGGATGACCGCCGAGATGCTCTCGCTGATCAGCAACCACTGCCACGCGCGCCGCATCCTCACCATGCATTCCACCGAGTTCGGACGCTGCGGCAACAACATCTACGGCGGACGCAGCGAATCGGTGCGGCACAACGAGTGGCGCGGCATGTTTGTCGCCGAGCGCGTAATCTGCGTTTCGAAAGCGCTGCGCGACGAATGCTGCTGGCTGTACTCAACGCCTTCGGACAAGGCGTTTGTGGTCTACAACGGCGTAAATCCGAAGCAGTTCGATTTCGAACTCGACGTCGGCGAACTGAAGCGTTCGATCGGCATCGCGCCCATGGAGCCCACGATCCTTTTCGCCGGCCGCATCGTCTACCAGAAGGGCGTCGACATTCTGCTCAACGCGATTCCGTATGTGCTCAACCACGTGCCCGAAGCGAAGTTCGTCTTCGCCGGCGACGGCGAGATGCGCTGGGATCTCGAGAACTCCGCGCGCAGCCGCGGGCTCGATCCGAGTCTGCGCTGGCTGGGCAAAGTCGATCCGGTGAAATTGCGCTCGCTGTTCAAAAGCTGCGACGCCGTCTGCGTGCCGAGCCGCAACGAACCGTTCGGCATCGTGATTCTCGAAGCCTGGGCCGCGGGTAAGCCGGTCGTCGCCACGAAAAACGGCGGACCTGGCGAATTCGTACAGCACGACGTGACGGGCTGGTCGGTGAATGACACACCCGATTCGATCGCGTGGGGATTGGGTCAGGTGTTCGTCGATTTCGAACGCGCGCGACGATTCGGCGCCGCGGGCCGGAAGGACGTCGAAACGCGTTTTACGTGGGACAACATCGCGGAGCAGACACTGGCGGTCTACCGCAGTTAGCGTAAACGCCAAACCCCCAGGCCCCGGGGCCTGGGGGTCAAAAGCCGCCCTACACCGGCTCGTATTCGTGGCACCAGCACAGGTCGTCGGGGCTCAGTTTCTTTCCGGCGCTGACGCTCTTCGGATGGCTCTTGATCCACATCTGTTCGAACTCTTCCTTCGTCTGGTAACCTTCCTTGCGGATGTCGTCTTCGGTGATGTCGCCGACGCGCAGTCGCGTCACGCGCACGAAGCGGAACGCTTTGCCCTTTACGCGGAAGACATCGCCTTCGTCGCCCCATTTGCGGAAGCGGCGGCTCATGTGTTTGCCACCTTTAAGAATCTGATCGACGTGATGCGCCAGCACCATGAACGACGCGCCGAACTTGTCATCGAGGTCCGTGACCCGCTTCATCGCGTCCTGAGCGAAGACCGTGTCGAGCTGCGCTTCTTGAATCTCGCCGGCCAGCACCGACTTGCGGACACGCACCGCTTCGGCGAGATAGCGGTCGGCCAGCGGGCGCGAAATGCCCAGCGTAGACGTGACATGCGTCGCGGCAGCGCGTTCCTGAGCCAGCGGATCCCCCGCGGGTTCGGCGGCGTTCAGTTCGACGAGCTTCTGGTAGCCGAGCTTGAAGCGCTCGAGTTTTTCGGCATGAAGTGTGGCGGACATCGGATCGGTCTCCTGTGAATTTGTGGCGCCATCGTACCCGCGAGGCGGTGAGGGTAAAGGTAAGACGTGGCAATCCATCCGCGCAATTTCCTCGCACGCGTAGCGCCATACGCTATTCTCTAGGCATCGGCGGTCGGTGCCGCACCTCAACACCTAACGGAGAAGATCACTAATGAGTTTAGTTGTCGTGGGTTCCATCGGGATTGACAATGTGGAGACGCCCAGCGCGCGCAAGGACAATGTGCTCGGCGGATCGGCGGCGTACTTTGCTTACGCGGCGAGTTTCTTTACGCGCGTGTCGCTGGTCGGCGTTGTGGGTCAGGATTTCCCGCCGGAATACCGCACGCTGCTCGCGGCCCGCGACATCGACCTGGCCGGGTTGGAAATCGCCGACGGCAAGACCTTCCGCTGGACCGGCAAGTACCACGAGAACATGAACGACCGCGACACGCTCGAAGTTCAGCTCAACGTCTTCGGCCAGTTCGATCCCAAGATTCCCACGGCCTACCAGAATCCCGAGTTCCTGTTTCTGGCCAACGGCGTTCCAGCGCTGCAGCGCAAAGTCCTCACGCAGATGAAGAAGCGCCCGAAGTTCGTCGCGGCCGACACCATGAATCTGTGGATCGAGACGGCCCGAGAGGATCTCGACGCGCTGTTGAAGGAACTCGACGCCATTGTCATTAACGACAGCGAAGCGCGCCTCTACACCGACGAATACGAACTGCTCAAGGCCGGCCGCGCGATTGTGAAGAAGGGGCCGAAGACGGTCATCATCAAGAAGGGTGAACACGGCGCGCTGGTGATCACGCCGCACGGCAACTTCACCACGCCGGCGTATCCGCTGGAAGCAGTCGTCGATCCGACCGGCGCAGGTGACACGTTTGCCGGCGGCATCATGGGGTATCTCGCCAGCGCGGGAGCGCTCAACCCCGACGCGCTGCGCCGCGCGATGGCCTACGGTTCGGTCGTCGCCAGCTTCACCTGTCAGGATTTTTCGCTCAATGCGCTCACGGGCATTACGCGCGCGAACATCGATGACCGCTACCGCGAACTGCTCGACATGGCGCGGATTCCGTAGCTGGGAAGTTCGACCGAAGAGGTGTGTCATGAAAACGAATCTGCGTGTACTGCTGCTCGGGATGGGACTGGCCACGGCGCTGGCGCTGACTGTCGCGCCGCGCGCTGCCGCTTCGGAAGTTCAGATCAAGACCGCCGACGGCCAGACGATTACGGGCGAATTCCTGGGCACCACCGATGGCATAATCAAAGTCCGCTCGAAATACGGCGAGATCAGCATTCCGTCCAAGGATGTGCTGACGCTGGTCAAGGCGCCCGACGCGCCGGCGCCGGCCGATCCCAAAGCCAAAAAGGATCCTAACGCGGTCGAAGCGCCCGCGGTGAAGTTTCCAGAAGGCAAGGACGTAAACCTGATCGCGCTGCTGGCCTCGCGCGTGCCGGAACCGCCGGAACCCACCAAGCAGCAGCGGCAGGAAATCTTCCGCTGCATCCGCAACTTCCGCGACAGCTCCGACAAGTCGCGAGCGAAATCCATCGAAATCCTGAAGGGCTTCGGCGAAACGGCCTATCCGTTCATCTCCTCCGACTACACAACGGTCGACGACCTGGAAGACAAGATCCAGATGCTCGCGGCCGTCGCCGTCCCGGGAAGCCCGTACACGGCGGGAATTTTTTCCAAGACTCACGCCACGGCGTTGACGGAATTCAAGCGCCTCGCCGCGGCCGATCCCACTCCGCCACCCGACTACCCGACCAAGAAGGAACGCGATCAGCCCAACCCGCAAACCGGCGACATCAAAGCCGCCGCGCGGCGCGTGCTGGCGATTGAAGCGGATGCGTCCGCCGCACAGGGGCCATTCAACACGCTCTTCCTCTTCCAGGTCTATAAGGCCCGCTACACCGGCGAAACCGATGTGTTGCTGCACGACATCGGTCACGACCGGGCGCTCATGGGCGCTGTGGCTGGCGACGCGGGAGCTTCCAAATCCGAATGGCAGGGCAATGATCGCGTAATTCTGGCTGAGTCCGCGCTGCCGCTGTTGTTCAAAGACAACGACGACCTGAAGGAAATTGCGCAAGCACTGCTGAAACAGATTCTGCCGTCCAACCATCCTAAGTTTACCGCTTCGGAGGAAGAGTGGTTTACGTGGTGGACGAAGAACAAGGATCGGATCGAGAAGAAGTAAACCAGAAATCCACTACACTAATCGGTTGCCCACTATCGAATGAGCAGTCCTACGCACATCATCATAGCCAATCCCACCTCCGGGACTCAGGCGGCGCCGACGCTGGCCACGCGGGTCAAGGAACTGCTGGAAGCGCGCGGGCTTTCGACGGAATTGAAACTCACCACCGCCGCCGGCGACGCTCGCCGTCTAGCGAAGGAAGCGGTAACGCAGGGCGCGACAGTGGTGGTTGCGTGCGGCGGGGACGGTACGCTGCAGGAGGTGGCCTGCTCGCTCGACGGCACGTCCACCGCGATGGGCCTGCTGCCCCGCGGCCGCTGCAACGACTTCGCCCACGCGCTGGGTCTGCACAAAAGCGACACACCAGAACGCCTGGCCGGAATCATTGCCGGCGGAAAAACGCGCGGAATCGATCTCGGCGCGTGGGGCGAGAAGCGCTTCCTGACCGTCGCGACGCTCGGCTTCGACTCGGAAGTCAGCCGCTACGTAGAGAACAACAAACTCTGGTTGAAAGGCACACCGTCGTATCTTTACGCTGCGATGCGCGTGCTGACGCGCTTCCAGTTTCCGTTCGTGCGGTTGAAGGGCGATTTCAAAACCATCGAAGGCCGCGTGCTGCTGGCCGCCACGGCCAACGCGTCGTGCTACGGCGGCGCAATGCATATCGCGCCGGAAGCTCTGGTCGACGACGGACTCTTTCATTTGTGCGTCGTGGATCAGGTCGGCAAGTTCACCGTGTTACGAATTCTGCCACGCGTGTTATCCGGAAAACACGCCAGCCACCCAGCCGTGAAGATCGTCACCAGCAGCTACGTCGACATCGAAACCCCCGACGGCCCGCAATGGATCTGCGCCGACGGCGAGACGCTGGGACAAACGCCAGCGCGCTTCGAGATGCGGCCGAAGGCGATTCGCGTTTTAGTGCCGTGAGGCGCTCGCGAGCTACCGGAAGCGCTTGGGCTTGCGATTTTCCTCGCGCGGGCGATACGGCCGTGACGGCCGATCGTTCCGGTCTTCGCGGATCGGGATCGATTCTTCGTCGAAGTCCGGCTCGGCGTCCTCGTCCCCGGAGTCCTCTTCGCGACGCTTGCGCTTGCCGGACGAGCCCGGAGAACCGGGCTTGTGTGCATCCTTCGCGGCGTCGACGTCCCAGCGATCGCGCTTCGGGACCAGCAGGTCCAGCATGCGACCGTTCTGCGCTTCCTTGCGCACCAGCAACTTCAGGCGCGCGGCGACCGTCGCGCGGAGCTTCGCGGAATCGGCGCGGCGTTCTTTAATTCGCGCCAGCGCCACGGCGACATCGAACGGTTCGCCCTCAGCACCAGCGGGAATTGAGAGCGCGCCGGCAGGCATCAGCGTATCGAGAAATGCGCGCGCGCCGGTCTCGGCTTCCGGGGCCAGCACCGGGACGCCCGCGGTGGCGGCGAGGATCGCGCCGTGCAGGCTGCAGCTGAAAACCACTTCGCACGCGGCCATCGCTTCGCGGATTTCTTTCATCGGTCGGTCGCACGGAATGTATTCGATCCGCGTGGCGTCGATCTCGGAGCCTTTCGGCAAAAGCGCATGCGCGTGTTTCTCCGCCGCTTCGGTGTTGTCGTGAAAGACGCTCAAAGACACGCCGGCCTCGGCCAAAATGCCTGCCGTCAGGGCCTGCGTGGCGGTGAGGACCGCACCGGAGGCGTGCTGCTCTTCGAAACCAAAATCGGGATGCGACGGAATTCGCGGCGCGAGCACCAGGCCGACGCGCGGCGCGGTGACCGTCGCCTTCGGCAGCGTTTCGCCCAGCGCCACGGCGGGGCTGCCGATGTTCGACATGCGCGAGGAACTTAATCCGTACCCGACCATCGCCAGCTTCGACGCTTCATCGCGCGCGGAGAGACCGTCGGTGAAATTGTGGAGCAGCCGCTGGACGCGCGTGCGGTCGCGCGCATCGGGAATCGCGCGCGCGCCGACACCGACCACGGCGCTTTTGATCCCCAGCGTGCGTGCGTGTTCGGTGGCCGACAGCCACGTGCGTGACGGCGGATTGCCAGACGCGCCGATCTCGCCGGCACCGGCGACGATCACCAGCAGCGCCTTGGCCATCGCGCCCCAGGCTTCCGGCGTGGAGAGCACGCTGCCGGGCGCGGGCAATTCCACAGCGCGGACGTTGCCGAGCTCGTGGATTTCTAAAACTTTATCGGGGTGCGGCGTGAGCACCGTGATCTCGTGTTTGGCGGCGGTCAGCCGCGACAGCAGCCCCGCCAGCACAGCTTCATCCGCGAGGGAACCGAGACCAAACGGGCCAGTAATGACGATCTTCAAGTGGCAATGTCCTGACATCAAAAGGGCTAAATCGTAACTGCACAGCCGGGGAGGATAACCTCACGCAGGGCAAACTGCAAAGTGGCTGTGTGCACCTTGAGTCTGGCATTCCTACTCATACGTACGATTTATATGGAATTTCGTGACGCCCTGGGGAACAATAAAGGTAGAGAAGGGGAGGAGGTTATCATGCGCAGCTCAATGAAATGGATTTCAAGCCTCGCCCTCGCGACCGTCGTCGCCACGGGCACGGCCTACGCAGACACCGTCTACCTCATCAACGGCGGGATGCTTGAAGGCCGTGTGCAGTATGAGAACGGCCGCGTCGTCGTCGAGCAACCGACGGGCAAAGTCTATATCGATAGCGCCAAAGTCGATCACGTCGAAAAGAGCAAGACGGAAATGGACGTGTACGATGAACGTCTCGCCACGCTGAAAGCCAAGGACGCCGCCACCGCTGAAGACTACGCGCAGTTGGCTCGCTACGCCGTGGAACACGGCATGAAGGCACGCTCAGAGGCGATGAACAAGCGCGCGCTGGCGCTGGACCCCGAAAACGAAACCGCCCGCGTCGCGCTGGGCTACGTAAGATTTCAGGACCACTGGATGACGCCCGACGATGCCAACGTCGCGCGCGGACTGGTGAAGCACGAAGGCATCTGGATTACGCCCGAAGCGAAGACCGATCTGCTAAGAGCGCAGGCCAACGCCGACGCGCAGCGCGAACGCGCCAAAGCCGAAGACGCCAAGGCCGAACAGGAGCGGCTGAAGAACGAGCGGCTTGACAAGGAATTGCAGCTGATCGATGCACAGCGCGAACGCGATTACTACTACCGTAACAACCCGCCCATTGTTGTTCTGCCCACCGGGCCAGGCACGGTCGGCGTGCCATCGACAGGATCTCCCGCGCCAAAAGCCGCGCCGCAGAATCCCACGCCGCCACCCAACACGTTCGGCGGTGTCTTCAATCCCGTCGAACTCGACACACCCGACGGCACCGTGCGCCTCGACCCCAGCGGCGCGCTGATCGTGAAGAAGAAATAGCTGATTCACAATTTTAGCTTCCGCTACTGCCGCGCTTCTTCCGCCGTCACGCGTCGCTGCCCGCCGCCTCTCGTGGTCGCCGGCTCGATGCGCGGCGCGGTTTCGCCAACTTCCGTCATCTTGCGAATCAGGCGGCCGCGCATCACGGACTTCACTTCATTGTGTGAGTCCAGTTCGATCAGGTTGCGCAGCTCGTAGGGATCCGAATACAGATCGTAGAGCGCTTCCTCTTTGTAGACATCGGAACCGGAATCGGTGCCGCCCTTCTTGTCCGGCGCGTTGACGCAGAATTTCCAGCGCTGCGTGCGGACGGCGCGCGCCACCTGGGATTCGCTGATCTGCACGAATGCCTCCTCCGGCCAGCTCGTAGCGGTGCGGCGGATCAACGGCAGGATCGAGTGTCCCTGCATCTGCGCCGGCACGGGAATTTCCGCGGCATCGAGCAGCGTGGGCGGCAGGTCGACGAGGCTGACGAGTTTCTGAATCTGCCCGCCGCCCGTGAACGGCCCGCCATAAAGCGCCGTCGGTACGCGGATGGAAGAATCGTGGCACGAGCGCTTGTACTCGCTGTTGCGGGTCTTGAAGTGGCAGCCGTGATCGGCGGTGAAGAGCACGACGGTGTTTTCGAGCAGATTGAGGCTGCGCAGCGCGTCGTTGAAGCGGCCGAGCGCTTCGTCGAGGCGCTTGATCATGCCCCAGTACCCGGCGATGTGCTGGTGCGTTGAACCACCCAGCGCCGCGAGGTCCGGCGGCACCCAGCGCCCGCGGTAACGTTCCTCGTAACCAAACGGCGCGGGATAGTCGTCGCGGTGATTCTGAAAATGCGGCTCGATGAACGAGCTGAACAGGAAGAACGGCTTTTTCTGATTCGTGTCGACGTAGCGGACCATGGCATCGGTCAGCGCGTCGACGCGGTAGCCGGGCAGATTCACACGCTTGCAGTCGTTGTCGTAGAGAACGGTATCATATGCGTCGCTGTCCATTTCCATCACGTTGGACGCGAGCCAGTATTCGTAGCCGCCGCGTTCATTTTCCAGCACGGCCTGATGGTCGGCCAGATGCCACTTGCCGATGTAGCCGGTGGTGTATCCGGCGGCGCGGAAGTAATGCGCCATCGTTTTCGCATCCGGCTTGAGCGGTATGCCGTTGCGCCACGACCCAGTCGTGGTCGCGTACTGACCGGTCTGCAAACACGAACGCGCCGGACCGCAGACCGGCTGGCACGTAAACGACTGAGCCACGTGCGTGCCGGAGACGGCCATGCGGTCGAAGTTCGGCATCAGATCGAGTGGATTGCCGTGCAGGCCCGACGCATCCCAGCGCTGCTGATCGGTGAAGAACACGACGACATTGGGACGCGGCATGGAAATTCTCCCTATAAGAATGTAGCTGTGTTCAAACTATCTATCACGAATGCGTAAAGTGTCAGCGTCCGTTCTAACATTAGTCGCGTATCAAGGGCGGCTGAGGCGCCAGGGGCCGGCGCACAAGAAAGAGCACCGGCGTGTCGCCGGCGGTGCCGGCGCAGACTTTGATGTAGCCGTGGGGGTGAGGACGAAAGGGTTCGTAGTATTTTTCGATTTCCTTGCGGATGAACGCGGGCTGAAAATTCAGTTCGAAGAGCAATACATGCGAAAAAACCTGTTCGCGGAACGGCTGCAGCACGGCGGCCTCCGGCAGCGTTCCGGCTTTGAGAAAGCGCAGGTGAATCGGTTCGATGAAAAACCGGTCGGCGCAATCACGGTCCGCCACCACGCCCCATTCGCGCTCGGCGTAAACCGGTTCACTTTCCTGCGCCAGAAATTGCGCGACCACCGCGGCTTCCGCGAACTCGCGCTCATTTGGCGCGGCCAGCGGATTAGCGCTCCCCTGTCCCGACGCTGAGTGCAGCAACCACAGCTGCAACACCACGGCGATGGCCAGTCCGATCGCCGGCGCATTGGCAAACCGCGTGATCTTCAGCAGGTCACGCGCCGCGCGGACCGCAGCCAGCAGCAACGCCGCCACCAGCGGCAACAGGTGATTGGGTCCGCCGCCATCGATCAACACCACGATCGCCAGCGGTAGACTGCCCAGCACAAAGCTATGGAGCAGCGTCCAGCGGCGCTGCCCGAGCGACTGTATCAGGCCGCAAAGTCCAACGACTCCGATCACCGCGATGAGTTTCAACGCCGGCAGCAGGAAACCCCACAGCCGCGCGATTTCCAAGTGACGCGGCGCCTGCGGTGAAAGCATCGACGTGAAAAAAACCGAGCCATACATCCCCAGCGTCAACGCCAGCAGCAGCGCGCAGAAACCGATCGTCGCGCCGATCAGCATCAAGCCCTGCCGCGGTCTACGGATGAGAAGATGAAGCTGTAGCGCTGCCAGTGGCGCCAGCGCCGAGTGCTTGGCGTAAAGCGCCAGCGTCGAAAACAGCGCACCGAGCAGCAGCGGCCGGATTGCCGCCCCGCGCGTGAGTTCCGCGGAGTCCTCGCGCGGTTCGAACGCAGACAGAAAATAAAACGCGGCGAGCAGAAACAACAGCATCCAACTGTCCGGGCGTGGCGCGAGGATGTACTCGCCAAATTGGTAGCAGCACGGCACCAGCAGAGCTCCCGCGCATGCGACGGCCAGCGGCACCGCTTCGCGCCGCGCCCACACCACGACGATCAGCATAATGCCCGTCAGCGGTACGATCTGCAGTGCGCGCGCCGAGGCCAGCGTCAGCGGCACCACACGCCCCACGATGGATAGAATCCACGGATAGAGCGGCGGATAGACATTGCCGATCAGCGGATACGACGTGGAATCCGTGTAGATGGTTTTGCCGTGCAACACGCGCTGCGCGTAGAAGAGCATGTCTCCTTCACCGAAAAAATAATCGATCGGGTAATGCAGCATGTCCCAGATAAAAAGCGGCACCACCGCCGCCCGAGCCGCCAGCAGCAACAGTACACCGATGGCAATCAGACGCGGCAGGTTGATCGGCGAGGACGCGGACGGGGACTCTAGCGAATCTGACATGATGGCAGCGTAGCGACCGCATTTTCCATTTTCCATCGGTCATTTCCCATTTTCCAATTCGCTGGCGCGCTTGCAAAAGCGGGAGGCGTCGTGGCCGTTCGATGGAAAATCGAAAATGACCGATTGAAAATGGAAAATGTCCTTACAATCCACGCTTCCATGCCACTCAACGCCACCACAGTCGTCCTCGCGCTTCCCGCGTACAACGAAGCGGACAACATTGATCCGCTGTTTACGCGCATCGCTCAGGCCCGTGCCGAATGCCTGCCGAACTTAAGCGTACTGATTTATGACGATGGCTCGAAAGACCAGACCCGCACACTGGCGGAGAACTGGAAGAAGGCGCCGCTGCCTGTGCGCGTTATCGGCCTGAAAGAGAACAGGGGCCTCGGCGGCGCGCTGAGCGGCCTGGTCCACGACTTCGCCGGCCCCAATAAGGGTGGCCAGCCCGCGTCGACGCACATGGCGCTGATGGACTGCGACGACACGATGGACCCCTACCAGATTCCCGCGATGCTGGAGCTGCTGAACGCACAGAACCTGGACCTGGTGATCGCTTCGCGTTACCGACGTGGCGCGCGGGTCTGGGGCGTGCCGCCGCTGCGCCGCCTGATGAGCCGGGGGGCGCGGACGCTCTTCACGCTGATGCACCCGATTTCCGGCGTGCGCGATTACTCCTGCGGCTTCCGCCTCTACCGCCGCGAGCTGCTGGAAAAAGCGTGCTCCGTCTGGGGCGAACGCCTGGTCGAGCAGCGTGGTTTCGCGTCGATGGTGGAGATCCTGCTCAAACTCGACCGCATGGGCGCCAAATGCGGCGAGATCCCGCTGCAGCTCCACTACGATCAAAAGCGCGGCGAGAGCAAGATGCCGGTCTCAGACAACGCGTCGCGGCTGCTCAAGCTGATGTGGGCGTGGCGGAAGAAGGGTCTGGAGCCGTAAACAGTTCAACTCTGAGCGGACGGTGCGTCTTCGGTATAGGGGTAGACGCGGGTCGGCAGGCCGATGGATGTTCGTTTTGCCTTCATGTAAAATACAGTTCCGTAAAGTACGGAACACACAGTCCCAACGATGTACCCAATGATCCACGTCCATTTATACGCAGTTCCTGAACCAGGTGGAGACAGCGTCAATTCAGCGAATTGACATTGGTTGAGAAAGTGTACTTCGTATTTTTTGTACTCATTGACCACTGGATATTCGGCATTCAAATTCAGACTCAACTTTAAAGTTTGACCTGTCATATTTCCAAATCTAGCGTCATTCAAGATTACATCTTCATAAAGTTCGAAATAGCTATCCCTTTGATCTTCTTTGGCGCTAAGCTCTTCACCATATTTCTCGTTCGAATTTGGGGCGCTTCCGATATCCAATGTGGTTACACCAAGTTCTTTGGCATTCAATAATTCGGCCGTAGATTGGCCTGTCCATATTCGGCCAAAACTACGTCGATAACCAAAGTGATAACGCATCGTGTCGCCTTGGCTGGCAATAGGTGGATACCAGCACGAATTGTAATGCCAACGCGAAACCAGTGCCCGTAGATCGCCGGCTAGAAATGGCAGAATTGAGGCTACAGACAGAGCCAACCCTAACGCGCCTTTGATTCGAAATACGGGTACCGATGAAACGTTTGGTTTCGGTTCCGCCTTTACCAGCCGAAGTACACCACGCTTGACTTCATCACATGCAACTAGAAGATTTGTATTTAATGTACTATTGAAGTGCTCGGGTGCAAAAAGAACGTGCATCAGAACGATAGCGGCAGCCATACTTGTCGCTATGATTGTGGTTAACGGAAAAGAAATCAGATCCATTAGCGCAGCAACAAAAATTACAATGTAAATAGGAACCGACAGCCAGATGGTGTTGTAATGCCGAACTTCTCGACGACCAACAACCATCTCCGGCTGATAAAATCCACAGACAGGGCACGGATGTATATCCACTTCGGTTTTAAGTTTTCCTTCCAGCGCCGTGAGTGCTTTCTGTTCAGCGACCTCCGCGGTCGCCGCGGACGCAGTAGCGATGCGATCCATCCGATATTTAAAGACTGTATTACACAGGAGACACGTATGTTCCTTAAACACGCGCATCGATACGGTTGAATGAGAATTGGGCATAGTTCGGCTATTTTACTTGCGTTTACTGCCTTTTGCCAGCTTTACCGCGGCAAAACCCTAAGCGCCCGCGGCGACTTCCCGACCACTCTCCGCAGGTGCCGCGCCAGCGTGTGCGGCGACGCGAAGCCCGCTTTCTCCGCGATGCTGCTCACCGGCAGGTCGCTCGATTTCAGCAGTTCGATCGCGCGGCGCAGGCGCGATTGGTTCAGCCATGCACCCGGCGACGTGCCGATCCGCTGCGTGAAGACGCGCGTCAGGTGTTCACGGCTGCAGCCGTGCTTTTCCGCCAGTTCCTTTAGTGACCACGGATACGACGGGTGGCGGAGCAGTTCGTCGACGGCGGCGTCGACGGGGTTCTGCGTCTCCTGCCGCCGCTCTCGGAATTTCAGGAAGAGGCTCATCAAGAATTCGTGCACGGCCTCGGCCAGCACCGTCGGATCGAGCGCCGCCTGCGGCGACGCCAGTTCCATCAAATTACACATCGCCTGATGCGTCTGCGTGTCGACGGGCAGCACCGAACCGTGGCCTTTACGCAGCACGCTCCAGTGTTCGCCGATGCCCGCGCCGGTGAACGTGATCCAGTCGCAGATGTAGGTCTCGGTGTTCTCGGGCGTGGTGAAATAAACGACGTCGTCGCCAAACGCGTGGAGAAACGCGTGGCCGGAGGTGACGGGATACGTACCGGTTGAATCGTGGTACTGAACCGACCCCTGGACTGTGTATTGAAAACCCACCGTGCCCGGCACACGGCCCTTGCTGACGTGATAATAGCGCGTGCCGGGCGTCACAATCTGACCGCGGTCAAAGCTGCCTACACGCCACAATGTTCCTGCCTCTAGCAAGGGATATTCGGGGCTCATGTCACAAATTGTACAGTGCTTGTCACTTTATTCCCACTTTCGAATTCGTCGATTTTCGGGCTAAATGACTCCCATGCGATGTATCTGAAAGGGCCGCGCGGCAGACGCGCAAAACCTCTCAATCATTTTCCCCAAAAAAAGGAGCGCTCATGAAAATCTCGTGTCAGGAAGGACTGGTGAACGGCAGCACGTTCGCCGAGAAACTCAGCAACCTGGAAAAGTACGGTTTCGAAGGCATCGAGCTGGCGGGACATGAACTCCACGATCCGGCGAAAGTCGAAGAGCGCATCACCGCGCTGAAGAATTCGCCGATCAAAGCCAGTTCCATCTGCGGCGGTTTCCAGTGTGAGTTCGTCCATCCCGACCCGGCCAAGCGCCGCGCGTGCATCGAGATCATCAAGCGCTTTCTGGATTTCAGCGGCCAGGTCGGCGCGACGGGTCCGATCACGGTGCCGATCTTCAATCACAATCAGCGCGTGCCCGATCTCTCGCCGTACAAAACGCAGCACCAGCTTGAAATCGAGTTGCTCACGGAAGTCGCCAAGGACCTCGCCGCTCATGCACTGAAGGCCAAGGCCACGCTGCTGCTCGAACCGCTCAACCGCTACGAATCCAATTCGCTCGCCGACATCGGCGAAGGCGCCGCCGTCTGCCGCAAGGTCGGACCGGGCTGCAAAGTCATGGCCGATTTCTTCCACATGCATATCGAAGAACCCAGCACGCCCAAGTCGATCCTGGCCGTCGGCGATCTGATCGGCCACGTCCACCTCGCCGACAACACGCGCAAGGAACCGGGCTCCGGCGACATCGATTTCAAGGCCGGCTTCGCCGCGCTGAAGAAGATCAAGTTCAGCGGCTACATGGCGCTGGAATGCGGACTGACCGACAAGCCGGAAATCGCGCTGCCGCGCTGCGCGAAGTTTTTGAAGCAGTGCATCGCTGAAGCGTAAGGACAGGACTGAGGATCGCGTCGCGGCAGTTTTGAGAATACTTCACATCTTTTTTGGACACTTTGGAGAACGATTTACATGGCTACATCTGAACCGGTCAAAGTAGGCTTCATCGGCGTGGGCGGCATCGCCGGCGTCCACTTGAAATACCTCTCGAACGCCAGCGATGCGAAAATTGCGGCGGTGTGCGATGTCAACGCGGCGCAGGCCGACAAGATCGCAACGCAGTACTCCGCGAAGGCGTACAGCTCGGCGGAGAAGATGCTCGATAGCGAGAAACTCGACGCCGTCTACGTCTGCGTCCCGCCCTTCGCACACACCAATCAGGAATTGCTCGTCTGCGAACGGAAGCTGGCGCTCTTCGTCGAAAAGCCGATCGCAACAACTCTGGAGAAGGGACAGGAAATCACGAACGCGGTGGCCAAGGCCAAGAACGTCACAGCGGTCGGCTACAACTGGCGCTCGGCGGAAATCACCAAACGCGCGAAGGAACTGATCGCCGGCAAGCCCGTCTCGGCGGCCTACGGTTACTGGGTCGGCAACATGCCCGGCGTGATGTGGTGGCGGCAGCAGGCGACGTCCGGCGGGCAACTCAACGAACAGGCCACGCACGTCGTCGACATCGCCCGGCACTTGATCGGCGGAAAAGTCGTCAGCGTTTTCGCGCAGGGCGCCAAGGGTATTTACAACAAGAAACACGAGAAGCATGACATCCACGAAAATGTGATCGCGCTGCTCACCTTCGACAGCGGCGCGGTGGTTTCCGTCGCCACCGGACACACCTGCGCGCAGGGATTCCGCGTGGGCATCGATTTTATTCTCGAAGACCTGACTGTCACGCACAACAACAACGAACTTCGCGTGAAGCACCCCAAGGGCGAAGAGATCATCCGCAACGGCAACGACCAGTACGGCGAAGAAGACCGCGCGTTCCTCGAAGCCGTGAAGTCTGGCGACCCGTCAAAGGTCTACTGCACCTACGCCGACGCCTTCGAAACCCACCGCATCTGCATGGCCGCCAACGCGAGCATGGAGACCGGCCGGGTGGTGAAGCTGGACTGAAGGAATGTCGAGTTGTGAATGTCGAATGTCGAAAGAACTCCCCGCTCAGGCAGGGAGTTTTTGTTCCTTAGTCCTTTCCGTTGTCACTCCTTCGTAAACTTCAACGGATTGCGGCCGACCCATGGGTACTGCTCCAGATCCACGCACGAACCGTTGATGCGCGTGCCTTCGGGCACCACGAACATCAGCGCGAAATGGGCGATCTCTTCGGGCTTCATGATCTCGCCGGACGGCGCGTAGATGGGATGAACTTTCGTCGGCCAGTCGGCGGCGAGACCTTCCTTCATCTTCAATTCGTACTCGTTTTTCGTCAGCACCCAGCCCAGGTTCAGCAGGTTGACGCGGATGCCTTCGTGGCCGTGCGCGTCGGCGAGATTGCGGGTCATCGTCACCAGTCCGGCCTTGCTGATCGAATACGACAGTTGCGTCCGCTCGCCACAGTAGGCATTGCCGGAACCGATGTTGAGAATCGAACCGCCGCCGGCTTTGCGGAAATGCGGAAACGCGGCTTTGATCGTCCACATCGGCGCGCGCAGGTTGATCGCGATCGTTCGGTCGAAGCCGTCCTCGGTCACGTTGTCGATGTTGTCGCGCGTTTTGATCGCGGCGTTGTTGACGAGGATGTTGATGCCGCCGAGTTTCTCCACCGTCGCGGCGATGAGCGCTTCGCAGACGCCGGTCTGTTCGAGATTTCCCGCATAAGACGCGGCCGTGCCTCCCGCGCGACGAATGTTTTCGGCGACGGTGTCGGCTTCCTTCGGGTCCATGCCGTGGACCATCACGCGCGCGCCTTCGCGAGCGTAGACAGTCGCGATGGCTTCGCCGACGCCCGCGCTCGAACCGGTGACCAGCGCTACTTTGCCTTTTAATCGCATCGGGAACTCCATTAGTTTGGCTTGAGCACCGCTTTGACGATCTCGGCGCGGTGCATCGCGTCGAAGCAATTCTTCCAGTCGTCCAGCGGCGCGATGCGGTTGAGCACCAGGTCGAGATTGATCTGTCCGCTGGCCAGCATGCCCAGCACGCGCTCCCAGATCGGATAATTGTGGCTGTAGCTGCCTTGCAGCGTCACGGCTTTCTGGACGAGTTGGTCGAGCGAAAAGTTGAGCGGTTGCGGTCCCCAGCCGACTTTCACGATCTGTCCGCCGGGCCGCACGATATCCAGCGCGGTTTTCAGCACCGCGCTGACGCCCGCCGCGTCGATCACCGCGTCGACGCCATAGCCATCGCCCAGCCCCTTGATGGTTGCGGCGAGCTCCTCGCCTTGCGTGTCGAGCGTCAAGGTCGCGCCGAGTTGCTTGGCGACGGCCAGCCGCTTCGCGTCGGACGGCACGCCGATGACGATCAGCGGATTGGCGCCGCACAACTTCGCCATCTGCGCGCATAGCAGACCGATCGGACCTGGTCCGATCACGGCGACGCTGTCGCCGGGGCGGATGCGCAGATTCATACACGTCGCGTTGTAGGCGACGCAGCACGGTTCGGTCAGCGATGCTTTTTCAAATGAGAGACCGTCGGGAATGCGGTGCAGGCAGCGTTCCGGAACGCGCACATACTTGGTCATCGCGCCGTTGACGCCGTAGCCGAAGCCCAGTCGATTCGGATCGAGATTGTACGCACCGGCGCGAACATACGGCGATTGCGGATCGACCACCGCCGCCGTTTCGCTGACGACGCGGTCGCCTTCTTTGTAGCCCTTCACGCGCGAACCGACTTTGGCGATGTAGCCGCCGAATTCATGGCCGAGCACCACCGGGTAGTTCACCTTCCAGCTCTGCTTGCCCATGTACTGATGCAAGTCGCTGCCGCAGACGCCGACGGCCTGGACCTGCAAGAGGACTTCGTCGTCGCCGAATTCCGGGACGGGAACGTCGCGCAATTCCACCGAATGCGGCGCCGCCGCGAAATTCAGCAGGCCGGTCATTTTCTCGCTCATGGCACTCTCCTCGAAAGCTTACGGAACGATTCAATCGGTCGTGTAGTAGTTTTTAATTCTGGCAAATTTGCCAGAAGCTGTCAGTTCGGTCCGACGTTGCCGTACGCGTGAACTTTCTCGCAGACCATCCGCAGTTTGCTTTCCAGATCGCCCGCCGCGGTCTTGAACGCATCGGCATCGATGGTCAGCGGCGCCCCCAGCACCACCAGCGGTGCGCCGTATTCCGGCGTGCTGATCGCCTGCTCGACGGACAATCCGCCCACCGCCTGGACCGGCACTTTCACCGCGCGCACGATCTCGCTCAACTGATCGAGCGGACTGGGGCAGCGTCCGCCGGACGCGACGATGCCGCGGCGTTCGTCGTAGCCAATGTGATGGATGACGTAATCGCAGCCGAGGTCCTCCAGCCGCTTGGCCGCCGCGACCATGTCGCTGGCGCCGAGGTTATCGCCCATCACCTTGATGCCGAAATCCTTTCCGGCGCGGACGACGATCTTGATCGTCTCCGGATGCGCGCGCTCCATCACGACCACATGCGTTGCACCGGCCTTGGCCATCAGCTCGGCCTCCAGCCAGCCGCCGTCCATCGTTTTCAAATCGGCGACGATGGGCACTTTGGGAAATTCCTTGCGCAGCGCACGCACACCATTCATGCCCTCCGCAATGATCAGCGGCGTCCCGGCCTCCAGCCAATCGACGCCCGCCTTCAACGCCATACGCGCCGTCGCGACCGCTTCGGGAATTTCAGTGATGTCGAGGGATATCTGCACGACTGTTTTCATGGATGTCCTCAGTAGTCCGTGTTAACGCGATTAGATCAAACCGTGCGCGGCCATTTTCGCGCGCAGAAATTCCGCCGACAGTCGCAAATGCTCCATGCCCACCGCTGCGTCTTCGCCGTCTTCAATGCTGACCCAGCCGTGGAAGCCCACGGACTTCAGCGTCGCGAAGATCGCGTCGAAGTCGTTCATGCCGCGGCCGATCACGCCGTGTTTCAGGATCGGCGCGTAGCCCAATTGCGGATCGGCTTCGAGCTTGCGCAGGTCGGCGGCGGTGCCGCCTTCGAAATACCGGTCGCTGGCGTGCATCGTCACCACGCGCTTCTTCACGGCTTGCAACACCGCGAGCGGGTCGTCGCCGGCGATGATTGCGTTCGACGGATCGTAGTTCACGCCGAAGTTCGGCGATTCGGGAATGGCGTTGAGCAGTTCCAGGAAAACGTCGAGCTTCTGGGCGAACTCGGGGAACTTCCAGAAGCCGTCCTTGTAATGGTTCTCAAGAATGAGCGTGATGCCGTGCTGCTGCGCGAAGGGGATCAGCGCGATGATCGATTCGGCCGCCATTTTCACGCCGTCGGCGCGGCTGACGTCCGTTCGGCGCTGGCCGCTGAGGACGCGGCAGAATTTCCCGCCGAGCTGCGCGGTGACGTCGATCACCTTCTTCTGCTTCTCGATTTCAACACGCCGTTCAGCGGCGTCGGGTTTGATGAAGTCCGGCGAGTAGCACATCATCGGCATCGCCAGATCGTGCTGTTTCAGCAGCGCCCGCACGCGCGCGATGCCTGCGGCATCCTGCGGCGTGAAGCCCCAGTAAAATTCCAACCCGTCGACGTCGAGCGTTTTGGCCGCGCTGGCGATCCAGTCGTCGACACTCATCGACTTCTTCGTACACAGCGCATCAAGGTAGCATTTGGGAAAAGCGGCCAGCGGCATAGTGTCTCACCGGAGAGGGAATTCACCAGACCGGTAAACGCTACGCAATTTCACACTTTAATTCAAAACGAGATTCGGACTTGTCATGCAGCGGCCGTACACGGCGTGGTCTTACGCCGCATGCTCCGCCTGCGGCGGCGCTTCGGCGGTGTTCTCTTCGGTCGTGACCGCCGGCTGCATTGAGCTGATTTCCGCCGGCGTGCCGAGGACTTCGGCGAAGCGTTCGACCAGTTCCCGGCGGCATCGCTTCAAATGTTCCTTCAGCGCCTCGCCGCTCTCCTTCAACTGCTGATCGAGCTTCGCGGCGGCTTCGCGATGCTGTTCGCGCAGCTTTTCGATTTCCGCTTCCGTCTCGCCGTGCAGTTGCTTGATCGACTTGCTGCAATCCACGCCCAGCGGCGTCAGCGCCGCAACGGCTGCTTCGCGGAAGTGTTCGAGATTGGATTCGGCCTCGGTCATCTTCTCACGAGCCTGATCGCGTTCGTGCGTGATCGTGGTGTTGGTCTCCTCCAGCTGCGCCACCTGCATTTCCAGCTCCGAGACGCGGGCCTCCAGCGTGTGCTGCAGTTCTATGTCGCCGCACATCTTGGGATCGACGGTGACCGTCTGGCGCGTCTCCAGCTTCGTTTCCAGTTCCGCGGCCTTCGCGGCGAATTCTGCGGCGCGCGACTGCATCTCGTTGTACTTCTCTTCCCAGGACTGCGTCGCGCCATTGGCCACGTCGCGCTCGGCGGTCACTTTCTTGACCTCTTCCTGCAGCGACGAGACGCGGGTTTTCAGTTCGCCCACTTCCATCTGCAGTTCCCAGCGCTGCGAGTCCTCCTGCGGCGCCTCCGGCGCGGTGCCCTGCGATTTGGCGAACGCCACCTGCTCCATCAGGCTGCCCATCGTCCGGTCCTGCTGCTTGCGCTGCTCGATCAGTTCGTCGCGCTCTTTCATCAGCGCCACGATCTGGTTCTGCATTTCGTTCAGCTCGCCGACGGACTGCTGAGCCTGCGAGACGCTGGCGCTTGAGGATGCTTTGCCGACGATGCGCGGGTTGATTTTCTGATTGCAGCCCGGGCAATCGCGCACGTTTTCGTCGATGAGAATTTCAGTCCAGCAGTTGGTGCAGCAGGTGTACCCGGCAGCGGGCGCGTGAGGAGCTTCAGGAAACGTGAAGAGGTTCTGGCATTCAGTGCACTTGAACTTCTTATTGGGCGTGGAGCCCTTGTAACGTTTCCCGCAACTGGCGCAGGTGACAATCAGTTCGCTCATACCCGATGCCCCCACAGCTCGGCGGCCCGCGATAGCCGCAATAAAGGTACCCACACCATACACCCGACCTCAAGTGCACCGCAATTTGAGAAATGAAAATTCACCTGTTTTTAACCCGAATTCAGCCTACGTGTGCAGCGCGGCAAGGCCGCGAGGGTCCGTGCTTACACCCACCCCTGGCCCCTGAGCTCTCGCGCGTCAGGGCGCTTCGCTGAATGGACTTGCGAAAAGTTGGCGGTCAGATGATGCTGACCCGACAACCTTTCTTATGGAGAATCGACCCGCCATGCGTCACCTTGCTCTTCTTGTTTTGTCGTTACTCGCGATTCAAACCCTTGTTTCCGCGGAGGAAAAGATGGCCAGTTCCGTGCTCGATATCACTGCCGAAAGCATCGACGGCAAGCCCTACCCGCTCAGCCAGCACAAGGGCGAAGTGCTGCTGATCGTCAACGTCGCGTCGAAGTGCGGCTACACCCCGCAGTACACCGGCCTGGAAGCGCTATACAAGACCTACCACGAGAAGGGCCTCACGGTCATCGGTGTCCCCGCCAACGAATTCGGCGCGCAGGAACCGGGCACCAATGAAGAGATCAAGCAGTTCTGCTCCTCCAAGTACAACGTCACCTTCCCGATGCTGGCCAAGGAAGTGGTGAAGGGCACGAAAAAGTCGCCCCTTTACAAGTACCTCACGGAAGTCAGCCCGGTGAAGAGCGAGATCTCCTGGAACTTCAACAAGTTCCTCGTCGACCGCAACGGCGTCGTGCTGAAGTATTACGACTCCAAGGTGAAGCCCGACGATCCGGAACTCAAGGCCGAGATTGAAAAGGCGCTCGCGGAGAAGGCGAAGTAGTTCGCGTACGAAAAACGGGATTCGGGAATCGGGAATCGGGATTCGCCAAAGCGGATCGCGACGATTGCCGAATCCCGATTCCCCAATCCCGCAGTTACCACGGAGATCTACACCATGAACGAACTCGGCACCTCTGCGGAGGAAGCGCTGGCCTACGTGAAATCGGTGCCCAAGGCAGCCGGCGCCACGATGCTGGGCGTGCCGTTTGAAAAGCTCGCCACCGTGCGCGTCGGATTCATCGGCGTCGGCGGACGCGGCGCCGGGCACGTGCGGCAAATCGCCAGCGTCGACGGCACCCAGGTCGTCGCGCTATACGACGCAGTCCCTGCGGCGTGCGACAAAAATGTCGCCGCCGTCGTTGAGAAGGGCCGGCCGGCGCCGGCCATCGAAAGCGATTGGCGCAAGCTCTGCGAACGCAAGGACCTTGATCTCGTCTACATCTCCACACGCTGGAACGATCACGTTCCGCAGGCCGCTTACGCGATGGAATGCGGCAAGCACGCTGCCGTTGAAGTTCCCGCCGCCACCACGCTCGCAGATTGCTGGAAGCTCGTCGACACCTCCGAACGCACACGCAAGCATTGCGTGATGATGGAGAATTGCTGCTACGGACAGTGGGAATTGCTGGCGCTGAACCTCGCCCGCAAGGGCATGCTCGGCACGCTCACCCACGCCGAAGCCGCCTATATCCACGACCTGCGCGAAATCCTGACCAACGAACATGGCGAAGGCCTCTGGCGACGCGACCCGCACATCAAGGCCAACGGCAATTTCTATCCGACGCACGGCCTCGGCCCCGTGGCGTGGTACTTCAACATTCATCGCGGCGACCGGTTCACTCGGCTGGTTTCCATGAGCAGCCAGGAGGCCGCGCTCTCCGAATACCGCGACAGAAAATTTGAGAGCGGTAATGCCAAGCGTGCGGAAAAATACGCCTGTGGTGATATCAACTCCTCGCTGATGCAGACGGCTGCGGGCCGCACCATTCTGCTCCAGCACGACGTCGTTTCGCCGCGCCCGTACAGCCGCCTCAACCTGGTCACCGGTACGAAGGGCGCGTTCACAGGCTTCCCCTCGCGCGTCTTCTTCGACGGCGACGGCCACGACTGGAAGACGATCGAAGGCACCGAGCCGGCCAGCGTGGAATTCCAGACGAAGCACAACCACCCGCTCTGGACGAAATTCGGAGAGCTGGCGTTGAGCCAGGGCGGACACGGCGGCATGGACTTCCTGATGAACTATCGCCTGATGGATTTGATGCATCGCGGTCTGCCGCCGGACATGGACGCCTACGACGCCGCCGCGTGGAGCGCTCCGGGACCGCTTTCCGAAATCTCCGTCCGCTGGGGCAACCTGCCGCTCCCGTTCCCGGACTTCACGCGCGGCCAGTGGGAGAAGAACAACGCGCCGAAGGCAGGCGAGGCGTAACAGATTGAGCTGAGGGCTGGGGGCTAACTCCCCGCGACGCGTGGAGTTTTTCTTTACGATGACAGAGAGATAAGAGTTGTTAGGTTTGCGTGCTGCCCGCCGAAGGAGTCTGCGTCGGCACGGCCAACGGTATCGGCGCTGGCGCGGTGGCCAGCAGGCGTGCGGCGGCGGTGCTGGGGTCGATTTTGGCGTCGGCTTTCCGGTCGGCTTCGGCTTCCAGCTTGCGCTGCCGTTCGTGGAGATCGAGCAGGAAGCGGATACGCATTGCGACGAGGACGAAAAACATCACTCCCAGCGCCGTGCATATCATCGGGCACGACCAGATTGCGGCGTTGCCTGAGGGGCCGTCGTAAGACTGCAGGTAATCCGGCTTTTCGATCAGCTTGCCCAATTGGCCGATGTAGGCCGGCGGCGAGACCAGCAGGGCGTGCTCCCAGTTTTTGAGCACGGCGACGATGAAGGGTGGAATCGCGAAGGCCGCGATCAGCAGGCCGATGGCGGCTTTGAACGAGTTCTTCTCCAGATAGACATGAAGGTAAACGAGCAACGACGCGGTGGCGATGCCCATGCCGGCGACCATGGGAATGACTGCGAAATTGGCTGTTTCGTTGCGCCCCTGGACCACGGCAACCACCACCGCAATCAGTGCGTACGCCAGCGAGAACAGGATGATTGCAGCCAGCGGTGAAGCATCGTCGAGCCGGCTGCTGCGTTCGAAGACCACTTTCCAGTGCTCGTCCCGCACGGCGCGGTAGAGGCGCGCGCGGAACAGTTCTGCGTTGGGCGACAACAAGAACGCCAGCGCCATCAGGACGCAAGCGTTGACACCGTGGAAGGCCACGAGTCCCGGATGACCGAATCCCGTCACGATGTTGCCAGCCGGTTCACTGATTACGCCGCCGATAAGAATCAGTTCGATCAGCACAAACGTGATCACGGCATGACGCAGGCTGATGTACGAAAACTCATCGCTTGCCAGGCGCCGCGCGGTGATCACAAAACAGGCCCAGGTCTGGAGCAGATTGACCATGCAGAATCCGACCAGCATCGGCACGTGCACGCCGAAATAGTCGAAATCAATGGGCACGGTCTTGAATTGGAATCCGGATGGCGATTGCTGGTAGAGCGTGGTCAACACGGACACCGGATTGGCCGCGGCAAGAATCGACATTCCTCCCTGCGCCACGATAAACACCGTGGCAATGCCATAGCCCATGGCCATCAACACCGCTAGCCCCATCGCATTAGACGTCTTATCTGTCACGGAGGAGCAGACCAGCCCGAAGGCGCTGACATGGAGGAAACACACGAACATGCAGAGCTGGACCTGCATGTAGATACTGATGCTGACACCGCCGCCCACCACGGCGATGAGTGCGAAGAGCGAACCCACCCCCGCCATGAACAAGGCTTCGGTGGCTCCACCGAAGAGCTTGCCAACGGCCAGCCGCCACGGGCCCATGCCCACCAACCGCTGAAAGTCGAGTGTACTGCGCTCGCGTTCCAGCGCGATGTTTTGCGCCGAGAGCATGGTTCCCAGCAGCGAGATCACGGTCAATTGCAGTCCGGCGATCCAGTAAAAATACCCGTGAAACATGCGTGCGGGATTAAGCATGGGATGCTGGCCGAAACTGGTTGCTTCAATATAAAACAGGACCAGCAGCCCGCAGCAGACGAGGGCGCCAATCACAAACATCAGCGCCAGGCGGCCGATGCGCAGTTTCGAACGCGCGAGGCGGATGAATTCGGGATTGTCGATGATCATCAGTTGGTCGCTCCCGTCGACAGACGCATGAAGAGGTCCTCGAGGTTTTCCACTTTCGGATAGAACGCGATCAGAAGCACGCCGGCTTCGACCAGCTTCTTGTGGAGCGCCGGGATGTCTTCGCGTTCACCGGAGAAGCCCATGTCGAGCTTGGAACCTTCGGCGACCACGTCGAAGACTTTCGATTCGCCGCTGAGCACCTCCCGTGCTTTGTCGACCGGGCCGAGCACTTCCATCACCAGATGCAGATGCTTGCGGGTCTGGTTGAGGATCTTTTCGATCGAGCCGGAGACGACCATGCGGCCGAGTTCCATGATTCCGACCGTGTCGCAAAAGTCGGAGAGTTCCGTCAGGATGTGCGAGCTGACAATGATCGTGGTGCCGCGGTCGCGCAGCGTCTTGAGCAGATCGCGCAGGGCGATGCGCGCGATCGGGTCCAGTCCGTTGGCGGGCTCGTCGAGCAGGATCACTTTCGGTTCGTAGACCAGCGTGCGGGCGATGCCTACGCGCTGGCGCATGCCGCGGGAGAGCTTGCCGACGTACTCGTCCTTCTTGTTGGAGAGCTGGACCAGGTCGAGCACTTCCGCCACTTTTTCGGAGGCGTTGTCGATGGCATACGCGCGGCAGAAGTAGTCGAGGTACTCCCAGGTCTTCAGATCGTCGTAGAGTCCGAAGGTGTCGGAGAGATAGCCGATGCGGTTGCGGACTTTGACCGGATCGGTGATCGCGTCGTCGCCGTCGATTTCAATCATGCCGGACGTCGGGCGAAGCAGGGTGGCGAGCATGCGCAGCGTGGTCGTTTTGCCCGCGCCGTTGGGCCCGATGAAGCCGAAAATGGATTTGGCCGGAACATCGAGATCGACATTGCGCACCGCCAGCATCGACCCGTAGCGGCGGGTCAGTCCTCGCGTTTTAATCACACCGATCCCTCGCAGAGTGAATGACGAAAATGGGCAAACCGCGGCCGGATTACGGGGTCACAGTTGGTAGTAGAATTGAGATAGTTATGAGCGCACGTGAGCGGATTGCAAATGCGGAGTGTGTGAATGGATAGAATGGGTAGAGCAAGGAGTTTGCAGGCGGGACGCCTGCACCACAATTGGCTTGCAGGCGCGTCGCCGGCAAATTGTGGAGCAGGCATCCCGCCTGCTGCGTTACTTGGAGGTCGACGGTGTTTCGATGCGCATCAGCCATTCGTTCGCGATCGCCGTCTGGAGGCTCTGCGATTCGCTGATGTTCTCCTCCGTATAGGTCACTTCCTGATCTTCGGCGACATACTCGTCGCGATCGGAGAGGTTGATGCCGCCGGGCTTGACGCAGCGGTAGGTCAGCGTGCCGTCTTCGGATTCCAAGTCGAGCTCTTCCTTGCGGGAGGTCTCGACGGCCTTGCGGATCTTCATCGAGCTGTTGACCACTCCGACCTTCTGGAGATTGGAAACGCCGGACTGGAAGACCGAGCGATCCATCTTGACCAGGTCTTCGGCGCCCTGCGGCGGCCAGTTGTCAAAGCTGACATCCAGCTCGTTGGCTTCGACATAATCCAGCAGCGCGGCAACCTTCGCGGCCATCACCTTCATCTGGATGGGAGACAGTTCGTCCATGCGGCTGTCCTTGAGCCACTTGGATTCCAGCGTCTTGAGTTCGTTCAATGCATCATTGCGATCCAACTTCTTCTTTTTTGCCATGATCGTGATCTCTGTTTTTGAGGTGTGAGTCGGTTCGATGGGAGAATCGAGATACGCACCGTGATTGGAATGGTCTGGGATTTACGCAAAACCCAATTGCAACTCTGTATATAATAGACGACGGCGATGAAAATTTCCAGCGAATTGAGGAGGACTGTCTTTGGCGCGCCGTCCATCGGAGAAAACCGTCTACCCGTTGTTCGTGGATCTCCACGGCGCCAAGGTGCTGGTCGTGGGTGGCGGGAGCGTGGCCGCGCGGAAAGTGCCCTCCCTTCTTGCCGCGGGTGCGATCGTGACTGTGATCGCGCCGGAGATCGATGTGGCGATCCACTCTGACGGCGGAAAGAACCTCCGGCTCCTTCGCCGCGGGTTTCGGCCAAGTGATATAAAGAGCCAGAAGCTGGTCTTCGCCGCGACCAGCAACACGGCCCTCAACCGCCGCATCGCCGCTGCGGCCCGGCGGGCGCGGATTCTCGTGAACGTCGCCGCTCCGCCGGAGGCCGGCGACGTGCAGATCCCGTCGGTCGTGCGGCGCGGATCGTTGTGCGTGGCGGTCTCCACCGGTGGCGCCTCGGCGGCGCTGGCGGCGGCGTGGCGGCAGAAACTCGAAGCGACCATCGGCCCCGAATGGACGGTGTGGGTGGGGGAGTTGGAGCGTATCCGCGCGCGGATCCTGCGTGAGATTCCAAACGAGAGCGTCCGGCGCGCCCTGCTGCAGGACCTCGGCCGGCTGCGCTGGGCTCGCGCGGTGAAAACGCAAGGCCTGGCAAAGGTCCGGCGAGAGGTGGATGGATTGATCCGCAAAGCCGCGACGAACACTGGTGCAGACACGATCGTTTGAGCCCCCGCCGTACACATCCCGAATACACATAATCCCGCTGCGAAACTTGCCGATTCTCTGCAGTTCCTCCTTCCGCAACGCGCCGTTAGTCCCCGCTGGCAACACATTTGCAAACCTCAAAGCGGCTCTGATTTTCCGTGTCGTGCGCTGCAGATTTTGCAGCGCCTGCGGTTCAACTGGGACTGAACGAAAGGGACGTACATGGTTGCTCATCCCATTCCACGTGTTGCCTCGCCAGCGTGTGTATCCATCCTGATGGCTAGTGCCTTTCTCTGCGGACCTGCCGCGCTGGCTGCGACGTTGACCCAGTCCACGGGTGGCGTGCTGACGCTGACGATGGGCAGCGGCGATACGATCGGAATCTGGGGCACCAGTAGCAATCTCACTTTTACCATCGTCTCTACTACGATGACCTTTAACAATGCGTCAGCTGACACGTCCTACGCGTTTGCTGCGAGTACGACTGGCAGTCCTGTGGGCAGCACCTCTTCCGCAATCAATGGAACGAACGGACCGACGCTCACCGCGCTGACCGTTAACGATGCGGGGTCGACGAGCAACGCGGTCCAATTTGGCTTCGCAGGAAACGGTATGACGTTGCCCTCTGGGGCGACGCTGATCGTCAACAGCTCCGCGAATCTGACCACGTTCCTCAACAACAATGTCAACACGGGGACTGGTACGCAAAGCTACGGCACCAAGATCACGATCAACGGCAATTCCGCATTGACCGGTTCGACCATTTCGTTTGCCGGGCCGATTAACGACAGCCCAGCCAATGCGCACGCACTTTCGATGACAGGCAACACCTCCTTTGCAGCCGCGGTCGGCGGCACCGCCAAGCTCGCTTCGCTCAGCGTGACGGGTACAACGTCCCTTGGTGGCAGCGTCACCACGGGCGGCGCGCAGTCGTACACGCAGGCCCTCACGCTCGGCTCGGGTTCCGTCACTGCGGTGACCTTGAACAGCACTAACCCCGGCGCCATCACCTTTGGCGGAGCGATCGACGGTTTCAGCTCCGGCGCGGACAGCCTGACGGTGGCCAATTCGAGTAGCTTGACACTCGGCGGCGCTATTGGTTCGGGAACGCCGCTGAATGCGTTGACACTCAATACCAAAGGAGCGCTCAGCGTCGCGCATGATATTGTCGCCAGTTCGGTCAGTCTCCATTCGGACATAGCCGGCGTGGGCGCTGCCAATCTCACGATTGGCGTTGGGATCACGATCAAGGCCAACACACAATCCTATGCCGCGGGAAGCAACACGAGCGCAGGAAGCTCCGCGGTCGACTTTTCCGCCGCGAGTAACGGCACATTCACGAATACCGCTGGAAGCGGCAACCCCACGGACTTTACCTATCAGCAAGATGCGGATTTGCATGTGTCCGAGCCCACGAAGTTTCAGTACGCCAGCTCAACGTTGACCGGCATGAATCTAACGATCTCATCGCCCAACGGCGTTAATCCCGCCACGGACGCCACTGAAGCGGGCAATGTCAACGGCACGAACCTGACCTTGCTGTCAGCCGGCGGCCCTGTTTACCTTCAGACCGACTTCGTGCTGAATTCGCTGGTCTCGACGGCCGGGGCAACTTCACCTCTTAACGCGACGGTGACCACGACGGTTGGTGGCCAGACGTACAATGGCCAGGTGGTGATGACTACCGATACGCTCTTCGACGCGTCCGCGGCGGGAACGGCCGGGACGATCACCATCATCGGCGGCCTGACGAACAACAACGGCCCTGCGCCCACGACGACTACTCTGACGTTGCAGGGCAGTGCGACCGCGACTGTTCCCAGCAGCATCACCGGTGGCATTACCGATCAGGACGCTACCGACGTCACGGCCCTGACCGTGGCGAGCGGCACGCTGCTGCTGGCCGACGCAAATTCGTACACGGGACTCACTACCATCGCGCCGGGCGCGACCCTTCAGATTGGAAATGGCGGTAATGGTGGCACACTCGGCACTGGACCCGTCACGGACAACGGTGCGCTTCTGTTCAATCGCTCCGGTATTCTGACGGTCTCGAACAACATCAGCGGCAGTGGTTCGCTGACGCATTCTGGCACCTCACCTGCCAGCACGGTGGTGCTCACGGGAACCAACAGCTACGGCACCACGACGATCACCATGGGGACGTTGGAAGTCGGCGACGGCACCCCGACCGGCACGCTGGGTACGGGTGCGGTGACGAACAACTTCGGCCTCACCTTCGCCCGATCCGACGACATTATCGTGGCCAACGATATCGGTGGAGTGGGCAACCTTGCTCAAGGTGGATTGGGCACGATCACGCTCACCGGATCCAACCTGACTTACACGGGCTCCACGACGATCGGCGGCGGCGCGGGCACGCTGGCGCTTTCCGGCTCGGCCGACCTGAGCAACAGCGCCGGCGTTCAAATCAACGGTACAGGCTTCGACATCAGCGCGATCACCGGCGCCGGAACCACCATTCAAGATGTAAGCGGCATCGGCAGCGTCACACTGGGGACGAAAGACCTGACTATCAGCAATGCCTACAGCACGTACAGCGGTAACATGAGCGGACTGGGCGGATTGACGCTGACCGCCGGAACTCTGACGCTTAATGGCGCCAGCGACTACTATGGTACGACGACCGTCAACAGCAGTTCGTTCCTTGTCGTGGGCGCCGCGAACGCGACGTCGCCCAACTCCTTGCACTCGCTTTACGGCACACTCGATCTTGCCGGCAACGACTCGGTCGTCGGCGGACTTACGGGTTCGGGCACGGTGACCAACAGTGTGGCCGCCACCACCACGACGATCACGGTGACCGGTACGGGCAGCTTTGCGGGCGACATTCAGGACGTCGGCACGGCCAAGATCGGACTGGCGGTGACCAGCGGCACGCTGACGCTGGACGGTACCAACACCGGACCGTTCAACTTTACCGGCGGCACCAGCGTCTCGGGCACCGGCACGCTTACCTTTTCCAACCCAACCACGGGATTCACGATCGGTGCGGTCAGCGTCTCCAGTGGCGCCTTCAACGGAGCGGGGCCGATTACGGTTACCAGCGTGAATCAGACCGGCGGCGTCTTCACGGCCTCCTCTGGAACGATGAGCATTTCCGGAGACTTCTCGCGTACGGGCGGCACTTTCACCCCCAACGGCGGAACATTCGACTTCACCGGCGCCGTCGCGCACACCCTCACGGGTAACACGACGTTCCGTAACTTCACGGACACGGCCGGCGGTTCGACGTTGCAGTTCGCTGCCGGAAGTACGACCACGGTGAGCGGGACGTTGAACCTGACCGGGTCCAACGGCAGCCTGGTGACGCTGCGATCGTCGAGCAGCGGATCCTTCTGGAACGTGACTCCCTCCGCGACCACCATCTCGTTCGTGGATGTTCAGGACAGCAACAACACCAACGCCACACTCATTCTGCCCGCGAACTCAATCGACTCCGGGCACAACGTCAATTGGTTCACGCGGCCGCAGCCTCCCGCTCCGCCACCGCCGCCCCCGCCACCTCCGCCGCCTCCGCCGACGATGCCCAGCCCGCCGGTGGTGACGCCGAACACTGCGGTGGTGACCAACCAGGTGACGCAATTTACTGCGACGGCGATGAGCACCTCGACGCTGACCTACACCTGGAATTTTGGCGACGGATCAACGGCGGTGGGCAGCGACGTCTCACACCTGTTCGCGGCGCCCGGCGTGTATGCGGTGACGGTGACCGCGACCGACGCCTTTGGCCAGAGCAGCACGCAGACCGTCTCGGTGACCGTAAAGGGCGTACCGTTCCGCGTGCGCAAGGCGATCTTTACGCTCAGTCCGGCGGGAGACAGCGCGCAAATCACGGGCATCATCCACATTCCTGCGGGGCTCACGCTGGCGCAGCAGAACTTCACCGCGATCGTTGGCGGCTATACGCAGACGGTGCCCTTTTCGAAAGGAACGCGGGCGGCAGCCGGAGGTACTTCCCTGGCGCTGAGCACGCGCACGGTTCGCGGCATCACGATCAGCCATGAGGCGGCGTTCACGCTCAAGTTGACGGGCAAACTGGCCGAGGCGTTCAAGTCCAACAGCCCGCTCGACGGGAACGGAAACCCGACGCAGATCACCGTGCAGTTCCAGTTGAACGTCCACTACGATGCCGTCACCTTGCAGACCACCTTCAAGCCCGGGCCAAAGGGCATCACGGCGATCGGGAAGCAATGAGGGTCTGCCGGCGTCTCGATGTAACATTTGAGGCATTTGCACGGGGTGAAGTACCACACCGGTCTCATAGGTAAATGTGACGAAATGTTACATGATTCAGGTTCTCGGGTGTTTCCCGTACAACAGCGTTATTGTACCCCCTCGACGCGCCCGACGCAGGCTGCGCCTGCGGGCTTGCTCGGGGCGTGGCCCCGCGCGAGAGGCTCGTAAGTCGCAGATAACAATACGCCTATTCAGTTGTCACAGAGCAACAGCCCGGGCGCCGGGCTGTACGTGTTTTCCTGTATATAACTATGCGGTCGAGAAACGCAAAAGTCAAGTATAATCTTGAAAATTCGTTGTCGGTGTATAACTATTTTTCATCGAAAAAGGACTTATGTGAATCCCCTACCAGTTGTAGAGGAAGAAGCGCTGGCCGTCGGGGGATTGCAGTTCGCCTTTCGCTTCGGAATCGAACTTTACGCCGTCCTGCTTGAGCTGGGCGATGCGCGCTTTGATGTTGCCGTCGAAGTAAGTAAAGGTGGGCATCAGGATGTCGGCGTTGTTTTGGTGAACGCCGAGGATCAGCTTTCCGTCCATTAAGATGCGGTACGAAGAGGGTTGATCGCCGCCGTAAGCGACGCCGAAGCCGGCCTTGTCCCAGAAGGCGGCGGCGGCTTTGGCGTCGGACGTTCGCACACACAATTCGCCGAACATTCCGCACTTGGAGAACGATTTGCCATCGGCCTGCGGAAAGCGCGAGGCATCGGTGGTGACCAGGCGGACGCGCAGACCGTTGCCGTCACTGAACTGGGCTTCGTCCTTGTCCTTGGAATCGAATTTCACGCCCAGTGATTCCAGTCGCACGATACGTTGAGCCATGTCCGCGGCGTAGTAAGTCAGCACCGGCGACGGCGAAGAGCCCTGCTGCAGCCGCACGATGATCATGCCGTCGGTGAGCGTTGCGGACGGGGTCTGACCGGACGTCCTGGAAAGCGTCTTGAAGCCGAGCTTCTCGTAGAACGGAAGCGACACGTTCAAGCTCGCCACGCTCAGCGTAATTTCCGCGGCGTCGCCGAGTTTCTGACCGCTGCTCGGGGGCGGGGGAGGCATCTTGAATTCAACCGGGTTGGCTTCGAGTTCGCTGGACATAGTGATTTGTTCTCCATTTCAGAATGTGAACCTGCGTGTCGCACCCGCATCGTGAGATTGCGAGGATCAACGGTGTGCTTGGAACTGCTGGCTACGCGGCCGGGCGGCGCTGCAGCCCGGCGTAGCGCACGTAACCGCCGATCATGGTGCCGGGGAACATCATGGCGCTGAGAATGATCTTGTAATAGAGCGGCTCGGGCGTGGGCATGGACATGCAGGCGACGCAGATGACGGTGCAGATCACGGCCAGTTTGAATTCGGTGCCGGCGGCAATCCGTGCCGCGACGTAGCCGCCCATGATCAGGAACAGAAAACCCGAGATCAGATTCACGGGGATGTACCAACCCGGGTAGACGTCGGCGCCTTTGAATTCCGCGGGGAACAGCGCCATCAGCACCACGTCGGTCAGGATCACGGGAATCATGATCACGAGGTAGCTGGCGATGATCACGAGCAAACCGCGCAGCGTCAGCGATAACAGGCCGGTCTCCTTGCGGTGCGCCCACAGCAGCGGCCAGAGCGAACGGAAGACCTGGCCCCAGCACCAGAGCCCCGCACGGAAACGGCCGCGCTGTGGCAGAATCCGAGAGCGGTATTCTTCGATCAGGTCTCCGGGAATCGCTTCGCGTTCCCGCGTGGGGATCACCAGCGACAACAGGTAGATCGCTGCTCCGGACGGAGATGGAGAAGGGGCCGGCGCAGGGGCGGAGGCGGAGGCGGCTTCGGACTCAGCAGAGAACATGGCGTGCAATTCCTTATCAAAATTCAGAAAGTCGTACTTTAATTCAAAAGCCGCGCGGGCAGGCCGTTCATCATCTGGCGCAACGCGAGCTGCGAATGCCGCAGGGCGCGCACGCCGCTGGCGCTGACTTCAAAAAAGCGCTTGGCCTTGCCGCCGCGTTCCGACGTGGGTTCGGAAAGTTTGGACGAGATGTAGCCCTTCTCTTCGAGGCGGCTGAGCGTGGCGTAGACGGCGCCGATGGAAACATCGCGGCCGGTGCGTTTTGAAATCTCCTGGCGGACGGTCATGCCGTAGGCTTGGTCGCCCAGATGCATGAGCGCCAGGAGCACGAGCTGTTCGAACTCACCGAGAAATTCACCTTTGGCCATGTTCTACAAAGTAGAAGAAATGCATCTCCGCGTCAAAAGCTATTTTCTACAAAAGAGAAGTAATCGAATTCCCGGCGGGTGCCGCTGCTTCTTTCACTGGCCGGGAATTCTTGTTTTCCATTTGGGGGTGTTTCCGATATTATTCAGTATCGACTGAGAAAGGTTTGTGACCGGACGTGACGCCCGAAACGCTCTCCATCATCGCGCTGATCTTCTTTGGCATCGGCGCTGCCGCGGCCCTGCTGGGATTCCGCTTTGAGGCGCTGCGTAACAACGCCCTCCAGCTCAGCACCGTCAGCCTGGGGATGCTCTTTAAGACGGCGGCGATCGGGCTGGGTTGCGCGGTTCAGGATACGCACTTCTTCAACAGCCGGTCGGAGATCTACGGGCTGCTGGCCTGGGCGGTCGGATTCTCACTTTTGATTGCGCTGGCGATCTCACTGGCGCGCTCGCTCTCGGCGATTATCTCACCGCTGATCGTGGTGCTGCTGATCCTGGCGCTGGTCTCCAGCCGCGAATCGACGCCGACGGGAATGCCGGCGGGGCGGCTGTTTGCGATTCACATTGTCACGGCGTTTCTCGGCTACGGCTTGTTCCTCACGGCGTGCGGCGCGAGCGTCCTCTACCTGGAGCAGGTCAGCCAGCTCAAGCGCAAGGTTTTCGGCGTGCTCTTCAAGGATCTGCCGAGCCTGGAGCGGCTGGAACGGCTGGAGATGCTCTGCGCATGGGTGGGGCTGGCGGCGTTTACGGTGGCGATCGTGACCGGTGCGATGCAGGCGAACATGCATCAGAAATCGTTCTGGACTGAACCGAAGTACGTCGCGGCGCTGCTGACGTGGGTGATCTTCGGCGCGCTGGTGATCGGACGGGCGGTCCACTGGCTCAACGGACGCGCGGCGGCGAAGTTCGTACTCGCCGGCGCGACCCTGGTGCTGGTGACGCTGGCCCTGAGCCATGGCTTCGACACCCGTCCGGCGTCGATGACCAAGCCAGGCGTGGTGAGCCATGCGGTTGAGAATTCAACACTGCACATTCAAAATGTGCCGTCGCGGGGGCAATCATGACGACCCCCGCCAACGAATCGCTGGTCCTGGTCGGGCTGTCGCATCACACGGCACCGGTCTCGCTGCGTGAGCGCCTGGCGTTCCGTGCGGAGGACCAGGCGCAAGTGCTGGCGGGAATGCTGGCGCGCGGATTCCGCGAAGCGGTGATTCTATCGACCTGCAACCGCGTTGAGATCACGGCCGTATCGCATCGCGACCACTCCCAGGCCCCGGCGCGCGTGCGTGAATTCCTCTCTGAACATCACTCAGTGCCCGAACACGAATTCAAGTCGGCGCTGTACGAATTGAAGGGCTCGGAAGCCGCGCGGCACATTTTTGAAGTCACGTCGTCGCTGGATTCGCAGATCCTGGGCGAAAGCGAGATCCTGGCGCAGTCGCGCGAAGCGTTCCGGCATTCGGCGGAGAATGGCGCGTGCGGCGCGGTGCTGCGGGGCGTGTTTGAGCGCTCGTTCTTCCTCGCCAAGGAACTGCGGTCGGAAGGCGGCATCGGGCGCGTGCAGGCGTCGGTGAGTTCCGCGGCCGTTGCGCTGGCCAACAAAGTGTTTGAAGTGAAGGGGCGCAAGGTGCTGCTGGTCGGCACCGGCGAAATGGCGACGGGCATCATCCGTGCGCTGCGCTCGGCGGGCGTGAGCGAACTGTGGGTGGCCAGCCGCACGGCCGAACGCGCGGAGGAATTCGCGAAGCAGGAAGGCGGGAAGCCCTGCCGGATGCAGGACATTGCCGAACAATTGGCGATCGCGGATATTGTGCTGGTCTCGTCGGCAGCGCCACATTACATGATCGGCCCGGCACAGATGCAGCCGGCGCTGGCCAAGCGCCGTGGCCGGGCGATCTGCATGATCGACATCTCGGTGCCGCGCAATGTCGATCCGGCGGTCTCGAAGATGGCCGGCGACATTTTTCTGTTCGACATCGACGATCTGGAAGAAGTCGCGCGCGACGGACGGCGTGAACGCGAAGCCGTGGCCGCGCGCTGGCGGCCGAAGCTGCTGGAAGAAGCCCGCGGCGTGCTGCGCGAACTGCACGAAACCGGCCCGAAAGAGACGGCGCGAAAACTCATCACCTACGCCAACGCGCAGCGCGAAGAAGTGCTGCAACTGGCGCGCGTGGCGGGGCTGGACGAGAAAGCCGCGGAGGAACTCTCCCGCGCGCTGGAACGTCTGCAGGGAAAATTCCTGCACGGTCCTTTGGAGACATTGAAGCAGGCGGCGCGCGAAGGGGACGGGTCGGACGCGTCGTCGTGGGTGGAGCGGTTGTTCCGCCTGCATGCGGCCGATGCACGAGAGCAGCAGCGCGCGGATGCGGCGGAAAATAAGACGGTTGCGCGGCCCAAGTGCACTCCGCCCCCTGTTCCAAAAAGCTGCAAGGACCAGCCAGAAGATTCGCGCAGCTCGGGGAACTTGCCCATGTCCAATCCCGGCAAGGGAATACCGCCGGTCGATCTGGGCGGCGCGACGCTGGCTCAAAGTGGTCCATAAGTTGCAGTGTGCACTGGCGGAGGTGGACTTTAGCCTTGAAACGCCTCTGTCTTTAGCTAGTGTGTCAGTTTTGGCTGTCTTTGTTCTCCTGCCCCGCGATCGACAGTGCCGGGGCAAATCGTTTTCCGCGGATCAGATTCATGCAGCGACGGCTCCTCATCATCACCAAAGAACCGGAGTTCGACGCACGCGACGAAGTGGTGCTGGGGCAGTGTGAGCCGTTTACGTCCGGCTGGTCGCTGAAGATGGTCGACCCCATTGACAAAAACAAAGTCGACACCTTGATCGTCGGCACCTACACCGATCTGCGCCGCATCCAGGAATCCTGCGCGCTGATCGACGAGCCGGCGAGCATCCGCCGACGCGTCGACGAGCTGCGCAAGCTGCTGACGGCCGGCGTGACGGAGACCGTGGCCGTGCAGTTCGCCAACCGTTCGCCGGTGCTGAACGAAAGCGCAACGGTTGAAATGAAAGCCGTGCCCAGCGGCCCGATGATTCCCACGCACACGCCCGGCGGCCTGATGAATCTGGAACCCAACGGCAGCGTGCTGGTCGCCACCGTTGTTCAGCCCGAACGCGCGGACGACGCGCCGTATTTGAAGACGGAACTGCAGACGCTGCTGAATTGCAAGCCCAAGGCCGTGGTGATGGACCTCGGCCGCGTCCCGACGCTTTCGCAGAACGCGTTTAGAGAGCTGGCCGCCGTGCGCGACACGTTGCGCGCCAACGGCAGCACGTTCGCGCTCTGCAACGTGGCCAACGCGCTGCAGCAGACGCTGAAGAAGATTTCCGACCCGCTCGACGTCTTCCCCACGCAGGCCAGCGCGATGGCGAAGATGGCGACCACGAGATGAGGACGAGGACTGAAGACTGAGGAAAAAACTAGCCGCTGAAAGCGGCTAGTTTTTTTGTTGGCAGGCGCGAAACGCCGCCGCTGTTCTCCCCCCCTTTTCAAGGGGGGGAGAATTGGGCTACGGATACAAATCTGTGGACAGGTACTTCAGGCCTGTGTCGCAGCAGAGTGTGACGATCAGGCTGCCGCGTTTGGCTTTTTTTGCGAGCTTCAATGCTGCGACGACGTTGGCGCCGGAGGAGAAGCCGCCCATGATGCCCTCCTTCGCAGCCAGCAGGCGGGTCATCTTTACGGCTTCGGCATCGGTCACGGCGATCGTGCCGTCGACGACGTTGTCGTCGTAAATTCCCGGCTTCAGCGCGTAGCCGCCGCCTTGAATCTTGTGGCTGGTCGAGGTCACTTTCTTTCCGGCCAGGAACTGCGCGTGGACGGGTTCGGCGGCGAAACACTGGATCGCGGGGTTGCGTTTTTTCAGCGCCTTTGACGTGCCGATCAGCGTGCCGCTGGAGCCGACGAACGAAACGAAATGCGTGATCTGGCCGCCGGTCTGCTTCCAGATCTCCGGGCCGGTGCCGCGGGCGTGAGCGTGCACCGAGCCGGGGTTGTTAAACTGGTCGGGGCGGAAGGCTTTGTATTTTTTGGTGAGCTCCGCGGTCCGCGTTTCGACCAGCGCCAGGTCTTCGCGCGAGACCTGGCCGGGAATGCCGCCGCGCGCCTGCGGGACGATCTCCACGCGCGCGCCGAACGCACGAATCATCCGCGAGCGCTCCGGCGTGTTGCCGGCGCTCAAGACGGCGATGAACTTGTAGCCTTTGACCGCGCAGACCCAGGCCAGGCCGCCGCCCATGTTGCCGCTGGTCTTTTCGACGACGTACTGACCTTTGCGCAGCGCGCCGGCCTTCTCGGCTTCCTCGATCACGGTCAGCGCCGGGCGGTCCTTGATCGAGCCGCCGGGCGAGAAGAATTCAAGTTTCAGGGCGATGCGCGCGGGGAGACCTGCGGCGAGGCGGTTCAGGACGACAAGCGGGGTGTTGCCGACGGATTCGGTGATCGAGTTGAACATGATGCTCCCGAGAGAGTGGGCATGATTCCTTGGCTCAATCGCGGCGCCACTGCGATCGCACTGGCAAGGCCGGTCGTTCGCTACGCTCTCGACCGTCCGTGCCAGTGGCACCAGCCATCAAATAAAAACGCAGCGCCAAAACTGCGGCGCTGCGTTGAGTATAAAGGAATGTCTGCTCAGCCGAGATTGTAAAACGCCTTGCGGCCGAGGAATTCGGCTTCGCTGCCGAGCTCTTCTTCGATGCGCAGCAGCTGGTTGTACTTCGCGATACGGTCGGTGCGGCTGGCGGAGCCGGTCTTGATCTGTCCGGCGTTGGTGGCGACGGCGATGTCGGCGATGGTCGTGTCTTCGGTTTCGCCGGAGCGGTGGCTGATCACGGCGGTGTAGCGCGCGCGCTTGGCCATCTCGATCGCTTCGAACGTTTCGGTCAGCGAGCCGATCTGGTTGACCTTCACCAGGATCGAATTGCCGATCTTCTTGCTGATGCCTTCGCTCAGGCGCTTGACGTTGGTGACGAACAAATCGTCGCCGACGAGCTGGACCTTCGATCCCAGCGCCTGGGTCAGCTTGCCCCACGTGTCCCAATCGTCTTCGCTGCAGCCGTCTTCGATCGTGATGATCGGGTACTTCTTGCACCAGCCGGCGAGCATCTCGACGATTTCTTCGCCGCTCTTGACGGGGTTCTTCTTTTCGCCTTCGAGCGTGTACTTCTTCTTTTTCGCGTCGTAGTACTCGGTCGCGGCGCAGTCGAGGCCCAGGCAGATGTCCTTGCCCGGGGTGTAGCCGGCCTTCTCGATCGCTTCGATGATGACCTGCACGGCTTCTTCGTTGGATTTCAGGTCGGGCGCGAAGCCGCCTTCGTCGCCGACGGCGGTGTTGAGACCCTTGTCGTGGAGCACTTTCTTAAGGTTGTGAAAGACTTCCGCGCCCATGCGCAGCGCTTCGGAGAAGCTCGGCGCGCCGACCGGCAGGACCATGAATTCCTGCATGTCGACGTTGTTGTCGGCGTGCTGGCCACCGTTGATGATGTTCATCATCGGCACCGGCAGGGTGTGCGCGTTGGTGCCGCCGAGGTAGCGGTAGAGGGGCAGTCCGGCTTCTTCCGCGCCGGCTTTGGCGACGGCCATGGAGATGGCGAGAATCGCGTTGGCGCCGAGCTTGCCCTTGTTTTCTGTGCCGTCCATGTCAAGCAGCGCGCGATCGATGGCGCGTTGGTTGGTGACGTTCAGGCCGATGATCTCCGGTCCGAGAATTTCGTTCACGTTGCGGACGGCGCGGGTGACGCCCTTGCCCATGAAGCGCGAGGCATCGCCGTCGCGGAGTTCGACCGCTTCGTGCTTGCCCGTGGACGCGCCCGAGGGCACCGCGGCGCGGCCGCGGGCTCCGGTGGAAACGGTGACATCGACTTCCACCGTGGGATTGCCGCGCGAATCGAGAATCTGGCGGCCGACAACTTCAACAATCTCTGACATGTGCGAAGGGCTCCTTTTGCGCTGCCTTTTGTGCCGGGCCTTTTGTGCCGGAAGGTACGGCGAAATCTGCGTTGAGAGGACGTGATAATATAAGAGGGGAAAAGTGAATCAAGCTCGAATGGGAAATGGGGACTCCCCTGTTGCAATTTGTCCGGGCTCCGTTACGTTCCCCTCCTCAACAACCACCACAAAATAAAAAAGGAGCACGTCCATGGCTGAGCTGGAAATCCATCATCACGAAGAAGGACACGGCAACGATCCGCTGGGGAAGAAGGTCGGGATTCTGGTGGCGATTTTCGCCGTGTGCGTCGCGCTGGTGACGATCAAGGCCCATCGCTCACACACCGAAAGCGTGATGACCAAGGCGGAAGAGAACGACACGTGGGCCTACTACCAGGCCAAGAGCATCAAGATGAATGTCAACGAGCTGGGCCGCAACATGGTGACGCTCGCCGCTCCGAAAAACGAAGAATCGGCGAAAGTGATCGAGACGTATTCAAAGAGCATCGAGAAGTACAAAGAGGAGACCGAGGATCTGAAGAAAGAAGGCAATGCGCTGAAGGAAAAGGTCAAAGTGATCGAGGCGCACGCGCTCTTTTTCGATCTGGGAGAAGGTCTGCTCGAAATCGCGCTGGTGATGAGTTCGCTTTACTTCATCGCGAAAAAATCAATCTTTCCCATCATGGGCACATTGGCCGGACTGGCCGGCGCCGCGATCGCGATCTATGGACTAATCTCGTAACCGGGTTATCGTCGGAGCTGTGAAGTCCGCGCAGCCGGGTTCGCGAGAGCCCGGCTTTTTTTCAAGCTCCCGCAATCGATCCGGTTCACGCATGGCCAAGCGCCCCGTCCAATCCCTTTCCAGCACGAAAGAGGCGGACGGATTCAGCGCGTTTATCTTCCGTTGGATCTGGCAATTTTATACGTGGCGGCTGACGCAGGCCGGGCGCTGGTTTTTCTGGTCGAGCGTCGCATTTCTCGCCTACACGACCACGTCGCTGGAATTCCAATCGTACATTGCCTTCGGTTTCGTGGTTGCGTTCTGGAGCATCGCCTTTGTGGCGATGTTGCTCTTCAAGCCGCGCTTTAAGTTGGAACTCGACCACAGTGACCGCGTCTGCGCGGGGGAGATCGCGGCGGTTGACGCGACGGTCACGGCGCTCTCGTCGCCGATCCACCGCGATTTTCATGTGCTGCCGCACCGCTTGCCGGGCGCTGTCGATGCCACGCCGGAAGAAGGGCAGCCGATTCCGCCGCTGGTCAACGGCCAGCGCGCGCGGGTGCCGGTGGGATTGAAGTGCCACACGCGTGGCATTTTCAGGCTGCCGGCGTTCCGCGTGGAAACGGATTTTCCGTTCGGAATCTTGCGCTCGTACCAGATTTTCAATCATGGGCGGGTGGTGCAGGTCTATCCGAAGTTTGCGCCGCTGACGCAACTGCACATCCCCACCGGACGCAGATATCAACCAGGCGGCGTAGCAATGGCCGCGGTGATGGGCGATTCGGTCGAATTCATCGGCAACCGCGAGTACCGAGAAGGCGACAACATCCGCGACATCGACTGGCGCGCGACGGCGCGGTTGAACAAACCGGTGGTGCGCGAATACAAGGAAGAGTACTTCCTGCGTGTCGCGCTGATTCTCGACACGCATGTGCCGCGCATGCGGCTGGGCGCGGGCGAGGCGACGCGGCGGGCGGCGTTTGAGCGCGCGGTCTCGCTCTCCGCGTCGATCGGCGATTTCCTCGCGCGGCAGGAGTACGTCGTCGATCTCTTCGCGGCGGGGCCTCATCTGTATCATCTCATGGCCGGCCGGGGGCTGGCCTATCTCGAGCAGATTCTCGATATTCTCTGCTGCGTCGACGAGAACCCGGAAGAGCCGTTCGCGGTGATCGCGCCGGAGCTGATGAACAATCTCTCGCGACTGAGTACGGTCATCTGCGTGTTTCTGGATTGGAACGAGACGCGGCGCCAGTTTGTGCGCACGCTGACGGAACAGGGAGTTGGCATCAAGGTGCTGGTCGTCAGCGACGTGCGCTGCGCGCTGGATCCGGCCGCGGACGGCGTGCGCGTGATCAGCTCCGCGGATTTTGCGACGGGGATTGCGGAACTGTGATCACCGTCGCTGCCACTCACGTGCCTGCCGATCCGGCGCTCAGTCCGTCGAAGGGATTTTCGTGGCATGTCGGTGGGTTGGTGTTGATCGCGTTCACGGCGTTCGCGGTGTTTCATCATGATGTGGTGATGCCGCTGCCGTTGGGATTGCTCTTTGCGCTGCCGTGGCTGATTGATTTTCGCAAGCGCACACTGCCGGTCTGGGTGCAGATCGTGCTGCGCTTGCAGCTGTTCGCCGCTGTTGCGCTTTACAGCCGGTATATCTCGGCGGATTTTCGCGGCGTCTTCGTCTATCCGGGCTGGGTGCAGCTGTTCACGCGGCTGTGCATGGTGGAAGTCACGCTGATCCACTTTGGTTTTGCGCCGTACCGGAAGTCCTCTCAGGCGGTGCCGGCGGCGATTCTCATGAGCGCGCTGGTCTTTGCGGCGGCGTCGAAGACCGTCGACGTCGAGGCCATCTTTATCTACTTCGCGATCCCGTGGTTCGTGTGCCTGGCCGCGAGCTTGCGGGGCGTGCGGCCGCGTTATGCCACGCCCAATCTGCCGTGGATCGTGCCGAAAATGTGGATGCATCTGGCGGCGCTGTTTCTGGCGCTGATGGCCGGCGTGGCGTTCGCGCGCTACGTCGGTTCGCACAAGCGGCAGCTCGCGCCGTACTTTCGCGCCGGTCCGTTTCTGGCGCAGACGCAAGCGCAGCAGGCCACCAACGTGGGCTTCAACGATGCGCCGGTGCTCGGGTCGACTCAGAACATGACCCGCTCGCTGGAGCGCGTGCTCTCCGTCCAGGGCCGCATCCCCGATCCTCATTTGCGTGGCCTGGTGTTCGAAATTTACAGCGCCGGACGCTGGCTGCCGCAGACGGCGCCGCACACGATCGATCCGGGCAAACTCGCAGGTAATCGAGGCGATCTCACGGAAGTCGTGCGGCTCTCCGACTACATCCCGGTGATGTTTGTTCCGTTGCACAGTTCCGGCGTGTCGTGCGAGCGCCCGGAGTTGCTGGAATGCGATACCGAGCACGGCAATTCGCTGCACGCGTACGCCTCCGCGCCGTTTCATTATACATTCAGGTTTTCAGCGGCGGAGCCAGATCTACAGGGGCCGCTGTGCACGGAACTGTCGCGCGAGCATCTGCGCGCGTGCCTGGCGGTTCCGCCGGAAATCGACGTGCGCGTGACGTGGCTGGCCAAGGACATCACGCGCGGCTGCAAGACCGATCTGGAACGCCTGCGCGCGATCGAAGGCTGGCTGCGTTCGAACATCAAATACAGCCTGCGCACCACCGTCGGTCGCGGCGATCCGGTGACGGAGTTTCTCATCACAAGGCGCGCGGCCCATTGCGAGTTTTTCGCTTCGGCCGCAACTCTGCTGCTGCGTTGCGTGGGTGTGCCGTCGCGGTACGTCACCGGTTTTTACGCGCACGAGCAGGAGGGCGTCGAGAAGTACATCGTCCGCCAGCAGGATTCGCACGCGTGGTCGGAGGCGTGGATCAAAGGGGCGGGGTGGCTGACGGTGGAGGCGACGCCGAGCTCCGGCATGCCGGAAGGGCTGGGCGAAAAGCCGCAGGCGTTGCGTTCCATATCTGAGTGGTTTGCGGACATTTACTTCGAGGTACTGCATTGGATCCGCGGTCGCACGCTCATGCAATGGATTTGCCTCGGCGCGGCGGTGCTTGCGGCAACGATCGGAATTCTCGTGCTGCGCCGACGGCGCCTGCGCGCGGTGCAGAGCACCGCGTTTCAATATTCGGCGCTCGATCCGCAGTCAGCGGCGATGGCGGCGCGTTTCGATCGGTTTCTCACGCGCCGCCGCATCCCCTGCCCGGTTTACACGACGTGGCAGGAACACTTCGAGATGCTCGCTGCTGCCGACGCGTCGATCCGCTTCGGCGTGGATGTGCCGCGCTGTCTGGAATTCGTACGAAACTACAGCGCGCTGCGCTTCGGGGCCGACCGGGAACTTCGCCTGGTAGAACTGGCCAGGGAACTCGCGGCCATAGAGCGGTCGTGAATTTTCTTACGCGGAAACCGGTTCCGCTTGCCAGTGGCTCTTGAAGACGGCGATGAACTTTTCGAAGAATTCGCGCGTGGGCGCACTCAGCGGCTGCAAGTGTCCGGGTTCCAGGAACCACGGCTGCTGCGTGAAGTAGTCGAACGCCGGCGACGATGTTTTCGTAAACGTGAGCATGAACGTGCGGCGCAGTTTGTCCGTATGGTAGCGGCCGCGGTGCAGGCCGAGGGGATTGAAGAGCACTGCGTCGCCGGGTTCCTGCTTGATGCGCAGCGCGCCGGGCATGCCATTGGAGCGCCAGTTCTTGGCGCCGTCGGCGCGGCGGATCTGGAATTCTTCCGGCGTGTCCAGGCGGCGGTGCGATCCGGGGACAAATTCGACGTCCTCGGTCGATGCCAACGCGATTTGCATCTGGACGCCCGAGTCCGAATCCCGTTTGCCCGCGAGGAAGTTCTTCTCGGCGGCCACGTCCGGAATGGTGAATTGTGAATCGCGGTGCCAGTTGCCGTCCAGGCTGGTGCCGGCCGGCAGCGGATTAAAGAACAAGCTCGTGCAGCGGAAGAGCGGTTCGTCGCCAAGAATCGTGCGCGCGACGTTCAGCACGGCAGGATCGGCGACCGCGTCCATAAGCTCCGGAAATTCGCCCGGAGTCTCTTTGAAATAACCGGGGTGGTTGAGGTGGCGCATGCAGGTGGCGTTGGGATCGCCGTTGGCGTTGCCGCTGGCTGGTTCGAGGACGCGCCACTGTTCCAGGATGCGCTCGCTGATCTGCCGCAGGCGAGCGGCGCGCTCCGGCGCGTAAATGCCACGGACGATGATGTAACCTTCTTCGTTCCATTGTTTGCGCAGGTCGGTCATGGAATTCTCCTCGTGGTCGTTGGATGCATGTGAAGTACGCTGATGAGAATACGTCAATGCGATGCGCACGTGAATGGATGCGGCAAGCGAAGGGCTGGACGGCAGCGCGATTTCGGTTTCATGCGCGGTGCAGTGTCCCGGACCACGCCGCATGGACGCGCTTAGCTTTTGAATGGATTTTCGAACGCTGCGCGGTAGGCGCTCGGCGACTGTCCGGTCAGTTGGCGGAAGCTGCGGCTGAAGTGGAACGGATCGTCGAAGCCCACCTGGGTGGCGATGCGTTCGACGGTTTCATCGCTTTCGACCAGCAGCGACTGGGCCTGAGCGATGCGGCGCTGGCGCAGGTAGGCCATGGGCGAAAGCCCCGTCTGGCGGCGGAAGAGTTTCGAAAAGTAAATGGGACTCAAGTGCGCGACGCTGGCCAGTTTTGCCAGCGTGATGCGCCTGGCGAGATGCTCATCGATGTACGCGAGCACTTCGGCGGCGCGTGTTTCTTCGCCGGGCAGGGCCGGGGCGCCGCCGGTTTTCTGGTCGGCGCCAAGCTCGTCCGAGAGCCGCAGCGTTTCCCCGAGCAGTCTCAGGAATGCGCCGCGCGCCATCAGTTTGGCGTGTTTCGATTGCTCGCGCAGGTCAGCGACGAGCACCTGGTAACACGCTTCGATTTCACGGCAGGCTTTGCGCGGCAACCGGAGCCGGTCGGGGAGCACGAGTGGGCGAAAGACGTCCGCGTTGCCCGCACCGCGGAGCGTAAAGCCCGTGGAAAAAACCGTGACGGGGTTGCGCGGGTTGTGCCCGGCGCTCGAATACCGGCCCGTGCGCCAGATGAACAGATCGCCGGGGAGCGCTTCGTAGCGCTGCTGGTCGAACTCCAACCAGCCTTCTCCCTTTAAGATGAAGAACAGACCGTTGTACGGGCAGATGGTGCGGGGAATGCTCCATTGCGGCACGCACGGGTATAAATCGGCGTGATGGATCGTGACGCTCACGCCTTCCCAGGGATCACGCGCAACGGTCGGTTCGGCCATCAGCGGGCCTCACGTATTGGGTTTTGGCGGCGCGGGTTCGATGTGGATCAGCACATCGGCGAGGTCTTCGCGCCGGGACTTGAGCAACGCCTTCACGCGGTGGCTGACCGCGTGCGCTTCATGAACGGTCATGTTGCCGTCGACTTCCAGATGCATGTCGACAAAGTAAAGCAAGCCGGCGCGGCGGGCGAGAAGTTTCTCGACGCCGGCCACGCCTTCCACGGTCGTCGCCAGGTTGCGCAGATCTGCGAGGACTTCCGGCGGGGCCTGCTGGTCGAGGAGCGCGACGGTGGTTTCACGGAAGACCCGCGCGCTGGCGATCACGATCAGGATGGCGACAGCCAGCGCCGCAATATGGTCGGCCCAGATGTAACCGTAGATCGTGAATGTTACACCCAGCACGACGAGGATCGCGGAAAGGATGTCGACGAAGTCGTTCCAGGCGTCGGCTTCCAGCCCCATCGAACCGATGCGGCGGCCGACTTTCAGTTTGTAGGAGAACATGCCGGTCTTGACGCCGATCGAGATCACCGCCGGCCAGATCGTCCACGTGGGAATGACGATGGTCTCCGGCGTGGCCATGATCTTCAGCAGTTCGGCCGCGTTGGTCCAAAGCAGCAGCAGGCCGGAGAGAAGCATCATGGTCGCGACAGTCTTTCCGGCGATGCCTTCGGCGCGGCCGTGGCCGTAGGGATGTTCGACATCCGGCGGCAAGACGGAGACTTTCAGGCCGAAGAGGACCACGGAGCTGGCCAGCGCGTCGCCGGCGGATTCAATGCCGTCGGCCAGCACCGCGTGGGAGTGGCCGAGATAGCCGGCGGCCAATTTCAGCACCGCCAGCGTGCCGGAACCGATGATGCCCGCGACGGCCGCGACTTTGGCGTCCTTCATATTGGCGGCGGCGGTGGTTCGCTCCGCTGCTGCTGCGGCTGTGGGCATTTGTGGAATAATCCAAAGAGATGCAGTTCAAGGCGGTCCGGAAGTCGATTGCAACACCCGTCCTTTTACCTTCTAATCGCCGCACGCTCAAGGCAAGGACGACATTGTATGGCCGCGCCGGCCCTCGAAATTCCAGATTCATCCCTAGCGCCGGGCGCCAGGAGTTCTTCTCCGCTGCTTTTTATTTTCGTGCTGCTCTGGCCCGCCGCGGGGTTGCTCTGCGTGGATCGCAGCGCGTGGCTGGACACCTTGAACGCGGCCGGGCTGTGTCTATTGGCCCTCGCCGGCCTGCTGATATCCCGCGGCGGCGGAACGTTTGCGCGAAGTTCGGCGGGACGGTTGTGGACGCTGGCGGTATTTTTGTTTGCGGCGCTGTTGCTTTCGCCGGCGTTTCTGCGCGGCATTCCCATGCAACTGAGCGGCGCGGGAGCCGCGTCGTGGGCCGCACTGGCGCTGGCGTTCATGTCCGCGTTGCTTCTGTTTGTACTCACGCCGCGTCGCAAGCCCGGAATTGACGACCGTAACGCGCTGGAACAGTTTCTCGAATCGCCACGCGTGCGTGTGCATCTGCTGATTTTTTCGGGGCTGGTGTTGACCGCGTCGGCACAATTGGGCTCACAACCGCTGGTGACGGTGGCGTTTGAATTTGTCCTCGTCGCGCTGGCGTTGATCAGCGTGCGTCCGCTGCTCTCGATCGCCGCTCAGCCTGCGGGAGCGCAGGTGATGCAGGCGTCGGCGGTGCTCGCGCTGGCCATCGGCGCCGGTGCAGGCGTCTTGCGTTATCAACACGCGCTGCAGGACGCGGATGCCCTGCACGCACTGCTGCTGGAAAACAAATTGCCGGAAGCGCAGGCCGTCGCCAAGAACATCGAAGAGAGCAACGCCGTTCTGAAATCCAACCCGCTCAACGTCCGGCTCGAAACTGAGTGGGCCGAATACCTCGAGCGCACCGGCGATTTCTGGAGTTCGTTCACGCATTGGCAGCGCGTGGCCGACTACAAATCGATTCCGCGCAGCGAATTTTCGCCGGCCTTGCGCGTCGTCTGGAAGGCCGGCGATTCGATGAGCGTCTGGCGGCGCCTGGTCTACAAGGGCTTCGCGGCCATTCGCGAACCGGAAGTGACGCAGGGTGTGCTGGAGCTTGGCGACAGGCCCGGCAGCGATGTGCGCGCGAAACTTGCCGCGGCGCTGCTGTCCTGCGAACTGAAACAGTCGGACGCCGACTGCCAACGGCGGCTGCAGGCCGTACAAGCCGTGCTGCCCAACGAACTCAGTTCGCACATGCTGCTGGAACGCTACGATGGAACGAAACGCGATGAAAAAGCCACGCTGCTGCTGCCGCCGGATCTGCTCGTTGGACGCGAGCCCACGTTTCATGCCGTGACGGGAATGACCGATACCGGCAGCATTGAAGAGCAGGGCGAAGCAAGCTCGATCGTGGTGCTCAACGAGGGCAAGTACGAAATGCTGATCAACGCGCGGGCCGTGCCGCTGCGCGAACAGTGGCCGATCATCCGGGTGGAACTGAATGGGCAGCTCATTGGCCGGACGCATGTAATCAGCTCGGAAGAGCATCCAATTCCGTTTACGTTCGAAGTCAACCGGACCGATGCCTATACGCTGCGGATCGTGTTCGAGAATTTCAGCGATTCGCTCGAAGACGGCAAGGTCGCGCGGCGTGGCCTGACGATCGGTATGATTTCGTTCCGGCATCAGAAGAACTAAAAATTTACTTCGAGTGTGCGCTTTGCGAGTTCTCGCCCTGGGTCCGATTCCGCCACCCTACCACGGCGTGGCGACGTATCTCCGCGATCTGCTCGATTCGGAAGAACTGCGCGCCCGCGGCATTGAACTTCAGCACGTGGACACCTCCGACCGCCGCGACGCGTCGAACCTCGGACGCTGGGATGCGGAGAATCTCGGCATCGGTTTTTCGAATCTCGCCGAATTGGCGGTGCGCTGTTCGCGCTCCGACGCAGAGATCGTGTACCTGCCGCTCTCTCAGAACGTCCCCGCATTTCTGCGCGATGCCCTGTTTATTCTGCAATCGCGCCTGATGGGCAAGCGCGTTGTGATTCATCTTCACGGCGGCTACTTTCAAATGCTGTACGAACAGCAAAGCGCGGCGTTCAAAGCGTTCGCGCGCATGACCCTGGGCCATGTTTCCGGCGCGGTGGTACTGGGCGAAGGCTTTCGCTATCTCTTCTCGGGCCTGATTCCCGAGGAGCGCGTGTTTGTCGTCGAGAACGGCGTGCCCGATCTCTTCGCCGAACGGCCGCCGCTGCGCAATGACACCTCGCGTGAAACGCTGCTTTACATGAGCACGCTGACGCGGACGAAAGGAATTCTGGAATTGGTTCACGCCTTGGCGCTCGTGCTGGAAGGACGGCCGGTTTCGCCCTTGCGGCTGCGCGTGGCCGGCGAATTCCAGGAACCGGAATTGCGCGACGAGACGCTGGCGTTGATTCGTGAATTAAAATTGGACGATCGCGTTACGTTCGTCGGCAACGTGACCGGCGCGGCGAAGGCAGAATTTTTACTCAGCGGCGACATATTTTGCCTGCCGACGCGTTACCCGTACGAAGGTCAGCCGTTAGTACTTCTGGAAGCGATGTCGGCGGGACTGCCGGTGCTGACCACCGACCGCGGCGTGATCGCCTCGACGGTGATCGACAGCGTCAACGGCCGCGTGTTGCCGCAGGACGCCAGTGTCGAGCAGCTCGCGCAGGCTCTGGAACGGTTGCTGGCGGACCGAGCGCTGTTGCAGGACATGGGACGCAACGCGCGGTTGCGCTATTTACGCAACTATTCGCTGCACGTGTGCCATTCGAATTTGGCGCAAGTCTTCCATGCGGTTAGTGTTGCCTCGGACTAGTTCCACCCGTGAGATCCGAATTATTGATCCGCGCATAACTAAAGTTGCAATGAAATAGTGTCGATACTCTATGCATGAGACCATTTGGCACAGCAGAAGAGCTCCAACGGCGGCGAATTCGCGCTGTCGAATTGATGAACAGCGGACAGTCCCATACCAAG
>JBBRPR010000024.1:0-120558 GCA_038227875.1 Planctomycetota bacterium
CTGGATTGTAAACCGCGTCTGTCCTGTAGACAAAGCGGTCAATACGAAGCGAGCCCCTTGACGAGGCCGCGAAAGGAAGGTACGTTTCGGTTTCGGCTACGGACGTTCAACCAATTTCAACAACGGATGGGACATCCGCGACAGGCAAGCGTCACTATGCAAAGGGCGATTACAGCAACGTCAATGAATAGTCCCGGCACCCAATATAATTTCATTGGCCCCGGCTCGCCCTTTTCGGCAGTGGCCCACGTTTCAACCGAGTAGAGGCGTCGAGTGCAAGCCGCAGGCCAGCCATAATAATCCGCGTTGATAATTGTATATCTCATGACATGTGCAACATATTGACATCTCGGATTGGGAACTACATTCGGCCAGATCATCAGGCCCGCTAAAAGCATCATTGCCACGGCTGTGCTGAGATGCAGTTGCCAGAATCGGCGCGTGGGCTTGTCGCTCATGGCCTGCGGCCCTCGCGGCGGCGGATGTCTCTCATGGTTTGCGGGCCTCGCGGCGGCGGATTAATGACTCCGAAAAAAATGCGACCGCGACGACGAAGGACAATGCGATAAAGGTGTTTGCTTCAAGCCTCATCAGGTTTCTCAAGAAGTCAACTATTGTCGAGCGTGGGTCTACGCTAATAAGTGGAACAGTGAATGTCAGCGGCCAGCCAAATCCTCGCACCAATGAGCTGTCCGTATTCATGCTGGCAACGCATTCGGCAGAGACGTTTGCCCCAATTAGGACTCCCGCTGCAAACATCATAATAATTACGGTTGAAAGGTGGAATCTCAGGCGGCGTTTTAGCTCGCTGGCGTTTGCTGCATATCCGAACGCCCATATGAGCAGAACCAATTCCGGTACCAGCAACCATGCGCGTCGCGGATTGCTGATAAAGATGACAAACGCCGGTGGAATCAGGAACAACAAGAACGTCAGAATTGCGCAAGCCAGAAAACGAAAAACTGGACCGCATCTCAGCGCATGTGCCTGCGGTTGATTGCTCGGCGCTATAGTTCCGTCATCTTCCATCCGCCGCAGTCTACCTCCGCCCGGCCAGCAGGCCATCTATTCCCGGAGGGGACATCACGGCGCGGGCGACCTGCGGGCCTCGCGGCGGCGGATGAGGAATTCATTGGTACTGAGCACTGCGACCACGATGACAACCGCGATAACCACATCATAAATCAAATTGAATGAGGTTAAGACTGTGGGAGTCAGGCGAACAGTTCCCTCTTGAAACAGGTCCCGAAGCGGATAGGTGGTGCTATAAAATGTCTTCGGCCATCCGTAATTACGGCTGCTCATCGCCAGCTGAATCAGTTCTTCGGATGCTTCGAGTCCTTCCGTTCGGAAAGATTTGAGAATGGATTCTCGTTCAGTCTGCCTTTGACAGATATTTACGAACAGCAAAGTGCCAATTACGAACATCAACAGCACCGCTGTGCTCAGATGCAGGAACCAGAACCGGCGCTCTTTGGGCGACGTATCCATTGGCCCCGAATTCTATCGCCATCCTGCCCTTCGGCCATCTTTTCCCGGCATCTCGTCTTCCGCCGCATCCAGAATGCGGCCATGCGCCTGTTGCCGCTCATCGTCATCGTGCTGGCTGGATCGCTCTCTGCGTCTGAGCCTGCGTCCACCTATCCGCTCTGGGACGGTCGCGAATCCGTCGCTGACTATGCGAAACGTGTCAATCTTTCGCCGACGAAAACGCTGGACCTCGGCAATGGCGTGAAGCTCGAGCTGGTGCTGATCCCGGCTGGGAAGTTCATGATGGGGACGCCGGCGCCGGAAAAACCTCTGGTCGGGCAAACGATGTCAGGACTCAGCGGCGGCATGCTGTTGATATACGCAGCGATAGGTTTGATCCGCGCGCGGCGAAGCCGCACGCGGCCTCAATTCTCGATGGGGTCGATGCTGGTGATGACCTTTGTGGCGGCGATGGGCGTTTGGGGTGGGGTGCGCTGGAACGACGCATTGAAACATCCGGACTATTATCCCACCGAACATCCGGCGCATGCGGTCACGCTGTCCCGACCCATGTACATGGGGAAGTACCATGTAACGCAGGAGCAGTACCAAGCCGTGATCGGAACGAATCCCAGCACATACATCGGCAAGGACAATCCTGTTGAAAATGTGTCGTGGGACGACGCGCAGGCGTTCTGCAAGAAAGTGACTGAGCAAACGGAAGCGAATGTGGGTCTGCCCACCGAAGCGGAATGGGAGTATGCGTGTCGTGCCGGAACGACGACCACATACAATTCCGGCGATGCTGAAGGCGATCTGGATGGCGTTGCGTGGTATTGCGAAAACAGTAAGGACTCAACGCATCCTGTTGGAAAAAAACAATCGAATGCCTTTGGACTATACGACATGCATGGCAACCTGTACCAATGGTGTCAGGACTGGTACCGCGACTACTACTACTCCAAATCTCCAGCAGAAAATCCTCAAGGTCCAGTTCACGGAGTCTTCCGCGTTTTGCGCGGCGGGTCTTGGCACGACGTTCCAATCGACTGTCGGTCGGCTGACCGCTACAGGGATCATCCAGACAGCCGTAACGTCTTCGTCGGTTTTCGTGTGTTGGCGCCTGCGGTCAGGAATGCCAGCGCAAGCGCAACGCGAAGTACACTCGGGACGAAATGATCTTCTTGCCCACGGCGTGCCCCGGCGCTCATCTGAGAAGGGCTTCAGATGAGTGGCACCCGTCGAAAGGGAGCAAGACGAGAGCAGAAGGAATTGAGCGAGGCCGCCCGTCATTAGATATCCCGAGATCTTAAAGGTCGACCGCGGCAGCGCGCGAATAGCGATGATATTTCGATGGGGGCGCGCACTGCTGCGAAACAACCGGATGTTGCTTCGCAAGAGAACAACATCCATCTAACGAATTTAGCCACGCCTCTGCCGAAGTTAGACCGGGCGGGACGCCCGGACTACGAAACGGCGCGGCTTCGCGCTGAAGATGCAAACATCCTGACACGCCGGGCCGCTGGCTTTATTTAACGGAGCTCAGCGCGTGATTTTGAATTCGGCGGTTTTGCCGCTGGCGACGTCGCGCAGGCGCAGCGTCCAGGGGCCGGCGCCGGGGACGAAAGTGCAGTCGATCGCGCCTTTGTACGCGCCTTTTACGAGTGGCAGATTGACGACGCTCTCGGGGACGGTTTCGTTCTGGGCGTTGAGTAGTTCGGCGTGGACGACGTGGTCGACACGGTCGCCGTCCGCGGCGGGGCCAACGATCGAGACGTCGAGTTTCAGCGTGTTGTCGGCGATCTTGCCGTCGCCGACCGACGCCTTCACTTCTTTGACGTCGTAGGGAAGAATGCTGAGCAGGATGGGGCGGTCCTTGGGAATCGCCAGCGTGACGTGGTCGGTTTCGCCCAGCGCGCGGCCAGCGCGCATGTCGTAGACGAAGCCTTTCTTCGGGAGCGTGATGGTGAGCTGAGATCCCTCTTTGACGCTGCCGCCGCTGCCGGCATCGCTGAGGTCTTCCGTCTCAATGCGCACGCTGCCGTTGGAGTGGAGGCCGACGTAGTCGGCGTTGCCTTGCGTGAAGTGGAAATTTTCGAGGCAGACCGGCTGGCCCGGCGCGTTTTTGCGCGAGACCTGGACGGCCGGCGCAATGCCGGCTTTGTTCAACAGCGCGGCGAGGACCTTGCGGATCGCGGCGGTGGTTTCGTCGGATTTCTCGGCCGAGCGCAGGCTGAGGTAATTGGGGATGTCGAAGTTGAGCGTGTAAGCGAAGCCTTTTCCGGAGGCGTTTTCGAGCAGCGCCGGGCCGGTGGCGGTGGAACCCAGCGCTTTGGCGGTGCCGGCGGCGAGTCCGGGTTCCTGAAAACCCTGCACCTGGAATGTCTCGCCCTTTTTGAACGCGCCGAAATCGTCTTCGAGCTTGACCGACAATGCTCGGCCGAATCCGCCGACGTAGCCGCCGTGGCTTTCGTCTTCGGCCTTGGTCTCCTGTTCGAAAGAGAACTCGGCGCGCTTGAGGCCCAGCAATGCGTCGAGCGGGCTGGCGGCGCGGAGCGTGCCGTTTTCGTCGAGGCGTCCGGCCATCAGGTCGGTGACCAGCACGCCGCCGCCGTCGACGAAGTTTTTCAGTCCGGCGATCTCGGCGTCGGAGAGCGCGATGCCGCGGGGCACGATGAAGAGCTTGATGCCGCGCTGGAGCAGTTCGCCGGTCTCCACCTGGCGGCTGGAGATGCAGGTGTACTGGCAGCCGAGGTCTTCCAGCGCCTTATAGAAACCTTCGCGGCCGTGCGCGGCGTAGTTGGCGCCGCCTTCGTACGAGCTGTAGCGGTTGATCCAGTCGTTGCCGTCGCGCAGCACTTCGAACGGCCAGTCGGCGCGCAACGATGCGTGCGAATAGAGCACGCCGATGGGTTCTTCGCGCGGCTGGGCGTGGCGCAGCAGGCAGGGAATGCCGTTGCGCGCCTCGCGGAAAACGTCGCGCAGATTGCGGCCTTTTTCGGAGAGCTTGGCGACGCCGTTTTCGACATCGAGCAGGACCATGTTCTTCGTGTCGTTGCCGTGGTAGGGCCAGATCAGGCCGCCGGCGTCGCCGTGTAACACCAGGTACCACATGCGGCGGATGCCGCCGTCGACGGAATCGTAGGGGGTGGCGGCGATGGCCGGCGAGGAGCGCGGCATGAAACTGCGCAGCAGTTCGCGCGAGCCGTTGCATTCGTAGTGTTCGATCCAGCTGAGGTTGTTGCCCATCTTCCAGTAATCGAAGCCGCCCCACGCCGACGGCATCTGCGTGCCGGAGTAGCCGACCGGCGCGGTGGGATCGAATTCGCGGATGGCGGCGGCGTAGCGCGCGACGGCCGCCTGCATGGTGTCGTCGTTGTATTCGCGGTGATCGGCCCATGGCGCGAGATTGGCGTGAGCGAGGTCTTTCTTCAGGTCGGCGAGGATTTCGTCGGAGGTTTTCGGCGTCGCTTCGTCCCAGGTTTTGTAGGTGGTCTTCCAGGTGGCGTTGAGTTTCTCCAGCGTGCCGTACTTGGCGCGCAGCCAGAGGCGGAAGTGCTTCAAGGAAATCTCGGAGAAATCGAAATCGAACGGTCCGGCGGCGCTGATGGTGTAGGTGCCTTCGTCGCGCAAGTCGTAGCTCAACGGAAGAGCCTTGGCGCAGCGCTTGGCGACTTTGCCGGCCGAACCGCATTCGGCCAGATCGTTGGCGGGATCTTCCAGACTGGGTTTGCGGACGAGATTGGCCTTGCTGCGATCCTGCTTGAAACCTTTCAACGCCGCGGAGCCGGACTTGTTGCGCAGGTAAAGATTGTTGGTGAGGTTGGTGCAGTAGAAGGGGAATTTCGTTTCGATGTGTCCCTTGGGATCGGCCTGCGAGTAGACGAGGCCGGCGGTGACGAACATCTGCCGCAACGCGCCGTGCAGCGCGGCGGCGTCCGGCAAGCGCGAATCGCCGCCCCACATGATCGAGACGTAGTCGTACCAGTCGTCGTGATAGGGGCTGATCAGCGCGGGCGGCGATTTCCAGACCGCGGCGCCGGTGCGTTCGTCGGGGAGCTGAAATGGAACGGGATCGGCCGGAAAGCGCGAGCCGGCGGCCGGCCATTTTGGCAGCGGTGCTTCGTCTTCGGCGACGGCGACGTGGGAACTGGCCAGCAGTGCGATCAGGGTCGCGAGCAGGATTCTGTGCACGTCACGCTCCTTGGTACCGATGTGCCGCAGGTAAGGTTAGGGGCATCAAGCAGTTGTGCTATTTATGAGACACGTGTTCTGTATAGGGATACACCGGGGGGACGCAATTCGCGACCGGAAGGCGCGAGAAAATCGTTCATTCAACGGGAGAGGACTTCTGCGCGCCGTCTGGAAAGAACGCCTCTATTTTCCGCCATCCTTGAATGCAGCGGCATTTTTGGCCACAAAAATCAACGTCGCGGTTTCCAGTTCTTCGCACTTATAAAATTCTGACGTGAGTTTCGAAAACGGGTCCTTTGAAGAATTGACAAGGTCGCGTAACTGGCGCTGACGCACTTGCCGATTCGGCGAAGGACCGGACGGCCCAAACAACGCGCACGCCTTGCGAAGGATTTGGGTTGCATCGTCGACACCCATCGCCGTCAATCCTTCCAGGGCAGTGGCCGAAGTGTCGCCGGAACTGTTGAAGAAATATTGATCCAGACCGCCATTGTTCACTTCGTCGATGTAGTCGCGTACCGCCGCAAACTGACGGACAACGGGCGGCACGGAGGCGATTCCATTTTTCTCGATCAACGTGTAAGCAACTGTGGTCGGGTCTGGGAGTCCTTTGGCGATGCAAAGTGCTTCCGCGGCGTCAGAGCGAACGGATTGGGACTTCAATTTCAAGGCATCGTTCGCGAGTTCTTCTGTGCCGGGGTAATGGGCATCGGCGAGCGCGATCAGAGCTTGGCCATAAGCACCGGATTCAACAGGGTTGGTTTCGGCAGTGCGTTTCAGGTCGGGAATCATGTCCACGATCATCGTGGACGGAACTGCGACCTGGGCTCGATTGAGAGCCACGAGCAAGGTATTGAGTTGAGAATTGCTCGAATTCAGATTCTCTGCGTTGACCAGTAGCTGCGTTGCTTTTTTAGCATCGATCGTGAAGAGCAAGTCAAAGCAATCCGCGCCCTTTTCCTTTCTCTGGCTCAGTTTCAGGAGCACGTCAAACAACGCCGTGCAGAGTGGCGACGATGACGTTGGTTTGGAAAAACCAAAGGAAAGCGTCAGGTCGCTCAGGACACGGGAGCGGACTTCGGCATCGGAACCTTCCAAGGCCTGTTTGATTGGTTCAACACATTCCACCGAGCCGATTTTGCAGAGGCAGGCCAGCGCTGCTTCTTGAATTTTCTTTTCAGAATCGTGCGTTAGAGGCAAGAGCAGCGGCACAGCTTTTTGCTCTTTGATCGATCCCAATATTTCCATCATGGAGGCCATTGGAATCTGCTCGTATCCGGGAAGTTCCTTGGAGGACACCGGGTGCCGGGCTCGTGCGTCGGCCAGCCCTTTAAGAAGCACAGGACTGGCGCGAGATCCTTGCGCACGGAGGCGCGCGACATTGCGCTGATAATCCTGGCCGCTCAGCAAGCCTTCCAAGGCGCTGTTGATACCGGCATCATCGAGCGGTGCCTGATCCGCCTGATTCGTGCGTTGCATGGCCTCCAGTTGCGCCTCGGCGCCTTCGGGATCGTCGATGAGATCCCGCATGGTTGGGCCCCACGGCTGGCGCGGAGGAGGTGGCGTCTTCGAGTGATTGCCCATACGGGCGTAAAGACCGAGGCCGATCATCAAAACAAGCATGAGATGAAACAGGCCGGAACGGTTCGATTTCATTTAAGCAAGTAATAACGGTGCAGACTTTTAGCGCAAAGTCGAAATTCGAGGTCGCCGTGAATGACCTGCGATGCCGTAGCTAATGGTGCTCGTTCAAGCGTCGATTCGCGCGACTTGCAACCGTCTCACTGGGATCGTGGGAGAGGAATTCGAGCACGTCGGTTCTACTAGTCTTGCGGGCGATCCACTCTCGAATATGACGTGGGGAGTGAAGCGGTGAGAGCAGCGATCCCAAAATGTCCACGCTAGCTTCTGGATTTGCCACGAGCGCCTCGAGGTATCCGCGCGGATAGAACGCGTGTGGCACGATCTGCGGAAGTGCGGACGGAGCGTAGGCAGCAATCCGCTTCAATAACGGCGATGGAAGTTTTGCATTCTTCAGCAGCGCGATCGCCATTCTGAAATCATCTTCGTGAGCTAGCGCACCGGGAGCAAGAAGCTCGAGTATGGCTGCTGGCGTGTTCGGGTGTTCCGCCACGGCTTCTCGAACAAAGATGTGAGTCGACCGGCTCAAGCGCGCCAATTCGGCTGCGTCTGTCTGTGGCGCTTGAGCGCGGTCAAGGCACTCTCGCGGGTCCCACGTTTCGTTCATTGCCGATTACGCTTTCCGTCCGTCAAGGATCGCATCGATGCGCTGCAGTTCTTCCGGGGAGAATCCGCCACGGGAGAGGCAGGCGGCGTTTTCGGTGATCTGCGACGGGCGGGACGCGCCGATCAGCGCGGAAGTCAGGTTGCCGCGCAGCGCCCAGGCCAGGGACATCTGGGCCAGCGACTGGCCGCGTTCTTGAGCCAGCGCGTGCAGCGTGCGCACTTTCTCCAGCACCGCCGGCTGCAATTGTTCTTCGCGCAGGGCGCCTTTCTCCTGGCGCACGCGGGAATCGGCGGGGACGGCGCCGAGGTATTTGGACGTCAGCAGCCCCTGCGCCAGCGGACAGTAGGCGATGGTGCCCATCCCGTGCTGTTCGCAGGCGGGAAAGACGTCGCGTTCGGGGTTGCGCCGCAGCAGCGAATAATTCGGCTGGTGGATGATCGGCTGGACCCAGCCGTGAGACTGGCAGATGCGCACGACTTCGGTGGTGTGCAGGCCGTCGTACGCGCTGATGCCGGCGTAGAGTGCTTTGCCGCTGCGCACGGCGGTATCAAGCGCGAACAGGGTTTCTTCCAGCGGCGTATGGGGATCGAAGCGGTGCGAGTAGAAAATGTCGACGTACTCCAGGCCCAGCCGGCGCAGCGACTGATCGAGCGAGGCGAGCACGTGTTTGCGCGAGCCCCAGTCGCCGTAGGGCCCCGGCCACATCGTCCAACCGGCCTTGGTGGAGATGATCAGTTCGTCGCGGTACGCAGCCAGATCCTCGCGCAGGATACGGCCGACGCGCGATTCCGCGGCGCCGAAAGGCGGGCCATAGGTATTGGCGAGATCGAAATGGGTGATGCCCAGGTCGAAAGCGGTGAAGAGCATCTGGCGGCAATTTTCATGCTGCGCCGCTTCATCGCGATGAAGACCGGCGTCGGACCCGGCCTCGCCAAAGTTATGCCAGCATCCCAGCGAGACGGCCGGCAGCTGCAAGCCCGAGCGTCCGCAGCGCCGGAACCAGTTCGCGCCCGTGGTGTAGCGTCCCGCCTTGGCCGTGTAGGGCATCGTCTTGTTCTCCTGAAGGTGGCAGATGCCCGATGCTACCACCGGCCGGGAGATGTCCAGTTGCGGCCGGTTGAAATGCGATTGTTACAGAATTACGCGAAATTCCTGTAACATTCCCGTCGCTGCGGATGAGTACCCAATGAGAAGGGGAATGGATGGAGCGGACGGACTTCGAAGCGCGGTGGGCTCAGAGCGAGCCGCAGGTGCGGACGTTTCTGGCCGCGGGCTGCCGCGATGCGGCGGTCGTGCAGGATTTGGTGCAGGAGGTCGCGTTGGACGCCTGGCGCAAACGCAGCGACTTTAACCCGGGCCTGGCGTTTACGGCGTGGGTGGTGGGCATGGCGCGCTTCACGCTGCTGCGGCACCGGCGCGATCTGGCGCGACGCTTTGTCGTGCTGGCGCCCGATCTGCTTGAAAGTCTCGAGCAGACCGTCGTCGCCGAGAGTGAGCTGCTCGACCGGCGGCGCGGCGCGCTGGGCCATTGCCGCGGGAAGCTCGGCGCCTCTGCCACGAAGATGCTGGACCTGCGCCTGAACGGCGGCCTCCCGCTGGCGGAAGTCGCGCGACGACTGGAGCGCACACACGGCGCAGTGCGCACGGCCTTCGCTCGAACCCGCGAGTGGCTGCGGACATGCATTGAACGCCGGCTCGCCGGTGAGCCCGTGGACGACGCGCCGGAGGAGGCGGTATGACGCAACCCGAAGCGTTGGTCGATGCGTGGCTCGACAACGAGATCGATGCGGCGGAACTGGCGCGGCTGGAGACGTGGTTGCGGGAAGATCCGGCGCATCTGCGGGCCTTTGTTCAGGCGGTTTCGCTGCAGGAAAGTTTGCGTACGTCTCCTGATGCGCTGCGCCGTTCCCGGCGACGGCGCATCTGGCGGATTTCACTGGGAAGTGTCGCGGCCTTACTTGCCGTGATCGTGCTGTTCCGCCTCGTGTTTTCAACGCAGTACAATCAAGTGGCGGTGGTGGATCCGACGGAAAATCCGGATCCGAAGCGGAATCCAGGGCCGGTGCCGCGGCCCAACCCGACTCCCAAGAAGCTCCCGGACGGGCTCACGATCATCAGCGGCGATGTGGATGTTGATTCGTCCGACATGCCCGACGCCACGGTGGCGTCCACGATGGGCGTCAGTGCCGGAGAAAAGAGCGGCGCATTGCGCTGGAAGAAGTCCATCGAATTGCATCTGGAGTCGCACGCAAAGATAGAGCTTAACCCGCAGCATCCATTCGCAACGCCGCCGGATGTCAGCTGCGTGGCGCTGAATGCGGGAAAAGTGCGGATCTCGAGAACTCGGAATCCATTCGCGTTCAAAGACTCCGTGGAGGTCGAAACCCCCCTTGCGACTGTTGTCGGGAGCAATGCCGACTTCACCGTGGCCATCACGGACGATAAGAAAGTCGTCGTCTCCGTGACCAGCGGATCGGTCAAAATCCTCCGTCAAGGCAAGGAACAAATCGTGAAGGCTGGAGAGACGGTGACGCTTTCAGAATGACAAGGAGCCCTGCCATGAGAAGTGTAGTGTTACTGGCCCTGCTGTGTTGCGCGGCGGGATTTGCGGCCGAATCCAAGGACATCCTGATCCATGTCGACGAGCTTAAACCGCTGCTGAACCAATACCGCAGCAAACGCGAAGGAGCACTGCCGGACAATTTCTGCGTGCGCATCAGCCTCCATCCAGAAGGCCAGCGCATCGCCATCAACGAAGTGTATGAGTTCACGCCGACGATAGTGCGGCAACTGCGCGCCACGGAGTCGAACGTGGACGGCGTGCGAACGTTTGAAGTGGCCGGGGAGCGGCCGTTCAGCAAAATTGACGACGTCTGCCGCATCCTGCTGGCACTGGACTATCCGGAGTTGTGCGGCCCGCGGGCGCACACGGACGAAAAAAATCTCAACTACCTGCAGGTGCTGACGGGCTGCGGGATGAAGCCGATGGGCGGCGCGGTGATCAAGTTGTCCAGCGGTGGCAAATCGATCGCGTGTTGTGAATCGCGTTTGTTCGCGGGTTTTGCGACCTCGGCCCAGAGCATTCGGTTCGGAGCGCTCTATCATTCACTGCGGAACCTGGCGCGCGGCGAACTGGGGCTGGCGGAAAAAGACTGGCTGGCCAACGCGGCTGAAACCAAGAGCAACTCCAGCGCGAAGTGATGCCGTGGTGGATTTACCACAAACGTTTTTCAGTGGGGGAGAGTATTGAGATGGCAAGCGGAACGTCCTTTCCTGAAACCATTGTGCCACGCGCCGCGCCGTTGCCGTCGCGGCCACGGTGGCGCTGGTTCAGAAGGCAATTCAGCCTGGCGACGCTGCTGCTTTTCACGCTGGCCGTGGCCAGTGGCATCAACCTCTGGCTGAGCTGGCAGCCGTGGGCGCCGGTCAGAGATATTGGCTCCTTCGTTTCCAACGTCTCCTTCTCGAAAGACGGCTCCACGTGCTTGCTTTCCGGCGAAGAGCTCATCGAGATCAATACGCGCAGCGGAGCTCCGACCGGCAAGTCCGGAGCTAAATCCGCATACTGGAATTTCGTCTCGCCCACGGGGGACCGCGGCGTGGCATTCATTCATGAGTCGAATAAGCCGCCGCGCCTGGAAATTCATGACACACGGACCGGAGCTTTGGAGCAGACGTTGGACTGCCCCGTTTTTTATCACGACTCGCATTTTTCCGCGGACGGCGAACGTCTGTTCCTGGCTGCCTCAAGGTGGTGGGTGTGCGTCTATCGGCGTCATCAGAACGAGCCGGAAGGAATTCTGAAGGGCGTTGATGTCACGAAGGAACCTGATGCGGACGAAACCGACCCACCCCGGCCGCCTAAAGTCCTGACCGCGGAAGAAGAGCAGCAGATTCGCGATTGCGTGCGCGCCGTGAACGACGCGACGACGCTGCAGGCACAGTCGGCCGCCGCGGACAAGCTGGAGGCTATTCCGCACGGCAGCACGCGGATGGACGTTGAACTATCTCCCTTTGCCGATCTGGCTGTGTCCCGGCTGGTTTCCGAAGGCGCAGTGAAAACGTTCACGTGGGATCTGACGACGGGCCGGAGAATCGGGGAACTGTCTGGCCTGCCCGGGGACGAAAATGCGACGTTCGGCTTCAGCGAAGACAGCCGATACCTGGGCGCAACGGATCTGGCGCACGGCAAGGTCATCGTGTGGGAACTGTCGAGTGGGCGTGTGTGTTCGTCCTGGAAAGTGTCGGATACGCCCTTGGAGAATTGCGATTTAAAACTTTCAGCGGGAGGACGGCTGGCCGTCACCGACGCTAATCCTGGCCCTGGCGGAATACAAATCTGGGAATGTGCGACGGGCCGGTTGATCAAGGAGTTGCATCCGGGCGGCTTCGGCTTCCAAGCATTGTCTCCCGACGGCGAACGCATCGTGTGCGACGCGGGCGGCGACGACGTGAATCAATTGGTGCTTTATGACACTGCCTCCGGCGCTGAACTGTGCAGGCTTCCGAGACCGTCCGGGCCGTGTGGGCTCAGCGTAAAGTATGCTCCGGATGGCCGCAGCATGGCTGTGATCGCCAGCAACCCGGGCGGAAACCAAACGCGTTTCTTTAGCCGGCATCATCCGGAAAGTGCGTTGGGCATTCTGGCCCTGCCGGGGAGTTGGGTGTTGATGGGGATCGGGTTGTTGCTGGGGTGGAGAGTTGTGCGGGCGCTGCGGCGCTGAAGAGAACGAGTCAACCACTTTTAGTCGCCGCCATCACCGCCATCTTCGACATCGGGAGTAGAATAATGTGGCTTGAGGTCATCCAGCCACTCGTCCTGTGCGGAAAGGATCTCGTTCGCACGCATTTTGACTTCGGGATCGGCGGTTTCGGATATCGCTTTCTTCAACTGCGCACGGATGAAATGGCCCCAGTCCAGATTCACGATGATCATGGACTTGAGTTTCAGCATGGCGGCGTAGCGATTGTCGAAGTCGTCATCGCCGAGCCGGCTGATCTGTGATTCTGCTTCGGCCATCCAGCGCGCGTCATCGCTGGCTGGAGCGGGTTCGGAGCTCCACGCGGGTGAGCATGCGAGCACTATGAATAGAGATATGGCAAACGTGCGCATGGGACATTCCGCTCAGACGACAATGAGTAGCGATGAGGCGGGAGAGACAGACTTCATTATTGAGAAATTCATTTCGATGTGACGATTTCATTCGTTCAGAGCTCTGAGCATATCCGGCGTCGATTTCCGAGGGTGTTGCCCCTGGCTTTCACATGGAACCCTGTTGGGGTTTGAGTAGTACGAGTGGCACGAATCTTATAAATCATGCTACGTATAGAATCAGAATTTCATAGATCCGAAAACCGCTCGCTGTCCGCGTCAGCGCGGCAGACGGGCTTCCACAATTGGTACATGCCGGTCAAAAACGCGAGCGCTCCGAGGTAGGCGGGGAGCAGGTGCGGGAAGCTCATGTAGCCGACCAGCGGGTGGATGCCGATGGCGGTGGCGAAGCCGATCGAGCCTGCGATCAGGAACACCCACCACAACGATTTTGCGCCGGGCTTCAAGCCGCACGACAGCCGGGCCGTGCAGTGTACAAATTTCAGAATTTACAGAAATTTGCGATTTCAAATTTTCCCAGTGTCCTGATTGGTGTAATGTCGGTGCTGCATGAACATGAATGAACCGATTCCCGTCGACGAACGGCTGCTGCCGCCGGAAGGAATTTTCCAGCCCGCGCCGCGCCGGTTGCTCAATCTCAACTATGCCTGGCTGGTGATCTTCGCGCTCTCGTGGGCGTTCGTCAGCTTCCTGGAAAACCGCTGGCTGATGCCGGCGGGGGCGAGCAACTGGTGCCTCGGCGGTCTTGTTGGCGCGTTGATCCTGCTGCTGATTTCCCGCACGCGCCGCACGCGCACGTGGACCAACCGCGCGCGCGAGGCCATCGTCAAACTGCACTCCGGCGATTTCGAGGACGCCCAAGCGGCGGGGAAAATCTTCGACGAGCTCTGCCGCGAATCCTACGGCACGCCCATGCGGCACATGCACGCCGGCTTCGTCTACAACCGCGCGGTGATTTATCTTTACGCGGGCAATCCCGACCGCGCGCTGGCGCTCAACATGGCGGTGTTCAAAAGCCGCTGGTTTGAAGAGCAGCGCTACGGCATGTTCCACTACCTGCCCGAGATTCTCGAAAACACCGCGCGCTGCTACGCGATCAAAGGCGCGTTGGAGAAGGCCGAAGAGTATCAACTCATCGCTCACGACGTGACCGAACCAGAACGCGAAGCGCGCCTGGTCCTGCTCGATCTGGTCATCGCCATCCGCCGCGGCCGTTACGACGTGGCAATTAAAGACGCCGACGCGCGACGCGAGGAGATCGAGAAGCTGATGAGCCCCGCTGATGTAAAATCCGTCCGGGTACTCCGTGCGTTCGCATTAAAGCTGCAGAAGCCCGACTTGAGCGAGGCGGAAATGACCGAAGCGCTGGAAGGCACGAAGTTTTTCACCGAAGGCCAGTTCGATTACCTGGCCGTGTCGTGGCCGGAGTTCCGGGAGTTTTTGGCGGCGCATCGATTTACTGCGACGACGGCCGCACTTCCGAATGCGTAATCAGATATTTTCAATTTTCGATTTCTAATTTTCGATTTTCAATTGTTTGCCCCGAGAGAGTGAGCCTCGCGCTTGCGAATCTGTTCAATTGAAAATTGAAAATCAAAAATAGAAAATGACCGTTGAGTCATCAGCTTCTCGACAGCAGTCGCGCCAGTACCGGCGTCACCGCATCCGCAATCTTCATGAAGCCAAGGTCTGTGGCGTGGCGGCCGTCGACGGTGCATTCGTCGAAGCGGTCACCGTAAAATTCGGAGCCGTCGAGGAACGTGATGTTCTCTCCTTTTTCGCGGCGCTCACGGACGAATTCCTTCAGGAAATCGCGGCGGCCCAGGCGGTACGCGACGACTTCGGGGTGAATTGTTTCCGTGCTGAACGGCGGCTTGGAGAGCATCAGCATCGGCACGTTTGGGTGCGCGCCGCGCAGGATGTCCACGAAAACCGGCGTGCGCGCGATCAGGTCCGGCGTGGCGCGGATGTTCGAATCGTAATCGAGCACGAAGACGGCCGGGTCGGCGATATCCAACAGCGTCAGCGCCACTTCCGGTTCGGCCAGCCCGCTGCCTGAAAATCCGAGGTTAAGGAATTCGAGATTGAACCGGCGGCTCAGGATATTGGAGTACGCCATGCCCGGCCGGTTGGCGGAGCCGCCCTGCGTCAGCGAGGTGCCGTAGACGACGACTTTTTTGTTCGAATCGTACGGCAGCGGCGCTTCGACCGTGGCGTCGGCTTCCACGCCGACGTGGACGCTGTTGACGCCCTGGTAGAGCGGAAAATTCAGGACGACGGTGCGCATCTCGCGCGGCAGCATTTCGAAGAGCATGCATTCGTACGCGCCTTCGCTGCGCTTGAAGCGCGTGGAATTGTAGTAACGCAGCGGCGGCGTGTTGCCGAGGTAGCAATCGAAACCGCACTGGCTGATCGGCGTCAAATTGTCGGCGTCGTGCGGCGCGCGCAATTCGACGCGCAGGCCCAGGCGCCTGGAGTTGGTGCGGAATTGGATCTGCCCGCCGGCGGTGTGATTGGCCAGCCAGTCGACGGCGTCGGAAAGCTTGTGGCGCGGCGACTTGGGCATGCGGCGGTAGATGCCGTCCTGCGCAAACCAACCGAAGCCCGCCAGCCGCAGCGGCGCGGTGCCAGGCGAGAGCCAGTTCAGGCCGGCGAGTCCGCCTTCCGAATAACCGGACATGTGCGCGTACTTCTCGATTTTGAAAACGCGATCCTCGTCCCACTCCATCGCCATTCCTGCGACTCCTTGCGTTAGATTTTGTCTCGATCGGGAAGCAATTGAAGCTGCAGCTTGCCCATCGCGTTGCGCGGCAGCGCGTCGAGGAAGACGATCGTGCGCGGCACCTTGAAACTGGCCAGGTGATGCTTGCAGAATTCGATCAGTTCTTCCGCGGTGACAGAGGGAATTTTGCGGACGACGTAGGCCTTTACCAATTCGCCGCGGATCTTGTCGCTGACGCCGATCACCGCGGCTTCAAGCACCTGCTCGTGACGGCAGATGCATTGGATCACTTCCTGCGGGTAGATGTTGAATCCGCCCGAGATGATCAGCTCCTTGCCGCGCCCGGAGATCGCGACGAAACCGTCGGCGTCGTAGGAACCGAGATCGCCGGTCTTGAACCAGCCGTCCTGGAAACTCTCCGCGGTCTTGTCGGGCGCGCGCCAGTACTCGCGGAAGACGTTGGGCCCGCGGACCTGAATTTCACCGACTTCCCCGCGCTCGACCGCCTTGCCGTCGCGGACGATGCGCAGCGAAACGCCCGGTAGCGGCGTGCCGACGGAGCCTTGCTTGCGCGGCCCGGCGTAGAGGTTCGACGTCAGCATGATCGTCTCGGACATGCCGTAGCGTTCGAGGATTTTCGTGCCGAACACCTGCTCGAATTTCGCGAACGTCTCCGGCGACAGCGCCGCCGAACCGGCGACGTAGAGGCGCATGGTGTCGGGAACCGCGCGACCGGCGGCCACGGCTTCCAGCAGTCGCTCATACATCGTGGGCACGCCGAAGAAGAGCGAGCACTTTTCCTGTTTCAGCAGATCGAGCACCACGTCGGCCTTGAAGCGTTTGAGAATGAAGGTCGTACAGCCCGACGCGATCGCTCCGTGGACGCCGTTGCAGAGTCCGTGCGCGTGGAACATGGGCAGCGCGAGCACGAAACGATCCTGCGCGGTCCACTGCCAGCAATGCAGGAGCGAGATGATGTTGGAAGCGAGATTGTTGTGCGTCAGCACCGCGCCTTTCGAGCGGCCGGTGGTGCCGGAGGTGTAAATCAGCAGCGCCGGATCGTCGCCAGAGACGCATTCGGGCGGAAATTTCACAGATGTCGTGTCCGTCAGATATGGCGCGAGCGCGTTGGCGTCGCTGACGGGCGCGTCGGCGATCAGCACTTTTTCGATCGACGAACCTTTCTCAAGCAGCGGCTTGAGCACCGCGTAGCGTTCGAGATCGGTGAGCACGACTTTTGGCGCGGCGTCCTGGAGCAGGTAGCCGAGTTCGTGATCGCGGTAGAGGACGTTGAAGGGCACGACGATCGCGCCGAGTTTCAGGCAGGCAAGGTAGTAGACGACCAGTTCGCCGCAGTTCTCCACGAACATCGCGGCGCGGTCGCCCTTTTGCACTTTGAATTCCGTGCGCAGCGTCAGCGCGAGCCGGTCGGAAAGCGCGTCGAGCTGGCCGAAGGTCAGGATCCGTTCGCCGGCATGAAACGCCGCTTTGTCTTTGCGGCCGCGGAGGCTGGGTTGGAAGACTTCGATGAGGTTCATGGTTCCTCTTCTGAATCAGCGCAGCAAGTGGGACAGTAATCTAATGTAATGCGAAAAATGCGCCAGAGGGGCTGATGATTGCAGATCAGGCCTTGGGTGGAGCGGGGGGTGGGGGCGCGGTCGGTGGCGGTGGATATTTAGGATCGATGGCCTTGGCACCCGTGGTGGAGAGCGCGGCTTGAGTGGACAGGCGCGCGGCGCTGTGGCGCTTGGTCACGCGGCACCAGGCATCCCACAGCTTGGAAGCGGTCGGCGAATACCATGTATAAAGGGGTGGCGAGAAGCGGATCTTTCGTTCCTGGGCGCGGCCGTACAAAATATACCAGCGCTGGACGACGCAATCGAGCAGACGGTTGCCGGCGCGGAAGCAGATGATGTTGTGATCGCGCCAGCGCGCCAGCGCTTCGGGGTCGCTGGGAATTTCCTTTTCGAACGCGGCGCGCAGCGCCACCATGTAACGTTCGACGAGATACCGTGCTTCTTCGATGGTGATGGGAAATTGATCGACGCGTTCGACGACCGTGAGGAGCAGCGCGTGATCGCGCTCCGAAAGGACTTCTTTCTTCAGCTCGAACCCTTGTTCCAGCTTGCGCAGAAAGAATTGGGAGAGAACATCAACAGCCATGCTGTATCCGCAAGAAGTTTCCTCAACACCAGCGCCAGTTGCAACTTTGCTCGATTTAACGCAGAAACTCAAGCGGGATTTGCCAAGCAGAACCGTTTCGGCAAGAATAGCACAGTTATTCCCGGGTTTTGCTCCCTTTATATAGGAAGCTCAGATCGTATGAAGCTGACACCACTCGTTTTAATGCTGTCCCTGGCATTGCCGCTTGCAGCCGCGGAGCCCACTTGGTTTGGGTACGGCGGCAACGCGCAGCATACGGCCAATTCATCTGTCGCGGCGCTGCCGATCGAGTCGATTTTTTGGCAGACGCCCGTCGACGAGCAGCCGCAATACAGCGGCAGCGACCTGTTCATCCACTACGCATCGCCGATGGCCACGGCGGCGAACACGATCATCGTGCCGGTGAAAACGGGAGCGGCGGAAGGTTTTTCAATCCGCGGATTCAACGGCGATTCCGCCGCGCAGAAGTGGTCGCTGGCTTCCGATTTCATTCTGCCGCCACACGGCAGCGTGTGGGTACCTAGTTTCCCCGCGACGCTGACGAAGCAGAACCGGCTTTATTTTGCCGGAGCCGGCGGCACGCTTTATTACGTCGACAGTCCGGATGCGTCCGGCGCGACCGTGACCGGTCAAGTCGCGTTTTACGGGCTGGCAAATTACACGGCGAACAAGGTCTTCTGCGATGCGAACATTTTCATCAGTTCGCCGCTGACCGCCGATTCCGCGGGGAACATCTACTTTTCATTCATCTCCACCAGCAACGCGACGCTGAGCCTCGTCAGTGGACTCGCGCGCGTCGACGCCAGCGGCAACGGCACGTTCGTCACGGCATTGGCCGCCGGCAGCAACGACAGTTCGATCGCCAAACCGGTTTACAACTGCGCGCCCGCGCTCAGCCCCGACGAGACGAGCGTGTACATCGCCGTCAGCGACATCACGTCCACCTTTGGCCACGGCCGGCTGGCGGTGCTGACGGCGGCGACGCTCGCGCCGATCCGCAGCGTGGTGCTCACCGATCCGTCGGGATCGCTCTCGAACCTGCCCGACGACGGCACGGCTTCGCCAGTGATCGGCCCCGACGGCGATGTGTACATGGGCGTGCTGGAAAATCCGTTTCTGTCGAACAACGACCGCGGCTGGCTGATGCATTTTTCCGGCGATCTGCTCACGCAGAAAATCACCGGCGCCTTCGGCTGGGACGACACGCCCAGCCTGGTTCCCGCCTCGATGGTGCCGTCGTACACGGGCTCATCGACGTACCTGATTGCGTCGAAGTACAATAATTACGCCGGCGTCGGTAGCGGAGATGGCACGAACAAGCTGGCGATTCTCGATCCCAACGCCAGCCAGGTCGATCCGATCACCACTCGCACGATCATGAAGGAAGTGCTGACGATTCTCGGCGTCACGCCGGACGCTGAGCATCTCTCGCCGACATTCCCCAATGCCGTGCGGGAATGGTGTATCAATTCGGCGGTCGTCGATCCGGGCACCGGTTCCATCTACGCCGGCAGCGAAGACGGCAAGTTGTACCAATGGAATCTGACCACGAATACATTTTCCAGCGTGGTGACGCTGACGCCCGGAATTGGCGAAGCGTACACGCCGACATTGATCGGCCCCAACGGCGTCGTCTACGCGATCAACAACGCGACGCTCTTCGCTGTCGGCACGAAGGTAGTTTTCACCAGCGGACCGCCGCCGCAGGGCCAGTTGAATGCGCCGTACACCTTTCTCGTTACCGCCAGTGGTTTGCCGGCGCCAGTGTTCACGGTGAGCTCCGGTGCGCTGCCGGACGGTCTGTCGTTGAGCTCCAGCGGCACGATTAGCGGTACGCCGACGAAGACGGGCGCGTTCTCCGGCACGTTTACCGCGACCAATCTTTCCAGCAACGCGAATCAGAATTTCAAGATCCTCATCAACCCCGATCTGCGCACACTCGCCGCGGGGAAAGTCGGCGTCAATTATGCGCAGGGACTGACGGCCAACAGTGGCCTGCCCGCGGGCGCGTACACGTTTGCGCTCGCCTCTGGATCTTCACTGCCGCCCGGGTTGCAGATCGGCGCGGTGAGCGGCCAGCTCCAAGGCATTCCGACGGGCAGCGGCACCTACACGTTTACCTTGAAAGCCTCCGACGCCACACCGAATACGTATACCGTGCCGTTCACGGTCACGTTTGCTGCTCCGGATCTGGTGCTGACGCCGAGTTCGTTGAGCAGCGCGAATGTCGGCACGGTTTTCAGCCAACAGTTTTCCGCCTCGGGCGGCACGGCGCCGTACACGTTTACGGTAAAGTCCGGCGCGCTGCCGCCGGGACTTGCTCTAACGACGTCGGGATTGCTCTCCGGAATTCCGACCGCAGAAGGCAACTTCGCGTTCACCGTTCAAGCAACCGACACGACTTCCGGCAATGGGCCGTACAATGTCGCTGCTGATTTTTCGATCGTGGTGGACTACGCGCCGGTTTTCGCCAGTCCGCCGAGCTTCGGCAGCGCGCTGGCGCCCGGCGTGATCACGTCCGTGCTGGTGAAGAATCTCACCGCGCAATTCAGCGCCACGGTCAATCCCGCCGATGCAACGCTGGCGTGGAATTTTGGCGACGGCTCGCCGGTCGTTTCCGGAACGCCGGGCGCAACTGTGCAGCACACGTACGTCTCGGCCGGCACGTACACGGTGAGCGTCACCGCCACCAATCCACGCTCGGGCGCCAGCGCGACGGCCACGCTCTCCGTCGAAGTCGACGCGTCCGCGACGCTCTCCGGGACCGAAGCGATCCGCATGAAGAAAGGCGCGATCAAACTCAGCGCGCGGCAGAACCGCATCACGCTGCAGGGCAGCATTGATCTCAATTCGGGCGAAGTCATTTCCGGCGCGGTGTTCCAAGTCGGCGTGAACGGCGTGTCGCGCGCGTTTACGCTCGACGCAAAAGGCCGCGGAAAGACCTCGGACAGCTCGATCCATCTCTCCTTCAAGAACAAGAAGGGCGTGATCGCCGCGCAGTCGGCAGGCGTAACGGTGGTGCTCTCCGGTTCGGACATTCGCAACGCGTTGAATACCGGCGTGACCACCGATGCGCTGGGTCTGCCTACGATGGTGATGGTTCAATTCCACCTGAGCGGCCGCACGATGACGTTCATCGCGCCGGTGGTCTTCAAGAAAGCTGGAGCGACTGAGTCCGCGTTGTTTGGCGGGAAGTAGTTAAAGACAATTAAGAATTCAAAATTAAAAATTGCCACTACAGCGCCCAGCGCTCAACCGCCTCGCCTACCGCGTCGTTATCGTTGTCGCAATCGGTCATGACCTGCGCGGCGGCTCTGCATTGCGGACTGGCGTTGGCCACGGCCACGCCCCAGCCGGCCATGCCGATCATCGTCAGATCGTTGTCGCCGTCGCCGACGCCCATCACACTTTCCAGCGGAATGCCGCGCAGTTCCGCCAGGCGCGCGACGCCGCGGCCTTTGCAGACGTCCGGCGCGAGAAATTCCAGATACTCCGGATCGCTGCAGACCATGCTCGAGCGCCCGCCGAAATCCGGCGCCATCTCTTTGAGCAGGCGGTTGCGCGTCTCCGGTTCGGTCACCAGCAGCAACTTGGTCGGGTGATGGTGCATGAAACTCTCAAGCGAATCGACAAAGCGGAACGGCGATCCGTTGCGCGATCGGTAGAGCTCCACCCACGGCCGCAGGTGCGGGCCGTCTTCGGTGAGGATCACGTCTTCGTGATAAAAGTTGACCTGGTATTTGCGCGCCTTGGCGTACGCGTACAGATCGCGTGCGACGTCCGACGGCAGCGGCCCATGGAAGAGGCGCTGGCGCTTGGAACTCCGCGGCCCGGAAATGACCGCGCCGTTGTAGCTGACGACATGGACATCCAGCCCGAGCAGATCGACGGTGCTCTCCATCGCCGGCGTCATGCGCCCGGATGCGAAGACGACGTCGATGCCCTTTTTGTGTGCCGCGTGGAGTGCCTCAATGGTGCGCCTGCCGATGGTTTTATCGGAGCGGAGGAGCGTGCCGTCGAGATCCAGCGCGATCAGGCGGATCGGCGCGGCGGGTTTGGTGAGCTTCGGTTTCATGTAGGAATTGTAGCAAGGTGAGAGTGGGATTACAGAGAACGAATGTGATGTGGTGCGACTCATCAGTTTGAGGCCTGACAAGCGTGAGTGGCACGCGTCACGCGGTGTAACGGTAATAACTCATCGATTCATTCCGATTGAAATTGTGGCCCGTGATCGTGTGCCACTGGTGGCTGGCTGTTAAGCCACCAGTGCGAACTCGCGGACAACGGTAGCCGTCCGTGTCGCATTGATCGCGCAGATGCCCGAAATAAAGCGTGCCCCTCCGCGAGCGCGGCACTGGGACGCGCCACCAGTGGCGCAGTGGCACACAACGGCGACCTCAATTGCAATCGCGCAGTTATGCGCGAGTGGCGGACGCAGATTGATTGAATACTTCTTGCGCACGCCGCGACAATCAGGTTATGAAAAAGCGCCATGAAAGAACCGCTTCATCGAAAAACCATGCGGCATTTTAATGAGTCAGGTCATGCTCATCTGCTTACGTTTTCGTGCTATCATCGTAAGCCTCTCTTGACCAACGATACGTGGAAGAGCTGGCTTTCGGAGAGCATTAATCGGACTTTCGAAAAGCAGTGCTGGCAACTTGTCTCATTCGTTTTCATGCCTGAACATATCCACATTTTGGCGATTCCGAAAAATTCGGAGTATCGTGTGGACGAATTGTTGTTCTCAATAAAGCGTCCGTTTTCTTGCAGAGTAAAACTGGCTCTGAAAAAGTCGAGCAGCCGGCTGCTGGATCAATTGACTGTTGAAGAACGGCCGACTGTCTTCCGGTTTAGGTTCTGGCAGGAAGGTGGAGGCTACGACCGCAATCTCTTGTCTGTGGAAAATTGCATTAAGGCCACGGAATATCTACATAACAATCCGGTGCGGAGAAGACTGTGTTTGTCACCGGAACTCTGGCGGTGGTCGAGCTGGAAGTTTTATTACCAGCCTGAACAGTATGCCGCGGATGCTGCGCTGCCGCGGGTGCATGGGTTTTTAGGCTGAGCTGCGTCGGTTCGCGAGTTCGCACTGGTGGCTCAACAGCCAGCCACCAGTGGCACACAATCACGGGCCTCAATTTCAAGAATGGTCAGTTGGGGAAAGTGCGCCATTGAAGTGGTGAGGTCACTTGCGGCAACTGCGCAGTCATGGAAAAACATGGTACTTTTGTTCAAGCCTCCATCGTAGTAGAATCAATCGATCACACCCCGAGACTCGCGCATGCCTATCGGTCCCGTCAGCCGCATCTACCGCTCGGAATTCGGACGCTCGCCTGTTGGCAAAAAGATCTCCTGCAAAGGCTGGCGGCAGGAAGCGGCGTTGCGGATGCTCAATAACAATCTCGATCCGGCGGTCGCGGAACATCCGGACGAACTCGTCGTGTATGGCGGGATCGGGCGGGCGGCGCGGTCGTGGAAATGTTACGACGCGATCATCAAGAGCCTTCGTGCGCTCGGCGACGATGAGACGCTGCTGATTCAATCCGGAAAACCCGTCGGCGTGTTTCGCACGCATGAGCGCGCGCCGCGCGTGCTCATCGCCAATACCAATCTCGTCGGGCGCTGGGCGACGTGGGAACACTTCCGCGAACTCGAAGCCGCGGGCTTGATGATGTACGGCCAGATGACCGCCGGCTCGTGGGCGTACATCGGGACGCAAGGAATTATTCAAGGCACGTACGAGACCTTCGCCGCGCTGGCGCGCAAACATTTCTCGCGCAGCGGGGGTACGCTGGCCGGGCGCATCGTCCTCACCGCGGGACTCGGCGGCATGGGCGGCGCTCAGCCGCTGGCGGTGACGATGAACGGCGGCGTGGCGCTCTGCGTCGACGCCGATGAATCGCGCATCGACAAGCGCCTCGAAACGAAGTACCTCCAGCGCAAAGCGGCGTCGCTCGAGGAAGCCGTGGAACTCTGCGAACAGGCGCGGCGCGAGAATCGAGCGTTGTCTGTCGGCGTGCTCGGCAATGCTGCGCTGACGCACGCCCTGCTGGTGAAGCGCGGCTTCAAACCGGACGTGGTCACCGATCAGACTTCGGCGCACGACGAACTCAACGGCTACATTCCGCCGGGATTTTCCGTCGTTCAAGCAGCGACGCTGCGCAAGCGCCAGCCGGATCGCTACCGCAAGCTCGCGATCGCGGGAATGGTCAAGCACGTCCGGGCGATGCTCGATTTTCAAAAGCGTGGCGCGGTTACGTTTGATTACGGCAACAACATTCGCGGACAGGTGAAGCAGCACGCGAAATTCGACGCGGCCTTTAAGATTCCCGGCTTTGTGCCGGAGTACGTTCGGCCGCTTTTCTGTGAAGGGCGGGGGCCGTTCCGTTGGGTGGCACTCTCGGGCGATCCGGCGGACATCGCGGTCACCGATCGCCTCGTTCTGAAGCTGTTTCCGCGCAACAAGGAGCTCTGCCGCTGGATCGAACTGGCGCGGACGTCCGTCGCGTTTCAGGGTCTTCCGGCCCGGGTTTGCTGGCTGGGATACGGCGAACGCGACCGTTTTGCGCTGGCCATGAACCGCCTGGTCAAACAGGGCAAAATCAGTGCCCCGATTGTAGTTACGCGAGATCACCTGGACTGCGGATCGGTCGCCAGCCCCAACCGCGAAACAGAAGGTATGAAGGATCACTCCGATGCGGTCGCGGATTGGCCGATACTTAACGCATTGCTAAATTGCGCGGCGGGAGCCGACATCGTCAGCGTGCATCAGGGCGGCGGCGTGGGCATGGGCTATTCGCAGCACGCCAACTGCCACGTGGTTCTCGACGGCTCAAAGTTGGCCGACGAGAAAGCGCGCGCGGTCTTCGTGACCGATCCAGGCATGGGCGTGATCCGGCATGTGGACGCCGGCTACGACAAAGCGCGCCGATTTGCGTACAAGGCGGGTGTGAAAGTGCCGATGGAAACGAAGCGAAAAGAAAAACGATGAGTGATGCGTACGAAGTGCGAGTGACGGCGCAGCGAGGTTGATTCCTTTGCTCGAAGAAGATGGTTTAGCATTTTCGAAGTTCGAGTGGTCCATCATCCCCAAGGACCCGAATGATCGGCTATTCGGCACGCTGGTTTCCGGCTCGGTGAAGCTGGAAGACTGCGATGTCGTGCTGCTGGGTCTGCCGTTTGATGGCGCAACGCTCGGCCGGCTCGGCGCGGCGGAAGGACCGAAGGCGCTGCGCACTGCTCTGCGCAACATGAAGATTCATCGCTTCGGAAGCCCGCCGAGGATCAGCATTCGTTCGCCCGGAAACGTGCCCGATCCGGAAGCGCCGGAATCGGACGAACCGAACAAACGCGTCTCGGTTTCGTCGATACCCATTCCGCCCAAGCCCGGCGACACGGCCACGGAAATGAAAACGCGTATCGTCGACCTCGGCGATGCGGTGCTGCCCGTCAGCGATGTCGTGCGCGCTCACGCGGAAGCGGAAAAGGCGGCGCGCTGCGCCAAGCTGCTGGCCAAGATGTGCCGCAACGACAACGCGCGCGTGATCTCCATCGGCGGCGATCACTCGCTGACCTTCCCCTGCGCCCACACGTACCTCGAAGAATTCCGCGAACACCTGGCGGTGATCAACCTCGACGCGCACCTCGACGTCCGCACCGTCCGCACCGGCGAACCGTTCAACAGCGGCACGAGCTTCGGGCGGCTGATGGATCATGGGCTGAAGACATACGTCGTCGTTGGCGTGCGCGACTTCCAGAATTCGCCGCACTACGTGAAACGCGTGGAAGGATCGGGCGGCCGGATCGTCACGGCCAACCAGGTTTTCTCCAAGGGCGTTGAAGCCGTCTGTCGCGACGTGCTGGAAAGTCTGCCGAAGAAGATCGAAGGCATTTACCTCAGCATCGACATGGACGTTGCCGACGCGTCCGTCGCGCCGGGCGTCAGCGCGCCGACGCCAGGCGGCCTGTTCGCGCATCAGTTGCTGGAAATGGTCACGATACTGAGCGCCGATCCGCGCGTGATTTCGGCGGATATCATGGAACTCGCCCCGCGCCTGGAAGAACCGAACAACGACCGCACCGCGCGCCTGGCGGCGATGTGCCTGGCGCACATGCTCGCCAACTTCCAGACGCTCACCTGACATGCCTGTGATGCCAGACTGGATCGCGCCGTGGTTCATCCCGGCACTCGCGATGATGTTTTTCACGGCGATGTTTCAAGGCACCACCGGTTTCGGCATGGCGCTGATCTGCACGCCGCTGCTGGCAGCTTTGGCCGGCACGCGCACGGCCGTCGAATGCATTACGTTGGTGGCCACCACGACTACGGCGACGATCGCATACTCGTACCGGGCGCATTGGGATTTGAAACGCGCCATCTGGCTCGGCGCGCCGTTATTGGCCGGTACGCCGCTGGGCGTACTGCTGCTGAAATACCTGACCGACACCCAGCTCAAGATGGGGCTGGGCGTGGTGCTGATCCTGACCAGCGGCACGTTCGTGGCCGGATGGCTGAGGCGACGTACGGCTGAGGCTGGCGCGCAAGTTCCCGATGAAAAACCGTTGACGCCCGCGCACATCTCACCGGCGATCTGCATTGCCGTTGGCGGCACCAGCGGTGTACTCGGCGGCGCCACAGGCATTACCGGTCCGCTGATGGCCAACTATCTGATCCGCACGGGCATTTCGCGCGAGTCATTCAAAGTGACGTTGAACTTGATCTTCACCGCGTCGGCGTTGTGGCGGAGCAGTTGTTACCTGGCGATGGGAATGATTCATCGCCAGACAGTCTGTACCGCGCTGCTGCTGATCCCGGTGGCAGTGCTGGGAACACACGCCGGCATCCGCATGGACAAGCGCATCCCCGCCCAACATTTCATCCCGCTGGTCCACGTGCTGTTGACGGGACTGGGCGTGTGGATGGCGGTGTCGGGATTTCGGCAGGGTTGAAGGTCCCCGTTACTCCGCTTCACTTCTCCATCGAACTCTCCGGATCCGGCGGCGGTGGTGGCGGCGAGGTCGGTAGCTTCTTGACGTTCGGATCAATCGGCTTCAACGTCTCGGTTTCATCTGTGTTTTTCAATTCATCCAGCTTTTTCTGATGTTCTTCCAGCGTGTTGTCGAGCTTCTCCAACTCCGCGTTCAAATGCGTGATCTCGTTGCCCACCAGCGTCAGCGCGCGGGTCTCCTGGTCGAGATCCAGGTTGGCGTTTTTGAGTTTCAGTTGGCGGTCGCTTAAATCGAGAGTGGCATCCGTCAGCCGCTTGTCCTGAAGATCCACATTCTCCTGAGCCTTGGCCACGGCAGCCTGCAAGCGCAGTTGGTCGTGAGCGGTGGCGCGCCCGAACTGAACATGCACCTCCTCCAAGTCCAGACGCGCTTTCTTCAGAGCGACGCACCATTTGTCCACGGCCGCCTGTCCGGTGTTGACCAGGTTCTCCATGTTCTTGACCCGCTTCTGCAGCTTCTGAACGTTCTTTTCCCCGAGCGCCTTTTTCTGCATGTCATCCTGTACTCGGGCATTCATGGAATCGCGCGTTTCAGCCGTCTTGTTCACGATCGTCGTCAGCGCGTCGGTCTTGGCCTGCTCGTCGCGATTTTTCCGGTCTTCGATGTCGGCCAGCCGCGACGCGAAGGACTCCTGCGCCGTCTTCATGCGCTGTACTTCCGCGGCGACGAGGAACGCTTTGTTTCCCGCCGTGCGGCGGGTCAGGTCGACGGTGATGATGTTGTGCGACGGCAGCGTCAGCTCGAAGCGCTTGAACGTCACGCCTTCCGGAACAATAAACGCCCAACGCTGATCCAGGCAGAGCAGCGGGTTGAGCGACTGCCCGACGTTGTACTGCCCTTCGCGCTGAATCGCGGCGTACTGCCGGTCGTCGGTGTCGAACATGACGCCTTCGACCGCGGGGCAGTTCATGGGTTTCTTCCCGCCGTTGCCGATGATTGCGGAAATCACGTAGATGGCCACGCCGCGCTTGTTCAGCTCAATGCTTTTCGTGTCGATGACGTCGAGGATCACATCGTCCTTAAGCAGCTGATCGCCGATCGCGCCGTCGCTGATGGTCGCGGGGACGCCCGGCAATTTCAGTGCGCCGCTGCTCTCTTCCACGGGCCCCGCCACGGGATCGTTGGTCAGGCCGGGAAACAGTGCGGCGAGTTGAGGCCGGAAATAATGCAGTGCGATGTACGTGCAGCCACCCACGACCAACGCAAACATCAACAGCTTGGTCGGCCACGAGAAGATGGATGAATTTGCATTCCGAAGTTCGTAATGGGCACGAATACGCCGTTCGCGCTCGAGCGCACTTTCTTCCATAACCAGCTCCTTTTAATAATTTGTACGTGTCACATTTACTATTACCTACAGATAAAATACAGCGCTTTCCGTGAGGATATTCAAAAAGTAGGTGCGGGTTTTGAAAGGAGCTTCAGGCAAATTTGCCTGATCCGCAATCCCTAGGAACACCCCACGCGCAAACCACTAGATGTAGAAACAGTCATCGCAATTTGCACGGTGACCGATTGAGCACCGTGGATTCCGCCGCGCGATACGATTGCTTATGGGCGCGCCAAGCCCCATACTGAAACCATGACACCAGCCCTGTCCAACTTTCCCCTCGCTCACCTCGCCGTCGCGGTGAATTCTCTGGCCGATGGCGCCGCGCTTTACGTGGCCCTCGGCTTTACGCTGGGCGAACCGGAAGTCATCGCCTCGCAGCACGTCCGGGCGCAGGTCGCATCCAAGGGCGATTTCCGCGTCGAATTGCTTGAAGCTCATCCGGAAGGCACCGGGCCAATCGCGAAGTTCCTCGAAAAGCGCGGCCCTGGCATCCACCACATCGCGCTGCTCAGCACCGATGTCGAAGGCGATCTCGAGAAACTCAACGACCAGGCCATCATCCCGCTCTCTGGTTATCCTGCGACCGGGATGGGCGGCACGGTGGTCGCGTTTTTGGATCCGAAGACGACCGGCGGAGTGTTGATTGAGCTGGTCGAACGGAAGAGCTGAAACTGCATTGCGGATTAGCAATCGGGTGCACAAGGTTGTAGTCAACTGTCTCGCAAGATTTTGACGCCGCATCCGTATTCCATTCATGAACGCATCGCCGCAAAAAGCGCGTCGCTATTTTCATCTCACCACGCTGATCATTGTGGTGCTGGTCAGCGGTGCGCTGTTGGGCGCGAATCTGTTGCCGACGCATTGGGACTATTATCCCTCCGGGTGACTGGATGACGCTGGCGCGTACAACATCCATAGTTATGGATGGCCCTTTCGCTTTGCGTGGAGTTTCACCGAATCGCCGCATTCCGACGAACGATTAATGGAATGGGGTTGGTTCGGAATTGCGCTGAACGTCGTGGTGGCCTGTGCAGCGCTCTATGCTGTGTTTCGCTTGTCCGAATACATCTTATTGCGCCCCTCTAAAGGTAGCGTAGGAAGTACTTGCCAGACCTGAAACTCCGGCGCTCCGTGCACACTGCGCATCTGGTCAGAATCCGGCAATCCGCAATTTGCAAAGACTTTACGCACAGGGGCATTGCATCCGAGCCTCCATTCCGCTACACTTCATGACCAGCAAGTGGGGGTCTTCTCCGTGGAAGGCCCCCATTTTTTTAAAACCATCGGCATTCGGAAACCTGGTCCCGCGGGCCACGTGGCCCGTCTTGCTCGGAAGGAATGAAAAGAGAGTCCCATGTCAACAGAACGCAATCTCCGTAATATCGCCATCATCGCACACGTCGACCATGGCAAGAGCACACTCGTTGACCATCTTCTGCGGCAGGCCGGTACCTTCCGCAACAATCAGGAAGTCGTCGACTGCGTCATGGACTCCAATGACCTGGAGCGTGAACGCGGCATCACGATTCTCGCCAAGAACTGCGCCATCAACTACATGGGCACGCGCATCAACGTGATCGATACGCCCGGGCACAGTGATTTCGGCGGCGAAGTCGAACGCGTGCTGTCGATGGCCGACGGCGTCTGCCTTCTCGTCGATTCGGCCGAAGGCGTGCTGCCGCAGACAAAATTCGTGCTGCGCAAGGCCTTCAGCCACGGTCTGAAGCCCATCGTCGTGATCAACAAGATCGACCGCTCCGACGCGCGCCCGCACGACGTCCTGAACCAGGTCTTCGATCTGTTCGTGGAACTCGGCGCCAGCAACGAGCAGTTGAGCTTCCCGCACGTCTTCGCCATCGGCCGCCAGGGCCTGGCCAAGCTCGAGATGGAACACGAAGCCAAGGATTTGAAGCCGCTGTTCGACCTGATCATGAGCTACGTGCCGCCGCCGAAGGGCGATTCCGCCGCGCCGCTGCGCGTGCAGGTTGCCAACATCGACTACAACGATTACGTCGGCCGCATCGCCATTGGCCGCATCACGCAGGGCACGATCAAGGTCGGCCAGACGTACACGATGATCAGTCAGGACGGCAAGCGCCGCAACGAACGCGTCACCAAGCTGCAGGTGTACGAAGGCCTCGGCCGCCGCGAAGTGGATTCGGCGGAGTGCGGTGAAATCGTGGCGCTCTCCGGCTTCGAAGTCGTCCACATCGGCGACACGCTGGCGGGCGGAGAAAATCCGGAAGCGCTGCCGCCGGTGCCGATCGACGAACCGACGCTGACGATGATGTTCATGTCGAACAACAGCCCCTTCAGCGGACAGGAAGGCAAGTTCGTCACCAGCCGCCAGGTCCGCGACCGCCTGGAAAAGGAAGCACTGCGCAATGTCGCGATGCGTTTCGAACAGACCGACGCGCCCGACGTCTTCAAAGTCGCCGGCCGCGGGTTGCTCCATCTGGGCGTGTTGATCGAAAACATGCGCCGCGAAGGCTACGAACTGCAGATCAGCAAGCCGCACGTGATCGTGAAGGAAGTCGACGGCAAGACGATGGAACCGATCGAAGCGATCGCCGTCGACGTGCCGGAGCCGTTCATGGGCAAGGTGATCGAACTGCTCGGCACGCGCCGCTGCATCATGGAAAACATGACGCAGCACCAGGGCCATTGCCATCTGGAGTTCAAGGGCCCCAGCCGCGGACTGATCGGCTTGCGCAACAAGCTGCTCACCGCGACCAAGGGTGAAGCGGTGCTCCATCACAGCTTCCTGGAATTCGGCGACTACCGCGGCCCGATCGGCGGCCGCGCCAGCGGCGTGATGGTCTGCAGCGAAAGTGGGCAGGTCACGGGCTTCGCGTTGCAGAATCTCCAGGACCGCGGCGAGTTCTTCGTCGATCCCGGCGAACAGACGTACGAAGGCCAGCTCTGCGGCGAACACTGCAAGGACAACGACATCGCCGTGAACGTGGCCAAGGCCAAGCACCTGAACAACATGCGCATGGCCAACAAGGAAAATCTCGACACGCTGAAGTCCAAGCGCACGTTCACGCTGGAAGAAGCGCTGGAGTACATTGAAGACGACGAACTGGTCGAAGCGACGCCGAAGTCGATCCGCCTGCGCAAGCGCGTCCTGCAGGAAAAGCTGCGCATGAAAGACGAACGCGAACGCGCCGGCCGCGAAAAGGCGAACAGCGAAGTCGTTGCGTAGTTTGCAATTTTCAATTTGAAATGAAAGAGAGCGCGCCGATTGATCGGCGCGCTTTTTTTTACAGATGGGATCGGGGATCGGGCACCGGGCATCGGGCGGTGAGTGAGCGGATTTTTATTGCGGGTCGGTAAATTAGAAATAACCTATAAATTGTCGCCCGAACGATCAGCCTCTCCATTGGAACGTCACTGATGCGTATCGCCCTATTGTGTTCCGCGCTATTGCTTCCCCTCTCCATTTTCGCGGCGGACGTGATCGTTGACACCGACGACCTCCTTACGGCCGCAAAGAATAGCATGGAACGGATGAAGAAAGAGACGGCGACGTGGACGGTTGAGATCACAGGTGAGAGTGGTAGTTCAACCGTAATTGTTGAAACGGTTAAATCTCCCACAATGAGACGGATCGTCTTGTCCGTCAGGCAAAATAATGACACAGTAGCCGCGCCCATCATCACAATTATTGTTCGCGACAATAAATGGTACGTGGATGAACTGGGTGGAATCAGCGGCGTGTATCTGCCAGGCCAAGCGCCGTTTCATTTACCTATGTCGAACTTGCTTCTCTTCGATGACGTGCAGTGGGTTACCGAGGAGGCGCTTTCGCAGTTGGGGACACCCGTAGAACAAGCGGGGGATGTGGTCACCTTCCGAGCGCAAATGGACGAGTCGACGACAAAATTCATGAAGGAACAATTGGAAAAGGTAAGCGTCTTAAATTCCAAGTTTGGAACCTCAAAGAACCGTTCGGAAGAAGTTGATGGATTGAGAAAGATCATGAACAATGGAGTTATTAAGAAGGCAAACATAAAGACGGGAGCAATTATTGAATACGGTACATACAAGAGAATGGCAACGTTTCGTAATTTCAAATTTCTGACCGAACGCAATGACGAATTGTTTAAAGTGGATGGACAGAATTGGGAGGATCATACGTCCGCTCTGACGGCCGAAGATCTCTCCAATAGTATTTTAGTTAGCCGTTACAATCAGGTGCATGCGAGCGTTGATAAAGGCAGTCTTGCCGAACTTGATATTTGGAATTTGAAGACGTCCGAAGTGCGACGCATTCCCGCAAGTGCGATGACATGCCCATGGGGTACATTCCAGCGAGACCGAAGCAAGATTATTGCACTCGGAATTTCGTTGGAAATGGGGGGAATGTGTGTACGCGAAGTCGATCTTCAGAACGGTTCCAATCGATTTCTCGGCGATTTTTCTCGAGGTTCAATGGTTTTTAGCCCAGTGGTGTCCCACGATGGGAAGACTCTTGCGCTCGTTCAAATGCTACAGGGTCCCTTGTTGATGGACACGCAGGCCATCCTCATTGACATCAAGTCCAACGTCGCCACGAAGCTTGGCGAACCACAGGGACTTTTTGGACTCTCGTGGTTGCCTGATGATAAAGGTCTGATCGTTGGCAGACGAATTACTCGCGGAAAGACCGAGCCGTCGATTGAAACACTTTGCAAAATGGACCTGGATGGCAAGTTGACCGAAATTCGCGACGGCAAGAACCCGCTGGTGCTGAGCGATGGAAACTCCATCCTGTTTGAAGACAAAAGCCGAGCGTGGCACATCTGTGATATGGACGGGAAAATTCTGAAAGATATCACCTCTGGAAAATTGCACTACGAGTTTCAATCGCTGAATCCAAAGGGCGACAAAGTGCTCGGCGTTCGGCGTGGAAAATCGGACGAACTCAGCGAGCCCGTCCAGCTCGATCCCAAGACCGGAGCGATTCAACCCCTCACGCCTTTGCCAGCGGGCCTGATCACCCGCGTCATCGGCCAGTAATCCACGCTCCAACCGCTGCGCAATGTGCCGCGCGCAATTCATTTTACCTGAACAGAATCATTGACTTATAATTTCCCAGAGGTAAGGTGACTCGGTCACATCGCGGATAGAAACCACGGTTGTTTTACACGGAGCACAGCTATCGCGCATGCCACCTGAAATCGGATCGGCCTTCCAGACTTCGAACGCAACTTTCCTGAAACTTCAAGACCGCATCGGGTACCTGTTCCAAGATCCGTCCCTGCTCGAACGCGCGCTGACCCATCCCTCCAGCACGTCGGAAGACAACCGCGACAACGAACGCATGGAGTTCCTCGGCGATTCGGTCGTCAATCTCTGCGTCGCCCAGGCGCTCTACGAACGCCACCCCGACTGGACGGAAGGCGATCTGACCAAGGTCAAGTCGACGGTCGTCAGCACCACCGGACTGGCCCGGGCAGCCGAATCCCTGGGCCTGCGCGATGTCGGGCGCTTCGGCAAAGGTCTGCCGCAGCACGAACCACTGCCGCCCAGCGTCCTGGCCAATCTTTTCGAAGCGGTGACGGCGGCCGTGTATCTCGACAACGGACTCGACGCGGCGCGCTCGTTTGTGCTCCGCGTGCTTGGGCCGGAGATGCGCGCGGTTGCGGACATCGGAGGCGAACCGAATCCCAAATCGATGCTGCAGCACGTGGCTCAGAAAAATTGCGGCATCACGCCCCACTACCGCGTGATCGGCGCGAAGGGCCCCGACCACGACAAGATGTTTGAAGTCTCCGCGCAGATCGGCCACCGCACGTTCCCGGCGGGAACGGGGCGGAGCAAGAAGGAAGCCGAGCAGGCCGCCGCGCGCCTGGCGCTCGAAGCGCTGGAAGCCGAAAGCGCGCTGAGCGCCACGACCCCGGCGCGGATCACGAACGAAGAAGAGTAACGTTTGCAGGCGGGACGCCTGCACCACAATTTAAAAGCAGCGCCGCCGCATGATTGTGGTGCAGGCGTCCCGCCTGCATGAATCCGGTTGCCAATCATGCCCACTGAAAAAACCATCCTCGTCACCGGCGCCGGCAGCGGATTGGGCCGCGCGCTCTGTCTGCATTTCGCCGCCGCGGGAATGACGGCCGTCTGCGCCGATCTGAACGGCTCCGCCGCAACGGAGACCGCGCAACTCATCACCGCCGCCAAGGGCAAAGCCCGCGCGGTGGAACTGGATGTCACTCGCGAGCCGGACGTCGCGAAAGCGATCCAGGCCCTGCCCGGCGGGCGCGTCGATGTGCTGATCAATAACGCCGGCATCCAGCACGTCGCGGCGCTCGAAGAATTCCCGCCGGAAAAATGGAGCCTGATGATCGACATCATGCTCAAAGGCGCCTGCTGGGCCACGCGCGCCGTGCTGCCGGGGATGCGCGAACGGAATTTCGGGCGCATCATCAACATCGGCTCGATCCACAGCCTGATCGCGTCGCCGTACAAATCCGCGTACACGGCCGCCAAGCACGGGCTGCTCGGTTTTTCGAAAGTGATCGCGCTGGAAACGGGCGACAACGACATCACCATCAACACGATCTGTCCCAGTTACATTCACACGCCGCTGGTCGACAAGCAGATCAAAGCTCAGGCGGAGAAGCACGGCATCAGCGAAGCGGACGTGATCGACACGATCATGCTCAAACCGATGCCCAAGCGCGCCTTCATCAGCATGGAAGAGATCACTGGCACCGTCGAATTTCTGATCAGCCCAGCCGCGCGGAACATCACCGGACAGACGATCACGCTCGACGGCGGATGGACGGCGCAGTAACGGCTAATTATGAACGATAAATGAAACACAGATGCGCGATTCGTTTGAATCGCGCATCTGTGTTCTTGTTCACTACGCTCCACCGAATAATATTTTCGGATCCATCATTCATAGTTCATAGTTAGCGAGCCGAATCCGCATCGTGGTACGTCGCCAGCTGTTCCTGGCTGAGGATGGAATTCAGGCGGCGTTCAAATTCGACGCTGCCGGTGAAGTTCTTCATCGCTTCGTTGGCGCGGGCCACGTTCTGCTTTTCGTCGTCGCAGTTGCCGTAGCAGCGTGCGAGGCGGGTTTCGGCCTTGGTCACGGCGTGACGCAGATCCTGCAGATCTTCACGGACCTGTGCTTTGACGTCCTCAATGCGGTCGATCTGCTTCTGGCTCAGGTTCAAGCGCGGAGCCACGCCGTCGAAGCGCGCCGTGTTGAACGTCGGGTCATCGTTCTTCGCTGCCGGACGGGCCGTGTCGGAATTCCGCGGCGCATATCCAACCGAGGCCGAGACCACGTGCCGGTCTTCGGAGCTGCTCACGACCGGCGTCTCGCGGACTGCCGTCGAAGCACTGGATGAACTATTATGCCAGCCGCCGCCACCGCAGGCTGCCTGAGCGCTGCCGATGACTGCCGAAATCAAGAATAGGAATACTGAAGCACTGAGAAATTTCATGACCTGTATCTCCTCGCAACGCCGGGTAAGTGAATGTCGCCAAACTTCTGTGAGGTCAGTGGCAATTGCGGGACCAATACACGTCAATAGGCGTGTTCGCATGAAGTTCGAGATATTCGGCATATTTTTGGCCGATGATATTCGCTGAATCGTCCGATATCCGGCGAGCAGGCGCGGGCGGTGCCAGAGGCAGTAGGCATTTGGCCGTGGTAGTTAGGCAGGATTGCGAATGTGCGTCATTGGTGCCACGGATGCGCGGTCGCTTGAGCGTAGCGAAAGCGGCTGTTCATCCGTGTGGAGACGCGCTCTACCGGATGCGCAAAAATCCACGAGTTGGTGAGCCCAACGCACGGATGAACGAATTTCTTCGCTACGCTCAGAAATCCGCGCATCCATGGCACAGGCGCACCAGCCTTCTCTCGCCCAAAGCAATTAACGCACACGACCACTCCGAGCGCCCGCTCTACTCTGACCCCTGACCCCTGACCCCTGACCCCTGACCCCTCGCGCGTCAGCGCGCTAGCGCTTAGCGCGCGACGCACTTGCGGCACGGATTCTTCCCGGCTTCCTCGGCCTCGTCCATCGACGCGTACTCATGACGGTTCTCGGCGCGGATGCGTTTGGCCAGCGGGCAGGTCGCCAGGTGGTAGAGCGAACTGGAGCCGGACGCGCAGTACGGTTTTCCGTTCTTGGTGTCGGCGCGCACTTTGTCTTCCAGCGACCACAGCCCGGCCTTCTCCTTGCGCGCGGTTTCTTCGAGGTTCTTGAGTTCGCGGTAGTCGTCGGGAGCCAGACCCAGCCCGAACGAACGCGCGAGACCTTCCTTGATCAGCAGACTGCCGACATCGATCACCGCCGCGCCGGCCTCCGCCCCCGTCACCGTGGCCGGTTGCAACGTCACGCGCGCGAGAATGCGGCCGTGAATGTCGAACGGGTCTTTGGCCAGCGTCAGTTTCACCTGCTTGCCTTCGACCAGCTCCGCGTTGCGCTGCGTGGCTTCCTGAGCCATCGGCGCCGCGTCCTTGACGTAATGTCCCATCTCGGGCGCGCGGATGCCGTGGTAACAGACGCGCACGCCGTTTTCGAGAATCACCGAATCGCCATCGAGTACTTTCCGCACGCGGTAGAGTCCGCCGTCGGCGATCTGCATGTCGAGCGTCGCGGAGGGATTTTTGGAGATTGGAACCGGGGCAGGGTGGGTGGGCGCCGTGGACGGCGCGGCCGAAACGTGTTGGTACGCCCCCGCGGCGTAGCCACCGGCAGCTCCGATCAGCACCAGAAACGCGTACAGCAGCACACGCATTTTCGGCCCTCCGATATTGGTTTAGAGATCAGCTTTGAACAGCGCGCGCAGCTTGTCCCAGAGGTCGTCGAGCGAAACGGGAACCGTGCTGGTCGCGCCGACGATATGCATGAAGTTGGTGTCGCCGTGCCAGCGCGGCAGCGCGTGCATATGGAGGTGGTGTTCGACGCCCGCGCCCGCGGAGCGGCCGAGATTCATGCCGACATTGTAGCCTTCCGCATGAACAATCGCATCGATCACGCCGACGGAGCGCCGCGTAAATTCCCAGAGGTATTGGCTCTCTTCAGTCGTGAGCTTGGGCAAGTCCGCCGTGTGCCGCCGGGGTGCGACGAGCAGGTGGCCGCCGGTGTACGGATAGCGATTCATGATCACCAACCCATGCTCGCCGCGGTGGAGCAGCAGCATCGCCTTCCACGCCGCTTCATCGCCGTCCGGAAGCGCACTCGCATCGCAAAAGAAACACCCAGGCTTTTTCGGACTGAAAATATAACTGCTCCGCCACGGAGAAATAAACGACATGCGTCCGGGAGGTTTGGGCGCCCCCGGAGCTTTCCGCGGCTTTTTAGGCGTGCGCTTGCTCATCAATATTGTCTCGCCAAGACCTACATCTTATTCTCACGCAAAGCCGCAAAGACGCAAAGAACAGATTACGGACTGGAGTTAGGCATCGACGACAATCCGATTCCCAAGTCCCAAATCCGTTGCCGTACTTTGCGACTTAGCGGCTTTGCGTGAGAATAAAACTTCACCGCTTCGCGCTGAGCGCCCGGGCCAACGCGGGCGCGAGTTTCACGCCGGCGGGGGGCCAGGTCGGTTTGCCGGGGATCACGCCGACGACACGGCGGGGCAGCTTGATTTTGAAGTGCGGCTGCTGCGTCTTGGCGACGCCGCTGCGCGGCAGGTTGTCCTGCGTGTTCCAGTTCGGGCCGCCGTTGAAGACCGTGGGGCGATCGAGTTGCGGTTCGTGAACGCCGGTGGGCGCGACGATCCAGCCGAAGCCGCCCGATCCGCCAGACGCTCCGGACCCCGGCACGCGTTCGCTGGAGCCGAGCATGCTGTGCATCCAAGAGCCGGCGACGGGACGTCCGCTGAACGACGAGCCCACGAACGCCATGCTGCTGACCACGCCGAAACTCGCGGCGATGCGCGACGAGCCCAGGAAATTCGAATTGCCGCGCTTCTCGGCTTCCTGATCCTGGCCCATCAATTTGGCCAGCAGTGCGTTGAGCGCTTCTTCGTCCTCGGGGCGCATGCGCCATTCTTCGTCGATTTCGGCCGACGGTCCCAGCAGGGGCGTGATCACGACCTGCGAGACCAGCAGCGTAATCCACTCGCCGTCGGGCGACATCAACGCCAGTTCCACCTGGTAGCGGCCGGGGCCGCCGACTTCGACGTACCAGTTGCCGATCGACGGATCGATTTCCATGTCGACAGCCACGCCTTCGTTGAGGCGGTAGCAGCGCAGCACCCAGGCGCAGGCGTCGATGAATTCCTGGCCGCGCGCGTCGCGGACTTCGTTCATGCGGTCGCCGTCGAGTTCCCAATACGTGTAGACAATGCGGGGGTCGCGGGCGAGCGCGACGAGGCGGTCAAATCCGTAGCGATCCGGCAGGGGCAGCCCGAGATCGACATGGCCGCTGGGCTGAGGCTCTGGTCCTTCATGAACAACCTGCTCATCTTTTTTGGACAGGTTCGACGAGGCGGTGGACGAGGGTGCCAGCGCGGCGGTGAGCGAAATTAACGGCGCGGCACCCGACGGCGCAGGGATGCGGCGCTTGCCATTGGTATTAATGGAGCGTTTCGATTGCGGTGCTGACCGAATTTCGGCCGCGACGTTGCGCAGCTCTTCTTCGCCAGACAAGGCCTGCTTCCGCTCGGAATTGAGCGGTTTTCGTTTGCTCACGGGTGTCCCCCTTGAACGTCCGGCTGCACTCGCGCAATTCCCGCGCCCGTGCCGCCCCACACTCTAAAGAATGCCGTAAGTGGGCGGCACTGTCGAGACGCAATCCATAGATTAATGAGAGCTTTACAGAGTGTGCATTATTTCGACGGCAGTTCCGAAATCTCGCGCGCGTGCGCTTTGAAATACTCCGTGTCGGCGTACTGCAGCGAAAGCTGATTGAGCTTTTCGTTCAGCGTCGCGCGATCCTTCTTCGCGTGCGCGGCTTCCGCGGCTTCGAAGAGTTCCTTCGCGAGGTCCTCGCGCGTCGGCGGACCTTTCACCGGTTCAACCGGCGCGATCGACGGGGTAAGGGGGGTGGGGGAGGGCGAAGTGGTGATGGATGCCGACGTGCCCGTGGATGTCGTCACATCGCTCCGCGTTGACGTTTCTGGCGTGTTCTGCTGCTGCTGTTGCTGCTGCCGCCGTCGGCTCGCGTTGCCCAGGAAGATCAGCATCGCAATCGCGGCGACCGCGCCGAGGATCATGAACTTCACCTGCAGTCGCGCCGGCGCGGGGTTGGCAAGCGCCGCCGCCGCTTTCGCGCGATCGGTCTTGCAGTGTTCGATGGCGCGCAGCGCGTCCGCGGCGTTGGCGAAGCGCGCCTTGGGCTCCCGCGCCATCAGCTTCTCGACCAGCGCCACGAACGCCGGCGATAGCGCGGGGTTGGCCTGGCGCAAGGGGATTGGTTTTTCGGTGAGGACCTTCGCGATCACCGCGCCGGGGCCTGGACCGTCGAACGGCGCTTTGCCCGTGCTCATCAGGTACAGCGACGCGCCGAGACTGTATAAATCGCTGCGTGCGTCGACGCCGACGCCTTTGCATTGTTCCGGCGACATATACTGCGGCGTGCCGAGCGTGGAGCCTTCCTGCGTCAGCTCCGTGACGTCTTCGTTGCCGACGAACCGCGCGAGGCCCAGGTCCGCGAGGCGCACGTGGCCGCGGCGGTCGATCAGGAAGTTGTCGGGCTTCACATCGCGGTGGAGCACCCCGCGGTCGTGTGCGAAGCGCAGCGCTTCGGCCATCTGCGCGGCGATGGTCAGCGCTTCGTCTTCGCTCAGCGCGCCCTGGTCGCGGATCTTCTGGCGGACCGATGAGCCGTCGACCAGCTCCATCGCGATGTAATGAAAACCTTCGGCGAAACCGGCATCGTAAACGGAGACGACGTTGGGGTGCGCGAGCTTGCCGGCGGCCTTCGCTTCACGCATGAAGCGTGCGATGACGCGCTCGTCGTCGGCGACGCGCGAGGAGAGAAACTTGAGCGCCACGGGGCGGTCGACGGACAGCTGCCGCGCCTTGAAGACCACGCCCATGCCGCCGCGGCCGATCTCTTCCTGGATCAAGTAACCGTTGATGATCCGTCCGCTCAGCGTCTTCATGGTTTTCCATCGCCATTGTACCGCAGGCGTCCAACCTGCGGCACACCAGTATACCTTTGACGGTGGTCCGGGGTTGTATACCTTCTGTAACGCAGCCGTGTCACTGGACGTGCTGAAATTGCCTCGGGTTTGCCCGGCGCGAAACGGTTGATTTACGAAATGTAGTCTTTCTGCGGAGTTGATGCAACATGGGACGTCTGAGTTTCTCGTCGGCCGGTGAGTCGCATGGGCGCGGCTGCTTTGCCTTTGTGGATGGTTTTCCGTTCGGCGTGCCGATCGACAATCCGGCGATCAACCACCAGCTCGCGCGGCGACAAAAAGGCTATGGCCGCGGCGGCCGCATGAAAATTGAGACTGACCAGGCCGAATTCCTCTCCGGCGTGCGCCACGGCCGCAGCATGGGCGCGCCGATCATCATGGCCATCTGGAACAAGGACTGCCGCATCGAGACGGCCCCGGAGCTCGATTGCCCGCGCCCCGGCCACGCGGACCTCGCCGGACATTTGAAATTCGACGCGCCGATCCGCGATATCCTCGAACGCGCCAGCGCCCGCGAAACCGCCGCGCGCGTCGCCGCGGGGGCGCTCTGCCGCCTGCTGCTGAGCCACTTTCACATCGAAGTCCGCAGCCACGTCGTCGCGCTGGGCCCGGTCGCGGTGCCCGCGGATTTCGCGCCGACCTTCGACGACCTGAATCATGCCGATGACAGCGACGTGCGCTGCCTGCACAAACCGTCCGAACCGCTGATGCGCGAAGCCATCGACGACGCGCGGAAGAACGGCGACACGCTCGGCGGCATCTTTGAAGTCATCGTCCACGGCTTGCCCATCGGACTGGGCGATCACACGCAGTGGGACCGGAAACTCGACGGCCGCATCGCTCAGGCGATGATGTCGATCCAGGCGATGAAGGGCGTGGAGATCGGCATGGGCTTCGCCGCCGCGCGCTTGCCGGGCAGCAAAGTTCACGACGCGATCGAATATCATCCCGCCAAATCACCCGTCGCCGACGGCGGCTTCTCGCGCCCGACCAACGGCGCGGGCGGTCTGGAAGGCGGCATTACCAACGGCGCGCCGCTGATCGTACGCGTGGCGATGAAGCCGATCAGCACGCTGATGAAGCCGCTGGCCTCGGTCTCGTTGAGCACCGGCGAAGCGATGAAGGCCGACATCGAACGCAGCGATTTCTGCGCGCTGCCGGCCGCCGCGGTCGTGGGCGAAAACTTCCTGAGCTTCGTGCTGGCGCAAGCCCTCTGCGAAAAACTCGGCGGCGACTCGCTGCAGGAAATGCAGCTCAACTATCGCAACTACCGCGAGCAACTCAGCCGCGTGCGCCGCCCGCGCGAAGCGGAAGAAGACGAAGCGCCAAAGTCGCAGCACTCGGAAGGCGACAAGGAGTAAGGCGGCTCTTGGCTCCTAGCTCTTGGCTCTTGGGAGTGGAACAAGGCGGAGAAGAAGACAAGGCTGAAGAGCCTGTGGGTCAAGGAGCAGCGGCTGTTTGCTGCTCCTTGCTGTTGCGTTCCCGACTTTTGCGCAAGCGCTGAGTGTGCAACCCGGTTGACGTGTGATTTCAGGATTGGCCGCGCCGAGGCAAGGAGCAAGCAAACGGCCGCTTGCTCCTTGACACACCCAGCCATCAACTCGGCGCGCGCTTAACCCGACAGGCCCAAGAGCCAAAGGCTAACAGCCAAGAGCCGCCCTTCTGGAGCATCATTCATGGCATGGACCGTTGGACTTCTCCTGCTCAGCAACATCTTCATGACGGCTGCGTGGTACGGGCATCTCAAATGGTTTCCGAAAACGGCGCTGTGGGCGACGATCCTGATCAGCTGGGGCATCGCGTTTTTCGAATACTGCCTGCAGGTTCCCGCCAATCGCTTCGGTAACGAAGCCAACGTGAGCAAGTATCAGCTGAAGATCGTGCAGGAAGTCATCTCGATCGCAGTCTTCATGGTTTTTGCGCTGTTCGTCTTTGGCGAGACGCCGAAGTGGAACCACTGGGTCGCGTTCGCGCTGATTATGGGCGCGGTCTATTTCGGCGTGATGCCGACGACGTGAGGTGTGACAAAAAGATGCCTTGTGCCAATTGGCACACGCAATATTCGACCAAGTCTATCGACGTAACCTTGTATTAAATTTAATACCTGGTCAAAAGCCAACATAAGGAAAATTTTCCTTAACTGCGTACGGAGTGCGGTACTAAGATCTCACGCCGCTTCACTCGGCGCACTGCGCTTGCGCGCGCGGCCTTTCAACACCAGCGATCCGCAGAGCAGATCGTGCAGGCTGCGTTCGTTCGGGTCAATCGCGGCGATGAACCAGCCGGGAATCAGCAGCCATTTGCAGACGGCGCGTAACATCACGCGGCCGGGTTTCAGCTCCGCGCCCAGGTAATTGCGGATCACCACGACCACCAGTTTCTTGCCGATGCTCGCGCCGATCAATAGATGCAAAAAGCCATCGTTGAAAATTCCGGTCAGAATAAAAATCGCCAGGATCGTGCCGAAACCGACCAGCGACCGCGGCAGAATTCCCTGCAGCGCGGCGACGACTAACAGCGCCGTGACGGTGATTGCAAACGTGAGGTCGATGAAGCCGGCCAGGCCCCGGCGCAGAATTCCCGCCAGCGGCCACGCCGCGATGTGCCCGCCGCTGCCGACTTGAATCCGCGGCGTCTCCGGGCGCTGCGGACGCAGGCGGTCGGCGGCCGTCATCGCCGCCGTCGTCGCGGCCATGATCGGATCGTTCGACGACATGGGCACTTCCGGCACCAGCAGCGCCAGCTCGGTGACGATGTCGTCCTGCTGCAGCACCAGGTCCAGTGCCTTGTCCAGATCGGCTTTGGTGAACGTCGCCGATTTTTTGCGCTCCGGCAATTCCGTGCTCCCCGGCGCGCTGCCGGGCACAACGCCGAAGTCCAGCGTCTTCAACAACGCGTCGTGGCCGGGCAGCCGGATGCGCCGCCCGCATTTCGGGCAGCGACCGTACGCATTTTCGCTGCGCGTGGGCGTCAGCAGCCGCTTGCCGCAAAAGCACGTCACCTTCCAATGCTCTTTGCCGTTCAGTTCGGTGACCAGCTCGTATTCCGGCGCCTGATCGTAAGACCCCGACGGCGCCTTGATGTTCTTCGTCTCCAGCATCGGATCGGTGTGCGAGGTGAGATTGGGACTTGGCGCGCGCCGCACGGTCTGAGCGTTGGGGTCGGACGCCGGACTGTCGTCGCTTTGCATCGGCACGCTGATCGTCGTGTCTTCCGGCCGCGAATTCGCGCCCTCGCCGCGCCCTTGATCGCGCTTGGGCACCGGCACATCGACGCTCTTCTGGCACTTCAAACAATACGCCTTCCGCCCCGCAAACGTCTCGGGAACCTCCAGCACCTCGCCGCAGGAACATTGGAACGAAATTACCATAGATGGGTTATCGTCGGCCGAATTGCGAGAGGCGTCAATGGATAAACGGCGCTTCGCGCAGGGGTCAGGGGCCAGGGGCCAGGGGTCAGAAATAGAGCGCGCGCAGGGGAGGTATAATGCGCGTTCGTTCCGGGGGGCAGAGTTGGCTTGAGGGCGTCACGTATCGCCGCTCGCAACACTTCCTACTGCTCCTGCCTTCTGCTTCTTTCACCCAGAAGTAAACCTGGCGCACGACCACCCCTGCGCGCGCTCTATTCTGACCCCTGCCCCTGCCCCCTGACCCCTGACCCCTGGCCCCTCGCGCGTTAGCGCGCTCCCCCTTGCCACCTGCCAATGCTCGCGCTAACATGTCTGACGTAGCGGCCCTTCGGCCCGCGCTTCTCGGGGGTTTACTGATTCATGCGACGCATCGATGCTCATTGTCATTTCAACGGCAATCATCCGGCTTCAGCAAAATTCTGCGACGATCTCAACGTCAAGATCTTGAGCATTTGCATCGGCACCGATACCAACGGCGCGTGGCGCACGCAGGCCGACCGTTACGGCGCGATGACCCAGAAATATCCCGAGCAGTACGCGTGGATCACCAGCTTCGATCTGCCGCGCTTCGATGACCGGGGCTACGTCGACAAGGTGATCAACCAGCTCGACCGTGATTTCGCGGCCGGCGCGATCGCCTGCAAAGTCTGGAAGAATCTGGGCATGGAAGTAAAGCACCCCGACGGGCGCTGGTTCCAGGTCGACGATCCGCTGCTCTCGCCGATCTTCGATTACCTGGCAAAGTCGAACAAGACGCTGGCGATGCATATCGGCGAACCGATGGCCTGCTGGCGTCCGCTCGACAAGACCAGCCCGCACTACGGCTACTACAGCGTCAATCCGCAGTGGCACATGTACGGCAAATCCGAATGGCTTTCGCACGCCGATCACATCAAGGCGCGCGACAACGTCGCCGCTCAGCACCCCACGCTGCGCATCGTCGGCTGCCACTTTGGCAGTCTGGAATACGATACCGACGAAGTCGCCAAGCGTCTCGACCAGTACCCCAACTTTGCCGTCGATACGTCCGCGCGGCTGGGCGACATGATGATCCAGGACCGCGAGAAGGTGCGGAACTTCTTCCTGAAGTACCAGGACCGCATTCTCTTCGGCACCGACCTGTTCACTCACGCCGACGTACCCAGCCCCACCGACGAACAGCGCGCGCAGATTCACAAAGACGTCAAGGAATGCGCGCTGGCGTGGTTCGATTTCCTCGGCACCGACAAGGTTGTCAGCTACTGGGACCACTCCGCCAAGGGCCTGGCCCTACCCCCGGACGTCTGCGAAAAGATCTGGCTGCACAACGCCAAGCACTGGTACCCGGGGATCTGAGTGGCGGCTCCTGGCTCTTGGGAGTGGGGCAGGGGGTTGACGCGAAGCACGGCGAGATGGTTGTGTGTCAAGGAGCAAGCGGCCGTATGCTTGCTCCTTGCTCAGCGCCTGTCGCTTTAAAAAACATGCTTCTTTCCAGTGAGTGACGCGTGCGCGGGAATCGCAGCCCCTATGGAAATCCATCCCAACCACGCCGCCGCGCTCAAAACGCTCAGCCCCGCGTTGCGTCCCATTCTCGATCTCGAACTCGCGCTCGGCAACGCGGTCCACGCGGCGGATCTCGGCGCCTGGTCGGATTCCCCGCTGGTCGTCACACTGCGCAACCCGCTCCACCTCGACGACATCCGCACGAAACTCGCGCTGCCGTCCGATCGCGTGACGTTCTGGGAAAACACCGACACGCACTATCCACTCGAACGCGGCTTCTCCTGCAAAGAGACGAAGCACTCGATCTCAGGACCGACGGGCATTTAGCTCTTGGCACCAACTCTTCCCGACAGGCCCAAGAGCCGAGAGCCAAGAGCCAGCAGCCAGGAGCCGCTTATAATCTCGCCCCGAAATTCTAATGGCTAACTTCATCCCTTCGGGCAAAATCGCTGCTCCCGCGGACACAGTTTGCCCACGGAAAGAAGCCCCCAAGGAGAAATCATGAATCGAGCTAGCGTCCGTACGCTGCTGAAGCCGTGTATTGTGTTCGCCGTCGTGGTCTTGAGTTCCTTCACGCTCCGCGCCGAAGATGTGCCTCAGCCCATTGATCTGGGCACCAAGGACGTCTCGGTCTATGTGGCCGTGCCCAACTTGAATTCCTTGCTCGACAACGCCGAAGCGGTGGCCAAGCAGTTCAATCCGCAGCAGCCGCCTGGACAGTTGAAGATGACGCTGGGCTTCATGCTCGGCGATCCGGCGCTGGCCAATCTCGATGCCTCCAAGCCGATCGTCGCAATGCTCTTCAAGACGCCGCCGACGGATACGCCCGCCGGTCCGCCGCCGTTCGCGCTCTTCATTCCCGCCAAGGCCGCCGCGCCGTTCGACGGAGCCTTCACGCGCATGAAGATGGTAACGTCATTCTCCGGCGGCGTGCTCGTCGTCGCGCAGACCGCTGACGCCCTGACTCTGGGCCAGACACAACTGGCCGCTTATCAGAAGATCGCCGACGCCAAGATCAAGGGCGACGTGCGCGTGTATCTGGGCGCCGCCAACCTGATGGAAAGCTTTGGTCCGCTGGTGCAGAAGGGCATGGACCTGGTCAAGCAGCAGTTGGCCGTGGCCACGGCCGCCAATCCCGCTGCCGCCGGCATGGACCCCCAGGCGCTGGGAAAGATTCTGGGCATCGAAATGAAGGTGCTCGCCGAAATGCTCAACGAACTCGATTCAGTCCAGTACGACATCTCGATCAAAGCCGACCAGATCAACGTGGAACATCTCGTCTGCGCCAAGAAGGAAAGCCCGCTGGCCGCGCTCTTCGGCACGCCGCCTCCCGGCATCAACAAGACGCTGATGCTGCTGTCCAAGAGCGGGTCGATGACCGGCGCGTTCCGCATCAGCCCCGCTGGCTACAAGGTCTTCATCAACAAAATGATCTCGCTGGTGACCAAGGATCCGGAATTCGCGGACGTCGGCGGTAAGGACGTGCAGGAAATGTTCAGTGGCATGGCCGACTACATGGGCGGCGACATGGCCATGTCGATGGATCTGCTGCCCACCGGCGGCATGGCGATGGAAATGGCTGTAACCATCACCGACGATAAAAAATACCTGACCTTCGTGGAGAACATGGTCAAGCTGATGGGTCCGGACGGCTCCCTGGGGAAGATGTACGCGGACATGGGCATGAAGATGACTGCCGAGCTGCAGAAAGCTGTGCGTCAGCACGGTGGCGTGGATGTTCATCGCATGAAGATCGACTTCGACACCACCAAGATGGCGCCTGCGCAAGCCGCGCAGATCAAGAATATGCCCAAGGAAACAGACGTGGCGATCGTCAAAGGACTCTACCTCGGGTCGTATGATCCGGCGGAACTCGACAAGCTGATCGACAAGGCCCTCGCCGGCAACGTCAAGCCTGACGTCTCCCTGGAATCGATCTCCGCGTTTGGCGACGGCAAGCAGGTCTACATGGACCTTGACGCCATCGGCTTTATGCAGAATGCCATGGCCGCCATGCCCGGCAATCCTGCTTCGGCGATGTTCAGCCAGCTGAAATCCAAAGCGCCGATGCTGATGGCCGGCAGCTACAACGGCGGTCGCTTCTTTGGCCAGATCCGCGTTCCGCTGGCGCCGTTCATCGAAATGTCGACGATCGCCCGCAAAGGCGCCGGCAAAGCTCCCGCACCCGCCCCGGGCCCAGGCGACGGCGACGAGAAGAAGGACGAGAAGTTTTGATCGAATGACGAATGTCGAATGTCGAATGTCGAAAAAGCGCGCCGCATGTAGCGGCGCGTTTTTTTTTCGAAAGAGTAGCGCTTGAGTCTGTAAAAAATCGAGCCATAACCCGCGAGGGGTGGCCCGGCCCCTCGGGCCGGGTTGCGTCAGCAACAAGAGGCTCCAGGACGGACGTTCCCCTGCCGGAATTTCATACGACTTCGTAGCGATCTGTACTGTCGTTGCCTCTAAAGCCACCCTCGCGCGTTGGTCGCTGAGTGAAGGCTCGGATAGCAGATTCTCCACGCCTCCCCGCACGGTTCTGCCGATACCTCATCACCGCTGCTCTTCCACTTTTCGGAAAAGTACGAAGGCGGTTTGAATTTGGTGTCCCCCAATCCTAAAATCGTGCAAAGATGCGCAAACCTCAGAATTTCACATTGCTGGTGCTGATTGGGATTGTCCTCGATCATGCTTCCAAATTCCTGGTCTTCACCAAGCTGGCACCCGGACAGTTCGTGGTGGTGGCCGACAACTGGCTGGAAATCCGCCCCGAGAAAAACTTCGGCGTCGCCTTCAGCATGTTCCGCAATCACCCGTCCTTCATTCTCATCGTCTCGCTCATCGCGCTCGCGCTGATTACCCTGCTCTATATCCGCGTCTGGCGCACCGCGCATCCGCTCCTGGTCTGTTCGCTGGGCTTGCTCCTCGTCGGCGCGATCGGCAACCTGATCGACCGGCTCGTCTTCGGCTTCGTCCGCGACTTCATCGACTTCGTCCACCCGCTGCCGATCGTCGAACACTGGGCCGTCTTCAACGTCGCCGACATCTGCATCACCGTCGGCGTCTTCCTCTTTCTGATCACCGAGATTTTCTTCAAAGACCCCGCGCACGCGAAACCCACTCCGGCTGTGGAAGTTACGCCTGCCGCGCCCGCGAGCGCGCCGCCCGCGTCGACTTCATCGAGTTCAGGAAACACGCCATGAGCGACCTGTCTGTCAAACTCGGGCCCCTGACGCTCAATGGCCCGCTGATCGCCGCATCGGGAACGTTCGGTTACGGCAGCGAGTACGCACCGATCGTCGATCTGTCGAAACTCGGCGCGGTCGTGACCAAATCCTTAAGCGTCCTGCCGCGCGAAGGCAATCCCGCACCGCGCATCTGGGAAACGCCGGCGGGGATGCTCAACGCCATCGGCCTGGAAAATTGTGGCCTGGAAAGTTTCATCGCGCACCGCGTACCAGAACTGGCCACGCTCCCCACGAAAGTGCTGGTCAACGTCGTCGGCAATTCGATTGAAGACTACGCGACGATCTGCTCGCGCCTGGATTCCGTGGAAGCCGTCGACGGCTTTGAAATCAACATCTCCTGTCCCAACGTGAAGCACGGTTGCGCGTTCTCGTCGCGCGCCGACGACTGCCTGCGCCTGATCAAAGCGCTGCGACCGACGACGAAGAAGCTGCTGATGATCAAGCTCTCGCCCAACGTCACCGACATCGCCGAAATCGCGCGCGCCGCGGTGGAAGGCGGCGGCGACGCGCTCTCGCTGATCAACACCGTACTGGGCATGGCCATCGACCCGAAGACGCGCAAGCCGCGCATCGCCAACACGACCGGCGGACTTTCCGGCCCGGCCATCCGCCCCGTCGCCGTGCGCTGCGTCTACCAGGTCGCCAGGGCCTGCCCGAACGTGCCGATCGTCGGTATCGGCGGCATCCGCACTGTCGCCGACGCGCTGGAATTTTTCATCGCCGGCGCCTGCGCCGTCCAAGCCGGCACCGTCAACTATATCGACCCCGATTTCTCCAACCGCTTCAACGCCGAACTGAACACGTGGCTCGATGCTGAGAAGCTCTCCTCACTCAAGCAACTCGTCGGCACCGTTCAGATCTAAACCGCACGTCGTATCTCAATATCGAAAATCGGTGCCCGGCGCGTCGATCCACTTCAGGCATTTATGTCTTTGCGCACGCACGTGCTGGGCGGGAAATCGCCCATGCGCGGTGGCTCCATAGTTGCGCCGATTCTCCCAGAGAACGATTTTCTGCAATGCGACTCAAAGGAGATTCAATCGTGAGAAAAACGAAAGAGAACCTGGCCCACCCCGCTCGTGGCAATGCGCAGATGCGTGACGCTGCCGAGACGGCGAACGAAGAACGCGCCGAAGCCACCGGCGGCGCGTTGTCCACCGACGGTGTCGGCTCCGGCTTCGATGCCGAAGACGCGGAAGACGCCGAAGTGGAGACCGACGAAGCCACCGGCGATGGACCGATGTCCGGCGAAATGACCGACCCGCCCACCACCAAGCGAGCGGAAGGCACGAAGAAGAACCGCAAGCACGGCTTGAAGCCGCCACACGGCAAGAGCAACCACGCTGCCGCAAACTCGTCGAAGAAAATCTGAGCCGCGCGGGTTAATTCACCCGCACGACAATCTTCCCACGCATCCCGCCCTGCTCAGCGCGCGCGAACGCAGCGCGCGCTTCCGAAAGCGGATACTCGCCCGCGATCAACACCTTCAACTCGCCTGCATCGATTTTTTGCGCGATCTCCGCCAGTTCCGAGCCGCGCGCTTCGACCAGCATAAACGCATCCTTCACGCGCGGATCGCTCACGCCTTCGCTCTGCGCCGCGATCGTAACCAGCGTTCCGCCGGGCTTTAAAACCGTCCACGAACGCGCCAGCGTCTCCCCACCGATGCTGTCGAAGACGGCGTCCACATCGCGCACGGTTTCATCGAATCGCGTCGTCTTGTAGTCCAGCACCTCCGCCGCGCCGAGTGAGCGCACAAACTCGATCGTGCTGGCCGAGGCCGTCGCGATCACGTGAGCTCCCGCGCGTGCCGCCAGTTGCACCGCGAAAATTCCCACGCCGCCGGCCGCACCGTGAATCAGCACGCGCTGTCCGCGCTTCAAGTTCGCCCGGCCGAACAGGCCCTGCCACGCCGTTAGCGCGGAAATCGGCACCGCCGCCGCATGGACATGGTCCAGCGACGCAGGCTTGGCCGCGATCCCTGATGCCGCCACGACGCAGAATTCTGCCAGCGCTCCGTTCACGAACCAATCGTTGAGCCCGTACACGACCGCGCCCGCCGCCCAACCGGAAACCTTCGCGCCGACTGCTTCGATCACGCCGGAGAACTCATGGCTGAGCACCAGCGGAAACGTACGCGGTTGGCCATCGCGCTGAGTAAACGTGGGGAACCATTGCAATTCCGTCGGCGTCACCGCCGTCGCGTGCACACGGACGAGCACCTCGCCCGCGCCGGGCTGCGGCCGCGGAATCTCCCGCGGAACGAGCGCTTCATGACCGGCTTTCCGTTCCAGCACCATGGCTTTCATCGTGGCTCTCCCGGCAATCTCCAAACGAATTCGCCCGCGCAAACTACCGCGGGCGAAAAAGCGTGACAAAGGGAAATGGCGGATGTTACTCGTCTTCCGGCCCCGACAACTTCCGCTGAGCCAGCGGCGTCTGCGCCGGCGGCTTTCCGTCTTTGGCCACGGGCGGCGGATTCTTCAGCAGCATGTCGCGCAAGGTCGCGTCCGGGCGGATGTCATCGGCACGAATCTCGGCCACATCCTTGAACTTCACTTCCTGCGCTTTCGCCTGCGTCTTCGCGCGCAGCTGGCGATCGTAATCGAGCCACAGGTCGCCCTTGCGTTCCCACCATTTCACAATTTCCTGATCGATGCGCGGCCGCGATTCCATCTGCGTGCCGGCGATGCCATTGATCGTCTTGGTGACCAGCCCGATCAACTCTTCTTCGCTCCGCCAGCGCAGCGGCTCGCGGTTCTGCCATTCCGGATACCCGCTCTTGGGCGGCGCCGGCTTGGAAGGAGTTTCGCCCGGCGACGGCGGATCGCCCGCCGCGATGTAACCGCCGTTGGAGCTGTACGAATTCCACTGCCACGGATTCCAGCGCAATGAATGCAGGAAGCCGACCAGCTCGTTCAACGCCGCCCACTTGTAGCGCAGCGCGCCCAGGCGCACGGCTTTTTCCACCTTCACGCCTTCTTCGGTCTCCTTCTTGAAACTGTCCGCTGCCAGGTACGCCGTGTAGCCGTACTCATCGTCGCAGTGAACCAGCGCGAAAAACGCACGCGAACGCACTTCCGGATCCGGGTCGCGCAGGCTGACCGAATACAGCGTCTCGATCGAACGCTGATCCTTGGCGCGATCCAGTTTCGTGATCGCCGCGATCCGCTTCTTCGCGGGCTGTTCATTGTAGGCCGCGAGGAAATCGAGATGCTTCTGCTCTTCCGACGTATCCACGGAAAACCCGAACGACGACGACGTCAAACTCACCGCCAGAATTAGTGTGAAGATTCGATGTGAAAAAAACATGGGCGAACTTCCTTTCGAGGTCATGCCGGCTCACCGGCATCCAACAGTTACCTGTTACACATGTGCACTTCCCGCGCCTCTATGCCGGAATTGGAAAAGATAATTTGTGCGCGTTGCGCGCTGGAATTTTTCGCCGATTTCTGCCCGATAATCACCACTGCACGCTATATGGAACGCTATGCCCCTACAAAGTGCGCCACTCACGTTCGACGAATATCGACACGCCCTACTCCGAATTTCTCATTCTGTTGAAGGTGATGGCAGCGCGCTTTCTCACCAGTAAGATCATTTTTTCACACTTCGAGAACGCTCCATGCCCCAGCTCCGTCTGGCTCACCTCTCCGATCTTCACCTTCGTCACGCGCAGCCCGGCTCGGCCCACGTCGTCGAACGCCGCAGCCGCGTCATGCTGGAACTTCTCTCTCGAGCGTTGGAAGAAATTGCACAGCGCTATGTCGATTTTCTCGCCATCACCGGCGACCTGATCGACGTCCCGCATCACCTGCTCTATCCCAACGATTACTACGCGTGGCAGCAGCAGCAGGAACTGCAACGCAGCGAAGCCATCGACGATTACCGCGCCATCAAGCAACTGCTCGACGCCACCGGCATGCCGTTCCTCGTGCTGCCAGGCAATCACGATTACGAACCGGCGTTCTGGGAAGTCTTCGATCGCGGGCCGCATCTGGTCAGCGCCGGCGGATATGCCATCGCGCGCTTTTGCGACCGCGAATGGGAAGGCCACGTCCCCCGGCGCCTGGACCGCGAACGGAAATTCTGGGCGCGTCTTCTCAGCGACCCCAACGCGCCGCCGCAGATTCATCTCCAGCACTACGTGATCACGCCGGAACTCAACCAGGGCTACCCGCACACGTACTTCGAACACGAGGAACTCAAGCGGCGCATGGTCGCCAGTGGCACCGTGGCGCTCTCGCTCTCCGGCCATTACCATTCCGGCACAGATCTGATCCGCGAAGGCGCCTGCACGTTCACGACCGCGCCGGCCTTCTGCGATTTCCCGCACCGCTACCGCATCTACGAACTCCACGACCACGACGTCGCCAGCCAGACGCACGCGCTGCTGCAGCAGCCGCACGGCGCCGGCCGCCGCGCCGTCTTTCTCGATCGCGACGGCGTGATCAACACGCTGGCCGCCTACAGCAGCGGACCCGATGAGATGAAACTCATTCCCGGAGCCGCCGCCGCGATTCGCCGTCTGCGCGAAGCCGGATTTGCCTGCGTGGTCGTCAGCAACCAGTCCGCCATTGGCATGGGTTACGTCACGCCGGAGACCGTCCAAGGCGTCAACGAACGCATGTGCCGCCTGCTGCGCGACGAAGCCGGAAGTCCCGCCGCCGAACCCGATGCCATCTTCTTCAGCCGCGGCGCCGAACATCCCTGCCACCCCGCATTCGGTGGCATGCGCGATTCCAAACCCGAACCCCACTACATCCACCGCGCCGCCGAACTGCTCGGCCTGAACCTGAGCGGCTCGTACATGATCGGCGACCGCGCCAGCGACATGGAATTCGGCCACCGCGCCGGCTTGACCGCGATCCTCGTCCGCACCGGCGCCGGCGCCGAATCCGAGCACGACGCCTACATCAAAGCGCACCCCAATTGCCAGATCAGCGCCGACCTCGCCGCCGCGGCAGACGCGATTCTGAGCCAAAGAGAACGGAATCAGATCAATGGCTAATTTTTCCCTGAAAAGAGATTTGCTCTCGTCCGATCACTGTTAAAGTAGGATGACCAACGGAGTGAATACACGTGTCAGTAGCGATTAGGGCAGCCAACTCAAACACAATCTACCGCGGTCGTCAACCGTGGGAGTTGCCGCTTTACTCTACCTATGAAGCTGCACACTACGTCGGTTTACCGGTCAGCACTGCGTACGCTTGGCTGGAAGGAGAGGCCAAGCTCGTACGCCTTAAGCGCGAATCGTCGTTGCTGAATTTTAAGAATCTGGTCGAGCTTTATGTGTTAAACACGTTGCGCCGCCATCATCGCATTCCGTTGGCGCAAGTGCGTCGCGCCGTAACGTACCTGAAAGAAAAGATGAACCTGGAGTATCCGTTGGCAGATTGCCCGCTGGACACCTACGGTACCAGCGTCTTCATGGAACGGGTTGGTTCATTGATCAATCTTTCCGAAGCGGGCCAGTTGGAATTTCAGCAACTTATCGCTCCGTACCTGAAGCGTGTAGAGCGCGGCCCGCACAACGAACCGTTGCGCGTTTTCCCCATCACCAGCAAAAACGCCACCGCCCATTTTGTTTCCATCGACCCTGCGGTCCAATTTGGACGTCCGTGCATTGCGGGGACCCGCATCAAAACAGAAATTTTGCTCGAGCGTCGTAAAGCCGGCGATTCCATCGCGGCGCTCGCAAAAGATTATGGACTTACCCCGCGCCAGATTACGGAAGCTATTAGCTACGAACAGGGAGCGGCTTAGCCGTTACACTTTCCTGGTGGATGTTTCACTGGGCAGAGGTGTGACCGATGCGCTCAAAAAGCATCATTTTTCTGTCGTTGACCACAAAGAAAACTTTTCTGCATCTGCGGATGACGTCACATGGTTGACACGCGCTGGAAAGCTTCAACGTTCAGACAGAAAACTTTTTTACATTGTCATCACCAAGGACAAGCGAATGCATAGCGATAGCGAAGAATGCGCTGCAATTCGAGAAGCAGGGCTACGGCACTTTGCGATCACCTCCGGAAATATGACCGGAGAGGAACTACAGCATTTGATTCTCGAAAGTGTCGGTCAAATTGCAGATATTGTATTGTCCAACGAACCGCCCTACATAGCGCGCATTACAAAATCGGGTGTTGAAATCAATCCATGGCCAAATACAGCGGGCTGATGTAAGAGCTTTTCTCCTCTCGTGCTATAAACTTCATCTCTCGTCCCAACTCTTTACTGCGTTTCGAGGTCCCCCCAAATGCGCCCGTTCTCTGTGCTTGTGCTCTGCGCCTGTCTGGCAACGCTCGCCGCGTCCGCTGCGGACGTCACCCCGTGGATCGACACCGACTTCGCCACCGCCACCGCCGGCGAGCCGATCGTCGACAAGGACGCCCGCGTCAGCGGAGTGCTCCCTGTCGGCTGGAACGAAAATTCCATGGGCTGGGCGAAAGTATGGATCAACTACGAACGCGCCGAAGCCGCCGGACGCGCCGGCCTCCACGTCAACGTCTCGAAAATCGAATCCGGCCGCTGCCAGTTTTACCACCCGCTGCCAACCATCGACGGCGAATCGTACTTCCGCCTCACCTTCAACGCCCGCAGCACCAAGCACAGCGTCATCGCCGTCGGCATCCGCATGGTCGACGCGCCCTATGAATACCTCTGGAACCACGGCGCGACCCTGACCGAAACATGGAAAACCTTCACGTATGATTTTCAGGCCGGCGCGACCACGCATCCGGTCGGCCTCTTCGTCATCGCCGATGGCGTGGCCGACTTCAATCTCGCCAGTCTTCAATTGATCAAGCGCTCGCGCGCCGAACTCATCGAGTCCCTCAAGGCGCAGTTCCCGGAAGCCTCCACGCGCAATCTGCTGAACGTCACGCGCTTCCCGCTCGGCCTGCAATCCGGCAACGCCATCGGGCGCGATTTCTCCGACGGCGACAACGTCATCGTTGAACCCTCTACAGCGATGGGACCCAGCGGCGTTCCGGCGCTGAAAGTCCACGCCGTCACCGGCCCGGTCTCGCTCACCTTCGGCCCGTTCGGCATCGCGCGCAGTTTCGAAACGCACACCGTCAGCATGTATCTCTCCGGCGAATTCAAAGGCCGCTTGCTCGTGATGTGCGACAGCCGCGAAATTGCGTCGACGCCGATCAACCCCGGGGCGGTGGTGGACCCGCGTGGAACTTCCCTTCTCGCCGCATCTGCTCGGCCGCGCGTACGGCGTCCGCATCGAAGGCGCGCAGGAATTCCTCGTCAGCGATCTCCAGGTCAACGAAGGCAAAACCGCCACGCCCTTCAAACCGTCCATGCCTTGCGAAGTCGCGCTCTCCGCCAATTCCAGCACGCGCGTCCACTTCGACGACCAGCCCGCCACTTTCGACTACTGCGTGATGGGCAACCCCGCCGGCGCGAAACTGGAAGTCCGCGTCGTCACGCTCTACGGCGAAAAACGCATCGACGCGCCGCTTAAGGAAACACCGCCCGGAGATGCCGCGCTGCAAAAAGGCTCGCTGAGCTACGACGTCTTTCCCACCAGGCCGTACGGTCCGTGGCGCATCGAAGCGCGCGTCGTCAAGGACGGCGTCGCGCTCAGCCCGTTCAACGAGCTCGTGCTCTACCGCCTGCACCGCCCCCATTATTGGGAGAAGGACGCGCCCGATTCGCCTTTCGGCACGCACACGCTCTCCACCACGCGCCACATCCTCATGGCCAAATCCGCCGGCGTAAACTGGACCCGCCTGCACGACGCCGGGACGGAATACATCGGCTGGTATTACCTCGAACCCCAGCCCGGAAAGTGGGCCTTCCGCGACGCCGACATCGCCCGCTACCGCGCGCACGGCATGAAAATTCTCGGCGCCATCTCCACCGCGCCGCCGTGGGCCAGCCTGCTCGACAGCCCCACGCACGGCTACTTCGACAAATTTTTTCAGCCGAAAGATTACGACGCCTGGGCCAACTACGCGAAAGTCGTCGTCCAGCATTACGCCAAACAGATCGACACGTACGAAATCTGGAACGAGCCGTGGGGCAACGAATTCTGGATCGCGCGATTCGATCCCACGAAAAAAGAGGGCCACGACGGACTCGTCACCAGCAAAGATCCGTCCGCCGATTACGCGCATCTGATGCAGGTCGCGTACACCGCCGTCAAAGCCGCGCAGCCGGAGATCAAGATCGTCGGCATCAACACCTCGACGGAAGAGAACGGCAGCAACTGGACGCGCGGCGTGCTCAAGCACGACGGCCTGAACAACTGCGACATCATCAGCTACCACGATTACACCAACGGCTTCGCCGGCGGCCCCAAGGACGTCGCCGAACAAGGCTACCAGGCCGCGATCGGCCCGATCCTCGCGCAAGCACCCGGCGGCAAGCTGCCCAAACCCGTCTGGATGAGCGAAGGCTCGTCGACCGCCAGCTCCATCGGCTCGGGCTTCTACCACTACACTGTCCCGTACCTCAACGAAGAGGACGTGACGTCGACCTCCGACCGGCTCTGCCGTTTCGTGATTGCCATCCTCGCGCAGGGCCCCGAAAAAGTGTTTTTGTACTCGATGCACAGCCACGATTATTTCGGCGCGCGCGATGAATGGCGCACGCTGGTCACCGAAGACGGCTACCTTCACCCCTGCGCCGCCGCGCATTCCGCGATGGCCTGGTACCTGGAAGACACCAAATTCAAGCAACAACAAACGCTCGCCCGCGGCGTCACCGCCTACATCTTCGAAGGCAAAGACCGTGCCGTGCTCGTGCTCTCACCGGCCGCCGACCACGACAACTATTTCCTCCCGACCAGCAAAGAGGTGGAAACCGTCGACCTCTTCGGCAACCCCCTGACCGCCGGCACGCCGCTCGGATCGACGCTGATCTACATCACCGCCAAATCCGCCGCCGACCTGCAAACCGCGCTGAAGCTCGTCCCGTCCGACGCCCCGCGGAAATGACGTCGCACGGAATGAACCGATCAGGAGCGCATCCGTCCCACACCCGCTCACACCGAACTCAAATCGCCAGCCTGAAACGCAACGCGTTTGCAATTAAGGCCCGTCACGCCCGTCTTGGAATTTTGGCCTCGCTGTTGTGTGCCACGGGTGGCTCGTCCACCAGTGCCGACCTCGCGAACAAATTCGCCCGTCCATGATCCCACGATCACGACTAAATGGTACGACCTCGCGAGAGAAGACGGATCGCTCCTACGGAGTGAACTCGCGGGAGCGCACGCCGCTGCCGTTCGCGCCGTTGCTCGGCCTGAAAGGCCGACCGTAAATAGCCATGGGCGGCAGCCCTTGGTACAGGTGTGGCCTTGGTTCTCCTGAGCCCTGCCAGGGCGACCGAGGCAGCGCCGAACACCGGCATTGCAGAAGCCTCGCCCGCGAAATAAAATCACCGCATGACGATTCGAACGCTGCTCTCCGAACTCCAATCCGCCTACGTCGACAACGGCTACACGCATAACGCGGGACTGTTGCCGCCCGCAACCAAGACCGAGATCGACGCGATCACGACTGCGCTGAAATTCCCCGTGCCCAAACAACTCCGAGAGGTCTTAAAAATTCACGGCGGCCAGCGGTCGTTGAGCAAAGGAGGCACTGAAGGCCTGTTCGGATCCCATCGCCTGCACACGCCAGCCCAGGTGATTCGAAACCATAAAATGTTTTTCGAACACTGTCTGCTCGACCCAGTCCCCGACTACCCGCCCGCAAAAGGCGAGCAGGGATATTGGGTGCCGGAACTCCTGCCGTTTGCCTCGTGGGACTCCTATAACTTATGTGTGCATTGCATCACCGGCGATGTATGGGATTTCGATCCCCACCGCGGCTTGATGCGGCCTCGCAAAAACATCGCCGCAGTGCTCTCCGAATTTCTGGAAGCCCTCCGCGCCGGAAAAGAACCCGAGATGGCGTGGTGAGTCAGTTCGCCGTGCCGCACCGGCCGTCAGCCGCGGAGCGGCGACATAAAGTAGCCCACGGCGTAAGCCGTGGGTCCCTGACGCCCGCAGACTCAAAGCCCCGGCAGGGGCGACATCGCGATTCCCGTTGACCTCCCAGCGTCCGCCCCGCTATCATTATTTTCTGCTCCCAGCGCGCGGAGGCCGATTTTATGTTCGCCTGGTTAAAGCGTTGGGTGAAGAAGCCCTCCCCGGATACCGATGGCATAGCTTGTATCGCGACACCCGGTGAGATTTTCCCCTGGCCGAAGGGCGGCGTGATCACCGCCGTCGAAGAACTCGTAATCGCTTTGCCGTTAGCGCTCTTCGACAAGGATCGTCCGATGGGCGAGTACGTATTCGGACCGAACGACATGCAAATCAACATCCCTCCGGATGGCGATAAATTTTTCATTCGCATGCTGCCCGGAATGTCGGTCAGTCTCGCAAAATCGTGCGACGCCTACGTCGTTGCGGATGACAAATCTCCGAGGCGAATGAAGGTCAGGCGCCCGCAGGCAAAGTGAATGATGAGCTCGAGGCCTGAAAGCCCGAACTATCGATCCGCAGGTGCTCCTTCAAATAGGGTATAATGTCCCCGGCGATCACCGACGAAAGGACCCCGCGTGCCGGCCGATATTAATACGCTGATCCAGCGACTCTCGCACCGCGACTGTCGATTTCGCAGTAACATTGCGCAACAGCTCGTGGAGTTGGGAGCCGACGCGGAGCCCGCTTACGATACGATTGTCGCGATGCTCGAAGGCAAGCATCCGGACAATTTCTACGACTGGCACGAACTTACTTTCGTCCTCAAAAACGTCGACACCGCCAAGAAGCGGCCTGCGCCGCCGCGAACCCGCGCCGCCCTGGTTCACGCTATGAAGGAACTCAGCACGTGGATTAAGTTGAAGGACCTGGTTCACGAGATATCAACGTTGGGCTCCTATATTCTTCCGGCGGTGCTCGACGCGTTGCCTGGCAATCCGTATTACTACCTGACTGTATTGTTCGTCATGGGCCCCGACGCCATTCCGGCCCTTCCGGTCCTGTTGGAATACAGCCGAAGCCAAGGTAAAAATCGCCTTCAGGGGTTGGCCTGTCTGACAATGCTGGGCATTTACACGCCCGAGGTCGAAAGCGCTTTTCGACAGGCTTTTGCAGAAATACCGGATCCGGAAAACCTGATCAACGGTGTTGGGCGCATGGGACCCTTGGCCGGCAATCTCGTCCCGCTGCTGCATCACTATCTCAAGGACGCCAATCCCGGCGGCATTGCATCCACCGAAACCATCAGCGAAATGCGGTTCCGGCTGAGAATTTCCACCGAACGCAAAACGGCCGCGGCCCGGTCACTTGCCTCGATGGGTCCGCGCGCCCGGATTGCAGTTCCGGAGTTGATGACCTGCGCCAGGAGTAGCGACAAGGACTTGCGCCAGGCCGCGATGAACGCGTTCGCTCTTATGGGCGTCGAAGCGCGGAGCGCCGTGCCTTTATTGGAAGCACTCGGCAAACGCGAACGCTTTCCAGAAGTGCTCGCGTCGCTGCGCAGTACATTGAACCTTCTGAAATGGACGGCTCCCATCGGGCGTTCTGCAGGGTCTCCGGTTGAGCTGGGAGAATTCATAGATGCCAAGCCTGACCCGGAAGCGTTGAAGTTGGCGCTTCAGCGGTGCCCCGACTTGATTTCCGAAAACCATGATACGCGAGTCTTCGCCGCACGAGACCTGCTAAGTTTCATCGGTCAACAAAAGCCGTTCGCGGACGCGATCGTTCCAGCCGTGGTTAAGGCTCTCGAAAGTCCCATTTGGGAGAATGACCGTTGGCCGCTGCCCATTGAAATTTTGCATGAACTGGGTCCGCATGCCGTCGGTGCCGCACCGGCCGTCCTGCGCTGGCTGGCACAGAACCCGCAGACAGATAAGTTCTGGATCTTGCGAGATCTACAATTCAATTGCCAGGAGGTGCTGCCGGACTTGATTCGCATACTCGAATCCAAAGACCGCAGTCAAGTCGGCTGGATATTTTCAATCCTCGAAATCCTCGGCTCGCGCGCGCAGGCTGCAGTTCCTGAGGTCAGCACGTGGCTGGACGACGCCGTTCTGGGTCTGGCCGCCGCCAATACGCTGGCCAGTCTGGATCCGAATCAGGAACACGCTGACCGCGCGCTCCGCGTCGCTCACTCGTGGCCCGCTGAATACGATGGCGAGAGGGCCTTGCGCGTGGCTCGCATCGCCGCGCGGCTGGGCCCGAAGGCCGCCGCCGCCGTGCCCGAACTTACCGGCTACGTCTCCGCCGAATACTTGATCTTCAATCCCTTTAAAAACTACAAGCACTGGAATCTCACCTCCGCTTCCATCACCGCGCTGGGAAGCATCGGTCCCGCCGCGTCCGCCGCCGTGCCCAATCTCATCGGCGCGCTGGTTGCCGAGGTGGGTTCAGCTTTCGACGCATTGGTTCTCATCGGTCCCGCCGCCGCCCCGCACCTCCTACCCATGTTCGATCACCCCAACAGCCAGATGCGCATGAACAGCATCTGGATCTGCGCCCTGATCCAGCCCGACTCCACCGCATACGTCAGCGCCTTGCGCGCGGCCTTAAACGATGTCGAACCGGTAGTCCGCTGGTTCGCCGCCTGGGCGCTCAAATGCGCCGGCCCAAAAGCTCAGAGCACCGCCGCAGCCCTGCACGCCCTCTCAACCCGCGACACAGACAGCGAAGTCCGCGCCATCGCCGCGGAAGCGCACGCTGTCGTCACTCGCAACTGATTTCAGCCACGGAGTGGCGACATATAGTAGCCCACGGCGTAAGCCGTGGGTTATCGACGCGCGAATCCAAAAGCCCCGGCAGGGGCGACATCCAACGTTTGCCGCCCCGCTGGGGCTCCTCAATTTTCACGGTCCGCGCACCCATGGCCCATTCGATTTACTCAGGGCAAGCTCACGCCATGGGCTACTGCATGCCGCCACTCCGTGGCTAACGGCGAGCGCCGGGCCTTCGGCCCTTAAATAACGCCATGATGGCGCGAAAAATGGATTGCCAAGCCGTCGGACCCAACGGGTCCATTTATGTCAGCGAAGGGCAAGGAGCATGGACGCGCATGCGTCCACGCTCCGCAGCCCTGGAAAAATGCGCGCCGTTTCAAAATTGTCCTGAAGGGACAACTTAGAACGCGCCGCCAATCCGCGAAAACGCCGCGCGCGCAATCATGAAACGAAAAAACTACGGCGTACCGCCCGCAGGCATTACCACCCGAAAACCGACGTAGCTGCCGCGGGCAAGGGGAAAAAAGAGCCACTCGCGGCCAGCCGACCGACAGTCCACGGAGGGATTGCCGCTCCACCCACCGCCACGCAACAAACGTCCGGTACCTTGATCCGGACCTTGCGGATTCTCTACCGGAGATTTGGAGTAATAGTCTTCACCGTACCAGTCCTGACACCATTGCCACACATTGCCATGCATATCGTAAAGCCCAAAGGCATTCGCTTCCTTCTGGCCAACAGGATGCGTTGTATTTGTACTGTTCACGCCATACCAGGCCACGCGTCCGAGATCGGCTTCAGCATCGCCGGAATAGTATGTCGTCGTCGTTCCGGCCCGGCAGGAATATTCCCATTCCGCTTCGGTGGGCAGGCGAACCGACTGCCTTGTCCGCTCTGTTAACGTCTTGCAGAATTCCTGCGCATCGTCCGATGAAACCGTCTCAACCGGGTTGTCCTTACCCTTGAACTTGCTGGGATTCGTCCCGATCAATTGCTGATATTGCTCCTGCGTCACATCGTATTTCCCCATGTAAAACGGCTGAGCCAGCGACACCGGGTGCGCCGGCTTCTCGTTCTTGAATGCACATTTGAAACGCGCTTCCGCAGCCGCATATTCTAACCGCGCCACCCGTAGCCCATCCATCGATCGCCGCCAATGCAACCCGCTCAGCACACCCGCCCGTCGCGAGCGTAACCAACAGCAGCAGCCCCAGCGATACCTGCGGTCGGCGGCGCCCGCGGATCCCTTGCACAAGCACGAACCCCAGCAAAATCCCCAACGCACCCCCGCTCGCCGCCAGACACGCTATCCCCGTGACGATCTTCCGATTGAATCCGGCCTCATCCACCGGCGTGGGCGAAGGCGTCCCCATCACAAATTTTCCAGCGGGGATCAGCACGAGTTCCAGCTTGACGTTGTCGCCCAACTCGAGCGTCTTCATGGCCGGAAGGTTGGCGCGCTTGGCGTAATCGGCGACCGACTCCACGCCATCCCAAAGCGGCCAAAGCGGATAGTCGCGCGCGGATTCAGCCGCCGCCAGCGAGCTCGCGAGCAGAAGGAGAAGTAACATCAACAGACGCATGCGTGAAGCGTAGTAAATTGGCCGCGCGCATGCCATGTAGTTGTCCCGATCTCCACCGCGTGCTACCCCATAAAGAATTCGTGCCACGCGCCCATCCAGCACAAAAGCTGCTCATTCACGCTCATTCGTGCTCGTTTACGCTCATTCCTGCTCAAACACGCTCATTTAAGCTCATTTGCTATCATTCGCTCTCATTTCAGCTCAAATGTGCTCATTCACCAGATTTCCCTTGATTTTCGGGGTCGAGAGTTGCTTATTATATATGGACATTCTTCATTGCCGCAACGCACGCCACCCCCATGGGAAATCGAAAATTGAAAATCAAAAATCGAAAATGGAAATAGACCTGCACCATGAAAACCCCGCCACACTCACTTCTACAACTCCTTAACCGTCGAAATATAGTTAAGATTTATACATGAATTTTAAAGATTTTACTTGACTTTTGCGTTTCTCGACCGCATGGATATTATAGGAAATCCACGTATTGCACCGCGCTGGGTCGCCAGATGCGTCTTCACCGTGCAAAATCTAACCGGACCGCGACCGTACGCTGCTTTCAGGACTGCCCATAAATCGCGCCCCAGAAGCCTGTGCGAGCCTCCGCAACCCATACCTGATGAAATGCCCAGATGATTGCCAGACCGTTTCACAGGCGCCTGGAACGTAAAAGAAAGGACACGCCAATCACCACGAAGTCCGCATACCCACCCACTATAAGGAGACCCCAATACAGCGCCCAGCGCCCACCATTCTAATCCGCAATCCGCAATGACGTTCCCCCACCTCGGGCACCTGCGCCAGAGACCCCATACCCTGTAACATTTTGTAACATTCGGTCACATCCACCTTGTGCACGACCCGGAATTTGACCCATGAATCCCGTACAATGCCCCATGACCAATGACTCTGTTCTTGACGCACCCCGCACACTCTTTATAACCACTTCGGACGTAAGATGCCCCGTGGTTTGCGGGGCTTCGTTTTTCTAGTGGATGGTCATACAGCCGCGCGGCGTTGGCCGCATCCTGGCTCACGATCCCATTTACGCTTTCAGAGAAGGAACACGACTGGTGAGTAAACTGATGCCGGACACCGACCGGGCCGACGAGCCCATCGCAGTAAACACCAACGTCAAGGACTCGGGCACCTGGGCCAAGTCGCTGGGCGTCACCATCACCAAGGACCTCGTGGACAAGGAGTTCGGCGCCGTCGCCGGTGAGCTCGCCGGCGCCGTCAACCTGCCCGGCTTCCGCCCCGGCAAGGTCCCCCGCAACGTGATCGAAAAGAAGTACGGGGACGACATCAAGAAACAGGTCACCTCCAACCTGATCACCCGCGGCCTCCGCTCCGCCATCGAGAAGGAAAAGCTCGACGTCGTCGGCGAACCCCGCATCGATGTCGAGAAGTACAAGGCCACCCGCGGCGAAGACCTCGTCTTCGATATCGAAGTCGAAATCAAGCCGACCTTCGAACTGGGTGCCTACAAGGGCATCTCCATCGAACAGGAAGAGATTGAACTCCTCCCCGACGAAATCGACAAGGCTCTCGACCGCGTCCGCGACCGCTTCGCCGAACAAGTCGACGCCCCGGCCGACCACGTCGTCAAGGAAGGCGACACCGCTCACGGCGTCCTGCGCGTCCTCGTCGACGGCGCGGAAGTCCACAAGGAAGAAGACGCCGCCCTGCTGATCATGAACGGCCACGTCCTGGGCGCCTACGCGCACCTCGGCTCGCCCTTCCTCGAAGGCATGAAGTTCGGCGAAAAGCGCACGGTCGAAGAGACCCTCGCCGGCAACTTCCCGGTCGAAGCGCACCGCAACAAGAAAGCCACGCTGGAATTCGAAGCGAAATCCGCCAAGTCGCGCGTCCTTCCTCCAGTGGACGACAAGCTGGCCGAAAAGGTCGGCATGAAGAACATCGATGAGCTGAAAGAGAAGATCCGCTCCTCGCTGCTCGAGCAGGTCCGCACGGAAATCGAGAAGCACACCCGCGAGACGCTGATGGACAAGATCGTCGCGGCGACGCCCTTCGAACTGCCCGTGCGCCTGGCCGAACTGATGACCGCCCGCATGACCGAAGGCAAGCTCCAGGAACTGGCCCGCATGGGCATGACGCCGGAGATGCTGGGCAACAACGTCCAGGAACTGATGGGCGGAGCCAAAGAGTCGTCGATGCAGGAAATGCGCCGCTACTTCATCCTCGACTCCATCGCCGCCAAGGAGAACATCGGCGTCGATGAAGACGACGTCGACCAGGAAATCGTCAAGGAAGCCCGCCAGCGCGGCATGAAGGCTTCGGAGCTCTACGACAAGCTGGTGGAATCCGAACAGCTCCGCGATCTGGAACACCAGATCAAGACCCGAAAGGTGTTGGATTATCTGGTTGAGAACGCGGATATTAAGATCGTGCCGCGCAAGCCGGTGGAAGAGGCCAAGCACGACCACTCCGCGCACGCGCCCAAGGCAGAGGCAGGCCACGACCACGGGCATGAACATGGCCACGAACACGGTCATGAGCACGGCCATCAGTAATCCGGCAACCCACAACCGAGGACGATGGACATGGAACTCAACGATCTCATTCAACGCGCGGAAGACCAGGCGGGGAACATCACCGGCATCCATCCCAGCCTGACACCCCGCATCCCGACTCAAAACACGATCATTCCGTCGGTCGTGGAACGGACCGGCCGCGGCGAAAAAAGCTGGGACATCTACAGCCGTCTGCTCAACGACCGCATCATTTTCCTGGGCAGCGCCATTGACGATTTCACCGCCGCGACCATCGTCGCCCAGATGCTCTTCCTGCAGCTGGTCAACAAGGAAGCGGACATCGAAATGTACATCATGTCGCCGGGAGGCTCGGTCAACGCCGGCTTCGCGATCTACGACACGATGCAGCACGTCAGTAACGACGTGGCGACTTACTGCATCGGGCAGGCGGCGAGCATGGGTGCGTTCCTGCTCACAGCCGGCTCGAAGGGCAAGCGCTACGCGCTCAGCAACTCGCGCATCATGATCCATCAGCCCTGGGGCGGCGCGCAGGGCACGGCGGCGGACATCGTCATCCAGGCCGAGGAAATCCTGCGGCTGAAGAAGACGCTCAACGTCCTCTACGCCAAGCACACCGGCCAGACCGAAGAACGCATCGCCAAGGACAGCGACCGCGACTTCTTCATGTCCGCCGATCAGGCCAAGGCCTACGGCATCATCGACGACATCCTGGGACCGCACGGCGAGTAATCAAAAGCACTCTCGCTCCCGGGCCAGCCATCAGGCCCGGGAGCACCTAAAAATAGCGACACCTGTGAATGTAGTTTGAGTTGGGTACTGGCAGAGGCATTAATCATGGCGCGGCGAACGAGTGGCGCGGGTTCCTCGGGTGGAATGAGCAGGGTGCCCGAGCTGTGCAGTTTCTGCAACCGCTCCGCCGACCAGGTGGAACGGCTAATCCAGGGCCCGCCCGAAATCTACATCTGCAACGAATGCGTTGAACTCTGCAACTCCATCCTGCAGCGCGATGCCCCCGAACGCGGTCGCAACCCGCTCAAACTCAAGCGCGTCCCGACCCCGCAGGAACTCAAAGCGGACCTGGACCTCCACGTCATCGGCCAGGAACGCAGCAAGAAGATCCTCTCCGTCGCCGTCCACAATCACTACCAGCGCATTTTAAGCCGCGAGAAGAACCGCGGCGACGACGTCGAGCTCGAAAAGAGCAACGTCCTCATGATCGGACCGACCGGCTGCGGCAAAACGCTGATGGCCCGCACGCTCGCGCGCACGCTGCAGGTGCCCTTCGCCATCGGCGACGCCACGACTCTGACGGAAGCCGGCTACGTCGGCGAAGACGTCGAAAACATTCTCCTCCGCCTGCTCCAGGCCGCCGACCACGATCTCGACGCCGCCGAACGCGGCATCATCTACATCGATGAAATCGACAAGATCGGCCGCAAGAGCGAGAATCCGTCGATCACCCGCGACGTCTCCGGCGAAGGCGTGCAGCAGGCGCTGCTTAAGATTCTCGAAGGCACCACCGCCAACATCCCCCCGCAGGGCGGCCGCAAGCATCCCGAACAGAAATACATTCAGATGGACACCAGCAACATCCTGTTCATCGCCGGCGGCACGTTCGAAGGGATCGAAGAACACATCGCCAGCCGCATTGGCAAGAAGCGCCTTGGTTTCGGCGGCGAAGGCCGCGACGAGAACTACATGAAGGATCGCGCCAAGCTCCTGAAGTTCGTCGAGACCGACGACATCCTGAAGTTCGGCATGATTCCCGAACTGATCGGCCGCTTCCCCATCTGCGCGCCGCTGGAGCCGCTCGACGAAGCCGCGTACATCAACATCCTGACGCAGCCCAAGAACGCGCTGACCAAGCAGTACAAGAAGTTCCTCGAGCTGGCCGGCGCGCGCCTGGAATTCGAACCCGATGCGCTGAAAGCGATCGCCAAAAAAGCCGCCTCCAAAGGCACCGGCGCCCGCGGCCTGCGCAGCGTGATCGAAGAAGTGATGCTGGAGATCATGTACGAAATCCCGTCGCGCAAGGACATCACCGAAGTGGTGATCACGCGCGAGATGGTAGAGAAGGGCGCGCGAGCCTTCGAAAAAAGCACCCCCGACATGATCCCCGCCAGAACCGAAAACCCCAAACGCGAAAGCGCGTGAGCCCTTTGTAGTCCGGGCGGCTCGCCCGGAAATTTTAAACAGAACTCAATACGAACACGATATTTCGCAGCGACAAATCTATCGCGACAGCAAGAACCCTACTGCTGCTTCTTCGGATCCAACGCATCCCGCAATCCATCACCGAGGAGATTGAACGCTAGCACGGTCAGCACGATCGCCAGCCCCGGAAAGACAGCCAGCCACCACGCCTCACGGTAATTCTCTCGCGCTTCCGCCAGCATCGCGCCCCAACTCGGATAAGGCTCCTGAACTCCCAGCCCGAGGAACGACAGCCCCGCTTCGCCAAGAATATTTCCGCCCACAGACAGAGTCGCGACAATAATCACAGGACCCAGGCAATTCGGAAGGATATGACGAAACAGGATGCGCACCGTTCCCGTGCCCAGCGCCCGTGCCGCTGAGATGTAATCGCGCGTTTTCAGCGATAAGACCTGCGACCGCACGACGCGCGCCATGCCGGTCCAACCCACCAAACCCAACGCGAGGAACACCACCCAAAGACTCGGCTTGTCGAAAATCGCCGTGATCGCCACCGCCAGTAGCACGCTCGGAAACGCAAATACCGTATCGGTGAAACGCATGCAGACGGAATCGATCCATCCGCCGTAGAAACCGCTGACCAACCCCATGCCCACGCCGACAAGGAGTCCAATGAACGTGGCCGAGATACCCACGGCCAGACTAACGCGCGTTCCATATATAATTCTGGAGAGCGTGTCGCGGGCGTTGGAGTCTGTTCCCAGGGGGAAAAATTGCAACCCGGCTTGCGACTCATTCTCGGGGTATTCAATGGTCATCCGCGTCCACGGCGGCTGATTTTCCGCGCCGCGAAATTGCTCGTCGTAGCCGTGCGGCGCCAGCCACGGCCCAAAGGCCACAACCAACATCAGGAAAGCAATGAAAATCACCGCGACCAATGCAGCTCGATTGGCGGCCACCCGGCCCAGCAATGCCCACCAAGGACCCGCGGCGGTGCGGGGTTGGAGCGCATTTTCGGCGGTGGCAAGTACATCGGCAGTGTTACTCATTGTGCCGGATCCGAGGGTCGAGAACGCCGTAGAACAAATCGACGACGAGATTGGCGGTGACGAAGATCACGGCGAAGAACAGGCAGCCGCCAATGATTACGGGATGGTCACGTTCGCTGATGGCCTGAAACACCACTCGCCCAAGACCCGGAATGGAGCAGGCAGTTTCAGTCAGCACCGCGCCCCCCAGCAGCGCGGCCAGATCGGTTCCGATGACCGTGGTGATCGGCACCAGCACATTGGGGAACGCATGGGTCAGCATCGTGCGCAGTGGTCCCCGGCCCTTCGCTCGCGCGGTGCGCACGTAGCCTTCGGACATTTCGGCCAGCATGCAGTTGCGCGTGAGGCGCGCGAGCATCGCGGTGTTCAACAGGCCCAGCGTGGCAATGGGAATGATCAGGTATTTCCAGTCGGCATCGGGCCGCGGAATCGGCAGCCAGTTCAGGTGGACCGCGAAGATCAGGGTCAGGATCATGGCCAGAAAAAATGCGGGGACCGATACGCCGAAGCTGGAAATTGCCGCAGACGAATAGTCAATCATCGTGCGGGGGCGGTAGGCGGAAAGGAGTCCTGAAAACAAGCCGAGACACACGGCGATGCACATGGCCGATACGGCCACGCGCGCGGTGACTGCCGCGCCTTCCATGATCATGGAAAAGACAGGGCGGTGATGACGGTAGCTGTCACCGAGGTCGCCGCGAAAATAGCGGCCCAGCTGCTCGTACCAGGGCCTGTTGAGCCCCAGGCTTTCGCGGATTTTCGCGCGCTCCGCGGCCGTGGCGCGTGGACTGGCGATGATGTTCGTCGGATCGCCCGACAATTTCAGCAGCGCGAAACAGATGAGAATGATGCCGATGAACACCGGAATCGATTGCAACAGCCGCCGCAGAAGAAATGTCGCCATGGATCTGTCGCCTGAGCAGCCCCTACTTTTCCAGATCGACCGTCGAGAACTCGATCTGGTTCAGGTAGTGACCGACATCGAGCGGACAGAGTTTTCCCTTCACGTTTTTGACGTAGGGCTGGAGCAGGATCACATTGATGCGATTGTCCATGAGAGCCCACGGCAGTTCGCCGAGAATGATTTTTTCGGCCTTCTGGTAGAGCTCTATGCGCTTGGCCTGATCCATCGTCTTGCGCGCATTGTCAAGGAGCGTGTCGACTTCCGGGTTCTTATAGCGCGTCTCGTTACCAGCTTCGCCCCACTGGCGGGAATGGAAAAGATAGTACAGGAAGTTGTCAGGATCGTTGTAGTCCGCAACCCACCCCAGGTAGAACATGTCCGGCGGTTCCTTGCCAACGCGTTCCAGAAACGCGCCCCAGTCGAGCGCCTGAAGATCGACCTTCAACCCAATGGCCTGCAGATCGTGGTGAATCGATACGACGATCTTCTTGATGTCGGGATCGTTCTTGTAGAGAAACGTCAGCGGCCGCAGACCTTCGCCCTTCGGATACCCAGCCTCCGCCAGCAACGTGCGCGCTTTGGCCGGATCGTATTTCGAAGCGATGAGGTCGTTGCTGTGTGCCATCATGCCTTCAGGCAGAATGCTGTTGGCGGGTTTGCCGCGGCCTTCGAGAATGACTTCGCAGATGTATTTGCGGTTCACGGCCAGATTGATGGCCTCGCGCAGTTTCGGGTTGGTACCGACCGGATCGGCGGGAATCGATTTTCCGTCCGCGATTGTGTTCATCGCCATGCCGAGGTAATTGGTGCGGAAGGTCGAGTTCTCCGAAATCCATTCCGGATGGCCTTCTCGCATTTTCTTCACGCTACCCAGCGGAATGTCGCAGACTTCGAATTCGCCCTGCTGAAACAAGTCGAGGCGGGCCTGCGGCGCGGGAATCACTTCAAACGTTACGCCGTCAAGCTTCGGCGCTCCAAGGAAGTAGTCGGCGTTCCGTTCGAGCACAATTTTGGCGTTCTCTTTCCATTCCACCAGTTTGAACGGTCCCGTGCCGCACGGTTTTCGGGAGAACGCGCCAGCGGCTTTGTCCACTTCCTCTTTCGGAATGATCGAGGCGTTCACCATGCCGATTTCGAGCAAGAAAGTCGGCGACGGTCCGGTCAGCGTGATTTTGACGGTGTAGTCGTCGACGATTGCGATTCCCGGCACGTCCTTGGCCTTGCCGTCGATCTTGTCTTTCGCGCCAACGACCGGTTCCAGAATCTGCGTGCGCTGCGAGACATTCGGATCGAGCAGACGTTCCCACGAGTATTTCACATCGGCGGCTTTGACTTCGCGGCCGTTGTGGAACTTCACCCCTTTGCGCAATTTGAACGTATAGCTGTTGTCCGCCGTGTTCCATTCCGGGACGGCTTCGGCCAGATCTGGCGCCGGCTTCATTTCTGCATTAAAGCGGACCAGACCATTGAAGATCTTTCGGGCGACGCCATCGGAAGTCACATCTTGAATTTGTACCGGGTCGAGGGAAGGAGGATTCTCGGAGAGCGGAATGCGGAAGATCTTCTTGCCTTCGGCGGCCCGGGTAACGGAGCTCACCGCGAGGACAACCACCAGTGCCGCGAAAATGCGTCGTGTCATTGAAAGTCCTTCTCCTGTGAAATGGACGATGTATCCGAGAGAAGATTCAATTCTTTTGGATCTGCGGTGGGCAGTATAACCACCGGTTTGCAGTTTGCTTCGCCAGAACGGGAACGAACAGCCGAACGGATGGCATCGGAGACCGGGGACCGGGCATCAGGCATCGGTCTGCGGGTAAGTGCGAAGAAGGGTCGTGAACGTTTCGCAATGGTTGTAGTTCTTTGACAACTCATATAGAAGGTGGTCGGCGGGGTAAGGGGGGCTGGGCCGTGCGCCTGCACCCATTGACCGATGCCCGGTGCCCGATCCCCGATGCCATTTGTTCGGCCGTTCGCCCGATCCCCGGTGCCATCCGTTCGTTCGCCTCGGGCGAATAAAACTTGACGACGCCCCATCCCTCTATAAGCTTTACGTCCCTCATGGATTGGCGGCCGTTTGGCCGCCGCTTTTGTTGGAAGTCTGTTCGTCTTCCGGCCTTGCGCCGGACGTACGGGTGTAAAGAAAAGGTAGAGAACGTCATGGCAAATCCGAAACGAAGGCATTCAGTCTCCCGCAAGCGCATGCGCCGCGCGCATGATGCGCTGGTTTCCCCGCGTCTGGGCGTCTGTTCCAAGTGTGGCCAGCAGAACCGTTCGCACCAGATCTGCGGCTACTGCGGCTACTACCGTGGCGTGGAAGTGATCAAGGTCGATGCCGGCGAACCGGAAGCTCCGGCCGCTGACAAGAAGGCTTAGCAGCCCGTGATAAACCCTAGGCCGACGCCGCGAAACGCCTTTACTGCCAGGCGTTTCACTGTGAAACTCGGTGGAATTGACCTTTTTCAACGGGCTGTCGCTGTTCGCGTCGTCACTTCCATTTTCTATCCGTCCTGTAAAATGTGAGGGGTCGGGCGGCCGAATGCGGTCGCCCGCGAAAACGCGCAACCGGGCTTTCGTGGTATGACTGCACCGCAATCACAGTCCCTGCTGACGTCCGCCATCTACGGCACCGGTTCCTACGCGCCGCCGAAGGTGATGACCAATCACGACTTCAGCAAGATGATCGACACCAGTGACGAGTGGATCACGTCCCGCACCGGAATCAAAGAACGCCGCATCGCCGCGGCCGGCGAAGTCACCAGCGACATCTGCCTTCATTCGGCCCGCGCCGCGCTTGAAAACGCCGGCGTCAAAGCCGAAGAACTCGACCTGATCATGGTCGCGACCGTCACCCCCGATTACCAGATGCCGTCCACGGCCTGTATCCTGCAGCAGAAGCTGGGCATCGCCGCGCTGAATGTTCCGGCGTTTGATCTTTCGGCAGCCTGCTCGGGATTTGTGTACGGAATGTCGATTGCCGACGCGTACATTCGCTGCGGCACCTACAAGCGCATCCTGGTTGTCGGCGCGGAAGTGCTGTCGCGCATCATGGATTACAAAGACCGCACGTCCTGCATTTTGTTCGGCGACGGTGGCGGCGCGGTGGTCATGGGTCCGGCCCGCGAGAACGGACCGAGCCACGAATTGATGTCCACGCGGATGCTGGCTGACGGAAGCGGCGCGATGTCGCTGTTGATTCCCGGCGGCGGCAATCAGAATCCCGCGTCCCCGGCAACCGTCTCGGAAAATTCCCATGTCGTGCGGCTGGATGGCAAGGAAGTCTTTCGCTTCGGAATTACCGTCGCGGTGGAATTGATCAAAGACGCGATGACGCGGCACAATCTCAAGGCTGAAGACATCGGCTGTATCATTCCGCATCAGGCCAACATCCGGATCATCGAATCGGCCGCCGAACGGCTGAATCTTCCGCTGAGCCTCTTCTTCACCAATCTCGACCGCTACGGCAACACCTCCGCCGGATCCGTCCCTCTCGCGCTCGACGAAGCCAACCGCTCCAACCGTATGCCCAAAGGCAAGCCGGTGATCATGGTGGCATTTGGCGCGGGGTTGACGTGGACCAGCGCGGTGGTTCAGTGGTAAAGAACGGATCATTTTCCATTTTCCATTTGTGATTTTCCATTTTCCATCGGAACGACCAGCGCGTGTCCTTGCGCGATGTTTCCGCTTGCGAAATGGAAAATGGAATATGACCGATGGAAAATGGAAAATGAAAAACGAAAGAGGACTCTGCCATGCCTGACACCCAACCTCTCGTTCTCGTCTTCCCCGGCCAGGGCGCGCAAGTCGTCGGGATGGGCAAGGATCTCGCGGCGGCGTTGCCTGAGGTCCGCGCGATGTTTGAGCAGGCGGATGCGCTGCTGGGAATTCCGCTCTCGAAGACGATGTTCGACGGGCCTGACACGGCGCTGGTCGATACGGCGGTGCAGCAGCCGGCGCTGGTGCTGATCGGGCTGGCGATCAAGAAGGCGCTGGAAATTCGGCACGGCATCACGCTGCCGGTTGTCGCGGCGGCGGGGTTGTCGCTGGGTGAATACGCGGCGCTCTCCGCGGTCGGCGCGCTGAAGTTTGAAGACGCGCTGATGCTGGTCCGCAAGCGTGGCGAACTGATGCGCATGGCGTCAGAGAAAGTGCCCTGCGGCATGGCGGTGGTGATGAACCTCGCGCCGGAAAAAGTCCAGGCGGCGTGCGAGCAGGCGGCGAAAGAAACCGGCGGCATAGTCTCCGCGTCGAATTTCAACGGCGGCGGCCAGATCGTGATCGGCGGCGCGCTTGATCCGCTCGCGAAAGCCAGTGAGCTCTGCAAAGCGGCGGGCGCAAAGCGCGTCTTGAAACTCGCGGTGGCCGGCGCGTTTCACACGGCGCTGATGCAGCCGGCGTCGGATGGCTTCAACCCGGTGCTCGACGCGGCGGCCATTCAGCCCGCGGGAGCGCCGGTCTACGCGAATGTCTCGGCCTCGCCGGTGCGAACGCCCGATGAAATCCGCGACGCGCTGAAGCGCCAGATCACCAGCCCGGTGCGCTGGGAGCAGACGATCCAGAATATCGTCGCGGCCGGCCACACGAAGTTTTTGGAGCTCGGACCGGGCAGCACCGTCAGCAACATGATCAAGCGCATCGCACCGAACGCGGAATGCGCCGCGGTGTCGACGTGGGAACAGGTCGAGCAGTTTAAGTTGTAAGAGGCTGTTGCGATAAACTAGCGCGTGAGGAAACCCCAGCCGCCTTTCTTCAACTTGAAGGCGCTGATCGCGCTGTCCAAGTCGTCCTTGATCTCGATCATCTTATCCAACTGCGTGATTTTAAAGACGTCGCGCACGGCCGGGCAGACTTTGCAGAGCTTCAGGTCGCCCTTTTCTTCCTTGATCGCCTTGTAGAGCGCAATGAACTGCCGCAGCACGGCCGACGACAAATATTGGACGTTGCCCATGTCGATGACCATCTGATCATGTACTGCTTCTTCACCAGGTCCATCAGCTGGCGGCCGAGCTCGTTGATGTTGGTTTCGTCGAGGATCCGGCTTTCCAGCAAGGTCACGACCGCGACATTGTCCGGCCCGACGATGGCCGAAAGCTTCGGCGGCGCTTTGCCGGGAATGAATTTCGAAGCCGGCTTCAACAGTGGCGGATGCAACGCGGGTTGTGCCGGCTGAGCCGGTTGACCGGGCTGAGGATTGGATCCCGGCGCTGGCGACGACGGTGGCACTGGATTGGTCGACATAATTCTCCCTCGCGTGCGTGCTATTCTGGACTAACCGTTATACTAATTGACAACAACCTTGCATCTCCACTTTAATCCAACATAATCCACAACGTTTCCAGTTTATAAGGGAGTGTGCGTGCGAACCCCTTCTTCCTGCAGCGAATCTAAATCATGGGTTACACCGGTGCTGGTCTCAGCGCTGCTGTTTTCCATGGCTGGATGCAGCAGCGAAGACGACCGCCGCTACGAGCCGCCGCCGACCGTACCGCCTGTCACCCACACGCCGATCACCGCGCCGGGCGTTGCCGGAGCGGCGTCGGCCTCCGCGGCGCAACTGGTTCCGCCGCTGCGCCGCACCGCGCAAACATCCGTCGGGGAGAACGAGGGCTTCGGCGGACTTGAACTCGACGCGAAGCAGGACGTGATCGGTTTTCAGGCCACGAAGACGCCGGCCGGCACCGTCGTTCACGCCCACGGGCTGGTCGCTTCCGATGAACAATTGAAACCGGCGCTGGCGAAGCTGGCGGATCTCGGCTTCAAGGCCGATGGCGCGGCCGGTTCGCCGATTTGGACGATGACGATTACAGCTGACGGCCGGCCTGCGTTCGACGTGCGGCTGGGCACCGAACTGCAGGCGAACGCCGGCCGCATCGACGCGACCGCCAACCGACTGCGCCGCAACCAGCCGGGACGGCTGCTGAAGAACGATGACGCCACGGGTGGATTTCTGCCGCGCCGGCTCGTCTACACCGGCCAGTCCCTGGACATCGCCTTCGCTGACACCACCGGCGATCCGCATTGGTTCATCGCCGTCAAGGGCGGCTATCTACGCGGCGGGCGTTTGTTCGTGGGAGAAGACGGCGCGTTGCGCATCGAAAAGTACGAACTTGCGGCGCAACTTCCGGCGATTCCGAAGAACACCGAGCAGCTCAAAGTGAGCGCCGACGGCCGCGTGATCGCGCTGCGCACCGATGGCATCGCCGAAGCGCTGGGCCGGCTGCCGCTGATCAATATTCAGAACGAAAAGCTGACGCTTAACGAAGACGGCTTGGCGGTGCTCGACGGCGAACGCGCGCTCTCCTCCGATCTGGCGGCCAGCGAAGCGCCGGTGCGTGCCGGGCATCTCGAGTACCCCGCGCCCGATCGCAGCCTGGAACTAAAGAAACTCGGCGCGGAGCTCAGCGTCCGCCGCGCGCTCGAAGCGCTCTCGGTGACGCTGGCGAACCCGGCTGCCTCCGCCAAAGCCGGCGATGAACCGGTCGTGATCTACGCCGACCTGCCGTGGTCGGAACGCCATCTCAAAGCGCTGGGCATCCCCGTCGAACACAGCACGGGCCACACCACGCTGATGATGGACGGCGACCCGCGCAAACTCGCCGCCGCTCTGGCCAAGGTGCTGCAGGTCCTGCGCGTGCGCATGTCCCTCCACGATCAGAACCTGCGCAACGCCGATCGTCTCCGCGACGCCGACAACCGTCTCAATCCCTACCGGCGCAAGACGCTGACCATCGACGCGCAGGGCGAAGCCGTCGAAGGCGACGACCCCGCGCCGTTTCCGAAAACGTTCAAGCCCGGCGATCCCAACGCCGACGGCGAAGGATTCATCAGCCTGCCCAACGTCAACCGCGCCGTCGAGACCGCCGAATTCCAGGCCGCGCGCGAAGAATATAAACTCGTCCGCGCCGCCGCCGAACGCCTTGAGCCCCACAGCATTTTCCCGGACCCGCCAGCGATACCGCAGAAGGAATAGCGGCCTTGCGGCCGAGGGGTCAGGGGTCAGAGGTGGGCGGGAGCAGGCGACATTCAGGCAGTTGCAGCGCGGTCGTGAAAAGTAGGCAGACGGCACCAGGCACCAGTCAGAAAGCAGAACGACCCTTAACTCACACAGTACTCAACCGGGCGGAACGCATATTCATCAGGAGGACATCCCCACGTCTGACCCCTGGCCCCTGACCCCTGACCCCTCGGCCGTCAGGCCGCGCCACCTGCCCCCTGGCCTCTGGGCCGCAAGGCCATGAGTCTACGCACGCAGATCTTCGTCTACGTCGTCGCGGTCATGGCCATTGTCTTCACGCTGGTCACCGCGACGCTGTTGCCGGATCGCGTGCTGGCGCAGAAATTCAACATGGCGTTGGGGCGTGAGGCGGCTGTTTCGCTGCAATCGACGCTGGAGCAACTCAGCGCCGAACAGCGCGATGCGATGATCCGCCTGCATCCGCAACTGTTCCTCAAGGAAAACATTCTTGAAGGCTGGGTGCTGGCGAAAGAGACCGGGGAAGTGCGCGTCTGGTTTTTCCCGCAGGAAATCCGCGACCGCATCAGCGACGATTTTCTAAAAAATGCGAATGTCGACTACATCGGCCACTTCACCGCCAAGGATGGTGAAGCGCTGGTGCTCTACGCGCGGATCAACAGCCATCTGCTCGGGCCGTCGGTGGATCTCTGGCGCATTTTTCTGGTCATGACAGTGGGGACGATCCTGATGCTGGTCGTGCTCTACTCGCTGCTGCTGCGGTTGATCGTCAAGCCCGTCGAACGGCTGGCGGCGGTCAGCAACTCACCGGCGGTCGCGCGCGGCTTGATCCTGCAGGTGCCGCACACCGATCGCCGCGATGAAATCGGCGCGCTGGTCCGCGCGTACAACAAGATGGCGGGCGAAGTCAACGACCTGCGCCTGAACCTGGAGAAGCGCGTCACCGAAGCGACCAACAAGCTCGAAGCCGCGCAGCAGCAGATCGTCGTCAGCGAACGGCTCTCAGCCGCCGGGCGCATTGCGGCGGGCGTCGCGCACGAAGTCAACAACCCACTCGGCGGCATGATCAACGCGGCGCGCGCGCTCCGTGCCCGCGCCGCGCCGGGGCGGGACAGCGAGTACCTCGACCTGATCGTCGAAGGCCTCTCGCGCGTGCAGGCGATCGTGGCCTCGATGCTCCAGTTCTCGCGGCCGGTGCAGCAGTCCGGATCGGTGGACATCCGCGAAGTGCTCGACGGCGCATTGATGTTCTGCCGCTACCGAGTGACCGACATGAGCGTGACCGTGGTCAAAAATTACGATGCGCCGGGCACGCCAAGCTTCACTGTCGTCGCCAACCGCACCGAACTCGGCCAGGTCTTCCTGAACCTGATGGTCAACGCGCTCGATGCGATGGACGCCAAGGGAAAAGGCGCGGACGCGCACACGCTGACCTTGAACCTCAGCCGCGCGGACAAATCGATCGTCGTGAGCGTCTCCGACACCGGCATCGGTATGAAGCCTGAAGTAAAAGAGCGCGCGGGCGAATTCTTCTACACGACGAAGGGAGAAGGGAAGGGGACGGGGCTGGGGCTGGCGGTGGTGCAGCATATTGTGCTGCGACACAGCGGCACGCTGTCGATTGAGTCGACGGAAGGCCAGGGGACGAAGGTGGTGGTGACGCTGCCGGCGGAGTTGTAACGGGTAGTTTTGAATTGCGCTTTAATCCTTCTCGACAAGGTCCACCTATGTCAACAAACGCATGGGTTTGCTATGAGTGCTCGGTTGGTGGTAAGCCAGCGTCGGTCCTGATCGATACATCCCTAAGATATAAAAACCCTGTTAGAGAACTTCCCTGGCTATTGTGGCTTGGCATTTGGTGTAATCTGCCGTCGCCAAATTCATGGTGGCATCCGGATGAAAGTACGCGGTTGGACGGTATCGAGGACGATCTAATCGCAAGCGTTAAGACTCTTAAGCCGGGTTTGGCGGTATATGTTTTGCGCATTTGTACGCCGGGTATGAGAGAACTTTACACCTACGTTGATTCTGCAAAAGGCCAGCAGGAAATTCTCGCAGCACTGAAACGTAAGTATGCTAACTATCGGATCGAAATTGATAGTACGGAAGACCCTGCCTGGAAGATATACGACACCTATCTCCCGCCGAAGTACTAGTAATCGACGAAAATTTATAGTTGGATACGTTCGCTCTATCACGCCACAAGGTTTGTGCTTGAAATATTACAGCTAAAGAAATGCTCAGGTTCCGGTCAAAAGCCGCTCGGCAAACCGTTTCTCCAACTGCGGAATAGCGAGGATCTTGTTCTTCGTCGTTTCCACGTCGTAGGGGACGCGGCGGTAGCGGATCTTTTCGCCGTCGAAGAGGACGTAACAGGAATCCTTGATGCGGTCGCGGGGCTGGCCGACGGCGCCGATGTTGATCAGCGTCTTTTTGTCCTTGGGGAGAACGTAGCTCATGTTCTCCAGCTCGGCGGGCTTGATCCATTTGAAATCGTGCGTGGCGACGCCTGGGCGGTGGGAATGCCCGACGAAGCAGAGCCAGTCGAAGCGCTCAAAGATTTCCACGGCCTTCTGGGAGGGGCCAAAACCGATGTCCTGGAAGTCTTCCTCCAGCACGTATTCCATGATCGGATCGCGCGGCGAGGCGTGAACGTACATCACACCGTCTTCGGTGCGCTGAGCGGGGAGGTTCTCCAGCCAGCACCAGCGGGCGACGGTGCCGGGCCAACTCCAGAACTTCGGCCGCATCAGGTTGCGTTGCCAGGCGACGGCAGCAGCGGCGGATTCGCGGAATCCGACGGCGTGAGTCATGAAGATCGCCGCGTCGTGGTTGCCGCAGAGACTCCAGCGGCAGACGCGGCGGATGATTTTGACACAGGGGACCGGGTCCGGGCCATAACCCACGACGTCGCCGAGGCACACAATTTCGTCCGCGCCCTGGCTCTTGATGTCCGCCAGGACGGCACGGAGCGCCTCAAGGTTGCCGTGGATATCGCTGATGATGGCCCGTAAAGCCATTGTCTGGGTTCCGCGTTATTGAGCGGCTTTGACGAAGCGGACCTTCCGGCGGCCGCCTTCGCGTACGATGACCTTCTTGAAACCCTGTTCCACCTTCCGCTTCGCGCGCTTCTTGCGCTTGATGCGGATTTCCATGCGGCGTTTTCTCTTATCGGCCAAGTTCCACTCCTTATTTAACTGTGAGCTGAAAAACTCTTTCAGCTTTTTGCTTTTCGAACGCGTTTCAACCGCCCAGAGCGTGGGTGATGGCCTTGACGGCCGCTTCCCGCGCGACGCGCAGACGCGCATCCACTTCCCGCCGGACGATCGCTTCAATCTCGCTCAAGCCCGCCGCGGCAACAGTGCGCGGTCCGGTCTTGCCCTTCTTCTTACCCTTGCTCTTACCTTTGCTCGCACCCGCGGCCTTTTTCGTTTTGTTGCTCGAACCCTTCGGCCGTCCGCGCTTGCCCTTCTTTTTCTTCGGTTCACCTGCATGAAACTCGCCGGCTTCGTCGAGATAACCGTTTTCGAATTCCGGATGAGGCCGTCCGCGCTTGCGCGCTTCCACGTCACCGGACTTCACATTACGGCGGACCAGTTTCAAGGCCACGGTTCCCCTCCTGTGTTTCCCGTTGAAGCCATCCCGAAACGGCAGAAAACATCATTCTGCTGCCGCTCCAAATTAGATCAACAGGACAAGGGGTTAGATTATTTCCGAGAGGTGACGATTATTCAACCTTCTTTTCATCTAACAGCCCGTAGAAAAACACAATTCCGCGGCGCTTCTCCGTAAAACGCCGGGCAGTTACGGCGTTTTGCGGCGTCGGAAAAGGGTATATCAACGGGCTGCGAAGCCGGAGTTCATCAATTCCAGTTGCACCCGCCGGAGGTGTCTGATAAGACTTGGCCCTTTCCCTGTGGTCCAAATTGAGACCGCATCTGTAGTGAGACGAAAGGATTTGAGTCATGCCGGGTCGTTGCGAATACTGTGATAAGTCGCCGCAAACAGGTTTCAAGTATGTGACCAGCGGTGTTCCCAAGTACAAGGGTGGAATCGGCGTCAAGATCCGCGGCAAGACGCGCCGCTGGTTCAAACCCAACCTGCAGCACATGAAGGTCGTGGAAAAGAACGGCCACGTCCACCGCGTGTGGGTCTGCAGCAAGTGCCTGAAGAACGGTGCGGTCACCAAGGCGCCCAACCAGAAGCAGATGGCTGCGTTGCGTGCTGAAAAGAAGGTCGCCGCCGCCGCTGCCAAATAAACGCGGTGCGTCTGAAATGGCCTCATGAAAAAAGATTCAGTCGATGCCTCGCGGGAAATCCTCCCGCGCCACGGTCCGTCGTCCGTGCCGGCTGACTCCAATCTGATCCCGGCCGAATCCGAGTTCTCGCATACGCTCTACCATAACGACCTCAGTGCGCTGGCCGCCGGCCCGCTCACGGGGTCGGATTTGCATTTGCCCGTGCTTCATCCCTCCTGGGGAGCCGGCACCTTTCGCGTGATCGAACGCGGCATGGGCAAGTACATCGAGACCGTCGGCGGCAGCTCGCAATGCACCGACCGCCTGCTGGTCACCGGCGATACGGCCTGGCGCGATTACCGCCTGCGCGCCGTGATTACGCCCATCTCATTCGAAGAAGGCAGTCCCGGCGGAAGCCTCTGCGGGATCGTCGCACGCTACAAAAATCCCCACGATTACATCGCGCTGATTCTCGATGCCGACGGCCAGGTGAAATTGCTGCTGCGCCGCCGCCACGGGTTTGATGTACTCGACGCCCGGCCGCTGGAATTCTGCCTCGGCCAGTCGCTTTCGCTGACCTTGCGCGTCCACGGCGGGCGCGTGCACGGCACGGCCGGTCCGTACACGGGCGCGACGCATGTGTACGGCAACATTAATCACGGTTCAGTGAGTGGCTGCGGCCGGGTCGGCATGATCGCCGATGTGCCCGCGCGCTTTGGTCCGTTCACGGTCGAATGCACGCCTGCTGAAGCCGAGCGGATAGCCGAAGAGAAGAAGCAAGCGGCCGCCGCGATCGTGATCAAGCGCAAACGCGTTCCCGGCATGAAGCTGGAACGCACCGTACCGTTGCAGGGCCTGGTGAGCGGAAAAAATCTGCGCATCGCCGATGTCAACGGCGACGGCAAGCCCGAGATCATTCTCGGCCAGCATTCCGATTCAGTAGCGTCGCGCTACAGCATGACGCGGCTGACCTGCCTGTCCGTGCTGGATCTGGAGGGCAAGCTGCTCTGGCAATCGGGGATTCCCGATGCGGCCGCGCCGCGCCACAAGTCTGATCTCCCGTTTCAGATTCACGATCTGTTCGGCGACGGCGGCAACGTGGTCGTCTGCGTACACGGCTACGATGTCCAGATCCGCGACGGGCGCAGCGGTAAACTGCTCTTCAGCGGTGAGACACCGGAGACGGCGGCCGTCGGATTGGACTTCCGCGAACTGACCTCGAACTTCGGCAAGCCGTGGGGCGATGAGACGCTGAACATGGACGTCGCGTCGCTGGCCTTCTGCAACACGCTGGGAAATTCAGGCGCTCGGGAAATCCTGGTGAAGGACGATTTTCACCATCTCGCCGTGCTCGATCTCGGCTTTCAGCAGCTCTTCAAGCACCGCGGCAATCACGGCCACACGGTCTGGGCCTGCGATCTCGACGGCGACGGCAAGGACGAAATCGCCGCCGGCTTCTCGCTGCTCGACGACGACGGCAAGCGCCTCTGGTCGCTGCCGCGCGGCGGTTTTCCGGCGTGCGTCGCGATCGCCGATCTGCTCAACCCGAGCGGTGAAAAGCGCCGCCTGTTTGCTGCCGCCGGCGACGCGGGACTCTACGCCGTCTATGCCACGCCGCAGCGCCCAGCCGGCGATGATCCGGCGCGCATCGGCAACAGTCCGGCGTCGCACATCAGTATCGCCAAATTCCGCGCCGATCTTCCCGGCCTGCAACTGGCGACCGTCGGCGAAGGCGGCTTGGTCGCCCTTTACGACGCGACGCTCAAGCGGCTCTGGTCGAAGGACATCGCGGGAATCGACACGTCCAGCGTGCCGGTCAATTGGGTGGGCGGCAGTGAAGAACTGCTCCATTGCGACGGCGCCTTGTTCGACGGTCACGGCGATCGCGTGGGGGAAATTCCCGGCGCGTCGGCGACGCCGTTCACAGACGTGACGCCGGCGTTCGGCACCGATGGCCGCGACGCCATCGCGGCATGGAACGAACAGACGCTCTCGATATATGTGCCTGACGACACGCTGGCTGCAGCCGCATATAAACCATCGCGACCGACGATCCGTTGTAGCTCGCACCACGCCGCGCGCATCAGTTTGCCGCCGGAATGGACCTCGTAAAAAATCACACCGGTGCGTCGTCGCACCCTATGAAAATGCGATAAAACCCGCCGCTTGAAATTCCCAGAAGTGACACGCGAACGCTTTCGCGTCGCACGGTTTTTCGTGCGCTAAAAACAATCTGCTTTGGCCCGTGTTTCGTATCGTGTTTATTCGTCGAAAACAGACTCGCATCGTTTCAGCAAGAGCTTCCCAACCTTCACGAGTGCAACTGCAGATGAGTGACAAAACAGAGTACTCCTGCCGTGAATTGGAAGCACCAACTGATACGTCTGTTCGAAAAACGAACGCAACCTTTTTCCGCAGCTCCGCGGAGATGAATAGCGGAGCACTCCGTTCCGTCCGTGTTGGACCCGCAGTCACAAATATGGAATTTGAGGGAATTCCACGCGTGTGACGCGAGACAGGTTTAGTGACACTCGCGCGCGCTTTTCCCCGCTCGCGCGACCCAGTCCCGAAGGCTCTTGTGCAGTCACCATCTTTGGTTTCACTCCTGGGAAAGAGGTCGCCATGATCAATAAGCAACCCTCCATGCTCCGCGCCGCCAAACGCAGCACGCTGCCGTTGAGCGCCGCGCTGGTCGTCCTGCTCGCCTCGGCCGCGATGGCCGCGTCGTACGTCGCTGTCTCTTTGAAAGAACTGACTCACCGCGCGGTGGCGGTCGCGGAAGTCGAAGTCCTCAACAAGAGCTACCCCGACGTCGCGCCTGGCAGTTTCGCGCGCACGGATGTGGACATGAAACTACTCACTTCCCTGAAGGGCAGCGTGCCGGAAACGTTCACGCTCAACACGCCCGGCGGAATTCACGGTGATTCGATCAGCTACGTCCCCGGCGCTCCGAATTTCAAAGTGGGCGCGCACGCAATCGTGTTTATGAAACAGGATGCCGGAAAGTATCTCGTGCAGGACCTGGGCCTCGGCAAGTTTGATGTCGTCGAACGCGATGGCAAAAAGTTCGTCGAACGTCCGCTGGATGCCGGCTCGATTGTTCCTCCCACCAGCGACCCCGACGCGGCGCTGCTGACCAAATCGATTCCCTACGGCGTGTTCTGCGATCTTGTCCGCGGCTACGCCTCGGGCGACGATTCGAAGGATTTGTCCCAGATTACCTCACTGCTGGGAGACGCCACCGTTCAGTCCGCGCAGACTGGCCGCAACGCGCTGCTGGCCGAAGCCCGCGCACTGCGGGAAGCGCAGGAACTCCGCCAGACCTGGCTGATCTTCGCCTTTGGCGTCGCGCTGATCGCGCTGACCGCCGGACTGGTGCTCTACTTCCGCAAACGCAGAGCGCTGTCGCGCAGCCAGAGCCGCATGGGCGGAACGCTGATCGTCGTCACCGGTCTGCTGGCCGTCGGCGCGCTGAGCAGCTCGGCGCTCTTCGCCTACGTCACCTACTCAGGCAATACGAAGTGGAATCTGGATACGCCCATGACCGGCAAAGTTGCCAACGCGCAGGTGATCTGGAAACAAGGCGCGGCGTCTAAGACCAACGCCAACACGTTCACCGACGTTCAGAACTCGTTCAACAAGTGGGCCAGCATCCCCGGCTGCCGGCTGGCGTTCAGCGCGGGCGGTGCGGGCACCAGTGTCCAGAGTTCCGGCGACACGCAGAACGTCGTTTACTGGACGGCGACGCCCAACACTGATTTCGACGCGAACACGCTGGCGATCACCTACAGTAATTACACCTCGGGCACCGGTTCGCACTTCACCGACTGCGACATCGTGTTCAACGACAGGGATTTCAACTGGGGCAACGCCAATAGCGGCAACCCCGCGTCCGTCTCGCTCCACGAAATCGGCCACTTCATTGGCTTCGATCATAACAACAACCAGTCCTCCATTATGTATCCCTTCGACAGCGGACTGACCCAGCTGAGTGCCGACGATCAGGCCGGCGCGGTATTCCTCTACCCAGGCACGAACACGGGAACCGGGACAGGTACTGGAACAGGCACGGGTACCGGCACCGGAACAGGTACTGGAACGGGAACAGGCACGGGCACGGGAACCGGGACAGGAACCGGAACCGGCACGGGCACAGGTACCGGAACTGGCATTTCGGTGGCGACCGCCACTGTTTCAGCCAGCCCGAAAACCGGAGCGCCAGGCGTGACCGTGCAGTTCTCCGCGGCCGCGTCCCAGCCCAGCACCGGCGCGTCGATCACGACCTATGCGTGGAATTACGGAGATGGCGCAACGGACTCCGGCGTATCCGTGACGCACACCTACGCCACGGCCGGAACGTACACGGTGACGCTGACGGTGACCGACTCGAAGGGCCAGTCGGACTCCACGACCACCACGATCAGCGTGGGCAGCAAGGCGGACGTCTTCCGCGCGTTTGTGAAGCTCAACACCCGGTCGAGTGGCCGCGATTCACTGCAGATGACGGTGGGCAGCTCTGCGCTCAACAGTCAGCCCACGACGCGTGGCCCGACCAATGGCACGCTGACCCTCGGCAGTCAATCGTTCTCCTTCTCGTTTGATCCGTACCGCGGGCGCAGTCTGAACAGCTCGACCACACGGGTGAACGTCAGCTACCGCAGCGGCGCGGCGACGATTCAACTCCGCAACGTCGATCTGTCCGGCGTCTTCGGCAACGGTGCGCAGTTGGTGCCGTTCAGCATCGACTTCGGTGATGGCGTCTTCCTCTACGGCACGCTGCAAGTGAGCAGCGGACGCGGAAGCCGGCACTAAGAACGTTCGATGAATTAGGAGTGATGAATACCGACGTGCGAAAGTCCTGAGCGTGTGCTCAGGACTTTCGCGTTAGTAACACAATTTCGTGTGTCTCTCGCACTCCCAAGAGCTAACAGCCAAGAGCCCCGCCATTATCTTCCGATGGCTTGTTCGGCGAAGGCCAGCAGGTTGCGGTAAATCTGATTCGTGTGTTCCCAGCCGTGCAGGGACGCGTCGCGCACCGCGGCCCAACTGGCCTGCGGATGGCCATCCCAGAGGAATCCGGCCATGGCCATGAAGACCGCGACATTCGCCAGGTAAATCAGGACCAGCGAGAAGAGCCAGCCATCGGGTTTCAGGTCCGGCTGATCGCGGCGCAGACTCCAGAGCGTAAAGCCGAGGTGGAAAGCGTAGAAGAATCCCAGTACCGCACCGAGAATGTGAAAGTAGCTTCGCAACGGAAACCACCACGCGTCGACGGCCAGGTACGCGCCCGCGGCGATCAGCACGTAGAACGGCACGCAGTACGGCGCGAGCCGGATGAAGGTGTTTGATTTGGTCGTGGTGACCTGGCCACCCGAGGCCGATGCGGAAAGATTCGAGACTTTGCCCAGGCACATCCAGGTCGCGAAGGCGTGGATCAGTTCGTGGCCGAAAACGTAGAGTACCACGGGCCGCCAGAGCAGAATGGCGAACGCGGCGAAAGCGATGATGCCGCCGCTGAACCATTTCAGCATTGTACCGGGGCCGAAGACCGCGAAGTTCACGCGCGTCCACATGGTTGAAAAATGGTCGTGAGCGCCGAGCGTAAACCCGATGCAGGCGGGAATGAGCGCCAGCGCGAGCACAAACTTGATCACGCGCAGGATCAGGCTGCTGCTGCCGGCCGACGCGGCGGCGGGTGCTCCGGCGTTCGGACGTTGAGCTGGCGCACCCGCATTGAGCGGACGCATGGCTGTTTCGGTGGCTGCCCCCATGTTACGGGTATCGGCTATTTGCCGCTTGCGCTTGAGGCGAACAGAGTATTGTAAGCAATCATTTTGCCGCGTACCGACATCGTTGATAGATGCCTGGAGCTAAATCATCCTATGCGCGTCCTGATCTATTCTGTCTCCGCCGGCGCTGGCCACATTCGAGCCGCTGAAGCCATCGCCACCGCCTTCAAACGCTTTCATCCGGATGTCGAAGTCGAGCACGTCGACGTGATGAAGCTGGTCCCCGACGCGTTCAAAAAGGCGTACGCCGATACCTACCTTAAAGTGGTGAACTCGCTGCCGAACGTCTGGGGCTGGCTCTACGCCAAGGCCGACAAAGTCCCGCCGACGTCGGCGCTGGTCAGCGTCCGCAAGTACGTGCAGCGGCTGAACACGAGGGACATTCTGGCGCACGCTGCCGAACGCCAGCCCGACGTGATTCTGGCGACGCATTTTCTGCCCGCAGAGATTTTCTCCGACCTGACCAAGCGCAAGCGTGCCTTCAAAGCCGAATCCGTGCCACCGCCGAAGCTCGCCGTCGTCATCACCGACCACGACGTCCACCAGCTCTGGATTCATCCCAACGTCGACCGTTACTACACGGCCTCCGACGAGATCACTCATCTTCTCGCCGAACGGACCGAGCCCGGACAGCCGATCCTCACGACCGGAATTCCGTGCAGCCCGGAATTCGGAGAACTGATCGACCAGCCCGCACGCGAACGGCTGCGCAAGATGATGGGCCTGGCCGATGCGCCGTCCCCGACACTGCTGTTGAACGCGCACGGTTGCGGCGTCAACGGCGCCGGAGCCGCCAAGTCACTGGGCGGCGTCGTCTCCAGCGTGCTGAAACAGGGCGGCCCCAAGACGGTCCTGGTGATCTGCGGCCGCAACGCGAATATTCAAGAAGCGCTCACCGCCGCGATCCAGGTTCCGCCCGGCTGCGTGGTGAAGATGTATGGCTTCGTCAACAACATGCATGAGCTGATGGGCATCGCCGATCTCATCACGACCAAGCCCGGTGGACTGACGACCAGCGAATGCCTGGCGCGCTGCCTGCCGATGGTGCTGGTCTCGCCGATTCCCGGACAGGAAGAACGGAACGCGGAAATGCTGCTCGAACAGGGCTGCGCGGTCCTCGCGCGCACGCCCTCGGCGCTGGCCTACAAGCTCGGCGCGCTGCTCAACGATCCTACGCGCCTCAACCGCATGCGCGAAAACTGCCGCCGCACCGGCCACCCCACGGCCGCCGCGGACATCGCCGCGGATGTCGTCCATTTCTTCAAGAAAAACGGGACTGCGGTGAAGGTGTAAAACGCGATTGTGTGTCAAGGAGCAAGCGGCCGTATGCTTGCTCCTTGCTCAGCGCTTGTCCTTGCAAGAAACCATGATGGTTCGATTAACAATTCAAGCCGCTTGCGCGTGAGTGGCGATCGTCTCAGCAAGGAGCAAGCATACAGCCGCTTGCTCCTTGACACACAGACACGCAAACGGGACGCGCGCGATTCGGCGTCTATCGATTATTAAACGCGGGAATCGCGAGCGTCGTCAGCGTGGTCATCGACTGTGCGGGCAGATCGAGTTCGACTTTGCCGTCGTGAACCTCCAGCGGCGTCAGCTCCTTGAATAAATCCTCGCGCGTGGTGTGCACGATATTCAGCTTTTGAATCTGCGCCGGAATTCCCGTGATCACAAGTTTTCGCGCCCAGAGCTGGTTGCCGAGATGGAGCGTGTAACCGCGCGCATCGTCGCCGTGCTTCGGATGCCGGAAGGCGCTGACGGCGATGCCCTGCCGATCGCTGGAAAACGAAACCGCATCGCTGCCCGCTGGAGTCAGGTCGCAGAACTGCTTCTGAAAACAGAGCCGAGGCGTGATCAGCCAGCGGCCGCCTTTTTCCGGCTCGCGTTCCTTGTCGTGGATCAACAGTGAGTAATCGTCGGTGAACTCCCAGAATAAAATCGCCTGCGGCTTGGCGTACTGGAGCAGCCGCTGATACTGCACCATCTCGCGGACGCCGTAGTCGAAATTCTGAAAGCGCCCGTCCTTCCACGCGAACGGATCGACGCCGGCTTCGGTGACGTAAAGCGGCAGCTTCAGTTTATCGGCGAGCGCCGGCCAGGCGCTGTAATCGGCCGGTGACGCGTTGCCCCACGAATGAACCGCCAGCGCGGCCGTGGCCTTCACGGCGTCGGATTCATGCGCGACGGAGTCGGCAAAATCGAGCGTCTGCTGCCGCGGGTTGGAGAGATCGCCGAGCAGTAACTTCGTCTTTAGACCCAGGCGGTGAATTTCATCGTTGAGTTTTTTGAGCAGCGTCGCGTGCTCGCTGGGACTGAATTTCACTTTGATGCCGAGGTCCGGCTCGTTGAACGAAAAGTAATCCGGTTCCGCCTGGTACTTCTCTTTCGCGTAGAGCAGGTAGGTTGTGATGCACTCCAGCACCTCCGGCAGCATCTCCGGCTTGAAGTGATTGCCATCGCCATCGGCGTTCTTCTTCGGCGCGTCGTACATCCACCCGGGCAGCGACCAGACTGAGGCCACATACGGAATCTTGCGCTGAGACAGCTCCCGCATCAGCGCGAACTCGCGGCGCAGGCGGGTCTCGGGTTGGTCGCGGTCCATCAACGCTTTCCAATCGGTCTTGGCCGGATCGTCGTTGTCGTTCACCGGCTCCCATTCGTTGAGCGACGCGCAGGTGCGGGCCATGGCGAGGTTCAGATTCTCCAGCGTGTAGCGCGCCACGGGCGATTCGATCTGGAACGCATAGTTGCCACCGAAGCCGATGAACGGGTAGCGGACATCGTCGGCCTTCAACGCGGCGTGCGCGGTATCGTCGGTGACGCCGGCGGGCTCAATCGTGATCTGCATGCTGGTGCTGTCGGTTTTGTCGAGCGTCCCGGGATGGAGCATCACGAACGCCGAAAAGTTTTCGCCATACTGGCGCTGATCCTTGATCAGGATCCACGTGGGCCGGCTGAGCGTCACGGTGGCCCACATTTTCGAGGCGCTGTCGACGAACATGAAATGGCTGGAGTAAACCTGCGCCAGTTGCGTGTTCAACGGCGTTCCCACGGGCAGTTCGCCCTCGCGCCGTCCGACGGTGTAGGCTCCGCCGGCGAACTGATCTTCGGGGACGTCGATCCAGAAAAAGACACCTTCAATATCGGTGAGCGTCCGCGACGTGACCTTCACGTCGAACGTGAGCTTGTCCTTGGCCGAGGTGATTTTCTGTTCGACGTCGTAATTCAAACCGGTGGCATTGGATAAACTGGGTTTCCACGTGCGCTCACCGGTCGACAGTTTTTCGCCGAGTTTCGAGCTGTTGGCGAGCGAGACGTAATCCTTCCAATCGACGCTGGGGATGCGCAGGTCGGTCTGGATATCCAGCCAACCCTGGCCCAGGCCAATGCGCTTGAGGCGGCCGTAGGCGTCGATATCGGTCTCTTCCGCGCGACTGGAGACAGAGGAGGCGGCGAGCAACCCGAGAACGATCAGCGCCTGGAATCCGAGATGTGAGAATCGATAATGTGGTGCCATGAGTTCCGCGCGAGTCCGAGCTCCCTCTATTGAATACTAACCGTTAGCTGCACGGTGAGGCGTAGAGATTTCAGCAAAATTCGGCCAAAATGGAGCTCTTCTCCGTAGAATTCGAGAAGCAGCGGCGTCCTTATGGTATAACGGTGACGTGGATTGCTGTTGAGTGAAGTGCTGACGAGGCATGGACATGCGGCGGTTTGGACTGGGGATCTTGATACTCGCGGCGCTCTGCGCGCGGATGGCGCCAGCCCACGCGATGCTCGCGATGTCCGATCCCGATGACGAAACGTTGAAGAAGCCCGCGCCGCTGCCGGAAGGCGCGTCGTTCGAGACCGGCCCCGATCCGAAACTCGTCCGCGTTGTCGTCTCGCCCGACGCCAAAACCATCGCGACGCTGACGATCCTGGGCAAAGTCACGCTCTGGAATGCGGCCAGCGGCAAGGAAGTCTCGAACTTCAACGCCGCCGATATTGAAACCCACGGCATCGACTTCGCCCCCGACGGCAAAACGCTGTTCACGGGAAGTTCGGACCTGATCATCAAGCAATGGGATGTTGAGACCGGCAAGTCGATCAAGGAATTCAAAGGCCACGACGGCGAAATCAAAACCGTCGTCGCCTCACCCGACGGCGCGCACATTGCCAGCGCCGACAACGCGGGCACGATCAAGATCTGGGACATCAAGACCGGTGACATCGTTCACTCGATGACCGGCCACGGCGACAATCTTCCCGCGGGTATGGCAACGCCGACGATCGACTGCATGAACTGGTCGCCCGACGGCCGCGTGCTGGTGACGGAAGCCAACGACGAAACCGCGCGACTGTGGGATGCCATCGGCGGGAAGGAACTCCACGTGCTGCCGCAGCACGACGGATCCGTGGCGGCCGTCGCGATATCGCCGAACAACCGCGTCGGCGTGTCGACGCGCGGGCGGCAGACTTCCGGAACCTCGCACTTGAGAGTCTGGGACGTGGCGACAGGAAAAATCCTGCGCATCATCAACGGACATCAGGACGACATCACCTGCCTTGGCTTCGCGCCCGACGGCCGGACGGTCTTCTCCGGCGCGCGCGATCGCACGGTGCGGCAGTGGGATGTCGATTCCGGCGTCGAAATCCGCCGCTTCCGCCTGACCAGCATTCCCGCGAATCTCGCCGCGTCGGCCGACGGCCAGTACCTGGCCGTGGTTGCGCCGCGCGAAGGCCTGATGAGTTTCAGTCTCTCCGTGGCGCCGGTGACACAGAGCAAGGATCCCTGCAAGACCACCGACGAAGCGTGGAACAAACTCGCCAATCCGGATTACGACGTGCGCAGTGTGGGATTCAATTATTTTCTGAAAGCGCTGCCGCCGCAGCAGGCCGTGACGGAACTCCTGCGTCGCGCGCATGCCATTCCGGCGGCCAATGGCGTCGACGAAAATGCTCAACATAGGGAACTGATCGCGCGCCTGGATGACGATAACTATTCCGTACGCCTGAACGCGTTTGACGAATTGCGGGAGCTCGGCGGTGCGGTGCGCGCGGAGCTCTCCGAAGCGGTCAAGAGCCCCTCGACGGAAGTCCGGGCGCGCGCGGCGGAACTGCTGAGCGCCATCGGCGGTCCGTTTGATGCGCGGGAAGTGCTGGTGACGGAGTTGCTCCGCACGCTGGGCACGCCGGAAGCCAGAGCGGCGCTGGAAAAGAGATAACCTTCAACATGCCGCGCAAGCTCAGCATTCTGATTCCCGTCTTCAACGAAGAGAGCAATCTCCCGGCCTGCCTGGAATCGGTCCGCGAGATCGCCGACGAGATTTTCGTCGTCGACAGTTTCTCCACCGACAAGACCGTGGAGATTGCGAAGCAGGCCGGCGCGCGGGTGGTTCAGCACGAGTACGTGAATTCCGCCGCTCAGAAAAATTGGGCGATCCCGCAGTGCGTCAACGAGTGGGTCTTCATCATCGACGCCGACGAACGGATGCGCGATGACCTGCGCGCGGAAATCCGCGCGCTGCTGGCGCTCCCCGACGGTCCGCCGCTCGACGGTTACTTCGTAGTGCGCCGAAATTTCTTCCTCGGCGGCGAGATCAAGCACGGCGGTTGGGAGACCAACGACGTCCAGCGCCTCTTCCGCCGCGACATGGGTCGCTATGCCGAGCGCGATGTCCATGCCGACGTCGCCGTCCGCAACGCCGATGGCTCGCCCGCGCGCTCTGGACGTTTGAAGACCAAGCTCGATCACATCACCTGCGCGCCGGACGGCTTGAACCGCTACTTCCAGCGCTTCAACCGCTACACGACGCAGGCGGCCGAACGTTACCACCGCGAAGGGCGCAAGCCGTACCTCTGGAATTTCTTCCTCCATCCCGGCTGGGAATTTTTCAAGATGTACATTCTCAAGCTCGGCTTTCTCGACGGCATTCCGGGCCTCGCCGTCTGCAGCTTCTGCGCTTTCACGCGCTTCGTCCGCTACATGAAATTGTTTGCGCGACTGCAACAGGGTCTGCCGCCGCCGAAGGCGTTCGATCAAGGCACCACGACGTCCCGCGAGATTGATGGTGAAAAAGACACGCGCAACCGCAAGGACGACAGCGGCACGTCCCGCTCAAGCATGGGAGCGACGATTTGAAGAACCTGTGGCGTGCCTTCAAGCTCGTCCTGCCCCATAAAGGGATGCTGGCGCTGTACCTGTTTTCGGCCGTTGGGCTGGCGGTCTTCAACAGCTCGTACATCGTGGTCGTAAAAACCTATCTCGACATGCTCGGCGGAAAAATCTCCGAGCACGACAAGATGGGCACGGCCATGCACACGGCGCTGGCCTACTTTTTCGGCGGCGATCTGCGCGACAACGTCCGCGGACTGTGCATTCTTTTCTTCGTGCTGATGTTGATGAACGCGATCTTCGATTTCGTCAACACCTACGTCGCTTCGTGGCTGGCGCAGCGCCTGCGCATGGAAGCGATGGAACGCATGATGAGCAAGCTGCTCACGCTCGATCATCCGTATTTCGACAAGCAGAACACCGGCGATCTCGTCAGCCGCATGGTCAGCGACGGCGACAACATGCGCAAGACGATCAAGATCTTCCTCGACTTTCTGCAGCAGCCGTTCATGGTAATTGGCCTCGTCGCCGTGGCGCTCTACTACGATAGTTTCCTCTTCTGCGTCGGCGCCGTCGGTGTGCCGCTGGTGATCTGGCCGCTGCAGAAGATCATCCGCAACATCACGCGCCAGACGAAAAAGTATCAGGAGAAGACCGGCGACCTCGCGCAGGCGATGCTGCAGAATCTCGCAGGCATCCGCATCATCCACGCGTACGAAGCTTCCGAGGAAGCGTCGCAGAGTTTCTCCGAGATGGCGATGAGCCTTTTCAAGACCGGCATGCGCCGCAACCGCAGCCGCTCGCTTCAGGATCCGATGACGAAAGTAATGCTCGGCGTCGGGCTGCTGGCGGTGATGCTCGTCGGCGCGGCGCGTTACGCCAACAACCCGACCGCGGATGCGACCTCGTTTCTTGCCTTCGCCGGAGCGCTCGGCATGCTCTACAACCCCGTGCGCTCGATGATCGGCACAATGGGTGAGCTCGCGGAATTCCTGCCGTCGGCGCAGCGTACGTTTGAGATTCTTGACATCGTTCCGTCGATTCAAGACGCGCCCAACGCCGTCGCCTGCCCTAAGTTCTCGCGCGAAATTGTCTTTGAGAACGTCGACTTCGACTACGGCCGCGGCAGCGTGCTCAAAAATCTCAATCTCACCATCAAGGCCGGTGAGAAGATCGGCATCGTCGGCCGCACCGGCGTGGGCAAGTCGACGCTGCTGTCGTTGTTGCTACGTTTTTACGATCCGACCGGCGGACGTATTTTGATCGACGGCGTCGAATTACGTTCCGCGAAGATGGCCAGCATCCGCTCGCAGATGGCGCTGGTGACTCAGAAGACGTTCCTCTTTCACACCACCGTCGCCGAGAATATCCGCCTGGGCCGGCCGGGAGCTTCCGATGAAGAAGTGATCAACGCTGCGAAGACGGCGATGGTTCACGACGAGATCATGCGGCAACCGCTGGGCTACCAGACGCTCTGCGGAGAACGCGGCGGCGAGTTGTTCTCCGGCGGCCAGGGGCAGCGCATCACGGTGGCGCGCGCGATCCTGCGCAACCCGACGATCCTGCTGCTCGACGAAGCCACCAGCAATCTCGATTCGTTCAGCGAGCGGCGGGTACAGGAAGCGATCGACAAGCTGCTGAGCAACCGCACGAGCATCATCGTGGCCCATCGGCTCGCCACGCTGCGCAACGTCGACCGCATCCTGGTCTTCGCGGAGAGCGGCGGCGTGGAAGCGATTGGCACGCACGACGAACTGCTCAAGCAGTCGGCGACGTACCGCCGATTGTGGAGCAACGAACAGAGCGGCGCGGCGCAGGTGGCCGGAGAGTAACGTTGCAGGCGGGACGCCTGCTCCACAATAACCGCGACGCGCGGCGTCGAAAAATTGTGGTGCGGGCGTCCCGCCTGCATTCCTCGGTGTTGAATTTTTGAAAGAAATTGGCACTCTATCACGCTGATTTCAGCGGGCAGTGAAAGACAGGGAGGTTGTGGCGTGGCGGAAGACGAAGTCAAGGATCAGCGGTTCTGGGCGCGCGTGGCGCACCGGTTCTCCGGGCGCGGGCGTATCCGTTCGGTCTTCTTTCTCGCTTCCATGATCTTCGCGAAGTGGAACCCGATCTGCGCCGGCATCGGCCTGGGCGTCTTCATCGTCGGCATGATCATCCACGGCGTCTCGAAGGGCAATCTCGTCCGCAACAAGCAGCTCTGCACACAGGGCCCGTACCTGTGGGTGCGCCATCCGTTTTACGTCGCGAATTTCATCATCGATATCTCGCTGTGCCTGATGGCCGGCGTGCCGATTCTCGCCGCGATCTACGCCATCGCTTTCCCGCTCGCCTACCTGCCGCGCATCTTCGCCGAAGAAGAGGCGCTGCGCGGTTACTTCGGGACCGCGTTCGATGAGTACTGCAAGACCACGCCGCGGCTCTTTCCGCGCTCGATTCCGCGCCTGATCTCCTGGTCGCGGAGTTCCACGTTTGAACTGCTGCGCTTGGAAAACGAGCTTTCGCGCCTGATGCGCCTGGCCGCGTACCCATTCTTTATCGCCGCCGTGATCATCGGCAAACGGTACTGGGTCGACCGCAACGAACACAACGAATCGCTTTTCGCGTTCTGCCTGGCCGTCGCGCTGGCGCAGTGGGCCGCGGGGCAGCTCGTGCATCGCTACCTGGAAGACGGCGATCCGGTGCGCCACCCGGGACTGTGCCGCGCCTTGATATACGGCTGGATCGTCGTGCCGTTTCTCCCGCTGCTGCAGGACCGTGTGCCCTACGCACGGCTGCCGCAACTGCAGAGCGCAGAGCAGATCGCCGGGTTGGTGCTGCTGGTGCTGGGCGCGATTCTCGTGTTGAGTTCCCGCGGCTTGAAATTTTCGGGTCGCGAAGGATTTGCGCTGACGATCCTGGCGCTGAGCTGCGGGCTGATCTCCGGCCAGATCGTACTGGCGCCGCTGGTTGCGCTGCTGATCTGGTCGGGCTGGTTCCTCTCCGCACAGGCCGCGCGCCCCACGGAAGCCGTCGCCACCACGCCGACCGGCTACCCGCGCGTGATCGCGGGGTTGGCGGTGATGGCGTGCGTGGTTTCAGCGGTTGTGATTGAGAAGCACCTGCTGCCGTGATTTGCAAAATCCGCGCGGGCGGCAGTTAAAGATAATTTTGAATTCTTAATTCTTAATTTTGAATTGTTGTCGCCGCGAAGCACTCAATTCAAAATTAAGAATTCAAAATTAAAAATTGCAATACTTATTCCCACTCAATGGTCGCGGGCGGTTTCTGCGAGATGTCGTAGACGACGCGGTTGACGCCGCGGACTTCGTTGACCACGCGGCTGGAAATTTTGCCCAGCACTTCATAGGGCAGATGCGCCCAGTCGGCGGTCATGCCGTCCTTGGATTCCACCGCGCGCAGGCAGATCGTTTCGCCATAGGCGCGTTCGTCGCCGAGCACGCCGACGCTGCGCACCGGCAGCAGCACCGCGAACGATTGCCAGAGCTCGCGGCTCAAGCCCGCCGACTGAATTTCTTCCTGCACGATATCGTCGGCATCCTGGAGCAGCTTCACGCGCTCGCGGTCGACGGGTCCGACGATGCGCACGCCCAGGCCGGGGCCGGGGAAGGGCTGGCGCCAGACGATCTCTTCGGGCACGCCCATTTCGGTGCCGATCAGGCGGACTTCATCCTTGAACAGTTCGCGGAACGGTTCGATCAGCGAGAGTCCCAGGTCCGCCGGCAGGCCGCCGACGTTGTGATGGCTCTTGATCGTCGCCGTCGGGCCGCCGTGCGCGGAGACCGATTCGATCACGTCGGGATAGAGCGTGCCCTGCGCCAGGAAGCGCGCGTCCTTGACTTCGCGCGCTTTCGCTTCGAAGACGCGGACGAATTCGCGGCCGATGATCTTGCGCTTCTGTTCGGGATCGGTGACGCCGGCCAGCGCGTTGAGGAACTGGTCCGCGGCATCGACACACCAGAGCGGAATCTTGAAGTGCCCGCGGAAGGTTGTCTCGACGCGGCGCGATTCGTTTTTGCGGCACAATCCATTGTCGACGAAAATGCACTGCAGCTTGTCGCCGATCGCCTGGTGGATTAGCACCGCTGCGACGGAAGAGTCCACGCCGCCGCTTAAGCCCAGGATCACGCGCGATTCGCCGACGCGTTCGCGGATCGTCTTCACCTGCTCGTCGATAAAGTTGGCCATCTTCCAGTCGCCCTTGCAGCCGGCGATCTGGTAGAGGAAGTTGCGCAGAATCTGGCGGCCCTTGGGCGTGTGCGTGACTTCCGGGTGGAACTGCACGCCGTAAAACTTGCGCGCCGGGTCGCCAATGGCGGCCAGCGGGCAACTGGGCGTGCGCGCGAGAATTTTGAATCCCGGCGGCGGCGCCGTCAGCGCGTCCCCGTGGCTCATCCAGACATCTGTGCGGTCGCCGAGCCCCGCGAGCAGATCGTTGTTCTCGACGACTTCGATCACTGCGCTGCCGTATTCGCGGCGCTCCTGCTTCTCGACTTTACCTCCCAGCGTAAAAGCCGTGAGCTGGATGCCGTAACAGATGCCGAGGATCGGGATGCCGAGCTCGAAGATTTCTTTTTCGATGCGCGGGGCCTTGTCGGCGTACACGGAGGCCGGGCCGCCGGAGAAGATCATCGCCTTGGGCCGCTCGGCCTTGGCCATCTCATACGCGCGGTGGAAGGGGACGATCTTGGAAAAGACTTTCGCTTCGCGCACGCGGCGGGCAATGAGCTGCGCGTACTGGGCACCGAAGTCGATTACGAAAACAGTTTCATGCGTCATGGTTCTGCCTTAAAGCTCCGCCTTCGAGGTCTGGCTCGAAAGGCAATTGGGAAACAGACCATGCTATTGAGCGGTGGGGAAAATTAAAGTGCGGGTTGTAGAGGTTCGGAGAGTTGAGGAGCGAAGGTTGGGCGCGGAGCACGTCGGTATAAATTTATCCGATGATCAAAAGCAGACACCCTGTTGCAAATTTGCAACAGGGTATCCTTTTACGCTCCCTTAGTGACAGCTGTCACTAAGGGAGAATTGCAATTAGTGCAGCCCGCCGCTGGCATGCAACTGGTCGCCGGTCAGCCACGCGGAGTCATCGGACGCCAGGAAGACGGCGATGGACGCGATGTCCGACGGCTGGCCGGCGCGGCCGAGGGGCGTCTGCGCGACGAAATTCTTCTCCATGTCCGACCCGACGATGCCCTGCGCGCTGGTACCTTCGGTCACCACCAGGCCGGGGTTGATCGAGTTGACGCGGATTTTCTTCGGGCCGAATTCCTTCGAGAAGACCTTGGTCAGCATGTCGACGGCGCCCTTGCTGGCGGTGTAGACGCCAGAGTTCGGCGGCGTCAGAGCGGTGATGCTCGACCCGATGTTGATGATGCTGCCGCCAACGCCAAGGTGCTTCATCGCCGCCTGCGTGGTGAGGATCAGGCCGAGCACGTTGACGTTGAAAATCTTGTGGAAATGCTCTTCGCCGATGGCTTCGATCGGCGCGAATTCATAGACGCCGGAGTTGTTGACGAGAATGTCGAGGCGTCCGAACTTCTTGATCGCCGCGCTGATGATGCCTTCTGCTTCGATTTTCTTTGAGACGTCGCCGCCGGCCGCAACGGCCTCACCGCCAGCGCGTTCGATCTCGGCGACGACCGCGTCCGCGCCCGCTTTGCTCGAGGCGTAATTCACGACGACCGACGCGCCTGCTGCGGCCAGGGACTTGGCGATGGCGGCTCCGATGCCCTTGGAAGCTCCAGTAACGATGGCGACTTTTCCTGTGAGTTTCTGAGACATGATTCTGATCCAATCTGCCCATTCGGGCGCTACGTGTCGTTTTGGTGTTATCTGTACTGTTCGGTATTGAAAGTACGCCATTTGACATTCGAAGTCAAATCGAATATTATACTGACAGGTAAGAAATAGAGGATTCACCTATGAAACTTAAAACGAAAATTGGGCGTCCGCGGGCGTTCGACACGGATGAGGCCTTGGAAAGCGCGCTGCAGGTCTTCTGGCGCAAGGGCTACGAAGGGACGTCGCTGACGGACCTGACCGAGGCGATGGGCATCAACCGGCCGAGCTTGTACTCCGCGTTCGGCAACAAGGAAGACCTGTTCCGCAAGGCGCTGACGCGCTACGCCGAAGGTTCCGTCTCGTTTGTGCGCAACGCGCTGGAAGCACCGACCGCGCGCGGCGTCGCGGAAAAATTATTGTACGGCGCGACGGAGATGATGAACGACCCGCGCAACCCGCCGGGCTGCCTGATGGTCCAGGGCGCGTTGTCGTGCAGCGAAACGGCCGAACCGATCCGCCAGGAGCTCGCCGCGCGCCGCGCCGCCGGCCAGGCCAAAATCCGCGAACGCTTCGAGCGCGCGAAAAAAGAAGGCGACCTCCCCGCCGACGCCAACCCCGCCGACCTGGCGCGCTTCGTCTCGACGGTGATGCAGGGCATGTCAGTGCAAGCCAGCGGCGGCGCCACGCACGCAGAATTGCGGCGGGTGGTGCAGTTGGCGTTAAGGGTGTTTCCGGGGTAGGGGCGTGGCTTGACTATTTGCCATTAAAGTAGCAGTGCCATTTCGTTACTGATTCGCCGGATTGGGCAATAAACGTTTCAATGAATTCACCGCTGCTCTGATTACTCACGAGAACAACATTTCCATTTTGGCGAAGGAGATGCGATCGTTGTTCGTATTCAGAGTGGCTAACAGAAATTCCCGTTGGTTTAGCTTTCCAGGCGATCTCGCCATTCAATTTCAGGCATTTCAATCCTACGTCGCAGGCCATGGAATCGTATTCACAAAGAAACAACCGACTATCCTCAATCAGCAAATCAATGCCGTCCTTTTCATATTTACATGACCATTCTGCATTCCATCCAACAGGATTTAATGCTAACAGGTCTCCTCCTTGAAAGGAGCCATTACCCTTTGCCAGGAATAATGTGTGTGCTGAGCCAACGGCAGCCGCGGCAAGGCATCCTACCGTACCAAATAATTTCGAGCCCGAATCTTGATCAAAAACTTCAATGTGACCCAGTTCCGGAGTCCACCCGCCTATTATGACATACGGATTCGCCACCATCAGAGACATGCGATCCGGGCTATCGACGGGGCGCACGGTCCAAAGCACCTTTCCGTCGGCCGGTCGAAGGCGCGAAAGCCCTTTGTCAGACAGGATGAGAATATCTCCACCAGCAAGCTGGCTGGCTTGGAAGCATCCGCCTCCAATATCCCATCGCTTCTTGCCATTCGAAAGTTCGTAGTAGTTGCACTTTTTCCGATCGTACACGAACAAACCGTCTTCAGCCGCGAGGACGGTGGGGTATTCACAACCGTCCTCGTGCAAAGTTGCCGTCCACACCTCTTTTCCTGAAGTCAAATTGTACGCACGGATGTTTGTCGCTGAAATTGTGAAGCATTGCTGCGACGTTGCACACAGGGCCCGAGTCCCCTTGACGGATTCGGGCGTCTCCGGTGCATTGGCCTTCCAGATGACATTTCCGTCCTTGAGTGTCAGTCTTTCTATTTTTCCATCTGCATCCAGTACGATGACATCGTGGCCCACGACCACCGATGTAACGGTCCAGTAATCATTGAGAGTCTTATAGGTCCAATTTGTCTGGCCCGTGAGCGTGTTTACGGAAGATTTTCCAGACCAGACCACCCAATCCCACCAGCGAATTCGCGTGATTACCGAAGTGAGGCGTTGTTGAATTTCAGGATCTTTTGAATTCGCCCGTGCCATTTCAAGACTGGGCAAATTCGCCTCGCCCGCAACAATCAATTTATCTTCAGCCTGTTTTCGATGGTCCATGTCCTCATCGCCAAGCTGCTGAACTAAATCGGCAAGCGCGTGAGGATCAAACAGCGACTCCGCGCGAGCGGTTAGTGGCGCCACGCACTAGCCGCAAAGGAGAAGGAAAGTTGTGGGCTTCACAGGAATATTGCTCCGTGTGGCAGATGACTCAAACTATTTAAAGATAACCGATCTGAGTCATGGGTCACGATGAATCGTGTAATGTTGCCCTAGTTCTTTTGGTGGATTGATTCGCGCCTAAAACATGCGCTAGAGCCATCCGTCATAGGCTTGGATTGTAACTGGATTGGAACATTATCATGAGGCCCATGCGCCGCTTCCAGACCGGGACAAGTTCTTTACGGCGCCACCGCGCTCGCCGCCGGTTTGCGCCGTTCGCTGGGGATGATCCAGCGCAGGTTTTCGGGGACGCGGCTTTTCAGGGTGCTGCCCAGGGTGTCCACGCGCTTCTGTAACTTGATGCCGATGAAGATCACCGCAATGCCGATGAACGACAACGCAAACGGAAAGAGCAGCGAGCCCTCGAAGACGCTCCACGCCAGATGCCCGAGGTAGCCCATCACGCCAAACGAACCGAAGACCAGAAAGATGCGGCGGCTGAGCAGCACGGCGCAGAAGATCAGGCCGAGGTTGATCAGCAGGTAAAAGAATTTGTTCAATTCGCTGTTGGAATTCATCAGCGTCAGGCCGAACCAGAACGCGAGCATGCCGAAAAAGTAGCCCCAGAAACTGTAGTCCTCATCGGTGCGGCAATCGACCAGGTAGGAGCCCAGCAGCATCAGCAGGCCAACGAGCACCGAGACCCAGAGACGCTGTTCGTATTCGAAGGTGCCGCCGGTGAGCAGCGGGGCGAGGTCCATCGACAGGTACCAGCACGAAAAGGCGATCGGCGCGGTGAGAAATGGAAAGCGAATGTAGAGCAGCATGCCCAGCCCCGCGGCGATCGTGGCGGCTTCCATCAGGATCCACGCACCGTTGACGTAGCGGTGAAAATCCTGGTAGGAGCCGGGCGAGCCTTCCGGCCACAACCCCGTGGCGCGTTCCAGGCCGTAGATGATCAGCGGCGTCATCGAGACGGCGATGGTGTAGAGCAGTCCGCCGGGGATGCGCTGCTTGTCTTTAAACCAGAGCTTCGCGCCGGCAAGAATGAAGGCGATGGCGTAGGCGAGAGCCACGGTGAAAATGCCCCAGCCACCGAGCGTTTCGATGGCCAGCGTCATGAACCAGCCCATCGACGAGATCACCAGCATCGCGCCGAAGTAGTAGGCGATGTGGACGGCGGTGAAGTGGGGCTTGTCCTTGAAGCGCACTTCCAGCGCGTTCCAAAGCTGAGCGGACTGCTCGGTCGTGATGACGCCCTTCTCAGCGGCCCAGTCGAGGTCGGACTTGGAGATATCCATAGAAGCGGCTCCGAATCAATTTGGATGTTCCTATCATAACGGAATTCGGATGGAGAAAATGGTGTTCCCGGTTAATTCTGCTATTGGTGGAATCAATAGTTAAAAAATCCTGCCTGCGCATTTTGTTTTCCCGCATTCGCAGGTTAAATTGACACTAAGTACAGGGGAGAAGAATCGACATGCCGACCACACTTGCGCAGGACCTGGCGCTCTACGAAGAGATCGCGGAGCTGAAAAAACAGCGGCAGGCTGTGCTGCTGGCGCACTATTACCAGGAGGGCGTGATCCAGGAGATGGCCGACATCACCGGCGATTCCCTGAAGCTCGCGCGCGAAGCGGTCAAGGTGACGGCTCCGGTCATCGTTTTCTGCGGCGTCCACTTCATGGCGGAGACGGCGAAGATTTTGAATCCCGAAAAAACCGTGCTGCTCCCGGACATGACGGCCGGCTGCAGTCTCGCCGATTCCTGCCCCGCGCCGGCGCTGAAAAAATTCCAGGATGAACTCCGCGCCAAGGGCATCAAGTTTCAGACGGTGACCTACATCAATTCCACGGCGGCGGTGAAGGCGCTCTCCGACTGGATCGTCACCAGCGGCAACGCGCGCGAGATCATCGACCGCGTGCCGAAGGACTACCAGATCCTCTTCACGCCCGACGAGCACCTCGGCCGCTACCTGATGGAAGAGACCAAGCGCCCCTTCATTCTCTGGAAGGGTTCGTGCATGGTCCACGAACAGTTTTCGATTCTCGATCTCGTGAAAATGCAGAAGCAGTACCCGCAGTCGATCACCATCGCGCACCCCGAATGCCCGCAGAACATGCTGGCGCACGCGCAGTTCACCGGCGGCACGGAAGGCATGCTGAAATTCGTCGGCGGCAAACCGCAACCGACGACGTTCCTCGTCGCGACGGAAGTGAACATGATCTGGCAGTTCCAGCACCGCTTCCCGCAGCACACATTTTTGCCGGTGCCTGGCGTTGCGTGCGCGTGCAACGCGTGTCCGCACATGGCCAAGAACACCGTCCAGAAAATTCGCGATTGTCTGCGCGACATGAAGCCGGAGATCCAGTGGGCGCCGGAGTTCGACGCCGCTCGCGATGTCATCCGCAAGAGTCTCCTCTAAATAAGGAAGCACTTTACCCACACACCCGCGACCATGGCACTCGTTGACATCTGGGATTACGTCCGCGCTTCCGGCGACCGCCGCTTGCGCAAGCAGGGGTACGTTGGCGCGGGCATGGGCCTGCTCGAACGCTACCGCAGCGTGCCCGGATTCTGGGGTCCGCACCTCGAACGCAACCGCGCGAACTTGAAGCATATTGCCCATCAGCTGGGCGAAACGCGCGCGGGCACGCTGCTGATTCTCGGCGCCGGGCGACTGCTGGACGTGCCCTGGGAGGAGCTCTTTCCGCGCTTTGTACGCGTGGTCCTCGCCGACGCCGACTTCGGTCTCGTCCCGTACGTCGAACGGATCGTCGCCGCCGCGAAACTTCCCGCAATCCCGCAGCTAGAATTTGCCATCGGCGACCTGACCGACACGGTCGTCGACGTCGCTGCGTGGGCCGAACACACGATTAGCTCCGCGCAGACGCCGGCCAGTGCGGCTCAAGCGCTGGGAACCGGCTTCGATTCGGTCATTCCGCATCAGGCCAAGTGGACGCGCGCGTACGCGGACCTGCGCGCGGTGGTCTCGACGAACTTGATCAGCCAACTCGGGTATTTTCCGCGCCTGCACGTCCAGACGGAATTCCGCAAGCGTTTCAATTCCAAATTTCAGGACCATCCAGCCGCCGCGCAGTGTTTCGAAAACTATTTCAACCGGGTCCGCGCGCGCCACATGCTCGACATGGCGCAGCAGAAAAAAGCGTGGATCTACGTGGCGTCGGACATCAACGTCCAGGTCTACCAGCTCAACCCCGACCGCAAAATCCTCACCGAACCCGTCCCGCCCGACGCCGGCGTGAAGCTCGACGAGACCGGCAAGCTCCAGTTCCATTGGCCCGTCGACATCTTAGATGTGAGCGACCCGATCAACGGTCAGAAGATCCGGGAACTCTGGCCCAGCGGCGAGAAGCTACTGCCGCGGCAAAGCTGGGTCTGGCACATCGTCCCGCAGGGGGCGGAGAAGAAGTATTTGGATCGCGGGCGGGTGCATGTGGTGGAGGCGTGGACGCGGGGCGTATAAAGCTTCTCGCAAAGACGGCGGTTTCTAATCTCACGCAAAGCCGCAAAGTCGCAAAGAACGGAAAACAGCAAACGGCTTTGAAAGAGAGTTGAATGCGATTTTCCGCCCGCAAAACATCCCGCTGTCACAAAACTCTCAGCAGTTGCCGTTCTTTGCGTCTTTGCGGCTTTGCGTGAGATTTAGAAAACTCACTCGTCCCAGGAACCGTGGTAAGGCTCGCCGAGCAACTGCAGGATGTCGTGCAGATCGTTCTTCACCTGCACAGGCTTGTTCGCGTAGGCGTTGGTTTTGACGCCGAACTCGCGGTATTCGTGGCGGAGGTCGGCGGCGTCGAGACTGTGGTAGTCGACGGTCTGCTGCGGTGCCTTGAGCTGATGGCCGGTGATGATGCAGACGACGCGGTCTGACTTTCCGATCGTGCCGTCTTCGATCAGCTTTTTCGTGCCGGCGACGCTCGCGGCGCTGGCGGGTTCGCAGCCAAGTCCGCCGCGGCCGATCACGGCTTTGGCGTCCATAATCTCCTGGTCGGTGACTTCGCGCACGACGCCGTTGAGCCAATCGAGCGCGCGGAGCGCCTTGGTCAGGTTGACGGGACGGTTGATTTCAATCGCGCTGGCGATCGTGTTCGCGTCGCGGTGGTCGGCGTCCATCTGCTGATAGAAGGTGTCGATCTTCTGCTGATCGTACTTGCCGCCGTTCCAGCGCAGGTTTTGGCCGTTGTAGAGCTGATGCAGCGTATTCGCTCCGGCCGCGTTAATCACCGCCAGGCGCGGCAGCTTGGAGATCAGGCCGAGATTTTTGAGCTCGAAAAACGCTTTGCCGAAGGCCGACGAGTTGCCGAGATTGCCGCCGGGCACGACGATCCAGTCGGGAACTTCCCAACTGAGCGCCTCAAGGATGCGCAGCATGATCGTCTTCTGGCCTTCGAGACGGAACGGGTTGACGGAGTTGAGCAGGTAGACGCCGAGCTTCTTGCTGACTTCGCGGACCTGTTTCATCGCGTCGTCGAAGTGGCCCATGATCTGGATGGTGCGCGAACCGTAATCGAGCCCCTGCGACAATTTGCCCATGGCGATGCGGCCGGAGCCGACGAAGACGATCGCTTCCATGCGGTGGCCGACGTCGTCGTAGGAAGACGCCGCGTACGCCGCGAGACTCGACGAGGTATTTCCCGTGCTCGCGCAGGCGACTTTTTTCGCGCCGACCATGCGCGCGTGAGTAAAGCCGGCAGTCATCCCGTTGTCTTTAAACGAGCCGGACGGATTCAAGCCCTCGTACTGCAGGTGGACCTGCTTCAATCCCGTATAGCGTGCGACTTCCGGTTCGGAACGGAGCAGCGTCTGGCCTTCGCCGATGGTCAGGACTTTTGCGTCGGGGGCGTAGTTCAAGAGTTCCTTGAAGCGCCAGACGCCGGAGAAGTGGAGCGGATTGCGCCGCGTGGCCCACTTCTTTTCAAATTCGGCAAGCGACTTGGGCACCGCGACGCGGTTCCAGTCGTAGGAGATATCCAGCAAGCTGCCGCACTTTTTACACGCCGTGAGGATCTCCTCAACGCCGAAAGTCGCCGCGCAGGTTGGGTTGATGCACTGTTGGAAGGCCAGTTCTGAGCTCATGCGGCGCATTGTAATGGAGGGGCGCGGAGTTTCGAGTGACGACGGGGGGTGAATTCAAAATTCAAAATTATGAATTTTGAATTCCGCACCACATTGCGCGGCGCTCGGACGCCCGGCGTATAACACTTCCCGCACAATTCCGTCTTCAGGGTCAAATTTTGACTCGTGTTTCACCTTGCGCAGGACGATACAAAACCGATGATGGGCTCTTCGGCTCGTGCAGCGCTGACGACATAACATTGCACCTTTGTCTGTATCGGGTGCTTAGAGTGTCGTCGGTAGCATTTGTCGATGGATTGCCTTAGTCGTACGTGACTAGGGTTCCGCGGGTTGGGGGGGAGCCCATACCGGGGAATACGGGGGATGCATTTAAAGCGGTTGGAGGCTTTCGGCTTCAAGTCGTTTGCCGATAAAGTCGTATTTGATTTCGAACCAGGCGTCACGGGACTCGTCGGGCCCAACGGCTGCGGCAAGTCCAATGTCGTCGACGCGGTCAAGTGGGTGCTCGGCGAGCAGTCCGCCAAGTCGCTGCGCGGCGGCGAGATGCTCGACGTTATCTTCAATGGTTCCGGCCATCGCAAGCCGCTGAACTTCTGCGAAGTCTCGCTGACGTTCGACAACGCCTCCAACAAACTCCCGCTCAATTCGCCGGAAGTGTCCGTCACGCGACGCCTCTACCGCACTGGCGAAAGCGAATACCTGATCAACAAGGCGCTCTGCCGCCTGCGCGATATCCGTGAGCTGTTCTGGGACACGGGCATCGGCACCTCCAGCTACTCAATCATCGAACAGGGGCGCATCTCCGCGCTGCTGGAAGCCAACAGCAAAGACCGCCGCATCCTCTTTGAAGAAGCGGCCGGCATTCACAAATACAAGGAACGAAAGCGCATCGCGCTGCGCAAGTTGGAGCGCGTCGAACAGAATCTCGCGCGCCTCAACGACCTGCTCGGCGAAGTCGAACGCAATTTGAAGAGCGTCACGCGCCAGGCGGAAAAAGCACGCAAGGCGAAGGAAGTCACCGACGCGCTGCGCCAGGCGAAGCTCGATATTCTCCTGCATGATGCGTTCGCGAGCGAAGCGGCGCTGCGGGAAGCGGCGGCGAGCCTGGAGATGGCGTCCAGCCGCGTCGCACAGTTGAGCGTGGAACTCTCGGAAGCGCAAGTCTTCACCGCGCAGCAGCAGCACACGCTGGAACAGCTCGACATCCGGCTCTCGGACGCGCAGCACCAGTTGTCGGAAGCGCGCGGACGCGTGCAACGGTTGGAAGCAGAGATCGAAGCGGATCGCCGCACGATCGACGAACTCGGTACGGAAATCGATCGCGCTAACGGAGCAGGCGCGGCGGCGGGCGACCGGGCGGCGGCGATTTCGGCCGAGCGCGAGCGCGCGGAATTGGATGCGCAGCGCGCGGAGACGAACTTCACCGAACGGACCGCGCAGGTCGCGGAGCTTTCCAAGTCGGTTTCCGACGAGCAGGAAGCGCGCGAAGTGGCTGCGCGGGCGCTGGAAGAAGCGCGCAAGGCGGCGCTCAACGCGCTGGGCCGGCGCACGCAGTTGCAGGACACGCTGACGCGCAGCGAAGCGGAGCTCAGCAGTCTGGAGTACCGCGTCCGCCGCAGTCACGCGCAGATGACCAAGGCCGAAGACCAGTTGCGCTTTGCTCAGGAAGAATCCGACGAAGTGAAGCGGCGCATGGCGCACGTTCAGCGCCGCCGCGAAACGCTCGAAACCGAACGCATGGGACTGCACGCGCTGCAGTCGCGGACGGACGAGGAAATTCAGCGGCTCTCGCGCACGGCGCAGGAACTGCACCGTGAAATGGAAAACCGGCGCTCGCGGTTGACGGCGCTGGAAGGGCTGCGCGAAAGCGGTGAAGGCCTCTCGGCCGGCGCGCGGGCAGTGCTAACGACGTTGCGCGTCGAGATGGATCTGAGCGCCGACGTGCACGGCCTCGCGGCCGATTGCCTCAGCGTCGATCCGCGGCTGGAAAAAGCGATCGAAGCGGCGCTCGGCACGCACATCGAAACGATTATCGTCGACTCGGCGCGCGCGGCGAAGATGCTCGCGGCACGGCTGGCCGAACAGGAACTGGGCCGCGCGATGTTCCTCCCGCTGGACCGCGCGGAGGCGGCGATGATGTCGCGGCTGCCGCAGCCGATCCCGGGCGGCGAGAACTCCGGCTGCCTGGGTTGCGCGGCGGATCTGATCTCGTGCGACGACCGCTACCGCTCCGTGGCGCAGGCGCTGCTGGGCAACGTGCTGGTTTACGACAACGAACAGAACGCGGCCGATGCGTTTGCGGCCGATAAGGGCTCCAGCGGCTGGACGCGCGTGAGCTTGAATGGCGATCTGTACGAGAACAACGGCGCGATCGGCGGCGGACGGCACAAGCCGCAGCGGCTGGGCCTGATCGGCCGGAAGAACGAAATTGCGCGACTGGGCGTCCAGATGGACGAGCTGCGCATGCAGATCGAAGCGCTCGCCGAACGGACGGGCTTCATGGAAAAGCGCGCGCAGAAGATCGCGCGCGACGAAGAGCGGCTGTCGGGCGACATCTCGGCGCTGGCGATCACGTTCACCGAACTGAAGGGCATGCTGGCGGCGATCGAACGCGAAGAATCGCGCAGCACCGAAGAGAAGAACCTCGCCGTCCAGGAAATTCACGAACTGGAAGCGGAGCGGACGGCGCATCTCAACCGCGTCACCGAACTGCGCACGCAGCTGGACGAATGCAAGCACCGCGAAAGCGAATCGGCGGCGCTGGCGCAGAACTTGGAAGCCAATCACGCCAAGCACGAAGTTGTGCTCTCGCAGTTGCGCGAGGAACTGGCGGAGCTCGAACGGGATGCGGCGACGTGGCGCGAACGCGTCAACGCGCTGACGCGCGAAGCGCAGTCGCTGTCGGCGCAATGGGCCGAAAAGCGCGACGAAGCCGAACGCGAACGCAGCCGCGCTCAGGCGCTGGAAGAACGCCGCGGCATTGCGGCCGGAACGCTGGCGGAGAAGGACCGCTCACGCGCGGAGCACGGCGAATTGATCGGCGTGCTGGCCGCGCAGACCGACGCGTTGCTGCAGCAGAAGGAAGAAGCGCGGACGGCGTGCGATCAGGCGCGCGGCCGCGAACGGGAAATCGCGACCGAGCAGGAAAAGTGCCGCGAGGAACTGTCTCAAGTGCGCGAGCGCGAAGTGAATCTGCGCGTGCGTCTCGAGAGCAAGCTCGAGCAGGCGCGCAGCGAATTCCAGCTCGACGCGCTGGCCGAACTGGCCTTGCGCGGCGGCCCGCCGGAAGTCGCACCGGAAGCGCAGGAGGCCGTCCGGCAGCTCGAGGAAAAACTCGCGCGGCTGGGACCGGTCAACATGTACGCGCTGGAAGAGCAGCAGGAACTGGAGAAGCGCCACAGCTTCCTCAAGGTTCAGTCGGAAGACTTGGAATCGGCGCGCGCCAGCTTGCGCGACGTGATTGCGCGCATCAACCGGCGCAGCCGCGGCTTGTTCCAGGAAACGTTCGACGCGGTCAAGACGCACTTCAACGAAATCTTCCGCAAGCTCTTCGGCGGCGGCAAGGCCGACCTGGTGCTGGAGCAGGGCGAAGACATCCTCGAGGCCGGCATCGAAATCCTGGCGCGCCCTCCGGGCAAGGAGCCGCGCAACATTTCGCTGCTCAGCGGCGGTGAAAAGACGATGACGATGATCGCGCTGCTCTTCGCGGTTTTCCGCTCACGCCCCGCGCCGTTCTGTATCCTGGACGAAGTCGACGCGCCGCTGGACGAAGCCAACGTCGATCGCTTCAACATGATCGTGCGCGAGTTCATGGACTTGAGCCAGTTCGTGATCGTCACGCACAACAAGAAGACGATGAGCTACGCGCATGTTCTTTACGGCGTGACAATGCCGGAACAGGGCGTGAGCAAGCGCATCGCGATCAAGTTCGAGGAAATCGAACGGCACCTGCCGATGGACGAGATCGAAAAGCAGGCCGCCGCCGCGCGCCGCGAAGCGCAGTTGCACGCCAACGACGCGAAGCCGGTGGAAGAAGTCAAACCCACGGAAGAAGCGCCGGCGGAGCTGCCTCAGCCCGTGGAACAACCGAAGCAGGAAGCGGACGCGTAAAGCACCGCGGGAATCGGAAATCCAAGAAGGGCGACATCCAAAAGATGTCGCCCTTCTTTATATCCAACTGACCTGGTATTAAATTTAATACGAGGTTACGTCGATAGACGAAGTGGGCAATTCCCGAGCCGTTCTTAGCGGCTTCGCGGCTTTGCGTGAGATCAGAACCCACTCGACTTTACCCGCGTCATCCCTTTCAATACGTCCATGCCATCCAAAAAACGCAAAACAAACGGCCGGCGCATCGGGGTGTACGCGGGATCGTTTGATCCGGTCACCAACGGGCATATGTACATGATCCGCGAAGGCGCGAAGCTCTTCGACGAGCTGATCGTCGCCATCGGCATCAATCCCGATAAGAAGTACACGTTCACCCTTAAGCAGCGCCTCGAATTTCTGAAGGACTCCACCCGCGGCATCGCCAGCATCAAGCTCGAACACTTCAGCAACATGTTTCTGGTCGACTACGCGCGGACCATCGGCGCCGGATATATTCTGCGCGGCATCCGCAATCCCAACGACTACGAGTACGAACGGGCGATGCGCTACGTCAACGCCGACATGAATCCTGACGTGACCACCGTCTTCCTCGTCCCGCCCCGCGAGATCAGCGAAGTGTCGTCGAGCTTCGTGAAAGCCCTGGTCGGCCCTCAAGGCTGGGAGCGCATGGTCAAAGACTACCTCCCGCCATCGATCTATCCTCCCTTTATCAGCCACTTCAAGGCCGCGAAGGAGAGTACGAGCGGTGGGTTGAAGGATATGACCGACCGCGGCTGAAGGATCATGCGCCGTTACGGTTGGAGTGAAAACAGATGGCATCGGGGATCGGGCATCAGACATCGGATAATGGGAATAGGTGGCCGTCAAAACACGATCCAGTACAAGTTGAGTTTGACTTTCCGATGCTTTGAAGCGCGAGGCCGATTCCCAGCGGGTTTCAGTTCGGTAACCGGTAGCGCCGATTAACTGATGCCCGATGCCATCCGTCCCTACCTCTGCACCTTGATATCTCAATACGACGAAAATTGTCACTTTCCGGAATTCTCCCATGAAATCATCACCAAACGCTCAAGGAAAACCTGTTGCGTGCATCTCGTGCGCATGCTATTACGGTGCGAAACCAAAATTAGATCCCAGCGAGGTGTTCTGAATGGTCATCGCAGAACTTCATAAGATCCAGCACGACCACGGTTACATCCCGGAAAAGTCGCTCTACGAACTCTCCGCCAAGATGAATATCCCGGTCTACGAGCTCCATGGCGTAGCCTCTTTCTACCCGGGATTCCGCATGACTCCGCCGCCCAAGGTGGATGTCCTCGTCTGCGGCGACTTTCCGTGTCACCTCAATGGATGCGCCAAGCTCAAGGGCCAGCTTCAGGAATTGGCGTCCGGCCACGATGACGTTCACGTCGGCCACGTCTCCTGCTTGGGCCAGTGCGACCGCTCGCCGGCCTTCGTGATCAACGACCACGTCTTCGGCGGCAAGACCACTGAAGAGACCCTGGCGCTGGTCAAGTCGGCGATGGACGGGAAGAAAGTGGAAGGCATGCACTTCCACGGACTGAAAGGCCCGTTCCTCTGCGATCCGTACCCGACGAAAGAAGACCATTACGGCGCGGTCAAGGAACTCGCCAAATCCGGCGATGCGGCCGGCGTGATCAAGAAGCTGAAAGACGGCGGCCTGCGCGGAATGGGCGGCGCCGGATTCCCCACGGGTATGAAGTGGGAAGCGGTCAAGAATTGCCCGGGCGATCAGAAGTACATCGTCTGCAACGCCGACGAGTGCGAAGTCGGAACGTTCAAAGACCGTGAAATCATGAAGAACACCCCGCACCTGCTCTGCGAAGGCATGGTGCTGGCCGGCTTGGTGACCGGAGCCAACAAGGGCTACATTTATATCCGCCACGAATACCATGATCAGATCCACATCATGGACGAAGAGATTGAGCGCGCCCGCAAGCTGGGCATCGTCGGCGAAAACGCCGCGGGCTCGGGTAAGAAGTTTGAGCTCCAGACGTTCACCAGCCCCGGCGGTTACATCCAGGGTGAAGAAAGCGCGCTGCTGGAAGCGATCGAAGGCAAGCGCGGCCAGCCCCGCATCAAGCCGCCGTTCCCGGTGTTCGTGGGTCTGTGGGGCAAGCCGACGGTGATCAACAACGTCGAAACGCTGGCCTACACGCCGATGATCATCTCCAAAGGCGCCGACGCCTGGAAGGCGCTGGGCAAGCAGACGACGACGGTCATCGACTACGAGAAGGACGAAAAAGGCAACCCCAACACACAGAAGTGGACACTAAAGCCTGGTGGACCGGTCGCCGGCGTAAAGTGGATCGGCGTCAGCGGCCACGTCAACAAGCCCGGCGTCTTCGAAGTGCCAATGGGGACGACCTACGAAGAAGCGATTTACACGCTCGCCGGCGGCATCTCCGGCGGACGCAAGCTCAAGGCGTTCGCGCCGTCCGGCCCGTCTGGCGGCTTCCTGCCGGCCTCGATGGTGGGGCTGTCGATGGATTTCGGAATCATGGGCAACGTCAAGTTCCGCGGCGGGTTCGGCTCCATGCTCGGCTCCGGCGCGATCGTGGCCATCGCCGAAGGCACCGACATGGTCGATCTCGCTTTGAACGCAACCCGTTTCTTCCGCAACGAATCCTGCGGAAAGTGCGTGCCTTGCCGCGTCGGTTCGCAGAAGATGGTCGACACGATCTTCTCGATCATGGACGGCCGCGGCACCAAGGAAGACATCGCCCACATCGACGAACTTGCCGACACGCTGCTGATGACCTCGATCTGCGGACTGGGCCAGGTCGTCCCCGCGCCGATCCTGTCGACACTGGAGTTCTTCCGCGACGAAATCAGCGCGCGCATCGACAAGACGCAGCTCAGCAAGAAGTAAGCGCGCTGACGCGCGAGGGGCCAGGGGTCAGGGGTCAGAATAGAGTCAGGTTACTGCGAGTTGCTTAGCGCGGTGAGTTTGAGAGAGTAGAAGGCAGAATGCAGTGGCAGTAGGCAGGCAGGTTCGCAAGGCAATTGAGCAAGTCGGGAGCAGACGTTCGACAAGCGGTAAGGAGTGATCGGCCAAAGAAATGGGATCGTCGTAGAGTGGGAAGGCAACTCTATTCTGACCCCTGGCCCCTGACCCCTGACCCCTTGGCGTTTACGCCACACGCCACGAGGATAAGACGATGAGCACAGCGGCAACCACGAAGACGGTAACTCTGACCATCGACGGCAAGCAGATCACCGTTCCGGAAGGGACGTCGATCTGGGATGCTTCGCGCGACAACGGGATCAACATCCCCGTGCTCTGTCACAAGCCCGGCTTGAATCCCGTCGGTGTCTGCCGCGCCTGCGTCGTTGAGGTTAAAGGCGCGCGCGTCTTCGCGGCCTCCTGCGTCCGCGCGTGCGAAAAGGACATGGTCGTCACGACCACCAACGAACGCCTCGAGCGCTCCCGCAAGACGCTGGTCAACCTGCTCCTGGCCGACCATCCGACGCCCTGCGAAAAGCACAAGGAAACCAAGAGCTGCGAACTGGAACTGCTGGCCGAAAAGCTCGGCATCAAGGCGTCGCCGTTCATCCATCGCGCGCCGACCAAGGACGCGGTGACCAAGGACGAGCACCTGCCGCACGACATCAGCTCGTGGCTGTTCACCAAGGGCAGCGACAAGTCCAATCCCTCCATCTTCATCGACCACGCCGCGTGCATCGTCTGCGACCGCTGCGTCCGCGCCTGCACGGAAGTCAAACACAACAACGTCATCGGCCGCATGAACAAGGGCTATGGCACGAGCATCTCCTTCGACACGAACAAGCCGATGGGCTCGTCGAGTTGCGTGAACTGCGGCGAGTGCATGGTCTCCTGCCCGACCGGCGCGATCACCAGCCACGAAGCGGTGCACACGTCGCTGCCCGAAGGCCAGCCGCTGACCGTGCAGGAAATGATGGCGCTGCCGATCTTCCAGGGCATCTCGTCGGAATTCCTGAAGCGCAACGTCGGCGGCGTGGTGCTGCGGCGCTACAAGAAGGGCGAGATCATCTGCCGCGAAGGCGAATTCGGCTCGACCGCGTTTTACATCCTCAGCGGCAAGTCCGACGTCTACATCAACGCGCCGATGGGCCACGTCACCAGCAACAAAAAGGAAGCGAACACCGGCGGCCTGTTCGGCATCTTCCGCAAGTTCTCTCACAGCCTCGCCGGACGCAAGGAAGCGCCGCGTGAGGGCGAGAACCAGAATCGCTTCATCCGCATCGACGCGCCGATCGACCTGCCCTACGACAACCCGATCGCCAAGCTCCAGCCGACCGACCTCTTCGGCGAAATGACCTGCTTGAACTTCCTGCCGCGCTCGGCCACCGTCCGCGCCGCGGAAGACTGCGAAATGCTGGAAATGCTCCGCAACGTCCTCCAGATGCTGCAGAAGAACAAGGATTTCAAGAAGCAGCTCGACAAGAATTACCGCGAACGCGCGTTGACCCAGCATCTGCGCAGCGTGCCGATTCTCTCGGGCCTCGACGACAAGTTCATCGATCAGCTCCGCCACCGCGTGGAACTCGAACACTACGACGCCGGCGAACAGATCGTAAAGCAAAACGATCCGGCCGACGCCTTCTACCTCATCCGCGTCGGCTGCGTGCGCGTCTCGCAGAAGCATCCGGGCGGCGAAATGGTGCTCACGTACCTGGGACGTGGCGAGTTCTTCGGCGAAATGGGCTTGTTGAAGGGCGGCAAGCGTACCGCCTCCTGTACGGCGCTCGACCACTGCGAAGTGGTGAAGATCAAGAAGGCCGACTTCGACTTCATGCTCAGCTGGTATGAAGACCTGCGCGCGAAGTTCACCGCGGAAGCCGAACGCCGCGAACGGGCCGCGAAGCTGATGGTGGAACACGCGCCCAGCGTCCCGCTCGACGACTTCCTCGGACAGGGCCTGATGCATGCCCAGAGCCTCCTGCTGCTGGATTTGGAAAAGTGCACGCGCTGCGACGAATGCGTCCGCGCCTGCGCCGATGCTCACGACGGCGTGACGCGCCTGGTCCGCGAAGGACTGCGCTTCGACAAGTACCTCGTGCCGACGTCCTGCCGTTCCTGCATGGACCCGCTGTGTATGATCGGTTGTCCGGTCGGTTCGATCCGGCGCAAGGAATCGCTGGAAATCATCATCGAAGACTGGTGCATCGGCTGCGGCCTGTGTTCGCAACAGTGCCCGTACGGCAACATCAGCATGCACGCCTTTGAGGTGAAGATCGACGATCCCGATCACCCGGGCCAGAAGCGCGCGTCGGTCAAGGAAAAGGCCGTCACCTGCGACCTCTGTACGGAACTGCAGGAACCCAGCTGCGTCTACTCCTGCCCGCACGACGCCGCGCACCGCGTCAATGCGCGCGAGTTCTTCATGGCGAAGAAGACGGAGTAAGGAAGTACCGCAGGCTTCCCCCCTGCGTGAAAATAAACCTGTTCACCAAATAAAGCGCGCCGGCGGTTGCCGGCGCGCTTTCATTATCGGAACTTGGACATCAAGCCGCAGGATGCCGGCGGTACATGCGGGTTATCGGATCGCTTCAACTTCCAGCCGGGTGATCTTGAAGCAGGAGTTGTAAGCGCCGACGAAGATCTGATCTTTCTGGGTGATGGTCCAGTCGCCCGAGAGCGAGAGCTTTTCCGGTTCCGGCTTCCAACTCGTGAGCTTGCGGCCGTTCACGTTTACTTCAATCAAAGTCCGGCGCACGATCACCTGGACTTGCGTCGACTTGACGCCGATTACCTGCTTGCCTTGGTACTTGGTAAGGTTGTCGCTGGCGCGCTTGCCGGAGATCATCTCAATGCCCGAGATCTTCGATTCCCAGCCGTCGATCAGCGCCACACACTGTTTGCCGCCGACGACCAGTCCGATCGCAAACGCCTCGTTGCCGTTCACGCGTTCGACGTTGGCCGTGATCGTGTATTCTTCGGGCGTCGCGTATTTGAAGGGCAGCTTCGTGGCTCCGGCCGCCGGGCAGATCAGTTCGCCGTTCTTCAATTCCCATTCGCCATTGATGCTGTCTTTGACGTTGGCGATCTTCAGCAGATCCACCGGTCCGTACTGCGGAACGACGGCCTTCTTTGCAGCCTTCTTCGGCTTTTCGGCCGAGAAGTCGATCGCGATCTTTTCCTTGCTCTCCTTGACGTCGACGGACTTGACCATCGGCTCGAAGCCATCCTTGGTCAGCGAGATCTCGTGCTTGCCTTCGATCAGATCAACGGTCGCCGGCGCGGTCACGGGCTTTTCATCGACCAGCTTGGGCGTCTTGTCGACGGTGATGTTCCAGCCTTCGTCGAGCAGGATGACGTCGACCGGATAAGTCGTCACTTCCAGTTTGTAGGGGTCAGGCTTGACGATGCCAGTACCCGTGATGTCGAGTTGCGCCTGCGTGTCCTTGTACTTGGCCAACCGCATCACGATCATGTGGCGGCCTTCGGGAAGCCGCATCAGGCCCGGCGTTTTGCCGAGCGATTTGAGATCATGCTTGGTGGGGTCGCTGGGATTGACGACATCCAACAGGACTTCGGCGCCGTTGGGGTCGGAGCGCAGAAAAACCTGACCCTCTGCGGCAGCGAGAGTACCTGTTATAGTAAGTACAACAATAGAACAGAGCGCTAGTCGCATGGGCTGTTTACTCCTTTTTACCTTATCTAGCAGGGTTTTTCGTCGAAGCTACGGTCTGGCTCGGGACTGTCCCGTTAGCAGTACTACAGCCAACGTTATTTCTCGTTGTCGTAAAGATTCGGTGCGCCTTTGTTGACGTCCGGGCGGCTGCGGTTGGCGTCGGCTGTTTCCTGCTTGTTCTGCTCGCGCGCGGTCTTCATCGGATTGGGATCCATGCCTGCATCCTTGCGCAATTCCGCGAGCTTCTTGAGCTGCGTGGAGTTGAGAATGCGCGCGACATCCGTGACCACGTTCTCCAATTTCAAGCCGCCCTTTTTCTCCATGGCCGTGCGCAGATTTTTGCGGGCGGAGTGAATCGCTTCCTGATCGCCGCTTTGCTGGGCTTCGTACTGAGCTTTAAAAAGCTCCTTCATATCCGGGTCATCTTTGAGCTTTTCGCGTTCCTGCGTCACCTTGGTGTTGAGATCATCAAGCTGCTTGACCTGCGCGGCGGTGAGATCGAGTTCCTTCTCGTGGCCAATAATGAACTCCAAGCCATCCTTGGGACCGCCTGCCGGTTTGTTTTTGCCCTTACCTTTATTCGGGGCGTCGGCCGCGAAGAGGCTGGAACCCAAGACCAGAAGAGTGGTCAGAAAGGCGAAGGTGCGCAGCGATTTCAAGCACATGGCGGTAAATCCCCCACTTCCGTGTGTGGAAACCCTACATTTGGGGTGACCACTAATGGACAGGGCTCAATTATGCATACCCCAGGCCAGTGAAGTCCAGACAATAAATGCACATGTTTTTAAAAACCATAGGTCATTAGAATGCTAAAATAGCACGCGTTTTTTGGTTTGCGATAGGTGATCAAGGTTCGACTTATGTTTCGTGCGATAGAGGCATAGAAATGCGAAGTCTGCTTGAAATATCGGAAGTGCTCGGTGATAACGTTCGCTCCACGACGCAAGCACTACTGCGCGAGGGCAGGTGGCCGAGCGGTCAAAGGCAACAGACTGTAAATCTGTCAGCGAAAGCTTACGGGGGTTCAAATCCCTCCCTGCCCATTTTGATTGGTACCAATGACTTACGGGTCATAAAGAACCCGTAAGTCATTGGATTTTTTAGGCGGTTCAGATCGTCAAAATACCTCCTTTGTACCCCCGGCAGTACCCCCGCGTCTTATGTCTCCAGTAATCCAGCGTTGTCGTCAGACGCCACGACGAAGTTCGATGTACCCGCTGCCCGTGCTAATGCAGTGGTGGAGCGCCGACGGGCCGATGCCCGTGGTCTCGCGGCGCACTGAGGGGCGGTAGTGCAAGACCGCGGGATCCGAAATGGCGGCATTGCGCGGGGACGGCAATGGGGCACGCCGGGGTCTCTGGTCTGCGCATCTCACAAATGGCTGGGCAATAGCGAGGCGATCTGTCGCCGGCACTACATTGCCGACGTCGGTGCGGAGGATTGGCCGTTGAGCTGGGGCATTGAATCATAGCGAATTCGGCTTGCCTCCAAGGGCTTGGAAGTTGAGGATTTCGCTGTGAAAGGACTGGGTTCAAATCCCAGAGATGGCTTTAGTTCTCATAGGTGATTTGTTCCCGCCGAACTCATTTGTTATACCCGATTGTTACACCCACGTCGGCCCGTCGTTCGATCTGCAGCCATCCAACGCGGTATGCCTAGCGCCGAAGGCTCACTTCACCAGGTTGATCAGTCGGCATTCACGCATAAAATTGCTTGGTCGAAATTTTAAGGGTGTCAAACGGTATGCCCCATATCGTGCCAATTTCGCGGCCCGGCAGGTCTTATTTTTCGACCCGGTTTAACCCTCCTGTCACGGGCAGTCCATCCGTGCCGATCTCCACTACGCCCGCGAGCTCGGTGGCACGGCGACTGAGGCTTGGACTACCGAGCGCCGCGGAGATGGATTGAGCGCTCAGCTCCTTCAACCGCAGAGCGAAAAAGCCGCTAGAGTGGTTATCAGCACCAGTGGCAGCGATGGAGTGTTTGGTGGACTTTGTCGGAGGCGTGACCGAAGCACGGAGTTGTTTTCGATTTGCTGCATGATGGCGAGCTTCAGCGCATGCTGGTAGTTTTTCTTCGGCTTGTAACCAGGAATGTATTTCAGGCCGGCTTCATCAAGGATGGCACTAATGTTCTGGTGTTTGAGCTCGACAGAGGATTGGGTGCGTTGATTCAGCAACAACCGCAGACGCCGGTTATGCGCCGCTTTGTTGTAGTCACCGCCATCGAGTTCTATTAATAGCATTTCGAAGTAATCGTGGACGACTGCTTCAATCTCAGCGTTGCTCCATCCATTATTCGGCATTTCACCAGGCTATTCCCGTTTGCAATGCTCTGCAAGGATGTGTTCGATCTTTACCGTGGACGATCGCAGACCCGCGTCATACGCAAGGATTAGACTTTGGTGAATGCCAGTGCTCGCTGAACATAGCCTAGTAATTCCCCATCGTTTATGGCTGCGGTTTCCCACGCTGGATTCGTATCGTGGTGGAAACGATTCGCGTACTCTGTTAAATCCTGAAGTTCTTGAGTCTGGGATGAGTTCAAGATTTCTTGTTGCGTACCGAGTCGTCGACGAGCCATTTCCCGAAACGGGCCGAGAAGGGTGCTCGGTTTGAAGTGCTCCGAACATGCAACTCGTAAGTACCCTTCCAGAACTGGACGGATCGCCTGCGCTACCGACCTTTGTTCCCGCACCATTGGCCGCATATTCTCTCAACTCCGCGTGTCTGCGGTCATATTCTGTAATGCAATCGGCAGAGACATTCCAAACTGCGATATTCGAGCCGGTGTTGTCGCGTAATACCTGAACCGCGCAGCGTGTGGAGGTTTCTGAGTTTTCCCACATGCGGCATAAGAAGGGCTTGGAGTGCGAAAGTACGATGACTTGGCGAGCGCGCTGCGAGAGCCTTCGGATTTCCTGGACAGTAGTTAACGTTCGATGTTCATCAAGACTCGTCATGGGGTCGTCAATGACGACGATCTTATTCGACAATGCGGAATCCTGATCGAGTGAAGCGAAGAAAAAGGCCAAGGCAAGCGTGTTGCGATCCCCTGCACTGAGAGTATTGCGAAACGATGGCTCTCCCGCCGTGGCCTGCCCGCCCGATATGGGTACTGTGGTGTTGTTGATGAGGACGTTGTAGGTACAGGCGGGCCCGCCCCGCGTGTTCGCAGACGTCACGCTGGCGAGGCGAAATCCCGCATTGAACTTTTGAAGGTACAGATTTATTGCCGTTTGATAGGCGGGAAACACGGTCGAGCGGTATAGATCAAGTGCTGCACGAGCTTCCTCACGACGCTGCTCAGTTGTGGCCTTTGCTAATTTCTCACCCAGGTAATCAATGCACAATAACAGTGTAACGGGGTTCTGGCGCGCCTTGATGGCGTTCAACCGTACGAGATCGGCGGCGAGCACTGCGGGATTGCCGGTTGCAGCCTGCTCTTTCACCACCCGGATTGCTTCGTTTGCCTGGTGGAGCTCTTGGCTGAGCCTGGCAACGGATTGGCGATGAAGTTCATACGAAACAATAGCGGCTTTTGCTTCACTGCTTAGAACTGTCGGATCTAGCGGCGCTGCCTGCTTTTTCGTCAATGCTGCGGCGATGATTTCCCGCGCGGCTCGCCAATCCCTGGCGATCTCAGCAGTATCGATTGCGACAGTGGGCACATCGCAAAATGAAGACCAGAATTGCCGTCGTTCTCCCACTACGCGCACGGCGCGCTCGAACGCAGCAGGCACTTCGAGGCCGTGTAAGCGATTGATGGTTGCGATGGCATCCGAAATGGTCTGTTTAAGTTGCGCATATTCCGCACTGAAGTAAGCACGATAATTGTCCATCACGGGCGATCCAGTGAGAGCTTGTGCGCAGAACGGGCACGTACTTGTTCCCGCAGTCGCGTCAGACTCTGGTAAACGCCGTATCCCATCTGCTATCCAGGATTCACCCCCCGGACCTATCTCTGTGAAGTGGGTTTGTACACGGGCGACAGCAGCACTATCGAGTGCGGGTAGGTCTCGCCGCAAAATCCCATCGATGGCGTCTACATCGAAAGCGGGCAGGCTGAATGGGTCAAAGAGCGACGCAGCCCTGATTGCCTCTTGATCTCGGGCGGCAGCGAGATTGCGGACCGATGTTTGAATTGCTACATCAATGTCATCTCGGCGGATGTCCCATCCGTTGTTGAAATTGGTTGAACGTCCGTAGCCGAAACCGAAACGTACCTTCCTTTCACGGCCTCGTCAAGGGGCTCGCTTCGTACTGACCGCTTTGTCTACAGGACAGACGCGGTTTACAATCCAG
>JBBRPR010000025.1:0-108461 GCA_038227875.1 Planctomycetota bacterium
CGCTCATTCCTGCTCAAACACGCTCATTTTGAATCATTCCTGCTCATTCGCGCTCATTTGCTATCATTCGCTCTCATTCCTGCTCAAATTAGCTCATCCACCAGATTTCCCTTGATTTTCAGTGTCGAGAGTTGCTTTATATAAGGACACTTTCCACACGACGAAGCTTCATCGCGCGTCCCCGGCCAACAGAACCGAAAACTGCCCCATGCGAACTGAAAAGCAAAATTCTCATAACTCCTCAACCGCATAAATATGTAGAGGAAATCCACAAACCCGCACTACCGCCCAAACGCCCAGTCCTTTATCAGCTGCAACCTCAAGTCTTATCCGCCAGGAGCCCTCAACATGAACACCCCGCCCTCGGGAGTTCCCACGCCCCGCGCCTTCTTGCGCCCATTCACAAGTCAGGTTGCAACCTGTCTCGCCGCGGAGACGGGTGCCTGCCCTGAGCATGTCGAATGGGCCTGCCCTGAGCATGTCGAACGGGCGAGAGACGCGCCGCGTTTGCAATTTGGCCCGCAGTTGTGTGCCACTGGTGGCTGGCCGTTAAGCCACCAGTGCCGACCTCGCAAACAAACCCCGCCCGTCCGAGTCGCCACCGATCGCGCGAAGCGCCTGCGGCCTGAAAGGCCGCTCGTCAACAGCCGAGGGCGGCAGCCCTCGGTCCGCCCCACTCGGATCCCCGCGCCCTGGAAGGGCGCCCGATTCCCGCGCAACCGTCGCAACGCGTGGCACGCACCACCCAAACAGGCCTCACCACGCAGGGAGAGTCCCACCCCCGCCGTTCCTTTGCGTCTTTGCGTGAGATGAAAACCCCAGCCCTCATCCCTGTCGCATTTTGTCGCGTTTTGGAACATCGCCCTATGAAAAACCCTGGCAACCGCTCACACCAGTGCCTCCTGCCCGGCGCGCGCCGCGTCGAGCTTCAACAGCGGCACGCCCTCCACCTCCAGCTGGCGGCGCAGCGCGGCGATCTCAACCGCGCGGACGGCGCCGTCATGCTTCGCGTTGGCCTGAGCCGCGGCGATGCCGGCGGCGTGGCCGAAAGACATCGCATTGATCATCACGCGCAGCGCGCCGGCCGCTTCGTGCGACGCGGAGGCGCAGCGGCCCGCCACCAGGACGTTGCGCAGGCCCTTGGGGATCAGCGCGCGGTACGGGACGGAATAGCACGGCGTCGTGCGCAGCGGACTGCCGTCGGGCTGGCCGTCCCAGCGGCGGTCGACGTGGCTGCCGTCGCCGGCGACCGTCCGTTCCTTTCCGTCGAGGTGGCGGAAGATGATCCCGGGACCATCCGGATTGTGGATGTCGACCGGATAGACGCCCTGCGCGATCGTGTCGTGAAATTGGACGCCTTCGAGCAGCTCCATCTCCTGAACTTCGTACTCGCCCTGCACCCGCCGCGTTTCGCGCACGCCAATCTGCGCGCCGATGTCGACGAGGTAACTCTTCTCATACCCGGCGAAGCCACGCAGATGGCCCAGCACCCAGCGCATCTGGTAGCGAGCCTCAATCTCCGCGCGCGTGAAGTCGTCGGTCTTCGAACAGACCACGCCCGGCACGCGCGTACCGGCGAACATCTGCTCGTCCTTCGTCCAGACGCTCGTCGCGCCCCACAAAAACGTCGGGTACTTTCCGCCGTTGTAGTCCATGACGTGCTGAAAGAGTTCGCGCTGGATCGAACCCATGCCCACGCCCGCCGCGTGCGCTTTTTCCGTGTCGATGCCACCGACGCGGAAGCAGAGCGTCGGGGGCTGGCACTTGCCGTCAACGCCGCCGGTGTGGGTGGGCGCCCCGGCGCGCGCGCAAAGATCCGCGTCGCCCGTTGCGTCGATGAACACCTTGGCGCGAATCGCCCCGCGCCCGGATTTGCTCTCGATGATCGCGGCTTGCATCTCGCCGCTCTCGTTGCAGACCGCATGAGCAAGCCACGCGTGGAGCATCACGCGCACGCCGCTGCCCAGCACCATGTCATCGAAGGCCAGCTTCGCCGACTCGGTGCAGATCGTGTAACAGCCCCGCCCGTCCGGCGCGTGGTTGCGCACGGCGCTCATCTTCTCCAGGCGCAGCAGCACCTCCTCAGCCAACCCGCCGATGACTTTCACGCTGTGATCCGGCGACCAGAGCTGATGCCAGATGTTGACGTTCGCCGCGCAGGCCATGCCACCGAAGTAGCCATGCCGTTCGACGATGATCGTGCGTGCCCCGTTCCGCGCCGCCGCGGCCGCCGCCATCACGCCCGCCGGTCCGCCGCCGAAGACCGCGACATCGCATTCGGCAAGGACCGGAATCTCGCGCGCCGGTTCGAAGACCACCGAGCGGCTCGACGGCGGAATCGGCAGGAACGGCGGCAGCGGACGGGGTGCGGGCTGAGTGTTGGGGGTCTGCATGAAGGGTTCTCCTCAAGGTTTCGCGGCATGGATCAGACACACGCACGATACCCGCTCGAAGAGGAGTCCTTCAATAGAGGAGGTCAATGATCTTATGGACTAAATGCACGATCCTTAACCGGGCTGCGCTTCCAATACGCCGCGTACGCCCGCGAGAAGAACAGTGGATCGCGGCAGCCGACCGAACGCGCGATCTCCTTCACCGGAAGCACCGTCTCGCGCAGCAACGCCCGCGCGGCACGCATCCGCAAGGCAGTGAGATAATGTTGAGCGCTGCACCCGAAGTGGCGCCGGAAGAGGAGTCGGAAATGATTGGGACTCAAGTCGATCTGCCGCTGCATCTGAGCCAGCGCATCGAACTCCTGAAAATGCGCGCCGAGCCACGCGCTCGCATCGATCACTGCCCGTTCGCCGGACGACCGCCGCGCCGGTCCGTTCACCTGCTCTCCCCGCGTATCCGCACGCGCCAGAAACCGGGCGAGCAGCGCTTTGAACTCGCCCTCCGCCTGCAGCGCCGCAAGCGGACTGCCCAGCGCACACAATTGCGCCAGCCGGCGCAGGCTGGCCTGCTCCAGCGACAGACTGCACTCCGAAGCGAGAAAATGCGACTGCCCCGTGAGCGCCGCCGACGCCTCAAACTCCGCCCACCAGAGCGTGAACCCCTTAGGGCCGCGCACCGACCAGTTCCGGCGCGTGCGCGGGAGAATCAGCAGCATGTCGCCGCGCTGAAACCGGAACGCCGCGCCTTCAATCGCGTACTGCGCCGAACCGCCGCACGCCAGCAACAGCCGCGCGGTGGGCACGATGGTGTCGGCGATCGCCTCGCCGGACTTGAATATGCGGCGATGAACATGCGCCAGGTCGATGCGCCCACGGAGCAGTTTCTCAAGAAGCGCGGCGGCGGAAGACATGCGCACAATCTAACGTCTTCGCGGGAGCGCCGCAGTCAAAAACACCATGCAATTGACCATCGGCGCCATTCCCAACGATCCGCACATGGCATACGTTAATAGTTTAATCTCACCCGAGGACTGCCTAAATGAACGTGACCGTGATCGGCGAGCGCATTCACGATTTGGAACTTTCTCCCGAGCAGCGCGGCGAGGGCGGCAGCGGTTGGGTGCGCCGCCTGCGGCACCTTCTCGCGCTTCACGGAAGCGAACAGCAGTTCTCTGTCGTCGATGCCACTGAACCCAACAACACCGCGCATAATCTACGCGAGCGCTGGACCGATGATGTACTGTTGCCGAAGCCCGACGTGGCGCTGATCAGCATCGGCCTCTCCGACGCCTGGGGCACGGAGCTCAAGAACAATCAGTACGCCAAGAATCCCGCCGGTGTCGTCGCGATTCTCGAAGACCTCTTCGCGCGCTGCAAAAGCCGCTCGCCAAATACGCGGCTCATCCTCGTCGAGCCCCAATTGAACTGCATTGACGCCTCGCCGCTGCGCACGGGCCCGGTCTCGGAGAATTTGAAAGCGTACGCCGTGGCCTTCCGCGATCTGGCCGGCAAGCACGGCCTGACGCTCATTCCCGCCGGCGAACTCATCCGCGCCGCCAAGCATGCGCGCAACGACGACGAGTGGCTCGGCACGGATCCGACGGGCCTCGACACCTGCGGCAGCCTGCTCCTGGCCGACGCGGCGTACCGCGCGATCACCGGCGCGTCCCCCGCGCCCGCGACGGCCCTGGAACACGGGCAGATGCTGCTGCTGATCGGCGACAGCATCACCGACGCGGGCCGCCGCGGCACACCTTCCAACATGGGCACGGGCTACGCGCGCGTCTTTCAAGGTCTGCAAGCCGCGCGCGAACCGAACAAGATTGTGCGCATGATCAACAAGGGCATCGGCGGCGACACGGTTCTTGATATCGAAAGCCGCTGGGAACGCGACGTCACGCCGCACAACCCCGACTGGCTGCTGCTCTACACCGGCATCAACGACATGAACACGATCTACGGCAGCCGTCCCGTCCAGGTTCTGCCCGATGTCTACCGCGAAGGCCTGCGCCGCTGCCTGTCGCGCGTGAAGACCACCTCGCCCAAAGTGAAGCTGGTGATCCTCGCGCCGTACCTTCTGACGCGAGACGACCATCCCGAATCGTACCGCCATGAGATGATCCGCCGCATGCCCGACTACGCCCGCGCCGCCGCTACCGTCGCCCACGAATTCGACGCGCGCTTCGTCGATCTCCAAACCGCGCTCCGCCCGTATGTGGATCGCCTCGGTCATCGCGCGCTGGGCAGCAACCTCGGCGTCGACATCTGCCACCCCGGAGAACTCGGCTGCCTGGCGATTGCGGAGCTGGTGTATGGAGCGTTCGCGGCTCCACGTTGAAACAAAACCGGCCGCCCACATTCGGGCGGCCGGTTCTTATGGAAAGTCGTGTGCTCGATTATTTGAACGACGTCGTGGTCCCCTTGGTCGAGAACGCCGGCGTCGCCACGAAGGTCGTGGTATTCACCGTCAGGTTCACCGTCTTCGATCCCGTCGTTGGCAACGGCGTTCCAAATAGCGCACTCGCGTCACCCTTCAAGACGAAATCCAGGTTCTGCCCGTTGGTTTTTAGCGTTCCGGAGCTGCTATGATTCGACTTCTTCGCCACTACATTCGCGAACGACGCGGAGAAGGTGTTGATCTTGACCGTGACCACCGAACCGACCGCCGTTCCCGCCGGCAGCGCCACCGAGAGCTTGAACGTGGCCTTGCCCGTCTTGCTGAACTTCCCGTTGAACGCCGTGGTGTTGATCGCCGGAGGAACGGCCGCCGCAATCACCACCTGCATCGTCACTGGCGTGCCGGCGATACCCTGCGAATTGTACGGCGTCATCGTTACGGTGTAGGTGCCGGCCGACGCATATGTGTGATTCGGCGTGACGCCGAAGCCCTGCGTGCCGTCGCCGAAGTCCCAGACGTAGAACACCGAATTCGGACTCGAAGTCCCCGCGCTGAACTGTACGGTGCTGCCCGTCAGGATCGTGCCGGTGGTCATCACCGTGGCGTTGCCGGTCGGCGCAGTGGGCGAGGGCAGGATCGTCACGGTGACCGTCGCGACGTTCGATGTGCCGTTCGCATCGCTGGCCTTGAACGTAAACGTATCTGTAGTGCTGGCCGCAACCTCGGCGGTTGCCGTATAGGTGAACGCACCCGTCGACGTGTTGGTGACCGTTGCCGTACCCTTCGCCCCATTGGCGACGATGGCGAAGGTCAGGGCTTCGCCATCGGGATCCATGGCGTTGAGTGTGCCGGTCGTCGCCGTCGTGCCCGTCACCGTCAGATTGCCATTGAACGCGATCGGCACCGGATTGGCCGTTACCGTGACGCTCAGGTTAGCCGTGGCAGCCCCGATCGCCAGGTTGCTGCCGTCCAAGTCAGTCGCAGTTACCGTCAGCGGAATGTTGCCGGCCACCGAGGAGGTGAGCTTCAGTCCCGGCAACTGCGCCGACGTCAGGTTCCAGACGCCGCCGCCAGCGTTCGTGCCCGCCGAGAGCGTCGACGTAGCCGGCACGCCGGAGATCGTGACGTTCACGGTCTGCGGGAAGCTGCTCGCCAGAGTCGGCGTGATCGTCAGCGGAATCGCGGAGCCCGCATTGCCGGAACCACCCGATGCCGCGAGGGAAATCGCGCTGACATTGGCATCCACCTGGAAGCTCAAGATCTGCCGTTCCGGTCCTGTAACCGACGGTTCGCGGAAGGGCGGAACGTTATTGGGAGCTTGAGAGGCCACGCCGTTACCAAAGTAGGCGTTGATTCCGAACGTGCTCACGGTCAAGGTTTTTCCATCAGAGCTGATATCCAGCGTCGCATAGTTAAACGTGTCGGGCGAATAGAAGTCGATCGGCTGGCGCAGCGTATCGGAGTTCGGATCGTTTTCACGGACGACGTCATGCAGTCCGGGATACGCCGGATCCAGTCCGATGGGATTGACGCCCGCAGCTTTCTGCTGATTCGCAAACAGATCGGCAATGGCTTTCAGACTTCCCAAACTGTGATCGGTGACGACCATTTCCGGGCCGCTGGCGCCAATCGGACCGGCGACCACCGAGAAGCAACTCGGCACGTACGCGTACGCGGTCGGTGCGTTGACGGGGTCCGGAACATACAGGATTTCGTTGACGCGATTCTGATGGTCGTCGGTCGCCAGAAAGACCACGTTGGTGATCTTGTTATCGGCGATGAATTTCAGGAGCGCGTTACGTTCGGCTCGGTAACCGCCCATCCAGGATTTGGCACTGTCCGTCGCGCCGTTGGCGAGTGCTCCGCCGATCGGACCTTGTTGATCGATGGGATCGGAGACGGTGACGATCTTCCACGGCGTTCCGGAAGTTTGTGCATTCAGCAGCGCCTGTTCCAGCCATGCCAGTTGCGTCGCTCCCAGGCGCGTGCGCAGCGGATTGTCGGCGCGGGCCGTGGTGACATTCATACGAATATCCGCATACGACCGATCATCGGTGTTGACGAAGAGCAGATTCTTGCCCCACTGCTGCGCGTTGTACATCTGCTGCGTTCCATTCGAGCGGGGATCGCCGGGCGCGTTGATGATGTGTTCGCGGATGGGTTCGTAGTTGCGGAAGGCTTGCTGGCAGGCGATGAACCCCGCGGTCTTGTTGGCGTAGTTGCCCGTCGTATTGGCATCGTACGTGGTGTTCGACGGCGCATACGCCACGCCGGGATTATCAGGCGTAAACTGCGGTGCACCGCCGCACTGGTACTGTCCAGTGCCGACATTGCTGCAGAGTTCATGGTTGTCCAGCAGCGTGTAATTGGCTTGAGCGGCGAAGAAATTCTTGAGGCCCGCGTTGCCATTGGTGGTCACCGCCGTGATATTTTCGCGGTACTTGCGGCGCAAATCGGCCAGCGTCTGTGCAGAATTGACTTCCGGAGCCGTCACCACACCCGACGCTGGCGCAGTGCCCGAGGCGGGCGTATTCGCATTTTCGTACATCGTATCGCCGCAGAATTCGAAAAAGTCCAGTTGCTGCGCAGCGATGTTCGCGACCAGCGGGAACGGCCGCCACTTGCCGTCCGCGTCGCCGCTGAAGGCGAAGTGCACCGCAGCCTTCACGTTCGCTGCGTACGCCGTCTTGAATGTTCCAACCGTGCTGAGTTCGCCGTTGGGACCGACGAAGCGGTAAAAGTAGCGCGCTCCGGATGTCAATCCCGTCGGGTTGATCTTCACCGTGTTGTCCTGGATTGGATCAGTCGTTCCGATGGCCGTGGTAAACGTGACGAAATTCGGATCTTTCGAAAGCTGTGCGGTCAGGAGCACCGAGCCTGCTTCCTGAATGCGGGTCCACAGAATCACATCGCTTGCCGTCACGTCTCCAGCGGCCACCGCGGTGAAATTAACCGTGGGGACAATGGTGAGCGTGAACGATTTCGTATTCGCCAGACCCTGGCCGTCCGAGTAACTGGCCAACACCGTGAATGTGTACGCACCTGCGGTGGTCGGGGTGCCCGAAACCAGTCCGGCGCCACTGATGTTCAGGCCCGGCGGCAAGGAACCGGTGAGAATCGAAAACGTGGCCGATCCCGTAGCCGTGCCGGTCGACTCAGTCGCGGTGAGCTGTTGCGAGTAGGTCGAGTTGACCACAGTGCTGGGGAACGATCCAAAAATAGTGACAACAGGAGTACCGATGTTGACGAGGTCGGCGCGGGACTTCTGCAGATTTTGCGGTTCGTCCTTGGCCTCCAAGCCGTCTCCGTAGAAATCCACCGTGCCATTGTCGCTCAGCAGCCACAGTTGAGGATTGGTGGACAGGTGACCCGCCGGCAGCGGCGCAAGAATGCCTTCTGGGGTCATTCCCGCCTGGTTGAGCGCGGTGATGTTGTTGAGCATGATCGCCGGATGACCGCTGATCCCGTCCCAGGTGAAGAGGCGGAAGTCCTTGGTATTGGCCGGGTCACCGGTCGATCCGCCGATGATCAGGTATTCGTCGAAACTGTTACGGACGATGTCGCGAACACCGCGGCCGCCGAGATCCAATTCAATCGGCGCGTTGAACGTGGGCGCTGTGCCAAGCGCCGACGTGGTGCCGGGCGTCCCGGAAGTGCAGGCGGGATCGTTGACCGCGGCCGAACCCAGCGACGTGGCCATGGTCGAGAAATTCGAAATCGAAAGCACCAGCGCGTGTTTGCCGGTACCCACGATCGGCGCGCGGAAGGCCATGAACGCGGCCGTCAAACTCGAGGGCAGGGGCGCGAGTCCCTCAAGGTCGTAGCCCGTATCCAGTTTCGGATTGCCAACGGAACTGGTGAACAGCCCATAGTGATCGATACCCAGTCCATGGACGTTGGTGTGGTCCCAATTAATGATTTGATTGCGCAAATTGTCGTACCGTCCGGCGAAAGTCAGCGTGGTCGACGTCCCTGTTCCGGCAAGATCCACCGCGAACAATCGCCCTCGATTCGGCGCCAGCAAATTGCTGGAATCGTTGCTCTGCGAACCCATGTAGTAGGCGCGCGTACCGATCAGCATCAAGCCTTCGAAGTCGCACTCCTTGTTCAGCACGGGCAGGTTCAGCGGCGCGCCCGTGCCCGGCGAAAAATCGGTCGGCGTGATGATCGGGTAACTGGACTGGCGGATGTCGTAGACGTACTTGTTGTTCGGTGGTTCGTCGTCAGCGATGATGAACGTATTTGGATCGCCGGGGACAGTGACCGCGCCAGAGGCGTTACTCATGCCGTAAAAGTAACGCGTCGTGGTTCCGAGCGTTGGGACGCCGGCGGTGCTGTGCGTGGAGGAGTTGAGTCCGGAGGCTCCGTAGTGGATCACGCTGCTGGCATTGTTGGCCGGAACGGTTGGGTCGGCGGCTGTGATCGAAATGTCGGAGAAACCCACCGCCGGTGGCGTCACTTTCACCGTCACGTTGTTGCCGTTGGTGGTGAAGACAATGTTGGCGAGCGGCGCCACAACCGTATCGCTGGAGGTCACGGTGAATTTCAACTGCGACGTCGTGACCGCGCCGGGATTCACCGTAAACGTATAGGTCGGATTCTGAGGATCGCCGATGGCGCCGGAGAGATATGTGGGGAGCCCCGTGAAGGCGACCTGGCTGGAATCTGCGATCGTCACCGGTGCGGAATTACCAACGGAGTAGCTGGGGTCGGGGGTGATAATCAACGAGACAGTTTCCGGGCCCTCTGGCAGTCCGTCTGGGTTCGGCGTGATCGTTTGATCCACGGAGGAAGCGCCAATGGGAATCGTAACCGTGCCCGTCAGCGACTCTGTGTAGTCGGAGTTGGACGCCTGGCCGGGACCGGTGGCAACCGTGTAGTTCACAGTCAAGGAACTGGTGAGAACACCGGTGCGAGCGAACCGGAGCGTACCGGCGACAGGACCGACCTCGGATGCTGCGGCGGCTGCGGCATTGATCGACCCAATCGAGACGATGGGCAGCGAGGGTTGCGTGATCGTTCCTGGCGATCCAGTCTCCGAGCCATCAAATGATTTGGACGCGCCGTTGGTTCCCACCACACTCAATGTCGAGATGACCGGAAGGGGAGTGGTCGTGCTTCCAATTCCTGCACTGTTATCAAAAGTAGTGCCGTTGGTGGACCCGTTGAACGCGACACCTGTCTGTCGCACGCCGGTGGAGTCAAAGATATTCACATGATCGGCCCCCGTGGACAATCCCACGCCGGCGCCGCTATACGTGCCAATAGTAAAGCTTGCAGGAATAGTGGTTCCGAACCAGGCATACTTAAAAGCATCGGTGACCGTAGAGGCACTGAGACCAGATCCCACCTCAACGAAAACAACCGATTGACCCGCAGCGATGGAGGTCACGCCGGCGAGGGGAACCGACGACGCAAACGCATCAGAGTTATCGTCCATCCTCCAGCCCGTGATATCGATGGCCGCGCCGGTGGTATTCGTCAGTTCAAACCAATCTGCCCCGTACGTGCCGTTGCCGCTGCCAGAGGGATGAACCTCCGAAATAACGATCGGCGTAGCTCCCATCGCGGAGGAGGCGAACGCCAACACCATCGCCGCTGCAATCAGTCCCAATTCCTTCGTGCGTAGAAACATTTATTCTCCCGAGGCAATCGCCTCTGCTCGCTCAAACGCTGTGATGCGGAAGAACTCGAATTCGATGAAGTGAACTCGCGCAGAGTACGCCGTGACTTTGAGCTTCGTGTGTCCGCTCTATGTTTGTTTCTTAAAGTTGAAGAAACTTTTCGCGATTCGTGGAGAGGCAGATGGGTTTTGGCTTTGCTTCAAAGTATACGAAATGGCGCGCCGCGAAAATTAACAGGATCCTAAAATTCAACGGCGCCGTTTGGGCGCGCTGGCGCGGAGCGTGGCTTTGTGTTCTTCCAATTCTTCCAGAGTTTTCGGCCAATCACCTTTCAGCAGCCGCGAGAGCGCGCGGTCGGCGAGGAGTTTTCCATGCGTCTGGCACGTCGGGCAATAGTTACTTTCGTTCTCCGCGTAGACGATGCGCTGAATCGGCGTTCCGCAGACGGGACACGGTTTGCCGAAGCGGCCGTGTACCGCCATACCCGGCCGAAACGCCGTCACGTCTTTCGGAAAGTCGTCGCCGGTTTCGGCGCGCAAGGTGGCGATCCAGTGCTGCATGGTGTCCTGCGTCGCGTCGAGCAAGTGCCCGGCATCGGCGAAGCTCAGGGAATTCGTACGCGTGGTCGGCGACATTTTGGCGCGGTGCAGAATCTCATCGGAGTACGCGTTGCCAATGCCACTGAACAGGCGCGGATCGGTCAGCGCTCGTTTGAGCGTCCGGTTTTCGCGCTTGAGCGCCGAGACGAATTGATCGCGCGTGGCGGTCAGCACTTCCAGTCTGCCACGCGAATGTTCCTCGAGCGCAGCTTCGCCGCGGACGAGATGGAGCGACGCGCGCTTGGTGGTGCTCGCTTCGGTAATGAGCAGCGTGCCGGTCGAAAAATCGATCGCGCCAAGCCCGATCTTGCCGACGATTTTCGCGCCCTTCTCCATCCAGCGCAGCCGTCCGGCGATCATCAAATGAATGACGAGAAAAAGTTCATCTTCGAGACAAAAAACGATGCGCTTGCCGAGCCGGCGCAGCGCCATTACGCGCTTGCCCAATGCGGCGGAGATAGGCGGATCGTACGAGCGCAGCAGAAATGGGCTGGCCAGGCGCACGTGGTCGAGCGTCGCGCCGAGAACGCGACGGTCGAGTGCTTCAATGTAGATCGTAATGTCCGGCAATTCCGGCATGGAATACGTCTAACGGAAGCGACGCTGCACAGCAACCGCGCACGTCGATATGTCTGGCAAGTTTCGGTTCAAGTTTCGTCTAATGCATCTATGCTTCACACAGTCTCAATCTGAAGTGTCCATCTTCGGCCTGACAGGAATTACTATGCCTCGAATTACCCGTGTGATTGCGACTGCGCTCTTGCTTGTTTTCGTTTCTTCCACACACGCCGCTGAAAGTCCAACGCCCGCGAAACCGGACAAGACTGAAACGCCGGTCGCCGCGCTGCGAACCGCTTCGTTTGCGGCAATCAAGGCCGTGTTGGACAAAGCACCGATCAAAGATGTGCCGTGGAACATGGGGGCAACGGCCGACAAGGCAGTCTTTGATAAACTCGACGAATCGCACCAGACTCTGCACGCCGCGTTCAGCGGCCTGAACATCGACCTCAAGTGGAACAGTCTCGACAACAAGCAAGTCGCCGCGATTCTCCGCGCGGCTGGATGGTCCGGCGACACCATCGACGCCGATCTCCTTGCACTAAGCGCCGTGCTGCTCGACGCCGATGGCCAGAGCGACGCGGCGGCCGCGATGATCAACCGCGCCAGTTTGAAAGATGCGAAAGTTTCCGCGGCGTACGAGGCGCTTGCAAAAAAGTACGGCGTCCAAGCTGCGGCGAAGCCCGCTCCAGTTCATGCCGCGCCGACGAATTCAAACACGCCGTCGAGCAGTTCCGCACCCACACCGCCACCGAGCGCGTGGGAACCCAGCGGCTTATCCGGCGGCGGCTCGATCTTTTCGCCGGCGATCAGTCCCGTCGATCCGAAAATGGTGATGGTCAACTGCGACATGGGATCCGCTTACATCTCCTATGACAGCGGCGCGAAGTGGCACATGATTCACTACAGCCAACTGCGCTCCAATACGCGCTGCAAGCCCGCGTTTCATCCCACCGATGTAAACACGATCTTCGCCAGCGCCGGCTGGTCCGGCATGAAAGTCTCCCACGATCGCGGTCAGCATTGGGAGAATGTCGCCGGTTGCAGCGCGAATTTGCGCGGCGAGATCGCCGTCGATCCGGGCAATCCGGCGCTGATGCTGGCCGGCGCCACCGATGGCGTCTGGCGCTCAATGGACGCCGGCGTCACGTGGAAAAAATCCGACGGGACGAAGGGCGAGCCCATCGGCTTCCATTTCGATCAGACCAGCCCGGCGGACAAGCGTATCTGCATCTGCGCGACCAACAGCGGCATCTTCCGCTCCGACGACGCCGGCGCGACATGGTCGGCGAAAGCGAAGGGGCTCCCGGGATCCAGCGTCGTCTGTTTCTCGGGCGGCTCGAGCGCCAAGGACAAACTCGTGATGCTCTACTGCGCGGTGCCGAGCAAGGACGAGGGCGGAAAATTCACGGGCGGCGTGTACCGCTCATCGGACCGCGGCGAAAATTGGGAATCGGCAATGGGCGCGGGCATCAATGTCGACACCAAGGCCGCCGACCAATGGTCGATGGGGCCGATTCCGCAGTACAAACAAGTGCTGACCACCAACGCAAAGCCGAACACCGTTTACGCCATGAACACCAACACCGGCATCTATCCGCCGCATCACACGGCCGTTTTTCGTTCCGATGACGCAGGTAAAAATTGGCAGGCCACGTTTTATCCCGATCAGCGCTTCAAGCAGCTCAACGTCGCGCACGATTACATGACTGTGCCGTCCGGCCAATTTTATCAGGGCGAAGCCTACGGCGCGGCGATTGCCCTTAACAATCCCGATGTACTCCTGCAGACCGACGCCGGTCGCGTGTTCCTCACCACCGATGGCGGAAAAGATTGGCTGAGCGCTTACACGACGCCCGCGCCGGGTGCTGCACCGCCGGACAAGAAAACGACCTGGCTGAACGATGGCTTGGTCGTGACGTCGACGTGGAATTACTACATCGACCCGTTCGAAGCGAATCGGCACTACATCTGTTACACGGACATCGGCTTCGCCACGTCGCAGGACGCCGGAAAAAGCTGGCAATGGTGGGGCAGCGGCGCACACGCACCGTGGGAGAACACTTGCTACGAACTGGCCATCGATCCGAAAATTCCCGGCAAGATCTGGGGCGCATTTTCAGATGTACACGACATCCCCAACGGCAACATCATCAACGGCGGTCACAATCCCAACGGCGGCGGTGGCGTGTGTCTCAGCACTGATTTCGCGCAGAGCTGGAAGACATCGAATAGCGGGCTCCCTGTCGCGCCGGCGCTGGGAATTGTGCTCGACCCGGCGAGCCCTCCGGGCAACCGCACGCTTTATGCGGGAGTTTTCGGGCAGGGCGTTTTCAAATCGACCGACGATGGAAAATCGTGGACGCGCAAAAGCCAGGGCCTCGGTGCGGCCGCCGACATGCGCGTCTCGAAAATCGTGCTCCATCCGGACGGCACGCTCTTTGCCGTGGTCACCGCATTAAAGCAGGGCGGCAAATTCGTGAGCGATGGCGTGGGGATATACCGCTCCAAGGACAAGGCGGAGACGTGGGAAAAGATCAATGCCAGCCAGGCCTTCCTCTGGCCCAAGGATCTCACTGCCGATCCGAAGGACAGCAAAATTCTGTACGTGGGCGTGGCGGATGCCGACGATCAGAGCGGCGGGCTCTGGCGTACGCTCGACGGCGGCGCGACGTGGAAGAAAATCCTGCGACAAGGCTCGCAGCACTTCGGCGCGTTCCTGCACCCCAAGCATCCCGGCTGGATCTACGCAACGCTGGCCGAAGGCGCGTACACGTCCGGCCTGTGGCTGAGCAAAAACAACGGCGAAACGTTTACGCCGATCAACGATCTTCCTTTCAGTACCGTCCAACGCATCGCGTTTGATCCGGCGAAGGACAATGTCATTTACGCGATCACCTTTGGCGGGAGCATTTGGAAGGGGCCGGCGGAGTAATGCGTCCTCGCATTGCGTACCGAGATCGCGAAGGATTCGACATGGACGAGCGGAGGCTTTCTCCCAATTAAAGACACTGCACGCCCATGGCACAGTGCAGCGTTCCGTAATTGCCATCCCCCGCCACGCCCTTAGCATTATCCACACATCATGCTGATCGCTGGGTTCTACTTCTTCTACTTCCTCGCCGCAGGGTTGCTCGTCCCATTTCTTCCGCCGTATCTAAAACAGACGCTCGGATTTGACGGCACGCAGGTCGCCACGATTTCGGCGCTCGCATACGCCGGCATGATTTTCATTCCGCCGATCTGGGGCATGATCTCCGACCGCACGCGCCAGCCGGCCAAGTTGCTCAAAATCGCCAGCTTCATCACCGCCGTTTCGTTCGTGCCGATGCTTTGGGCCAAATCGTATGCGGCCGTGATTGTCGTGATGGGTGTGTACGCGCTGGCCATCGCGCCGATCACGACGCTGGCCGATACCGTCTGCGTCTTCGAAGCGCGGCGCATCGGCACTGAGTACGGCCGCTTGCGAATGTGGGGCTCGTTCGGGTACGTCGTCAGCGGCACCCTGTTCAGCGCCTATGTCAACCGGACCGGACGCGACGCCGACGTGGTCCCGCTCTCACTGCTGATGATCGTCGGATACGCCGTGGTCTCCGCGCTGAATAATCCGCCGCTGGCGGAAGCCCGCCATTCGCCGCCCACGCTTCACGACGCGCGGCGCCTGTTGATGCGCCCGTCGTTCGCGCTGTTTCTGGGCGCGGAGTTCATCCACTGGACGGCGCTCTCCGCGTACTACTTGCTGTTCACAATTCACATGACCGACCTGCACGCCAAGCAGTACATGTGGATCACGGTCATGATTTCCGTCGCGACCGAGATGCTGCTGATGTGGACCTTCGGCAGCATTCGCCGCCGCGTGCCGGTGATGGTGATCCTGGTGGTGGCGAGTGTCGTCAGCAGCGCGCGCTGGCTGCTGGTCTCGCAAATGACCGACGGTGTTGCCGTGGCCGCGCTGCAGGGATTGCACTGCTTCTCGTTCGCCGCGTGTTACGTGGGCTCAATTACCTATATGGAACGCGCGGTGCCGACGCCGCTGCTCGCCACGGGCCGAGCACTGTTTTCGTCGCTGGTGATGGGTCTCGGTGGCGTCGTCGGCACGATGCTCGCCGGCCGGCAGTACGACATCGGCCACGGCCAGCGCGCGTATTTCGTTTCTGGAATTCTGGAACTCGGCACGCCCGTGCTGCTCCTGGCGTCGTGGCTTGCGGCGAAGAAATGGGACGACGTCAAAGCGCAGGAAGCGGCAGCGCTCCCGCCGATGGCCGCCGATGCCGCAGTCGCATCAGTCGCTACCGACGTAGTCTGAGCGACTCATTCATCATTCATAGTTCATCGTTACGAGTAACGGAAGGTGTGGGGTTCGAACCCACTTGCCCCGAATGAGGGCTGGAGATTAGCAATCTCCCCCGGCGCGCCATTCTCCGGCGACCTTCCAGATTTTATCCTGCTGAGGACTCGGGCCACGTGGCCCGAGTCCTATTTCACAATATATTTTACGGAGGACAGAGGACTTGAACCCCACTCCCTCTAGGGGAGCATACCGTTTTCGAGACGGTCTCGGCGCGCCTGTCCGATTTATCCTCCAGAAATACGTCCAGTGTTCGAGGCGGCGCTGCATTCTGGATCTGCAGCGCCGCAGCTTCACGTTTCTGTTGCGACCTACTCCTTCAATTCCGCATTCCAGTACGCGTCGGAGACAAACTTCTCCCAACTTGCGCGGTACGGGATGCGTGCGAGGACCAGCTTTGGCGTCCACGTCGGCTTGCACGGCGCCTTGAAGAGCGTTACGCCAGCCTCCGCGGGCGTGCGATTGGCCTTCTTGAAATTGCACTTCACGCACGCCACCACGCAGTTGTTCCACGTCGACGTACCGCCGCGCGAACGCGGTTGAACGTGATCGATGGTCAGTTCCTGTGTGCCAGGCTTCACGCCGCAGTACTGGCACATGTAGCGGTCGCGGCGGTAGAGATTGCTGCGCGAAAACGCCACGCCGCGGACGGGAACTTCGCCGTACTTCGCCAGCACGATCACCTCCGGCACGGGAATTTCCAGCGTCGCTGTGCGCACGCAGCGCTCACCTTCAGCGACGCGCAGCTGCGACCAGGAATCAAAATCGTGGAGCGAGTAATCGTCGGACTTGATTACGCGCGCCGAGCCGTCGTAGACCTTGGTGAGCGCGTTGAGCACGGTGGTGATATCCACCGGAACCCAATTGCGATTCAATACCAGAGTCGCATCTTCAAGAACCACAATCCCCTCCTGAAATGTCGAAGTGCGAATGTCGATTGTCCAATCGCAAGCGCGACAATTCTCGTCCCTGGTTTACTGACTTTACTTCACTCCCTTACCACACGTTTCGTACTTCAATTTGGCAGAGCGTTAGGGAGTTCAACCCCACCGCAAGGTTTTGGAGGCCTCGCAGGTCCGCCGACCGTCACGCTCTAGCGAATGTTGAAGGATGAATGTCGAATCTCGAATTCACCCAACTCACTTCTTACTCAGTCCTCGGCCCTCAGTCCTTTCGTACAGATGGAGGCGTGAGGAATCGAACCTCATCAGCCCTGACGGGCGCTCGATTTACAGTCGAGCTCGGCTCCCAGGCCACGTCTCCAAACTTTTCGACGTTCCAAGTCCGCCCGCTGGGAATCGCACCCAGACCTCGACTTCCGCAAAATCGCGTGCGGTCTGTTACACTACGGGCGAAAAACTTGCGGTCCTTTCCTTCTCGATTGTTAAGTTCGCCCGCCGGGAATTGCACCCAGTCTTCGATCTCGCAAGATTCGCGTGCTATAGTTACACTACGGGCGAAGCTCTCAGTCCTCAGTCCTGTCCATTATTGGCGCTCTCGCGAGGACTTGAACCTCGATCAACCGGTTAGAAGCCGGACGCTCTATCCATTGAGCTACGTGAGCGCAATTCGATACTCAGTCCTCAGTCCTTCCGTTCTTGGCGCTCCCGCGAGGACTCAAACCCCGATTGGCCGGTTCGAAGCCGGCTGTCCTATTCATTGAACGACAGGAGCAAAATTCCGTATTCCTTTCACACATGCCGCGAGTGGGATTCGAACCCACATAAACCTGGGTCTGAAACAGGCGCCTATGCCATGTTCGGCTACCGCGGCGTAACTTCAGCATCTCCTTCTTCTTCACGATCAGGGCGGGGAGAGTCGAACTCCCATGGGCTTAAACCCGGCGGTATCTCGAACCGCTGCGTATGCCTTTCCGCCACGCCCCGTGATTTGCACTTCTTGCTTCCTCACTGCTCCCGAGAGGACTCGCACCTCTACGGCCCGACGGCCAGCCAATTTTAAGTCGGCCGCGTCTGCATTCCGCCACGGAAGCTTCTTCCCCTCTTTCCATCACCAATTTGGTGGAGACAGTGGGAGTTGCACCCACCTCACCGAGTATGCAAAACTCAGTCGCCCCTACGGTACATGTGCCCCCAACTCAGTCCTCAGCACTCAGTCCTTTCTGTTAATAGCCACTGAGGGAATCGAACCCCCACCTTCAGTATGTAAAGCTGACATCCTCCCGTTAGACGAAGCGGCCAGGTACGGCGCAGGACTGAGGGCCGAGGACTGCGGACTGAGTTAACTGCGAGCGCGCTTCGCTCTTTCTCAATCACGTTCCAAATTCAAGATTTCAATGCGCGCCAGCGCGCCGCAGTTACTCAGTCCTCGGCCCTCAGTCCTTTCTGTAAAGTTGCGGGCAACGGAATCGAACCGTCATTGCAGGCTTATGAGACCCGCCAGGCGCCCACGCCTAGCCACCCGCCATTCCTCGTTCATCACTAATCACACATCACTTCACTTCACTTCACCATGGGGCCCCCGGGTTTCGAGCCCGGTTCTTCCGTGCTTCAAACGGACGCAATGACCACACCTGCTCAAGCCCCGATCCTTGCTCATCATTTCTGGCGCTTCCGGCCGGAGTCGCACCGGCTAATGCCACCTGGACAGGGGGGCAGCTCCACTCTTTGCCATCGGAAGCGACTAAAAATTCCGTACTCGACGTTCATCCTTTCCGAGAGGTCACGGCGGGAATCGCACCCACATCGTTCGCTTTGCAGGCGAATGCCTAGCTTTTCGGCCACGTGACCAGCCTGTCTTCGTTCTCTTCCGTGATCGGGGCGCTGGCAGCCCGTTGATGAAAGTCTGTTCCGCCAAATTCGTCCGTGAAGCGCCTGGCCTTAAAACGTTCGCGGCGTGGCAGAAGAATTTTCAACGGGCTGCGGCGCGCCCCGATCACTCCGCTCACTTGCCTTCAAACGCAGCGGTCTTGAAGTGCTCCTTAAAGAGGTCCGCGGCGCGTCGACCGACGGCGCGCATCGCTTCCTTGCTTTCCACGATCTCGCCCTTCGCTTCGCGGCGGACGTCTTCGATCATCGCCTCAACGACCGTGCGCGTGTCTTCCATGCCCAAGCCGGCCGGCAACTTGTCGAGCACATGCTGGAGGCGCATCGGCGTCACCCACTCGTCGGCGATCGTCTTGGCGTCCTCGAGCACCTTCAACTTCGCCGGATCCTGAACGACCTGCGGCGTGCGGCGTTCGCTGAAGTCGTCGCGCTTGTGCTTGGCGATCACGCAGCTGCCGTCGTTCGTGCGCAGCTCAATGATCGGGCGGAGCACGACGCCTTCCCGCTTGTGTTCGCCCATCCCGTTGCGCTGCGCCTGGACTGACGGCGCGTCGCGCTGAGCATCGATCGCTGCGAGGTCGGTCGTGATGCGTTCGAAGTGAACGACCTCAAGACCCAGTTCTCGTGCGACTTCGGCCATGTCCGGAACCGAGAGCCAGCTGTCGCCGATCTGTACGTCGAAGACGATGAACTTCAGCGACGTACCGTAGGCGTCCGACATGTTCTGACACTTGCCACCGTAGGCTTCACCAAAGACCGTGACCTCCGGATGCCCGAGCTTCTCGAAACGCGCCTTCAGCTCCGCGGCATCGAAGAGCGCCATGAACTTCGGCAGGCTCTCGCCGCCCGGGAAGAAGTCGAGCGCCGCGTTCTTCCACGCTACGTTGGCCGACGTGCCGTGAAGCTTTTCCAGCGCGTAGCATTCCTTGAACAGGAGGATGTCCTGGCAGCGGTACAGATTTTCGATGTGCATGTAACCCACGGCTTCGTCCTCCTTTTCTCTTTCCTCAATTGGGGTGACCTACGGGAGTCGAACCCGTTCTTCGAGCTTCACAAACTCGCGTGCGAACCGGCACACTCAGGTCTCCAACAAATCCTCTCATACTTCTCCGATCGGACGGGGAGGAGTCGAACCTCCACCTGCTGCGTATCAGACAGTTATGCAGACCCCTACACCACCGTCCGTTTTTCAACATCGTTCCAGATCAGGACGGCCGGATTCGAACCGGCGGTCTCCTGCGCCCAAGGCAGGCGCTCTACCAAGCTAAGCCACGTCCTGTTTGTACGTTTCCTTTCAATCATCGCGTTCGTGAGTCGGGATGGCCGGATTCGAACCGGCGACCTCCTGCTTCCGACGCAGGCGCTCTGGCCAAGCTGAGCTACATCCCGGTGCCGTTTTCTGCTCTCGGGCGCCCAGGAGTTGAACCCGGCCGGCGAGCTTATAAGACCCGCCAGTGCCACCGGCACATCACGCCCGGCGCACGCTTACTTCGTTACTCTCCGCTTCCTGACTTCTCTGCTTTCCGCATTGGCCCGCGAGGTGTCGAACCTCGATTCCCGGGTTCAAAGCCCAGTGTCCTACCGTTGGACGACAGGCCAGGGGAATGTCGAAACCTGAATGGCGAATGTCGAATTTTTTGAATCGCGCACTCTCAATTTGTTGCCTCGTTTCTGTTCTTCGACATTCGTCATTCGAAATTACCCCGATTGCCGGGCAGGGATTCGAACCCCGCTTTCCTGATTCAGAGTCAAGCGTCCTACCTGATAGACGACCCGGCATTCTTTAATTCAGAACTATGAATGATGAGTGATGAATGAACTGCTGGCTGGTCGGTCAATTCATCGTTCATCGTTCATCATTTAGACGTGCGTCCCGTGGGGCTCGAACCCACACCTCTCCGCTTAAAAGGCGGCTACTCTGCCACTCGAGTTACGGACGCAAATTCGATTCATCCTTGCTCATCCTACGCTCAGTGCCCATGCCCCCGGGAGGACTTGAACCTCCACCACACGGAGTAAGAATCCGGAATGCTGCCGCTAACACCTCGGAGGCGAACTGTCGCTTTATTTCTCCTGACTTCTCTCTACCTGACCTGAATGGAGCGACCGGGATTCGCACCCGAAACGCGACCGTGCGAAAGTCGAATGATCCTGTTTCACCATCGCCCCATCTATTTCTCAACCTGACCCATAGCAGCCCGTTGATAGACCCTTGTACTGCGCCGCGAAACGCCTTTACTGCCAGGCGTTTCACGGAGAATCCTGGCGGAACAAGGCTTATTCAACGGGCTGATAGCCCCACGGGGAGTCGAACCCCGGTTTCCGGATTGAAAGCCCAGCGTCCTGACCACTAGACGATGGGGCCGAAGTACTGCCGTCTTGCCCTGCCATCCCGATCGATCGTTTCTTCCACTCTTCCGCACATAGCCTCACGGAGATTCGAACTCCGGCTTCCGGTTCGAGAGACCAGCGTCCTGCCGCTAGACGATGAGGCCAAACTGTGCCGACTCCTGATTTCTATTCCTCTTCCCGCTTCTCGTTTCCTAATTCCCGAACCCACTGCGAAGGAGGGAATCGAACCCCCATCTCCCGCTTAACAGGCAGGCGCGCTACCATTCCGCCACTTCGCAATAATTGGAGTTGAGGACTGAGTGTCGTGATTCGATAGTTGCATCACTGGCACTCGTTTGAATATCTCAGTCCCCAGGTCTCCGATACTTTCTCCCGTTTCCGTTTTCCCGAAGCCGCAGTCAGGAATCGAACCTGCCGAATCTCTTTACGAAAGAGACTTGTGGCCCAGCACACAGCGGCGAGCCCGCCTGTTTCGAACGCCGTTCGTGTTTCGGGCTCGAAAGCCGCCGTCGGGAGTCGAACCCGCAAGCCCTCTCTACCGAAGAGGACTGTGAAGCCGTCACACAGCGGCAACGATCCAAATGCTACGTCCAGGCTCCAGAGCCGCGGGCGGGAGTCGAACCCGCTGCGCCTCTTTACAGGAGAGGCCCGTGACCCTCACACCGCGGCGCGGCGCATTTCACTTCTCTTCCCTTCGAATCCGACTTCTTTGGAGCGGTCGGCGGGAATCGAACCCGCATCTCCAGCTTGGCACGCTAGCGCTCGTCCACTGAGCTACGTCCGCAACAACACCACCGTTTCATTCCTCGCCAGATCAGTAAAGACAATGCGACACCTCACTCGGGAACAGCGGTCCCCGCGCCTGCACTGCGACTGCGAATACGTATGGACGGACAGACTTTCTAAGCGCCGCCAGCGGGTCGGTTGCCGGCGGTTACTGGAATTCGCTTAGTTTGGATTCGGGCTAAAAAAAAACCTTCCGGGGTTTCTGGCCCCGGAAGGTTGGACTCTTTTTAAGAAGTCCTTCTCTTCTAGGGCCTTAGCTTTCTCGTATCGTTTTCCACCACCGCCGCGACTGCCGGATTCTGATAGGTCGATGTACCGATACGTTCCAAACTAAACAGCATGGCGGCTCGTCCGAGTTGGGGTTGTTTCCCCATTCGTAGAGACCATAGATGCGCAGGTATCGGTGACAGACAGCAAACCATTTGAATCTAAAGCTCCTTGTTAAGTCTTAATGTGAACTAACCCCGCAACTGATTCGATGTCAAGGCAGCCGCTAATGGATTTGTAAATTATTTTTTTAGCAAACGGGACTCAGGCTACTTCTTGCTTTTCTTGCGCTCGTTGAAATCGGCTTCCGGATCGGGGAGATCGGAGTTTCGCGTGGGCCTGTTCTTCTCAGCGTTGTCGTCTTTTTCCTTCTCGGGACCGGTGGGTCCGCCGGAGGGATTGATGACGCCGGTGTAGTACGTGATCGGTTCCTGTTCAGCGTCGGGCTGGTAATCGCGGTAGAGCAGTATGGCGATCTGGTACTGGCCCTTCGGGTATTCGTGGATCGGCAGCGCGTCCTTTCGCAGATCGAAGCGGTCGATCGCATTGCGGCTGGCGCGGCAGCTCCAGTAGAGTTTGCTCTCGGCGGAAAGTTTCACCGGCGTGGCGGAATCTCCCGCCTCATGGATCCACTCGTGGCCGGCCAGGATCCGGTTCATGAACAGTTGCGTGCCGGGCTTGGCGGGATCGGGTTCGGAAAGGATGCGCTGGTAGAGCGCCATCACTTCCATCGACGGACTGACGACGGAGTCGTCGTTCACCAGGACTGGTTCGGGCGCGCGCAGCAGGAAGGCGTAGGCCAGACCAAAGCAGCAGGCGGCGAGCAGGCCGATCACGAAGATGACTTCGAGCGCTCCGAATTTTCGTGGTGTCGTACTCGTCGCCATGAGAACCGCAATCCACTATCCGTTTGAACGTAGTAGTTCGCGGAAGGGAAGTTCGGACATGCTTACGGAATCGCAAAGCGCTGCTGCTTGGCGTCCCACGCTCCCTTGGTCGCGTTGACTTTCAGCCACGCGGCGGCCAGATCGGGGCTCGACCAGCGCACGTACAGGACCGGCGTTCCGAACAGCGCTTCCTTGTGTGTCGCGATCTTCCGCGCGGGATCGCCCTTTTCGGGGGGCGGCAGGTCGGCGGGAATCTCTTCGTACGTGGCTGCCGCGCCGACATTCTTGAGCGCCGTCAGATCGGAGATCGCGCGCTGCGCAACTCTGCGCACTTCGATGGGTTGAGCGGGATCGAGCGCGCTGCGCAGCAGGTCGTAGTCGGACGCTTCCAGAGCTCCACTTTCGGCCAGAAACAGACTGCCGTGCGCGGCGATGATCTTGGAGCTGACGTTACCTTCGGTCATCGCTTTTCGGAAGACGCGCAGCGCCATCGCGGGGTTCGACCCGCAGTAGGTGTAGTAGCGCGAGACGTCAGCGTCGTTGTTGTGAAACTGAACCAGTCCGAACATCTCGTTCAGGCCGTCGTTGATGACGACGGGTTTGCCATCGTTGTCCTTCTGGCTGAAGAGCTTCGTGTCGGCGCCCTGCATTCCGGAGTAGACGGACGCTTCATTGATCCCGGGGCGGAGCACCGCGATGATAACGCCCAGCACAATCAGAACGGCGCAGACCAGCTGAACGGGCTTGGGGATCACGGCATTCAAGGTGATCGGCGCAGGCTGAATCAACTGTGCCGGCGCGGGTTCCGAAACGTCTTTGGACATGAATTGAATACTCCATACAAAAGACTTCCCGTCGGACGCGACGAGAAGTGGAAAACGGAAGGGCGGATTTTGTCAGATGCGGGCTTAGAAGTCAAAGCCGCGGCTGGGCTTTTTCTTCTCGGCTCCCGCGCCGCCGGCACCTCCAGCTCCGGCACCGCCGGGTGCGCGCGTCATTGTAGAGAGCACGTTGCCACCCTTGGCTGGCGTGGCGGCCTGCTGGTGCTGCAGCACTTCGTCGGCCGAGGTGCCGCGCTTGATTCCGCGGAACATCAGCTGCAAATCTTCCGGTGAAGAACTGGACGCCATCGCCTGTTCTTCGGTGATCACGCCCTTGCCCCAGAGCGCATAGAGCGCCTGGTTGAAGGTCTGCATCTTGTGATGCGCGCCTTCCATGATCGCTTTTTCCAGATCGCGCGTCGAACCTTCTTCGATCAGTTGTTTGATGTACGACGTGTTGAGCATAATCTCGATGGCCGCGATGCGTCCCTGGCCGTCGGCGCGCTTCACCAGCCGCTGACTGATGACGCCGCGGAGCACCAGCGCCAGTTGCATGCGGACCTGGTTGGCTTCCGGGCCTTCGAACGTGTCGAGGATACGATCGAGCGACTGCTTGGCGTCGTTGGTGTGCAGGGTCGAGAAGACCAAATGTCCCGTTTCCGCCGCGGTGATCGCGAAATGGATCGTCTCGGCGTCTCGCATTTCACCCATCAGGATCACGTCCGGGTCCTGGCGCAGTGCGGCGCGGAGGGCGCGGTGCAGTTCGTGCGTATCCAGACCCAGTTCGCGCTGGTTGATCGTGCTGAGTTCGTCGGTGTAGACGAATTCGATCGGGTCTTCGATGGTAACGACGTGATTCTGGTACTTCTGGTTGATGTACTGGATCATCGCGGCCAGCGTCGTCGATTTTCCGGAGCCGGTCGGTCCGGTGACGATGCATAGTCCGTTGGGATGGTCGCAGAGTTCCTTCAACGTGTCAGGCAGGCCCATCTTTTCGATCGTGGGCACTTCCAGCGGCACGAGTCGCATCACCGATCCGATCAGGCCGCGCTGGATGAACGCATTGACGCGGAAGCGCGCGTAGCCGGGAATTTCATACGAGAAGTCGGCTTCCATTTCCTGCAGAAACACGCGCATGCGTTCGGCGCCCATCAAGCGGGTCATCGACGCCTTCATGTCTTCGGCGGAGATTTCAGGATAGCTGGTCTGCGGGATGAGATCGCCGGCGACGCGGAAAAGCGGCGGCCGTCCGGTTTTGATGTGCAAGTCGGAGCCTTGATTCTGGCCCAGTTCAATGAGTAGCTGATCCAAATCCATGCGACGATTCCTCCCCGTTTTGCTGGGTGTGGCTGGCGTGGTTGACTAAGGAAACGGTATACGCTGCACAGTGTGTGGTCAATAGCTAAAGCCACGTACCGCAAGCATACAGCCTGCGTGATGTTGTTTGTTGCTGCGTCGTCTCGGCCGCGGTCACGCGTGCCCGCGGCCGAGACCAGCATTTCGCTACTTTCGGGTATTCAAGAAGTGTTTCGCGCGTTCAACGACTCGATCGAAAATATTCGGATTCTTACGGTCGTCGAAAAACGCATCCATGTTCAGCCAGACCGGGCCGGGCTCGAGCAGGATCTGCGAGTCCTTTACAATGGTCGCAGACAATCCTGCAGCGTACAGCCGATTCGCGCATTGACTGACAAAACTTTTGTACTCCCCGCTCACGTCACCAATAATCTTCACGGCTTCTGCGTTACCGATTCCTTTTAGTCTCTGCACGACAGACTCGCGGCAGCAGCCCTCGGTCGAATCATAAAGTTCGCGAAGTACTTTTACGTATTCCGATGAAAATAGGAATACCGCGAACCGCAATGCATCGGGGAATTGATCGTCCTTCTGCGACTTCGCGTACGCCATTAATTGTTTTGCAGCACGGATGTCTTCCTCGGTACGATCATTGGTACGAAAATCGGTCCATAGGTCTTCAAGTTCTTCAACTTCGTCGGCGCGCATGGGGCGGGCAAACGCTTCGAGAAACGACGAGGTTGTGCGAAAGACCAATTGAGGAGAGGCGTCGTGAAAAACGCGAACGATGTAACCGTTCAATAATTCACCACAACAGACGCAGAATGGATTTGAATCGTTCTGCTCTGTCAGCGCAACGTAACCAAATTCGTCAGATTGAAAGGTAAACATTTGATCGAGCGCGACGAATTCAACACGGTACGACTCCAAAACCAAGCCATTCGAGATCGAATACAACTCTCTGACGTCCTTCGGGAACTTCAGTCTCAGTTTCAACTCAGCCGCAGTCAACTCTTGGTCTGTGGCGCCGGGACGCAGTGTCGCTCCAATCTTACGAAGCTTCTCGATGATGGTTTTCATCTGGGCTACTCTGGAGTAATTCAGGCTTTAACATAGTTACAGAAATACTGCCAATGGCCGCTCGGTCGAGCGGCCATTGGCGCGTTCGTAGTTTACTTTACTTCTTCTCTTCCAGCGTCCGCTTCACCTGCTCGGTCGTGTAGGCTTCGATGACGTCGCCCTGCTTGATGTCGTCGAACTGTTCGAGCTTGATACCGCACTCGAAACCGTTGCGCACTTCCTTCGCGTCGTCTTTGACGCGCTTGAGGCTCGCCAGCTTGCCGCTCCACACCGGCTTGCCGTCGCGGACCAGCCGGATGTTCGAGTTGCGCTGCAGGAGTCCGTCGGTGACGAAACAGCCAGCGATCGTTCCGATCTTCGAGATCTTGAACGTCTGCCGCACCGTCGCGTGCCCCTGGATGACTTCCTGGTCGATCGGCTTGAGCATGCCTTCCAGCGCCTGCCGCACTTCATCCACGATCTGGTAGATGATGTTGTAGATGCGGATGTCGACGCCGCGTTCTTCGGCCAGACGCCGCGCGCCAGGATCGGCGGTGACGCTGAATCCGATCACGATGGCATCGGACGTATCGGCCAGCAGCACGTCGGTTTCGTTGATCGCGCCGACGCCGTCGTGGATGATGTCGATGCGCGCGTCGTTGGTCGCCAGTTCCGCGACTGCATTGCGCAGCGGAGTGAGCGAACCTTGCACGTCGACTTTCAGCACGAGCTTCAAGCTCGCCACCGCGCCCTGCGCCAGCATGTCGCTGAGCGTTTCCAGCGTGACGTGCGTGCGCTTGATCAGGCCTTCCTGGCGCATACGCATGGCGCGCTGTTCGGCGATTTCCGCGGCGTGCTCGATCGAATCGAGCACGTGGAATCGTTCACCGGAGAGCGGGACGTCGTTCAGTCCCGTCACCAGCACCGGCGTTGAAGGCCCGGCCGTTTCCATCTGCTTGCCCGTGTCCGAGAAGATCTGACGGACGCTGCCGTACGCGTGTCCGCAGATGATCACGTCGCCTTCGTTGAGCGTGCCTTCCTGCACCAGCAGCGTACAGACAATGCCGCGGCCCTGGTCCTTGTGCGCTTCAACCACCGTGCCGACGGCCGGCTTGTTGGGGTTGGCTTTCAGTTCCAGCACTTCGGCTTCGAGCAGAATACGGTCGAGCAATTCGTCGACGCCCTTTCCGGTCTTGGCCGAGACTTCCACGCAGCCGACTTCGCCGCCGTAACCTTCGACGAACAGTTCCTTCGACGCGAGCTGGCCCTTGACCTTGTCGGGATTGGATTCGGGCAGATCGGACTTGTTCAACGCGACGACGATCTTCTTGCCGGCCTGCTTGGCGTGCGAGATCGCTTCTTCCGTCTGCGGCATGACGCCGTCGGTCGCGGCGACGACGAGAACCACGACGTCGGTGACGTTGGCACCTCGGGCTCGCATTTCCGTGAACGCGCGATGTCCGGGCGTGTCGAGGAAGGCGATCTGGCCCTTGGTATGGTTGACCTTGTACGCGCCGATGTGCTGGGTGATGCCGCCGGCTTCGCCCGCGGCCACCTTGGCGTTGCGGATGTAGTCGAGCAGCGAGGTTTTACCGTGGTCGACGTGACCCATGATCGTGACGACCGGCGCTCGCGGCAGAACGTCGCCGGCGCTGTCCTTCACTTCGGCCTTCTTCAACATTTCTTCTTCGACGTCGCGGGCCTTCTTGATCACGATGCCGAACTTCAACGGATCGAATTCCAGCGCGTAGAGCATGGCGTCTTCTTCGGACAGGATGGAATTGAGCGTCACCATCTTGCCTTGTTCGAAGAATTTCTGGACGAGGATGTTGGCTTTGATGCCCAGCGCTTCGCACAGTCCCTTGATCGAAACGGGCGCGGTGACGTCGGCCGGACCTTCGCGCTTGACGGTGGGTTTCGGAGCCGGCATGTGCCGCTTGTGCCGCCGTCCGCCTCGGAATCGGTCGTCGTCGCCGCGCAGCAGGGCCACGCCGCGGCGGGGTTGCTGACCGACGCCCTTCATTCCCGGTCCCATGCGTCCGCCACCCGGACCGCGCCGGACTCCGGCGCCGCCAAGGCCGCGTCCGCGGCGTTCTTCTTCTTCCGCGGAAGTCGAACCGGCCGGGATGGCCGGGTAGGAGACCTGCGGTTTGAAATCGTCGGCCGGCTTGGCTTCCACCTGCACGGGCGTCTTGGGTTTGGACTGGCCCGGCGGCGGCTTGCTGGGTCCGTGAATCTTCTCGGCTTCGGCCGCATGCATCACCACGCCGAAGCGTGAGGGATCGGCCTTGACGTTGCGCTGAATCGGCGGCGCGACTTCCGGTCCGGTGAGCACGCGCTTGGGCGGCCCCTGCGGTGGAATCATCGGGCCGCGCGGAACGGCCGGCACGTTGGGCGTCTGATGCGTAGGCGTGGTCGTGGGCGAAGTTGCAGCCAGCGAAGCGCGCATGCCTGTCGACTGCGCGTGTCCATGAGCTGCCGCGGGCGTTGCGGCCGGAGCCGTGGGCGGTGCTGGCGGAGCCACCGGGGCGGGCACCGTAACGCCGTAGCGCGATGGAGCGGCAGGCACAGCCGGAGCTTCGGATTTCTCGACGGGCTTTTCCACTTCAACGGCAGGTGCCGCCGGTGTCGAGGCGGTGGCGACGGGCGCGGCTTCGGCGACGGGGGCTACCGGCGCGGCGACGACGGGCGCTGGAGCTTCGACGACGGGTTCGGGTTCATCGATGACGGCCGCGGGCGCGGGTTCAACATGCACGGCCGGCTTGGACGAGAAGGTCTCCGGCAGCGTCTCGTCCATCTCTGGAGCGTCGGCGTGCACGGACTCTTCTTCCGCACCGTCCTCTTCGCCCTTCTTGCCTTTGCCGGCAGCGGGCTTCTTCTTGGTGGCGGCGCGGGTTTTGGTTTCTTCGAGGCCGGCCTTCAGCTTGGTGAGGCTGCCGAGCTTGGCGCGCAAGCGGTCGGCCTGGCCAGGCGTGAGGATGCTGGCGTGACTCTTCACCTTGATGCCCAACTCGGTGGCCTTTTCGACCAACGCCTTGCTGGGAACACCCATCTCTTTGGCCAGCTCGTGAAGCTTGATTCCGGCTGGAATACTCGTTGCTTTTTCGACCTTGCTGCTCATCCAGTCCTTCGCCCCTGTGTCCTGCCTGCGGTCTGCCCGCCGGCATACAGGGCCGGAAGGCTGATTACGTTAGTCGTTCGTTGTTACGTTCCAATTTCGATACCGGTTCAGCCTTAAGCGCTGAACATCCTGAACCGGGAACCTGCACCGCAACCGTCTGCGTCCGGACCTGAATGAAAGGTCCGCCGACGCGACACGCCGCGGCGGTCACTGCGCGCCGCCCTTTCCATCTGCTGGCGCAGCCGACGCGCCCGCTGATGCTGTTTCCGGGGCCGGGGCTGCTTCGCCGCCGACCGTGACCACACCTTCCGGCGAGGCGCTGGCCGCCGCCGCTCGTGCCTGCGCGGCCGTGGCCTGAGCCGCCGCCTGCGCTTCCGCGCGTTCGGTGCCCAGTTCTTCGTCGCGCTTCTTGCAGTACTCGATCACCGCCGCCGCGTCTTCGTCGGACAGGCTGTGCATCGTCTTGATGAACTCCGCGCCCTTGTAAACAATGGCGCGAAGACTGGTCAGGCCGCCCAGCAGGAACTTCTCCGCCATGCCCGCCGGCAGCATCGGGATCTTGTAGACTTCCGCGCGTTCGGCTTCGCGGACCTTGCGGGCCTGCTCTTCGGTCATGATGTCGATGTGCCAGTGCGTCAGCTTGGCCGTGAGGCGCACGTTCTGCCCCTTCTTGCCGATGGCCAGCGAGAGCTGGTCTTCGGGGACGATCACGCGGGCGCGCTGTGTTTCGCGGTCGAGTTCGACGGCCGAGATTTCAGCCGGCGAGAGCGCGTTGCGGATGAACAAATCCTGCCCGTCGTTCCAGCGGACGATGTCGATCTTCTCGCCGTTGAGTTCCTCGACGATGTTGCGGATGCGCGTGCCGCGCACGCCGACGCAGGCGCCGATCGCGTCGACTTTCATGTCCGAAGAGTGGACTGCGATCTTCGTGCGGTGTCCAGGCTCGCGGACGATGCCCTTGATCTCCACGATGCGGTCGCCGATTTCGGGGACTTCGACCGTGAAGAGTTCCTTGACCAGGTTCGGGTGCGTGCGGGACAGAATGATCATGACCTTCTGTCCTTTCTTCTGCACCTTGACGACGTACGCGCGGATGCGGTCGCCGGGCCGGTACTGCTCGTTGAAGACCTGTTCCTGACGCGGCACCACGCCTTCGGTGCGGCCGAGGTTGACGACGATGGCGCCCTTGTCGAAGCGCTGGACAGTGCCGTTGACCAGCGTGTCGATCTTGGCTTCGTAATCCGAGTAGATCACGTCGCGTTCGGCTTCGCGGATCTTCTGGATCATGATCTGCTTGGCCGTCTGCGCGGGGATGCGGCCGAAGGAATTGGGATCCATGCGGCGGCCGTCTTCGTAGGCTTCGACATCGCCGGTCAAGCGGTTGATGCGCACGGTCAGTTCGCCGTGAGCGCCCCAGCGCTTGCGTGAAGCGGTGAGCAACGCCTGTTCGATGGCCTCAAACAGGAGCTCTTTACCAATACCCTTGTCGCGGTGGATCGAGTCCACCAGGCGCAGCAAATCACTCGGTTCCATCAGTTATGTCTCTCCCACGTCTATGAGTTGCGAGCCCCGTGCTGGCGGCGCAACGTTTTGTCACTATTCAATTTTTGCCCGCCAACGTTACGACCCTCAGGCTGACTCTCGCGGCGAGCTCCAATGCGAAAGTGCCTGTCCTACTGCTGTGAAGCCGGCGAAGTATGCATGGATCGAGCGGTACGGCAACATCCATACGCACGGACCAAACGGCAAATAAAAGTCTAGACGAAGGGCGAGGGGTGCGCAACACGAGATTGGGGCACGACGCGTCGCGCGCATTCTTTGGATGGTATTAGGGTATCCCATTCAGCCCGTCCCTTCTTATGCCGATACCTTAATAGACTGAGGGGGGCTTGATGTATCAATCCAGTTGGACGATTTGCGCCGTACTGCTGATCACGACCGGGGCAGTTCACGCGGAATCGCAATTGGAACGGAACGTCACCGCGTCCGATGCCGCGCATCGCGCCGACAAGGAGTTGGACAAGGTCTACCTAACCCTGCTGCGAAAAGGGGACGCGCGCAGCACGCCGCAACTCGAACGTGGGCGCGAGCGTTGGCTTGAGTACCGACTGAAGGCAAGCGCCCTCGAAGAAGCCGAGTACGAAGGGGGAAGCATCGCGCCGGAAATGTACTGGCGGTGTTACGAACGCCTGACGCGCGAGCGCACGGCCCGGCTGATGATCCTGTTGAAAACGTACCGTTGAGGCGGCTGGCGCGAGCCTTCGCCGAGTCGAATCGCTGACGTAATGCTCAAGAGACTGTCGCCGAGTTGTGGCGACGATACTGGTTAACCAGTTTCCACAAGGTCGGACTGAGAAATTCAAAGCCGTGTTGCTGCAGTCTCACCACAGCAGCACTCTCATAGATATTGAACACATCTATTCCATCCTGCAAACAGCGGTCGAAAAGTTCCACGGCGTCCCGCGCCCAATCCTCGTCCGTTGCGCTGTGCATGGATGGCGTCATCATCATCGGAATGCCCGCAGCTCGGCATCGCGAGACTGCCTCACCATAGAATGACTCGCGAAACGTGAAGTTCACAAAGTTCGCGATGTCAAAGATGTGTTCGTCGCACCACTTTCTCCAATCGAAGTGAATTTCATGAAAGCAAAGTTCCTCGGCAGGCCTGTCGTACAGTTTAGACATTTGAAATGAGAGTTTCTTGCCCTTTGCATGCAGCATCGACCGCGTTTCGTCCAAAAGCATCTCGACATACGAGCCACGCAGGCGCCGCCACTTCGCGCGATCAAATGGCTGTGTACGGATATCCACGCCGTGACGGCGCAGGAACTCCTCGACGACAGGCGCTCCGAAACCATAATTCTCCCAATCCAGGGACTCCGTGTGCGTGGTCATGCGGATGTCAACACCATCGCATCCGGCATCAACCGCACGCGAAGCCATGGCTGTCAACCATTGCCGCGCCTGGGGGTACGCCAGTTCGATCACGCCAGACAGATGCTTATTCCGACCTCGCGCCAGGCCGAGAAAACTCTGCGGCCCGAGCTCGATGCGGTGCCGCCCGCCGGACTCCGTCATCGTCCAGCCGCGTCCGGGAATGGGCGTATTAAACGCCGCGTCGAAAGCGATGCCGGCACTGCGCCAATCGGGAGCACGCTCTTGTGGCGTCCTGACCGGTCCCAATCCAAAGGTGAACGGCACACGCTCGCCGGCGGAATCCTCGATCTCAACCAGAGCGGCTAGCGTATTGGCGATGGGTTTCGGCCCCGAGTAGGTAACCGCAATAAAAGGTGCGCCGATGTTGAGGTCTGTGAATTCAAAACACGTGAATGCAGACTCTGCACCGAATGCCTTATCGGGTGCCGGAACGAAGACCGGCGGGCGGCGGTTATGCTCCTGACACGTGATCGCCAAGTGCATCGCGACGCTTTGATAATCACGATTGTTCTCCGAAATGAACAACTGGAATTCGCCGCCCTTCAGGTCGGCGCTCTCATGCCATAAGCGGATTTTTCGTATCGGTCGCCGTTCAGTCCTTTCCTGCAGAGTTGGATGTAATTCCGCGCGCATTTCAGGATGTTCGCGGATCCATCGGTGCGCCAATACCCCTTCCCCTCCGACAAGCGGAAGTCCCACCGGCGGTTCGTGCCTGTAACCCGCCGGTCGTGTGCACCACGGCATGCCGCAACACAGGTCAAAACACTTCAGCACGCTGTAGACCTGCATGCCATGCCGGTGCGCTTCATCCGCGACCACGCGGAGCGGATCGGGCACCCGACGAATGAAATCCCACGCGGTCCCCAGTCGGTCGATGTACCCGTTCTTATCGTGGATGCCGTCGTCTATACCACCTTGGTCCAGCCAGTGAATGCCACGAATACCGCGTTCGGCGTAAGCGCCAATCAGCCCACGCAATTTCTCTTCATCCCATGCCTGCGACGCGAACCAGAGGTCGTCGTTAAAATCAATACTTACATGGACATCCATCAGCCGCTCCTTCGCCGTTCGAAATGCAGGCGTCACCAGGCAGACTTTTTAGCACTAAAATCATTTCTCTGACATGTCAGTAGTATCCAACCTGCGGAGCCCTAAGTCAAGCCGGAAGTTTACTTCACCTCCACTTATCGCAGGCCAACTACGTTTGCCACAAATTGATCTTTGGAAAGCAGCAGGTGTTTGAGCATGGCCTCCGCCGCGGCGTCGGGATTCCCACTGCGCAGCGCCTCGACCACCTGGACGTGGCTCGGAATGTTTTCCGGGGGTGGCAACCGGCGCGGCGGAAAGGTTTGACTCATCAAAAATAGATTTTCCAGTATCCCGTTTGCCTTCAGCAACTCCAATATCTTGAGATTCCCGCTGGCATTGGCGATGGTGTGATGAAACTCACGCTCAAGCGCGACGAGATCCTCGTCACGAGACGCTGAATTTCCGAGTTCCAGCTCCTGTGCCGTCATACGTTCCGCACGATGATCCACACGCTTGGCAACCTTGGTAAGTTTCTCCAGTTCCAGCGAACTCAATCGCTTGCAGGCAAGTCGGGCAGCCATGCTTTCAAGCGCGGCGCGCAGATCCATCAACTCGCACCACTCCTGCAAGGTTACGCGCCGCACGAACGTTCCCGACCGCGCAATTCGTTCGAGCAGACCCGCTCGGGCCAGTTGGTCGAATGCCACTCGAACCGGCGCTCGCCCCATCTTCAAGCGTTTGGCCATCGCCACCTCGCCCAAGCGTTGACCGGCCTTCAATTCCTGTCGGCGAATCAAATCTACGATTTCGCGCGCACACTGCTGGCTCAAGGATGTTTCGGTAGTCATGGTAAACATCTTACGCCATCTCACATGGTTTCCAATAGAATCACCCGTTCCAAAGTCACTGAAATGTCACGCTGTTTCGGCATCCCTCGCGCTCTGCCGGCTATTCAATGTCAAATTACGCAACACTGGACTTATTAACTATGGATCGTATAAATCGCATAGTAGGAATGCCGAGCTAATTTAAATAACTATTGAAAGTTAGGTGTCGCGACGGTGGTGCAATCTGCAAAACGTCCCTCTTCCATGTTTCCTGTACTTCTATAAACACATTAGCGCGAATCGACGGTCGCCGTACGATAGCTTCGGTTCAACAATTCCGTCATCCTCCGTCGTCAGCTCCGCATACTTTCATTGCTCTTTGAATTGGCCTTTGGTCGTTGAGGACACCACAATGAAAGGTCACTGGCTTGAGCGCGACTTGTTGACCTGGATGCGTAACGCATGAAGTGGGATGCCTTAATTATCGGCGGAGGCCCGGCGGGATCGACCGCTGCGTGTCTGCTCGCGCGCAAAGGCTGGCGCGTGGCCCTGCTCGAAAGCAAAGCGTTTCCGCGCCAGAAAGTGTGCGGAGAGTACCTTTCGGCTGCAAACCGGCTGTTGATCGAGTCGCTGGGAATTGCAGAGGACTATGACGCGCAAGCCGGGCCGGAAGTCCGGCAAGTCGGACTGTTTGCGGGCAGCCGTTCTGTGGTCGCCCCGCTGGCGGCTCCAAAAAATCAACGGCATCCGAAGTGGGGCCGGGCGCTGGGACGGGACATCCTGGATACGATGCTGCTCCGGCACGCGCAATCAGCCGGCGCTGAGATTTTTCAGCCCTGCGTTGCAGAACATCTGGAACTGATCAACGGCGGAGTGCTGTGCAGAACGAAAATGTTGAAGAACGGCGAGCAGACCGAGTTTGAGGCGCGGGTGGCCATTGCCGCGCATGGCTCATGGGAGCCCGGTAATCTGCTGACCCAGCATTCGCCGCCGGTGCCGCGGCCTGGGCATCTCTTTGGTTTCAAAGCCCATTTAACCAATGCCGAGCTTCCGGATGGACTCATGCCGCTGCTCGCATTCCCTGCCGGTTATGGCGGACTGGTTCACAGTCAAAACGGACGGGTAAGCCTTTCCTGCTGCGTGCGACGGGACATGCTGGTGCGCCTGCCCCGAACTCCGTCCGGTATGGCCGGCGATGCCGTTCTCGCCCATATATGTGAGACCTGCCCTGCAGCGCGAGCGGTCCTGCAGCACGCTCAACTGGCGGACCGGTGGCTTTCGTCCGGGCCGATTCGTCCGGGCATCCGACCCATGTATCGCGATGGAATCTTTCGCATCGGCAATGCGGCCGGAGAAGCGCATCCCGTCGTGGCGGAGGGAATCGGAATGGCGATGCAATCCGCCTGGCTCCTGGCGGAATCGCTGCCCGATCAACCTGCCTCATTTGATGAAGATGCGCGTCAGTGGGCCAGCCGGGAGTATACCCGGCGCTGGCATCAAACCTTTGTCTCGCGAATCCGCGCTGCGCGGCTTTTTGCGAATCTCGCGATGCGACCGTTGCTTTCAAACTTTGCTGCCGCCTCCATTCAATGCTTTCCTTCCGTGCTGACGCTGTGTGCGGCGTGGAGCGGAAAAGCGGCATTGCCGTTCTCGATCAGAGAAGTTGGGTATCAAGTCTGAGCGTTGATTGCTGTTGTGCTGTGAAGAAACTCTGAAAAGTAATCCGTTTAGCCCGCGAGGCGTCGTAAAGTAATGGCTCGTTAATAGAGGGACGAAACCAATCATGACGCGATACCTCCGTACGCTGCTGCCCATCCTGTTGGTGTCTTTTACCTGCGCGTCACTCATTGCAGAAGACAACGACGCGCCGAAAACTTCCCCACCGTCGATCAAGGCGGAATGGAAAGACGATCTCAAAATCGTGTCCTATCGTGGCCGTGAATATATCGTGGGCGCGCGTAACGATAAGGCCCGGGAATTCCCGCTCGTCGGACGCCGCACGCTACACGCGACGGTCTACTCCGCGGACACCTATCCGATGACGTTGCAGGCTCAGGAAACCTTCGTGATCTTCGACAAATCGCGCCAAGTGACGCTGGTTTACAACATCGTTACTTGCCTGAAAGGCAAGGATACCGAGAACAGCGAGAAGACCGATTGGGTGGGCGAGATTCAGCCGGCCGGCGAGCACTATCAGGGCGACATCATGCTCTTTCGTAAATACGACAAGAAAGGCCCAGCCATGAAAGCGCCGTATTATTCAATGGGCCGCGATTTTCCGATCGGCCTTAATGGCGAAGGCGGCGTCACCGTTCAATACAATTATCTCGGTGACGTGAATCTCGATCTTGCGGCGCGCGAAGTCAGCGATGAAATGGTGCAGCGCATCGTCGACGATCACGACAAGCATTACAAAAAGCAGGAATCAAAAGACTGATCCAGAACCAGGGGAAGAATTCGTCCCCCTGGTTAGAATCCAATACTACCTATTGCCCTACCGGCTCAACGCTTTTCCCAAACTCGGAAAATCTGCACGCAGGCTGGCGTGAGCAGCAGCGTCCCGGCCAGAGCTGTGAGCATGGTAACTGCAGTCAGCACGCCAAAATAGACCAGGGGTTGAAATTGCGCGAACGCCAGGATGCCGAACCCTGCGGCTGCCACGATGGACGTAAACGTGATTGGTCTGCCGATGCTGTTGAATGTCGACTCCACGGCGACGAGCGACGCGATGCCCGAACGCTTCTCGTCGCGGTAGCGTGCGAAAAAGTAGATCGTGTTGTCGACGGCGATGCCGATCGCGACACTGGCGATCATGACCGTCGCCGCGTCGAGATGAATTCCGCGCAGCGCCATCCAGCCGAACGTCAGCATGATCGGCACCAGGTTGGGCAGCACCGATGCGGCCGCGGCGCGTATCGAGCGGAAGAGCAGTGCCATCATCACCACGATAATCCCGAACGCCGACGCGAAGCTCTTGATCTGCGTCTCCACCAGCGCGCCCTGCGCGTCGTTGAGCAGCGAAACGATGCCGGTGATGCTCACGTTTGCGTCGGGCGGAAAGTCGGCGCGTTTCACGGCGTCGCGGATGGAATCCAGCAGCGGAAAATATTCCGACGAGCCCATTGCATTCACGAGAATGCAGACGCGAAATGAGACCTGGTCGTTCTCTTCGGAATAAAAGCGGTCGGACAGTCCGCTCAACGGCGACGTTCCGCTTTTGGTCCTTCCCGCGGACGCGGCGGATTTGGGCAGCGAGTCGATTTTTCCGAGATGATCGACGCGCACAACATGCGCCAGCGTGCTGGCCTTTTTGTCCAGTCGCTTGATCCCATCGAGCACTTCGTACGCGCGATCGGCGGGGCTCGTGACGTCCAGCTCGACGGTGTAAAACCCGGTGAGACGCGTGCCGATAAACGCATAGTCGCGCGCCACCGTGGATTCCTCCGGGAAGAATTTAAGCACGTTGGACTCGGCTTGGAGCCGTGGCAGCAGCGCCGCGCATCCGGCGAGAATCACCAGCGCGATGCTCAAGGCCAGCCACGGATGCCGCGCGATTGACACACCGCTGCGCGCACTCCAGTGATGGGGCATCGCCTCCGTGGCGCCACTGAGGGGACTGCCTGGTTTTGCGTGCGGCCGCAGCAGCGTGAGCAAACCTGGTACGATCAGCACATTCGAGAAAAACGCGATCATCAAACCCGCGGCGGAAAAGGTGCCGAGTTCTACGACGGGATCAAGATCGGAACTCAGCAGCGCGAGGAAACCGATCGCCATCGTCACGCTCATGAACAGCAGCGGCAGAAACAATTCGCGCAGCGTTTCCCGCACGGCGCGGTCGGCATCGCCGTAACGCTGTAAATTCGTGTCGTAACGCGACGCCAGCCGGATTCCATTGGACAAGCCCAGCACAAAATGAAGCGTTGGCATGACGACGGTGACGACGTTGAGCATGTGGCCGGTCATAATCATTAATCCGACCGTCCACGCGGCGCTGACTCCGACGGCGCACATCGGCGCGACGACACCTGCGACACTGCGAAGCATGATCAGCAGCGTGACGATGCAAACGGCAATCGCCACGGGCAGAAAAATGCGGGAATCGTGTTCGGATGCCCGGTCGAGAGCGACATTGAGGCGCGGGGTGCCGGCCAGATGAGTTTCAAAATCCGGCTGCGAAAAGCCTCCAAGCACATCCTCGATCTTTCCCACGATATTGCGCCGCGCGTCCGGACCACTGGCGTCGCGCAGGAAGACGAACATGCCGATGGTTTTTCCGTCAGGCCCGAGCACCATATTTTTAAGGAAGGGAGACGATTGTGCGTCGTGTTCCCACCCGGGTTTGCCCGCCCAGAGCGCATCTGCCAAATCCGGCAGATCCCAGACCCTGTCGACGCCAGGAACGTCGCGCAATTTCTGAGCGAGTTTGCGCTGGCGATCCAGCGTATCCGGGGCAAACGGGTCGTTGACCGCGGCGCCCAGAATCACAAATTCGTCCGATCCGTATTTTTTCAAAAATGCCTTGTACCGCGCGTAGTCGGCACTGGCACGCGGCAACCACACCTCCAGCGAATTGTCGATGCGCAGGCGCGGCAGGTAGAGTGCGGGAATAACAACGCTAAGCAGGGCGGAAATCAACGCGACGCGGCGGTGGCGCGTCAAGAAATCGAGCAGGCGATCGATCACGCCGGTAACTCCAGCGTGAGCGAGTGTGACAGTTCATACGAAGTGCTTGAAAACTGCCATGCGGTCAACGTCATGGCGAGGATTTATAACCGCGCCGCAACGTGACGCAATCGCGCTCAAAACAAATGATACTTCGAGGTTCAGTGTTGTAGGCAATGTCAATTTCCGCCCGTTGAGCTATGATTTGGCGCAATATCTGCATGTTCCACCCAACTTCATGAAAGGATGCGACCCTGCAACGAGAACGTGAAGCTGAAATCATGGATGACGAATCCCTCGATGAGCGCCTGCACGTCGAGGCGCTTCGCGGTTTGGGACGCATCAATCAGTTGAGTTTCACGGCTCGAACCTTGTGGGACCCAATCGCAGCATTTGCACGGAATGCCGGACGGCCAATACGTGTTCTAGATGTGGCAACCGGCGGCGGCGATGTGCCGATCGCGTTGGCCGCAGCGGCCGAACGTCACGGCGCCGATATCACGTTCGCGGGCTGTGACAAAAGTGAGGTCGCGCTCCAGTGTGCGCAGAAGAAGTGCAAAGAACATTGCCAGCAAGTCACGTTTTTCAAATGGAATGCAATGACTGACTCATTTCCGGTCGATTATGACATTGCGATCAATACACTTTTTCTCCATCACCTCGATCCACAAGACACAATTAATCTGCTGGTCAAAATGAGTGCAGCCCGGATGGTGCTCGTCAGTGATCTCGTGCGCTGCAAAACCGGGTTGGCTCTGGCACACGTCGCCACGCGGTTGCTTTCCCGCTCACGCGTTGTTCATGTCGACGGCCCGCGCTCCGTCCGCGCTGCGTACACGTGTCAGGAAATGCTAGAGATGGCCGAAGCAGCCGGGCTGCATCACGCTTCCATCCGGCCGTGTTGGCCGTTTCGAATGCTACTCTCCTGGTCGAAGCCTTGAGCGGCGCGCTCACTGGTCCCTTCACTTCAACCGCACTCGCAGGAAGCCGGATTTCATGAATGCAACAATTCTGGGTCTGGGCGCCGCGGTTCCTGCGCACACGATCACACAACATCAGGCGTTGGAATTAGCGCGCGTCTATTGCGGCGAAGGACACAATCCGCGCGCCCTTGACGTGCTCTACCGCGGAACGCGGATCAAGACGCGCTATTCCGTCGTGACTGAATCGGCCGGGGAGGGCCGCGTGCCCTTCTTTCCCCCTCCTATCACCGTAGAAGATCGCGGTCCGGGTACGGCGCAGCGCATGCAACGATACGAGCAGGAAGTCGTGCCGATGGCGCTACGTGCCTGCCGCGAGGCGTTCGCCGATTCCCGCGTCGACGCGGGCGCGATCACGCATGTCATTGTGGTGACGTGCACGGGATTTTTCGCGCCAGGACTCGACATCGCTTTGATCCAGTCGCTGAATTTACGCCCGAATGTACAGCGGCTGCAGGTGGGTTTCATGGGCTGTCACGGTGCGTTGAATGGACTGCAGGCTGCGCGCGATATCCTGAACGCCAACTCAGACGCATGCGTGCTGCTGTGCGCGGCGGAGCTCTGCAGCCTGCACATGCAGTACGGAAACCAGGACGGCTCGGCGGTGGCTAATGCGCTTTTCGCCGATGGCGCCGCCGCGGCGATCCTGGGCCGCAGTTCGGACTGCGCGAGTAGGCTCGGCAGCATCGCGGCCGTTGGTTCGCTAGTGGTGCCGGAATCCCGCGACGCGATGTCGTGGCGCATCGGCGACCACGGATTTGAGATGACGCTTTCGTCGCGCATTCCCGATCTGATCGAACGGCATGTGCCGCAATGGATGGATAATTGGCTGGGAAGTGCAGGACTGAAGGTCGGGGAGATTGCCGCCTGGGCCGTTCATCCCGGCGGTCCGCGAATTCTGGATGCCGTCGAAAAGTCGCTCAATCTTCCGTGCCCAATGTTGAAAGTCTCGCGCGAGATTCTGGGCGACCACGGCAACATGTCGTCGCCGACGGTGCTTTTTATTCTCGATCGATTGCGGCAGACTGCCGGAAAAATGCCGCTACCGTGCGTGATGCTGGGCTTTGGCCCCGGATTGACGATTGAAGCTGTGCTTTTACGATAACTAGCGACACGGCATCCGCAGGGCAACCGCAACGGGAACCGGCGGTTAGTCCGGTTACGTCGGGTGAGAGTAATTTCCAAAATGCCGGCGCTTAGACTGCCATAGAGTAATCCGCCCAACCGGATTGTCGATCTCCCCCCGAAAACACCCCGTACGGATCCCTCTTAAATTCGCCAGAGCAGCGTGTTAACAGCGTGCATCTCGGTTACGAGACTGCTGGGTATTGTCGGCACTAAAATCCGAGGTGTGGTGTACCTATTATGTTCGTGTGGTACTCCAAAACTCTGGACGGCTCGAGGAATGTAATATGCCCATTGTGACTCCGCTGGCGAACGTGCGATGTCTGGCTCTGGCGCTGCTTCTGGCAATGGGCGTGGCCGGTGCGGCGGAGACGGGGGCGGGGGACTCCGTAAAAGGGCGGTTATCGGCGTCGGAGGTGATCAAAAAATCGGGCGTGGCGGGTGGGTTCTGCGTGTTTCCGCAGGCTTCCAAAGACGATGCGCCGCTGCTGCTCGAACTGGCGAAGAAGCCGTCGTTCATTGTGCTGGCGATGGCTTCGGACGAAAAAGTCGTCGCCCAGCTCCGCGCGGCGGCCAGCGACGCGGGATTGCTCGAGCGCTCGCTGTACGTGGAGCAGGGATCGGGAACGGTGTTGCCGTTCGCGGATCGGCTCGTGGATCTGCTCGTCGTCACTGAATTGACGGACGCGGCGTTGAAATCGGAACTGCGCACCGAATGGTCGCGCGTGATTGGGCCGGGACGCGGGACGGTGCTGTTCGGGCGCGCGGCGGCGGCCGGGGCGGGACTGTCGAAGGATGCGTTGACGTCGTTCGCGAAAGTGCTGCCGGCGGCGACGGTCTCCAGCGACGAGAGCGGAATGTGGGCGGTGTTGCACACGGCGCTGCCGGTGGGCTCCAACGCGTGGACGCACCGGCTGCACGCGGCGGACAACAGCCAGGTGTCGTCGGACACCACGCTGAAGGCGCCGTTTTTGACGCAGTGGTGGGGCCTGCCGCGGCAGGAAGGATTCTGGGGCACGACGGTGGTGGCCTGCAACGGGCGTATGTTCACCATTCGCGGCAGCCGCGGGACCAATGAGCAAGTGACGATGACGGCGCGCAGCCAGAACAACGGCGTGATTCTCTGGCAGCGAGATTTGAGTCAGAAAGGCCCGAAGGGCGAACGGCTGCTCCACGGTGGCTATGTGCCAGGGCGATCGTGTACGTTTGCCACGGACGACTCGCTGTTCATCGTGGAACATCACGCAGTGATGCAGCTGGACGCGGAGACCGGTGAGATTCGCACGCGGATCGAAGGTCCGAAGCCGGAAGGGCAGATCAAGTGGATCGCCGGTTCGGGAAAAATGCTGGTGATGCTGGCCGGCGAGATCGACGGCGTCACGCCGATTTCGTACCAGACTGTTTCAAACACGCCGGTCGGCCGTGAGCTGGCGGTCTACGATCTGGAATCGAACAAGGTCCTGTGGCACGAGACGGTCGCCGGGGACATCGACGAGCGGATGATCGTGGTCCGCGACGGGCAGCTGTATTATCTGGCGCAGGGCGTCGGCGTGGTTGGGCGCGATGTGAAGACCGGCAACGTGGTCTGGACGGATTCCGACGCGGATGTGCAGACGGAATTCAAAACGCCGGAATTGAAAGTGATCAAGGAATTTCTGGTTTCGCTTCCGGTGCTGAGCGCACTGCCGGAGGAGCTGGTCTTCCGCGCCAAGTGGGTGAAGAACACGATCGTGCTCTCGCGAAAGGACGGCGCGATCCTGTGGAAGAAGCCGACCGAAGGCGGTTCGTATCGCGGACTGACGGCGTGCCCGGTGGGCAACCTGTGGATCGGCGGCGGCAAGCCGCTGGACCTGAAGACCGGCGCGCCGGTCACGGGCCCCAATTTTATTTCCAGCGGCTGCGGCCCGACGACCGGTACGCCGGATTACCTGATCACGTGTTTTGGCAAGGTGATGGACATCAAGACGCAGAAGGTGGTGCGCTTCGAGGACATCAAATCGCCCTGCGACGTCGGGACGATTGTCTCCGACGGCAACATGATCACGATGCCGTCGGAGTGCGGCTGCTATTTTGAAATGAAGGGCTATCGCACGCTTGCGTCCGCCGGATCAATCACGCCGCACACGGCCGGACCGTGGAAGGAGCGGCTGACGGTTGCCGACCCGGCGGAGCCCGCGGCGCTGGCGCCGACGGACGCGGACTGGCCGTCGTACCGCCATGATGCTCAGCGCAGCGGCGCGAGCGCGTCGACAATCGGCTTTGCGGGCGTGGCGGCAAAGATTCTGTGGCAATGGGACGCGCCTGGCAGCGGAGCGCACACGTCGCCGTATCCATTTTCAATCGGACAGAACGTGCGTCCCGATTTTGTTTCGACGGCGCCGGTCGCGGCTGACGGGCTGGTGATCTTCGGCTCGCCCGACGGGTTGATCCGTTGCCTGAAGGCGGACAGCGGCACGGAAGTCTGGAACTTCGCCACGCATAGTCTGCTGTTCAAGCCGCCGACGATCTGGCAGGGGCGCGTGCTGGTTGGCGGCGGCGACGGGCACATCTATTGCCTCAGCGCGCAGAGTGGAAAGTTGCTCTGGCAGCTGCAGGCGGCGCCGCACGATCGGCGGATCTTCTGGTACGGGCATTTGATTTCCACGTGGCCGGTGATGACGGGCGTGGCGGTGCAGGATGGCATTGGGTACGCGATCGCGGGTTATCAGAAGGAGAACGGGCTGCACGCGTACGCGTTCGATCCGAAGACCGGCCAGGTGATTTGGGAGAACGATGCGGCCGGCTCCGGCGGCGCGGGCGGCCCGGCGGCGGGATTCAGCTCCGGCGGCAGCCTCGCGGTCGGGCAGGGAAAACTGTGGACGCCCGCGGGCTGCTACGACATCAAGAGCGGCGAACCGAAAGCGTTGAGCGGGCAATTCGGCGGCGAAGTCGCGGTCTTCGACGCGTGGGTAATCAAGGGCGGCCGTCGTATCAGCGAGACGGAGGACACGCTGTTCAAGCCGATGGGGCAGAGCGGTTTTGCGGCGTCGAACGTCGATCCGAAACTGGGCATTGCAACCCTCTCCGACGCGGGCGTCGCGCTGCCGGCGTGGGACGCCAGCGACGTGCTGCTGCCGCCGCGCGCGGTGAGCGGCAGCCTGACGCTCACGCCGGTCGCGGCGTTTACGAAATGGATGAGCGACTTTCCCGCGGCGCATGTGGCGTACGAGAAAGCGCCGAAAGAGTCGAAGCCGAAGCTCACGGAGTTGCCTGACCTGAAGACGTGGGCTAGCGATGTGGTGACGCCTGCGGCGTTCGCGCTGACGAAGGATCAGGCGGTAGTGGCGTACAGCGACGGCAAGAAGCATCACGTCAGCGGCTATCTTCGCGCGGACGGGAAGAAAGCCTGGACGATCGACATTCCCGACCAACCGGCGATGAACGGCATCGCAGTGGACCGCGAGGGGCGGGTGCTGGTGACGCTTTGCAATGGAGGGGTGGTGTGTATCGGGAAGTGAGCCGAATTGGAATGTCGAACGGCTAACGCGGAATTTTGAATGGCGTGTGTTTAAAGCCTGAGCTGGGTTTACGAAATCGTCTCCTGCCAATTGGCCGCGCCGTCGGACCAGCGTGTGGGAACTTTGAGGTGCTGCGGCGGGCGGGCGGGTTCGTTCAGCAGGAGTGCAGCGCGGCGGCCGATTTCTTCGAAATCCACGCGGGGGCCGGGCAGGGCGGGGTAGGGTGCGTGAATGCCCTGAAACGTCGCGACGTAGAGATTGCGCAGACGCTCCTTTCCCAGCGCGCCGGATTGGATCAACAGACGCGCGCCTCGGACGATCAGCGCCGCGATTGTACATTGGACGGTGAGGATCGCGGTGTACGGCGGAGTAGTTTCGAGCAGGCGGCGGATGGTGACGCTCTGGGGACCATCGGACGGGAATGAATTGTAGATGCATTGCTGTCCGGCCTTCAGACCGGCGGCGGCCATGCCGCGCAGAAAACCAATCTGGCGCTCCTTGGAATCCGGATCGATCTTGCGCGTCGTAAAATGGACGTACTGCACGAAGGCAATGCGCTGGTGGCCGAGTGCGGCCAGATGCAGTACAGCGTCGTGCGCGGCCTGCCTGTTATCGACACTGACGGAGTGAATCGCCCAGCCTTCGGCGGGGCTGTCGCACATGACGATGGGCAGACGGAGCTTTTCGTAGCGCTTGAGCGTGGCAGCGAGGAAACGTCCGTAAAGCAGAATGCCACGCGGCGAGAGCCGGGGCAGGTGATGCGGGAGATGCGTCTGCAACTCCCGGTCGTGGACGATCAGCAGCGGTGCGTAGAGTTTTCCCACTCCGGCCGTCATGCCGGTTTGCAGGTCGACGAAGTCGGCATTTCCCATCGCATCGGCTAGCGGTTCGGTGACGAGCTCCAGGATCAGATTGCCGTCGACGTCGAGACTGCGCTTGGGATTGCGCGCAGTGAGACGGCGCTGAGCGGTGAGCGTAAGCCAGCCGTCCTGCTTGAGCGTGTCGATGGCCAGTGCGGCGGTGCGCTTGCCGACGCGGAACTCTTCGGCCAATTTGCGCAGCGACGGTAGCAGCTTTCCTCCCGCAAAGGATCCTGCGGCAATTTTGCGCTGCAGCTCCGCGGCGATGCGCCGGTAGAGCGCGTCGGAATTTGGCGGACGGCCGGGGCCTCGGGCGGACGGGGCTTTCATTTCTGAAGCGTATCCGCGCGATGGTTTCGGGCAACGTATTTAAGGGGACAATAATTATCCGAGAGTGGAGCCCAGTGAGTTTCATGGATCACTTCGGTGTAGTCACGGGTACGCTGTGCTGATACGAGCGCGATAAAGGATGGGCTGAGCATGAAGCGAACTTCGAACGAAAATTCCATATTGCTACTGGCGCTGAGTCTGCTTTTGGCGGCCAACGCCACTGCGGCAGCGAGTGACGCCGCCGGAGATGCGGCTGCGGCGAAAAGCATTCTCGACGCTGCCAAAGTCAACACGGGACTGTGTGTGCATCTGGGTTGCGGACGCGCGGACTCGCCGGGATTGACAGCGGCGCTGGCGGAATCCAGCGAGATGGTTGTGCACGGTCTGGCGCTCGACGATGCGGCGGTGACGGCCTCCCGCAAAGCAATCGAAGAGCGCGGCGTTCCGGGACGCGCGATGGTGGAGAAGCTGAGCGACAAAGCGCTGCCGTATGTTTCCGATCTGGTGCGGCTGGTAGTTGTCGAAGACCTGGCCGCGGTGACGGCGGCGGGGATCACGCGCGAGGAAATTCTTCGCGTGACGTGTCCCGGCGGGTCGCTGTGCGTCCGCGAAAGCGGGAAGTGGAACGTCACCGTGAAGCCCCGACTGAAAGAGATGGACGAGTGGACGCATCCACACCATGGGGCCGATGAGAATTTGGTCTCCAACGACAAGGCGTTTACATTTCCGATCAACTTGCGCTGGCTCGATGGTGTGCCAACCAACCGCGGCGGTTTTGGCGAATGCGCGGCGTGCCGGGCGGTGGTGGTTGGCGGCGGCCGCTGTATTACGGTGAGCATGGAAGACTTGAAGAACATCACCAACGCCAAGCCTACGGCGTACGTAATGGCGCGAGACGCCTATAGCGGCATTCCACTGTGGAAGCTCAATTGCGAAGGCTCGTACAGCAAAGTCGAGCTGGACTGGCGGAACGTCTGGCCGATCGTCGTCAACGACACGACGGTGTTCACGGCGCGCAACAGCGAAGTGATTTTTATCAACGCGGCGTCGGGCAAGGTGGAGACCACATGCGCGACGAAATATCAGCCACGGAGACTTTTGCTCCTGGAGAAGACGCTCGTCGCCGCGTGCTGGGAGAAGACGGAGGATTCTCACGAAAAAGATGGCTTCGAAAACGATGGCATTCGCGCGGTGTGGTGGCCGGCGGGCAGCGGCAGCGTCGAGGCCTTTGATCCGGAAACGGGAAAGCCGAAGTGGTCTCTGCCGATCACGGCCGTCACCATCGCTGCGTCCGACGGCACGGTGTATCTGCTGACGCAAAAGGGAAATCCGCCGACCGAGCGCGATCTGATCGCGGTCGATCTGGCCACCGGCAAGGAAAAGTGGCGCATGCCCTACACGGCATTCGGCGAAGAGCCAGACACGATCTTGAGCTTCGCGGGGCCGTCGTGCGTGGTGGTGTCGAAATCGAAGGCCAAGGACAAGCACGGCGTGTTTGTGCTGGCAGCGGCCGACGGAAAAGTGATGTTCAATGTTCCCAACACGGCCGCGCGCTGCATCGTGAACGGGGAACTCTGGTGCACCGATGGCCGCTACGATCTCAAGACCGGCAAGAAGACGCCCGGCCCGGGTCTGGGTGGCGTCTACGCAGGCACCAACGTGATCGGCGGTTGCGTTCCGCCGATCGTGGTGGGCAACAAGTACATCACCGGCTCGCGCGGCTGTGCGTACACTCAACTGGCTGAAAACCCGGAGAAGCCGTCGACGCGACTGACCTACACCGGCGCGCGTGGCGCGTGCATTCAAGGCATGGTGCCGGCCAACGGCATGTTCTACACGGCTCAGAATAATTGCGCGTGCGTGGGGGCTCAGGTGCCCGGGTTCCTTGGCATTGGACCCAGTGTTGACGCGCCGAAGCCCGAAGAGTTCGAGAAAAAGCGCCCGGTCGAAAAGGGACCGGCGTTCGGTGCGTCCGCGGCGCCGCTTTCGGCCGACGAGTGGCCGATGTACCGCCAGAACACGGCGCGCAGCGGTGGGTTTTCCTCGAGCATTCCCGACGTCTTGAAAATCCTTTGGACGTCGCCGTGCGTCAAGCCGCCGGAAGGACATCTAGCCGATGCGTGGGATACGCGCATCGGCACGCCACAGCCACTGACAGCGCCGATCGTGTGCGGCGGCATGGTCATCGTTGCCGGGCTGAACTCCGGGCAGGTCATGGCACTCAATCCAGATTCGGGCTCGAAGTTGTGGACGTCGTCGCTCGGCAGTCGCATCGATTCGCCACCGACGTACTTCAACGGCCTGCTGCTGGTCGGATGTCACGACGGCTGGGCCTACGCGCTGCGCTCCAAGGATGGCGTGCAGGCGTACCGCGTGCGGATCGCGCCCATCGAGCGGCGATTGGTCGATCACGGTCTGGTGGAATCAGTCTGGCCGGCGACGGGCGCGGTGCTGGTCCATGAGGGCGTGGCCTTCGCCACGGCGGGGCGTTCGACCGAAGCGGATGGCGGCATTGCCATTGTGGCTTTCAAGCCGGAGAGTGGTGAAATGGTCTGGGCCAAGTCGATGGGCACGGGGAAGGGGATGCTCAATGACATTCTCTCCGTTCAAAACGGAGAACTGGTCTGGCATTGGATGCGCCTGGATCCCAAGACCGGCGAGCCGCTGACGCCAGCTCAAAAATTCTACAGCCATGGCTCGATGATCGACGGTTCCTGGACGGTGGGTTTTGGCCAGCGCAGTGGTGGCGGGTTTTCTCTGGGCCGCGTCAACAGCGGCATGATGGCGTGGAACGATCAATTGGTGGTCACGTCGCAGTTCGCCGTTCCGCGAGCGAAAGCTGACGCGCCGAAACCTTTGCCGACTGCCGCTCCCAAGCATCCCGATGGATTCAAAGCTGAAGAGCTAGCGTGGCGGTTTGAGCTGGAGCCGCACATCGAATGGGCGCGCGTGTACGCCATGGCGCTGACGAGCAACACGGCGCTTTACGCCGGAGCAGTGTTCAACGGCTGGGCGAACGGCAAATACGACGGCAGCTTTCTGTGGATCAAGTCGACCGTCGACGGCAAATCGCGCCAGGCCCCGTTGCCGCTGGATGCGCCAATCTGCTACGACGGCCTGGCCGTGGCCGGCGGAAAGGTGTTTATGGCGCTGCAGAATGGGACGGTGGTGTGCTTGGGGAAGTGAAGCATGCAGTGTTTATTTGTAAGTTGCCGCCACCTTAAAATCGAGCGGCTCGGACTTCATGATTAATTTGCCGTCCGCTCTGATTTCCCGCTTGAGGGCGTTCATAAACGGTAGCGAGAGAGAATGCCAGACTTGCACGATCTCGACTAATTTCCCATCTGCATTCAGGACCTCGTACTCCTCCCATGTACAATCCACTTCGCGTCCGCCGATAGGCTGGAGACTGCGACCTCTGGATTTGAGCCTCTGGGTTTGCCCGTCCTCCAGATAGACTCCCCCGAAGACGATAGCCTTGGTGAACGTCTCGGAGCTTTTTTTCGAATGGCCATTTATCGTTGCAGTCGTTTCCACGGAAATTTCGTCGCTGGTTAATTTTGTCACTACGTAGCGTAGCTGTACCGAATTCGCCAGCGTCCCTTCGTAATAGGTTTCCTTGGAGGAAAACCAATCGCCCACTTGAATTTTATCCGGCGGCCCAAGTTCTTCGCGGTTCGAAGCACATTGTAGATGCGGCAGCGCGGCTTTGGCGATAAACCATGAACCCATACGGTTGTTCAGCATATCATTGTCCAGGATTTTGCCATGATTCGTGTCGCTCGCTTCCACGGCGAACATGCCGTTGTCGTGAATCCGGTTTCCGCTGAGGTCCGCGCCGCTTTCATCCATCAATTCGATGCCGCTGAATAAATTTCCATAGATTTCATTGTTAGTCAGGGTGGCAAATCCATGCCCTTTCAACAGCACGCCGCGATTATTGCTATTGCCATGAATTTTGCAGTTTTTCACATCGGCCTTGCCGTCCTCCATCACGCAAAATGCGAATCCATTGTCGAAAATTTCACAGCCATCTACTTTGATATTGCCCGTCTGGATTACGCACACGCCGTTTTCTTTGTTATTGTGAATCCGGCATCGCGCCATGTCTGCATTGCCCGTAATGCACAGACCGACATTCCTGCACTCAAGGACTTCGTTGTCCTCTATCCGGCAAATACCTGAACCGTGAGCGCAAATGCCCTTGAAGGAACCTTTAATAGTATTGCCAGTAACGACAGCCACTGCCGTTGAGTTTACGGTAATTCCTGCGTATTCATTTTCCGAGTTTGTCACGGAATTCCTTTCGTAAATGCCGCTGGCTGATTGGTCGACAAAGATCCCGGAATTGCCGCTGTTGAGAATTTTATTTCCGCGCACCGTGGGATTTGCCGTACCGTTCACCATAATGCCAAAGGCCTTATTTTCCGCGATTGAATTGTTTTCGATCAATAGTTTATCACCTGAATGATCGATTGTAATGCCGTCGTTCAAATTGGCATTGATTTGCGAATCGTGAATCTCAATTGATCCCACAGAGTTGATGGTCAGACCGGCCTTGGTATTGGCGGAGATGTCGCAGTGCTCCCCATAAAGCCCGCCAAACACGGAAATTCCACTGGCCTTGCATTCGATCAAATGGCAGTTCTTAAGTCGTGCAGTGGCTGTGGTGGAAATTAGAAGTCCATTTCCGCCGGCGCTGCTGAGCGTACAATCCTCGGCCGTCAATGTGCCCAATCGGACATCCATACAATCGAAAGGTGACGTGGAGGTCTCGCGGACGACGAGGTGTTCCAGAGTGACGTCCGACGCCACGATAACGCACGTTCCCGAATGCTTCACGACAACTTCCCCTTCCGGATTTCCTTTTAAAGTGAGAATTTTGTCGATTTTGAGTTCTTCGTTATAGGTGCCTGTCTTGATCAGGATTGTATCCCCGGACTTGGCCGCTTCCATTGCTGCATCAATCGTCGCATAGTCGCCACTGCCTCCGGCATCCACGGTCCAGGTGCGCGGACCGCCGCATCCGTCGAGCAGCAGAAGAAGGCTAAGTGTAAGAAATGCATTTCGCATTCAATTTCCCCAGTGGGTAAAAGGACATCAAAATGATAACAAGCCGGCCGGAAAGCGTTGGGGATAAAAAATCGAGACGGCGTAGCCCGGACGCGCTGTGACACCCCGTAGAACCATTCACGCCCAATACTCAGCATGTAAAATAGTCTGAAAATGACATCCATTAGTCCATCTTTGTCATCCGAAATCCCATGAACTAGAGTGTATGCTGCACCAGCAGATTGTAGCGGTGGTCGGAGATTGACATTAGTGGAGGGCTTTCCTGTGCGCTTCGGCAGAATCCTGTGCATGGTCGCGTTCGTGTCCGCAACGGGCTCCTGGGCGGCGGATCTCCGGGACGTGACGCCGGTCACGGACACCATCCTGATGGTCCACTTCAACGAAGGCCACATCGATCAGGCACTCAACGAGAAGGACGCCAAGCCGTACATTTCCAAGCTGGACGTCAAAGCCGCCGTCATCGCCGAGAATTACAGCATCTCGAGTGAAGACGATCCGCGCTTCAAGTCGGAACAACATCCCACCAAGCTCGGTCGCAAGGCCAAGGCTGTCGACACGCTCTCTTTATTCCGGCCAGAAAAATTCGTGCTCGACCATTGGATCTACCTGACGCTGCCGCAGGCGCTCCAGCACGGCTGCACATACACACTGCGCGTCGAAAACCTGGCGAGCAACGCGCCGGCGTTTACGTTTCTATTTCTCGAAAACAGCCTCCACTCCGAAACGATTCACGTTAATCAAATTGGATTCACGCCTGACGGACCCAAGTACGCGTACCTGTCGCACTGGATGGGCGACCTGGGCGGCGTGAATCTCGACGCGTACACCGGCAAGCCGTTTCACGTGATTCGCGTCGGCGATGGTGCGACGGTCTTCAGCGGGAACGTGGCCAAGCGCAAGGACCTGAAAACGGGCGCGCCGCAGACGTCGGCGCCGGTGGACGGGACGCCGTTCAGTCCCATCAAGAAGGCCAACGTGCCCAGCAATTTCACCGAAGCGGATGTCAGTGAGTGCGATTTCTCCGCGTTCAAAACGCCCGGCAATTACCGCGTGGCGGTGGAAGGAATGGGCTGCTCGTTCACGTTCGCGATCGACGAGGACGTCTACCGCAAAGCCTACTACGTGGCCAGCCGCGGACTCTTTTTTCAGCGCGCCGGCATCGAAAAGGAAATCGAACCCGGCATGAACTATCCGCGCGATCATCATCCCGACGACGGCATCAACACCTTTGAGTACGACAAGAACTGGCGCTGGATCGACAAGCCCGACCACGGCAACAAGATCACCCCGACAGGCACGCTGAAAGTTTGGGGCTGGTACCACGACGCTGGTGACTGGGACGGCTACCCCGGCCACGTCAACGTGCCGATGTGTCTGCTGATGCTTTACGATCTGGCCGGCGAGAAATTCGCCGATGGCCAGGTTTCCAACCGCTACAAATCGAACACGGACAAATCCTGGATTGACGAAGGCAAGAACGGCATCCCCGACGAACTGGACGAAGCCAGTTGGCTGATCCAATACTACAAGCGGGCGCGCGCAGTTGGCCTGAAATCCGGCGTGACGACGGGCGGAGTTCCCGGCGGCTACAGCGGCGTCGATTCCTGCGCCGGAGACGCGTCGTGGAAGGACACCCGCGCGCTGATGTTCTCGGCCGAAGATCCGGCGACAACGTATCAATACGCCGCCGTCGCCGCGTGGCTGGCGGCCTGCCTGGACAAGGCGGCCGGCGGTTCGAGCCCCGACAGTGCGGAGTGGATCAAGGAAGCGAAGGAATCGTACGCGTGGTCCAAGGCCAACATGCGCGCCGGGGACGAAGACAAAGTGATCCGTCAGCGCGCGCTGGCCGCGCTGTGCCTCTTCCGCGCAACCAAGGACGCCGCGTACCACGAGCAGTTTGCGGCCGACATGCAAAAAGACGTGTCGTTTCAACAGGGTGCCGACGGCTGGTACGGTCCGGAGAACTGGGAATACGCGGCCGCCATTTACGCGCTGCTGCCCGCCAGTTTTCCCGGCGTAAACGCGGAGCTCCAGAAAACATTCCGCACCAAGGTGCTCGACGCAACGGAGAAGAAATACATCAAGACGGCCGCGGACCGCGGATACCGCCTGGGCTTTGACTGGTTCAAGATGCACCAGCTCGGCACGTTCAGTACGCCGATCCTTTTCGAGCCGGCGATGGCGTACAAACTGACGCGGGAAAAGAAATATCTGGACGTGATGCAGACCACCGCGTCGTACTGTCTCGGCGGCAATCCCATGAACATGGTCTGGATGACGGGACTGGGCCAGCGTTCGGTGAAATCTCCGTTCCACCCCGATTCGTGGGCTCTGTTTCGTTTCAACAGTATGGTCTACGACAATGAGTTCCTCCCAGGCTACGTGCCCTATGGCAGCACGGACGTCGATTTCTTCGGCCCGGGGTTCCACTTCTCCGGCAGTGAAAATTACAGCCGTTCGTCGGCCTACCCCGCGGTGGAAACGTGGCCGCTCAGCGAGACGCGTTTCGAAAACCGGTACAGCATCGCCGCCGGTGAATTCACCATCACGCAGAATATGGCGCCGTCCATTTTCGCCTACGGATTCCTCTGCGCCAACGCTGCGGCGATGAAGTCGCCCGCGTCAATCACGCGTCCGGGCGTCGCGATGGAATTTCCCAAAGACGCAGCCGTTTTCAAAGCTGGCGGCGATGTGGCGCTGCGCGTCAAAACCACCGCAAACGTCGACCACGTGGAATACTTTTACAACGAGCACTACATCGGCACCGCCGACGCGCCGCCCTTCGCGCTCACCTGGCACGCCGCGCCGCAGGGCGAATGGCTGATCACCGCCAAAGCTTTCGACAGCGCCGGCAAAGTGTCGAAGCCCAACGATCCGGCCTTCAAGGTCGACGTAAAAATCCGCGTCGACGCAGCCGCACCGGCGGTTGCGGTGGAGAAAGCGGAAATTCTGAACGCGCCCAAGAATGCGCTGATCGCCAACACCGAATGGAATCTGGTAGCGTCCGTCCTGCCGCTCACGGCGTCCAATCAGGCCGCCGTGTGGTCGTCGAGCGACGCCGCGATCGCGTCTGTCAACAGTCAGGGGGTGGTTGTCGCGAAAGCCCCCGGCAAAGCGACGATCACGCTCAAAACCACCGACGGCGGTCGCACGAGCGAATGTCAGATTCAGGTTGCATCGGCCAAGCCTTGATCAACCTTTAAATTGCTTCCGCCAGAATTGGGGCGGCAAGCCCGCGTACGCTTTGAACGATTTTGAGAACGCGAACGCATCGGAGAAGCCCAGCGCACAGGCGATCACTTCCACCGTGCGATCGCCTTCGCGGAGCCAGACGCTGGCCTGTTCCATTTTGCGCCAACGCAGGTGCTCTGCGGGCGTGACGTCGAACCGTGCGCGGTAAGCGCGGCTCAGGTAATCGGGATTCAAATCCAGCGCGGCCGCCAATTCGCCCAGCGACGTGTAGCGCTGGAATTGCTCCTCGATCAATTCGCGGCAATGGTCGGCGTGAGCATCGCTGCGCGACCGCGCGGGCAGATCGAGCGTCTGGTCACCCGCGACGATATTCAAGAGCGCCTGAAAATAATGCAGCGCTGCAACCCGGTCTGTCTCGGACCAGGACGGCGCATGTTGAATCACGTCTTCCAAGTCACGCTCGATTTCCCGTCGCCGGCGAACTTTCAGCAGCGTGGGGCTTGGACCGCCAAGGGCCTGCCAGAACCGGTCGAACGCGGTTCCGTTGGCGTGAGCGATCGCGAGTTCGAGATCCCCTTTGGGTTCGACCCAGAAGCGGTAGCGGGTATCGGGCGGCACTGCGATGAACTGCGCGGGACCCACAGTTACCGCACGTTCGCCGCCCGGTGCGCCATGCTCAAGACGACAGGTACCGCGGTAGACGTACAGCAGTACCGTCGCGTGAATCTGGCTGAAGTAGATGCCTGTATCGCGTACCCATCGCTCGCGTGCGATGCGCTGGATGATCAGATCCCCTGACTCGGTCTGGAGCGGCTGCGACGACGCGCGGTGCACCAGGACTTTCAGCGGTCCGGCGTCGAAAAGACGGGAAGTTCCCATGGGCGCATGGTCGTCTATTGACATGCCGGAGTCAATGACTGTGCAGGATTCGCGCGCTGATCCAATCGACAAATCCCAGAGCAGACGCAAGTATAAGTTGGGGCGGCCGTTCTATAAATATTGCGGCGCTATTGCCGGATTTGCTGTATACAAAAATCTAGGTGGCCTTCCCTGTTTAGTTGAATGAGAAAGGTAGCAGATGAAGAAGCTCCAACCCAAAGCGGCCGGCAAAGCCGCCTCAAAACTCATCAGCGAAAAGATTGCCGAACTGGGTGACTGGCGAGGCGCGACGCTGAAAAAAGTGCGCGAGCTGATCCACGAGGCCGATCCGGAAGTTCTGGAAGAATGGAAGTGGATGGGAACACCAGTCTGGTCGCATGACGGAGGCATTTGCACGGGTGAGTCGTACAAACAGGTCGTGAAGCTGACCTTCTTCAAGGGTGCGGCGCTGAAGGATCCGGCCAAGCTTTTCAATTCCAGCCTCGACGGAAACGTCCGTCGCGCGATCGATATTCGTGAGGGCGAGGAACTTGACGCGACGGCATTCAAAGCGCTTATTCGCGCGGCCATTGCGCTGAATTCTACGGGCGGCAAGAAACCCGCGAAACGGAGGTGAATTCCTGCGGTTGCTCGGGTGAAAAGTCCGCCAGATAATCCGTCACAAGAAGGACCAACGACGCCTATGAATGCTAGTTCACGTAAAATCAAGGTCAACGCCACTCGGCGCCGACCGCACAGCGGGTCCTGTTCTTTGGCGATACCGCCATTCGCCGCAACTGTCTGCAAGCTTTTCGAACCGATGGACGATGTTCAGTTCTGGATCAAGGACACAAACGGACGGTACTGCTGGATCAACCGAAGCTTCTTGCTTAACTATGGGCTGGAGCATGCGCGGGATGTCCTGGGCAAAACAGACTACGATCTGTCGCCGGCCCACCTGGCCGATCAATATACGCTTGATGACCGCCGGGTGCTGCGCGGTGAAAGCCTGGCGAAACGCGTTGAACTGGTCGGACGGTACGATCACAGCGCCGGGTGGTCCGTCACACACAAACTGCCGCTGCGCGACGCAAAAGGAAAGATCGTCGGAACCACAGGTACTTCGCGAGCAATGTCGTCCGCCTCACCTCAGGCGGACGTGCAGGATAGCGGTCTGGCGCGCGCGGTGGCCAGCGTGCGTCAGGATCCGTCGAAAAACTGGACCAATCGAGAACTGGCAAAGCTGGCCCATCTTTCGGAGCGCGTTTTCGAGCGGCGCTTTCAGCGTGCGTTTCACGTTTCTCCCCACGACTATATCCGCCGTTTGCGCGTGAGGTTGGCGTGTCACGCGCTTGTTTATAGTGCAGCTACTCTGGCGCAGGTCGCGTCGGACTTTGGCTTCTCCGATCAAAGCCACTTCACGCGCGAATTCCGGCGTGAGACGGCCGTTACCCCCGGTGCCTATCGGCGACGCTACGGCGCCGCAAAAACAGCAAAAGAAGTGTGGCGGTTTTATTCCAAAACCTGACGGTCTTCATCTATCTCCAAACCACGCTGCCGATCTATAAGGACCGCGTTGAACGCAGACGTCTCTTATGGTTTTCCCACAGGAGCAGCCATGAAGATTGGAATCGACAGCTATTGCTACCACCGCTTTTTTGGCGAGGTCTATCCGCAGCAACAACAACCGCCGCGCCGGATGACACTTGAGAATTTCATCGATCGGGCGAAAGAGCTCGGGGTCAATGGAGTCTCCCTGGAAACCTGCTTCATCACGCGCAAGGACGACGCGGGATATCTGGAGTCCGTGAAGGCACGGCTGGACGCGTACGGGCTCGACCGGGTCTATGCGTGGGGACATCCGGACGGCCTGGAGGGCGGACGGAACCGCGCGGAATATCAGAAGATGATCGCCGCCATTCCGCAGGCGCAACGTATTGGCGCAACCGTGATGCGGATCGTTGGGTCGAGTCTGCAGTTCAGATTCGAAGACCATCGTGAGCAGATTCGAGGGCTGGTGGCGATGTTGCGTGAAGCGGTCAAAGTCGCTGAGGCGCATGACGTGAAGCTCGCCATCGAGAATCACATCGATTTCACCGCTCGCGAAATTCTGCAGATCATCGAAGAGGTGGGATCACCTTACCTGGGCGTGAACTTTGACACCGGCAACTTCGCGCGACTTCTTGACGATCCGATCAAGGCGATGGAATTGCTTGCCCGTCATACTCTGGCCACACACGTTAAAGACCTGCGGGTCAACCGCGCAGCCGCTGTCGACGATTGGTACTTCTTTTCAACCACGCCCGTTGGCGACGGGTTCATAGACAATCTGCGGCTGGCTCGGCTGTTGAAGCAGGCGGAGTACAAGGGTTTCCTGGCGATGGAATTAGATTTTCTGCATCCCGACTACACCGATGAAGATGCGGCCGTGGCAGCGAGCGTCGTGGAACTGCGCCGCATCGCCCACCACCTGGCTGAGGAGGTTCGATGAAAACTCTGAATGTCGCGATGCTGGGCACAAGTTTCATGGGCCGTGCACACAGCAATGCCTGGAGCCAGGTGGGGAAATTTTTCTCGCCCGCCATCCAGCCAGTGTTGAAAATTGCGTGCGGCACAGACGTGCAACGCGCGCGTGAATTCGCCGGTAAATGGGGGTGGGAAGAGTCCTCGACCGACTGGCGCGAAGTCGTTTCCCGCAAGGACATCGACATTGTAGACATTTCACTGCCAACGCATCTGCATCATGACGTGGCTGTTGCCGCCGCACGGGCCGGAAAGCATATTTTCTGCGAGAAGCCAATGGCTCTCTCGGCAGTTCAGGCCAAAAACATGGTGGCCGAGGTGGCGAAGTCGAAGGGTGTCCATTTCATCAATCACAATTACCGCCGTCTGCCGGCGGTGATGGTTGCCAAGCGGCTGATTGCGGAAGGTAAGTTGGGACGAATTTTTCATTGGCGCGGCGCTTATCAGCAAGATTGGATCATCGATCCGGAATTTCCGCTGACCTGGCATCTGCGCCAGGAAACCGCCGGCCCGGGACCTCATGCGGATCTGAATTCCCATAGCGTCGATCTGGCCCACTTTCTGATTGGCACCATCCGCAGCGTTGCGTGTATGACCACCTCTTTCATTTCTGAGCGCCCGCTGCCTGGCAAAGGCGCGGCCACGTTCAGTGCCGGAAAAGCCAGTGACTCCAGAGGCAAGGTCACAGTCGAAGACGCTGCGTTGATGATGGTCGAATTCGAGAACGGAGCCATGGGCTCCTTCGAAGCGACGCGATTTGCGAATGGCCGGAAGAACCGCAATACCTTTGAGATCTACGGCAGCAAGGGGAGCATGTGCTTCGACCTGGAGCGCTTGAATGAATTGTCGTTCTATGATGGGACAAACGAAGCTGACGAGCGGGGCTTCAGAAACATTCTCGTGACGGAACCGACGCATCCGTATATTCGCCAGTGGTGGCCGCCGGGGCATACCATTGGTTATGAACACACGTTTGTTCATGCCGTGGCCGATTTTCTAGACGCGATCAGCACGGGCGAAAAAGCCGCGCCCGACTTTCTCGACGGGTTGCGCGTGATGGAAGTGCTCGACGCCGGCCTGCGTTCGGCCAAAGAAGGTCAGAAGATCAAAATTGAATACTCACGGGAGATTTAAGCATGACAGGCATCGACGTAGACATCGAGACGTACCACAAAAACGGGTTTCTTTTAATCGACGTGTTTCCCGAATCGGAAGTCGTCCTGATTCGCGACCAGATCGATGAACTTCTGAATCGCTACAGCCAGACCACGAAAACGGAGCGCGGTTTCCATTCGTCAGAGAATCAACACGCTGGCGATGCGATCGAGAATTTCCGAGCCAAGACCAAGCACTATTATTTCCATCTCCTGACCAACGAGCGCTTCCTGCCGATTCAGCACGTATTCCATCGGCCGGAAATCCTGAACACGATTGAACAGATCCTTGGCGCACCGTTGATTATCAACAATGCCTCACTCTTCGCTGCAGAACCGGGGACGTGCTACAAACTGGGCTGGCATCGCGACGTGATCCAGATTCCGCAGGATGAAATCAACGAGGATGCGATTTACAATCCATCGCGCTTTCACAATAGCGTTCAGATCAATCTACCTCTGTACGACGACGAGACGCTCTGGGTCGTTCCAGGCAGCCATCAGCGAAAGAACACAGCTGATGAAAACACAGCCTTCCGTGGATCGAAGCATTATGCGCCGATTGATGCGGAGATGCCTGGCGGTGTAAATGTGAAGATTCGGCCGGGTCAGGCGGTGCTCTACAATAACAACCTCATTCACCGCGGTTTCAATGCATGCTTCACGGTGCCGCGTCGTTCCTTGCATATGGGTTATCATTGCGCTTTAAAGCCGCCGACCTGGCACTTCTATCTGCTCAACGAGGCCAATTTCACCGATAGCTATCGAGCCAAGATGACCCCGCACGTACGTGCGATGATCGATGCGTATTTTGAGTGCCGAAAGTCCTATCCGAAAATGGAAGACACTTGGAAATTCTGAATGGCGCTCGGTCCGAGCCGTCTGCAAATCATCAATTAGAGGAGCGCGCCGGCGTTGCCACGTCGGCGCGGCTTACTCTTCCTTGGGTTGAATCACGTCGCGTACGTTTTTGTGTATGCGAACGGACCCAGGACCGGTAATCGAAATGCAATTCCGTTATAGGCCTTGGACGCCAGTACACACAAAGTCGCAAGCATCGCTAGACCGATCAATGAAAAAAACGGCAGCATCATCGTGGCCAAGGTTGGCATAATTACAACCATTGAGAACACAACGATCTGAAGCGCAATCGAAAGCGCCATGCAGACCACCTGCACCATAATCATCTGCATGGCATTGAATTTCACAAACTTCGATTCAGAGCTCTTGATGAGCAGGATGAGCAGCGGTCCGACCATGAAAAGGGCAGACGCGTTGGCGATCATGCCCCACATCCTTTCGTCCTGCGTCGGCGATTCGGAAAGTTCAGTATCGCCCCAGACAAGTGGAGCGGGACTCCCAATGTGAACTGGCGGTGGTTCCAATGTCTGTTTGGCATTCTCGTTAAGCATGAGGTATCTCCTTTTGGAATGACGTTCACTGCCCGGTCAAATGGCCGAACGATAGATCTACGTCCATAGCCGACCTTCCGTGAGACCCTCAAATCACGCGGCGAACTTGTTCTTGGCAGGCAGTGCTGCAAAACAAGCGCCATGGATCAATAAATGGAGCGACTCCGGAAGTGTGGGAGCGCGAAAGACTTGAAGCCCGAGCCGGAAACTATGGACGGCTGATCTCTCGTGGTATTGGGAACTTTTTTCGCAAGTATCGCTCCCACGCGACGATAGCGGGTCCGCAGATTGAGCTTGCGTTTCGCACGGATCTGCATATTATGCCAACGTTGGCACATTTGCTGTGCGGGGCGGCTGGAGCGGTTGACATGGCGGGCTTGAAGGAAGTAGCTGCTGCGTCCGGAGTGTCGATCCGTACGGTTATGCGTGCACTATCCGGACAAGGCTACATTGATTCGCAAACGCGCGAGCGAGTGGTCACGCAGGCTCAGCGCCTGGGGTATCGCCCCAATCTTGCTGCGCGCAGTTTGAAGACGGCCAGAAGTTTTGACATTTCCGTCGTCGCCTGGTCCATGGATGAATTACATATCGCCAAGATCGCAGGCCTCGAGCAGACCCTGCGTCACGCCGGCTATGCGGTCAATGTGTTGCTGGAAAGTGCCGCGAATACCGGCGGCGATTGGCTTGAAAATGTCCTCCTGCATCGCCCTGCGGGTGTCGCGCTGTTCTCTTCTTCGCAATTCCACAACGAACAAGCGTTGAGATTGCTGGATTCCAAGTTGCCGTACATCGTTTTCGACGCGCCAACCGGGCCGTTGGACAGCGTCCGCATAGATCGTCAACAGGGCGTCTACGAGGCGGTGCTGTACCTCGCCGCCACGGGACGTCGCGCAATTGCATACCTGGGAACGCAAGCCGATCGCTCCCGCCTGGATGGTTACCTGCGAGCGCTGGGACAACTGTCGCGTCGGCCAATCTATATCGAGCAAGCAGAGGGCGATCAGTACGCCGCGGGTATTGCCGCGTCGCAGCGGTTTTCGGAATTGCCCAAAGCAAAACGTCCTGATGCGGTTTTGGCCTACGCCGATGAAGTGGGATTGGGGTTCATGGCTGGGTTGCATGAACGCGGGATTAGAATTCCAAGTGACGTAGCGGTAATCGGGTTCGACGACCGGCGCGCCGCAGCGCTCAGCTGGCCGCGCCTGACCACAGTGGCGCAGCCCAGTCGAGAGTTGGGCATCGCCGCTGCAGAAATACTACTTCGTAAAATCAAGGGTGAAGCTGAGCCATCGACAGGCTGGAGCCGCACGATGCCGACGAAGTTGGTGCTGCGGGAATCGGCATAAGCGATTTTTTGAACATTTGTGCCAACGTTGGCATAATGAGAACAGAAACCTTTCAATTGCAATCATGGGAAAAGGAGCGCTCGATGGCACGCAGGAAACGCTTTGTGCAGGTCGGAGTCGGTGGGCGAGCGGGGATGTTTTACGACGCCCTGGCTGGACGCTTTGCCGAAACGTGTGAACTGCTGGCGATTTGCGACCGCAATGAAGGGCGGCTTAACTTACGCGTACGTCAACTCGCCGAACGCGGTGTTACGGTGCGCGCTTACATCGCCGAAGAATTCGAACGGATGATCGCGGAAAACAAGCCGGACACGGTGATCGTGACGACGCAGGACTCGTTTCATGATGTGTATCTTTGCCGCGCGATGGAACTGGGATGCGATGTCATTACCGAAAAACCAATGACCACCGATGCGCAGAAATGCAATCGCATCCTGAATACGCAGCGCCGCACCGGTCGCAAATGCACAGTTACTTTTAACTATCGCTACTCCCCGCCTCGCACGCAGGTCAAGGATCTGTTGATGAGCGGCGTGATTGGCGACGTGCGCTCGATGGATTTTCACTGGATGCTCGATACCAGCCACGGCGCGGACTACTTCCGGCGCTGGCATCGTCAGAAAGAAAATTCCGGTGGTCTGATGGTCCATAAGGCCACGCATCATTTCGATCTGGCCAACTGGTGGCTCTCGGCCGTTCCAGAAAGTGTCATCGCCACCGGCCGGCGGTCGTTCTACACACCCGAGACAGCCCGCCGCTATGGCCTGAACAACCGTGGCGAACGATGTCTGGACTGCGCCGAAGCCGCGCGCTGCCCTTTCCGTCTGGATCTTTCGAGCAATGCCAATCTTCGGACGGTCTATTTGGAAAACGAAGCCCACGACGGCTACCAGCGCGACCGCTGTGTCTTCAGCCAAGACATGGATATCGAAGACGAAATGCAGGCCATCGTTCGCTATTCCAATGGCGCGACGATGTCCTATTCGCTCCACGCGTTCATGCCTTGGGAAGGTTACACCGTCGTGTTCAACGGCACTAAGGGCCGGCTGGAACACACGTGTCAGGAATCCGTCTACGTCAACGGTGACGGCACGATTCCGGGCCAACTCCGGAACGAAGGCACGCAGATCAAGATCTATCCTCATTTTCAAAATGGGTACGCGGTCGATATCTGGCAAGCGGAAGGCGGCCACGGCGGCGGCGATGCGCCACTGCTGGACGATTTGTTCAGCCCCAAACCGTCGTTGGATAAATACCTGCGCGCGGCCGATCAGCGTGCTGGCGCCTACTCCATCTTAACGGGGATCGCGGCCAACCAGTCCATCGCAACGGGTCAGGCGGTGCGCATCGATTCGCTGGTGAACAACATCGGACTGCCCGAGTATCCACCGATGCCGTTAGCAACCGATCCGCTGCCGTTGCCCAGCGAAGTTGGCGCGCGGGTGTAAGTCGCAGGGCGAGCAGACGTGAAATGTCGGACAACACGAGACTCTCCGCAGGTGCGGAGAGTTTTTTGTGGGCGCAAGAATTGTAGCGAGTGCAAAATAGTACAATCCCAAGTCAAATTCGTCATATCGAATGCGGGCAAAACGCTGAAACTTTCGGTGTACTTTCTACGACAGAACTCTTCCCGGTTATTCAAAAGGTAAAGATGATGAGACATCGTGTTCCATGCCATGCTCTGGCATTTGCTATCCTGCTCTTCGTCTCAAATGCCATTTCACGCCAAGTTCCGGCGGAAGAAGGACAGTGGGTGGCACTGTGGCAGGATGCATACTCAGGCATGCCCAACCCGGGGCTTGACCCGGAACGAGTCGCGGCGGTTCCAGCCGTCGATCGCACGACCGGCGAGGTATATCTGTCGTTCTGGACATATGGAATCTGGAAAAGCACCGATGAAGGAAAGAGTTTTGTTCGCGTGGACGGAAAAAGTATTTCGGGTGACGGCTGCGGACCCATTCGCGGCGCGTCGTTCTACATTCATCCCGAGGGCAAGAAGATCGCGGCCTTCAACATGAACAACAACCCGGGCCCGTCCGGGTTCTCAACCGACGGAGGTCAATCCTGGACCCGCTTCGAAGCGGTCGGACGTAATTGGGATTTTGGCGCGATCGATTGGGAGAGCCAGTTGGTCTTTGCCGCCCGACACGAATTCGAAGCGTTGCATATAAGCGCGGACGCCGGAAAAACGTGGACTCAATTGGACCGGGAGCGCTGGCCGGTTTCCGGGCTGGGGGTGGCGGGAAAAAGTCTGCTGCTGGCCACGGCGGAAGGCATTGAACGGAGCGAGGACAACGGCAAGTCGTGGAAAAAAATTTCAGCGCTTGTCGGTACAGGACCGACTCTGGCCTTCAATGGGAAGCTCTGGTGGCTCTCAGAGGCTGGGAAGGGTGTGCTGGTCAGCACTGATCAGGGCGCCACATGGGAGATTCAAGGCGTGGCCGCGCCGGGCGCTGTGGAACTCGGACCGTTCTTTGGAAAGGACGAGAACCATCTCGTCCTGGTGGGAAACGATGGGTTCTATGAGACGCTGGACGGCTGTAAGACATGGAAACTCGCAGTGGCCATGCCGCCTGACTTCAAATTGAGCGGCGCGGCGTTCGATCCCGTTCACGATATTTTCTATCTCACCGGTCATCAGCTTCCGGTCATGAAATTTCTCCGCGGTCGGAAACCGGAATACGTTACGCCATCCGCTGGCGGCGCTAACGGCGCAGAGAGCAGCGCGCCGCGCCCGAAAGCGGAATTCGTCGAGACGCCGAATTTCAAGACTCGCTGCACGGTCGGCGCGGCCGACGCCGTTCTCGACAACTACCTGTTTGTGACGGGCGAGGACGGCTTCATGATTTTCAGACGCGATCTTCAATCCGGCAAGCTGACGTTCATCGAGCAGCAACTCGAACTGAAGGCTGGCGGCTTTGCGCTCGTCGCCGCGGGCGGGAGGTTGTACGGCGTAACGCCGCATGATGGATACCGACGGATGTCGTGGCACGGATTGGGCTGGTTCGAGGTGGATCCTGCGACGGGTCATGCGTTGAAAAAAGGCGTGGTGGAATGTCCCGCGTCGCGCCAAATGCTCGTGGGTCCTGGGCAGAAAGATCTTTATCTGAAGTCGTGCGGGGGAGAGCAGAACAGGGTTTTCTGGTATCGGATTGGCGACGACGGCACGCCGGTGAAATCCGCCGAAGTGGAGGGGAAGGGGATCGGCGCCTCGAATTTCAGCGACTATCCGGGCCTGCTGATTCAGTCGAAAGACGGGAGGGATCTCTACACCATCTCATCCAAGGACTATTCGATTGCGCAGATTCGGCGCGATCCGACGGGAGCGATTAAGTATGCCGGAGCAACGGATCTGGCAGTGGTGGCCAAAGCGGCCCCAGAGAACTATGGCTACCAATGGGTGTCGCTGGCCATCAGTCCCGATGGCGTATGGCTCTACGCCAGTGTGCGCAACGGAAAACCGACTCATAATTTCTACGGCATCTTCAAACGCGATCCAGAGACAGGCGCGCTGACGTTTCGGGAGACTGTGAACGGCGAACAAGATCCGCTGGCGAACATGAAGGGGTGGAACATGCTCTTTTCGCCCAGCGGCACCGGCGGATACTTGGGAAATTTCGCGGGGCCGCTGACGACATTCAATTACGATTCAAAGACGGGGCACTTGTCGAATGTCCAAGTCGTCAATGAGACCAAGTGGAACGGCACGTCAATCCTGGCGGCGGACACCGAACACGGATTGCTCTACGTCACCGGCCGGGAATATACTTGGGATCGAATCTTCTCGCTTAAGATCGATAAGGCCAAGTAGCATCGGATATTTGGATTGAAGCAAGGTCCCTCGCACTCAATTCAAATGCGCGAGGCCACCTTCTTCCTTACTTCCGGACTCGCACCCAGCCGCGCCAAAATGTTCTCCACGCCCGTTTTCGCGCGCTTCAAACTTTCCGGATCGTGCGTTTGGACGTAGAGATAATTCGCCGTCAGCATCATCGCCTCTATTTCGAAGACGGATTGCGGCACGTCGACTTTGTCGTTGATTTCGCCGAGCGCGCGGCCTTCGACAAGGCAGTCTTTCAACAGCGCGAACCACTGAACCTGAACGGCCAGGACTTTGTCGCGGGCGGGGCCGGGGTGGGTGTCCAGTTCCATCGCGACCGACGCGAAAAAGCAGCCGCCAGGAAAGACGCGGCGCTCCAAGTGGCCCAGGAACGCGTTTACCATGGCCCGGAGTCGCTGAACACCGGCGGGAGCGGCCAGCGCGTGTTGGAGCACTTCCTGGTCAAAGATGGCGATGGCCGTGTCGATCGTCGCCAGCTCGAGTTCTTCTTTCGATTTGAAATGAGCGTAAAGACCGCTCTTGCTCATGCCCACGGCGGCGGCGAGGTCGCCGATGGACAGGGTGTGCAAGCCTTTGGTCGTGGCCAGTTTCGCCGCGGTATGCAGGATCGTGGCCCGGCTTTCATTTCCCTTGGAAAAAGAAAGTGCGGGCTCGGCTGCGTTCGATTTTGTTGAATTCTGTTCGCCCATACCTTGACAATAGCACGATCGGTCGTATATTCAAGTCGTAAAAGAAACGAACGTTCGTGCTTTTAATGGCTGGCAAGACGCAGGTAGTGGTGAACCGCAACAGGCGTCTCGCACTTCAAAGAGGAGAAAAACCATGCCTTTCGTCAACGTTAAGCTGGTAGAGGGCGTTTTCACGCCGGCTCAAAAACAGGAGATGATCCGCAAGCTCACCGACACCATGGTCTCCATCGAAGGCGAGAACATGCGCCCAGTGACCTGGGTGGTGATCGAAGAAGTGAAAAGTGGCGAGTGGGGAATCGGCGGCAAGGGTCTGACCACAGCCGATGTGAAAACACTGGCGAAGAAGTCCGGCTAAGCCTGCGCCAACTTTGGCGGACTCAACGTGCCTCTTCTTCTCCGAACGATAGTCCCGAGCACGCGAACAGGCCGGCGAGGCAGGTTAGCCCGACCATGAATTTTCCGACGGCACGGTTCTGGTAGTGGTTGAAGATCATCCAGACCATCACGGCCATTACCAGTGCCATGCCGGCCAAACCGCAGAGAATCCGCAGTACGGCGAAGCGGTCTTTGCGGATCAAGCGGCGCAGTCCGCCCAGCGCCCAGCCCGGAAACTGGAACAGATCCCATGGGCGCGTGAAACTGTTGCGCCCGGCCCACGCGGCACCGACACCGAAGAGCACGATCCAGAATGAGACCATTGAAAACCGATTCACGGGGCGCGTAGTTTCTTGCTCTTCCATCGCGATAATTTCGGGTGACATCGTAAATACCGCGTTGCTGACGTTGACCTCGCTGTGTGAATCGAGCCAATTGTGGGCGTATTCCGCGGCGCTCGTTGTCTGTTCGGCGGTGAGGGGTTCATCTTTGAATCCAAGGGCGCGCGCCTCCTCAAGCCAGAGGCCGAACCAGACCCAGTTGGTACCGGCGTACGCCTTTGGGGCGAGAAGATATGCGAGCAGATCGTCCTGAAACGCTTGTCTCGACGCGTATTTCTGGCACGACGCCTTTTTGCTGACGCGCGCTTCCAACGCTTGTACGGCGGTGGAATTCTCCCGCAGCCACGTCTTGATCTGGTCGGGGCGTTCCGCGATGATTTTCGCGATCTCGGGCGCTTCCTCGTAGCCGTGCGCTTTCATGGTTGCGGCGGCTTGGACGGTCACGGATGAACGCTGCGATGGCGGCAGCGCCAGAGCGGCCGCGAGTTCCTCGTTCGACTTGCTCCGCGCGCTGGACCTGTCCACCGACATACCCAGCGACCCAACGACGTAGGGCGCGAGTAGAATCAGCACGCCAAGCACCGTGGTTCCAAGCGGTGCAAGTTGCACGCGTGAAGCCAGCAGCGCCATCGCCAGGACCGCCAGTGTTCCCATGATCAAGTTGATGCCGCCGGTTTCGGGAGCCAGCGCCACGCCACCGATCGCGATGGCGGCGAGAATCAACCAAAGCAGCGCAAAAATCAGGAAGATCAACACTGCACGGTTGGGCGCCTTTATGTTGGAACCGTCGAAGAGCGAGTCATTGGTTGGCATACGCGGGCTTCCTGAATAGTGGGTACAGTGTCATTTTGGCGGTGCATTATAGCTCAAGTTGGTGCGCTGATTCAAAAATTCGACAACTTTGCGTGTAACCGCTGCGCGTCCTGACTTCTCTGCTCCTCGTTACGGGATACTTGTCATGGACTGACGACGGGCTTATAAGATGAGCCTTCGTTTTCCATCCATCAGCCCATTAATCAGGAGGAGCAATGAACACATCTCGCTGGATCTGGTCTGCCGTGTTGTGCGTGGGCTTGTTTGCCGTGAGTGCGCGTGCTGCCACGACCAAGGACGCAGCACCGGAAGTGATGAAGGGTCTGGAAGAAAAAGTCGACAAGATGCTGAAAGCCTACAACGAAAATTCGTACAAGGATTTCTTCGCAGATTACGCCAAAGCAATGGCTGCTTTGGGTACCGAGTCGACCTTCAAGATGCTCTATGTCGACAAGGGGTTCGGTAAGTTTGTCTCGAAGAAACTGATCGACAAAGAGACGGTCTCGGCCGGAGACCTTCCGCTGCTGGTATACGAAGGTGAATTTGAAAAGGAGAAGAAGGTCAAGATTTCCATTAATTTCACCAAAGACGGCGACCAGCTCAAGATCATGCAGGTACAGTTTAATAAGATGTAACCTTTGCATATATGGCGAATACAGCAGAGTGAATTTGTGTTAAAGCAGCCGCGAAAAATACGCGGCTGCTTTATTTGTATATTGTCCGGCTTTCGAAACGCCGTTTTCACGCTACAATCACCAGCCCATAGGAATGGTTGGAACCTCTTTTATCCCATGATGCGATTGAAAATTGTGTCCAAAGCGGCGAGCGTCACCCTCGTCGCTGTCGGCTTGATGGTGCTGACCGGCTGGACGTTTAACCTGATCCGACTGACCAGTATTGTCGCCGGCTACACGCCGATGAATCCGTTCACGGCCATTTTCTTCGTTATCCTCAGCGGTTCGTTGTGGCGGCAGTGCGACGCGGTGAGATCTGACCTCCTGGCTCGGTGTGTTGCCGCTGCCGTGGCCGTGGTCGCAGGATTCGTTTTCCTCGACATCGTCTGCGGCTTGAACGTCGGCCTGGATCGCAGCCTGTTCACTGAAGGTCTGATGCGCGCAGCCAACGGACCCAATCGCATGGCGCCAAACACGGCGCTCGCGTTCGTATTCTGCGGCGTGGCCCTGGCGATGTTGGATTGGGAAACGTCCACCAGGCGCCGTCCGGCTCAATGGTGCGCGCTAGGCGCCGGTGTGCTCGCGCTGCTGGCTCTGATTGGCTACGCCTACAGTGCCATGTCCCTGGCGCGGGTCGCGCTCTACATCCCCATGGCCATTCACAGTTCGCTCTCGTTTTTAATGCTCTCCACGGGAATCATCTGTGCGCGGCCCGACAAGGGCATAATGCGCAGCCTCATGGCCGACAGTATCGGCAGCACGTTGCTGCGACGACTCCTGCCGACGGCGATTCTGCTCCCGATTTTCCTGGGCTGGCTGATGCTTCTGGCGCAGCAGAGCGGCATATTCACGACGGTCTTTGCTGTCTCGCTGCTGGCGATCCTGATCGTTTTGGTCTTTTCGACGCTGCTGTGGCTTACCGCAGCGCGCGTGCATGAGTTGGACGAGAAACGCAAGCTCGAAGAGCAGCGCCGCCGTATGATCATCGACAACTGCTACGACGTGTTCGTCGGCATCGACGGCCGCGGCGAGGTCGTCGAGTGGAATTCCCAGGCGGAAGTGGTCTTCGGTTGGACGCGCGCAGAGGCCTGTGGCAAAACGCTCGCGTCGCTGATTCTGCCGGAACGTTTCCGCGAGGCTCATCGCGCGGGGATCGTGAAATTTCTGGCGACTGGCGAAGGGCCGGTGCTGAACAAGCGTCTGGAGCTCTCGGCGCTGCGGCGCTCGGGCGTTGAGTTTCCCGTCGAGTTCACAATTTCGCCGATTCAAATCGGATCGGAGTGGCTCTTCAGCGCATTCATGCGCGATGTCTCGGAGCGCAAGCGCGCCGAGGCGGAACTGGCGCAGGCGCGTGACGAGGCGCTGCAGTCGGCGCAGATGAAGTCCGAATTCCTGGCCAACATGAGCCACGAGATCCGCACACCGATGAACGGGATCATCGGTATGTCCGATCTGCTGTTCGGCACCAAACTGTCGCCGCAGCAACGCGAATTTGCTTCGACCATTCAATCCAGCGCCGACGCGCTTATGACCATCATCGATGACATTCTCGATTTTTCGAAAATCGAGGCGGGCAAACTGGAGTTCGAGCTGCTGGACTTCGATCTTCGCAGTGTGGTTGAAGGCGTCGCGGATCTGATGACCGAGCGTGCCCACGCCAAGGGTTTGGAACTCGCTTACCTTATTCACCGCGACGTGCCGACCAAACTGCGTGGCGACCCGGGACGTTTGCGGCAAGTGCTGCTGAATCTGGTCAGCAACGCGGTCAAGTTCACCAATGCCGGTGAAGTGGTGATGCGCGTGACGGTGGAGTCCAAGTCGGACGCCCGGTGTACGCTTCGATTTTCCGTCACCGATACCGGCATCGGCTTGAGCGATTCGGCGATGTCTCGCTTGTTTCAGCCGTTCACGCAGGCCGACGGGTCGACGACGCGGCAATACGGCGGCACGGGGTTGGGCCTGGCGATTTCGAAGCAGCTCGCCATCATGATGAAAGGCGAAATCGGTGCCGAGAGCCAGCAGGGCAAGGGCTCCACGTTCTGGTTCACCGCGGTGCTGGAGCGCTCCGCCCCGTCATCCGAGGCCCTGCCGGCGGTGACCGGTGCATTAAATGGCACGCGCGCGCTGATCGTCGATGACAATGAGACCAACCGCAAAATTCTGCAGTACCAGCTCTCGTCGTGGCAGGTGCCTTACGAAAGTGCGGGAGACGGCCGCGAAGCATTGAACGCGCTGCACCGTGCCAGGACCGAGCATGCGGAATTCACCATCGCGCTGATCGACATGCAGATGCCCGGAATGGACGGACTGGAACTGGCTCGCGCGATCAAGGCGGATCCCAGTCTTTCTGGATTGCGCGTGCTGATGATGGCCTCGCAACAGACCGGAGCGCTCAGCGACAATGCGCGCGAGGCGGGCGTCGATGCGGTACTGATCAAACCCGTCAAGCCCGCCAAACTGCTCGATTGCATTACCTCTGCGCTCACCTTGCAATCACAGCCACAGTCCGCGCGGCCCGCCAGCCGGCCGCAGATCACGGTTCACAAGCGGCGCGGTCGAATTCTTCTGGCCGAGGACAATCCGGTCAATCAACGCGTGGCGTCGTTGCAACTGGAACGTCTGGGATTCGGCGTCGACATTGCCAACAGCGGGCAGGAGGCGATCGCGGCTGTTTCAAAATTCGACTACGATCTGGTCTTGATGGATTGCCAGATGCCGGACATCGACGGCTTCCAGGCGACCCAGGCGATCCGGAAACTGGAGCCCAAACGCAACGTCACGATCGTCGCGATGACCGCCAACGCCATGGAAGGCGACCGCGAACGCTGTCTTTCCGCTGGAATGAATGACTACCTCAGCAAACCCGTTGAGGCGCAGAAGCTCGAGGAAGTGCTGACCCGCTGGCTGCCCAACGGTACGGATAACCCGGAATCGGGATTGGACCTTGCCCGTCTGCGCGAAGCTTCCGGCGGCGACGATGCGGCGTTGCGTGAAATTGTCGCCGTGTATCTGGAATCCACAGAGCAGGAATTGCGCCGCCTGGGCACCGCAATCGAAACGGATAACTTCCCGGAAATGGAAAGCATCGCGCACACCTGCGCAGGAGGCAGTGCTACGTGCGGTGTCACGCCTATGGTCGTCGCCATGAAAGATCTTCAGCGGGCGGCGCTGCAAAAGGATGCCTTCGCCGCCCAGGCGCTGCAAGCCAAAGTGCGCGCGGAATTCGCGCGACTTAAAGTGCTTCTCGAAGCCGTCGCCGCCGACGGGATGAAAACTTAAACCGCCGCGGTCGCTGCGGTGCGTCCCGGCGCCATGCGGGGTGCCACCGGTTGAATCAGCGCGCGGCGCTCCGGCGTGAGCCGTTCCAGCAATTCCTCCGACGGTACGTAATTGAAGCGCGTCGCGATGTAGTGGGGCGAGTAGCGGTAGATCAGGATGCGCCGGTCGCCGGGATTCGTGCGCGCGGCGGAGCCATGCGTCACCGCGTCGGTGAAGAGCAGCGCGTCGCCAGCTTTCAGGTACATCTCCTGCATGCCCATCGCCGCACTGGCCGGTTCGGTATCGCGGTAGACTTGGTTGGGGCCGGCGGCGATGAATGGGTGAATCACCGCGCACTTGTGGCTGCCGGGAATCAGCACCGTGGGCCCGTCGCCAGGACCGATGTCGTTGAGTGCCATAAGAATATTGATCTGGCCGACCATCCAATTTCCCGAATGGTGCCGCGTCACGCACGGGAACGCCGGGTAGTGACCACCGGAATGAATCCCGATGAAGCCGCCCGGTCCGCGCAGATTCAAGAAGCACTCGTTGATCGAAAGTCGCGCGAACTGATTGCCGATCCAGCGCTGCACGTCACTGTACCACGCGGGGTGGTCGAGCAGGTCCTCGAAGATGGTGCCGCCTTCGATGATGTTCTGATAATTCGTGCCGTCGTTGCCCTGGTACGAATGAACGTGAACGTTTCCGATCCACTCTCCGGGCTTGCGCCGCGGCTGCTCATCGACCCAGCTATTGATTGCACGCAGTCGTTCGGGGCTGAGTACAGACTTGAGGACCAGGTAGCCCTGCAGGTCGAAGAGGTAGTCCCGTTCTTGTTCAGTCATGCTGTGATCCCTGTGAGTCGTCTAAGGCGTTCATTCGAGTTACCATATTACGCCGGAGTCTCTTGGGAGTCTTTGCATCAGCCATGCGACATGTTACCATTTAGCGCTATGATTACTCCGACCAGATTGCCGCTGGACCGCGCGTTGGATGGAAAAGTGGAGCTGTCGCGCGCCCGGTGGACCAGCTCCCGACCCCACCGTCACGCGGAGCTGGAACTGAATCTGCTCGTCCGCGGCCAGGGCGAGTATGTCGTCAACGACCGCAAATATGTGTTGCGAGCCGGTACGATCGCGTGGCTGTTCTCCGGGCACAGCCATTTGCTGCTCAATCAATCCAGCGACTACGAAATGTGGGTGGTGGTCTTCAAACCGCGGCTGGTCCGGCGGGTCTGCACGGCGCCAGCGGCGCGGATTCTATGTCGAGCCAATCCGGCCGGGCACTTCTGCAAAAGCATTTCGGTCGCCGTATTCCAGCAACTCGATCGTCTCTGCCGGAACGTGGCTGCAGCGGATGCTGATCTTCCTCGCATGAACGCCGGCCTGGGTTACCTGCTGCTGGAGGCATGGGACGTTTATCAACGCAGCACTGCGGCGCTGGAGAGTACCGCGCTCCATCCGGCTGTGGAGCGCGCGGCGCAATTGCTCAAGGAAGAAGGAAGCGATTGGGAATTTGAACGTCTCGCGCGCGCTGCGGGATTAAGCGCGTCGCGGCTGGGGCGATTGTACAAGGAACAGACCGGCCTGACGATCGTCGACTACCGCAACCAACTTCGCGTGCAGCGTTTCATCGATCTTTTCGGCTCGGGGCAGCGCATTACCATGCTTCGTGCCGCACTGGAGGCCGGATTTGGCAGCTATACGCAGTTTCACCGCGTCTTCGCCAAAGCCGCCGGATTTCCTCCGCGCGTCTACTACCGTAAGCTGCGCGAAAATCGCTTCGCCGCGCAGCAGTCTCTTACACCTGCCCGCCGCAGAGATGAATATCTCCGTCCACCACCGTAACGCGGAACGATTTCACGCATTCGTGAACTTCGCTGCCTTTTCCAGTGCACAGATCGAATTTGTGGGCGTGAAGCGGACAGACGACCGAACCGTTTCCGGCCAGGCCATCGGCCAGCGGACCGCCACGGTGCGGACAGCGATTCTGCACGGCGAAAATCCGCCCGTCCCGCTGACGGAAGACGGCGACTTCTTCGCCCATGACCTGAAAGCAGCGACCGAGTCCGAACGGTACTTCGGAAGCGGGGCCCAGGTTGAAAACGGTCTGGCGTGGTGTTTCCAGAATGGTGTGCGTCGACATCTTCGGTGTTCTCCTCAGTTATGATTTCACTTCAATTGCGGGTTCCACGCCGCGGAACTGGGACGGCCATACCGGCGCCTGGGCTTCCGTCCAGGGATCGACATACGCATCGACGGCCTTCTGAATATCGGCGTCCAGTCGCGCGCAGATGCCTTCACTGTCGTTGACCAGAATGTCGCGCAGCAGTTCCACGCCGAGGCGTTCGAGGAAATGGTACGAACGCTCCTGGTACCGGCCGTGTTCGCGGTAGTACTGCATGAAGCGCCCCATGATCTTCAGCACTTCGTCGTGCGAAGTGACGGTGCAGAGCAGATCGCCTTTCCGCACTGCGCTGCCCGCCGCGCCGCCGACATAGATCTCCCAAAGTCCGCCTTCAATCGCGACGGCGCCGAGGTCCTTCACGTAGGCTTCTGAGCAGTTGCGCGGGCAACCGGCCGTGGCGAGCTTCATCTTATGCGGCGATTCGATGCCCTGGAAGCGGCGCTCGATCTTCTGCGCCAGCGCGATCGAGTCGCCGACGCCGTAGCGGCAAAAATCGGTGCCGACGCAACTCTTGCAAGTGCGGAACGCTTTCGTGTACGCATGTCCGCTGGGCATCCCCAGATCCTGCCAGACGCCAGGTAAATCTTCCTTCTTGATGCCGAGCAGATCGATGCGCTGGCCGCCGGTGATCTTCACCATCGGCACGTTGTATTTGATCGCAACGTCGGCGATGCGGCGGAGTTCATCGGGCGTCGTGACGCCCGCGTAGATGCGCGGGATCACGGAGTACGTCGCATCCTTCTGAATATTGGCGTGCACGCGGTCGTTGATGAAGCGCGCGTCGCGTTCGTCTTCGTACTCATCCGGCCAGAGCGACTTGAGCAGCGAGGCCAAGCCCGCTTTGCTCGCCGCGTCTTCTTTGCCGCCGGCCAGTTCGCGGAAGACGGAACTGACCGACTTCAAGCCGCGCTTGCGAATCTCCTCGACCAGCGCCGCTTTTTCGTACGGCACGCCGGGCACGTAGTAATGTTCGCTCGGGTCGTCGCCCGCCGCGCCGCAGCCGGCGAGAATTTCGGTGATCAGCGGCTTGCAGCTTCCGCAACCCGATCCGGCTTTCGTGCAGGCTCCGATCTTGCCGACGCTGTTACAGCCGCCATCGCGAATCGCGGCGACGATCTGTCCTTTGCTCACACCATTGCAATTGCAGATCTGCGCTGCGTCCGGCAGGTCGGAGGCTTTGACCAGCGACTTGCCGGTTCGCGATCCGAAGAGCAGTTCCGCGCGCACGTCCGGCAGCGGCGTGTTGTTTTGGAAGAGCTGCATCAGCGACCCGAAATTGTCCGTCTCGCCCAGCAGAATCGCGCCGGCGAGCAGGTTGTCGCGGATGATCAGCTTTTTGTACACGCCGCGCGACGGCTCGCTGAAGGTGAGCACTTCGTCGGTCGGTTTCGCCGGACGCGTTTCGCCCAGTGAGCCGACTTCGACGCCCATCACTTTCAGTTTTGTGCCGAGCTTGGAGCCCAGGTACGCGGCGGTTTCGCGCGTGCCGGTGATGACATCGGCCAGCACCTTCGCCTGTTCCCAGATCGGATCGACGAGTCCATAGATGCGCCCGCGGTGCTGGACGCATTCGCCCAGCGAGAAGATATCGGGATCGCTAGTGCGCATCTGGTCGTCGACCACGATCGCCTTCTCGACGGTCAATCCGGAAACCGATGCCACTTCCGTGATCGGGCGGATGCCGGCGCTGACGACGACCATGTCAGTCTCAAGGTACGAGCCGTCCTTCAGCGCCAGCCGCTTGATCGCGCCGTTTTCGCTCTCGATGCGCGCGGTGATTTTCTCGGTCAGCACCTTCACGCCCATCTTTTCCATCGCGGCGCGCAGCATCGCGCCGCCTTCGGTGTCGAGTTGCTGCGCCATGAGCTGCGGCGCGGCTTCGAGCACGGTGACTTCCACGCCATGCGTCAGCAGTCCGCGCGCGGCTTCGAGACCCAGCAAACCTCCGCCGATGACAGCGGCCTTCTTGCAATTCTTCGCGTAATGAGCGATGCGTTCGCAATCATCGATGGTGCGAAAGAGGAACGTGCCGGGCTGGCCGAAGCCTTCCATCGGCGGCACGAACGGCCGCGAGCCGGTTGCGATGATGATCGCGTCGTAATGCTCGGTGACCGGCGGCGTGTCTGGTTGCGACTCGGCATTTGCGGCGTAGGCCAGTGCGTCCTTCTTCAGCGGCGCGCCGATCACGACACGATTTTCGCGGTCGATCTTCGCGACCTTGACGCCGGCATGGAGCGTGATGCCGTTCTGCGTGTACCAGCTTAGCGGATTGATGAAAATCTCCGCCGGCGCCTGCGTGCCGTTGAGCACGTTGCTGAGCAGAATGCGGTTGTAGTTCCCGTAGGGCTCGGCGCCGAACATGACGATGTCGAAGTGGTCGGGCGCGCGAGCGAGAATCTCCTCGACCACGCGGGCGCCGGCCATGCCGTTGCCGATCACGACCAGCTTTTTGCGCTTCATCTTAACCATGTGTGAGCTCCTGACGGGAGCGCGCCGCCGTTGCTTTGTGCAACGCGACCGCGCCGGTTTTGTACGACGGTTGCTTGGAATGCGGATCGAAAACAGACGCCGTCAGCCGATTGACTTCCGGGTAATGCATGGGCAGAAAAACCTGGCCGCGCTGGATCATCGGCGTCAGCACCGCGCGCGCCGTGAGCGTGCCACGCCGCGAAGAGACTTCCACATCGCCGCCGTCCAGAATGTTCAGCGCCGCGGCATCTTCAGGGTGAATTTCAACGTACAGATTTTTCGGGTAGAGCGAACGCAGCGTCGCAGACTTCGAGGTGCGCGTCCCGGTATGCCACTGCGCCGAAGTTCCGCGGCCAGTGAGCAGCGAAAACGGATAGGCGTCGTCGGTAAGTTCGGGCGCGGCGGTCGGTGCATCGAAAATGAAGCGCGCGCGCTGGTCTTCGGTGAAAAATTTCCCGTCTTCGAAGAGGCGGCGTTCGTTCACGGAAAGATCCGTGCCCTCCGCGCAGGGCCATTGCACGCCGCCGCGCCGGTCGAGCATCGCGTAGCCGCCGATGCCCGTGATGTCGCAGGGCCGGCCGCGAGAAAGTCGCTGGAGAATGCGGAAGACGCTCTCCGGGTCCTTCCACTCTTGGAAGAGATCGCCGCAGCCCCAGTAATGCGCGGCGAGTTTGGAAATGTAAAAATCTGAGAGCGCTTCTCCGGGGGCGCGCGCGACTTTTTTCAGCAGGCCGATGCGCCTCTCGGAATTGATGAACGTCCCTTCCTTCTCGCCCCAACCCGCGGCCGGTAACACGAGATGCGCGAGCTTGGCGGTGTCGGTGGTGTGGTACATGTCCTGGACGACGAGAAATTCGAGCTTCTTGGCGAGCTCCATGAAATCGTTCTGATTGATCCAGGAATGCGCGGAGTTCGTGCCGAAAATCCACAGCCCTTTGACGACGCCGGAGCGCACGCCGTCGATGATCTCGTTGTACGCCCAACTGTTGCGCGTGGGGATGCGGCTGGAGTCGAGATGGAGCAGCTCTGCGACGTCTTCACGGTCGGCTTGCTTGGTGAAATCGCGGCCGCCAAACAGATTTGTCGTGTTGCTGAAAATCCGCGAGCCCATCGCGTTGCACTGGCCGGTGATCGAATTCGCGCCGGTGCCGGGCCGCCCGATGTTGCCGGTCATCAGCGCGAGGTTGATGATCGCCTGCGCCGTCCGCGTGCCCTGGTGGCTCTGGTTCACGCCCATCGTCCACCAGAACGAGACGCGCTTGCGTTCGTGAATCAGTTGCGCGAAGGCCGTGAGTTGCTCCGCGGAAATCCCGGTCGCCTGCGCAGTGCGTTCGAGCGTGAATGGCGCGACGAAGGCTTTGAATTCCGCGAAGCCGCCCGTGTGGCGTTCGACGAAACTCGCGTCGATCCAGCCGTTGTGAAAAAGAATGCGCGCGATGCCGTAGAGTAGTTCCAGGTCGGCTTTCGGCTTGAGCGCCAGATGGAGCGTCGCGGCCTGCGCGGTTTCGGTTTTGCGCGGATCGATCACGACGATCGCCGGATTGTTCTTGTTGCGCAGCACGCGCTCCCACAGGATCGGGTGCGCGATGCAGGGATTGGCGCCGAAGAAAATCAGCGCGTCGGACGCTTCAAAATCGGCGTAGGTGAACGGCGGCGCGTCGAAGCCGAAGGACTGCTTGTACGCCGTCGCGGCCGTGGCCATGCATTGGCGCGTGTTGCCGTCGCCGTGCTCAATGCCCATGCCGAACTTCGCCACCGCACCGAGCAGCGCGAGTTCCTCGGTCGGAAGCTGCCCCGAGCCGATCCAGGCCAGCGAATCAGCGCCGTGGTGATTTTGAATATCTTTGAAGCGCGACGTGAATTCCCGCATCGCGTGATCCCAAGTCACCGGCCGCATCGCGCCCTGGGCATCGCGTAACAGCGGGCGCGTGGCACGGTCGGGAGCGTGGAGCACGTTCAGCGCTTCCCACCCTTTCGGGCAGGCCATGCCGAGATTAACGGGGTAGTCCGTGGACGCCGTGAGATTGATCGCTTCGCCATTGCGGAAGTGAATGTTGAGTCCGCAACCCGTGGAACAAAAGCCACACACGGATGTCGTTGTCGCGTCCGGCGCGAGGCGCTCGGGAACTTGGCCGAGTCCAAACCCGCCGGACTTCAGCGCGAGTTGCTGCGAGAGCACGCCATCCCACTGACGGAAGGCGTGGCGCAGGGATTCGGCCGTGAGATTCAGTCCCGGAACGCTCATCGCGCGAGCCCTCCGGGCATCTTCAACGGCACGACGGCGGTGAAGTAGAGGTAGCGTTCGCACAGTTCGCTGACCAGCCAGAGCGCCGCAGCGACTGCCACCATCGCCACAACACGTTCGGTCATGAACGTGGCGAGCAGAGGAAGCGCGATTCCGCCAACGATTCCGGTGACGAAGCGAGCGATGGTCGCGGTGCGAAGGTGATCGCGCATTAGCCGCGCGGATTTCTGATCGTAAGTCGCTTCCGCATTCGACGCGTGAAGCAGGTAGCGCAGTTCCAGCGCGAGTTTCAGTCCGCACAGCGTGGCAGCGAGCGCCGCGAAAGTCGGAAGACTCGAACTGCGCGAGAACGCCGCCGCGGCCAGCGAGCTCAAGCCGCCGGCGCAGAGCACGGAGAGATAGAATCGCGTCGCGCTGAGCGAAAAGCGCCAGAACGGGCGGCGCGTGTCGGCGTAAATCATCACCGAGCAGAAGACTGCGACGAGGCTCACCACCACCGCCACCGGAAGCAGCGCGGGAAGAAACAGCGCCGCACTATCCACGGCCGCGACGGCACCAAACGCGGCGACTTCGCGGCTGAGCCACGAGGTTCGCAGACCCAGGATCGCGCGGAATGCGAAGAGCGGACGGCCGAGATGCAGCAGCGCGCAGTGCATGCCAATCAGGTGCAGCGCCAGCGACGCAATCGTGGTGATGCGCGCCGGGCGCGCGTCGCCGTTGACGCTTAGCACCGACGCCGCCAGCATTCCGCCTGCGGCAAATTGGGTCAGCACCAGGGTCCAGACCAGCGCCATGTGACTGTGCGCGGGAGAAAGCTCGGTGGCGTCGCCGGCGTTCATCAGTTCTGGCAGCGGCTGCTGCGAACGGTAAATGGTGGAGGGGAGGGTATAGTCGGATTTCGGCGCGCTCGGAACGAGAACGGCAGCGCGCGAACGCTCGACAATTTTCTCGCGTGAAACGGTGGTGATGCGGATGGCGGTGTTCGGGCAGGCTTGCACGCAGGCCGGAGCTTCCTGCTTTTCCAGACGTGACGAACACATGTCGCACTTGCGGACGATACCGCGCGACGCGCTGTACTTCGGCACGTCGTACGGGCATTTTAGAATGCAGTACTGGCAACCGATGCACTGATCGTCGAGATGCTTGACGATGCCGGTCAGCAGATCCTTGTCGTACGCTTTGACCGGGCAGCCGTCCATGCAAGCGGGGTGCGCGCAATGGTGGCACGCGGCGGTCACCATTTTCATCAGTGGCAACTGCGGATCGGAACTGACGATCTGCCCGACCGCGCGCCACGTTTCGCCTTCATCCAGTCCATTGAGGCTGTGGCACGCGGTGACGCAGGCTTTGCAGCCGGTGCAGGCGTCGAGGTCTACTTCAAACGCGTACTGTTCGCCGGGCCCCGGCGTCGTGAGTGGAATCAAGTCGCGGTAGTATTTGGACTGCACGGGCGCCACGGCGTGAGCGTGCTGCTGCGCGAAACGCTCAACGGCGGAGAGGTCGCGCTGATCGCGAAGCAACTCGGCGATCAGGGATTCTCCGCTGGCCGGCAGTTCTGGAACGCGCCGTGTCGGTTCGGCCCGCTCCAGAACTGGCGTCCAATCGATGAGTGCTTCGTTTGACACAATCGTCCTCAGAATTTTATCGTTTACTCAGCCGTTACCAGATGCGTGTCGCGTGCCGCGAGGTAATGCAGCAGGTGCTTACGGACGCGGTCGTATTCGGGATCGTCGAGCATGCGTTCGCGCGAGCGCGGACGCGTCAGCCCGACCTCGACCACTTCGCCGATGTGCGCGGCGGGTCCGTTGCTCATCAGAATGATGCGGTCGGAGAGATAAATCGCTTCGTCGACGTCGTGCGTGATCATCAGCACCGTCTTGCGCTCGCTCTCCCAGATTTTCAGCAGGTCGTCCTGCATGCGCCCACGGGTCAGGGCATCGAGCGCGCCGAAAGGTTCGTCGAGCAGCAGCACTTTCGGCTGAATCGCGAAGGCGCGCGCGATGCCGACGCGCTGCTTCATGCCGCCGGAAATCTCCGATGGTTTTTTGTGCAGATGCGTGCCCAGCCCGACCTTCTGCAACTGTTTTTGCGCGGACGCACGGACTTCGTTCTTCGGCATCGCCGGGAAGACATTGGCGATCGCCATCTCCACGTTCTGCGCGACGGTCAGCCACGGCAGCAGCGAATGATTCTGAAACACTATGCCGCGGTCGGGGCCCGGTTCCCGGACCACCTTGCCTTCGAGCGTGACCGAACCGGACGTCGCCTGGTCGAGTCCCGCGACGATGTTCAGCAGTGTGCTCTTACCGCAGCCGGAATGTCCGATGATCGAAATGAACTCGCCCGCATCTATCGCCAGCGAAACGTCGCGCAGGGCTTCGTAGTCCGGACGCCCGGCGCCGCCGAAGAACACCTTGCTGACGGAGGCGATGCGAAGATAGGCTTCAGGTGTCGGAGGCATCAACGATTCCCTTCGTCTAACCAGTGTGCCAATTGGCACACTGGTCAAAATCCAACGTCTGGCCAATTGGCCAGACGTTCAGCATCGCTCAGTACGCGACTGCTTTTTCGATCTTCATCATGATCACATTGAGGATCAGTCCGATCGCGCCGATCAAGCCCATCGCCAGGATTGAGCGGTCGATCGAGCCGGCGTTGTATTGATCCCAGCAGAAGAAGCCGATGCCGTCCTGACCGTTGAGCATTTCCGCGGCCACAATCACCATCCACGCGATGCCCAGCGAAATGCGAAGTCCGGTGACAATGTGCGGCAGCGTCGCCGGCCAGTAGATCTGCCGGAAAATTTGCCAGCGCGTTAATTTCAGCATGCGCGCGACGTTGGTGTAGTCGGGGTTGATCTGGCCCACTCCGAAAGCGGTATTGAGCACCGTGGGCCAGAGCGAGCAGATGAAGATCACAAACGTCGCGGCCATCGTCGGCGGCTTCAGCGTTTCGTTTTGCAGCGCCGGCGCGGAAAAGATCACCAGCGCGACCGGATACCAGGCCAGCGGCGAGATCGGGCGACAGAGTTCGATGATCGGATGAACCGCGCGGCGGACGAACGGCGAGCTGCCGATCACGAAGCCCAGCGGAATGGCGATGAACGCGCCGAGCGTAAAGCCGCAGAGCACGCGGGTGAGGCTGTAGAGCAGTAGCAGCGGCAAGCCGACGCGGTTCTGATCGCCCCAGAAATTCGCGCGGACGAATTCAATGCAAAGCTTCAACGTCACCAGCGGCCCTGGCAGATCGTGTGCGAAACAACTGATCAACGCCCACACGCACAGGGAAAATGCAATGCCAACGAGCGCCGGAAACGCGCGCGTGCGAACCCACACGGCAAACGGCCGGTCGCGCGGCGCAAGTTTCGCGACGGGTGCTTTCTTCGCCGCCGCCGGCGCAGCGGCAGCGGTCGCGTCAGTAAGTGCAAGGGCGGGCTGATTCATTCCGTCTCTCCGTTGATGTTGCCACTACGCCTTCAGCGCGAACGCCTGCGTGTACGCTTCCGGATCGGCCGGATCGAACGTGACGCCATCGAAGAGCGTCTCCTTGCCGCGCGATTCCAGTCCGCCGGCTGGTGCCGCGACTCCCGCGCGCTTGCACGCTTCGGTGTAAATGTCGTGGCGCATGATCTTCTTCGCTTCGGCCAGGTAGTCGGGCTTGTCGGCGAGCATTCCCCAGCGGCGGTGCTGCGTCATGAACCACGTCGCGTGGCTCAGGTACGGCACAGTCGTGTCGCGCTCGAAAAAGCGCATGTAATCGGGATCGTCGACGACTGGCGCGCCGGGCGCGTGGACGTACTTGCCCTGCAGCCGGCCCAGGATCGTCTCCGGCTTGCAGTTGACGTATTCGGTTTTGCCGATGAGCTGCGCGGCTTCCTCGCGGTTTTTCATGTCGTCGAGCCAGCGGCAGGCTTCGAGCGTCGCGGCGGTCAGCGCGATGCAGGTCTTCGGGTTGGCCAGCGCGAACGATTCCATCACGCCGAGCACTTTTTCGGGATGGTTCTTCCACAGCGCCTGCGTCGTGATCGCCGTGCCGCCGATGCCTTCGTCGACCGCTCGAGCACCCCAGGGTTCGCCGACGCAGAAGCCGTCCATGTTGCCGGTCTTCATGTTGGCCACCATCTGCGGCGGCGGAATCGTGATCAGCTTCACGTCCTTGTCCGGATGCACGCCGCCCGACGCAAGCCAGTAGCGCATCCACATCGCGTGCGTCCCGGGCGGAAAGGTCATCGCGAACGTGAACTTCGCCTGCTTTTCGACGATCTGCTTTTTGATCTCCGCGGGCGTCTTCACGCCGGCGTCGAGCATCGGTTTCTTGATCGTGATTGCCTGGCCGTTGAGGTTCAGGCATTGCAGCACGCACATCGGCACTCTTTTGACCGGCGCGCCGACATCGCCGACGCCGAGCGAGGAGCCCACGCACATGCCGAGCAGAATGTGCGCGGCATCGATCTCGCCTTTTTGAATCGCATCGCGCGTTGCGCCCCAACTGGCCATCTTTTTGACGCGGACGTTTAAGCCGTATTTTTTGTAGAGGCCTTTCTCGGAAGCGATGACCAGCGGCGAACAGTCCGTGAGCGGAATGAAGCCGAGCGTCAGGTCGGTCTTCTCGACAGCGTCGTCGGCCCGGGCCACGCCGCTGAGCGGCTTGATCATCCCGCCAGCCGTCCAGGCTGCGGCCGCAATGCCGGCGAACTTCAGAAATCCGCGTCGATCCGTGTTCGTGTGTTCGGATTCGTTCTTCATTTCAGTGCCGGCTCCCAGATTCAGAATTTTGGAAACAAAAAAGGCGCAAGAATGAACGCCGTGCGTTCGTCCCCGCGCCTTCAACTTGCAGATCGCTTTCATCTGCCCATTAAGGCGGCCCGCTGGATTGACTGCGAGCTGCGCTATGAATTGTCGAGGAGCGTTGAAAGCACGCGTCATGCCAGATCGACACGTGTGTACCGTCAATGTGCGTAACTGATTGATGGATTGATCTTTGAAATTTTAGAGGAGCTGAGCGCCAAACAGAACTAAATGGAAGGGCTGGCCCTTATTGAACGAATAGTTGTGCGATGTTGAGCACAGCGGTTGAAGTTTGTCTTGTCGCAGACGAAGACCCCTGGCCTTTATCCTCAACATTTCGACGGCGTTTGCGTGTTCTGCGCGAGCAGATCCGAAAGCGATTTTCTCAGGTTTGCGAGTTCCTTCGACTTAAAGGAATCCTTCGTTTTTTCGAGCACATCGATAGTGCCGCGCAGCGCCAACTCGTACTGCGCCAGCCGCGGGCACTTGATCATGCGGCACAGATCGTTGCTGACGTCATTTTCGATCCGTCCGGTGCGCAGCACATCCATGGTCTGTTTCAGGCTGCTGGCGGAGTTCACGATGTTGTTGAGCGTCATTGCCAGGAACTGTTCCAACGTCAACGCGTTGGCCTGCGGCGCCGATGACGCGGAGAGCATCGCGCTGCGTTCCAGCGCCTGCAGTCGCTCCACGGAATGCGTCATGTCCTCCTGCGAACGCTTGATGTCGCGGAGCACTTCGCCCTTCTCCAGCGCGCGTGAGACCCGCTGCAGAAATTCGGTCTCGTCGATCGGTTTGACCAGGTAATCGACCACGGACATGCGCAGCGACTGCACGGCCGATTGCACGGTCGGGAATCCGGTTACGACGATCACTGGCAGCCACGCCCGGCCGCTTTGCGTGTCGGCCAGAAATTCCAGGTCGCTGCTGCCGGGCATGTTGATATCAGTGATCAGCAGGTCGAAGTGCTTATTCTTCAACGCGTCCGCGGCTTCAATGGCGCTGAGCGCCGTGTCGCAGCGGTAGCCGTGATGGCGCAGCATCGCGGCGGTGGTACGCAGAAATATCTCTTCGTCATCGGCTAACAATATCGTCGCGGTCGGCGACTTTTTTGGCGCAATCATTTCTTTTCCACCCCGTACCCACGTGCAGGAGTCGGTTGAACACAAGCAACGTACCAAACGCCCCACGAATAATTCCGTATGGGAAATGGCTGAACCGTGTGCGGCGTTTTGACGCGCTGGCTAAATTTGCGCAGAGTGGTGCGAGTTGTGCTCGCGTTTCAACACTTCATTCAGCGCGCGAAGTTGCGTGTCCGCATCCGCCAGATCGCGGCGGAACGTGACAAAAATCGCGCGCGCCAGCTCCAAATTTCCAGCTCGGCAAGCGCTTTCCAGTTTTGACACGCCGTCCAGGGCACGCACCGCGCCGAGCGCCCCGGCGGCGCTTTTGATTGCATGCGCCAGTTGCGCGGCCTCGTTTAATTCGCCAACGTCAAGATGTTTTGCGATTCCGCTGACGCGTTCGGTGTTGCTTGTTTCAAAAATCCGCAGCAGTTCGTCGGGAAGATTGGGATCTTCCGGCGTCTGCAGTTGCCACAGTCGACGCAGCAAGCTCGCGTCAATTACCCGTTCGCTTGAGTTCGATGGAGCCGGCGCGGATTCGCTCAAATCAGGCGTTGGCGCGATCTCAATCCACGGCAGCAGCGCCGCACGGAGTTCCTCGATCTGCACCGGCTTGGCCAGATGCGCGTCCATGCCCGCAGCCAGACATTTTGCGCGCTCTTCGGATGAATTGTGTGCCGTCAGCGCGAGGATCGGAATTCGCTTCCCCGCGCCTTCGTTTTCGCGAATGCGGCGGGCCGTCGCGTAGCCATCGAGCACTGGCATTTGGCAGTCGAGCAGGATCAGATCGAAGCGCTCGCGCTCGAGGCGCTCCAGCGCTTCCAGCCCATGACAGGCCAGTTCGCACGGAATGCCCAGATGCTTCAACTGCAGCGCGATGACGCGCCGGTTGACTTCGACGTCCTCCACGACCAGCACGCGGACGTGAGCCGCCCCGACCGCGGCCTTGCGCAGCGCCACGGCGATCGTTGGCTCATTCTCTGCGGCGATTTGGAACTGCGCGGTAAACCAGAATTCCGAACCCTTGCCCAGTTCGCTCTCAACGCCGATGTCCCCGCCGAGCAGTTTCGCCAGTTCGCGGCAAATCGTTAGTCCCAGCCCGAATCCCGTGTGCTCGCGCGTCGGCGAATCGTCGGCCTGCGTGAACGGTTCGAAAATGCGCGCGCGATCCTGCGGCGCGATGCCCGGCCCGGTATCGCGCACACCGACGCGCAGCGTCACGCCGCGGTCCGTGCGCACCTGCACCGTCGCGCTGACGGTAATCTCGCCGCGCTCGGTGAATTTGATCGCGTTCCCCAGCAGATTCAGCGTGATCTGCCGCAGGCGGCGGGCGTCGCCGCGCAGGCGGGGCAGCAGATCGGCACTCAAATTCAGCTTCAGCGGCAGCGACTTCTGCTTCGCCGCAAACGACTGAATCTCCACCGCTTCGCGAAGCACCACGGCCGGATCGAATCTCTCCACGGCCAGCGACGCCTTTCCGGAGCTGAGCTGCGAATAGTCCAGCACGTCGTTGACCAGCGCATGCAACGTGTCGGCGCTGAGTTGCATCGTCTGAGCGAATTCCTGCTGCTCTTTCGTCAGGCGCGTGGTGAGCAGCAGTCCGCTCAAGCCTACGATCGCGTTCAACGGCGTGCGGATTTCATGGCTGACGTTGGCCACGAAGGCCGACTTCGCGCGCGTCGCGGCTTGCGCGTCCTCCAGCGCCTTTTCCAGCGCTGCGTTCTTGGTTGCGAGTTGCTCTTCGGCCGAAATCATGCGGGCAAACGACGAATGAATCTTGGCCACCGCAGGGCGGAAAACGAAGAGAGCTTCCAGCGCCAGCACCACCAGCAGCACGGCGAACAGGGCGAGTTCAAAGAGCTTCAACTTGGCCACGCGTGCGCGGGCGTCTTCGTCGTAGCGAAAGACGATATGGTCCATCGTGGAAAGAAACGCGCCTTCGTGAGCAAGGACCGTTTTCAGCGCGTCCTGCGGCAGCGCCGCGCCCAGCGCGTGGGCCTGCAAAATTGCTCGCGCGGCGCTGAGCATCGCCTCGAAATGCGGCGCCGCCTCGCCGTACATGCGCTGAATCTCGGCGGAATTCTCACCGGGAAGTTCCAGCTCCGCATCGCCCTTCTGCAACCCGCGGTTCGATCGTTCCCAGAGCTCCGCGACGGCTTTCAATTCGTCGAATCGCTGCGCGTCGTCGGGATCGGCCGTCAGCGCCAGCACGCATTTGCTCAAGCGCTGGCTGAGCATGCGCTGCCGTCCGGCGAGATTGACCACGCGCGCATCGCGCGATTGGGTGAGCAGCGCGCGCTGAATCAAAAACTGTCCGGCCAGCGAGAGCGCCGCAACCAGGCTCAATGCCACGATGTACCGGACGCGCAGTGAGTTGGATGCGATGCGCCGCGATACATTCAGGCGCGCTGAAGAGTCCATGTCCATCCCGGATCGTTCGTCCAAACGTAAGATGTTTCTTCCGATGCTAACAAAACGGTAAAGCCCAGGCGCAACCTTCGGGCCAAATGCAGGCGGGACGCCCGCACCACAATTCATGGATCGCGATGCGCAACAGGCGTCCCGCTTGCAAACCCTTGCACGCTCCCACGTCTTGCCGTCCACCCTTAATGGGTTATCCTCACGACCGAACATCAGCGAAAGGCATGCATGCTCGATCCCGCTCCGGACGTTCCGGAAATTCAGAAGACAGAATTCGAATCGTCCGCATCCGTTCCCCGCGAGTCCCAGCGCCTGGACCACATGGACCAGCTGGGTGATTCGTATTACGCGATCCTGCTGCTCACCGGACCGCTGGTCCTCTCGTCGACCGGCCTGATGCTGATGCATATTTTCGACGCCGTGCTGCTCTCGCGGTATTCGAAGCAGGCGATAGCGGTGGTCGGCTCGGCGAGCATGGCGGCGTTCGTGTTGATCAGCTTTTTCATCGGCATCACCGCGTACACGGCCACGTTCGTGGCGCAATACATGGGCGCGCGGCGGCCGGAGCGCGTCGGCCCGGCGGTGTGGCAGGGAATTTATGTCGCGCTGGCCGCGGGCGTGTTCACGTCCCTCGTCGGAACGCTGATCGCGCCGCCGCTCTTTCACTGGGTCAATCACGGCCCGGCGCTGGAACTGCTTGAACAGCGCTACTTCCGGATCATGTGCTACGGCGCGACGTTCAGTCTGCTCGGCGCGGCGCTCTCGGGATTTTTCTCCGGGCGCGGCGACAACCGTACCTTAATGATCGTCCAGTTGAGTGGCTTCGTGATCAACGCCGGCTTGAGCTACTGCGCCATCTTCGGCCGCTTGGGCCTGCCGGAACTCGGCGCGCTCGGCGCCGCCACTGCGACGGCCTGCGCGCAGGGTTGCGTCACGCTGATGCTCTCCGTGATTTTCCTGAGCCCCCGCCACCGCGCGAACTACCAGACGTGGACCTCGCGCGCGTTCGATTGGGCGCTGCTCAAACGCATGACCTATTTCGGTGCGTTCAACGGCATGCGCGCTGTAACCGAGCTTCTCGCGTGGACGCTCTTTCTCTGCTTCGTCGGACGGCTGGGTGAAGACGTGATGGCGATCACCAACATCGTCTGGCGACTCAACGGCATCGCGTTCTTTCCGCTGATCGGTTTGTCGACGGCGATCGCCACGCTGGTTGGACACGCGCAAGGCCGTCAGGATTCCCGCCGCGCCGAAATCATCACCTGGCGCGGCGTGATCATGGCCGAAGGCTGGATGTTATTTGCCGCGTCGCTGTTCGTACTCTTTCCGCGCCCGCTGTTGAATCTGATCATGGGCGGCGAAGGCGCGTCGGAGCTGGCTCCGATGATCGAGACCGGCACGAGTCTGCTCCGCTTCGTGGCGCTCTATTGTCTGCTCGACGGACTGAACATTGTTTTCATGGGCGCGCTGCAAGGCGCCGGCGACACGCGCTGGACGCTGATCGCCTCGTTCATTCTCCACGTCATATTTCTGACGGCGCTGTTCGTCATCGACGCGTACTACCAGAACCTCTTGATCTTCTGGACCGCCGCGACCTCGTTCGTGATGCTCCAAGCCGGCGTCTGGGTCCTGCGCTTCAAATCTGGGAAATGGAAATCGATGCGCGTCATTGAAGGCGATGGCGACGGTGAAACCGCACTGCCCTTTGCCCATTAGCGGCACTGGAACGGATAAGCCTAGACACCTGCGATGCTTGCCCGAATGTCGCAAATTTGAATACGCTCAGATCCATAACGATTTCCTATCGCTCCTATCGACCAAAGGAAATGCGCCTAGTGGACTTTAAAAAATTCTGTCGAAAAGGCGTTGTGCCTATTGACTGCTGGTTCCAAATGGGGTTTAGAGAGGAGGGATTTAGTTAACCTTATTTGGAGACCGATCCATGCTCTACCCGACGACGCTGCCGAACCTGGACCTGTTGTGGACCGATAAGCGCCCCGATGTGATGGAAGCAAAGCTCCGCACATTGCTGGAGCCAGCGAAGTTCGCGGGGATTCAGACCTACTACCTGCAGCTCCTGACGCAGATCGCCCGCGCGCAAGCGCTGCAAGGCAAGATCGATGAAGCCAGCGCGACGCTCGATGCCGTCGAAGCCGACCTCACCGACGGCGTGACCGGCGCGCAGATCCGCTACCTGCTCGAACGCGGGCGCATCCAGTTGCTCCAGAATCACAAGGAGCCGGCGGACAAATTGTTCCACAAAGCCTGGCGCCTGGCGGAAGCCTCGCACCACCGCAACTACGCCACCGAAGCGCTGAAACTCTTCTCGCCCGAACAGCGCCGCGCGAGCTGAATTATTTATTGACGGCGCGGAGCACGTTCTTGGCTTCGCGCAGGCCCGACAGAAATGCGCCGTGGACCGTGTCGGGATACTTGTCGTTCGTGGCCTCGCCGGCGAAGAAGACCTTGTTGTCGACGGGCTGGGCGAGGCTGCGGTAGTCGTCGAAGGTCGCGCCGACCGGCAAATACGAATACGACCCCAGCGCGAAGGGGTCGCTGGCCCACCGCGTCACCGCCGAGCTGGTCGGATTGGGAATCGACGATCCGAGCATCTTGCGCAGCACGTCCATCATCGCCGCGACCGAATCAGCGTCCGACTTCGTCTCCAGCGTCCGCGCAAAAGTTCCCGTGTTGAGAGCCGTCAAGATCGGATCCTGCGTGTACGCGTTCATGCACAGCAGTTCCGGAAATTCGTTGGCGTTGGTCGAGATGTACTCCAGAAATTCCCGCTGCGCCGGCCAGAAAACGCACGGAAACTTCAGCGAAAGTTTGTTGAGCAGGCCCATGCCCATGCGCTGAATCGCGCGCAGTTTCTCCGCTGGCAGCACCGGATCGAATGCCACGGTGCCGGCCTTCAGCACGCCCAGCGGCAGCGTCACGATCACGGCATCGGCGGTGAACGTGGCCTGGTTGGTGGTGACGGTCACGCCGGAACCCGTGTACGCGATCTTCTGGACAATCTGGTTGAGCTGAAACGTCAAACCCTGCGACAATCCCTGCACGATCTGGTCGTACCCGCCGGGAAAAACCGCGTCGTTGCCTTTGAATTCGCCGTCCTCGTTCAACTGCAGCAGCGAGAGGTCAGTCAAGTCCGCGCCCGCGTCTCCGCTGATCGACGCCGATTCATCCCAGACCTGCGCGTTCAGATCCGTGGGCGACAGTGCCGCGTCCTGCAACGCCTGCTGAAATCCGGCGCCGACGGAAATATCCGTATCGAGATCGTGTTGTATCGCCGTCACTTTCTTGAAGATGCCATCGTATCGGTTTTCGATGCTTGTGACTTCGTCGGCACTGTAGAGCTTTCCGGCGGAATCGTACAGCGAGTAGTTCGAGTAGGTGGTCGGCAGCGTTTTGACTTTGTATTTCTTCGCCAGCGCGCTGATTGGATTGCCCTTCACGCCGTGGATCCACGACGCGCCCATGTCCAGCGGCGAACCCAGCGAGCGATCGGTCCAGATCCGTCCGCCGACGCGGTTGCGCCCTTCCAAGATGGTGACATTGACTTTCCGGGACTTTAAGAAGGTGGCCGCGGCGATCCCGGCCATGCCCGCGCCGATCACCAGCACCGACGATCCGGCGGCCGCGCGGCCGTCCGCTTCGTCGCCGCCAAACGCGCGCCGCCCCAGCAGCGCCAGCGCCATCCACGCGCTACCTTTTAAGAAATTGCGACGTGAGAGTGAATTCGAGTGATCGGCGGATTCAGTCATAAGCGCTCCGGTTTGGGATCCAAAGTTACTCTACATTGGATTCCTGACGGAGCGCATTTATTTCAGCTTTGTGACAATAGTAACAAAGCGAATTTCACGAGTCGGAAAGAACTGCGCCCCTTCACGTGCATTGCACGGAAGGGGCGTGAACTTCACGGACCTTGTTTGTTTTAGAACGAGGTCTCGCACTTGATGCCGAGCTTCTCGCCTTGCTTGTTGATCGTATCGGTCACGTTCTTCTCCAGCGTCGACTTGCCTTTGCCTTCCTGTTTCTTTGCTTCTTCGGCCAGGAACTGCTGGCGCTTGGCGTTCACTTCCACGATCTCTTTTTGAATGGCTTCGCGCTTGGCTTTCTTCTCTTCGACATACTTGGCGCGGTCTTCCGGATCGAGTTTCTGCATCTCGGCGGGGAGTTCCTCGGCCTTCAGCGCATCGAGTTTCACGCCGTTGGCGGACACGTCTTTGACGAGTTCCTTGGTGCCCGCGAAATTCTGTTCGCCGGCCGCGCTGCCCTGGAATGCCGCGCGTGACGCTTGCGCGGACGCCGGCGCACTCTTGTAAATGACCTTGGCCCCGTCCTCGCGCATTGCCTGCGCCTTCTTTTCGTCGGCGCTGCCGTAGCTGATGCGGGTGCCGTCGAGATCCTGCGCCAGCGCAGCGAGCTTCGCGTCATACGGCGTGCTGACCATCACGGCGCTGCCTTCCTGTTCGACCTGGAAGAAGTGGCCTTCGGCCTTCGCGGCGATGTCTTTCCAGACCGTCTGCGTCGAAACGGCACTGCCGCACTGGATCGTGTTGATGATGATCCCGGCGGTCGCGGCGAGCTTGCAGGTTTCCGGATACTTCACGTCGTCGGCGTAGTCCATGTGCGGGGGCGCGTCGCCGACCAGGAAGATCACGCGGTACACTTTGGAATCCTTCGACCACGCAATCCTGGTGATCGCGTCGTTCAAGGCCTGATTGACGCTCTCCGGTTCATCGCCGCCACCCGCGGCCTGAAAGCCCATCAGCTCGCGGTAGACGGCGTCCAGATCGCGGCTCAAGTCGGTGACTTTCGTGATGTACGCATCGCCGCGGTCGCGGTAGCCGACCAGGCCCATCTTGATATCCGGCGACGGCTTGGCCGTGGCCAGCGTGTTGGCGATCGACCAGATCTTGGTCTTCGCCGCCTGGATCAGGCCGCCCATGCTCCCGGTCGTGTCGAGCACGAAGACGACTTCGACGCGCGGCTTCTCCGGCTTTACGTCAACGGCCGCCACGCGCTGTTCTTCGGCGCGCAGTGCGAAAGTGCAGAGCAATAGTAGTGCGAAAAGTGGAATCAGGCGCATGGGCATCTCCTTGAAATATGAAAGGTGAATCCGTTCCGTCCTGAAATTTGGACTGCGGCGCGGTCGGGAGGTTCCGGGAATTCCGCTGCTTAAAGTGATATCACGCAAAATAGGGCGGGGTGTAACGCACGTGTAACAACAATCGTGGTCCGGGCGTCTCGCCCGGTCAGCGTCGGACGCGATCTTTTTGCAATAGACGCATTGTCGGGAGAAGAATTCGATTGTTCCAAGACGGACCGGGCGGGACGCCCGGACTACAGTTACTACGGGCGAGCCGCCCGTTCTACAAAGGGCTCAACTTGGCGAACAGCGCGCCGAGCGCAGGCTCGTACTTGCGCCAGCGTTCGACGGAACGTTGATGAATCGGCTCGCGCACCTGCGTGATGCTGGCGGTGCGGACCACGCGGTCGGTCTGGTGGAAGTTCAAGCACGCCGGATCCCATTCGAGATTCGCGAACGCCAGCAGCTTCCGCGCGCTCCCTTCCAGATCGGCGACGGTCGCTTCGTAATCGACATCCAGGAACCGCCCGGGCAGCACCGTCCGCCAATGCGCCATGATCCGCTGGTATTGGGCGATGTGCGAAGCGATCGCGTCTTCGTTCGTCGCCCAGCGGATGTGGCGGAAGTTGGTCATCCAGCACGAGACGGCAATGTCGCGCAGGTCGCGGCGGCAATGGATGATCTTTGCGTTCGGAAAAAGCAACGCAATCAGCCCAATATAAAGGTAGTTCTCCGGCATCTTGTCGACGACATGCTCGGCGCTGCTGTTCAGTGCCGCGAGCCGCTCGAGATGTCCGCGCGCCACGATCTGCGCGGCTTCGGGCGTGATCTGGCTCAGGCAGCGCAGCGCCGACTCCTTGGAATTCATGACGGCCGGCAGCGACTGCAGACTCGCGCGGACAAACGAAAGCTCACCGGCGCCGTGAACTTTCTTGTGGCTGGCGAGTATCTGTTCGGTCAGCGTCGTGCCGGAGCGCGGCAGGCCGAGCACAAAAATCGGTCGCGCGCTCGGCGAGCCGAAGCCGCTCGTGCGCGCGAGAAACTCCGGCGTGAAGATACCGATGAGCTCCGAGACCAGCGCCGCGTGTTCGGCGGGATCGTACCCTCTGCCGCGGCGCGCGCGTTCGCGCGTCGATGTCGCGTTGGCTTCACGCAGTAACCCCGCGGCGCGCTCGTACTGGCCCTTGCCGTCGAGGACGTGTGCGAGCGCGTATTGCAGCGGCGCGCGGCGGAAGGGCGTAAGCCGGGGGCTCTGCAGATACGCTTCCAGTGCGGCCTGATCGTCGGCGGAGAGCTTGCCGCGGTGGAGCATCGCCAGTTGCGTGCTGGCCGACGGATTAAAGCGCCGCAAATGCAGCGCGTTGCGCAGGCAGCTTTCGGCGTCCTTCATTTTGCCCAGCTCGGCGTAGTACTCGCCAAGCCCCACGAACGCACTGGCGTGTGTGGGCTGGATGCGAATGGCTTCGCGGAAGTGCGCTTCGGCTTCGGCGTGGCGGCCGTCTTCCAGCAGTAGCGACGCCAGACCTTCGTGCGCTTCCACATAAGAAGGATCGGTTTCGAGCGCCTTGCGGAAAAGCGCTGCCGCTTCGCCGTTGCGGTCGAGCTCGCGCATCAGGCTCGCCACGTTGGTGTAGATGCGCGCGGACTTCGGATCCTGCTGCACGGCCCGCTGATACCAGTTGAAGGCCTCCGCCAGATCGCCTTCTTCTTGAAAGGCCTGCGCGATGTTGTTGCAGGTCAGCGCGGAATTGGGATTGAGGCGCAGTGCTTCGGCGTAACAGGATTTGGCGTCGGCGATGCGGCCCAGTTCGCGCAGCACATTGCCGAGGTTGTTGCGCGCGGGGAAGAATCCCGGGTCGAGTTCCACGGCGCGCTGGCAGTAGGTCCGCGCTTCTTCGTACTGAAATTCTTCGAGCAGCAACTGGCCGAGGTTGCTGTGCGCTTCGACGAAATTCGGATCGGCCTGCGCGGCCTTGCGGAAGTACGCCAGCGCGCCCTCGGTATCGCCGCTCCGGCGCAGCACGTTGGCCAGATTGTTCAGCGCCTGCGCGAAGTTGGGATTGTAGCGCAGCGCCGTTTCGTATCCCGCGCGCGCTTCGGCCAGATTACCCTGCGCTTCCAGCACCAGGCCGAGATTGTTGGCCGCTTCCGCATAGCGCGGCTGGTACTGCAGCGCGGCGCGGAAGCACTGCGCGGCAGTGTCGAACTGCCCCAGCCGCCGGAAGGCTTCGCCTTGATTGCAATGAAACGATGCTTCGGCCGGACGGAGCGCGATGGCGCGGCCGATCAGCTCAGCAGCTTTCTGCGGCTGATTCAACTGCAGCGCCGCGACGCCGAGCATGTGCAGCGCGTTGGGTTCGAAGGGATTCTCCTGCAGCACCGCTTGATAAATCTGCGCCGCCTGCTGGATCTGTCCGCTCTGATGCAGTTTCACCGCGGCCGCGATTTGCTGGCCGGCCTGCACGTTGGCGGCGCGCGCTTCGGGCGTGGGCAGATTCGGCGCAGGGGGCGGCGGCGCGGTGCTGACCACGTTGGCTTTGACGGAGCCGTCATCACTTTTGGAGAGCACCGCGACGGAATTCTTCCATGGCACGGTGGCCGTAATGCCCGTCGGTTGCGCTTTCGGATTCGGTTCACCGCGCGGCGTGTTGATGAGCTCGATGATCCGCGCGAAGAGTTTCTCGCCCTGCGCAATCGGATCGAGGTCCTTGTACTTCGCCGCAAAGCTCCGCGCGCCGGCGATGAGCTGCTTGGAATTCAGCGCCTTATTCAGGCAGTGCGGGAACTCCTCCGGCTTTTCCGGCTCCAGCGTCAGGCCCGCGCCTAGCGTTTCCAGACGCAGCGACATCAGGCGCTGTTCCAGATGCAGCGGCGCGGTGACGACCGGCACGCCGGAGACGATCAGTTCCATCGTCGTCGCGTGATTGCCATTGGTGATGGCCAAGTCGCATTCCTTCGCGACGCGCTGCAAGTCGAGCGGTTCGGCCACGAACTTCAACGTCTCGGAGCGGAAGCGCTGGATCACGTCCTCGGGAATTTCATCGGGCACGATCAGCGTCGGCAGGCGCGAGGCGTTGAGATTCTGGAGCAGCGAGGGCAGATGCTCGAAGGGCTTCAAGTACGCGAAGATCTTCTTATTCGGCGCGGTTGGCCATTCCGGCGTGGCGCCAGGGTAGCGTGAGATCAGTCCGTAGTAGTTCGCGCCCGGCCGCGGCGCGTAGTGATCGACTTCGGAATATGTGCGAAAGGCCAGTTCGTTGGGATTGCTGAAGAGTTCTCCCAGCCGTTGCAAATTGGGCGCGTCGAGTTTGGTGAGGACGGCGTTGACCGTCTGCAACATCGCGTCTTCTTCGGCGCGCAACGCGGCTACATCGATCTCCATCCACAACCGCATGTTGGTCAGCGGATACGTGTCCGGAGGGATCAGAAATCCGGTGCCGAGGATCAACTGGCGGATCCCCAAGCCACGCAGAGCGACCAGCGCGGTCGGGCTATGGTCGGCGATGACGAGGTCCGGCTTGATGAGGTCAAACATCGTGCGCCATGCAGATACGGCTGAATTTAGGGTCGGCTCATGATCGAAAAATTGGTTTTGCAGAATGTGCACGTAGGACAGCGAAAGTTTTGCCGAATTTCTTGCAACCTGCTGCTTGACCGGGGCTTGAAGGACTCGTACAGTCACGCCCTTAAACGCCAAATCGGCTTTGGAAACGTCGCGCAAGGCGAAGTAAACGGAGTGGCCCTGTTGCGTCAGGTTCTGCGCAAGTGCACGGTACTGGGCGAGGTGGCCCATCCCGGCGCCGAGTTCCCAAACGAAAAGCACGGATGACATTTGAGTTCCTTTTTAACCAGATAACTCATGTGACACAAGAACAACCAGGAGAGACGCCGTGACGTTGTCCAATTCGCTGAATGAACTGACCCAATCCCGCCGCGCCAAACAGCTGATGCAGACCGCCCCTTTAGTGGTCGCATTCTGGATGATGCAAGGCAACGCCAACGCGTTGGACCAAACGGTGCTGAACACCAACGATAGCGGCGTGGGCAGTCTGCGCGCGGCCATTGCCGCGGCCAACGCGGACGCGACGGATGACATCGTTTATGTGCCGACTGGCTTCTATCAGTTGGCTACGGAAATTCCGATCACCAAGGCTCAGGGCAAGCTGACGATCAAAGGCGTGGTCAACGCGACCGGACCGACGTACGGCGGAGCGGCGCCTTTAAATGCTGTTTCGATTTCCCCCTACGGCGGTTTTTTCCCGGCGCGCGCGTTTAATGTCGCGGCGGCCAAAGCCGAATTCGATGACCTCAAGATTACCGGATTCGTGGCTGGCAACAACGGCGGCGTGGCCGGCGCAGGTCCCAACGACCGCGTAGGCGCAGCGGTATTGAATCTCGGCGGCAACCTCACGTTCAAGAACGCCTTTTTCTACGGCAATGACGCGTTTGGAGCGGCGGGAAGCACAGGCCAGGATGGCGGCAGCGCGCAGGGCGGCGTGATCTACACCAGCGGCGGATCGTTGACGCTGATCAATTGCGATCTGACCAACAACGTCGCCAGTGGCGGAGCCGGCAATTCGAATCTCTCGCAAGGCGGCGTGCTGGCTGCGGCTCAAGCGCCGGTGCAGGGACGAGAAGTGCTTCCTGGCGGTATCGGTCCGCGCATCACCAATGGCGGCAACGCCCAGGGCGGCGGCATTTTTGCAACCGGCGGTGCAACCGTGTCCGTCAGCAACACGCTTTTCCGCCACGACAATGCATTCGGCGGCTCGGGTGGCCGATCGTCGAGCAGTAGCGGCAATGCCGGCGGCAATGGCGGCAATGGCCAGGGCGGTGGCATCTTCGCGAGCGGCGCGGCGACCACGGTCGCCATTTTGGATGGCGCTTTTACCTTTGATCAATCGAATGGCGGAAGCGACGACCATGGCGGGAGATTTACTTCCTCGATTAGCGGTGCGAGCGGCGCGAATGGCGGCAATGGCGGCAAGGGCCAGGGCGGCGGAATCTATGTCAGCGGCATTCAAGCGCTGACGATCAACATGTCGGCGTCGACGCCGGTGAACGTTCAAGGCAATAGCTCCCGGGGCGGCTATGGCGGCGATGGCGGCAACACGAAATTCAACGGCGGCCAGAGTATCGCGGGCACGTCAGGCGTGAGCCAGGGTGCCGGAATTTACGCTGCCAGCGTGGCCAACTTGAAAATTCAGAACGCCACGATTCAGCAGAATTCCGCATTTGCCGCCAGCGGTGCGACGGGTATCGGAGGCAGTACCGCGGGCAGCCAGGCCGCCGGCGCAGGAATCTTCATCGACAGCGCCGCGCCACTGACCTTGTCCAACCTTTTGATTTCGTCCAATGGCGCTTACGGCAATACGGGTGGCAGGGCAGGCAAAGGGGGACTTGCGGCAAACGGCTCCACAGTCCTGGGCGGCGGTATTTTCATCAATGGCTCGTCGGCGTTCACCATCAACAATTCGACCGTGAATTCCAACGAGGCGGATGCCGGCAACGGTGGTGTCGGATTCACCAATTCGGCGGCCGCCGCGGGACAGGGCGGATCCGCACTGGGCGCTGGAATCTACATTTCCGCGGCGTCGGGTGTCATTTCGAATTCCACGCTGAATAACAATCTGTCTATGGGCCAACGAGGCGGAAACAGTTCGGGCTTCTACGGCGGCGCGGGCGGTCAGGGCGGCACAGGCGCTGGTGGAGCGCTGGCAGTCGTCGGCGCTTCGACGGTGAAGTTGTCAAACTCGACGCTTGAGCGCAATGAAGTGGACGCAGGTAACGGCGGCAATGGCGGCACTGGTTCACTGGGCGCCGGCGGCAACGCTGGAAATGCGACCGGTGGCGGCGTCTACGTCGACGCTGGAGTCGTTGCCATTAACAACTCCACGCTGACCGACAACGGCGCGTACGGCAGCGGGGCGGGAACAGGCGTCCCCGCGGGACAGAATTCGCTAGTCGTCTCCGGCGGCAACCTCTTCGTCAAAACCGGCGCGGCGGTCACCAGCGCCAGCTCCATCTTCTATAACGGAAGCGCGACTTCTGGCCGGGATGTGGCCGGCGCCATCAGCGCCGAAGCAGTGCTCGTCGGCAACGTCGACAGCGCCGCGACGATTACCGCGACCGGCACCGCGGCCAATCTGCTCAATGTCACTCCGCTGCTGGCGCCGTTGGCCAACAACGGCGGACCGACGCAGACGCGCGCTTTGCTTTCCGGCAGCCCGGGCCTCGACGCCGGCGTCAATCCGGACCGGCTGCTCTTCGATCAGCGCGGCAACGCGCGCCGTCTGAGCAACACCAACTACGACATCGGCGCGTTCGAATTGCAGGTCGCCAACAGTGTCGCACCGACGGCGTTCCTTCGCATCGCTCCGCCGGTTGGTGATGCATCGAGCCCCAATCTCTACACGTTCTCCGTGACCTACAGCGACGACTTGGCCATCGATCCGCTGACGCTTGATGATAACGACATCCTGGTAACCGGTCCCAACGGCTTCTCCCAGCCGGCGAAGTTCGTCTCGGCGCTGCCGTCGCGGCCGGGCACGACGGTGATTGTGACCTACAGCATCGTGCCTCCGGGCGGTGCGTGGACGTCCGACGCCAACGGCACATACACGATTGCGATACAGCCCAATCAGGTCACAGACAGCAACGACAACCCGGTGCGCGCGGGGAGCATCGGCACGTTCAACGTCAACGTCAGCGGCCTGGTGATCATCAGCCCGCCGACGATGGCGCCCAATCCGGCGCAGACGGGCCAGCCGGTTGTCTTTACCATCGCCGTCACCGGCGGCACGGTGAGCTGGAACTTCGGCGACGGCTCGCCGGAGCTGACGGGCCAGACGGTCAGCCACGCGTACACAACTCCGGGTACGTACAATGTGACTGTGACGGTGACAGCCACCAACGGCAAGCAGGTGGTCTTCCCGCTCCAAGTCACGATCATCGGGCGACTCTTCCGCCTGCGCCGGGCGAGCTTCCTGCTGGCCAACGCGAAGGGCGGCGACAAGGCAACGCTCATCGGCATTCTGCATGTGCCGGGCAATTCCAAGCTCGCCGGACAGGCCGTGACGCTGATCATCGGCGGTAACACGTTCAACTTCACGCTGGACGCGAAGGGCAGCGCCAAGTTCGCGCAGGGTAGCTTCAAAGTCACGACCAAGAAGACCATCGCCGACCAGGAAGCGCCGTTCACGGCGGTGATCTCCAAGGCCGCGCTGGCCGCCGCGGTGCTGGCCAACTCACCACTGGATGCCACGGGCCTGCCGACGAAGATCGTGGTGCAGGTGCAGTTCTTGGGCGCCTTCTACCAGGCCGATGCGACGGTGAAATTCAAGTCCACGGCACGCGGCAAAACGGCGAATTTTGGACCGTTCTAAAGTTGGACGGCAGGCGAATTCTGAACGTTCGATAGTCGTACAAAAGCGGGTCCTGACAAAGTGCGTCAGGACCCGTTTTTTTATTGTGACGCGAAATGCGGCGGATCCCTTTTTGACTTGGCGATGGCTGCTTGTTTTTACACAAATCCCACATGTGCTTTGGCAGAAAAATCCCATCGCACCCGTGCGAATTACATGTAACCGCAGACAAAATATTATTATCGGAATGTTGTGAATGGAATCAAAATTGAAATAGGTAGATGCAGATCCAACACCAGCGCCCAAATGAATTCAAGGGCACCGAACGAGACTGCACGCGTTACTGAGGATGTGATTATGACCCGACTACTGATGACCCTGATCGCTGTACTGACTCTGCTGGGAAATGTGAGTGCCAGTGAAGTGTCCGCCAACTACCGCGCCGGCGCGTGGGACACGGTTGTGCAGGCGATGCGCAAGAGCGATGGCGTGAGCTTGAGCGACATGGACGCGTCGCTGGCCGGCGGCGGTTCGGCGCATGTCCGTTACAGCATGAAAAACTCCAACGGTCCGCTGGTGCTGATCCTGAGCGGGACGTTCGGACGCGCCGACAATCCGTACTCCGATGATCTGGCTCGCGAACTGACGGGCCTGAACTGCAACGTGATCACGATGGATTCGTTTTTCTCGACGCGCTACATCACGCAGACACGCCAGGGCGCGCCGGGCAATCTGCGCCGCGAAGCGCTGGTCGCCGCCAACGTGATCCAGGAAGTGCTGAAGCGCACGGGCGCGAAGACCACCGACATCTCCGTCGTGGGCGTGAGCTACGGCGGTGGCGTGGCGCTGCAGATGGCCGCGCTGGAGAAGGAAGGAAAGCTGCCGGTCAAACTGCAGCACGTCGTTGCCTTCTCGGTGCCGGTGAGCTTCCGCGACGCGATGGCGCGGCTGGATCAGTTTGAAGACCTGCCCTACTCGTACGACACCATCGTCCCGATCGTGAAGTCGGCCAAGCCGGGCTCGTCGGCTCCGTCTGGCGTCAAGGTCGCGGAACTGGAGAAGGTGCTTGGCCGCGGCTTCCGGTTGGATCTGTCGCCGGCCGTGGACTTGGTCGACCGCATGTACTCCGGCCAGATTCATCCGTCTCCGGCGAAGGTGCTGAACCTGGAAAGCCTGAGCAATAACCACGCGGACAAGATGGACCGCGAAGTGGAAGCCGGCGGCATCAACTTTCAGGCGCTCTTCTCGTACTGGATCGCGCCGTACTGGATCGGCAAGGGCGACGTGAGATCGGAAGACGAACTGGCGAACCTGGGGGAAGTGGCGCTGCTGCTGCCGAACCTCGACAAGAAGGTCGAATTGGTCCTGGCTCGCAACGATCCGCTGAACGCTCCCGGCACCGTCGAGCAGCTCGAGAAGATCCAGACCAGCGCTCATCTGACTGTCCTGCCGGACGGCGGACACGCGGCGTATGTCCGCATGGACCAGGGCCGCTCGATCCTGCACCGCATTTTCTCGCAGACCGTCGCTAAGGAATGAGGCGAATGTCGAAACGGAAAGTGCGCGTGATTAGAGCTTGAAGTACCGCGGGCCAATTGGCCCGCGGGTCATTTTGACCCTGGGGACCATGGTCCCCAGGGTCGAAATGGCGGTTGAGATGGTGGCCAATTTTGACTTATGGGCTGTCCATAAGGTCCTCGCGTTTCAAAATTACTTCGGCAGTTCGGCGACCGAGATCACTTCGATGCCCAGCTCGCGGATCCATTGGCGGACTTCCGGGTCGCGGAGGACGTCGAGGTCGGTCTGGCGCGGGGCGGCGAAGCCGGGTGTCAGCTCCATGCCCAGCATCTCGTCGGTGAGGATCGCGGGGTGGCACATCATGTAGGACGCGCCTTCCGGCAGCGCCTGGAGCTGCGCGCGGAAACGCTGCTTCAGCGGCAGGTCCTTCTCCGTGCTGGCGCCCACTCCGGTGACTAACGCCAGCGGGAGACTCTTGGCGCCGCCACTCTTTTCGAGGCGCAGAAACGGGACTCGGAAGCGTTCGTACAGACGTTCGGCGACCGACAGGAAGGCGTTGTCCCAACGCGGCACGACTCCCATGTGAGCGTCGACGAAGGCCGGCTTCAAGCCGAAATCGAGGAAGCGTTCCATCTGCGCTTCGAGTTCCCGGTAGACGATCTCCTGGCCGTTGGCGGGGAGCTCGTTGGGATTGGCGATGAAGGTGTAGCCCTTCTTATCGCGCGTGAGTTCGGGGGCTCTCGTCAGCGGGCCGAAGTGGTACTTGTGGTATTCGCAGGTCAGCGTCATGTGGAGACCGCAAGCGAGGCCGTGCTGCTTGGCCAGTTCGACAGCCTGCGGGAACCAGGGGCAGGGGACCATCAGCGAGGCGCTGCGCAGGATGCCATTGCGGAAGGCGTCGATGATGCCGCGGTTGGCGGATTCGGAGGAGCCGAAGTCGTCGCCGTTGATGATCAGGTACTTCGTTTTTGAGGTAGCCATGGTTCTCAAGGTAGTTTAATCAGGCTCGGATTCCAAGTACGAACGGATGGGATCGCGGATCGGGCACCGGGGATCGGGTAATTGGAATACTTTTTGGCGAAGTCGGGTTGTCCTTTGCGCGTTGAATGCGATGAACGACGGAACCGTTTTTGTCGCGCCGCAGGAGGACAGACCTTTGTGCCCAAAGGCACAAAGGTCTGTCCTCGGGGAAAACAAGGTCTGCTAACCGATTCGCACGTAACATTCGCATGAATTGCACGGGGTGAAGTACCACACCGGCTTCATAGGTAAATGTGACCAAATGTTACAAAATGTTACATGATTCAGGTCTTTAGATGTTTCCCGTACAACAGCGTTATTGTACCCCTCGACGCGCCCGATGCAGGCGTCGCGGCCTGCATCGGGCTTGCTCGGGGCGGGGCCCGTGCGAGGGCGTGAGTGAGCCTTCGCGGCGGGGCGGTAATTGGTGCTGCGGGATATATTGAGTTGTCAGAGAGCTGCATCTTATCAATTAATGACTATATACCGTGAAATGGGATAGTCAAGTAATATGTTCTTAAATTTTAAAATTAGGTTTTGGTTCAAGCGGGCGGTCTTTTCGGAGGAGGCTCCAGAGCAGCGCGCAAGTCAGCAGGATGGTCAGCCAGAGTTCCGGCATCACGGCCATGCCCCAGCGCCCTTCGGGGCGGCGGCGGGACCAGATGGCCAGTTCGTCCTTGCTGGAGACATACGCGTGGTTGCCGGAAGGGCTGATGCAGCATTGGAAGGATTCGAAGCCATCGTGCGAGGCGAATTGGGTTAGAAGGTTGCCGGCGGTCGCGTCCCAAATCGCAAGACATTCCTCAAAAGTAACCATGTTGAATCGTCGCGCGATCACGCGTTGGCCGTCAGGTGTCAAAAATTCGTCGCGAGTCTGGTTGCGAACACACTCCGCGGGACGAAAACTTGTTCCTTCGGGCAATTCCCACACCTGCAGCGGTTGATTGACATCGCCGACGAGCAGATTCGACATCCCAAATTAGAGATTGTCCGTGGAGGTAGGTGAGCAGCCAGCGACCGTCCGAGGAGAGTGCGCCCGGCACATGCAGCTGGACTACGGCCCTGGTGAACTCATCGAGTGTGACGGCACGTTCGGCTTGCGCGGTCGCCCGCGATGTGGTTTCGTCGATGACCTTCTGTTCTTCGGGCGATGGCTGTTTGGGACAGAGCACGCTCACTTCGGCTTCGCTGATCTTTCGTATCAAGGAACCGTCCGCAATCGCGTAAAACAACACTTTTGAATCCGAATTCTGAATCGCGATCAGTTTTTTGGCGTCGGGGGAAAATCGCGCGAAATTGATATCCGAGTGCCCGCCTGGCCGCGTGATCGCCGCGAGTTGCTTTCCGGAATCGGCGTCCCATACGAACAGATATTTCTCTTTCTCGTGTTTGGCGCCTGTGTCATCGAGATTGTTGCACGTGGTTAAGATCCGCCGGGAGTCCAGAGAAAAGGAAAGCGCCTCGAATTTCCAAGTAGAATTGTCACATATCGCCCGTTGCTCCAGCGTGTCGGCGTCGAGAATGTGAACCTTGGTACCCCTGTTTTGAATTGCGCAGAGCGTCCGGCCGTCGGGCGAGACCCAAAGCTCCGCCAGCCCGAAGGGGACCGTCCGCACGCAGACCCACGGTTCCAGGTGTGTCCATAGAGCTCCGCCGCTGCCGGCCAGCAACGTGGCGAGCAGCAGCGTGCGCAGCGAGAAGCGCAGCCAGCGGCGTCGAGGACGTGGCGGCGTGGCGACCGTGGTCATGACGTGTAAGTGTGGCGATTCATGGGGGGAATTCAACGGGCGTCGCGCTTTACGGTGTCACTGCTGGGCCGGTGTTCTCCTTCCCGATTGCGGAGAACTAAAATTGTCGGTACTCTGAGGGTGATCGCGGACATTGATGGAGTCGCGGTATGCAGAGGGTTTTCGAATGCGCCAGTGTTCAGCAGCCTCTCGAAAAATCTCAGTCCTGCCCCTAACTTTCCTGAAACGACACGCCGTTGAGTTGTCGCCGCGCATCGTCCGGGCCTCGCTCCACGGTTTGGCTGTGGTGTTGGTCACACTGCTCAGCGCATCGGGCCGCGCGGCTGAAGTGGCGCCGACCCAGCCGGAGACACCGCCTGCGGAGGCCGCCATGCTTCCCGAACTGGCGGTGGGGACTGCGAAGACGGCGCCGCGCATCGACGGGACGCTCGTCGACCCCGCGTGGAAAGACGCGGCGACTTCCGATGCGTTCAAGCTGGGGGACGGCAGCGCGCCACGCGGCAGGACCAAGCTGTACATGATGAAGGACGACAAGAACCTGTACCTTGCCGTGGAGTGCTTTGACTCGGAAGAAACGCTTCAGTCGCTCAAGGCCACCGCTGTCACGCATGAACAGGACGGGATCTGGGAAGACGATGCGGTCGAACTGTTCATCGACCCAAACAATACGCGCGTGAGTTATTACCAGATCATCGTCAATTCGAAGAGCGTCTCCTGGGACGGCTTTCTCGATTCGCCCGGCAGGCCGGACAGGCAGTGGCAACCCAAGGCCGAAGTCCAGGCGCGCGTCGGTAAAGAGAGCTGGATCGTGACGCTGGCGCTGCCCTATGCGAGCTTCGATTGCTCGCCGCTACCGGCCAGCGGGACGGAGTGGGCCTTCAATGTTTCGCGCAATCGCACCGCGGCGAACGAATTGATGTACTGGTCGCCGGTGTTTGCCAAGAGTTCTCATACGCCGGAGAAGTTCGGGCGGCTGACGGGAATGCCGGCGGGCGTGGTGAAAGGGGCGTACGCCGACTTTCCTGCGCTGGGAGCGGATGCGACGGCTGTGGCGACTGCGAATTCGAAGACGCGGGCAGAGGTCGAAGCGCTGATCGCGTCGGAGGGAACCTCGCCGCCGCAATGGTGGAACGCGGTCACGCTGAACATTCCCGACGGTTTGGATCTGACCTGGCAGGGGCCCAAAGCGGGTGAGGTCAAGAAGACGCTGGCGCAGTATTTATGGAGCACGGTCAACGAAAATCCCGCCAAATGGAAGGAGGGCATCAAGCTGCTCCACCATTCGCTGACGGTCAATCGCGACAATTCGTGGGCGCTGAAACAGTCCATGAATGCGCTGGGCGCCGCGTATGCCGAATTGCTGCTCGATTTTCCGCGCGCGGCGTTCTGGTGGCGCAAGGGCGGCGGCGCCGGACACGCCGGGTACAGCCACAAGGTGGCGCTGGCGCGCTGCTACCTTTATATGGGCAACCGCGACATGGCGGTGGAAGCGCTGGGCGAGAACAACGTCAATCCGTCGGCGATTCCGATTCTGGTCCGCGTCTGGGGCGAGCTGGGAGAAACGGCGCGGGCGCTGCAACTGGGCGAACGGAATGTCGCGACCAATCCCATTATCATCAATCAGGTCATGGGCGAAGTCTGCCGTCGCGCGGGCCAGTTTCCAGAAGCCATTGCCTATTTCGAGAAGTCGTTGAACGCCTGCAAACAGCGGCAAATGCCGAATACCGCGCGCCTGCAGAACAGCCTCGAATCCGCGCAGGCTGCCGACGCCTTCAATCATCTCGAGCGGATCCCCGATGGTTCCTACACGGCCAGCAGCCTTGGCTACACGGGACCCGTGGGCGTGACCGTGGACGTGAAGAATGGAAAGCTGGACGCGGTCAAAGTCAGCGATCATCACGAGAAGCAGTACTATTCGTCGATCACGGAGACTCCCGCGAAGATTTTGCAGAAGCAGAGCATCAAGGGCGTGGATATTACGTCGGGCGCGACGATCACGTCGGAAGCGATCATCAATGCGGCGGCGAAGGCGTTGGTGAATGCGACGAAGCAGTGACGAACGCCGGGAATGTCGAATGTCGAATGTCGAATGGCGAATGTCGAATGGCGAATTTCGAATGTTGAGTGGAGGCGGTGCGCGTCCGGCGGACTTGGACCCCCCTGCCCCCCTTTTCAAGGGGGGAGAATGATGCGGGAGCCGCTGGCATTCGTGTTCTCGGGGCGGGGGATTGGCGGGGCGAGCTCGCCGACGAGGTTCTTGTTCGCTGCGCTCACCCATCCGAATTCTCCGAATTCGGATGGGCCACCCCTCGCGGGCGGGGCGTTGATTCTCGGATTGGGGTCCTCATAAACAAACTCGCCGCGTTCAGCGGCGAGTTTGTTTCATTCGACATTCGACATTCGACATTCGACATTCGACATTCGACATTCGACATTCGACATTCGTTTAGAAGTCCGGCGCCTGCTTTGGGGCTTCGGTGACGGCGGCGTCGGCGTTGAAGCCTTCTTTCAACGTCTTGCCGAGGGATTCGCGGCGGATGTCGGCGACGGTGCCGTTCTGCAGCAGGACGGTGATCGGGCCGGGGAGCTTCTCGGAGGAATGGGCGACGACTTTGTTCTCCTTGTCCTGTTTGCCCAGGTATTCGACAAAATTCAATTCGGTCGTCAGCTGCGGGAGGTACTTGGGCTGCAGGTCTTTCACGGCGTGGGGGAACGCGCCGTTGTTGTCTTTGGCGTAGGCTTGCAGACCCTGATTGAGGGCGTCGAGGACCGAGCGCTTGCGCTGCTGCATCGCGCCGCCGCCCGCGCCGCCCACTCCACCACCGGCGTTCTGGCGGTTCTTAATCGCGGCGGAGACGGTGACGGCGAAGAGACCGACCACGCCAGTGGGCGAATAGCCGGACGCGGTCACGCCGTCGGAATCGGAGTTCAGCGAGAAGACCGTGCCGGTCAGGTTCTGCGCGAGCAGATCGGCGCTGGGCAGGACGCTGACGTCCAACTGCGGCGGACGGGGTTCGAGTTGCGCGATGGGGATCAAGATGTCGTACGCGGCGGTCGCGATCGCACCGGTGTCGGCGTAGAAGAGGAACTGCGGCGTGCCGCTGATCGAGGACATCGCGTTCTTGAAGTCATCGTCTTCGGAGAGGCTGCCGGCGCTGCGGGCCTTGTCTGACGGACTGCCAGCACCCTGTCGGCGCGCGAGTTCATCGCGCAGGGCCAGCGGGTAGAGCGAGACCAGCAGGTCGCTCTTGTCGATGGCGTAAGCGATCTGGCGGGGCTTGTGGCCCTGCGGGAACTTTTCGCGGACGGTGACGATGCTGTTATTGTTCGCGGCGGTTTCGGAATATTCGAACTTTTCGCCCAGCGCGTTGCGCACGGAGGCAAGCACGGTCTTCAGCGCGTTGGTGTCCTTGACCTGGATCGTGAGCAGCGCCTGCGGCATGGCGACGGGGAGCTTGGCGTTCTTGGCGACCATCGCGACGGAGAACGTGGCCTGGCCGGTGAGCGCGCCGAAGATCTCTTTCTTCACGTCGACTTTCAATTGCTGGCCGGCGAGCGTCAGCGCCTGGTCGAGTTCCTGGCGTGCGTTGGGATTGTCGATGGATGCCAGTTCGGCGAGCTTGTCGCTGAACTTATCCGGCGCGAAATCGAGCGCGACGGCGAGCACCGAGTTGCGCGGCGCCTGGGCCAGCACGGTCGGGTTGAGCGGCGCGGCACCGTCAAAGAGGGCGAGCATGCCCTTGCGCGCGGCGGCCGGCGTGTCGACGTAGAGTACTTCGCGCAGGCTCTGGCCTTTGACGCTCAGGGCGTAGGACATGGCATGCACGGCGTCGAGGCCCACGAGATCCCAATCGGCCTGCACGCGGTCGTTGTGCGGTTTGAAATTGAGGATCTTGTTGTCGCGGAGCAGATCCCAGTTGGCGAAGGCGATCAGATCGGCGTCGGAGGACTTCCTGGTCGTCGCGAGGAAGGCGGGCGTCTGCGCGAGCGTTTCAGGCTTGCCGTTGGCGGCGGCGGGGAGCGGGCCGGCCTTCAGTTTTTCGTGCAGCGTGAGGATCTTTTCGATGTAGCCTTCGCCCAGCGTGACGATGATCTGGCCATCGCAGACGGTGTAGCTGATGCTGAAGGGCACGGCGACGTGGCCGACGCGGTGGACGGTGTAGTTGCCGACGGGCGTCTGGGTCAGGTCGAGCTGGTTGCCGGCGTTGGCGTTGAGCTGGTCGATGCGCTTGCTGATTTCATCGAGGACGGCCTGCGTTTTTTCCTTGGCCTGAAGGCTGATGAGCAGATCGGGAACCGGCTCATCCTTTTCGTTGCGGTGATCGCAGGCGAGCATCGCGAACGTGACTTCGCCCTGGTTGATCCAGGAGAGGATTTCAGGAATCTTGATGCCGGCCTGGAGTTCGGCGGCGGCCATGCCCATCTGCGCGGCCATCAGCGGCGTGCGGAAGGCTTTCTGGACATCGGGATTGGAGTAGAGCTGCCAGAGTCCCGTCTGCTTGAATTTGTCGGTCATCTTTTTGGAATCGGGAGACGTGACGACGAAGAGCGTCTCCGGCGGGAGGAGCGGCGCGACGGACCAGTCGGCGGCTTTTTCTTCGGGCTTCGGCGCGTCTTCGGCGCGAAGCGACTGCCACGGCGAGGCGAAGGCCGTGAGGCTCAGCAGCACCAGAAGTGCGACGATAGGCCGGCTCTTTTTAGCGGCTGTTTGCATTGGGGTCTCCTTGTAGATCATTTCCGCATCTCCATGCAGTGTAGGGCCTTGTGTTGGAATCTCCGGCGAAAACTGTGGGAAATCCCGTCCTTCGTACTGCTTTCTGGCTCGATATGAGAAGTATGGCATTTGGCGTGCCGAAAGAGCGTTCGCGCTTAATTTGGTCGGTTGGGAGTTAGGTTGTTTCGAATATCTCCAAGCTCATGCAATCTCTACTCGTACGGGCGACTGAACATTTCCTTGTTATCTAACCAATCCTGGAACCATGTGGACAGAGCCTCGCGCTCGGGAAATAAGCCAGCCGCAATAAAGGGCTCATCTTTTAAATATTCCATGGTTGAGTCTGCCGGCATGTTTGGCTCGAACCTAAGAACTGGCGCGGTCGGTGATGGCTGTGATTATGGCTGAATAATCCATCATCTAGTGCCACACTCCTTCATGTTTCGAGGACAAATGCCCGAAGCCAGGTTCTTTGTCCCGAAGGGACCTCGGAGCTTAGCCGGGGGGCCGGCCTGAAGGGCCGAGCCCCCGGACAGATGGAAGCGTCCCACTGATTGTTGAAAATTGAAGAGCGTCCCGTGCCGATGAAGAAAGGTATGGGAGCGATGAAAATGGAAAGTGACGAGATAGTGGAAGAGGTTGGCAGGATGGGGCCGCAGGCAGCGGGAGACACGTTTC